>DHVR01000068.1 GCA_002412765.1 Leptolinea sp. UBA5203 | reverse complement strand
GCGTCTGCATCCAGACCAGCCCGCATACCAGTGCGCCCGCCAGCATGCCTGCAAAGACGATCAAACCCATATATAGGTAAGTCTTTTTCATAACGTCCCCTAACGAACCGAAAATAGAAGCATCAGAAAACCGATCAGCAGAAAGACAAATCCGCTCACTTCCTGCAAATAGGATTGCACACTTCGTTTCTCGCGGCACAGGCGCAGCAGGCTGAGCGCCAGGCACAAGCCCAGACACACGGAGATGGTCATCAGCAAAAAGGCCGGGGCATTTTGCTTGAACAGAAATCCCCAGGCTAGCAACAATACGAGCAGGACCAAATTAATCAGACGCACTCTGCCTTCCCAGGGTAAAACCAGCGGCAGAAAATGGATCCAACTGCGGCGGGTGATATAAAGCAGGAAAAACAAACCGCTCAGGACCAGGAAAGTTTGCAACAGAACGGTCCAGATGGGCGCGGCGGAAAGATTCAAGCTAAATCCAGTGCCCAGCAGAAGGGCATAGGCGAACAAAACCAGCCATTGCACAGACGTTTTCAGCCAGTCCGGCAGGGCTTCCACTTTATGCGTTAGGAACGGAATTTTTATAATCAAGGGGATGAAAAGGAACAGGATCAGCGGAACGGCCAGCAACAGGCCAATTAATGCTCCAGGACTTAACGGAACCTGGAGGGAACAACCCAGGCCAAAAGCCACAAAGCCTGCCAGCACCGGCAGGATGAAATCAAAGAACCGTTTGCCCGCCAGGGTCGGATCAAAATGCAGACCGACTGCATTTAATTTATTTTCAAGCATACACGCATCCCCTCCGGTTTAAGCAACGCAAAAACCTGTCCGTGAGTTCGGATTGAATTTTTCCATCCTACCAGTAACTACCAATACGTTTTCGGGATTGACCCCGACAGGTTATTTTTGTGCTGCTTATTTTCTGTGGGCAAATGCGCTGGTTTAGCCCCCAACTGCATTGCGTGCTGTTAAAAAGTTTATGCGTTTTTTACGCGGATGTCAAGCCATGCAGCAGTTTACTACTTAAATAAACCAGCCCGGAAAAATAATTCCGGGCTGGTTGCAATCCAATCAATAGATCCATCATCAAGGGGTATAGAGCGCATTTTTTAGGATGGCATAGATTTTCTCGTAGTTGGGTTGGAGAACTGCTCCGCCTCCTGGGGTGGTGTAACCCGTGGTTTCATTGGAACTGATCGCATAGCTGCGGGTGCTGTTTCCTTGTGCAATGGTGGGAGCCAGGGGCGCCAGTTTGAGCACAGTAGCCAGATCCAGATTGGTTTCCACATTGGCGGAATAAATATTGTATAGCGAAGGGATTTTGGTGAGAACGTCGAAGCGCAGCAGGCGGTTAAAGATACCCAAGATAATCTCCTGCGCGCGGCGGGTACGGTCAAAGTCACTGGTGCTATAGCGGGCACGGGCATACCATAAGGCCATGGCGCCATTCATGTGCACTGATCCAACGCCTACGCTGCAATAGCCATTGGATGCGCCGGGTAGGTCGCATTTATCCGAAAAAGCTTGCCCGGAGTTCACATCAATGCCGCCCAGGTTGTCAATGATGTTGACGAACCCGGTGAAATTGGTCATGACATAATAATCCGCCTGGAATCCAAAGTTCTCCTGGAGTGTGGCGTTGAACAGGTCAAATCCGCCGTACGGAAAGGCAGTGTTGATTCTTTCCTGATCATGTCCCGGCATACGGACGTACAAATCCCGCGGGAAGGAAACCACGGTGGCGGATTTACTCTCCGGATTAATGGAAACAATCATGATCACATCGGTACGGAAACCGCCGGATGGGCGGTAATCCGAACCCAGCAAGGCAATTCTAACCTGACCTTCCGGCTCTTTCAGCCCAAAATTCCAGGGGAGTGGGGTTGGGGTAAAGATGGTCGGGGTTGAGCTGGGGGTATTTGAGACCAGCGGCGTCACGGTTGCGTTTAGGGTGGGCGTGGATGCGACGGGTAAAAATGGGGTCAGGGTGGCGGTGGAGTCTGCCGGGGCTAAGACAAGATGATTTGGGTTTGAATTACCTGGAAGATAGGCCGCAATTGCTGAACAACTGGATAAAAATAGTGCTGATATTCCCATGATGATGAAAAGGGTGAAAGTTAATGGATGCTTTTTTTGCATAGGATTTTGTCCTGATTTTTTAATTCTAGTCAATAGGTAAACGAATGAAGAGATTGGTTTGTTCCGATGTATTCTCAGTTGATTCAATCATACCTTGCATGGATTCGACAAGGTTTTTGGTTAGGAGCAGTCCAAAGTGAGAGTCCAGCTCATCCGGGCTGATCATGGTAGCACCTAACATGTTCAGTATTATACTCTGCAGTTCCAGGGAACAGCCCATGGAAATGTGAATAATCAGGTTTTTATTTTGTTTTTCAATTTTTATACTCAACCATTCATCCTGTTTTAAGGATTGCACTAAATCCTGCAGCAGTGTTTTCATCATGGGTGAGATTTTGTGATCATGGATCGGAACGTCATTCATGCCATCCGGAATATCCACGCGCAGGGTCAAATCCTGGAGAATGACAGTTGGGTTTAAACTTTCAAATATTTCATCCAATAACTGGGGGAAGGTGATTTGTTTTTCATCGAATGCAATGGTCTTGACCGTGTTATTCAACTGGCTGCTGGTTTGCTGGAGTTTATGAATCCGTTTTTGTAATTCCTTTTCATCCATAAAAGGATTAATGGTGGTACTTTGATCCACCAACTCATCCATTTGATGCTGAATTGCGGATAGCATTTTTTGGTTTTCCTGCATTTTCCTTTGTTCAACTTGTTCAAACCAGGCTGCTTTTTTGAGTTCGAACTGGGATGCTATGCTGGTTTTGTCCTCAATGGGTCCCTTGCCACTTGTGCTGGATGGGGTGACCAAAAGTTGTTCCAACTCACTCTGCATGCTCTGATTTTCCCGATAGAGGCGCGAGATCACTTCCTGGGATTCCAATTGAATAGCAAGCATGGATTCCAATTCAGTGGATCCATTAAATTTGGCTATTTCGCTGGTGGCTTCATGGGAATCAATATCAAACATGGCTGCTTTGAGTTCATCCAGCTGCATCTTCAATTCTTCATTATTGGCATTCAATCGTTCAATAACGCTTTGATTCTGTTGATAGCGAGCTGCAATCCCGTCGTATTGAGATTTTTCCACCATGGTCTGCATACGGGCCATGTGGGATTCAATTTCATGGCGGAGCCGTTCATTTTCCAATTTCTCTGCCTGCAATTGCTCTTCTTTGGATCTGTTCTGCTCCTGCCATTCCTGGTTGGCAATTTCCAACTGGGTCACCTGCTCGGCAAAATGCTCATTGTCTAGGGATAGTTGTGTGCGGTGGGAGATATTTTCGAATAACTTATTGATATTTCGATTGATCGGTTCCACCTGATGTTGTTCCTCTTCGGACCAGGTGCGTTTTGAATAAGGAGAGAGCAGCAGCACAGCACTTTTCACCGTAGAATAACTGCCCATGGGCAGTAACAAGATGTTGGTATCCGTTTCAAGGTTGAGTAAGGCGGTCAGCGCAGGAATGTCTGCAGCTTTATCCCCATCCAGGGTAAGCTGTAAATTCTCACTATTTTCCAGGGCTCGCGTGATCAGGGGAAGCTTGTTCTTCTTAATACTTCCACCGGTTTTTTCTACTTCACGGATTAAATCAAAACCGCCCTGAATGAGCAAATCTTTCTGGCTGATTTCGCTGGAGATGATGTAGCATAAATCGGCCTTTAAGGTTGTTGCCAGTGCACGGCAGACGGATATCAGGATTTTATCGGGCTTTTCTTCTTCCAGAATACCGGTCCAGGTGTGCAGCATAGGATAATCCACCTTACTGTTGACCTTACTTTCGGGTACAGGCTGGACAGCTTCGACAACAACGGGTGGTGCAGGCACCTGGTTTGGAATAGAACTCTGAGCCTCGGCCGCCGGAAGGAGAGATTGAAAGATAAATGGAATGAGGGGATAGGTGAAGATCTGAGACAGGCGCACCAGGAAGGAAAAATTACCAGAACCATCATTCAGGGAAATGTGCAGCATAAAAGCTGCCAGATGAGCCCCGGAGAAAAGGAACATTAAAACCCAATTTTTGGGTTTTAGAAAGATCAAGACCAGGATACCCAGTAGGGCTGCCAGAGCGGAGAAAACCTGCCAGCCGATATCGAACCAGGTGGCGTTAAAGTTAGCTCCGATAGTGGTTTGATTTTGACTGAGGAGGGTGTAGAAAAACAGGATGAGGTTAACCAACAACAGAAAACCGAACAAGGGATCGATCAATCGTTTGTGTTTATCGGAAATCCACATCCAGATCAATATAAGCAACGTTGCGATAGCGGTTGATCGTTCCAGGATGGCGGGAAACAATTGAATTTGAACCATGACCGGTAAATACAAGATTGCAATAAGCAGGCTGATGGTTTGAATCAGAATTAATACACCGAAACCGAGGAATAATCGATTGCGATCGGACGGGGTAATCCCTTTTCGATTCAACCAAACCAATTGTGCGGCGAGCAGGACGGGCAGGAATAAAAGAAAGTGAATTAAGAATGTGCCACTCTCGCCGGTGAGTATATTGGTCAGCTTTATGATGGGTTCATTCATGGGCAATCCTGCGTGTACGTTAATGTTATTCGTTAAATCCATACATAATAGATTTTACTATCTCTTTGAAAAAGAAGTGCAAGGAATGTTCCAATTCGGACTGGGCTGCCGTGGTTCACCTGAATCCCTGAGTTATGCCTTTGCTTCCAATTTTTTCCCCCAAGGATTGACAAATTGCCGTTTAACGATAAAATTCAACCAGTCACGAGCCGAAGTGGCGGAATTGGCAGACGCGCTACGTTCAGGGCGTAGTGGGCNNGACGCGCTACGTTCAGGGCGTAGTGGGCTAACGCCCGTGAGGGTTCAAATCCCTCCTCCGGCACAAGATCATCCCTTCCATTAAAGAAGGGATTTTTTTTACCTTGTATTGGTTTTCCCCATGAGGTAAGATTATTGCATGGAAGTTAGGGAAAAACGAAGAAAATTGCCAACCCGGAAATTTATCACCATCCTGATCATTGTGGTGGTGGCTTTTTTGATGTTGGATTTGAATAACCGTCTGGCTGAGTTGTTCAATTTACGTGAGCAGCATGGCATGCTTGAATTACAGGTCACCGATATGTTTGCCACAAAGCAATATCTGATTACCAAACAAGCGTATGCTACATCGGTTAATGCAGTCCAAGAATGGGCTCGTGAAGATGGACATATGATTCAGGCCGGGGATTACCCCATTGTGCCGGTTGCCCCACCGGAAGGGGAAGCCACCCTGGAACCCTTTGTCTTCGCCACACCCACCGCGGTGCGCAACATCGATATCTGGTACGAACTATTTTTTGGCCGTTAAGCCAGGAATTTTTCTTCGACCTGGTGTAAAGCTGCGCTTGAAAATTCCTTGATGATTAAATTTGCATCGCATAAATCACTGGCTGGCCTGGAGTTGGTAATAGCCACAACAGGCATACTGGCACGTATGGCGGCTTCAATGCCTGCCGGGGCATCTTCGATGACCAGACAATTTTGTGGGGGAATATTAAGGGCTGTTGAGACATTGAGGAACAAGGTGGGGTCCGGTTTTCCTGGAATGTAAGCCCCCGAGCCGATGTGATCAAAATACTCGCGAATGCCGGTTTCATCCAGAAGAACATCAATATTATCCATGGGCGCCGAGGATGCGATACTTTGCACAATCCCTTGCGCTTGGAATACCTTCAACCATTCCAAAACCCCCGGGTACACCACTGCGTTGCCAGGTACCAGGTCTCGAAAATCAGCTTCTTTTTGGTCTGAAATTTCTGCGATCAGTTCAGGGGAGGCATCCGGAAAAAAGAGCGGGGTGATGGAGCGATTATTTTTTCCGAAATGTTCCAACGTTTCCGTTTTTTGAATCACTTTCCCGTAACGAGCCATGGCTTTTACCCAGGATTCCATGTGCATATCGGTTGTGTCAATTAAGGTGCCGTCCATATCCCAGAGGATGGCGTATTGTGTTTTTTTCATTGAGTCTTGTGCTTCCATTTATAAATGTATTGTATGGCTAAAAGGGTGATGTCATCCGATGGAGGAGCATCACCGTGAAAAGCTTTAATTTCTTTCTTAATGGTTTCCATAAAGTCAATTAATGTTCCGGTATTATACTGCCTAATCAGACTGTGATAGCGTTCTTCCCCAAAATCTTCTCCATCTGGGGAGAAGTTTTCCGTAATACCGTCGGTATAGAGGAATAAGGTATCTCCGGGTTCGGTGATGAAATGATGATCCTGATAAACAATTTTTTCCATCACGCCCAATGCCAAATTTCCCTTCGGTAACCTGACAATTTGTTCACAATCGGGCTGGTAGAGAATAGGATAATTATGTCCGGCGTTGGCATACTCAAATTCACCTGTCTCGATATTCAAAATGATATAAACGGCGGTCACAAACATCCCATTCTGGGTATCCAGTAATAATTGCTGGTTTACTTTCGCCAGCACTTTTCCAGGGGAGAGGACGCCATGCGCATTCGCGCGGATCAAGGTACGTGTGACTGTCATATAGAGGGCCGCGCCCATGCCTTTATCCGAAACATCCGCAATGACCAGCCCAAGATGCTTGGCATCCACATGGAAGACGTCATAAAAATCGCCGCCAATTTCCATAGCTGGGTTCCAGATGGCTTGAATACTCCAGTGATCCAGTTGCGGCAGGTGATCGGGCAAAAAAGTTTGTTGGATGTTCTTGGCTAATTTAAATTCCTGTTCTATGCGTTCGCTGCGGATCATCTCCAAACGCAATTTTTCATTCTGCATGGCAATGGCAATCTGTTGGCTGACGCCAGTAAGGATTTCCAATCTCTTCTCACGGTAACGGGGCGACAGGCCATCATCCACGGCGGTCAGCATGCCGTATAGTTCACCTTTCACCACCAATGGGACCACCAGGAGCAGGGGTGTATTGAAACTTTCAGGGTGGTGATTTAGTTCATTGACGGGGTATCCATGGGTATCCAGAATGGACGCAATCTCTGCCATGTTTTGTGGCAGGATCAACCAGAGCGGCTCTTCCATTACCATGGCTTGTGAAAAAGCGCGAAAACTCCCATGGGTGAAGCTTTGCTGCCTGAAATCATTCATTAATGAGTGATCATCGGAGGTGGAGGGTAATAAAGGCAAAAAACATCGCTTTTCCCGTTCCCAGGTGAAGATTTGGCTGGTATGGATGCCAACCAGGAGATTGACCAGATAGGTGATATTGGTGAGCATTTCCACAGTATCATTGCTGGAGGAAACCGTTTGGGCAACCTGCAACAAGACTTCAGTGACGTAGGATTCCTGCTGACGGTTCTCCAGGTTAATGAGATTATCCAGGGCCGTGGCCGTATGGCGGGTGATGCCTTCAATGATGCGAATAATTTTTTCAAATTCATTCTGATGGGAGGAATCGTTCACGGCATGGTTCAGGGTGATTAATAATGCCCCGTGAGTTTCCTGCCGGGTGGAGAGGGGAATCAGAAAGGCATCCTCATCCGGACTGCATAAGTCATCGGTGAACCATGCGAAGGCTTGATTGGGGTCTTCGATCAGGATCGCATTGGATTTTCCGAGCATTTGAGTGAAAACTCTGGCTTCTGATAAGAGAATCAGATTCTTCTCCAGAATGGGATTGATACCATAATCGGCTTTGAAAGTCATGCCCTGAAAAAGAGCGTCAAACAAAAATACGGCGGCTTTATTAACGCCGGCCAACATGGGCGTAATGCGGACCAGCATTTCGAGAAGATCATCCACGCTTTCCGCGTTCTGGCAGGCTTCAGCGACTTGCAGCAGGGTGGTAGCCACCCAGGCGTTGGTTTGGCTTTCGGCATAATATTCAGCATTTTTGATGGCGATGGATGCATAATTGGCAAAGGTTGCTGTGATTGCACGGGCTTCATTGCCATAGCGCCCCGGTTCCGGGTGGGCTATGGTGATCAGGCCCAGGGGTTGCTCATTGGCATACAGCGGAGCAGCAATGGAGGAATAGTCCTGAGGTAGACCTAAGGCTTGGCCTAGTGGACCAAACGGATCTTCAGGCATACGAATGGTGGTTCCCTGGGTATCCATGGATTTTTTTAACCATTCTCGAACGGAGCGAGATTCCTGATGAATTTGAATAACCAGGGATGGGTCGACACAATGGGCAGCGGCAAGGCGCAAATCGGGGACATCGGCGGAATCCAACAGCCAGATGGCAGAGGCTTCGGTTGGCAGGACCTGTTCGATTTTATTGAGTATTTCGTCCAGCAGGGTGTGAAGTTCCACCGATCGGGGCAATAATGTGGCCACATCTTGAAAACTATCGGCCACCATGCGGCGCCATTGTTCGGAACGGAAAAGCCGAGCGTTGCGCATAGCCAGTGAGATACTGGCTGCCAGAGATTCCAACAGGGCTAAATTATGTTCGGCATCGAAGGCGTCAGGCAAATTGCTTTGTATATCCAGCACGCCAAGGATTTCACCGGCAAAAGCGAGAGGAATGGCTAATTCTGATTGTGTACCCAGATAGTCAAGTCCCCGTGAATGGTAGAGAGGTTCACGGGCGGTGTTATTAACCAATTTCGTCTTACCCTCTCTGGCGACCCAAGGAATAATGCCGTGCGAGTCATTGAGATCATAGGCCAAATTATCCAGCAGCCCAGGATTTTCAATGGGCAGGTTGCCTTTGCGGTAGATGATTCTTTGTGTTGTGACAGAAACTGTGTAGATTTGCACAAAAGGGTATTGAAATCGTTGATGGATTAACTGGATGATTTCATCCAATAATTTGTCGAAATCCAGGATGGAGTTTAATGCATGGCTGACTTCGTAAACGACCCGCATCTGTTCGGCATTGCGTTTGAGATCTTTATACCGCAGGATACCGTCAATCGCAATGGCGATCTGATCTGCCAGGGCTTCCAAGGCCATACAATCGATCTCATGAAAATCATTCAGCTTTTTGCTTTGAATATCCAGTATGCCTAATAGACGGTCTTCTATTTTTAAAGGCAAGACAAATTCCGAGCGAGTCTCTGGAAGATCATCAAAATATTGATATTTGTCCTCTCTCGTAACATCCCTGGCGAGCAGCGACGAATTCGTTTTTCCAACATACTCGAGCATCCCTTTATGCACCGATTTAGCGACCAGGGGTACGGAGGATAACCTGTTGTTGAGTGGGTATGAGGAACGAAAGCGCAGCAAATCAGGCGTTTCTTCCTGGGTAAAAATGGCGACATGATAATAGTTGAAGGTCTGCTGAATCAATTGGGTGACTCTGGCGGAAAGGTCATCCAGATCCATAACGGTGGAAATTTGTTTACCTACCGAGCGGACCAATGCCAGCTGCTGAAAGCGCCAATTCTTCAGGATCACCTGCCGATTAATTTGAATTCCAAGGGCACTCTGGGCTGCTATGCGGGCCAAATAATCAAGCTGTGTAGCCTGTAAAGCAGAGGCATCCTTGCTTTGAATCTGAATCAGACCTAACAAACAATCTTGTGCAATCAAAGGAACGATCACATTATTCTCTCGTTCAATTTTTGTTCCGGGTTGTGTATGTTCATTTTTAAATGTGGTAAATGCTTGAAAGACTAATTCGGGTGCGTTCTCATTAACAATTTGCAGTGGATCATCTTCGCCTGGCAGGGGAAAATAATCCGGAGAAAGCCAGATACTACAGGGAACAAGCAACATTTCTTCAATGGTTTTAGAGATCAGGCGTGTTTCATCAAGGGTTGTGGGTTGTTTAAGGATTTCTTCCCCAAACTGTTGAAAGATATGCCATTCGAGCTGGGCGAACTCATCACTCACAGGTTATTTTTCCAGAGTTTTCCGTAAGATTAATTGATTGCCATTTCCCATATTGGGAGAATATTGAACTTCATCCATAATTTTTTGCATGATAAAAAAACCCAAACCGTGGTTTTTTCGGTTCTTCAAAGAAGCTTTAATATTGGGTTTTGGGATGTCTCTGGGAGAGAAGGATTTGCCGTTGTCGCGCAGGAGAACGGTCAGTATTGGCGGTTCAAATGAACAACTGCAATCAATATCGCCGATGCCTTCTGCACCATAAGCGTGTTCGATAATATTCGAACACGCTTCATCAACGGCCATCAGGATCTCATAGGTTTCGTTTTCCGAGAAACCGGATTCTTCAACAAAAGGTTTAATAAAATCACAAATATTTCTTAACTGAACATATCTGCCCGGAAAGGATTGGCTGATTTGTTTCATGCGTTCTTTAGAAATGTCCCACAGCAAGGGTCGTATCATCAAAGATTTTAATGATCGAGGTGAAACCGGCCAAATCCAGGGCATTAAAAATATTCTTCGGGACTCTGGCGAGGACGATTTCTCCGCGGTTATAGCGTTTGCAGAGTTTCTGCACATTGACCAGGACGCGTAACCCTGCACTGGACATAAACTCCACCTTCTCTAAATCCAGAACAAATTTGAATCGATCCGCAGCGGTTATGGCTGCCAATTCTTTTTCTAGTTTTGGGGAAGTCTCACTGTCGATTCTGCCTGAAAGGGTGACCAGATCGCAACGTTTAAGGTTTTTGATTTCAATATTCATTGTAAAAAATATCCTCCATAGTGGGTTTCTAAAAGCCATCCATTCTTATTATGGTGGTTAATGAAGTTTTAATCAACCTGTTTAAGCAAAAGATTGTCAATCAGTCTTGTTTTGCCAAAGTAAACCGCCATGGAAAGTAAGGCTTGCTTTTCAATGGTATCAACTTCTTGCAATGATAATGGATCTGCACAAGAGATATACTGAATTTTTGCAAGAGGTTCGTTTTGAATCATCTCTCGCATGCAGGCAATCAGAGCTGCGGATCGTCTTTCGCCTTTTAGAAATAAATCCCGGGCGGCGAAAAGGGATCTGGATAAAACAGTGCCTGCTTTTCGCTCTGCCGGGGTGAGATAGGTGTTGCGGCTGGACAAGGCCAGGTTATCGGGCTCACGCACGATGGGACAAATGACCATCTCAATGGGGAAGTTTAAATCCAACACCATGCGCTGTAAAACCGCTGCCTGCTGGGCATCTTTTTGACCAAAAAAAGCTCGCTGAGGTTGGACCATGTTAAATAATTTGGCAACCACGGTGGTCACGCCGCGGAAATGTTCGGGACGATATTGCCCTTCCAGCGGCTTGGTTAAATTTTCCACACTGACCCAGGTTTGAAATCCCTCCGGATACATAATCTCATTATCCGGCAGCCAGACTAAATCCACGCCGGCGTTTTTTAATAATGCCAAATCGTGCTCCAAATCTCTGGGATAGGCGGCCAGATCTTCGGTTGGAGCGAACTGGGTTGGATTGACAAAGATGGAGACAATCACATGCTCACAGGTCGAGCGGGCGGCTTGCACCAGGGAGATGTGACCGGCATGCAAAAAACCCATGGTGGGAACAAACCCCACGCTGCCTTTCATCTCGGTTCTAAGTTGTCGAATTTCTTGAATGGTTTTAGCAGTCTTCATTGTTGTGCCTTGTAGTCTTAAGAATTGTTTTTCAGTTTTCTGGCTAATTCGGTTTTCACCAGATGATAAATGGTACGGTTGACCGGCATTTCCAGTTGATAAGCCGCAGCATCCTTGAGGATTGCCCCGGTGATGCTTTCGATTTCAGTGGGTGCGTTGCGCTGCCAATCCTGGAACATGGAGGAATGGTTGGTTTCGGATTGAGCAATAATCTCCCGGATTCGCTGATGAGGGTCGGGGTAGGGCAGGGAGATCTGCTTGTGTTTAAGTAGATCCTGGATCTCATCAATAATGGCGTCGGCCAGAGCGAGGCTGTAAAGGTCATCATCCAAGCCGCCGTTGGGGACTTGCAGTAAAGCTGTTAATGGATTGATGACTGCATTGATGATCAACTTTCCCCAGATGACACTCTCCAGATCGGGAACGCTTTCAATGCTAAAGTCTGCAGATTGAAAAAGCGGAATGATCCAGCTATTGCTGGGATGCTGGCCAATGGTTATCGTGCCCTGCATATGAACCTGCACCCTGCCCGGACCTTCGAGGGTTGCCCCGAGGGTTGTGGTTCCGAGATTGACATGATCCTGACCGAAAAGCTCACTGAGAAGTTCGTAATTTCCCAACCCATTCTGCAGGGTGATGCACACTCCCTTTGGGAGGAGTTTATCCTGTACCTGACGGACGACTTGCTCGGTTTGCCAGGATTTTACAAACACCAGAATTAAATCGGCTGGCTTAGTTTTATCGATCTTGTGGGTCGCGAATAGGGGCGGAATATGAAGCATGGTCCCAGCCTGGGTAAAGTGAATGCCCTGCTCACGGATGGCTTGATTTCCCTGCTCCCATTCGCTAAAGAGCTGGATTGAACAATCCTTGTTTTGTGAAAATCTGGCGGCGAAGGCATTAGCCATGGCGCCGCTGCCAATAATGAGAATGGATGGCATCAGTCTTCCCTGGGAGGCATGCAGCCCATGAAATGTTTCCATTCGTCCTCATCCATCTCCCGGCTATGCTCGGTGGATGGGAAAGCTCGCGTTTGCACATCCTGTTGATACTGGCTGAGGGCGTCCGTGATGGTTTGATGTAAATTAGCGTAGGCTTTGACGAATTTGGGTTGGAAAGAGGCATTCATGCCCAGAATATCCTGCCAGACCAAGACCTGACCATCACAGCCATTGCCTGCTCCAATACCGATGGTGGGGATTTGTAGATGCTTACTCACATAATCTGCCAGGTTAGCCGGGATGGATTCCAATACCAGACTGAAACAGCCCGTTTCCTGCAAGCAATGAGCATCATCCATGAGTTTTAGGGCCTGGTCCGACTGACGAGCCTGCATCACGAATCCGCCCATCTGATTAACAGATTGCGGGGTCAAGCCTAAATGTCCCATCACGGGGATACCGGCATGCAAGATGGCTTTGATGACTGACTTAAATTCCATCCCGCCTTCTAGTTTGACAGCATTCGCCCCGCCTTCCGAGATCAAACGGCCGGCATTACGGACAGCCTCTTCGTTGGAGATTTGGTAGGAAAGGAAAGGCATATCGGCGATCACAAAGGCGTGTTTTACGGCTCTGGAAACACATTGGCAATGATAAACCATGATATCCATACTGACTTGCAAGGTGGTTTCGTGGCCCATCATCACCATTCCAAGGGAATCCCCGACGAGTATGGCATCCAGACCAGCTGCGTCAGCAATCATAGCGCTGGTGTAGTCATACGCAGTAACCATGGTGATGGGGGTTTTATTCTGCTTTTTGTTTCTGAATAGGGTAATTGTGTTTTTGTGGGGTATTTCAAGGTTTGTCGACATTAGCTTTTCCCTCTGAAAAAACTCTTGCGTGGATCAAGCCGACCCACGCAAGTTGTTTTCTGATTTCAGGAGATTATTCGGTTTCGCCATTGGTGCCGCGGCCGATATCGTAGTATTTAAATCCCTGTGAGCGCACTAATTCAGGATTCCATAAATTGCGTCCGTCCAGAATGATGTGTTGACGCATCAAGGCGTGAATTTTCTTGAAATCAATTTGTTTAAATTCATTCCACTCGGTCGCCAGAATCAAGGCATCGGCGCCATCGGCTACCTGATATGGGTTCTCACAAAACTTAACCCGTTTGACCTCTTTCTTGGCATTCTCCATGGCCTGTGGATCATATACCTGGATGACGGCTCCTTCATTTTGCAATAAATGAATCACTTCCAGGGACGGCGCATCGCGGATATCATCGGTGTTGGGTTTGAAGGAAATGCCCAAAATACCGATTACTTTATCATCCAGACTGCCCAATGCCTTGCGCAGTTTTAAGACCACGCGACGGCGCTGATTGCGGTTAATTTCGATCACAGCCTGTAATAATTGGGGATGGGTACCGTGCAGCACGGCCATATGAGCCAGCGCTTTAACGTCTTTGGGGAAGCAGCTTCCGCCCCAGCCCAGGCCGGCATCGATGAAATGTGTTCCAATACGGTGATCGTAGCCCATACCCCGGGAAACTTCACTGACATTGGCGCCCATCTCCTCACACATGTTCGCGATTTCATTAATAAAGGAAATCTTGGTGGCCAGGAAGGCATTGGAGGCGTACTTGATCATTTCAGCGGTGCGGATATCGGTGACCATGATCGGGCAGCGCAGAGGTTCATAAAGTTGAGCCACGGCGTTGGCAGGTTCCGGTTTGCTGGAACCCAACACCACCCGATCCGGGAACATGAAATCGTTAATCGCGGAGCCTTCACGTAAAAATTCCGGATTGGAAACCACCATGAAATCCAGCGGTTTGCCGGCACGGCGTTTGGTAATAATTTCGGTTACCCAATCACCGGTTCCGACAGGTACCGTGGATTTATTGACCACGACGATGGGATCATTGACTAGATCAGCAATGGATTCTGCCGCAGAGCGTACGTATTGTAAATCAGCTTCGCCGTCCCCGCCGGAGGGGGTACCCACCGCGATAAAGGCAAAATCCGCGCCTTTTACGGCTTCAGCATAATTTGTGGTGAAGCACAAACGGCCAGATTCTACATTTCGTGTTACCAGTTCTTCCAACCCAGGTTCATAGATCGGCATGATACCTTTCTTTAAATTGCCGATGCGGTTTTCGTCCACATCCAAACAGGTTACATCATTCCCAAGATCAGCAAAACAGGTTCCAGTTACCAATCCAACATAGCCTGTTCCAATTACGCAGATTTTACTCATCCACAGTCTCCTCGAAGCGTTGTGATAGGTACTCGTTTCTTGATTATTCTATCTTGTTTTACATATTTTTGCAGTACCATGTCATCTGGATTTATAGTGACTTTTGGTCTTCATCTTATACATTTTAAATGCTTCTTTATATACTTTATGTCTTAAGTATACAAGCCTCTCATTTTGTTTCCTGAAAATTGTGTTTTGCCGAGAGAAATTCCCCAAGTAATCTAAAAAAGCCGAAAAGATATATAGAAATATTGTGTCATTGCGAGTAAGTCCACAACGCTAACGCACTTCATTCTAGAGGAAACTTTTCAGATGGGTGTAATCACTTTCGGTACTTTTGTTTCTTAGGAGCTCCTTTCGGCATGGTTCGGGGTTCATTTCGGTGGGGCGGCCTGTGCCCAGAAGGGGTAGGCAATCTCCACGTCGGGTTGGTACAGGTGTCTAACGGGGTAACCGTAGGGCCGCGAGGCTCGCGCCCTAACACTGGGTGGATACAACGTCTGCTCTTGTTGATGATTTCCCGGATATCCAGATAGTTTCATTACAAATTCACAATGCATACGCTCTTTACTCGGAAGAAAAACCCATTCCATCTTATTTTTTTTCTTAGGAGCCCCTATCGCCGTTATTCGAGGTTCATTTTGGCGGGACGCGGCAATCTCCACGATTGCTGGATTTCACTCAGAATGGGTTCGGTTGTCTGCTGTTGGGTTTCGCCGGGGGCGGTTTATGGGCTGACGTGATAAATATCCCCGGCTCAACGCCAACCTACGCCAATACCATTGATTTCACACCAATACCCGGATAACGTTGTTCCGAGGATGGCAATAGTCCGAAGGTGTAGGCAATCTCCACGCATCCAGGATTTCTTTTCAAATTGTTTCGGTGTCTGTTTGTTTCTTAGGAGGTCGCTTTTTGCCCGTGGCAATCTCCCAGCAGGATTGGAATAAGTACAATTCCAAGCACATATGTTCAAGGTGGAGATTGCCACAGTCGCTTTTTTTAGAAAATTTTATATCCTTCGCAGTAACATGACAATGCTATTGCGAAGGATGGTACCTCTACAAAGTCCCCGTTTGGAGAAACCCGGTAACATTGTTTTTTGCCCGCATTACACGATTTCACCTGTTAGTGTTCCGGAAATTTAATATTGTTGAGAGAAATTACTCAAAGAAATCGAAAAGTGAGATACTCAAGTTCTACTCTGTTTTTGATAATTTTGCAGTACCATGTCATCCGGATTTGTAGTGACTTTTGGTCTTCATCTTGTACAAATAAAAATGCTGCTGTAGATACAAGATATCTTAAGTATAATTGAATTATCTATGATATGAAGTTGATGAAATTCTTGGGCGTTAAAAGGAGAACTCCATGACGGCAAAAATTATTGATGGAAAAGCGATTGCCGCTCAGATTCGCGAAGAGATCAGGGTTCAGATTACGGATAAAATCAAGCAAAATAAACCTCAACCCGGGTTGGCAACAGTATTAGTAGGGACGGATGCTGCTTCAGAATCCTATGTGCGCATGAAACACAAAGCATGTGAGGAAGCCGGGATGAATTCCTTTGGGTATCAACTCTCCGAAGATGCATCCCAGGAAGAAGTGGAGCAATTGGTGCGAAGCCTAAATGCCGACCCGAAAGTGCACGGCATCCTGGTGCAATTACCCATGCCCAAGAAATTTAACGAAGAGAAAATCCTGGATCTGATTGCGGTGGATAAGGACGTGGATGGCATTCATCCAGTCAATATTGGCAGGCTGGCGCAGAAAGATCGCGCGCCTCGTTTTGTCGCCTGCACGCCGGCGGGGATCATGGTATTGATTCACAGCGTGCTGGGGGATATTGCCGGGTTGAACGCCGTGGTCCTGGGACGTTCCAACATTGTCGGTATGCCGGTGGCTTTACTGCTGATTGGCGAGAACGCCACGGTTACGGTTTGTCATTCCAAAACCAAAGATTTGGCAGAAACCTGTGCCAAAGCCGACATTTTGGTGGCCGCGGTGGGCAGACGCGAAATTGTCAAAAAAGATTGGGTGAAACCCGGTGCGGTGGTGATTGATGTCGGCACCAATCGGGTGGATGACCCTTCCACCAAGCGTGGGTATCGCTTAATTGGGGATGTGGCTTTTGACGAGGTTCGGGATATCGCCGGCGCAATTTCTCCTTCTCCTGGAGGAGTGGGGCCGATGACCATCGCCATGTTGATGAAAAACACCTTACTGGCTGCCCAATTGATGGACTGAACCTTAAAATATGTCAGACAATATTGTCAGACAATTGACTTTTTGAATTCTTGCGGTTAAACTTGCTTTAACCTTCATCATCATCCGTTTCAATATAAGTTGAAAACAAAAATGGGTACACTTCTAGTAAAGAATGCAAGAATTCTTGTTACATTCGATGTAGCGGATCGGGAAATCCCGAATGCCGGGTTGTTTATCCGAGATGGCTTTATCGAAGAAGTCGGCCCCACCCAAGATTTACCACAAACAGCTGACCGCGTCATTGACTTGCGCGGTCATGTTGTTTTACCTGGCTTGGTCAATACGCACCACCATTTTTATCAAACCCTTACCCGCGTAGTTCCCGCTGCCCAGGACTGCAATTTATTTAACTGGTTGAAGACACTCTATCCCATTTGGGGCCGCATGACCCCGGACGATATTTATATCTCCACCAAAACAGCGCTGAGTGAATTGGCGCTCTCCGGTTGTACCACAGCGTCGGATCATCTTTATCTTTTCCCCAACGGCAGCCAATTGGATGATGAAATTGCTGCTGCTAAGGAAATTGGCCTGCGATTACACGCCAGCCGAGGTTCGATGAGTCTGGGGCAAAGCAAGGGCGGGCTGCCGCCGGACCATGTGGTGGACACCGAAGAGCATATTCTCAAAGATAGTGTTCGTTTAATTGAAAAATACCATGACCCAGCACCGGGTTCCATGCTTCAGATCGTTCTGGCGCCCTGTTCTCCCTTCAGCGTAACTACAGAGCTGATGCGCGAAAGTGCGATTTTAGCCCGACAATATGGGGTGCAATTACACACCCATCTGGCGGAAACCAAAGATGAAGAGGCCTTCTGTGTGGAACGCTTTGGACTGCGTCCAGCTGCCTACATGCAATCCGTGGATTGGATCGGTAAGGATGTTTGGTTCGCCCACTCCGTTTATATCAATCCTGAAGAAATTGCCCTGTATGCCAAACATGGCTGCGGGGTTGCCCATTGTCCTTCATCCAATATGCGCCTGGCCTCCGGGATTGCCCCCATTGTGGAATACCACGAAGCCGGGGTTAAAGTTGGTCTTGGGGTAGACGGCTCTGCCAGTAATGACAGTTCCAACTTATTTGCCGAAGCCCGGAATGGCATGCTGCTCAGCCGGGTTCGCGCCGGGTTGGAAGGGGCATCCTTATCCGGCAAGGATACGCCACCCATCCTGACCGCCAGGCATTTCTTAAAGATAGCCTCCAAAGGCGGCGCTGGGGTTTTGGGTCGAAACGATATTGGCAGTTTGGAAGTCGGCAAATGCGCCGATTTGATTGCGGTTAACATGGATAAATTGGATTATGCGGGCGCCTTGCATGATCCCGTATCAGCCTTATTGTTTTGTCAGACACACAGGGTGGATTGGAATATTGTACATGGAAAGGTGATTGTGGAAAATGGACAATTAATCACCCAAGACGTGGATGAGATCGTTCGCCAACACAATAAAGCGGCAACTCGATTATTATCTGAATACTAAATTTCAGGAATAATTTTAACCTCTACTTTTCTAGCGGTACCATAATTGAATCATTAATGGAGGAATAGTACCTTGGAAGGACCTATTCGAAATACTTTCTATCAATTACAGACTGATTTGGGTGAATTATTGGCCTCTCTTACTCCGGGGGATCGTCTACCCTCTGAACCGGACCTCGCCAAAAAGTTGGGTGTTTCCAGAGCCACTTTACGGGAAGCCATGCGGAAATTTGAAGGGCAGGGGCTGATTCGCCGCCGGCAGGGTGTGGGAACTTTCCTGGTGGGTAATCCCCAGGTGCTGGAGACAGGTCTTGAAGTATTGGAAAGTATTGAAAGTATCGCCAGAAAAAGTAATTTGCAAGTATCCATGGGGGCGCTCAATTTCATCCGAAAAGAAGCGGATGAAGAAATTGCCGGTAAGCTAAAAATTGCTCCCGGTTCCGAATTGCTGCAAATTGAACGCGTTATTTATGTAAAAGATCGGCCTGTGGCCTATTTGATTGATATCGTGCCTGCTGAAATTCTTACTGAGGCTGAACTCAATCAAGGTTTCACTGGGTCGGTTTTGGATTGTTTGTTGAAGCGTGGAACTCCGGCCTTATCCAACTCTTATACCGAGATTGGATCTGTGCCAGCACCGACCTCAGTTGCGAAAAGCTTAGAGATACAGCGCGGGGATGTGTTGATGTTTTTTAATGCTTATTTGTATGATGATTCCGGTCGTGCTGTAGATTATTCAATGAGTTATTTTCTTCCCGGGTATTTTCGCTTTCACGTAGTTCGACGCGTGGAGGCGTTATAGTGATCGAGAGCTCTTGATGCCCATAACGAATTGAATTGTTTAGCCCAAAGGAGACTTCCATATGCGTAGCTTTTTAGGTCGTGATGTATTGTCCCTGAAAGATTTTGAGCGAGAGGAATTTTTCCATGTCTTTGAAGTCGCTAATGAATTGGAACCGATTGCGCGCAGCCGCAAGAACACCGATTTATTGGCGGAGAAAACCCTGGTAACCGCCTTCTATCAACCCAGCACACGAACGCGTCTGGCTCATGAAGCGGCGATGCACCGACTCGGAGGCCATGTCACTGGTTTTGCCGATGCCAAAATGACCCGAGCCGGGGATTTTTATCAGGAATCGATCAAAGATACGGTGAAAATGCTGGAATACTATGGGGACGTTCTGGTTATGCGCCACTTTCAACAGGGAGCACCACACGAGGCTGCCAAATGGGCCAGTATCCCGGTGATCAACGCCGGGGATGGTTGGGGGGAACACCCCACCCAGGTCTTGACTGATCTATATACCGTATTACAGGAAAAAGGCACCATCGATGGGCTGACTTTCCTGTGTATCGGTGACATGCGCATGCGCACCATGCATTCCATGGCGTATGCCCTGACTCAATTTGATGCAGAGATGATCTCGATTGCCCCGCCAGAAATGGCCCTGACCGAAGAATTCAAGAAAGAAATCGCAGAATACAACTTGAATATCCGTGTAGCCGAGCATGTAGCCGACGTGATTCACGAAGCGGATGTGATTTACATGGAACCTGTCGTACAGCCGGACTATACCAAGGCACGCGAAGAGAAAACAGATAGCAAAGGGTTAACCCCTGAGAATTATAAAGTCACGCGAAAATTACTCTCTGAAAAAGCCCGATCCGATGCGATCATTTTACATTCACTGCCGCGCCAGGATGAGCTGCCCATCGATGTGGACAGCACTAAACATTCCCGATATTGGGAAGAAGCCTACAATGGGGTGGTGATGCGCATGGCGTTATTGGCGTTAATTTTAGGCGCCATGGAGTAAAATTCAACCATTAAAATCCGAGGGGCGGGACAGGCTAAGTTTCCGCCCCTCAATCTCTTATAAGGTATGATGATGCTTAATAAACTATCGAAGTCAGCTTGGCTGCCACCTGTTCTGCTTTTCTTTTTTGCCCTGATAAGTTTTGGAATTTACATTCCACGGCTTGGATTATTCGGGGATGATTGGATATATTTGTACAGTTACCATGTCGCCGGGTCTGCTGGATATCCTGCCTTTGTTGCTTATGACCGGCCATTTTCAGCTTGGATTTATCAACTAACCTCAACGTTTTTTGCAGAAAGAGTGTGGGCTTATCATACCTTTTTGTTTTTTCTGCGCTGGCTGAGCGGGGTTTTGCTCTGGTTGATCTTAAAAATAATTTGGCCAAATAAATCACGCCAAATTGTTTCCATTGCTATTTTATTTACTATCTACCCTGCTTTCCTGCAACAAGCGATTCCGCTGGAATTCATTCTGCATTTCACCACGCTGGATGCCTTTTTGCTTTCTGTCTATTGCATGATGCTGGCGTTTCAACATCCCAGGCGGTGGCTCTGGTTTACCCTGGCTGGTGTTGCCCTGGCCAGTTGTCATTTTTCGCTTGAATATTTTGTTGGGTTGGAATTAGCCAGACCTGTCATTTTATTCGTTTTGATGAACAGGAACCTGGAAAAAGAGCAGAAATTCCCCTATCTCCGCTTAATCAAAACCTGGCTGCCTTATTTGGGTATGCTGATGGTGTTTATGATCTGGCGGGTGTTTATTTTTAAATTTCCATCCTATCGGCCACATTTCTTTCAGGATTTTGTTTCTGCACCCGGCGAAGCTGTGCGTGAATTACTCTCACGGGTTCTTACAGATGCGAAAATTGTCTTCTTTTCCTCCTGGAGCCAAATTTTCCAATCTGGCGGGATGAAGGTATCCAGGCTGTTTTGGGTGCTCCTGGCAGTTACTTTTATTGTGTCCCTGGTCAGTCTGTACCTGCTGCGCAGAGGAAAAAAGGATGCTGGAAACCTGCCAGTCCAAGTAGATCGCTGGCCTCTAATTGCAATTTTCACCGGAATCTTTTTGTTTTTCATCAATGGCTGGCCTTTCTGGGTTACCAAGGTACCCTTGGAATTAGCCTTCCCATGGGACCGCACCATGCTGGCTTTTTTACTGGCCTCCTCCTTCTGGATTGTTGGACTGATCGATTTGCTCTTCCGGCCTAAAATGCAGCCCATCCTTCTGGCCATCTTTTTTACCATCAGTGTGGGATTTCACTACTTCAATGCGCGGGTTTATGAAAATGAATTTAAAGCCATCCAACAATATTTTTGGCAGCTTTCCTGGCGTATTCCTGAACTAAAACCTGGCACACTCTTCGTGACGCAAGATTTGCCATTGTATCGAGAGAGTGATAATGATCTGGCCGGTGCGATTAACTGGATGTTTGCACCAGAGCATCGCTCGGTGAATATACCCTATTTGATGTACGATTTTACCAGCCGGGATGGCTCTGTTTTGCCGATAATTGAACCTGGACTTCCGGTTGAACATGCCATTCGGAGTCTGCAATATGAAGGCACGACATCCGATATTTTGACTGTCTACTGGAATGCAAGCGATTGTGTTTGGGTTTTGTTTAATGATGAGGTTCAACCCAGTGGAATTCCTCTTCCCTTGCGGAATTATATTGGACTTTCTGAAGCGGATCAAATCAACCCGCAAGCAGACCAGGCTCGAATTCCACCGGCTGTTTTTGAAAATGAACCTGCCAAGGGATGGTGTTATTTTTATCAGAAAGCGGAATATGCACGACAAACCAATAATTGGAAGGAGGTGAATCGGTTAGCCGAGCAAGCGGAATTGGAAGGATTTACAGCCAATAACGAGTTTGAATACCTGCCATTTCTTGAAGCTTATGTTCAAACTGGTGAGGTTGAACAAGCTTATAAAGTATCGAAAAAAATCCAAAATAATGCAGATTATCGTGAAGATGTGTGTAACATCTGGAGTAAAATTGAGCCAGATGAGCTCGATTTAAGTTCAGAGTCAATTGTTAATCAAATAAAAAGTGAGTTTAACTGCAACCCTTGAGGCCCTGATTTTCTATGGGATCTAGAGGGTCAAATTTTTTATCAAAAGGAGATAAAAATGCAAACTTATCTTCGTGGACGCGACTTAATCGGTGATCTTGATTTTACCAAGGAAGAAGTTGAAACCGTTCTCGATGTTGCTTTCGATCTGAAACGAAAGCGGGCTCTTAATGAATTAACCCCATACTTGCGGGATAAGGTCTTGGCCATGCTGTTTTTCTTTAGCAGTACCCGCACACGTGGCTCGTTTGAAGCAGGTATGGCTCACTTGGGCGGCCATGCGGCCTTTATTGAAAGCAAGACCACACAAATTTCCCACGGGGATACGCCCAGAGAAATCGGTGAAATATTTGGACGTTATTTTGATGGCATTGCGATTCGCAATGTGGACTGGGGTGTTGGCAATCAATACCTGAATGCTGTAGCCAAGAATTCCCGTACCCCCGTTTTAAATATGCAATGCGATATTTATCATCCTTTCCAGATTTTGGCAGATTTAATGACCATTGTCGAAAAGAAAGGCCGTGATTTGCGTAAGAAGAAAATGGTCGTCTCCTGGGCCTATGCGGCTTCTTATCAAAAACCCATGTCTGTCCCGCAGAGTTTAATCCTGCAAATGCCGCGCTTTGGCCTGGATGTGGTTTTGGCTCATCCCCCAGAATTCAAACTGATGCCGGAAATTATGGCCATGGCAAAAGACGAAGCCAAGAAAGCAGGTGTAGGTTTTGAAGTAACCGACGATATGGAAGCTGCTTTCAAGGATGCTGACATCGTTTACGCAAAATCTTGGGGCGCCATGGTGCATACCCCTGATCCTGAAGAAGGGGCAAAAATTATTAGTAAATACGAACACTGGATCACGGATGCACGGAAAATGGCTTTGGCAAAACCGGATGCCATCTATATGCATCCCTTACCAGCAGACCGCAATATTGAAGTAACCGATGAAGTTCTTGATGGACCTCAATCGGTAGTGTTTGACGAAGCAGAGAATCGAATGCATGTTCAGGAAGCAGTCATGGCTTTAACCATGATTTAGCTCAAAAATATTGTTAGTAAAAATGGAGAGAGAGAGTATGGCAAAGAAAGTAGCAGTAGTCGCAATTGGTGGCAATTCACTTATTAAAGATAAGCAGCACCAAACAATCGAAGACCAGTATCTGGCGGCCAAGGAAACAACTTTGCATATCGCTGACATGATTGAATCAGGTTGGGATGTAGTAATTGGTCATGGCAATGGTCCGCAAGTTGGATTTTTATTGCAACGGTCCGAGATTGCCCACAAAGTGGAAAACATGCACGAAATACCCCTGGATGTTTGCGGGGCCGATACCCAGGGTTTTATTGGGTATGCCTTACAGCAAACTTTGCAGAATGAGTTGAAACGCCGTGGCATCAAGAAGAATGTTGCCACTGTAATCACTCAGGTGGAAGTGGATGTAAAGGACGAAGCCTTCAAATCACCCTCCAAACCCATTGGCGGATTTATGGATGAAGCGGAAGCCAAAAAACGCGAGAAAGAACAAGGCTGGAATATTGTAGAAGACGCTGGCCGAGGTTGGAGACGTGTTGTTGCTTCCCCGTTGCCCATGCGTGTGGTTGAGTTGGAAGCCGTGAAAACCCTGGTGGATGCTGGTGTTACCGTCATTTCAGTTGGCGGTGGCGGAATCCCTGTCATTATGAATACAGACGGTGATTTAATCGGTACTGCAGCCGTGATCGACAAGGATTATGCCAGCAGCTTACTGGCTCAAGTAATGAAAGCCGATCTGTTATTGATATCCACCGCGGTGGAAAAAGTGGCCATCAACTTTGGCAAGCCCGATCAAAAATGGTTGGATAAAATTACCCTGGCAGAAGCCAAACAATATCTGGCTGAAGGTATTCACTTCGCCAAGGGTTCCATGGCCCCCAAGATACAGGCAATCATCTGGTTCCTTGAGAATGGCGGTAAAGAAGCCTTAATCACCAATCCGGAAAATATTGGCCGGGCATTGAAGGGCGAAACCGGAACAAGGATTGTCCTTAAATAATTAGTAAAATTATGCAGCCGGGTTATAATAACTCGGCTGCATAATTTCGTGAGTACTTTCACGAACAAAACAGTTGAATAATTCATCAAGATAGTCAATAATAAAAGGTGTCATCTATTGTAAGACAAGTCATTATGAGCACAACGGATTCGAAGGTAAATCAAGAGTAGGAGGTGATTGGCAGATTCTTGTTACGATCTTTTCAGAACGTGATTTTTCAATTCAACTTATATTGAAACGGAGGAGTATGATGAAACAAAAAACACTCTGGTTATTAACCACAGTAGTACTCTTGGCTGCACTGGTTTTAAGTGCATGTGGCCCAACGGAAGTTGGCGGTTTTGAAATCCCTGATATTGTAAAAGGGAAAACAAACGTAGCAGCAGTTCTGATTGGACCCCATGATGATGGTGGTTGGTCCCAGGCACATTATGAAGGTTTGAAATACATTGAGGAAAATGTCCCCAATGTGCATGTTGCCTACATCGAAAATGTTCCTGAAGGTGCAGATGCCGAACAGATTTTCCGTGCTTTATCTCGCAAGGGATTCAATCTGATTCTGGGCACCTCCTTTGGATACATGGATGGTATGGAAGTTGTAGCTGAAGAATTCCCAGATATTTATTATGTTCATCTGACTGGTTACAAATCCAACCTGAAAAACTTCGGTAACTTAATGGGCGCCATGGAAGAAATGAAGTACCTGTCTGGCATGCTGGCTGGTGCTCGTGCAAAAATGGATGGCAACCCCAAAATTGGTTACATGGCTACCTTCCCAATCCCCGAAGAATTGCGCTTGGGCAATGCTTTGGCACTGGGTATGAAAGTTACCTGCCCCGAATGTACCATGGATGTGCGCTGGATCAACACCTGGCATGATCCTGTAATTGAAAAAGAAGGCGCTGCCTCCTTATTCGATGCAGGTGCTCAGGTTGTTATCACCGGTGCCGATACCCCTGCTCCTGCTGACGTAGCCACTCAACGTGGTGATGTTTGGGGTATAACCTATGACTGGTCAGGTTCCTGTACTGCCGCCCGCTGTTTGACTGCTCCTTATTGGAACTGGGGCCCAATATATGCCGACATCACCGAACAAATTATTGCCGGTACATATGTGGCCGGTTTCCAATATTTTGAAGGGAACGAGAATGGCATGGGTTTGTACGGTTTCATGGATGGCCAGACGATGACCCCTGGTGTTGCTGAATTACCCGCTGAAGTTTTGGATTTGGTTAACGCCAAACTGGATGCAATTTTAGCCGGTGAATTCACCCGGTTCGACCTGTTCTCTGGACCGATCATCGACAATAAAGGCAATGTTATTGTTCCTGAAGGCGAGAGTTTTGAATATGCCGATATCGATCAATTCCCCCCAGGAGCTCCAGGACTTGAATGTAAATACTGTATGTACTGGTGGGCAGATGGCGTAGTTGCCGAACTGCCAGATCTCTAAACCTTTACAACCGATGGGGTCAGGTCAATTTTGACCTGACCCCATTCTTGAATATCTCACCAAATATCAAAAAATTTGCATTGAAATCGAGGGCATATGGAGCGGGAATTTTCCACTGAAAATGTGGTCGAGATGAAGGGGATTGTCAAACGATTTCCTGGTGTTCTAGCCAATGACCAGGTTGATTTTTCATTACGTAAAGGGGAAATCCATGCTCTGTTAGGTGAAAATGGCGCTGGAAAGAGTACTTTAATGAATATTCTGGCGGGTATGTATCGTCAGGAAGAAGGAAAAATTAAGTTTCACGGCAAACCGGTTGATTTCCATTCCCCAAAAGATGCAATCAATACGGGTATCGGCATGGTTCATCAACATTTCATGCTTGTGCCTTCTCAAAGTGTTACCGAAAATATTTTATTAGGTCTGGATAAACCACGCTTTCGATTGAACCTGAATCATTATGATCAGGAAATTGCCCGAATGAGTGAACAGTTTGGGCTGCAGGTTTCTCCTTCTGCAAAAATATGGCAATTGACTGTTGGTGAACAACAACGGGTTGAAATTCTTAAAATGCTTTACCGCGGCGCTGAAGTTCTGATTATGGACGAACCAACCGCAGTATTGGCTCCCAGTGAGGTGGATGATTTATTTATCACCTTGCGTAAAATGACAGCAGATGGAAAATCCATCATTTTTATCAGTCATAAATTACAAGAAGTAATGCAAATCTCGGATCGGGTGACTGTACTACAGAAAGGCAAAGTCACTTCCGTTGGAATTGAAGTAAAGAATACATCCCGCGAAGAATTGGCACGCTTGATGGTTGGTAGAGATGTATTGTTCAAGGTTGAGAAGAAAAGCAGCAATCCCGGGGAAGTGGTATTGGATGTACAACATGTGGTTGCTGATAATGATAAAGGTTATAGGTCACTATGTGACATCAGTTTGAATGTACGCAAAGGCGAAATTGTGGGTTTGGCAGGGGTTGCTGGAAATGGTCAGGCTGAATTGGCTGAGGTTATCACCGGTTTGCGGAAAGTAGTCAGCGGAAAGGTAATTGTCAATGAAGAAGACCTGACCAATCAATCGGTTTTGAAGGGCATTAAGCAGGGTATTTCGCATGTGCCTTCTGATCGAACAAGTGTGGGTACGGCTCCGAATTTGAGTGTGACTGACAACATAATCATGAAGAATTACCGTCATGCTCCGATTGGCAAGGGTATCATGATCAATATGGCTGCTGCCACCAAGTATGCCGGGCAGTTGAAAGATGTGTATGAAATCGTTGTTCCCACGCTGGAAACTTCGGTACGCTTGCTCTCGGGTGGCAATTTGCAGCGGGTAATTCTGGCACGAGAAATCTCTAGTGAGCCGCAGCTGATGGTGGCTGTTCAACCCACGCGTGGGCTGGATGTAGGCGCCATAGAAGGTGTTCACCGCTTGCTGTTAGCTCAACGGGATGCTGGGGCCGCAATTTTATTAATTTCCGAAGAATTGGAAGAATTATTCTCCATCGCGGACCGGCTCTATGTGATTTATGAAGGGGAGTTGATGGGTGAACAATCGGAGTTTGATTTGGAACGGATCGGTTTGATGATGACCGGCACCAAAGCCGAGAATATCGGAGTACAAGGAGAAATTCAACATGGGTGATGAGATAGAACCTATTAAAAAACGCCGCCCGTTGTTTCCTTATCAGGTAAAACTGGAACCAAGATTACATGAAGTATCCAGACGGGATTCCCTGCTCCTGTCTTTAGGCGCTGTAGTTGTAGCCTTGCTGCTGGGAGGCCTGGTTTTATTGTTTGTTGGTGGAAATCCAATTCAGGCTTATGCTCATATTGCCAAAGCATCCTTTGGCAGTGTTGGTGTCTTCTCCGACACTTTGGTAAAAGCCATCCCTCTGATGTTGGTTGGTGTAGCTTGTGCACTGGCTTTTCAGATGCGTTTGTGGAATATCGGTGCTGAAGGTCAATTTTACATGGGCGCTTTTGGCGCCAGTATGATTGTGCTGCTGCCCGTCCTGCCGGAAACTGCCCCGAAATGGTTATTCATCGTGGTGATGATTCTCTCGGGGATGTTGTTTGGTGCCCTGTGGGGCTTTATTCCCGGGTATCTCAAAGCCAAGTTTAATGTCAATGAAATTATCTCGACCTTAATGCTGAACTATATTGCTGTGGCTTGGAATAATTACTTCATATTTTCTGTGTGGTCAGAAGGTGGTTTTCAAATGAGCCCCATGTTTACCAAAAATGCCTGGCTGCCGCGCTTGACTGATCTCGCAGCGGAATTTCCTTTTTTTCGGGGATTAACCACCCATTTTGGTTTGATTCTGGCGCTGATCGTGGCCGTCATTGTTTGGTTCATTTTGTACCGCAGTCAGTGGGGGTATGAAATTCGCTTGATTGGGGATAACCCTAAAGCAGCTCGCTACGCCGGCATTTCAATCGCCAAAAATACCATCTTGGTGATGATGTTATCTGGGGCCATCGCTGGTTTGGCGGGGATGTCTGAAATCAGCGGAGTTGTTCACCGGCTGCAAGGTTCCATATCTCCCGGCTATGGGTTTACCGGTATTATCGTTGCCTGGCTGGCCAAGCTGAACCCGATTGTAATTATTCCTGTCTCAATTTTATTTGGGGGCTTATTACTGGCAGGCAGAGAAATTCAACCCTCCGGCGTTCCTAAAATGATTCAGGGTATCATCCTGGTTTGTTTAATTACGAGTGATTTTTTCCTGCGCTACCGGGTTTATCTGGTCCGCCGAGATGAGGAGTAAAGTATGGATTTCCTAATCGTCGTTTTACAAGCCGGTGTTGCTACAGGTACAGTCCTTTTATTTGCAACTTTGGGCGAGATCTTTACCGAGAGAGCCGGCATCCTGAACCTTGGTGTTGAGGGTATGATGCTGATTGGCGCGATGAGTGCTTTCAGTGTTGCTTCCAAAACCGGGAACCCATGGCTGGGGGTTTTGGCTGCCATGTTGGCTGCTGGACTAATCAGCCAGATTCATGGCTTTATTTCTATTAATTTGCAAGCTGACCAGGTGGTCAGTGGTCTTTCTTTGACTTTTCTTGGCGTAGGTATCAGTTTGGTACTGGGCGAAGGATTAAGCTCAGCAGGTGCTGTTGCTTTACTGCCAACCGTTAGCGTGCCTTTGTTGAAATCCATACCCATCCTGGGTGCAATCTTCTTCAACAATCACAACATTATGGTTTATGTGGGGTATGTGCTTTTTCCCTTGTGCTGGTACTATATCAACCGCACTCGTCCCGGGCTGCATTTGCGCGCCATTGGGGAATATCCGGCAGCAGCGGATGCCCTGGGGATCAATGTTTATCGTTTGCGATATTTTTATGTCTTCGTGGGTGGGTTGTTGTGCGGTTTGGCTGGCGCAACCATCAGCCTGGCGACTTCGCCGGGTTGGTTCAGTGAATTAACCACCGGTGGTCAGGGCTGGATTGCGGTTGGTTTGGTGATCTTTGCCCAATGGAATCCAATTCGAGCGGCATTTGGCGCCTATATTTTTGGGGCTTTACGGCGATTGATTCTGGATATCCAAGGCCCGCTGATGATCTTTGGAATCGCTAATCCTTTCTTTTATAATCCATACTATGGCTTTTTCTTACAGATGCTTCCTTACGCCTTTACGATTTTGGTTCTGGTGATTGGATCACGAGAAGCAATACGCAAGCGAATTGGATCCCCGGCTGCTTTGGGGCTGCCTTATATACGCGGCCAGCGGGGTTTATAACTGCGGTTAAGGAGTTGCAGGATGAATGAAAAATTTAGCGCATACCAGTGTTCAATTTGCGGAGCGACTTATACCCCAACAGAGATAAGTTACACCTGCCCGGTGGATGGTGGCAATCTTGATGTGATTTTGGATTATCAAAAGATCAAATCCAAAGTAAATATCGAAGATATTCGAGCACAACGTGAAACCTCACTCTGGCGCTATTTACCGCTCTTGCCGGTCAGTGAACCAGGTGGGGCGGGCACGCCCTTACGTATGGCAGGGGGCACTCCCATTTATCGTCCGCCACAGTTGGAAGCCTCTCTTGGCATGAAATCCTTATGGATTAAAGACGAGGGGCGCAATCCAACAGCTTCCTTCAAGGATCGAGCCAGTGCGGTGGTGGTAGCCCGGGGCCGAGAGATTGGCGCCGAAGTGATCGTGACGGCATCTACTGGGAATGCAGGTGCAGCGTTGGCGGGGATGTCCGCAGCAGTGGGTCAGAAAGCTGTAATCTTTGCGCCCAAAACGGCTCCTCAGGCAAAAGTGGCGCAATTATTAATCTTTGGTGCGCAAGTCATCCTGGTGGATGGTACCTATGATGAAGCGTTTGATCTGACCATCCTGGCTTCCCAAGAGTTTGGCTGGTACTGCCGTAATACCGGCTATAATCCTTTTACTGTGGAAGGCAAAAAGACTGCCGCATTTGAAATTTGGGAACAAGTGATTTTGGATATTGCTCCTAAACTTCAACCGCTGAACCTGTTCGTATCCGTAGGCGACGGGAATATTATTTCGGGTATTCATAAAGGATTTAAAGATCTCGTTCAATTAGGTTGGTTGGAACACATGCCGCGTTTGTTTGGTGTGCAGGCCTCTGGTTCAGCCGCAGTGGCTAATGCTTTTTTTGCAAATACAGAAGTGATCACCCCTGTTTCCGCCAAGACTATTGCGGACAGCATCTCGGTGGATTTACCTCGGGATGGGGTTCGAGCGGTTCGGGCAGCCAAAGAGACCAATGGCGGGTATCTCATGGTTGAAGATGATGAAATCATCCATGCTATTGGTGATTTGGGGAAAGTGGGGATCTTTGCCGAACCGGCCGGTGCAACTGCCTATGCAGGATTTTTGAAAGCGTTGAAAAATCAGGTGATCCAGCCGGATCAACCGGTGCTGGTCCTAAATACTGGCAACGGGTTAAAAGATGTTCAAGCGGCGATGAAAGCCGTTCAGGCTGCCCCGATTATTGAACCTACTTTCACGGCGTTGAAAAAACTAATGGAACTTTAATTCATCACTTGGTGAAACAAAAATGAAATATAAATACAGTATTATTGCACCAATTTATAATGAAATAGACAATCTTCAGGAATTGATTCGTCGATTGACTGAGGTCATGGATACGACGGACGAAAAATGGGAATTAGTTTTGGTGGATGATGGATCAACCGATGGATCCACGGGCCAAATTCGGAAACTGGCACTGGAACATGATTTTGTCCATCCAGTGATCTTCGCGCGGAATTTTGGGCATCAAATTGCGGTTACCGCCGGGCTTGACTATGCTCAAGGGGAAGCCGTGGTGATTATTGATGCGGATTTGCAGGATCCTCCGGAACTGATCCTGGATATGATTGATAAATGGAAGGAAGGCTACCAAGTTGTCTATGCCGTTCGCACCGAGCGCGAAGGGGAGAGCTGGTTCAAAAAAACCACGGCAGCCCTTTTCTATCGTGTGATCTTCAAAATTACGGATGTCGATATTCCATTGGATACCGGCGATTTCCGTTTACTGGATCGCAAGATTGTGGATGTGATGGGGACCATGCGGGAGCGGCATCGTTTCTTGCGCGGAATGGCCGCCTGGGTTGGATACCGACAAATCGGGGTGCCTTATAAACGGTCTGCGCGTTATGCCGGTGAGACGAAATATCCATTGAACAAAATGATTAAGCTGGCCTTAACCGCGATCACCAGTTTTTCTTATTTTCCGCTGCAATTGGCAACCTATGTTGGCTTTGTCTGCGCGGGCATCAGTATCTTATCCATTCCGGTTGTTATCATCCTCCGGGCTGTATCTGAACAGGTATTTTTAGGTCAAGCCTCCACGTTAATTGCAGTACTGTTCCTGGGAGGTGTGCAATTGATTTGTCTGGGAATTTTGGGCGAATACATCGGCAGGATTTACGATGAAGCCAAAGGACGCCCGTTGTATATTGTCAATGACCAAGATCTTCATAAAGGAAAGGATCATAAATAATGAACAAAATTGACTTGACTGTGTTCGAAGATCGATTAAAAAGTGCGGTAAAACGTGCAAAAGCACAGAATATTATTATTCCTACTTTTGCTCAGCAAAAAAACCCGAATTTGGTTCCTGAGCCTATTAAAAAGGAACTCTCCGCCATTGGTTTATGGGATATTACTGCCCGGAATTTATTCCGAATCACCTGGAAAAACCAACCTGTTGCCAAGGGTGGCGGATATGGCGGGGTAAACTATATGGTTTTACCCAAAAGCTTGACTGGTGTGGATGCCAAAATCATTGTGATGGTTGGAAAATGGTTCCCGACCGGCGCCCATAAGGTAGGTGCAACCTTTGGGTGTTTGGTTCCCCGCCTCGTTACCGGCCAGTTTGACCCCGAAACCCAAAAAGCAGTCTGGCCTTCCACCGGTAATTATTGCCGCGGCGGCGCTTATAACTCAACCCTATTGGGATGCCAATCCATTGCCATTCTGCCGGAAGGTATGAGCAAGGAACGCTTTGCCTGGTTGGCCAAAGTTGCTGGAGAAGTGATTGCCACGCCCGGCTCTGAATCCAACGTAAAGGAAATCTTTGATAAATGTTGGGAGCTGCGCAATTCCGGTCAGGATCTGGTCATCTTTAACCAATTCGAGGAATTTGGCAATTACCTTTGGCATTATGATGTCACCGGCCATGCCATGGAAGAAGTTTTGCAGAAAGAGCTTGGACCGCACGATACCTATCGCGGTGTGGCGCTGACCACCGGTTCCGCTGGTACGATTGCCTCCGGGGATTATCTCAAGGAACTTTTCCCATCCAGTAAGATTTGTGCCAGTGAAGCCCTGCAATGCCCAACCTTGTTGGAGAATGGCTTTGGCTCTCATCGCATCGAAGGGATTGGCGACAAGCATGTGCCCTGGATTCATAATATTAAAAATACAGACCTGTTGGTTGGCATTGATGATAATGCGGTGGTCAACATTGCCCGGTTATTTAATGAACCTGAAGGGCACAAATATCTGGCGAGTAAGGGTGTGCCTGAAGCCATGATCAATAGTTTGAATCTATTCGGTTTCTCCGGCATTGCCAATATGCTCTCGGCGATCAAGATGGCCAAGTATTATGAAATGGGTGAAAACGATGTCATCTTAACCGTTTTAACTGATTCGATGGAATTATATGAAAGCCGCAAGATTGAGATGCGTGAAGAGTTTGGTGCCTACACAGAAATGAATGCCGCCGTGGATGATGCACGTTATTTGAAAGGCGTCACGACCGATTGGCTGCAGGAATTGAGCTATGCGGACCGCCGCCGGGTGCACAACCTGAAGTACTTCACCTGGGTGGAGCAGCAAGGTCGGACTTATGATGAAATTCAGGATCAGTGGTACGATCCGGATTACTGGACGGATTGTCACAGTCAGGTGGAAGAAATTGACGGCCTGATTGTTGATTTCAATAAAAGGGTGGGCATCGGATAAAGAAAACATAAGATTGAACGAATTAGACCTGCCTTGGTGGATTGTTCATCGAGGCAGTTTTGTTTTCTTTCCGTTTTTATGGAATAATAGAGTTGATTAATCTACTTCAAGGGATGGAGACCATTGATGATGCAATCCTATCCGGAACCTTCTTCAATTGTATTAGTCGCCATTATGCCAACCCGCAAAGACCTGGAGATCGCGAGGGTGCTGGGTTGGTATCGCATTCCGATCCGCACGGCACCAAAAATTATCCATGTGGATTATTTATGCTTTTATCAACCGGCAGCGTTTGGGCCGGCAGGAAAATGGCGGGTGGAAACCTTTGCCGCCATGCGCGGATCGGAGTTGGTGCAGCGCAAGGACTTATTCAAGGATGAAGCTGATCATCCGCGTGCTAATGATGAGTATTACAAAGTTCAATTAGGACCCTTAATGATGCTGCCGAAAATGATTCAAGCCGGGGTCTGGCAGCGGTTTACTTTTTTATACACTACAGGTGAAAAATTGCAGCATGCCGAAGAGCTCAAAGACCTGGTGGTTCGGGATGAAGAACGTATTACTTTGTGGCGCTCGTTACGGGAAAAAGCTCAAGCGGCGGATGGCTATAAAGTGGAACTTCCGGATGATTTTTATCTGGACGCGGAGCTATTAAGACTGTTTACTGGATCTTTCTGAACCTCCTATCCTAACTGTAACAATGAAGAGGAATACACTATGAAACAATTAATTAAATCCGGAATAGTGGTCACTGCAACTGAAATGGTTGAGGGAGACATTTTGTTGGATGGGGATACGATAGCAGAGATTGGTAATTCAATTGAGGCAACCGCGGATATGGTCGTGATCGAAGCATCCGGCAAGTATATTTTGCCAGGCGGTGTGGACGTGCACACCCATTTTGATTTGCCCATGTTCGGCACTGTCTCCTCGGATGATCATTACACCGGTCACAAAGCGGCTGCCTTTGGCGGCACAACCACTGTATTGGATTTTGTTCCGATGGTTGAGCCATCCTTGAGAGAAAATATTGATCTTTGGCGGCAGAAGGCGGAAAAAGCCGCCATTGATTATGGTTTTCATATGAACATAACCCGCTTTAGCCCCGAGGTACTAAAACAGATCCCTCAGTTGGCTGACGAAGGCATCAGCAGTATCAAGGTCTTTACGGCTTACAACCATAATATGCGCCTGCAGGATGATGAGATATTTCAAGTCATGCGGGTGGCGGCGAAGCACAACTTGCTGACCATGGCGCATGTGGAAAATGGGGATGTGATTGAGCTGCTGGTCCAGGAAGCCCTGGCTGCCGGGAAAACGGCTCCCATTTTTCATGCGGAAACCCGGCCAACCTGGGGTGCCGTGGAATCTTCACTACGGGCTGTAGCATTATCGGCCATGGCGGAGACGCCGCTGTATCTGGTGCATATGAATGCCGCCGGGGAAGTGGATCAATTGGCGTATGCCAAAGCGCACGGCCTGCCTGTCTTCGGGGAAACCTGCCCGCAATATTTATACTTTTCTACCGAGGATTTAAAGAGAGCGGACGGCGCGAAATGGATTTGTTCCCCGCCCATGCGCTCGAATGCCGATGCGGATCGCTTAGTGGAAGGTTTATTTAATGGCACCATTGAGGTGGTGGCGACGGATCATTGTGCTTTTTATTATGATGGGACAAAGCCTATTCTGTATGAAGGAAAACCGATTGCCATTCCAGGCAAAGAATTGGGCCGCGATGATTTTACAAAAATCCCCAATGGGCTGCCGGGGGTAGGTGACCGCCTGCCGATTCTGTGGACCAAAATGGTCAATAGCGGGATGATCAGTCCCAGTCAATTTGTGGCCTTGAATTGCACAAATCCAGCCAAACTTTTTGGGCTGTATCCTAAAAAGGGTACAATCCTGCCCGGTTCAGATGCAGATCTGGTGATTTGGGATCCGAGCAAGGAAACAAAGTATGGGGCAGCCGTAGCACAGCACAGAACCGATTATAATCTTTACGAAGGCTGGATGCTGAAAGGTTTTCCAGAAAAAGTGTTTTTGCGCGGTAAAATAATTGTCGATCATGGAGATTGGTTGGGACAGGCCGGGTATGGCGAATACCAGGTCCGCAAACCCTTCCTTGTTTAATACTGGTGTTCAGGTTGCTATGTTGATATTAAGTGTGCCCATATTCCTGGTCCTTGCCGGCTGGGTCCTTCTGCTTGTGCATCGTCTAAATAAGAAAAGTGGTATCCATTGGTTGATCTCCACTGTGGTAAGTCTGCTCAGTTTTATTGGCTGGGGGGTGATTGGAGGGTTCGGGACGGCACCGGTGCTGATTGACCTGGCACAGCTTCCTTTTGGCATACCGGAAGGGATTTCCTTCAGTATGGATACCATCTCACGAGGTGTAGGCGTGGTGCTCCTCGCTTTCCTGGTTTTCGTGTTAAATTCCTGGATGGTAAAGCTGGATGAAGCGCACATTTTTCGCCGGGTTCAGCATATCTTTTTGTTGGCTGCGGTCAGTTTATGCTTGATATCAGCCAGTACCCTATTAACCTGGGTAGCGGTCCTGATTGTTCTTGATTTTATTGACCTGCTTCATCTTTTGCGCCAAATTCGCGTAATAGAATCACCAAAACGATATTTCACTTCTGCTCTGATCAGCCTGGCTGGAACTTTGGTTTTTTTCCTGGGATGGCTGCTATCCATTCATACCAGTGCTGCTTCCGTTCTTAGCCGGGAAATTCTGTACGCAGGTCTGTTTATTCATTTGTGGGGTGGATTTTATCGTCTGGAAAAACAAAATCCATCCACTCATAGTGATGCAACCTTTGAAGAAGCGCTTTTCTTATTAATTCCCCTGCTTGTTTTTTTTATGCGTTATCCGATCGGCTCCGTGTTGCCCATCTGGATGCAATACCTGCTCGCAATTGGGATTGTGATGATGGTTTTTCATCTGGTGCAGTGGCTGCGCTCCACGACCCGCAGTACGTCCATCCCTCATTTTTACGCTTTTCAAATGCTCTTTCTTTTGGTCTATATACAAGCGGGTACCATCCCTGGCATTGTTGCAATGGTATTCTGCTTTTTACTCAGCGCCGGAGTTTTATATTTCCGGCCCATACCGCACAGTTTCTATCTTTGGTTTGCTTTTCCTCTTTTTGCCCTTTTGATTGGATTGCCTTTCCTGCCAACGTCAAGCATTTTAACGCTCAATGATCCGCAATATAACGGTATTTTCATTTTTTATTTCCTATTCCTCCTTGGGATATGGAAACGATACGAAACGAACCAGCCCAGCCTCATTGTTTTTGAGCGCTGGATGAAAGTGTTGTATCCCATAGCCTTTGTGCCATTTCTCGGCGGATTAGTCTATCTGGTCCTGATGCGCGATATACCCATCCAACTGGGTGCGTATCTCCTCAGCGGCGGATTGGGTCTTATTTTGTTGATCCTCTTTATTTATCAGCAGTTGCGCAGAAAAAACATCCTAGCCGAAAATGAATCGCTGCAATGGATTAAACCGGTACTGGAATTGCTCTGGTCAAGAATTATGATTGTGGTTAATCAACGTTGGATTGAAAGGTTCCTGCAATTTCTCGGGGGACTGGTCAAACGCATTCTAGATTTTCTAAATCATATTATGGAAGGGGATGGTGCCTTATTATGGGCGATTGTGTTATTGATCCTCTTTCTTTCGATTGTACGGGGTTAAGGAATACCTACCTTATGGAATCTTTGGTCTTATTAGCGGTCATCGGCGTGGTTATCACATCCCTGGGTTTATTGGTGTTGGATAATCCACGCTTTTTATTGGGCAGCATGGTTTTGCAATACTTGTTTGTCTTTTTTCTGGTCAGTTCTTTGTGGCCGATTGGCTTGGCAGTGGTCAAACTCATTGTGGGATGGATTGTCTGCTCCCTGATTGGATCGGCTTATTTGCACAGTGAATCTACCCGTGAGGGAGAAATTAATAATGCTCGGAATATTTTTTCTGCACTCAGTGCTGTGGTGATCTGGCTGATTGTTTTTACCATCTCCTCGCAGGGGATCGCCATCCTTCCTCTGGAGCGTCCCTTTATTATTGCTGCCGGTATTCTGATTGGGATGGGGATTTTGCAATTGGGCAGTACCACCCATTTACCGCGTATCCTCTTTGGTCTGATGACTGTATTAAGTGGCTTTGAAGTTTTTTATGCAGGATTGGAACAATCTGTTCTGGTAACCGGACTGCTGGCCATCATCTACATTATTTTTGGTTTCATGGGATGGTACATGCTGAATCATAACAATCACCTGGTGAAGGCATGAACGCCCCTTTGATTTGGGTATTTTTGCCCATATTTTCGGGTGTTATCATTTGGCTGCTGCGAGAACGGGAAAGCGCTGCCAAGATAGCGGGGATCGTGGTTTCCAGTTTTCTTTTTATCCTGACTTTATTGATTCCACTGGATACTCTGATGAGTGTTGGTGTGCTGACTTTTCAGATTCCATCTGAGATGAGCATTCTGGGCAGAAGTTTAATCATCACTAGCGTTGATTTACCATTTATCTCCTTAATATTTGGGTTCGCCATTTTCTGGTTTATAGGCAGTCTGTTCCTGAAAATCAATCACCATTTTCCAGCCATTTCCCTCGTTATTCTGGGATTAATGATTGCCGCTATCTCGGTGGAACCCTTTTTGTATGCCGCTTTGATTATTGAATTAGTCGTACTGGTAACCATACCTTTATTTATCCAGCCTGACATGCCGGTTGGCAAAGGGGTGATTCGTTTTCTGCAATTTCAAACGCTGGCCATGCCGTTTATCTTGTATGCAGGGTGGACTATTTTAGGCGTGGAAGCCAATCGCTCCAATCAAGTTATGATTCAGCAAACCATCATTGCCCTGGGGCTGGGATTTGCCTTGTGGCTGGCTGTTTTTCCGTTTTATTCATGGATTCCCTTGTTGACCACCGAATGTGAACCCTACACGGTTGGCTTTTTCCTCTTGTTTTACCCGATGACCACCCTGCATTTGGGATTGAAATTCTTAAATACCTACAGTTGGCTGCGGGAAAGCATCATGCTACAGGATGTCATCCAGGGTGCCGGGATTGTGTTGATCCTAACCAGCGGCGTTCTGTGTTTGTACCAGCGGGATATGCGCAAGCTGTTTGGGTACTTGGTCATCATGGAAAATGGATTTTCTCTCCTGGCAATTTCCTTGAATACTCAATTGGGGTACCAGCTGTATTTTGCCTCCATGTTCCCCCGTCTGGTGATCTATGCCCTATGGACCTATACGACAACGAAAATTGTATCGCAATCCGCCAAAATGACTTCAAATCCAGGTCAGGACGGACTCTATCAAGTAGCTCTGTTTTTTACCCTGTTAGCGTCCATCGGTTTGCCATTGATGGGGAATGGCCCACTGCGCGTCCAGGTTATTACGCTTTTTTCGGGTCAGACTGCGCAAATGTTATTTATATTTTTAGGGATTCTGGGTTATGGCTTGGGCATCTTAAGAACATTAAACGAGCTCATCAGCACTCAGGTTAGTGTGATTCGTAATTTACAAGCCAACAACTTTATTCGATTTGAATCCATTTTGCTTTTTGTTGGTCTGTTGGCTATTGTTATCATTGGCTTGTTTCCTAATTTGTTTGCCCCAGCCTCGAATTTATTAATTCAAATCTATGATAAATTAATCGCATAGGAATGCCATCTGGTATAATCTGAAAACGATATCTATATCGCATTTCAGGTTACAAAGTTGAGGATAGATTTATGGATCTTGAAGAGATTCTGAAACGTATTGATTGGTTGGAAGACGAACGCCGTAAAGACAAGAAAACGATCAAACAATTGGAGGAGCGAATTACTGGACTTGAAGGCGACGACCGGCAATACTTGCAATCCATAAATAAAATAGAAGGGGACATCTCGCGAATCGATACCCTGTTATCCAAATTCGATCGCTTGGAATCTGCAATAGCCGCCATTCGTTTGGATGCCGGCAAACGGCTGGATACCTTTGAAAAGGAAGTCCAAAATCGTGAGAAAGCGATTGAAGTTCAATTTCGCACCGATTTGGACAACCTGGAGAGTACTTCGCAAAAAATGCGGGTTGATCTTGAGCAAATTCAGGAGATCAGGCGTACTTTGGATATTCGTAAAGAAGAAGAACATCGTATTGGCAAGTTGATTGAGGAGCTTTCCCACAAGTTTGAGGAAGTTTTGCATACCCGGGAAGAGAACCAGCGTGCTGTACGGATTATTGAAGACAGCCGCCGTCAGGATATGAAACGCATCACCGAAATTCAGGGTGAATTATCTGCTTACAAAAAACGTCTCGAAGAGACACGTGCAAAGAGTGACATGAGTGCGGAAACAGTGCGGAAGATGGAATTGAAGGTCAAGGAAATCCAGGATACTGAATTGGATCGTCGTCAGGCACAAACGAAATTCATTGAAACTCAGAATCGTGTATTGGTGGACCGCGAACGCATCTGGAAAGAATGGGAGCAGCGTTATGATGCCATTGCGCGCCAGACAGCCAATCTGGATGGACAGATCCAAACCATGGATGCCACCAATCGGGCTGTGAAACGCTCACAGGAAACCTTTGAAGAGGTTACCAAAAAATTCGATCGGCGGGTCAACGAAATTTCGGAGATGCAGCGGTTAATCGAAGAACGCTTCCGGCAGGAATGGTTAACTTTCCAGGCCGATGATCAGAAACGTTGGACCAATTACATGCTTTCACAAAACGAAATGTTAAACGAAAATAGCAGAAAGCATGATACGGTCAGTCAACGGTTGGTGAAATTGGAAGACATGTCTCAGGAAATCTCTGAAATGCTCAATCAAACCACCAGCGACACGGAAAAAAGATTAGTGTCCTTGATTGATTTTTTGCAGGAATGGAAAGAATCCCAAGAACAATTACAGCTTAAATAAGCGGGTAGACCTGCCATGCATGTAATTGGAACAGCCGGGCACGTGGATCATGGAAAATCCACTTTAATAGAAGCCCTGACTGGTGTGCATCCGGATCGGCTTAAAGAAGAACAATTAAGGGAAATGACCATCGAATTAGGTTTTGGATGGCTTTCCCTTCAAGATGGCACGGAAGTTGGCCTGGTGGATGTACCGGGCCATATTGATTTTATTAGTAATTTATTGAGCGGTGTGGCCGGTATAGATGCCGTCTTGTTTGTCATCGCAGCGGATGAGGGGATTATGCCGCAAACGCGCGAACATGAAGTTATCCTGCGCCTATTGCAAATCTCCCATGGGATTCTTGTCTTGACCAAAATAGATTTGGCGCCGGATGCAGAATGGCTGGACTATCTCAAAGAGGAAATCCGCGGCTTATTTTCCGGCTCAGCGCTGGCAGATGCACCCATTTTGGGTGTCTCAGCGCGCACCGGTGAAGGGATGGACGCCTTACGCGCTGAAATTGAGCAGATGGTGCATACCCTGCCGAACAAGCCTGATTATCAGCGTCCTCGTTTGCCAGTTGACAGAGTGTTCCAATTACCGGGGATTGGCACCGTGGTAACCGGCACCCTGTTGGATGGTGAATTTCGTGTAGGTGACCAGGTCGAAGTGTTAACTTCCAAAAAGATTGGACGCATCCGTGAGCTGCAAATTCATCGTAAAAAAGTACAAAACGTTTCGCCGGGAAACCGCACAGCGGTTAATATTAGCGGGGTCTCTAAAGATGAGATTGAACGCGGGGATGTACTTGCCTGGCCGAATATATACAAACCAACCCAGCGGCTGGATATATGGGTTCAACTCTTGAAAGGCATTGCCAAGCCGTTAACCCATAATAGCAAAGTAAGGTTATACCTGGGGTCGAAAGCCGTCAGTGCTCGTGTACGCGTGCTTGGGGAGCCGCATCTCTCGGGCGGCGAAAGCGGCTTTTTACAGCTTGAATGTGAGGAACCCATTATAGCCGTCAAAGGGGATCGGCTGATCCTGCGCAAGTTTTCACCGGGGGAGACCCTGGGCGGGGGGACGGTTGTTAATCCTCATCCCATTGGGAGGCATAAGCGATTCTCGGATGTCGTTCTGGCGGAATTAAATATGCTGCATCAGGAAGATCCGGCTGCTCTGCTGGAACAGTTGCTTGAGACACAAGGACCTTTTACGCTGACGGCACTATCCGAGCGTTTAAACTTTACCCGCGCGCAAACAGAAGAAATTGTCGGGAGCCTGCAAAAAAGGGACGTCATTTTTAATCTCACAGATGGGAGGGCTAATCCATCCACGGAACCCCTCTGGATTCATCGAAAGTATTGGCAGGCAAAACGGGATGAGCTATTCATTTGGTTTCGTGCTTTTCATGACCAGTATCCATTAAAGACAGGGGCAACTCTGCTTCAAATTCGTGATAGATTCACAAAAGAAACACAGATTCTTTCCCCAATCATTCAGAGTCTGCTTAAAGATACATTAATTATCCAGGTGCAAAATCAGGTGTATGCCCTGAAAGGTTTTACCATCAGGCTGTCCCCGCGCCAGCAAGGAGCATGGGATACCGTCATGCTAGCCTTGCAGAAAACACCTCACACACCGCCTGGGTTGCGTGAATTGGGTCCTCTGGTGGGTGAGGAGATGTTAAAATCTTTTTTGGATGCCGGACTGCTGCTCAAAGTATCCGATGACCTGGTTTATTTGCCGGAGCAAATTCTAGGGTATGAAAGCTGGCTGCGCACGTATTTTTCCACCCATAACCTGTTGCCCTTGGCTGATTTCAAAGAGGCGTTTAATACCAGCCGGAAATTCTCCCAGGCCGTACTGGAATACTTTGATCGTTTGCATGTTACCGAGCGGGTGGAAGACGGACGCAAACTTTACACAAAAGGATAAAACAATCTTTCCCTGTACTCGCCAAAGCTGTGAATTTTGGGGTAATGCGGAATACAGTGGAGCAGAGTTAATTGTTATGAACATCGGATGAGGAAAATCATGGCTTACGATAACACACAACGAAAAAAGATAGTCTCCGAAATTTGGCTTATTCTATTTGCCTACGCATGTTTATTTATGATTTATTTGGGCATAACGTATCGCTTTTCCTGGAACAACTGGAGTGAAGGCGCCAACCTGCATCCGGATGAATACGGCCTGACCAATACACTCACCCAACTACGGATGCCGGATACCTTTTCGGACTATATTAATACCCGCCTGTCCACAATTAGCCCCTATCACCGCTATGATTTGATGGGCAGCCAAGATGGCAATGGACCCGATAACCGCATGCGCTGGGGGCAATGGCCAATTATCATCATCCGTACGATTGGTGAACTCAGTGGACAGACAGGCTACGATGAAATTCGCCTGCTAGGCCGGACTTTGTCGGCCATAGCGGATTGTTTAAGCCTGCTTATCCTTTTTTTGATTGCGTTGCAATTAATGGATTGGAAAGCTGCCTTACTGGCAACATCCCTCAGCGCTTTGACGGTATTGCAAATCCAGCAATCCCATTTTATGACGGTAGATACCTTTGCCCTTCTGTTCTCGATGATTGCCATCTACGCGTGTGTGCGTATTGCAAAGACTCCGGCGTTAGTCCGATTAGAAACCGGTTCGCAATCCTCCCAAAAACTGAGAATTAATTATCCCCAATGGTTATGGCTGCTTCTGTTTAGTCTTGGATATGGTATGGCCGTTGCTTCAAAAGTCAATCTGGCTTTATTAGGCGGATTATTGCCGCTGGCGGTATTTATCAGCATCGCGGAGATTCCATTGCGTTTCAAACAGGACATTACCGCGATTGCTTATAAAATTGGATTGCTGATGCTGTTTGCCGTTGCAGTGACTTTTTTCGTTTTTCGCTTGACCCAGCCGATGAGTTTCCGCGCACCATCCGGGGATACAACCTTGCTTACCTTTCACCTGAATCAGGATTGGGTGGACAGCATGGCGGTGGCTCAAAGTGAATCCAGAGGGATTGGCGGCGGGCCGCCAGCGGAGCAATGGACTCACCGTACTGCCATCGTGTTCCCTTTGATTAATATGGTATTTTGGGGGATGGGCCTGCCATTGGGTGTAACTGCATGGATCGGGGTGTTGACGTCTTTCTGGCTGCTCCTGAAGCAGCGCTTGAATTGGCGTGTTCATCTGGTAACACTAGCCTGGGTAAGTGTTTTCTTCCTCTTTATGGGGACCCGCTGGGTGAAATCCATGCGCTATTTCCTGCCCATTTACCCGCTGCTTTGCCTGTATGCCGCCTGGGTTTTATTCTATTTCATTCGAAAGTCCAGGGTCCTGCAAACTTCCTGGAAGCCGTTCCTACAGAGCCTTGCCTCAGTCAGTTTGGTGGTGGTGATGCTTGGAACGGGGCTATGGGCTTCATCATTTACAAAAGCCGTTTATGCCAATCGCCATACTCGTATTCTGACCTCGGAGTGGATGTTTGAAAACATCCCTGGGGCGGTTAATTTTATTATTGAAACGCCAGATGGCGAGGTTTATGCTCCTTTAGCTGTGCCGGATCATGCAATTATTTCACAAGATGTGGTGTTCTCACAATCCAATTACTCGCCGGTGGATGGAAAAGTCGTTGGAATTTTCTTCCCTCGGTTGGATGGAATTACGGCTGACAACCAATCTGCCCTGCAAGTCAAGTTTTCAGACAATAATAATCAACTGATCACTCTGCAGGTTCCTTTGTTGGGGATGGGTCAACAAGAAAATGTACGCTTGGATATCACAGCTCAGGGAAATGAATTGGATGTGGTCAAGGGGCAACCGCTATCTCTGGAGATCATCAGCGACTCTACTGACCCCCTTGCCCTTAAAAAGATCGTCCTTTCCAATGAAAGTTGGGACGAGGGTTTGCCGGTACGAGCCAATACTTGGGACCCATTCAGTCAGTTGTATTTGGGCAATAGCATGGAAGTCCGCTGGATGGATGATGAAAATAAAAAGACGATGTTTTTAGAGACCCTGGAAGCCACTGATTACATCATTATTCCCAGCCAGCGAGCCATTTGGGCTTCCTGCCGTATGCCATTGATGTATCCCATGACCATGACCTATTATCGATCCTTGTTTAATGGCAACCTGGGGTTTGAATTGATTGCTGAATTTCAGGCTCCGATGATTATTGGGCCTTTACAGGTTTCCGATGTGGGGGGTACCTGGGCAATTGGAGAGCCTCCTGTTTTGCCGGTATTTAATTACAATATCCTGGCAGCCGAGGAGGCCTTTAGTGTTTATGATCATCCGCCGGTTTGGATTTTTAAAAAGACGGATAGTTTTAATCTTGAAAAAGTGAAACAGATACTGGACAGCGTCGATTTGAGTCAGGTAGTCATTCAATCCCCGCGAGAGGCGACTTATTTTGAAGTCAACTAAGTACGATGTTCTGGATATTCGCGGTTGACAATACTGTCCGCGCCCGATTATAATTGCTTGCAACTTGGAATCTGGATTAAAGCCGGAAGACCAAGATAACCCCAACTTTCCCGATCGTGTGCAGATGAACTGCAAATGGATTGGAGAAGTGAAGATTGGAGTGGATATAAATGAAGTATGCTATTGTAGAAAGCGGTGGTAAACAATACCACGCGGAAGTTGGATCAACCATTGAAGTTGATTTACTTCCAAATAACAATGAGGGCGACAAAATCGTTCTCGAAAATGTCTATTTGGTCTCCGATGATGATTCCATAGCGGTAGGGACACCCACAGTTGAGGGCGTCAAGGTTATTGCTAAATTGGTTACCCATTTCAAAGGACCGAAACTTATTGTTTTCAAATACCGAGCCAAGAAACACTACCGTGTTAAAACCGGTCATCGGCAACAATATACTCGCTTGCTCATTGAAGCGATTGGGATGGAGAAGTAATCATGGCACATAAAAAAGGTGGTGGGTCCAGTCGTAATGGACGCGATAGCAATGCACAACGATTAGGTGTAAAGCGATTCGCCGGCCAGTTTGTGCTATCTGGAAACATTTTGGTTCGTCAACGTGGCACCAAGATCAAACCTGGTGAAAATGTTAAAGTCGGCAGTGACGATACCCTGTTTGCAGTAGCAGATGGCGTGGTCGAGTTTGATACTTTACCCAATGGACGCAAACGAGTTAATATTCGTCCAGTAGTAAATTCCTAATAGTTCGTTCTGTCTCGTTTGAGCCCACAGGAACAAACGAAAACAGGACCAAGGATGGTTCGTAATGAAGAAAGATATTCATCCAGAATATTATGTTGATGCTGTTGTGACTTGTGCTTGCGGAAACACTTGGACAACCGGTTCTACTCGAAAAGCAATCCGCACTGAAATTTGCTCAAAATGTCACCCATTCTTCACCGGGCAACAGCAACGTTTGATTGATATTGAAGGTCAGGTTGACCGCTTCTATCGTCGTTTGCAGGCTCGTAAAGAGTATGTGGATCAAACCAGTGCTCGTCAGTCTGAACGTACCTCACCGGATCGTCCGATCGTTGAGCTGAAACTCCCCAAGCGGGCAGTGGAAGCTTTGGCTGCCGTGGGTATCACCACCTGTGGTCAGATTTTGGACAAACTGGTTGAAGGCGAGAAAGCCTTATTGGACATTGAAGGTTTTGGCCGCAAATCCTTAATCGACATGAAGAAACAACTTCGACAGTTGGGCTATGATTTACCCGCCGCTGCCGATGAAATTGTGGTTTGATTTTTCACCCTTCATTTCTTAGCGCAACACCGTTTGGAACATCAACCAGGACAGTCATGCATTGTCCTGGTTTTTTTTTTGATTATTTGAGGAAGCCACTTTGACAGGTGACTTCCAGGGGGTAAAATGAACTCAAGTTCTAATAATAAATTAACGAATTAAATCTATACAGCTTAAATATCTTTCGATATAATAAATATAATATAGATGAAAATAGTATAAATATGGCAACTCTGGATGATTGCATGATAAACCATCCAAGTGCCTGGAGGTTATCTGTGAAAGCGAGAAAAATTACTGAACACGTTGACTGGATGGGCGCCATTGATTGGGATCGACGATTATTCGATGCATTAATTCCTCTGCCCGACGGCACAAGCTATAATGCCTACTTGGTAAAAGGGACGGATAAAACAGTCCTGATTGATACCGTTGAACCCCACAAACTTAATGAATTAATGGACCAACTGGCCGATGTACCCAAACTGGACTATATCATATCCAATCATGCCGAGCAGGACCATTCGGGATCCATCCCGATGGTGCTGGAAAAATATCCGAATGCAATTGTCCTTGGCTCTGACAAGAATAAAACTATGCTGGCGGATTTGATCGGCTTGACGGAAAGCCAATATCAGGTTGTGGCGGATGGCGAGACACTTTCTTTGGGGAATTTAACCCTTGAGTTTATCTACACTCCCTGGGTTCATTGGCCCGAGACCATGTCCACCTATTTACGTGAAGAGAAAATCCTGTTTTCCTGTGATTTCTTCGGTTCTCACCTTGCGACAACCGATCTTTATGCCCATGATGAAGCTACGATATATGAAGCTGCCAAGCGATATTATGCTGAAATCATGATGCCTTTCCGCAAACCCATTGAAAAGAACTTGAAACGCTTAGAGCCCTATGCCATCGAGATCATTGCTCCCAGCCACGGCCCGATTTATGATCATCCGGAATTTATTATGGGTGCCTATAATGACTGGGTCTTCGCACCTCCGAAAAATGAGGTTGTATTGGGCTTTATTTCCATGCATGAAAGCACAAAAATTATGTCTGAATATTTGCTCTCCGCTCTGGTAAATCGCGGTGTCTCGGTAAAATATTTCAATCTGGAAACTGCCGATATTGGAAAATTTACCATGGCCATGGTCGATGCGGGTACCCTTGTGCTGGGAACCCCAACCGTTTTGGGCGGTCCTCATCCGAATGCCGCTTATGGGGCCTTATTGGCTGCGGCATTAAAACCAAAAATCCAAAATGCTGCCATCATTGGCTCCAATGGGTGGGGCGGGGGCGCTGCTGAAAAGATGGAAGGGCTGATGCCTGCCTTCAAGGACCGCTTCTTAAAAGCGGTAGGTTCACGCGGTGTACCTGGTGCTGAAGATTTCAAGGAGCTGGATCGGCTGGCGGATGAGATTTGTCAAAAACATCAGGATGCTGGTCTGAAATAAAAAGGCCTTACAAAAAAGCGAGTGGAAATTCACTCGCTTTTATATTTTTCCTTCTCACAAATGTGCTAGTCTGGGGTAGAATCAAACCATACTACTGTTAAGGAGATGGCACATGAAGCATCACGCCGGATCTATTGAAGTAATTTGTGGATCGATGTTTTGTGGCAAGACAGAAGAACTGATTCGTCGATTAAAAAGAGCCGTAATCGCCAAACAAAAAGTACAGGTCTTCAAACCTGCCATTGATAATCGATACGATGAAGTAAAGGTTACCTCTCATGGCGGATTAATGTTTGATGCCATTCCCATAACCCAAGCAACAGATATATTGAATCTATTGGAATCCGATACAACGGTAATTGGGATTGATGAAGTACAATTTCTGGATGAGGAAATCATTCCCATCGTTAATCGACTGGCTGCAAAAAATATCCGTGTTATTATTGCCGGTCTGGATACCGATTTCCGGGGAGAACCCTTTGGCTGTATCCCTAATTTGATGTCCCAGGCAGAACGAGTGGATAAATTGCAAGCCATTTGCATGGTTTGTGGAGAACCGGCATGCCGAACGCAACGACTGGTCAACGGTCATCCAGCCCAGTTCGATGATCCCATTGTCATCGTGGGCGCCTCGGAATTATATGAAGCACGATGCCGTCAGCACCATGCGGTACCGGGTCGAGCCTACTAATAAAGGAGCTGCCTGTGATTCAAGACTATCATGACTTTCTCGAAGAGATCTTAATCCCAACAGATGTGCTGCAGAATCGGGTGAAAGAGCTTGGGGAACAGATTAGCCGGGATTATGTGGGGCAAGATTTATTATTGGTTTGTATTTTAAGAGGCGGAGTGGTTTTTTTAACAGATTTAATGCGGTGCGTCAGCATACCTCACGCCATAGAATTTATGGCTGTCTCCTCCTACGGGGTTGGCAACAGGGAAACATCGGGCGTAGTGCGAGTTAATTATGATTTGAAAACGAACATCACCGGCCGCCATATTCTGTTAGTAGAAGATATTATTGATAGTGGCAACACCCTTGCTTCTGTTTTGGATATTCTCCGTCTACGCAAACCTTCATCCCTTGAAGTCTGTACCTTGTTGAATAAGGCAGAACGGCGGGATGTGGATGTCAGCATTAAATACAGCGGGTTTGAGATTCCAGACAAATTTGTTTTCGGCTACGGTTTGGATGTAGACGACTATTATCGAAATCTACCGTTTATCGGGGTCATTAACTTAGAAAAATATTCAGGCGTATAGGACAGACCATGGACCAAGCATCAGATTTACTTACCAGTGAAATATTTACCATCATTCAGGAAAAGCTGCAAAACACTGCCAATGTGTATCTGGTTGGCGGCGCGATTCGAGATGTGCTTCTTTCCCGGCCGATTCATGATATGGATTTCGTGGTGCTTAAAGATGCCGGTAAAGTGGCGAAGAAACTCGCAGACGATTTAAAGGGCGGTTTTTACATGCTGGATGAGGAACGTGATATTGCCCGGGTGGTGATTGACCAACCCAATGGCAAAAAGTTTTACCTCGATTTTTCAGCTCTGCGAGAGGAAAATTTATTTAAAGATCTCCGCTCCCGCGATTTCACTATCAACGCTATGGCTGTTAATGTTGCCCAGCCGGAATTATTGATCGATCCTTTAAATGGGATTGAGGATATCAAAGCCGGCTTTTTACAAATTTGTAATCCCAATTCATTTCGCAACGATCCCATTCGGGTGGTTCGTGCGGTTCGCATGGCCATTCAATTTGATTTAAAAATTACTGAAAACACTCTGCATGCACTTAAGGAGCAGGTGAAAAGTCTGGATTCTATCAGTCAAGAACGAATTCGGGATGAAATATTCCGTATCCTGGAAAGTGAAAAAATTGCTTCTGCCCTGCGTTTATTGGATCAATTAGGTATTTTGGATACCCTCTGGCCTGAACTTTCTGCCTTAAAAACGATTGAATATGAGAATATGGCCAATCAAAATGTCTGGCAGCATACGCTGGCTACGGTACAAGGACTGGAAGATATCTGGCGGGTGTTAGTGGGCGAGTATACCGAAGATAAGGGATCTAACTTATGGCTGGGAACATTGGTTGGACGTCTAGGCCGCTACCGTACTGATTTCGACCATCATTTTCAATTATCTATCAATCCATTACGTTCCCGTAAGGCGCAGTTGTTTTATACGGCATTATTCCATGATTGTGGTAAACCGGCAGTTCAAATCTCCAACGAAGCTGGCCAGGTCTCCTATTTGGGGCACGATTCTGCTGCTGAAGCCATAGTTCGGGATGCAGCCAGAAAAATTCGTTTGAGTGAAAACGAAGTCTCGGCCATCAGCTTGATGGTTAAAGAGCATATGCGCTTTAGTCAGTTAGATAAGAATGGGGCACTGCCTGATAATCGAGAAATCCACTTTTATTACAAGAAAAATCGCTCCTATGGTGTTGATCTTTGTTTTCTGGCCTTGGCCAATACCATTGGCACCTATCAACACGCTTTGGACCAGGATGTATGGTTAAAGAAAGTAAATCTGGCACGAGTATTGATGGAAGCCTATTTTGAAAAATATGAGCAAGTAGTCAATCCAACCAAGATTGTTTCTGGTTCAGAAATCATGAAACAATTTAATATCGAACCTGGAAAGCTGGTTGGCGAATTGTTGGAAGAAATACAGGCTGCCCAAGCAGAAGGTAAGATCAACAGCAAGGGTGATGCTCTGAATTACGTCAAGGCGATGGTAAAGAAAAACATCTTGTAATTATTAATTACTCCATACAGCAATGATTTTTGCAATTCTGTTAACAGTCAAAACCGAAGTATTTGAACGAATAAAGCCATTCATTACCAGTAGAATGGCTTTATTTAATCTCTTGTTTTTCGGCTACATTTGGCTGATTCAACCATCCTTTTTGCGTATATTGGATGATTCCTACATGAAAACAATAAACATCCGATTGGGTGTTTTACTGCTTTTAGTGCCGATGCTGGAAATATTTGGACTTATCTTAACCCAATCTGTTCAACAGGCGTTCCGCAAATCACAGGTTCCGGTAAATAAACCCAGCAATGCCATCTTTTTCTTTTTTGTAATGGCTATGATTATGCACTTGGGCTTTGCCTGTTTATATCTGCTTTTTTGCTTCCAGTTCTTCTCACTTGTATCTTTCTCAGAAACCACTATTTCATTTCAATTATTGGTGTTAGGCGTGTTATTTATAGGAATAGCAAAAGAAGGACTCGTAATGGTCTTCTTGTTAACAGGTTTATCCTTGCCTGGGGTAAGTTTCTATGGAACCAACCGATTTGATCAGTGGGTGGCAAGGATTGTAAAGGCGGATGATAGAACTGTGGGCGAACTTTCCATTCTTGTGCGCGGTTTTTTGGGGGATGTTTTATTATTTGTATATGCTGTAATAACATTCACAGTGATGTGGGACTTTATGTTCCAAATGAATTCGCCGACATTTCAAGGAAACGTTGGAGTCTTAGAATTTATTGGGCTATTGTTTTATTTTTTTCTGATTTATCTGCCATTATGTATCTCATCTTTACTTTCGGAACTTAATAATCCCGGCAGCAAAATCAGTGTTTTTTGGAAGATACTTAGTATTTTTCTACTTGCAATATTCTGCATTATATTTGGATTACCTTATTGACGAATTAAGTGCAAAAAAGATTTCTGCTGAATTGAGACAGAAATCTTTTTTGATAATGAATCCAATTGAGTTAGGGAAAAATTTCAAGAAGAACAGGTTGATAAACACTAGTGCATCCCAAAGGCTCGGAACACCCGTGAATAGGAAGTATGGGTACGAACTCTTTCTCATATGTTCCCTGCATGGATTTGCATGTAGGGCAGGCCGTATTCGAAACCGAAAGGGTAATCGCTTTCACCCTGGGATTTGCTTTCAGTGTTGCAAGAGAAACAGCCGACATGGAGTACTTTGTTAAATCCGCATGACAATTTGGACAAAGGCTTTCATCATCATTTGTATTTGAATTGCATTTCGAACAAACTTGCATGGGTTTTCTCCTCAATATCATGATAAGAAATTTTACTTGAAGTGACGTAAAAAATCCAATATCGAGGATTTACCAGGATAATGCCGCAGATATTTTCGAGGAAGCAGTATGAGGCCGACGAAGTAATTTGTTGATGTGGGCAATTAAAACGCCGCTGGCAACAGGTTTTATCAGGTAATCATCTGCTCCGGCATCCAATGCTTCGGCAACGACACCAGGATTGTCTAAAGCTGACAGGACAAGAATGGGGATATCACTAAATTCTCGGACTCGTTTGCATACTTGCCAGCCATCCATATCCGGCATCATTAAATCAAGAATAACAACATCAGGGTTTTTACTTTTAATTAAGTCAATTCCAACAGGCCCTGAATTGGCTGTGAATATTTCAGATGAAGCAGGTTGCAACAATAATTGTAATAATTCAGTCATCGCAGGATCATCGTCAATTACAATAATTTTCATCAGTAAACGTTCCTCCAGGGTATATTTTATTGTAGTATCATGCTGTACCGTTTGCCATAAAATAACCTTTCATCTAGTTTACAATAGAAAAAGAGGGCAAAATAGAAATTTATGTAAAATTTACGGAGTTATTTTTTTCGGACATTTTGATTGAGACTTAATTAATTCGCGCTTTATGGTAAAATCTTTTATTGTGCAGAAACATTACTCACTCTCAATTTGAGAGTGGTGAAATTAATATTTGGAGGAACAATGGCAGACAAGAAGTGGGTATATTTATACAGCGAGGTCAAAGAAGCTGAAGCTTACGTTGGCAACGATTGGGATGGAGTACGAGGCCTTCTCGGTGGTAAAGGCGCAAACCTGGCCGATATGACTCGTATCGGAGTTCCGGTACCCCCCGGGTTTACCGTAACAACTGAAACATGTAATGCTTATCTGGCAGCCGGAAACAAATTCCCCGAGAAAACGTGGGATCAGGTTTTAGTTGCTTTGAAAGAAGTCGAAAGACAGTCGGGAAAGAAATTTGGTGATCCCACCAATCCTCTTCTGGTGTCCTGCCGATCTGGTGCCAAGTTCTCCATGCCTGGTATGATGGATACCGTTCTCAATATTGGTTTGAATGATGATACTGCGCTCGGGATGGTTAAATTAACCAATAACGAGCGTTTTGTTTATGATTCCTATCGTCGTTTGATTCAGATGTTCGGATCGGTTGTACTCAACGTGGATGACGAACACTTTGAAAAAGTGCTTGATGGCTATAAAGAAAAAGCCGGTGCAAAATCAGATACTGATTTAACCGCTGATCAACTGAAGGAATTAACCGGTTTGTTCAAGAAAGTTGTCCGCGAACAAAAAGGATTTGATTTCCCAACCGACCCGATGGAACAAATGCGCTTTGCTATTGAAGCCGTGTTTAAATCCTGGAATGGCAAACGTGCCATTGATTATCGCCGCGCTACCAAAATTGCTGATGATTTAGGGACAGCAGTCAATATTGTTACCATGGTCTTTGGTAATATGGGTAATGATTCCGGTACTGGTGTAGCCTTCACCCGCAATCCGGCCACTGGCGAGAAAAAGTTATATGGTGATTATTTACTCAATGCCCAGGGCGAAGATGTGGTTGCCGGTATCCGCAATACCGAACCGATTGCCAAACTCGGCACAATTTTCCCGGAAGCTTACAAAGAATTCCTGGCTATTTGTGACAAACTCGAAGCTCATTATCAAGACCTGCAGGATATGGAATTTACCATCGAACGGGGTAAATTGTGGATGCTGCAAACCCGCAATGGTAAACGTACCGCTGCTGCAACCATCAAGGCCGCTTTTGACATGGCCAATGAAGGTTTGATCACCAAAGATCAGGCAGTAAAACGTGTAACACCCGCCGATGTTGACACCATGCTGCACCCCCAGTTTGACGTTGCTGCTTTGGACGCTGCCCGAAAAGAAGGCCGATTATTTGCCAATGGTGTGAATGCCTCTCCCGGCGCTGCTGTAGGTCAGGTTTACTTTGATGCCGATTTGGCCGAAAAGATGGCCAAAGAAGAGCACCAGGAAGTCATCATGGTTCGACCTTTCACCAAACCAGATGATGTTCATGGTATGTTGGCGGCTCGCGGTATTTTAACCAGCGAAGGTGGGGCCACCTCTCATGCCGCCGTTGTGGCTCGCCAGTTCGGTGTACCTTGTATTGTTGGTGCATCCACGGTGCGTGTCGATCTTGAAAAACGCGAAATGACCATTGACAGCCTTGTCGTCAAAGAAGGCGAGTGGATTTCCATCAATGGCACAACCGGTAATGCCTACTTGGGCAAGGTACCTGTGGTTGTTCCAAACCTGGATGAGCAGACTGAACTTTTGACCATCTTGACCTGGGCTGACGAAATTTGTGCTCGCCCCGGTACCCGTGTTGGACCCGAAGGCTGGCCTACCACCGGCTTACAGGTTTGGGCCAATGCCGATTATCCTGCGGATGCAATCCGTGCCCGTACCTACGGTGCCAAGGGTATTGGTCTGTGCCGAACTGAGCATATGTTCTTTGAAACCACCCGCTTACCTATTGTCCAGCGTATGATTTTAGCCAAGAATGTTACAGAACGTGTGGCTGCACTGGATGAATTATTACCCTCACAGCGCTCCGATTTCGAAGGTTTGTTCACTGCCATGGATGGCTTACCTGTCATCATCCGCTTGATTGATCCTCCTCTGCATGAGTTCCTGCCCTCCCAGGAAGAACTTCTTGAAGAGGTCATCACCATGCGTGTGAAGGGCATTACCGAAGGGCTAGCCGAAAAAGAAGACCTGTTGGAGAATGTAACCAGCTTGCACGAATCCAACCCCATGATGGGCTTGCGCGGTGTTCGTTTGAGCATCACCATTCCCCAGATCGTTGAAATGCAGGTTCGTGCTATCTTTGAAGCCGCTTCCAACGTCGCCCTCAAGGGAATTAATGTCAAACCCGAAATCATGATCCCCTTAACCGGTCACATCAACGAGTTGAAAGCTATTCAACCCCGTTTGATCGAACTGGCCAAAGAAATCATGGCTGCAAAGAAAATTTCTTTTGCTTACAAATTCGGTACCATGATTGAGATTCCCCGTGCAGCCTTAACCGCTGCTGAAATTGCTACCGTGGCAGAGTTCTTCTCCTTCGGTACCAATGACCTGACCCAGATGACCTTTGGTTACAGCCGTGATGATGCCGAACGTAATTTCCTGGTTCAATATGTGGAAGATGGTATCCTACCCAGCAATCCTTTCCAGACCATCGATCAGGATGGTGTGGGCCGGATTATGCAGCTTGCCGTTACCGATGGCCGCAGCACCCGCAAAGACCTGGAAGTAGGTATCTGCGGTGAACACGGTGGCGATCCTGAATCCATCGACTTCTGTCACCGCTTGGGCAACAACTACGTTAGCTGTTCCCCCTTCCGTGTGCCGATTGCTCGATTGGCCGCTGCTCACGCCGCTTTGAAATACGCTCCCAAGAAATAAGCTTTATATCTTTTGAATCACGAGAGGTTGTTCAGAAATGGACAACCTCTTTTGGTGTGATTACATAAAAAGAAGCATCCCAATGTATATGGTAGATTCTTTCTTTTAACCTAATTTCCTTTTGAATGAAATGTAAATGCTGTGGATTTACTCATAGTCATATATTTTGTTTTATCGATGAGATCGAACACTGGATCCAACCAGCGTTTGGGCGCGAGTCTCGTGCTCCTACAATTGCACGATTATTCAACATACATAATTATTTGAAAATATCCATTATTGGGGACACCCCAAAACTGTAGAGTCGAGGCATGCTGTATACAGGTTTGGGGTGTCATTTTGATTAAGTATTGTTCTAAATAACTTAGCAATCTCCTGGCAGCTGTAAAGATCGCCTAACTTAGCAGGGTAATATGCCCAATTTCCAGCTATTAATGATATGAATTATATGAATATTATTAAGATATAGTAGATGAATTTGATATAAATAATAAGATACGCTAGAATAGATAATATAAACAAGTGACATTAAAGGTGGAATTATCCATTTATCAGGAGGAGAGATTATGGAAAAAGAAAAACTATTGCAGATGTATCATGAGATGGTACTCATCCGGCTCGTTGAGGAAGAATCTGCTGTGCAATATCAGCAAGGAAAAATCGGTGGTTTTTTACACTTATATATTGGTCAGGAAGCGGTCAGTACAGGGATTATCTCTGCCAGACGCCCGGAAGATAGGGTCATTACCGCTTATCGGGATCACGGCATTGCGATTAATTGCGGTCTTACGGCAAAAGAAGTACTTGCAGAATTATTGGGAAAAGCTACCGGCATCTCCAAGGGTAAAGGAGGTTCCATGCATATGGCCGATGTTACTAAGAACTTCTGGGGTGGACACGCGATTGTGGGTGCACACCTTCCCATTGCTGCCGGGTTGGCTTTGGGCGATCTATATCAAGGAAATGCCGGGGTGACGATTTGTTTCTTTGGGGATGGCGCTTCGAACATCGGTTACTTTCATGAAGCGCTAAATCTTGCAAAGGTTTGGAATCTCCCTGTTTTGTGGGTTTGTGAAAATAATCAATACGGTATGGGTACGGCCATCAATCGTGCCTCGGCGGTTTCGGAGATTCGCCAGAAAGCAGAAGGCTACGGCATGAAGAATTATGCCGTGGATGGCATGGATCTTTTGGCTGTTCATGAGATCAGCGAAAAACTGCTGGCTGAGATTCGTGAAGGCAGCGGGCCGCAATTCTTGGAAGTCAATACCTATCGTTTCAAAGGGCATTCCATGGGGGATCCGGAACGGTATCGAGAAGCGGCTGAAGTCAAACGCTGGCTGGAAAGCGATCCGATCGGAAAATTCAGAAAATATCTGATTGATGAGAAGATCTTTACTGAAAAACAATTGGATAAAGTAGATGCCAGTGTGGAAGAGGAAGTGAAAGAAGCTATTGCATTTGCTCTGAGCAGTCCGGACCCGGCTCCAGCGGAATTATTCAGCGATATTTATGTAACAGAAGCCTGGGAGGAATAAGATCATGGCTGTGATCACGATGCGACAAGCGATAACCGATGCCCTTTGGGAAGAAATGGAACGAGATGACAAAGTCTTCATGCTCGGCGAAGAGATTGGGGTATGGGGAGGTACCTATGCGGTCACCAAAGGCTTCTATGACCATTTTGGAGAGAAACGGGTACGAGATACCCCGATTGCAGAATCAGCCATTGTAGGCGCTGCTATTGGCGCTGCCCTGACAGGCTTGCGTCCCATTGCCGAGATTATGACGATTAATTTCGCGTTTTCGGCCATGGATCATATTGTCAATGAAGCTGCCAAATTTCACTATATGTTTGGCGGGCAGATGAAACTCCCCATGGTGATTCGCACGGCGGGCGGCGGTGGCAGACAGCTCGGCGCCACCCACTCGCAAACCCCGGATGCCATCTTTGCCCATTTTCCGGGACTAAAAGTTGTGGCTCCCGGCACCCCGGCAGATGCCAAGGGTCTGCTCAAGGCTGCCATTCGCAGTGATAATCCAATTTTATTTATCGAACATGCCACATTATATCAAACGCGGGGTGAAGTTCCTGAAGGAGATTTCATCATTCCGATTGGAAAATCCGAAGTCAAACGACCCGGAAAAGACGTGACCATTGTAACCTACAGCAAAATGTTGGAAATCTCCATGAAAGCGGCAGATAAGTTAGCCGGTGAAGGGATTGATGCGGAAGTCGTCGATTTGCGCACCCTGCGGCCCCTGGATATGGAACCCGTTTTGGAATCCTTCCGCAAGACGAACCGGGCGGTGATTGTAGAAGAAGGCTGGAAATCCTACGGGGTGGGGGCAGAAATATCTGCCAGAATTTATGAAGAAGCCTTTGATTATGTTGATGCGCCGATAAAACGAGTTGCCCAAAAAGAGGTGCCTTTACCGTACAACCAGGCTTTGGAGCAATTGGCCATTCCGAATGCTGAGGATGTGATTCGAGCGGTCAAGGAGGTATTGTAATGGCTGAAAAAGTATTGATGCCCAAATTGGGTTTTGATATGGCGGAAGGGGTGTTGGTCCGTTGGATCAAGATGGAAGGGGATGCCGTAGTCAAAGGGGATGTGCTGGCAGAAATTGAAACGGATAAAGCCACCGTGGAAGTGGAAAGTCAACTGGATGGCCAACTGCTTAAGCAATTGGTGAAACAGGACGCCATTGTACCCGTTGGAGCTCCCATTGCCGTGATTGGTAAAGCGGGTGAGTCCGTTGAAATGCCGGATTCGGCTGGAGTGGTAAAAGCCCCTGTGCAAGAAAAACAGGTAGAAAAAACAGAGAGCAAGTCTGCTGAGGCTGCCACTGAACCAGTATTGGAGGAGGGAGATCGAATCAAGATTTCTCCGCTGGCAAAGAAAATGGCTGAGGAGAGCAAACTTCCTATGGCGGGTTTGAACGGTACGGGTCCTGGCGGACGGATTGTGAAGGCGGATGTTGAGAAAAGACTGTCCGAAGGCACCCCTGTGATGGCGAGCATCCCAGCCGTTCGATCGGCCGCTGCAGCTGCCCCTATGCCTTCCGTCAACCGTGAGGATAAAAAGGTCCCTGTCAATAAATTGCGCCAGATCATCGGGCGGCGCTTGGTGGATTCCAAACAACAGGTTCCGCATTTTTATTTATCGCGGGCTTATCAGGTGGATGGTTTGATGAAGATGCGTACTGAGCTGAATCAACTTCTGCCTGCCGAAGACAAACTATCAGTCAATGATTTTATCGTCAAGGCAGTGGCTTTGACTCTGGTGGAATTTCCCAATCTCAATGCCTCGCTGGTGGGTAATGAGATTATCCAGCACGGCAATATCAACATTGGCAATGCCGTGGCCGTGGAAGGCGGTCTGATGACTGTTGTTACCCGCGATGCTCACCTGAAATCGATTCGCTCCATTTCATCCGAGACCAAGGGCATGGTACAGCGTGCACGAGATGGAAAGGTAAAAACCGAGGATATTGAAGGATCGACCTTTTCCATCAGCAATCTGGGGATGTACAAAATCGATCATTTTGCGGCGATCATCAATCCCCCAGAAGCCGCCATCCTGGCGGTTGGCGCAGCCCAGCAAGTGCCCGTGGTTCAGGAGAATGCCTTGGGTATCGCCTGGATGATGAATATGACCATTTCGGCCGACCACCGCATCACAGATGGCGCTGAAGCCGCTGAATTCATGCTGCGCCTGGAGTATTATCTGCAAAATCCCTTGATGCTCCTGGTATAAGAAAGCATAAGGAAACAAGCCCACTGGATTTCCAATAGGCTTGTTTTTTTTGTTTAATTCGGTGATGCGGGCTGATATAGTCGTTCGTAAATGTGGAAGTTTTCTGTGATGTGAAAAATGTACGTTCTGGTTTCATCAAAGCGAATGATTTCAAGCAGCAAATCAGGGTCGTCTTTAGCCTTTTCGTTCCAAGCCAGAGTGTTACCCGGTCCGCCATTATACGACGCCAAGGCTGCAATCAGATTGCCTTTAAAAAAACCCACTTGGCGACTGAGGTAGTACGCGCCGTAGGGGATGTTTATTACCGGGCGGTATAGATCCTTTGTGGTGTACGAAGCAGGCCAACTTAGCTGAGAATTAATTTCATCGCCGGTGGCTGGCATAATTTGCATCAGTCCGGCGGCACCTGCTTCGGATTGGATGAATCCTTCGAACATACTTTCCTGCCGCATGGTGCTAAACACAAATACCGGGTCAATCTGGTATTTCGCAGCGGCTGCCATCACCATGTCCTTGTAGTACAACCCAAAACGAATGTGGTTAAAATATGGCGGGGCGGTCAGGGTATCCACTTCACTGAAATTGGCCAGGTCGAGAATATTGCGGCTGACAAAGATCGCTGGTCGATAGAGATGCAGGTCGAGTAGATGGTTCAATAGACGAAAATTCTGCACCGGGTCAATTTTTACTTTCTCATAGACCAGATTAAATTGATCCACTGCTTCCGTATAAAGCCCCAATTCCCAGAAAAGATCGCCTTTGCGTACATTTTCGTCATAAGCCAAATCAGCTAAATGGGAAAGATCCACTGCTGGGTCGATGGTGAAAGTGGAGCGCAGCCAGCTCTCGGCAACCGTTCGTTCAGCAGCCAGGTCAATATCATAGTCCAGATTGCCTGCCGGGGTGAGAGGCTGTTTGCCATCCATAATTTCCAGGGCACGTTCACTGTAATACCCGGTAGGGTCGCTCTGGGCACTTTGCAGCCAGGCTTGTTGGGCTGCATCCATATTGCCTAGTTTTTCTTCACACTTGGCGATCCAGAAGTAACCCGCTGAAATATCTTCTGAGTTGCCGGCCAAGACCAGATACCGTTGAAAATCCAATTTGGCCGCCGCGTAGTTATCCTGCCGGTAGTGAACTATGCCGGTGAGGAATAAAGCCCGATAGCTTTCTTCAGCAGAGGGATATTGGTCAATCATTGGTCCCCAAACTGCAGCGGCTTGATCCAATTGATCGCTGCGCTCAAAGATTCGCCCGGCTTGGAAGAGATAGGAAGCCGCATTGGCAGATTCCGGTCTCAGGTTGACATATTCAATCAGGGTGTTGGCGCCCTGCGCGTATTGATCCAGATAGACCCACTGCGTATAGGATTTTTCATCCCAGGCATTTTCCCAAAAACGAGAATCCGGATATTGATTGATAATCTGATCATAAACTTCGATGGCAGCCGTCTGTTGACCAGTCTCCACTAAACAAAGGGCTTTGTAAAAGAGAGGAGTGGCGTCATGGGCAGGGTTTTCGTTCATATAGCGATTGAGGATATCAATAGCCAGACCGTATTGACCCGCATAATAATCGATTATCCCGCGGTTTAAATTATCGACTGCAATGTTATTATTGACCAACTCAACCAGACCGGTATAGGTATCATAGGATTTGGGAAAATTTTCCACTGAATCCTGATAACGCGCGTAGGTCTGGTCGGGAAGCCCTAAGGCCATATAGGACTTACCGAGGAGTAAATTCATTTGGGCTTTGGTATAGTCATTGGTTGTTGTTTCGTAGATGCCCATAAAAGTACGCACAGCATTGATATGATCCCCCATCTCAGTATAGGCTTGGCCAATATTGATTTGCAGAGCTGTGGTGTCTTCATTGGGGGAAGCTTCAATAGCCTTTTGATAGGCTTCAATCGCTTCCGTATACAGCGCACCTTTCCGCAATAAATCGCCACGCATGGTTTGGATGGTGGCGTCCAGAATGCCAGGCCGCAAGGTATTAAAGATATACAGGGCTGCGGCTGATTCAGCATAGCGCTGGGTTTCCCGATAACATAGACCCAGGAAGTAATAGGCATCGGCAATTTGAAAACTATCCGGATAATTAATGATTAACTGTTCGAGGGTGGATATCGCATTGGGATAGTCTTTTAGTAGATAATTCACTCGTCCGATACCAAGGTTGGCATTGGCTTTCTCCGCCGGATCGGTGGATTGGGCTAGGGCATTTTCATATTCAACCTTAGCCTGCAAATAATCGCCGATGAAGATCTGGTATTCTGCATTTTCAATGCGAATTTTAGGAAGGGGAGTTGGAGTAACAGTTGGTTCATCTGTTGGGAAAATGTTCATTGCTTCTGGATTACTAGTAGACTTCGGGTCTGTCTGTGTAAGTGGCGAAGGTAGTCCACATCCTTGTAAAAACAAGAGACTTAGTAGAAACAAAATTGAAAGCGAACGGGAAAGGGACTTTATTAGAATTGGGCTCATCCGTGGATTCTCCAAATGATTTATCTTTGACAAACCTGCCATAGCATGTTAAACTTTTCTTGCCTGCAGCTCTCTATTGCGAGAGCTTTTTTCCTGTAAGCATAGAACGATTGTAATAATCTTACCAGATAATTCAGGCCAATGAAGCAAAGATCAATCATGGGAGTCAACAAAATTTATGACCGTATTATGCTCCGGTTCCATCGCCTTTGACTATCTGATGACATTTCCAGGTCATTTCAAGGATCATATCCTGCAAGAACGACTTGAAACCATCAGTTTATCGTTCCTTGTAGATTCCATGGTCCGCCAACGGGGCGGAACGGCACCAAACATTGCTTATTCCATGGCCCTTCTGGGGGATCACCCACGGGTGATTGGTACGGTCGGGGAAGATTTTGAATCCTATCGAAGCTGGCTTGAAAATCATGGTGTAGACACCCAGTATATTAAAGTGATCGAAGGCGATTATACCGCTTCCTTCTTTGTTAACACTGATTTAGCGAATGCTCAGATCGCATCTTTTTACCCTGGTGCCATGAGCTACGCCAAAGATTTATCCATTCATAATGTGCAGCCCAAACCGGATTTCGTGATTATCTCACCGGATGATCCAGGTGCTATGTCGCGCTCTGTTCAGGAGTGCAAGGAAATGGGCATTGACTATCTCTATGATCCCAGTCAGCAAATTGTACGCCTCTGCGCGGAAGATCTGCTTGCCGGTGTGGAAGGCGCACACAGTTTATTTGTCAATGAATATGAAAATGAATTGTTGATGAAGCATACCGGATTGACGGAAGCTCAGATTATGAGCAAGGTGAAGATTTGGGTCATCACCTGCGGAAATACCGGTTCCATCATTCGCACCAAAGATGGCGAAATCCACGTGCCTGTTGTGCCGCCCGAAAAAATCGTTGATCCAACGGGTGTAGGCGATGCTTTCCGCTCTGGTTTTATCCGCGGCTATCAATTGGGTTTAGATTTACAGACCTGTGGGCAAATGGGCGCTCTGGCTGCCACGTATGTGATTGAGCAAAAAGGCACCCAATCGCACCACTATACCCCTAAAGAGTTTATTACAAGATATCGACTGCATTTTGACGATCAAGGCAAACTGGATATTTTGTTGTAGGATGATTGCTATTTATTCCTGGAGGAAATGGAATGACGAATTATGATGTGAAAGATCTTGGCCTGGCAGAAGGCGGCCGGCGGCGAATTGAATGGGCAGAACGAGAAATGCCTGTTTTACGCCAGATTCGGGAACGATTTGCCAAAGAGTTACCTTTAAAAGGTATCCGGGCTTCCGCTTGTTTACACGTTACCACCGAAACAGCCAACCTGATGCGAACGCTGCAAGCGGGTGGTGCCGATGTGGTATTGGTTGCTTCAAACCCATTATCAACGCAGGATGATGTTGCCGCTTCTCTGGTAACTCATTATGAAATCCCTGTCTATGCCATTAAAGGCGAAGACAATGCGACCTATTACAAACATCTACACGCCGCATTGGACCACAAACCCAATATCACCATGGATGACGGCGCTGACTTATTGAGTGTTTTGCATAAAGAGCGCTCTGATCTGCTTCCGAATGTGATTGGCAGTATGGAAGAAACCACCACCGGTGTGATTCGACTGCGCGCCATGGAAAAAGACAAGGCCTTGAAAATTCCCGTGATCGCGGTGAATGATGCCAAGACTAAACATTTGTTTGATAATCGATACGGCACCGGACAATCCACCCTGGATGGCATTATTCGATCCACCAACATTTTGTTGGCTGGCCGAAACTTCGTCGTCGCCGGTTACGGCTGGTGCGGACGGGGATTGGCTGATCGTGCCCGCGGTATGGGCGCCAATGTCATCGTGACCGAGATTGACCCGATGGTTGCCCTCGAAGCTGTGATGGATGGTTTCCGTGTCATGCCCATGATTGAAGCTGCCAAGGTTGGGGATATCTTCTGTACCCTCACCGGTGATATCAATGTTTTGGATGCCCATCATTTTGCCGTAATGAAAGACGGCGCTTTGATTGCCAATTCCGGCCATTTCAATGTTGAAATCAACATTCCTGCCTTGGAAGGCATGGCAAAAACCAAACGTCTGGTGCGCCCCTTCGTGGAAGAATACCAGCTTCCGGATGGCCGCCGCCTGCACATTTTGGGTGAAGGCCGTTTGATCAACCTGGCTGCCGCAGAAGGTCACCCCGCCAGCGTGATGGATATGTCCTTTGCCAATCAGGCTTTAGCTACCGAATATTTATATCTGAACTACAAGAACCTTGATAAAAAGGTCTACAGTGTTCCGGATGTGATTGATCGTGAAATTGCCCGCCTGAAATTGATGGCCATGGGTGTTTCCCTGGATGTCCTTACCGCCGAACAGGTGCATTATCTCAATTCATGGGAAGAAGGCACCTGAGTTCCAACCCCGAAAGATAAAAAAAGAACGAGGTTGTCAGTTCATTGGCAGCCTCGTTTTGTATTTACAATGAGTTTGGGATGGGAGGTAGGGCGGTGGTTAATAGACCCCGCCGAATGCTGGCATGATGATTAAATAATTTTTAAAAATCCCGTCTTATGCCAAAAGCGGCGGGGATGCGTGCCCGATAGGGTAAAAACCACGCCCGAAAGAAAAAAACCGCCCGCAACGCAGGACGGAAATGGAATCCTGTCTTGGAAATGGCACAGGGATTTTCACAAATCATTTGCCCAAAAGTTTTATGGCACGGGCAGGTTTACAAGGTGTTGGATTGACCGGCGTAATTGATCAAACCTGCCCCTACGGTGCTATTTCACATAACGTAGGGCGGTGGTATGTGCCCGTAGGGTGCGATAGACCCCGCCGAATGCTGGATTGGCAAGCGCATAATTATGGAATTTCCACCTCAGGCCAAAAGCGGCGGAAAAAAAATCCCGCCTTACTCGATTGTTAAAATGAACGAGGTTGTCCTTGATTTGACAACCTCGTTTTGTATTGATGATAGTGAATCTAATATGGCTATTCCACAACGATGTCGATGTAGAAAACATCCCCGAATGGCATGCCGGAGCCGGTGTATCCCTGCCAAGCGCTTTGATAGCCTCCCGGAGTGGAAGGTGCGGTGAAAAGGATGGCTACTTCAGCCTGATCCCCGCTGGCCGTCAAAGGCATGGGCTGGGAGGGCTCCACACCCATGGCATCCCCTGTGACCAGGCGTACTTCATAGGTCTCATTCCAATGGCAGGTTCCGCTATTTTCCACCAGCCAGCGTTTATCAATGGTCGCACCTGGTTTATAACTTGAACCATCCGGAACGGTATTATCAGCAAGGAAGGTTAGTAAGTTCATACAGTTCGCGGGTTGGGTGGGCACGATGGGTGTTGGGGTGGGTGTGATGGTTGGAATCACGGTTGGCTGCATGGTAGGCGGCAAATAGGCACCCTGTTGTGACCCCAGAATAAATCCTTTTTTGGCACGGATAACACAGCCGCTTATTGATAGGCTGAGCAGCAGGATCAGGGTTAACAACAGAATGATTTTTCGCTTCATAAAAAGTTCCGACTATTCTTCTTCGTGAGTCATGTTGTCATCGTCATCAGCGAACAAGGACAAGGTTGCCACATCAGGGTCCATGGTGCGTTGGCGGATGGCCATTTCAATTTCTTTGGCCAGATCCTGATTTTGCCGCAAGAATTCTTTGGCATTTTCCCGGCCCTGACCTAAACGCACGTCCCCAAAGGAGTAAAATGCGCCGCGTTTGGTGACAATTTCAAATTCTGAACCCAGGTCCACCAAATCGCCGACCTTGGATATGCCTTCATTGTACATGATATCAAATTCTGCGGTGCGGAAAGGAGCCGCGACTTTGTTCTTTACCACACGTACGCGAACGCGGTTGCCGGTGACTTCATTGCCCACTTTAATGGATTGGATTCTGCGCACATCCAGACGGACTGATGCGTAGAATTTCAAGGCCAATCCACCAGGGGTAGTCTCCGGGTTGCCAAACATAATGCCGATTTTTTGGCGCAATTGATTGGTGAAGATGACCGCGGTCTTGGTCTGATTGATGGCGCCGGAAAGTTTCCGCAGCGCCTGGGACATTAACCGAGCCTGCATACCCATGGAAGCATCGCCCATATCGCCTTCGATTTCACTGCGGGGAACCAGGGCGGCCACAGAGTCAATCACTACCACTTCCACAGCTCCGGAACGTACCAGCGTTTCGGTGATTTCAAGCGCCTGCTCGCCGGTATCTGGTTGTGAGACAAGCAGTTGTTCCACATTGACACCTAACTTGGCGGAATAAGCTGGATCGAGGGCATGTTCCATATCAATAAAGGCGGCGGTATAACCCATTTTTTGAGCTTCAGCCACGATATGTAAACACAGGGTGGTTTTACCGGAACCTTCCGGACCGTAAATTTCGGTCACCCGGCCGCGGGGAATACCGCCCACACCCAGGGCAATATCCACAGCAATGGATCCGGTTGGGATGACGTCCACCGCCAGGGTGGTGTTTTCTCCCAACCGCATGATGGAACCTTCTCCATAACGCTTGATAATGTCACCCAGTGCTTTGTCCAGCACTGCTTTTTTTGCTTCTCCCGTACCACCTTCTTCAAGTGGAAATCCCTTGGATGGTTGGACTGTTTTTCGGGCCATTGAAAACTCCTCATTGCTGGAATTGCATCAACTAATGCATTAATTATAGCTGAAACAAAAAAATGTATACGAACAAACCGATAATTCTATTTTAGTACAAATGTTCGAAAAGTCAAGCCGGGACACATTAAGAGTCAGACCCTAAGGGTTTTCAAAACCCTTAGGGTCTAGAATTAGTAAGCTGCACCAACCAGTCGGCAGAAGGTACAGGGTCCGTCCATGGTGGTGGGTTGGTGACAAACGGGGCAGGTTTGGGTGTAATCCGGTTTATCCTGGTGAACGTTGTCCAGGAAGCCATCCTTTTTTGCTTGAAGAAAATCCGTGTAGAATTTTAATTTTTTGCCGGGCATCTCTTCTTCCAGTTTGTTGAGCAGCTCTTTGTAGGTTGCGGATTTACTGCCAACTGCATAGGGACATTCATCAAAAATGTATTCAATCTGGCTGAGGATGGTATAGGCGGCCATTTCCCGTTCGGTAAAGCGGCAGAGGGGTTTTACTTTGCGGGCAAAACCGCCGGTGGAAGGCAAAACGGGCGCCTGGCGCTGCATCATATCCAGACTCCAGCTGAGGGTGTTGCCTAAAAGAACCGCCACTTCATCATCCAGATTGTGACCGGTAGCCAACACGGGATACTCAAGCTCCACGGCCACCCGGTTCATGATCTGCCGTTTGACCAGTCCGCAAACGGCGCAAGGCTTGCCCTGACCGCGTTTGCTGCGTTCCGCCATTTGAGGGATGGTTTCCCCGTAGGTCTCCGGGACATTCACCACATGTAATTTCAGTCCGCGGGCTTCTGCGAATTTTTCTGTCAATTGCTGGGAATGATGTGAGTATTGGATGCCGTCATCGATACCCAGACTGATATAGATGCCATCTGCCTGATAGCCGGATTTCCAGAGAATGTCCCACAGCGCAAGCGAATCCTTGCCGCCGGAAACGGCGACCAGAATTTTTTCGCTGTGCTTGAACATATGGTATTTATCAATGGTTTTGACAGTAGAGTCAACCATCCATTCCAGAAAATGCTCACGACAAAATGCCAGCCGATGTTGTTTCATGTTGATGACGGCTTTGGCTTTACACTTTCGGCAGGTATAGATTGCCATGGCTTATCCCCCGGAGATTACCGGAATAATGGTGACATGATCTCCTTCTTTGAGGATTTCATCTTCCTGCATCATCTCCCCATTGCGCATGGCTAAATGGGATTCAGCGGAGAGGTCCAGGGTTTTCATGGCTTTTTTCAAAGTCATGCGTTCTTCCAGAACAAATTCTTTATCCCGTAATTGAAGGGTAATTGGCATTTTATTCCTTATTGTTCAATATTCAAGTTGTCAAATTATTCGTTATTTTAACATACTTTCCACCGCATTGAGGTTCCCCATTCAGTTGACACTGTTCTGTCAAATCGGTTAAACTATGATTGACAAACCATACTGGAGGGCAAACAGATGAGTTCAAAATACCGTTTGGTGATGCGATCAGGTCCTTCGATCGGCCAGATTTATCCATTAGATAAAAATGAGATGGTTATTGGTCGAGACCTGACGAATGATATCGTAATTAGTGATTCCGAGGTATCCAGGAGACAAGCTCGATTATTTTTGCAGGGCGCGAATTATTTAATCGAGGATCTAGGCTCAACGAATGGTACCTTCGTGAATGGACAACGTCTCATGGGCTCTTATGTTTTACGCCCTGGAGAAATTGTAACCTTTGGAGAGACCCTGTCCCTGGTATTTGAAGGGGTGGTGGATAGTGATGCTACGGTTGTCTCTGGTGGTGGGTTCAGCCTTCCGACTCCACCCACACAGAAAGTGAGCCCGCCGCCGCCTGTTCAGCCACAAATGCCTTCCTATTCCGGCCAAATTCCTGATTCACCCTATGTACCGCCCAAAACAAAAAAGAAAATCCCTACTGTATTGATCATCGTTCTGATTGTATTAATTCTGATGTGTATCTGTAGTCTTTTGGCTTTATGGTACGTGGATGCCAATTCCATGTGGTGTGATGTGGTACCCTGGTTATTTGACCCGGCTGCCTGTCCGAAACCTTAAATCCGCTTTATACGTATAGGGTATAAATAAAATCTGCCAGTTTGGATATCAAGCTGGCAGATTAACATTGTTTGATGGGATGAAAAAATGGAAAATAATAGTCTTCTGTCACCTAAATGGAGCAGTACCACAAAATTAGTGGTGGGGTTAACTTTTGTCGCCATTCTGGCAGGTTTGTTAATTCGTTTCCAACAATTTCTGGGTCCCATTCTGCTGTCCTTTATTTTTTCGTATCTTTTATATCCGGTCATTGACAAGTTACGTTCCCATGTCAAATTATCCTGGCGATTAGCTGTCACAATTATTTATCTACTCATTATTATCAGCTTTCTCGGGCTGGCGACCTGGGGAGGGATTAGCCTGGTGGAACAAGCCAGTAGTTTGGTGAAATTCTTAAATAATGCAGTCACCAGTCTCCCCGAATATCTTGACCAGCTCAGCAGTCAATCTATTGTTCTTGGACCGTACACCTTCGAATTGGATTCGGTTTTATATGAGAACATTGGCGTGGAACTACGCAGTTTTATTCAGCCTGCATTAGGAAAAGTTGGAAATTTAATCACTGGCCTGGCCTCAGGGGCTGCCTCCTTGTTTGCCTGGTTATTCTTTATATTTCTGATTTCCTATTTCATTCTCTCGGAAACCAAAGGTGTACCAGATCGGATTATCAATGTCACCATCCCCGGTTATCAGGTTGATATTACCCGCATTGGACGGGAACTATCACGGATATGGAATGCTTTTTTACGAGGGCAACTCCTGATCATTGGTTTGACAATTGTGATCTACATGGCATTTTTAGGGGGCATGCAGGTAAAGTATTTCGTGGGTCTTGCTATTTTGGCTGGGTTAGCTCGCTTTGTTCCCTATGTAGGGCCGGCTGTTGCCTGGACCACGTTTGGTTTTGTGTCCTTTTTTCAGGAAAGTCATCTCTTTGGGATGAATCCCTGGTTATATGTTTTACTGGTGGTTGGAATTGCCTGGTTGATGGATGCGATTTTGGATAATGTCGTTGTGCCGCGCGTCCTGGCGGATGCTTTGCAGGTTCATCCGGCTGCTGTCATGTTAGGCGCCTTAATAGGAATCTCAATTTTGGGGGTTGTGGGTGTTTTATTGGCAGCACCAGTAGTGGCAACGATTAAATTGTTTATCGATTATGCTGCACACAAAATGCTGGATATGGACCCCTGGGAGAACATGGTTACCATTCCTCCTCCGGAACCTGTACCTCCGGTCATAAACAAAGTAAAATCATGGTTGAACAAATGGTTTACAAACATCCTCAATTGGTTTAAACGAGTTTTTAGAAAACAGAAATAGACTATGGATGGAAAAAATTTATTCTACTAAGAAAGGAGTACGAAATGGATAAAGCTCCAGAACCCAAAACCAAAACCCTTGCTGAAACTGACAGCTATATTGCATGGCTGGCAGAAGAACCGGATGGTGAGACAACCTATCATTTGGAATTAAATAATGTCACCCTGCATTTCTTTGCCGAAGAATGGCAAGAATTCCTCGAACTGATTCGCGGAATCAAGTAAAACTAACAGACCCGTCACATCGTGGCGGGTCTGGTCTTTCTTTAGGAAATAGGGGTGGATTGTAATTCGCCGATTTGACTTTCCATGCTGCGCCTGAATTGGCGGGTGTAGAGCTGGTAGTATTTTCCACCCAGTTGAATTAATTCCGCATGGCTTCCAGCTTCGGCAATTTTGCCCTGTTCGATGACCAGAATCCGATGGGCATGTTTTATGGTGGAAAGCCGATGGGCAATGATAAAACTGGTTCGGTTTTCCATGAGTTTCTCAATCCCTTTCTGGATCAAGGCCTCGGTTAATGTATCGATGGAACTGGTGGCTTCATCCATAACAAAAATCTCTGGCTTGGCCAGCACTGCACGGGTGAGACTGATTAATTGTTTTTGACCCACCGAGAGGGAATTCCCGCCTTCCCCGACTTCCTGCCGATATCCTTCTGGAAAATTAATAATAAAATCGTGGGCACCGGTTTGTTTGGCTGCCTGGATGATTTCTTCCTCGGTTGCCTTAAGATTACCGTATTGCAGGTTTTCCAGGATGTTTCCTGAAAACAGGTGCGGCGTTTGAGGGACCATGCCAATTTTGGACTGCAGGGCATTCTGGCTGATGCTGGTATATTCTTTGCCGCCGATGATGATATGCCCAGTCTGGGGTTCATAGAAACGGCAAAGGAGGTTAACGATGGTGGATTTTCCTCCCCCCGTGGAACCCACCAGGGCGATGGTTTCCCCGCGTTTTACATGCAGGTTAAAATCATCCAGTATTTTGCCTTCGTTTTCGTATGAGAAAGATACGTTTTCAAAAATAACGTCTCCTTGGATGGTTTCGGGATGTTCGGCATCTGCACGATCGAGAATATCGGCTTTCGAATCCACCAGGCTAAAAATGCGTTCGGCTGAGGCGATGGCATGCTGCATTTCAGCAAACACCCGGGCAATATCGCTGATCGGCCACATCATAAAGGTGATATAGGTGATGAACGCTTGAATGCCACCGATGGTCATACCGCCAACTGAGGTTTGATAACCTCCGTACCAGATAATGCCGCCGAGGCCGATAGCTGTAATGAGCTGCACGGTGGGTAAAAAAAGGGCGCTCAACCAGGAAGCGCGATAGCCTGAATGATACATCTGGGTGGTTAAGTGTTTGAATTCCTGCGAATTTTCCTCTTCACGAACCAGGGCCTTAATCACTCGCACACCGGTGATGGTTTCGTTGAACGAAGCTGTGATTTTTGAATTGATTTTGCGAACGTTGCGAAATTCCTTCAGGATAAGAATGCGGAATTGAATGCCAATATACGCCAGAATTGGCAGAAGCAGAAAAATGAAGATGGCTAATTTCCAATTGATAATCATCATGAAAACCATGGAGGCGGCAATGTTAAAAACAGCCCAGGTTACATCCAGCAAGCCCCAGGTCATCAATTCGGCTACCCGGTCAGAATCCGAGGTGACGCGGGAGATGATCCAGCCTACCGGGGTCTTGCTGTAGTAGGACAGAGAAAGCTTTTGTAGATGATTGAACATCATTTTCCGAAGGTCATAACGGATTCGCTCACCCAGGATGCCTGCCAGATAGATAAAACAGAAAATCCCGGTGGCTTGAAACAGAATACAGGCCCCGTAAATGGTAATAAGACGTATCAATTCAGCCGGGTTTTCCGCAAGGATGGCGTTGTCTATAATCAATTTACTGATATAAGTGAAGACTGCTTCCAGGCCTGAGACGACACTGATTGCCAATAGAAAACCAAACACCCATTTACGGTGCGGTTTGATCAACCCCAGGGTGCGTAAGAGCGTACGTCCATTTTCTTGAACGGCGTATTCTTCCTCTTCGAAATATGCGTTAGCTGCCATGAATAATTTCCTCAGACAAATGCAGTTCCATTGCGGTCTGCATTTGGTAAATGTCCTGATAGGTACCGGATTGTGCGAGAAGCGATTGATGGGTTCCGTATTGAATGATTTTTCCATCTTCCAGGATCAGAATTTGATCGGCGTTCATGATGCTTTGGATGCGGTGGGCAATGATAAAGGTCGTCCGGTTTTGCATGAGTTTGACCAAAGCATCCCGGATGATGGATTCCGTATCCAAATCCACGGAAGCTGTGGAATCATCCAGGATCAGAATACTTGGGTTTTTGAGCAAGGTTCTGGCGATGGCCACCCGTTGTTTTTGACCTCCGGAAAGAGTAACGCCGCGTTCGCCCACCAGGGTATCGTATCCAGCAGGGAAGCTCAGAATAACTTCATGGATGGCGGCTGCTTTGGCTGCCTCGAAAATTTCCTCATCGCTGATGGCTCGAGTGATTCCGTAGGTAATATTTTTCCGGATGCTCATAGAAAACAGGAAGGGTTCCTGTTCAACGATGCCTATATGCTGGCGTAGATATCGACGGGAGATGCGGGTGATGTCCACATCATCCAATAAAATTTGGCCGGAGCTGGGGTCATAGAAGCGGGGCAGCAGGTTGACCAGGGTGGTCTTCCCGGAACCGGTGAGCCCCAGGAGGGCGATGCTTTGGCCGGGATGACAAACGAAACTTACATTATCCAGGGCATTCTTCCCGGATTCGTAGGTAAAGACCACCTGTTTAAATTCCACTTTTCCGGCCGGGTGCTGGGTGAGGAGGGCCTCCCCTGCGTCCAGGTCTTCGCGTTCCTGCTTAACAATCTCCATCACGCGGTCAAAAGAGACCAGGCCGGTGGAGATTTGGATGATGATGCGGCCTAAATTCCGCATGGGGAAGATGATCCAGATAATCATGCCGGCGAAGGCCAGGTAGGACCCGACCGAGATGGTATGGTTGATGGCCATCATGGCACCCACAAAGTAGCCGGTGAGTAATTGAATGGCACACAGTACATCCGTAATGGGCCAAAAGAGTGCTTCAATGGTTAGCAGTTTTTTACCGCGCACGAATTTTTCCCAGTTGTCTCGGTCAAATTTTTCCATTTCAAAATCTTGACGGGCAAAGGCTTTAACCACGCGAACCCCGCTTAGATTTTCCTGCAGAGTGGTGGATAGCACGGCTTCCTGTTCCTGATATTTTTCATAAGCCGTGGAAATCCGTTTGAAAAACTGCATGGAGATGATCATAATCAGGGGCACAATGGCCACGGATATGAAGGCCAATTTGACGTTCAGGGTTAACAGGGCTATAAAATTGACCACAAATAATAAAACAATGCGGCCAAATTCAATGGCTTGATTTTGAAAAAAACGCCGCAAAGCATCCACATCTGAGGTGACCCGCTGGATTTGTTCGCCGGTCTGCGTCTTATCATGATAAGTAAATTGCAGCCGCTGCAGATGATCAAATAAATAGTCGCGCAGGCGTTTTATGGAACCTTCGGTGGTACTGGCAGCCAGAGTTCCTGCAAGAAAGGAAAACCCACCCTGGAAGACAGCCAGTAAGACAAATCCACCTGCAATCAGGGGCAAGGAAAGGATTGGGTTTTTCTCCACGAAATATTGATCAACAAAATTCTTTAGAAGGATATAAGTGGCGGTCTTGGAAAGCGCAGCAATACCGAGACTCAAAGTGGCGATTACATAAACGAATTGATAACCGGAGATTAGGCGCCATAAACCCAGTAGTCGGTTCTTTGTGTAGACTTTTTGAATGTTGTAAGGATGTTCTTTGAAGGCTTGCATGCTTCTTGTCCTGGAATAGATTGGTAAGGATAGGATTAATGAGAATCCGAGTTGGTAAAAACTTGTTCGTTATAACGGCAGTTCAATTATAGCCGGGAATATTGGATTGCCATATCGGCCATTAGACCAGTGTATAATTGGCTGGAAGTCTACCATTGGCAGGAATTGGCATGCAAAAATTTGTGGGTACACCGAATCGAATTCTAGAAATCGATCTGAATCTTCAAACCATCCGGATATTTGAAATCACTGCCCAGGAAAGAAAACTCTACCTAGGCGGAAAGGGGTTGGCGCTCAGTTTACTGGCTGAGCGATTGGTTCCGGGCACGGATGCCCTCTCACCTGATAATGTGTTGATCATCATGACCGGCCCATTGACGGGAACAGGAGCACCCAGTTCCAGCCGTTTTGCAGCCGTGGCTAAATCCCCATTGACAGATTTAATTGTGACCTCCACCTGCGGCGGCAGCTTTGGCAATGCCTTAAAAACCGCCGGATATGAAGGTCTGATTCTACGGGGTAAATTGGCTGAACTCTCCGTGCTGACCATTGACAGCCAGACGATGAAAATTGAGCCGTCTCCACATTTGTTACGATTAACTATACCCCAAACCCAAAAACATTTTGCGATCGGAAAAAATGACGGCTCATTGGTGATAGGGCCGGCAGGTGAAAATGGGGTGTCTTACGCCAATATAGCCTCTGGGGACCGATTTCTTGGGCGTGGAGGGCTTGGCGCCGTTATGGGCAGCAAAAACCTCAAGGCAGTTGTTGTCTTTGGCAATACCTATGAGTATCTGCCGGTGTATGAGAAAGAATTTCTCAAAGCAAAAAAACTGGCCATCAAATACATCAATCGCAATCATACTACCGGGGATGATTATCGCTTTTTTGGTACGGCGTCCAATTTGAAATACACCAATAAAGAGGGCATTCTACCGGTGCGTAATTTTGCGGACGGCACTCATCCAAAAGCCGGGCAAATTTCAGGGGAGGAATACGCAAGGCTGTTTCAAACCAAACCGGATGCCTGTCAACGCTGCGTAATTCTTTGCGGTCATAAAGGCACCCTGGACGGCGAAAAAGTGCATATACCGGAATACGAGACCATCGGCATGTTTGGTTCCAATCTGGAAGTGTTTGACCCGCAAGCCATCATTGAATGGAATGACTTGTGCGGCGAACTGGGTATTGATACCATCTCTGCTGCATCCACCATCGCCTTTGCCATGGAAGCCACCGAGAAAGGGCTGATGGAATCCGACTTAAAATTTGGCTGCATTAAAAGTGTCACCGACATGCTGTATGATATTTCAGATCGCAAAGGCATTGGGGATTGGCTGGCTAATGGCTCGCGCTGGCTATCCTTGAAAATTGGCGGCACGGAATTTGCCAATCATGTGAAAGGCATGGAACTTCCAGCTTATGATCCGCGCGGCGCCTGGGGGCAAGGGTTGGCTTACGCGGTGGCAAATCGGGGTGGCTGTCATCTCTCTGCCACCATCTTTCCTCTGGAAAATTTCTTTCATTTATTAAAGCCGCACACGATGCGCGCCAAGGCCGAATTTGTGGTGTTCTTTGAGAACCTCTATGCTGCGGTGAACTCCATTCCTACTTGTCTGTTCACCTCATTTGCCTACGTGCTGGAGCCGCCTTTAGTGCACTATACCTGGGATCGATTGCTGGCGCTGGTGATGCAGTTCGTTCCCAGGCTGGCCTTGAAACTGATGGATATCAGCATCTTCCCGAATCTGTACAGCAACATGAGTGGATACCCACTTTCGTCCAGGGAATTTATGCAAGCCGGGGAGCGCATTCATGTTCTGGAGCGCTATCTCAATACTTTGGAAGGTGTGGATCGCGAACAGGATATTTTACCGGATCGTTTCTTGAAAGAGGGACGAAAATCGGACCCGGAACAGAAAGTGGTACCTTTACGCCCCATGCTTGAGAAATATTATCGCCTGCGCGGTTATGATGCCAACGGGATACCCCTGCCATCTTTATTAAAGAAGCTTTCTATTCTTAAGGAATAATTTCAGGCGGGATTTCTATACTATAATGAGATTCTGAATGAATAAGACTTTATTATTATGGTGAGTGATGCAAAAAGAGAATGAACTTCAAATGAGCTTGATGGAACATCTGGATGATTTACGTAAACATGTCCTTAAAGCCATCGTTGGCATCCTCGCTTTTTCCATGGCCAGCTTTGTTATCGCAGAGCCCATCCTTGAGATATTAGCAAAACCGATCGGCGGATTGCAAAATTTGCAATCCATCGCTGTGACGGAAAACATTACCATTATCATGAAAGCCACTTTCCTGACGGGGTTTGTGTTCTCCTTCCCGTATACCTTGTTCCAGGTGCTGTCCTTTATTTTTCCTGCCTTAAAATCAAAAGAAAAACGTACTTTGCTTTTCTTTCTGCCCGTAGGTACCGTATTTTTCCTTGGGGGTGTAGCGTTTGCTTATTTTGTCATGCTTCCTTCCGCCATCCCGTTCCTGGTGGGGATTCTAAATGTTCAAACCTTACCCCGCCTGGATGATTATTTCTCTTTTGTGTTAAGCCTGATTTTCTGGCTAGGGATCAGCTTTGAATCGCCTCTCGTGATCCTTTTGCTGGCGAAGTTAAAAATCATCACTGCCAAACAACTCTTGAAGAATTGGAAGATCGCCTTTGTGGTTATCGCCATCTTATCGGCTGTGATCACCCCAACTGGCGATCCGATTAATATGGCTTTATTCATGGCGCCGCTGATTGTTTTATATCTATTGAGTATCGTCTTCGCAGCATTTGCTTGATATTCGCTGCGACGTATTGGAGGGTTGGCATTGTTTGTAAACGAAAAAACATATCGGACCATCTGGATGGAAGACGGGGTTGTGAAAATGATTAACCAACCCTTGCTGCCGCATCAGTTTGAAATTATCGCTTATCCAACTTGCGCTGGAACCTGTGAAGCAATCCGCAGCATGGTGGTTCGCGGGGCAGGGGCCATCGGTGCAGCCGCCGGGTATGCCATGGCACAGGCAGTGCGTGAGGTGCAGTCCAGTCCGGACCCTTTGCAAGCCTTGAAATTATTTACAACAATGATTATGCAAACCCGGCCTACAGCTCATAATTTGTTTTATGCGGTGGATCGGGTGAATACTGCACTTACAGGCATTCAGGATTCTGCAAGGTGGGTCGCGGTTGCTGATCATGCGGCCAAACAAATCGCGGATGAAGATGTGGAAGATGGTCAGGCCATCGGAAAAATAGGCGCCGCCTTGATCACAGATCATATGCGCATTCTGACCCATTGCAACGCCGGCTGGCTGGCCTTCGTGGATTGGGGTTCCGCTTTGGCGCCCATTTATACGGCCAAACGTGAGGGCAAAAATCTGTTTGTCTGGGTGGATGAAACCCGTCCTAGACTGCAAGGTGCCCGCTTGACCTCCTGGGAACTAATGAATGAAGGGGTACCGCATGCCATCATTGCGGATAATGCAGCGGGTTATTTCATGCAGCGCGGCGAAGTGGACATGGTCATTGTTGGGGCGGACAAAGTGGCACGCAACGGCGATACGGCCAATAAGATTGGCACCTTTGAAAAAGCCCTACTGGCAAATTATTTTCATATTCCATTCTACGTGGCCATTCCGCCATCGACGGTGGATATGAGCTGTGCGGATGGGTCTGAGATCATTATTGAGGAGCGGGATCAGGACGAAGTATTGACCATTTATGGAAAAACACAAGATGGCAGCTTTACCAGCGTACAAATAAGCCACGATGGTGCCATGGCACGCAATCCGGCTTTTGATATCACACCGGCCAATTTGATTACCGGTTTTATAACCCCCAAGGGGATTATTCCACCAGAACAATTAAAATACACCTATTAATGGGTGCTTAAAAGGAGATTGACCTTATTATGAATACAGTAAAAGCATTGAGTGAATTCGGCCAGAGTATCTGGTTTGATTATATCCGTCGGGATATGTTGGTTTCAGGGGAATTAGCCCGATTAATGGAAGTGGACGGCATTCGCGGCGTCACTTCTAATCCTTCGATTTTCCAGGCCGCCATCACGGATGGGGATGAATATTTGCAGGATATTCGCAAGGCCTCTGCGGAAGGCAAATCAGTGATGGAAACCTATGAAACGCTGGCCATTGCTGACATTCAAAAAGCCTGTGATATCATGCGCCCTGTTTTTGATGAGACGAACGGTGATGACGGCTATGTCAGTATGGAAGTTTCACCCTACCTTGCCAGAAAAACAGAAGAAACCATCGAAGAAGCCCGCCGCTTATACCGCACAATAAACCGACCCAACGTAATGATTAAAGTTCCTGCGACCCTGGAAGGTATTCCCGCCGTGCAGACCTTGATTGCAGACGGGATCAATGTTAATGTCACCCTGCTTTTCGCTGTGGAGATGTACCGCAAGGTGATGGAAGCCTATTTATCAGGGTTGGAGTTGAGAGCCAAGAAGTCAGATCTTTCCAAAGGCAGCGTTTCAGTAGCCAGTTTCTTTGTCAGCCGGGTGGATACATTGGCGGATGAATTGTTGGAAAAGAAGATTACGACTGAAACTGATGAGAAAACAAAAAAAGAAATGCAAGCCATTTTGGGCACCTCCGCCGTTGCCAATGCCCGCCTGGCTTATCAGGCTTACACGGAAGTCTTTAACTCAGATCGCTTTAAGAAATTAGCCGCTTTGGGTGCAAGAAAACAACGCATCCTGTGGGCCAGCACCAGCACCAAGAATCCGGCCTTTGCGGATGTTAAATATGTTCAGGATCTAATTGCCCTGGACTCCGTCAATACCGTACCCCCAGCGGCGTTGGATGCTTTCCGGGATCACGGTGTGGTACAAAACGCACTGGCTGTCCCTGCTGATGATGCCGCCATGCTGAAGAAATTCGATCAATTGGGTGTCAGTATTGATGATGTCACGGCCCAATTGTTGGAAGAGGGTGTGGACAAATTCTCCAAGGCATTTGATCAACTCCTGGCGGCTGTCGAAAAGAAGATGAAATCCTAGGCTTACGAGGGTTTTGATGACAAAATTACATTATGGCAGTGTAGATTCGGATGGCATCCGGATTCAATATTACATGACCGGGGAGGAGAAGCCGCCCATCCTTTTAGTGCACGGCTTCTCGGATAACGGCTTTTGCTGGAATCGAATTCCGGTTCATTTGGCCAGAATTTATAACGTGGTGGTGATGGACACCCGCGGGCACGGCTTTTCCGGCTGCGGAGATGAACCTTTCACGCCCGAAGATGAAGCCCGGGATATGCTTACACTGGTTAAAGAGCTGAATCTGCAAAAACCGGTGATCATGGGCCATTCACATGGAGCCAGCATTGCCGCTTCTGCCGCTGCCAATTATGCGGATGTTTTCGCCGGCGTGGTTTTGATTGATCCACCCTGGGGTGAGCGCTTTGCAAAACAAACCGAAGCGGAGCGTCAAAAGCGAGCGGACGAATGGCGCACAGGCATTAGAAAAATGAAAGCCTTAACCCATGATGAACTGATTCTTTTGGGAAAGCAAACCAACCCAACTTGGGATGATTCCGAGTTCTTTCAATGGGCGCAATCCAAGTTCCAGATGCAGGACAAAGCCTTCCTGGCAATCGCGAAAGAAGGCCAACCCTGGCAGGAGCTTATGGCAAAAATAAAATGTCCGGGCTTGTTAATGACCGGTAATCCTGAGAAGGGTGCGCTGATCACTCCAGAGCTAGTGGAAGAAGCCAGGCATATCTGGAAGAAAATGGAAACATTGCATTTTCCGGATGCCGGACATAACATTCACCGAGAAAGTTACCGGGAATTCTTGAATGGCCTGGATCCGTTCCTGAAACGAATCCGACGAGCGAATGTCTGAAGTTTCAAGGGATAGGGATGACGAAGCAATAAATAACAAGGACTCAGCTATATTGAGTCCTTGTTATTTATTGAAAATTATGAGAAGTTTATTGATCAAGAGTGAATTAAAGAAAGGTATAAGTTTGGAAAAAAATCATGCTTTTGTTGGTCTTACATACAATTGCAAGCCTAACGCATGGATGACTTTTAATAATGTGGTTAATTCTGGATTTCCTTCTGATGACAATGCTTTATATAGACTGGTTCGCCCTATTCCAGTTTGTTCAGAAAGCAACGTCATTCCCCTCACACGGGCGATATTTCCTAAAGCTGTCGTAATATAAGTCGGATCGCCATCTTTGAATGCATCTTCAAGATACTCAGCGATGTCTTCCTCTGAATTGAGGAACTTTGTAACATCCCATTGACCGATAACCAAATCATCATCAGTTATTTCGTCATTTTCGGAGGCTTTCTTATTCATTTTTAATTCCTTTGGCAATTCCTTTCGCCTTTTTTATATCATCAGATTGAGTAGATTTGATACCACCACAAAGTAATATCACCACTGTATTCCCTGATTTTTTATAATATATCCTGTATCCTGCGCTAAAATCAATCCTTATTTCAAAAATGCCTTCCCCGACTGGTTTTGCATCCCCAAAATTCCCTGTGGTTTCAATTCGATCGAGACGATAACGGATTATTCTCCGTGCTTCTCGATCCTTCAATGAAATCAACCATTTGTCAAAATAATGGGTCGTTAGCAGTGATATCATTTTATTATCGTACACTAAAGTGGACAGCTAGTCAACAATATGACGAGATAAGGACCGAAATTATCCGCAAAATCAAGTTAATTCATCCCTCATATTTTATTCTAAACAAATAGATTGAAAGAAACTTACTTTATTTTGTTGGGGTTTGCAGGCAGCGCAGAAGCATTTCCTGAACTGGGGAGGGCGGAAGTTTGAACGAAGCGATAACGGGTATGGATGGTGATTGGATTTCATCTGTAATAGTCAGCAAATTGACTTGATCCGTGACCACAGGGGAGAGCGTGTAGCCAATTGCGTCAGCGGATTGGCTGATGCTTTCCAGCATGGATTGGGGACTGACCGCCAGATGGGCATCATCCGGCAATTGTGGGGAAAATAAAAATTGAGTCGTGAATAAATCAGCCATATCGGAATGCGGCTCGAAACCCCAGAGGTCGGGGACAAAACCATCCGGAAGACCCGCTTGTTGCGAATCTGAGGAATCCGTATTGTATAGGCTTTTCAATTGTTCGATGGTTAGCTCATTCAGCGGAAAAGATAAGCCAGCAATCACGGCCACATCAATTTCTTGGATGAAAAAAGTGTTGGTACTTCCGGAAACAGCATTCTGCAGGGTGAGCACCATCTCCACTGGTTCACGCATCCAATCCGAACTGTTCTTCTCCAGAAGGAGAAGATCATAACTTGGATCGGCCGTTGCGCAGGCGGAGAGCTGATCTTTAAGATAAGCTAGGGTGGGCGGCAAGCCAATTTTGATCACCTGGGGCGAATTCAGTGGGGCTTCAGGCGTCGCAGATCGATCACAAGCGCTCAGGCTTGTGAGGAGCAGGAATAGCAGGAAAACACTGAAGTTATGCCGCATAAGTTATTAAAATGATTATACTGCCTAGCGCAACGCAATAGGCGCTGAAGTAAATCAGGGAGTATTTTTGCAGGAATTTCATCAGGATGGCAATGGAATAATAACCGACGACCATAGATGTGACAAAACCGATCAAGAGCAGGGGGAGGAAAGCGGCCAAATCTTTGATCAACAGTAAATCACCTACACTCAGAATGCCTGCACCCAACATAATCGGGATGGACATGAGAAACGAAAAGCGTCCCGCTTCTTTACTTTTCAGGCCAACGAGTAGGCCGGCGAAAATGGTAGCACCGGAACGTGAGATTCCGGGAAGTAATGCCAGTGCTTGAAACAAGCCAATGAGGATGACAGCTTTCCAGGTTAGCGTTTTGATATCCAATCTGCCGGGTTTTAATTTCTCAGCAACGAACAGCAGAATGGCAGTTACAAATAGAAATGCACCGGCCATGACAGGGGATTCAAATACGGATTCAATGTGCGGCTTTAAAAACAATCCAACCAGGGCCGCGGGTAAAGTAGCCAGAATGATCTGCAGACCGAATCGAAAGTCATCCCGATTGGATTCGCTGGGTTTAAACACGGATTCAATCCATGCTTTACAGATGGAGACCACGTCATTCTTAAAATAAATCAACACAGCCACGAGGGTTCCAAGCTGAATTAGGACATTAAAAACGAAACTGGTTCCGTCTTGGGCACTCCAATGGAAAATAAATGGAATCAACACCAGATGAGCGGTACTGGATATGGGCAAAAACTCAGTAAATCCCTGAATTACCCCTAAGATTAATGCTTGTAAAAAAGTCATTCGATTAATTTCCTTTGTAGTTTTTGAGGAAGGATTGTGCGAAGGGCTGGAATCGGTGATCCAGAATCGCCTGGCGGGATTGTTTCATCAAGGAAATCAGAAACTGTAAATTATGAATCGAGATCAATGTGGATGCTAAAAGTTCTTTGGCTGCGATTAGATGGCGCAAATACGCGCGTGAGAAGTTTTGGCAGGTGTAACAGTCACAGACGGCATCAATGGGATTGGGATCACGGGCGAATTGATTATTTTTCAAATTCATCCGTCCGGTGGGGATCATGGCGTTATGATGCCGGGCCAGACGGGTGGGTAAAACGCAATCAAACATATCCACGCCACGCAGCACGCCGTTGATTAAATCTTCCGGTGAGCCAACGCCCATCAGGTAGCGGGGTTTGTTTTCAGGCAGAATTTCATTGACCACCTCTAGCATGGCGTTCATTTCATCTTTAGTTTCGCCAACCGAAAGACCACCGATGCCATAACCGGGAAATCCCAATTTGACGATCGTTTGCGCAGAAATCTCGCGCAAATCAGGAAAGACGCCGCCCTGCACGATGCCAAAAAGCGCCTGATCCGTCCGGGTTTTTGCATTCAGACAGCGTTCTGCCCAGCGGTGGGTGCGCTGCATGGATTTTTGATTGTAAACTTTATCATAGGGAGGAGCGCACTCGTCAAACGCCATGATGATATCCGCACCCAGGTTTTGCTGAATGGCAATGGATTTTTCCGGGGTAAACTCATGGGATGAACCATCAATGTGGCTCTTAAAGAGTACACCTTCTTCGGTAATTTTTCTGGTTTCTGAGAGGGAAAAGACTTGAAACCCGCCTGAATCGGTCAGGATCGGTTTATTCCAGTGCATAAACTGGTGCAAGCCGCCCAGTTCGGCAACCAAATCGTCGCCTGGACGAAGATATAAGTGATAGGTGTTGGAGAGGATGATTTGAGCCCCCACATCATCGAGATGATCCGGGGTCAGGGACTTGACGGTTGCCTGTGTGCCGACCGGCATAAAAACCGGCGTTTCTAGGATACCGTGGGGAGTAGAAAATGTTCCGGCACGGGCTTTGCCATCCTGTGCTGCGCAGGTGTATTGAAAAGAATCGGTCATATGTTGTAAGATACCTCATAAAAATTCAAGAGGATAATTATCGCCTGTTTTCTTGAATTAATCCAGCTTGGGACTTACAATCCCCAGAAAAAATGCAGGCCAAGCACAACCCAAAGGAAAAGGAAAATGAAAAATGGCAGGCCAATTTTTAAGAATTCCTTAACAGTAATATTTCCGGCACGGGTGGCCATGAGATTAACCGGGTGACTGAAAGGCATCAGGAAAACAAAGGAGCAGCCCAAGGCGGCGGCCATGCCCAAACCTCTTGGGTCCAGATGGGTCGCTTGCGCAATGGAAAGGGTAATTGGGATGCTGATGATGCCAGCCACCTGGCCTCCAATAAGTTGAGTAAACATCATGGAGAGTAATAAGATTGCCCCGCCAATCACCCAGGGGGTGCCAATAAACTGGTTTAGATTCAAAATTTGGATCAACATTTCGGCTAATCCACTGGCTTTAATCGCCAGACCCAGGGGCCACAATCCGGCGATCAGGAAGATCGTCTGCCAATCAACCATTTGATATATCTTCTTTTGATCAATACAGCCGGATAATATTAATAGGACAGCTCCACATAAAATTGCCAGATGGACAGGCAGTAGATCAATGACAGCAGCCAGGATGGTCAGTGTGGTTATTATAAACGCCTGCCAACCCTTGCCCGGTTTTTGGATAGTATTGGGATCCATTTGACTGATTTGCCAATGGGTTTGCTGTTGAAAATCCATCAAACCTGCATAGTCTCCAAAGCACAAAATGCTGTCTCCTTCCAGGGGAGACAGATCAAGTAAATTTCCAGTGATGACCTGTCCCTGTCGACTGACAGCCAGGGGAATGAGCTGGCCCGTTTGCATGGCGGGAATATCCTGACAATTGGGAAACCTATCATGCTGCATGTGGGCAGGAACACTGACTTCATGCAGGGAATACACCCCATTTAATACCTGCTGAATATCCACTGGATTTTGTGAGGTGATCAATGGATTGGAACCAGCCAGGGATGGAATCTGATCCCCCAGAGTCAGAATTTCATCTCTGGCCAATAACCCTGAATCTGAGCAATGATTTAGGGGAATCAGACGTTTCTTGCGAAGGATAGCCAACAGGGTTTGACCGGGAAAGGATAAATCACCAAGGTCGGTTTTTTTAATCAGGTTGTTGGAATCTGAACCCTTGATTTGGAGTAAGTTAAATTTTCCTTGAAGTTGATATTGCTGTAAAAGGCGCTGAAGGTAGGGAATTTCTTTATTGTGCGGCAGATTATCAATGGATTTTCTGCGATCCATTCGATCGACCAGGATCATATACAACACACCCAGGGCAATGGCAGGAAAGCCAATGGGAAAGAAATCAGCGATGCTGAAGGGGGCATAGCCAGCTTGTTCCAGGGCGCTGCTGACGATCAAATTGGATGTAGTCAAGAGGGTTGCCATTCCACCCAGGATGGTGCCATAAGCCAGAGGTAATAAAAGGCGCCGTACGGGAACATTGGCTTTACCAGCCAGGGTAAGAACAGCCGGCAGGAGAATACCAATCACCGCCACATTATTCATAAATAAAGATAGGCTGGCGGAGGCTAGCATGGTGGCCAGGATCAGGCGGGTACTGGAGGATCCGCTAAAGCGGTATAATTGAGTACCCAACCAGTACGCAGCGCCTGTTGTTTGTAAAGCAGCGGACAGGATATAGATGCTGATTAACGTAATGACTACCGAACTGCTGAAACCGGAGAAAACATCCTGGATGGGGATCAATTGGAATAGTCCAATCAGAACCAAGGTCAGCAGGGCAATTATATCCGGCCGCAGGATTTCGAAGATCAAACAGACGGCTGCGGCTACGGTAATGATGAGGGTAATCCAAGCGTTTATACTCATGGACCTGATTATACCGTTATCTTCTGAGCAGGAAACTTGAGATTTTACTTGTAAAGAAAATTTTCTGGGGATATACTACTTCTCTATGGATACAGAAACTGATTTTTATTCAACCTGGTTGGAAATTGATCTGGACGCGATTAAGAACAATATTCAGCGCATCCAGGAATTAACCCAAACCGCGGTGATGGCCGTAGTCAAAGCTAACGGTTATGGACACGGTCTGGTTGAAGTTGCCCGCACTGCCCAGGCAGCTGGAGCAATCTGGTGCGGTGTATCCCGTATTGAAGAGGCCAAGACCTTACGCCAGGCTGGCATCACCTGCCGCATCATGGTACTGGGGTATACCCCTCCCAAACGCGTTCCTGAAGCCGTTGCTGAGAATATTAGTCTGACCGTCTATACCCCTGAATTGGCAACTGCCTATGCCTTGGAAGCGGAGCATTACGGTTTTCGTTTGCATGTGCACGCCAAGTTTGATACCGGCATGGGCCGGTTGGGTTTCTTCCCGGATGAAGGTGTGGCCTTTGCCAAGTGGCTGCATGAACATCCCGGTTTGGAGTTGGAAGGCATTTTCACCCATTTTGCAAAAGCAGATGAACCGGACTCGGATGAGACCGATAAACAGATTGATCGATTTGAAATCTTAATCCAGGAACTCGCTGCAGCAGGCATCCGCCCGCCCTGGATTCATGCCTGTAATTCAGCGGGGGCTATTAATTATCCACGCGCCCGATATGATATGGTACGGGCTGGGATTGCCATTTACGGATTGAATCCCTCTGAACAAAGTCCTTTGCCGGAAGGTTTTTTACCGGCTCTTGCACTCAAGGCTCGTCTGATATCTATTAAGGATTATCCTGCCGGACATGGCATTAGTTATGGACATATTTATCACACCAAAAAACAGGAAAGAATCGGCGTGGTTCCGATCGGCTATGCGGATGGTTTTCGACGTCATCCGGGGAATTATGCCTTAATCCATGGAAAGAAAGTTCCCATTCTGGGAAAAGTATGCATGGATCAAAGCATGCTGGCACTGGATGATGTGCCTGAGGCTAGAATCGGGGATGAAGTCATTTTGATTGGCAGCCAGAATGGGAATCAAATCACCATGGATGATCTGGCTGCAGATTGGGGAACCTGTAATTATGAAGTGGTTACCAATTTAGCCACCCGAGTGCCGCGTATTTATCCGGGGTCCAAGGAAGCTCAGGGAAATGAAAACGAATGATCCGACAAAACGATAAAATCTGGCAGGTTGGGAACCAAATTCCTGAATCTGTTTCTGCAACCCTATCCGCTTATTCCCCAGTATTGCGGCAATTACTCTATAATCGAAACATTTTTACGGCCGAGGAGGCTGAAAAATTCATCCACCCGGAGTTGACTTCCCCGGATCCTTTCTTATTGCTGGACATGAATAAAGCAGTGGATCGGATTTTGCATGCCATCCGTACTTCTCAAACGATCGCGGTTTACGGGGATTACGATGCTGACGGTGTGACCGCAACGGTATTATTGACCGAAGCCCTGATTGAATTTGGCGCTCATGTTGTTCCTTATATTCCCAATCGTTTTGATGAGGGATATGGCTTGAATGTAGAAGCGCTGGACATGCTGGCTGCGAATGATATTCAACTGGTCGTGACGGTAGATTGCGGTATTCGTTCCATCCGTGAAGTGGAGCATGCCAAAACCTTGAACATGGATTTGATTATTACTGACCATCATGATCCTACGGATACGCTCCCGCCAGCGGACGCCATCGTCTGCCCAAAAAGAATCGCAGACCCTTACCCTGAAAAAATGTTGTCCGGTGTGGGATTAGCCTACAAACTAGTGGAAGCCTTAACCGCTCACACCGGCATTGTGCTGGATCTTAGCCGCTGGCTTGACCTGGTTGCTCTGGGCACCGTGGCAGATATTGTTCCGCTGCTTGGAGAGAACCGAAAATTTGTAGCCCTGGGATTGAATGAGATTCACAAAGGGAAACGGTTGGGGTTAAGGGCCTTATGCGGTGCTGCAGGATTGCAGGATATTCAAATTCTTACCGCTCGTGATATTGGGTTCATGATTGCTCCGCGAATCAATGCCGCCGGTCGTCTGGAAAGCGCTTCCCTGGCTTTGGATCTGCTGCTGTGCGATGACATTGATCAAGCAGCACAATTAGCCCAACATTTGGATGATTTGAACCGCCAACGACAGTCCATGACCAAATTGATTCAAGAGAATGCCGAATCCATGGCGGATGAAGAGAAAAACGACAATTTACTTTTCGCGATGAGCGAAGAGTTTAATATGGGCATCGTGGGGCTGGCCGCTTCGCGCCTGGTGGATACGCATTACCGTCCGGCGATTGTCGGCGCCATTGGCGAAGAATTCACCCGGGCTTCGTGTCGCAGCATCCCTGAGCTTCATATCACATGGGCGCTGGATCAGGTTTCTGATTTATTGGTTCAGCATGGCGGACACGCCATGGCAGCAGGTTTTACCGTGAAAAATTCCAATATTGAGCTCTTGTATGCCCGCTTAAGTGAGGTTATCAGGACACAACTGGAAGAAAAAGAATTAAAACCGGTGCTGCATGCTGATATGGAAATTAAGCTATCTGAGCTGCGTCCATCCGTATTGGACGACATTGCCAACCTTGAACCCTGCGGACAGGAAAATCCACCGGTTTATTTCGTTTCCAAAAATTTATGGGTCAAGGGATGCCGTGTCATGGGTCGGGATCAAACCCACCTGAAATTGACGATTTCGGATGGAAAAATCACCTATGACGCTGTGGCTTTCGGAAAAGGGGAATGGGCGAAGAATATGCCGGCGAAAGTCGATTTATTGTATGCGTTTGAAAAGAATAGCTTTAATGGACGTATCCAATTACAACTGCACGTCCTGGATTTAAAAGCATCTGAGTAAAATCCAGTTTTGAAAACAGTCCTGAAAGTTATTTTAATATAGTTGATTCCTGCCTGAAATTAATGGATGGAGTTGTTTTCATTGCAAAAATCGGATCCTAATTTGTTAGGGTCCGATTTTTTTATTTTTTTAAATAATTACATTTAATCTACAAAGCGATATTTGATAAGCGCCCAGATGGCTTTAAATGCATCTGAGGGCTTAATTTTCTTACCCTGAGTGTAATCGCGGGGTTTAAAGCTGATCGGAATTTCCTGGATTCGGATTTTTCGTTTGATGAGTTTTGCAGTAAGTTCCGGTTCAAGTTCAAAACCGCGGGCGTGCAGCACCATATCCTGAGTTAAATCCCGGCGAAAGACTTTATAACAGGTTTCCATATCTGTAAGATGGGAAAAATAGATCATATTGGTAATCAGCGTAAGGACGCGGTTTGCCAATTTATTCATAAATAAAAATTCATTCTTACGCTGATTGGAGAAGCGAGTGCCATAAACAACCTGGGTGTCTGGGTTATCTCTGAAGGGCTGCAGCAGGATGCCGTAATCATTGGGGTCGTATTCCAGATCAGCATCTTGAATAATAATAATATCGCCGCTGGCATTTTGAATACCGGTTATGACTGCCGATCCTTTGCCCTGGTTCTTATTTTGAAGAATGACTCTGACCTGAGCATCGGATGCATATTGATTAAGAATCTCTCGGGTACCATCAACAGAGCCATCATCAACAATCATGATTTCGTCTATTAAATTAGTTTTCTTTACCCAATCAACTACTTCAACGATGGTGTCTTTTTCATTAAAGACAGGAATAATTACGGTAACTTTCATGGTTGTGATTATAGAGCAGTGTTTACATTCTTGCAAGGATTATCTTGAATTATGTACCCATGCTATAATTGTCCTAGCTTAGTTTTTCATTTCTTTCATAGAGGGATTTGCCATGCTTAAAAAACCACCGATTTCCCAGGTACAAGCCAAAGAAGCAGCAGATGAATTCGTCCCGGCTCCAATCCAGAGCATAGAAGATACTGGTTTATCGGCTCTATGGCTTCAAGATCACCTCTTGAAAGTAATGTACTTTCAAGGATATATGACAGGCTTTAAGGTGGCGGAGGAAATTTCCTTGCCTTTTACCAATGTAGTGGACCAGTTGTTGGAAGGGCTGAAGCGTGAAAAATTGCTTGAAGTCCGAACTTCCACCATGGGATTGGGTGAGGGTTCCTATCAATATGCTATTACCGGTGCAGGTATTGCCCGTGCTCGTGAAGCACTGGAAAGAAGCCAGTATTCCGGTCCGGTTCCGGTGCCTATCCAGGTCTATACGGAAGCCTGTCACAAACAAAGTCGCCGGAAAATGTTGGTCACTCCGCGGACCATGCGTAAAGTCCTTTCTTCTCTTGTTGTCTCGGAGCAAGTTTATCATCAGGTTGGGCCGGCCATTAATTCCGGCTCGTCCATTTTTATGTACGGCCCTCCCGGGAATGGAAAAACAAGTATTGCCCGGGCTATTGGCAATTTGATTCTCAGTCAAACCATGTATATTCCCTACGCTATTTTTGTGGCGGGTCAGGTCATTAAACTCTACGATTCGGTTAACCATACCCTGGCTCATGAAGATAATGTGACTTCTCATGGCACAGGCAGTTTACGCAGCGGCCAGACCCGCGATCCTCGCTGGGTAAAAATTCACCGGCCTTATATCATGGTCGGCGGCGAATTAACCCTGGCAGGGTTGGATCTGGTTTTTGATGACGTGCATAAATATTATGAAGCACCCTTCCAGGTCAAGGCCAATGGCGGTATTTTGTTAATTGATGATTTCGGTCGTCAACAGGTCCGACCACGGGATCTGCTCAATCGCTGGATTGTTCCTCTGGAAAATCGGATTGATTATTTGTCCATGCATACCGGCCGGAAAATTGAAGTGCCGTTTGATGTGCTGATTATCTTCTCAACCAACTTACCTCCCAAGGATCTGGTGGACGAAGCTTTCTTACGCCGATTGCGTCATAAAATTGAAATTGGCGATCCAACCTTTGAACAATATCGGGAGATTTTTAAGCGAGTAGCCGTAGCAAAAGGTGTTGCTTATGATGATAAAGCTTTGGCTTATTTATTGCAGGAGTATTACATCAAACCCAAACGCCGCTTGCGCGCTTCCCATCCCAGGGACCTCTGCGATCAGATCATTGATATCTCACGCTATTATTCAACTGAGCCAGTCATGTCCAAGGAAATTCTCGATCAAGCCGCTCTGGCTTACTTTGTTGAATTATGATGATAATCCCTACTCCCTGCGTTTTTGCTCATCGCGGAGCTAGTGGTTCTGCGCCTGAAAATACGCTCTCATCTTTTGAGCTGGCTTTTCAAATGGGTGCCCACGCGATTGAGTTGGACGCCAAGCTCTCCTCTGATGGGAAGATTATGGTGATCCACGATCAAACGCTGGATCGTACTACAACCGGGACTGGTCTGGTTCACCAGACGGCATCTGCTACGATAAGATCATTGGATGCAGGCAGTTGGTTCTCCAGCAACTATGCAAACGAACGAGTCCCTTTCCTAGGTGAGGTTTTTGAGACTATTGGGGACAAGATGATCATCAATATCGAAATAACCAATTACCGCACCTGGTGGGATGATTTACCCGAGAAAATTGCAAAGCTTGTCCAACAATTTCGATTAAGAGATTCCATTATCTTTTCGTCCTTTCATCCCAGACAATTATGGAAGATCAGGAGCTTAATTCCCGACGCTCAGACTGCCCTGTTGACTGAACCGCATTTGTACTCTTTAGCGACATATAGCGGTTTGGCCAAAGTGACCTCACCAAAAATGCAACATCCCCATTTATCAGATCTAACCAAAGAACGAATTCAGCGGGCGCACAGAAACGGCATTCGTCTGCATACCTGGACAGTTAATCGGGAAGAGGATATGCGCCGCTTGATGCAATGGGGGATCGACGGTATTTTCACCGATTATCCAGCGGTTGCCCTGTTGATGATCGATTCCGTAAGACTCGCCGCAGAGGTAGAATGAGGTCTTCGAAACTTTTCCTCGCTTTCAACCTCCTGCTGATCCTGAGTGTGTTCTTAGCACCTATAACACCCGTTATTGCGTCAGCTCAAGAACAGCAACAGGACCATCAACAACAGGCTAAATCCTTGCTAGCAAAAATGACTCCCGAAGAGAAAGTCGGGCAGTTGTTCTTAGTGTCCTTCACGGGTCAAAATGTTGTCAAAACTACGCAAATTGCGCAATTGATTCAGGATTATCATGTTGGGGGGGTAATTCTTAGCCGGGCAAATGATAATTTTTCGGGCGCGGATACAATCTTGCAAGATACCGCGGCATTGACAACCAATTTACAGGAATTAGCCTGGAATGCCTCAACCGGATTAAGAACGAGTGTGGTGAGTGGGGATGTCTTTTCTCCGCAATATATTCCTCTGTTTATTGGTATTTCTGAAGAGGGCGATGGATTTCCCAACGATCAATTATTAAGTGGGGTTAGCGAGTTGCCCAATTTGATGTCCATTGGCGCTACCTGGAATCCTAATAATGCTTATAAAGTAGGCACAATCATGGGGGAAGAGTTGCAGGCGCTGGGGTTCAACATGATCATTGGCCCGTCTCTGGATGTGTTGGATATTGTCAACTCAGATGTCTCCAAGAACCTGGGAGCCAGAGCCTTTGGCGGCGATCCCTTCTGGATAGGTGAATTTGGAAAAGCTTATATTCAGGGTCTGCACGAAGGGAGTGGAAATAAATTGGCGGTCATTGCCAAACATTTCCCCGGCAGCGGAGGAGCAGATCGCCCTCCATCTGAGGAAGTCTCGACGGTTCGTAAATCGCTGGAGCAACTTAAGCAAATTGAACTAGCTCCATTTGTAAAAGTTACCACGAACACAACCCAACCCAATGCGATTGCAGATGGATTACTGATATCCCATATTCGTTATCAGGGTTTTCAGGGCAACATCCGCGAGACCACCCGCCCGGTAAGTTTTGATCAGGCTGCCCTTGAACAATTATTGTCCATTGAACCTTTTGCAGTCTGGCGAAGCAGCGGGGGTATTGTGATTAGTGATGATCTAAATAGTGAAGCAATTCATCGCTTTTATGATCCTACCGGACAAGCTTTTGATGGCAAGCAAATTGCACGGAACGCTTTCCTGGCCGGCAACGATCTGCTTTACCTCAATCAAATCCGAAGTACAGTGGATGTGGATTCTTTTACCACCATATCAAAAACGCTCCTGTTTTTTACCCAAAAATATCGCGAAGATTCTGCATTTGCTGCAAGAGTTGATCTATCGGTAGAACGGATTTTGAAATTAAAATTAAATATTTATGGCAGCTTTCTGGTTAATTCGGTTATGAATTCACCCAATAGTATTGATTCGATTGGTCTGGATTCCAGCGTTACTTTTGAGATAGCTCAAAAAGCAGCCACTTTAATCAGCCCAGATTTTGCTGAGCTAAGTGAAATATTGCCCGATCCTCCTGGGCGATTCGACAATATTGTCTTTATCAGCGAAACTTATTTTGAGAAACAATGTAGTCAATGTGAAACTAGCGAAGTCTTCTCGGTGGATGCATTCAAGAATGCCGTCGTTCGTTTATATGGTCCTTTAGCCAGCGGTCAAATCCTCAGTCATAAATTGAAGTCCTACTCGTTTTCTGCTCTGACCACCTATATGGACAGAATTAATCAGGAACAGGATCCCTCGTCGGATATCACCGAAGATTTAAATTCCGCTGATTGGATTGTATTTTCCGTGCTTAATATTGATCCAACTCAATCCATTGGTCAGGTGTTGCGGCGATTTTTAGCCGAACAACCCGGACTGATCCGGGATAAACATATCCTTGTCTTTGCCTTTACCGCTCCGTATTTTTTGGATGCCACCGAACTTTCCAAAATTACAGCCATGTATTCCTTATATGGAAAATCTAACGCTGCCATTGAAGTGGCTGCTCGATTGTTATTTCAGGAAATCGTGCCTGTTGGCGCTTCTCCAATCTCTATTCCAGGTATCGGATATGATTTAATCGAGGTTACATCTCCCGAACCATCCCAGGTTATCCCACTGTATATGGGGTTTAAAGGGTTGGAATACGGTGCAGATGAGATAGTCACCAATGAATCGATCAACTTGCGGCAAGGGGACATCATTAATTTGAAAACAGGTGTGATTAAAGATCAGAATGGCAATCCCGTGCCGGATGATACCCTCGTCGAATTTCAATTTTCCAGCGGAGAACCACCAGTCTCTCATAAAACAACTGCTTTTACAAAAGGTGGTATTGCTCAAATGGCGTATCAAATTCAGTATACCGGGCTGACAGAGATCAGAGTGGTCAGTGAACCCGCTGGCGTCTCTCAAATTATTGTTTTGGATATTGGTGGGGAAAACGGGGGTGAAATCACTACTATTTTACCTACATTTATACCTACAACGCCTGTATTCATCATCACCACGCCTTTGGCGACCACGCAAGTTCCAGAAGAATCTACGGGTGGAAGTGATTGGAATACAAGATTCTTACAGTGGTTGCTATCCATGATCTTTTTATGGGGTTTTTCAGGGCTGTTCATGATATTTATACAGCGCAATACCTCTTATTTGTGGGGATTGAGGATTGGCTTAACTATGTTACTGGGTGGATTGTCAGGTTATTATTTCTGGTTGATCCGCATTGCAGGCGGGCAGATTGCCTCTATGGAAACCAGTGTCTGGAATATATTGATTCCTATAACAATCGGAATTGGGCTTGGATCTGGGGCTGGTTTTATCTGGCGCTACCAGGTACAAAAACAAGGAAAAAGCAATCCAACTACAAAAGTAGATGGATAAGTAAGCCAAGTACGGAAATTAGCATTGCAGTCCCTAATAATACCTTTTCGGGAATACCGGGGAGGTATTTTACAATCGGGGTAGCAGAATAACGAGTCCGACTGATTGGCTGCCGACTGCCAAACAGGGTCTGGCGAAAATCCTGGATCGTTTGAGGACGATCGAATGGATGAATGCCCATCGCCCATAGGATGGCTTTCTCGCTTTTCAAACTGATGTTTGGATTAATCTCGCGGATCGGAGTCAGAGACTCGGGATCGAGGAAACGCTCGCGGGCATCAGCTGGCGGATGATTGGTTAAAAGATGATACAGGGTTGCACCAAAGGCATAAATATCGGTTGGAATGCCGGTATGCCCGCTGTCGCCGCCATATTGCTCAAGAGGGGTATAGAGGGCTGTTCCTTGCCCCTGCAGGATAGTGATAGTAATCTCTCCAGGCGCCAGAACTTTAACCAGACCAAAGTCCACTAATTTCAACAATCCATTGGGGGTTAGTTTTAAATTACTTGGCTTTACATCCCGATGAAGAATGGGAGGATTTTGACTGTGCAAGAACTCAAGCGCATCACATAATTGAGAAGCCCAATCCAAAACCATGGATTCAGCCAGGAATTCATTCCCCTGCCGTTTTTCTACCATGATGGTACGCAGATCCTTGCCAGGAACAAAATCCATCACCAAATAATCCCGGGATTCGATAGAGAAAAAATCGGATACTTTGGGCAGGTTTGGATGATCCAGGCGCGCCAACACCGTTGCTTCGCGCATAAATTGATCGCGAGATTCCTGGATTAATTCTGGGGACAGCTTCAGGTCGTATTCAACTTCCTTGAGGGCGCATTGTCTGCCTTTTAACCTCAAATCATCCGCTAAATAGATACATCCCATTCCACCTTGACCAATGATGCGAATGGTTTGATATCTACCGCGTAATACTTCCCCGGCTTTGAGCGGTAACGGCATGTTAATTCCTTTCGTGTATCTACCCGCTGGGTTATTCGGCGTATGTTTTTTGCGGGTGGAGTATAATATTTCTGATAATCATTATATTGTAAAGTGAACAAATTTTATAGGCTGATAACGTATTCTTTTTAGGAGGGGTAGTATGGACAAGAACACCATTGATTTTCCGGTTTTAATTGGCCAAAGCGGTCCATTGAATGGTCAACGTTGGGTTATTGAAGATGAAGTCCTCATCGGCCGCGACCCCACCTGTGATATTGTCATTGCAGATCGACAGGTTTCCCGATTCCATACCCGTATCACCTTTACTGAAACCGGGACCTTGATGGAAGATATGGGCAGTAAAAATGGCACTTATCTTAATGGAGATCTGATCTCTGTCAATCTTTATTTACAGGACGGGGATTCCATTCAGGTTGCGTTGGTTCAAAGTCTGGTCTATTTGAGCTCGGATGCCACGGTTCCCATGCAAGGGGAGGGGCTGCCTTCTGGTGTATCCACGCGGAGATTATTCCTGGATAAACGCTCCAAACGGGTTTGGATTGGCCAGGCTGAAGTAATTCCGCCTTTGTCTGCTCCCCAATTCCGGTTGTTAAGTTCCATTTATGATCAGCAAGGAAAAGTCATTCCCCGGCAGGATTTGATCCAGGCAATTTGGGGCAGCGGTGCTGAAGAAGGGGTTTCTGAGCAGGCTTTTGATGCCCTGGTGCGTCGGCTGCGTGAGCGCTTAAGCGAACTGGAGCCCGAGTTCCCTTATATCATTACGGTACGGGGACACGGGCTCCGGTTGGATAATCCATTTTCATAAGATGAAAAAAGGATAGAAAGAAAAGATGGGCGGCTACTTGTCGCCCATTTGTTTTTGCATGGATGTCTTTAACACCAGTTTGAAGATACTGCGAATCTTATCCAGTTCAGGGGATTGCTGCCCATTACTTTCTGCTTGGGTGATGACATTGCTGAGCATATTGATCAGATTCTCGCTGACTGCATCCTGGTTCTGGGCCAGGAAAGCTGCCTGTTCCTCTTCGGTCTGCATTTCAAGCATCTGTTCAATCAGTTCAACTTCCGGGGTGGGGGGATTTAAGCTCTGTAAGACTTCCACGATCTGATTCAGTTTTGCCAGTCGATCCGTTTGTTGATTTTCGGAAGCGGCTTGTACTTCAGCCCGTAAAACTTCAACAAACAAATCATCAATTTCCTGCAAGGAAGCCATCACTTCCTGTTGCAAATCATTAGCGTTCAGGATTCTATCCAGGGTTTGTTTGCCATGCTGGAGCTGTTTTTCCATGGCTTTATCCAGGGCACTGGTCAGGAGGAGTAACTTGTCACGCAGCGTTTCCAGCGTTTCTTTTTCGCCGGGCTTGCTTTTTTCAATTTTTTCGCTCAACATCTGAAAGAACAAATAATCTAGGGCGGGACGAATGGAACTGACTATGGCGTTGAGTTGAACATCCGAGGAATTCTGAATGACGAAATCCATTAACTTTTCACGGGTAAGGTCCGCTTTGGATAATTCCTGCAAGCCCAGCAGTGTTTTTTGAACGGTTTCTGCCTGAAGTTTCAAAGATTTTCCCAATTCAGTTTTTTCGGTTAACTGATTTTGAATGCCAATCAGTTTTTCGGTCGTGGCTTGATCGCCCTGGGTGGCGGTCATTTGAATGATCTGAGTGAGTAAGCCAAAGAAACTTTCATCAATCAGGGCTTTGTTCTCTTCAATTAAATCCGTGATATCGCCATCCGCTTTTTCCAGGAAGCGTTTGAGGGTATTAAAGCGCATTTCCTGGGCTTGCCGCATTTCTTTGGTGATGCCATCGGATTCTAAAATTAGATCCAGCATGCTTTGAAAGCTGAACATGGTCTTCGGTTGGAATAAATAGGCCTTGCGTTGATCGGCAGGAAGACGGTTGACAACCTGTGTGATGAGCGGCCCGAAAGTTTTTTCCTGTTCATGCAAAGGAACGGCAGCTTCCGGCGGGAAATAAGTTAGCAGAAGTTCTTTGGTATGATCATGGTAGACCACGGGGAGATTCAGAGGCCCCTGGTAACCGCACTGCGGACATTGGACAACATTGGCTCCGCCCCCTAAAAGAATCTGCTTCATGCGCGGGTCAGCGCTAACATCAAATAATTGGATAACTTCTGCGACGATGGGTTGTCGACAGCGGGGACAAGCTACGGTTTTGTGGGCCATATCACTACCTTCTAATATGCTGGAATTGGACGTAAAAGGGAATTATACCATCCCTTAATCAACCATAAGATAAAAAAACTTCATTATTCTTCAGCCGCACGAGGCAGAGAAAAACATATTTTTGCGCCTTTTCCGGCTTCCGGATCAGCCCACATTCTCCCATTATGTGATTCGATAATGGATTTGGACAGGAACAGACCCAGGCCTGCCCCTTTGGTTAATTTGGCGGCATCCGGTGCGCGGTAGAAGCGGTCAAAGATATGGGGTAAATCATCCACTGCGATACCAGGGCCCTGATCACTGACACAAATGATCACTTGATCGGCCAATATCCGGCTTCGGATTTTTATTTCCCCTTTGGCTGCATATTTGATGGAATTGGAGATCAAATTGGAAACAACCTGGGCAATCCGTTTTTCATCGGCAAAGACCAACGGATAGTCCTCAGGGAATTCCATCTGGATGGTATGTTTTTGGGTCTGGGTTTGCAGGCGTTCAACCGTGCGTTTGACCAGATCCGGCAGGTACAAATCAGCGGGATTGATACGCAGACCGCCAGCCTGAAGACGTGAGGCATCCAGCAGGTTCTCAATCAAATCAGTTAATCGATCAGATTCATCTTCGATGACCGCCAGGGAATCGGCGATGATTTCCCGATCCCAGGAGACATCCTCACGCCGCAGGGTACTTACATATCCCTTGATCAGTGCCACAGGGGTTTTTAGCTCATGGCTGATGACGGAAATGAAGGTGCTTTTTAATTCTTCCGCCTGCCGGAAGCGGGTAATGTCGCGTATGGTGGTGATGATATTGGTCAGCACGCCGTCTTCGCCGACCAGCGGAGCATAGGTAATGCCCACCGGTAAAGCCGGTCTATTCGAGGTACAGATTAAATCCCCTTCAATGTATAAATGAGCATGCGCTGTCAAGGGCCAACCGCCGGCGACTGCTTTCTCCATGGTTAGGCCAAGGGGTGGCGATGCCCAACGGATAATCTCCTCATGGGATTTGTTTACAATACTTTCAGCAGGTAAATCCAGCAAGCGGGCGAAAGCTTGATTGCAGCGTTCGATTCGTAAATTGTTGGAGAGAATGAGAATGCCATCCGCAGCGGAATCCAGCAGGGCGGTCATACGCAGTTTTTCGCGATTGATCTGGCGATATAATTGCGCATTTTGCACGGCAATGGCAGCCTGGTTGGCGAAATTGCTCAATAGTTTTTGGTCATTCAGGGAGAAGGAGTTGGGATAATTGCGGAAGATATAGGTTACGCCGACTAGTTTTTCACGGGTGATTAAGGGCAGCCCCACACTGGCTAACTGGCTTTGTTCAAAATTCATGAAGTATTCATTGAGTTGGGCGTAAATGGTGTGTATTTCGGCTTCGATGACATCTCCGCTTTGGGTGGAAATGTTATAAAGTTGGTGTTCGATGCCGGATAATACTTCGGTGGTTAAGCCATGCGAGGCACGAATTTTCCATCCGCCTTCTTCACTGCGCAGGGCAATAAAGCCTGCTAGACCGTCCAGCACTTCAATGGAAATTCTCAAGATTCTGCCCAGAAGTTTGTCTAAATCCAGTTCCTGGGTTAAGGCCCTGGAAATTTCCAGCAGGTAGTCTCTCTGCCAAACACGATAATCCGGTAATAAGGGTCCTAACATAAATTCATCCCGCTTTTTAATAAATCCTGAATTTCATTCAAATGAATGAACCGGTTTCTGAGTGGTTTAAGGTGAGTATACCATGTTCAAAGATCAATATCTTCTACAAACGGGCATAAAGAGATAATAGTTTTATTAACAATTCACCTTCAGAAATTCATCAGACAACCAATCTTCTGATGGAGAAGCGTCATTATTTCCGATGGATATTCTCCTTGAGATAAAGGGATTCAATCATACCTAGGAGAATTAACCCGTAATGAAGTCATCTCTCAGCCAAAAGAGTAGGTTAATCGTCTGGTTGAATCTTGTTGACGAGAGTTGGAATCCCTGTTAAGATTTGCATATATGCAAAAAAGAAATAGCTTCCTTTCGCGATTATTTCACCCTGATTTTCGATGGTTAATGCCTGGTTTAGGGATTAAGCGTTGGATCGGGGTGATTTTAATAGGCACAACTTTTATCGGTTTTGGATTTGCGGTAATTATTCTTGATATTTATCGAAATGCGCCCGATGTATGGTGGGCATCTCTGTTGGCTTATATCTCTCTGCGAACTTTGGATCGTCTCTTGCGGGCAGTGATTTTTGGCAGTGTGGGTGTAGGCCTTGTTTTGTTTGGCATCTGGGGATTGAACAAATCCTTACTCAGACCGTTCATTGAACCTGGTCAGCCGATATTGGCTGCGGTGAGTGCCTATCGAAAGAAGGATCGTGGACCTCGTATCGTGGTCTTGGGTGGGGGGACGGGCCTCTCAGCGATGCTGCGTGGTTTGAAGGGATTTACCAACAACCTTACTGCCATTGTAACCGTGGCCGATGACGGAGGATCCTCCGGGGAATTACGAAGGAACATGGGCGTGCTGCCCCCAGGAGACATCCGCAACTGTCTGGCTGCTTTGTCCGATGATGAAGCCATGTTAACTCAATTATTCCAGTATAGGTTTTCCACCGGCACCGGTCTGGATGGACACACCTTGGGTAACTTGCTGATAACAGCACTGACTGATTTGACCGGCAGTTTTGAAAAAGCGGTCGCGGAATCGGGACGGGTATTGGCGGTGAAAGGCAGGGTGATTCCAGCCACGCTGCATGATGTTCGATTAATTGCAGATGTACAAGTGCCTTTCAAATCAAGGATCAAACAAATACGCGGTGAAAGTAAGATACCTGAAGCTGCCGGCGAAATTCGCAGAGTGCGTTTGGAACCGGATAATGCCAAGGCCTTTCCTCCAGCGATTCAGGCACTGCTCTCGGCTGATTTGATCATTGTTGGTCCGGGAAGTTTATATACCAGTCTGCTGCCCAATTTACTCGTACCGGATATTTCGGATGCGATTCGATCCTCACGTGCCTTAAAATTCTTTGTTTGCAATGTTGCCACACAACCTGGAGAGACAGACGGGTATAATTGTAATGATCATGTGAACACCATCTACAAACACTTGAGTAGTGAAATATTTGATGTTATCATTTCAAATAATACATTTGATGGTCAATTACCCGAAGGTGTAGAATGGGTAAAACAGAGTGAGACTGAGGGCTTCCCATGCATGACATATGCATCCAATCTAGTCGATCCGGAAAAACCCTGGAGACATCATTCTGTCAGACTGGCACAAGTGATTATTGATTTGTATAATGAAAGAACGGGTCCATTGAACAATCGAGACGATATTTAAAATCTCAACCCACCCTGACAAAATAGAACAGGGAAAAGACAGGGTTGCCAAGGAGGATTTTGTATGACAGTAAAAGTAGGTATCAATGGTTTTGGCCGCATCGGCCGGCAGGTATTAAAAGCGATCAATGAACGCTGTGGTGACGTTTTGGAAGTCGTTGCGATTAATGATCTATTTGATACAGCAACAAACGCCCATCTTTTCAAATACGATTCCAATTTTGGTATTTATCCCGGAACCGTCACTGCCGAAGGTAACGACCTGGTAGTGGATGGGAAACATATCAAAGTTACCGCTGAAAAAGATCCCAATAATTTACGTTGGAGCGATTACGGCGTTGAGATTGTTATTGAAGGTACCGGCGTTTTTCGTGATAAAATCGGCAATCCTGAAAAAGGGAAAGCTGGCGTTATTGCTCATATCGAAAAAGGTGGCGCTAAGAAAGTTATCATCACCTCCCCCGCAAAGAACGAAGACCTCACCATTGTTTTGGGCGTCAACTTTGACAAGTATGACACCAAAATTCATCATGTGGTCTCCAATGCCTCTTGTACGACCAACTGTTTGGCCCCAGCCGCCAAGATTATCCATGAGTTATATACCATCAAACACGGTATGATGACCACAGTTCACTCGTACACCAATGACCAGCGCATTCTGGACGTAGCCCATTCTGACCTGCGCCGCGCCCGCGCCGCTGCCATGAATATCATCCCCACCACCACCGGTGCTGCTAAAGCATTGGCTCTGGTCATCCCTGAATTAAAGGGTAAATTTGATGGTTTCTCCCTGCGCGTCCCAACCCCCACCGTCTCTATTGTTGACTTCGTGGTGGAATTGGAAAAAGCTGCAACTGTGGAATCCATTAACAAAGCCTTCAAGGATGCTTCTGAAGGCAGCCTGAAAGGTATTCTTGGTTACACCGACGAACCCCTGGTCTCCATGGACTTCAAGGGCGATTCCCGCTCTTCCATCATCGATGGTCAGTCCACCATGGTTATCGAAGGCACCATGGCCAAGATCGTTACCTGGTACGATAATGAATGGGGTTACTCCTGCCGCACAGCCGATTTGGCCGCCAAGATGGCTCAACTGCTCTAGTCTCCATCCATAGTGAAACAATAATGCGTAATCATTCTGGTCCTAAAGATCAGGGGGGTTACGCATTCATTTCATAGAGGGAATTATGTTTCAGAAAAAAACAATTCGTGATATTGATGTATCGCAGAAGAAAGTTCTTGTTCGGGTAGATTTTAATGTCCCGATCAAAGAAGGCAAGATCAAGGATGATACCCGGATTCGCGCTGCTCTGCCTACGATTGAGTATCTGCTGGAGCACAAGGCCGCTGTCATCTTATGTTCCCACCTGGGTCGTCCCAAGGATGCTCCCGAAGAACAATATTCTTTGCGTCCGGTTGCTGCCTACTTGGGTCAAATCATGGGCAAAGATGTCCAATTTGCTGATGATTGCATCGGCAAGGAAGCCGTGGATAAAGCCGCTGCTTTAAAATCCGGTGATGTGCTAGTTCTGGAAAACACCCGCTTCTATGCCGGTGAATCCAAGAACGATGCCGGTATGGCTAAAAAACTGGCCTCCCTGGCGGATATCTTCGTCAATGATGCATTTGGCAGTGCCCATCGTGCCCACTCCTCAACCGCCGGCGTAGCTGATTATTTACCTGCCGTGGCTGGCTTGCTGCTTGAAAAAGAAATTCAATATTTGGGTCAGGCTGTTGCTGAACCAGCACGTCCCTTTATTGCCATTCTGGGCGGCGCCAAAATCAGTGACAAGATTGGCGTGATCCAAAACTTATTAAGCAAAGCCGATGCCATTTTAATTGGCGGCGGTATGGCCAATACGTTCCTGAAAGCTCAGGGTTTTGATATGGCCGATTCCCTGGTGGAAGAAGAATCTGTTGCTTTGGCAAAAGATTTAATGGCCCAGGGCGGCGCAAAAATCAAACTGCCTGTGGATATGGTCCTGGCGGATCAATTTGATGCCAGTGCCCAGAAGAAAACCATCCCTGCCGGGAATGTCCCTGCCGGCTGGCGCATGCTGGATATTGGGCCAGAGACTGTCAAGAATTTTTCAGGTTTCTTGAAAGATGCCAAGACTGTGGTTTGGAACGGACCTATGGGCGTCTTTGAATTCCCCGAATTTGCCAAAGGCACCTTTGGTGTTGCCAAGGCGGTTGCCGATAGCAGCGCTGTGAGTATCATTGGCGGCGGCGAATCCGTTGCGGCTGTTAATCAATCCGGTTTGGCTGATAAAATCACCCATATCTCCACCGGCGGCGGAGCTTCCCTGGAAATGTTGGAAGGCAAAGTTCTGCCTGGTGTAGCCGTTTTACAGGATAAATAAACAGTTTTTAACCCAAATGAATGTGGTGGATGACGGTTGATAGTCTGGACAAAATGAGCGCCATCATGTACAATACACATCTATTATTTTAGTTACCTTCACCGGAGGAAGATTTGGCAAACATTAAGTCTGCTATCAAGCGTAATAAACAAAATGAAAAACGTCGCCTTCTCAACCGCGTTTATCGTGGTTCAGCACGAACGTATGTTGCAAAAGCTCGTGTTGCTATTGACGGCGGTGTAAAAGAAACAGCTGTCGAAACTACGATGCGTGCCATTAAAGCTTTGGATGTTGCTGCTCAGAAGGGCATTATCCACAAGAATAATGCAGCTCGCCGGAAGAGTCGGTTAATGAAGAAGTTGGCTACACTCTAGTTTTCTGGTTTAGCCACCTGATTTAAGTACCGCATTCACTTTCTTTCAATAGGTTGTCTTGAGCGGGAGATTTCTCCCGCTTTTGCGTTTAGGCAGGACTCGGGCATGTGTTATAATCCGAGCTGTATTCAATACTCTACTCTTCTGGAATGGTGCTATGTTTAAAAAAGACCAGCAAGCCCTTGTCTCGATCATCCATCAGTATTGCCGCGAAAATGAGTTGCCCGAGATTGACATGCAGTGGAAAGGAATTCCCTTTAGTGGACATTGGGGAATTTCCACTTCGTTTTTTCAACTGGCATCCGCAGAAGCTAAGACCGGTAAAAAAGTCATTGTCCCGCAGCGCGCCCAGGAACATGCGGAAGCCGTGGCCGCCAAATTGGGCACCTTCCCCGGATTTGACCAATTTGAAGCTGTGCGTGGCTATTTAAATTGCTACTTCTCCACTTCAACCTATGTTGCCCGGGTGATTGACACCGTAATTCAGGATGGAAAATCGTTTGGACAGGGGGATGCGAAAAATCAACGCATCATGGTGGAATTTTCACAACCCAATACACACAAGGCTTTTCATGTGGGTCACTTACGGAATGTTATTCTGGGTTCCGCCGTCTGCAATATCCTAGAGTTTGCAGGATATGATGTCATCCGCGCCAATTACATTGGCGATATTGGTCTGCACGTCATCAAGTGGATTTGGACGTATTTGAAATATCATCAAGACGAAGAACCACAAGGCAATATCACCCAATGGATGGGTACCATTTATGCAGAAGCCGATTCGCATTACACCGGTTCACCGGAAGTAGAAAAAGAAGTACGGGAATTGTTTGCCCGTTGGGATCAACGCGATCCGGAATTAGTTGCCCTGTGGAAGAAAACCAGGGATTGGTCCATGCAGGGCTTTTTCCAGGTTTATGAAACCTTGGGCGTGAAGTTTGACCGATATTATTATGAAAGTGAAGTAGAAGATTCCGGTAAGGATATTGTTAAAATCCTGATCGAAAAAGGCATTGCCAGGGATGAACGTCCGGAAGGTGCTGTCATTATCCCCCTGGATGAGATTTTAGGTGAAAAAGAAAAATACAGAGTGATGGTTATTTTACGTTCGGATGGTACCTCGCTCTATGCAACCAAAGACCTGCCCCTGGCCATCAATAAAGTGGAAGAATACAAACTGGACAAATCCATTTATGTGATTGATGTACGCCAGTCCCTGTATATGCAGCAGATTTTCAAAACGCTGGAGCTTCTGGGCTATGCATGGGCAAAGAATTTGTATCATCTGGCTTATGAAATTGTGAATCTACCGGGGAATGTGACCATGTCCTCCCGGGAAGGCACGGTGGTGTTACTGGAGGATTTAATCAACCAGGCGACTTCCGAAGCCATGAAGATTGTGGAAGAAAAGAATCCGGAATTATCTGCGGAGGACAAACAGGCCGTTGCCAAGGCTGTGGCACTGGGCGGAATTCGTTATTCCATGTTGTCGAGGGATAATACCAAAATTGTAACTTTTGATTGGAAATCCGCATTGGATATTAATGGTCAAGCGGCTCCTTACATTCAGTATGCCTATGTACGGGCGAATAGCATTTTGCGAAAATTCAGTGATGAAATACCCGCTTCCATCCCGTTGAATTATGAACTCACTTTACCCGAAGTGGAATTAATTGACTGTATCACTCGTTTCCCCATGGAAGTCCAACGGGCTGCTGCTGATAATCATCCTTTGTATATTTCAACGTATGCCTATGAATTAGCCAGCCTGTTTAATAGTTTTTATCGTAGTTGCCCGGTTTTGAAAGCTGAACCGGAAGTACGTGATTTTCGATTGCGGATGGTGGCCGCTGCGAAGCAGACCATCGAAAACTCGTTAAGCCTATTAGGGATTACCGCTCCCAATGTAATGTGATTTTTTTTGAAGGACTGTGATTAACCCATGTTTATTGACGAAGTAGAAATTTATGTACAATCAGGAATCGGCGGCAATGGCGTTGTCCATTTTCGGCGTGAAAAATTTGTGCCGCGGGGTGGCCCGGATGGCGGGGATGGCGGTAAAGGCGGGGATATTATTATCGAAGCCACAACCCATTTAAACACGTTAAACCCATTCCACTTTCAATCGAAATTCATTGCTAACAATGGCAAGAATGGCAGTAAACAGAAAAGTTCGGGGCACTCAGCCCCAAATATGATTATCAAAGTCCCCATCGGTACCCTTGTGTATGATACGACCACCGACCAATTACTGGTTGATCTAACCGCCGATGGTCAGCAATACCTTATCTGCAAGGGTGGGCGCGGGGGCCGCGGGAATCACCATTTTGCGACTTCGCGTAATCAGGTGCCTCAAATTGCTGAGAAAGGCGAGCCTGGCGAAGAAAAATTTTTACGTCTTGAACTGAAATTAATTGCGGATGTCGGTATTGTTGGTGTTCCCAATGCCGGAAAATCCAGCTTTTTGGCCTCCGTTTCTAAAGCAACCCCCAAAATTGCCAACTATCCCTTTACCACGTTGGAGCCAAACCTGGGGGTGGTCATTATGGATATGAATCATCAATTTGTGGCGGCAGATATTCCGGGGTTAGTGGAAGGGGCGCATGATGGGGTTGGCTTAGGGGATTCCTTCCTGCGGCATATTCAGCGTACCAAGGTGATTCTACACATGCTGGATGGCCTCTCAGAAGACCCTGTAGCCGATTTTTCGCAGATCAACAGTGAACTAGCCCTATTTGATGAAAAACTGGCTGAAAAGGCTCAAATTGTGGCCTTCAATAAGATGGATTTGCCAGATGTTCAAAGTAGATGGCCTGCTGTAAAGAAAGCCATAGAGAAGAAGGGCTACGAGATCGTGGCGATTTCCACGGTAAGCCATGAAGAAGTACAGCCCCTGCTGTGGAGACTCATGGAGATGATTTCTGCCTATCAGGAAGAGATAGAAATCCCTGATGAAATGCCAGTTTATCGTCCGGAACCGGACCCACGAGCGTTTACGGTTGAAGCCTCTGAAGATGGCTGGCTGGTGCGTGGAAAATCCATTGAACGTGCCGCTGCCATGACTTATTGGGAACATGATGCTTCTGTGCGTCGATTCCAGCGAATTATGGAAACCATCGGTGTGGATGAAGCTTTGGCGGCAGCCGGTGCACAAATGGGTGATACTGTCTTTGTGGGTGATTATGAGCTGGAGTATTGGGATTAATGTCTAAGATCGGGATCTTTGGCGGAACTTTTGATCCCCCGCACCTGGGTCACCTAATTCTAGCCAGTGAAGCGCTGGAACAATTGAAGTTGGATCATCTCCTATGGATGATGACGGCGATGCCTCCGCATAAGGAGGCCTTGGGAATTACCCCCCTGGAGCAGCGGCTTGAGTTGACTCGTGCTGCTATTGCCGGGTTTAGTCAATTTGAATTGTCCACCCTGGAAATTGATCGTCCCGGTCCTCACTATTCGGTGGATACTGTGGCACTGGTAAAGCAAGCTCAACCCGATGCTGAGATATATTTTCTAATGGGGGAGGATTCTTTACGCGATTTACCAGGATGGCATGAGCCGGAACGTATGATTGCCATGTGTGATGGCCTGGGGATCATGCGGCGACCTGGTTCCGAAGCGATGCTGCAAGAGCTGGAATTCAGTTTCCCAAACATTCAGCAGAAGGTCATCTGGTTTAATACACCCATGGTGGAAATCTCATCCCATGATATTCGTCAGCGGATTCGAGAAATGCGGACCTATCAGTTTTTTATTCCGGAAGCAGTTTACAAGCTAATCGATGAAAAAAAATATTATCTAAAATAACAAAAAAACGATGGCGACAATCAGCCATCGTTTTTTGTTATTTGTTTAAGTTTATTATTCGATTTTTTCATCCGGAGAAACAGGTTCTACAGGATTTACCGCCAAGATTTCTTGAACAGGAGCAGCCTGTACACTGACTATCTCTCTACGGCCAAATTGACTGATTAAAACCCCACCCAGACCCACAGATGTGACAATTGGATAAATCAGGAATCCAATGCAGGGAATCATGGCAACCAGGGCAGCAATGCTTGAGAGAATCAGGGTTCCTAAACCAGCTATAATGGAAGGCTCCCAATTTACTTTTGCCGCACTGGAGACCCGGAGACCGATTTCATAGCCTACTGCCACCCAGCCATACAGCATGAGGATGCCAAGCGCCAGGATGGCAAGCAGGCTCACTGGAAGCAGGATAATGGTAATCGCGAGAATCACGAAAACGATGGGGGATACAAACACCGTTAAGAATCCCAACACACCCGATTTCACCGGTTCATTGACTATAGATTTTGCGGTTTTTTTCAAGTGATTGGGGAACAGGATCCCAATCAATAAACCCAGAGCAGCAATGGCCAGCACCATAAAACTGGTAGAGAATAACTTACGCAGGAACTCAAGACCCGGAGAAGTATTGAAAGTTACTTCTGGAACAACAGGTGGAGTACCGGGCAGCGGGGCAATTTGTACAGAATCATCCATTTCAAGGATCGTTTCACCAAGAATGGTTGCATCATCAGAGATAGAAAGGTTGGAACCGATAGAGACCATACTGCCTGAGATATAAGCAGAATCCCCAATTTTTCCGGAACCGCCCACACTGACAATATCGCCATTCACCGTCCCATTGATGGTCAGTCCACCGCCAATCACAGCTAAGGTACCCATGACGGTAGCGCCTTCTTCAATAACGACATTACCACTAATTACAACCAGGTCTCCCTGGTTGGTGTCGCCGTTGGCCAGGGTGTAATCACCAAATATCACCCTGTCAGAATGATCCACACCCAGCGAAGAACTGGCGGATACAGGCAGGGTAAACCCTATAAACAAAAAACAGAATATACTGAGGAAAAGTATTGATTTATTGAACATTTTCATTAGGAACTGCTCCTTTAATTGAATAACGCCAGAAGGTCAGGGCCCAGAGCGAAAGCATCAGGACCAGACTGCAAGAAAGGAGTATCCACAGAATGATAGGTAAAGCGGGCGGGAGATAGGAGAAGATCGAATTAAGAAAGAGGTTGATCTGGGAAATACCAACCGCTAGCTTGGAGCTGGTTTTCAACAAGGTAATGAAAACCTTGATGGGAGAACCGCTCAAGATGGTAAGGGTCAGGTACATCAGCAGGGAGGTGAAAGATCCGAGAATCAGGAAGAAAATAAATCTCTTTCCATTTTGTTTCTGCTGATGCGCTTTCCTGGCCATGAATGAAGTCTGCCAGCGAGCCGTAAAGCCCTCTGGCGCTGGATATATAGGAGCCTTTTTGAGAAATTGCGCTGCGTTTTTCCATTGTTCCTGGAGTTTGGAACAATCCATACAGTTCTCTGCATGCTTTGCTAGCAATTGTGTCTCATCCGCAGATAAAGACCTGTCATCAAGGATCCATTGTTCAAAAGGCTGGTGACTCATTTTTTTTCCTCCTTTGCTGGTAGGAGTGGCTTTGCTCGTTATCTGAAATAATTTGGGCCAGTTTTTTTCTGGAGCGATGCAATCTACTTTTTACAGCGCTGATAGATATTTTTAACGTTTGACTGATCTCCTTTTCTGAAAAATCATACCAATAGCGTAAAACGATAGCTGCTTTGTCCTCAGGATTAAGTTCATCAAGCATGTCGTGAAGCTGTTTTTCCTCTTCAGATAAATTGAAAGCCCTTTCCGGTGTATCAATCGACGCTGCCAGATTGCCATCCGGAATTAATTCCATGGAAAAACTGGGCAATTGGCGCTTGCGTTGTTGATCGATGCAATAATGTGCTGCAATGGAGAGCAGCCATGTAGCAAAGGATCGACTCGTATCATAGCGATTTAATGCCTGATAGGCTCGCCAGAAGGTTTCCTGTGCCGCATCTTCTGCTTCCTGTGCATTTCCCAGCATCCGATAACATAGGTTAAAGACTGGGTTCTGAAAGGTTTCAACTACTTCACTGAAAGCTTGTTCATCCCCTTGGAGGGCTAAAGTAAGCTTTTCTGCTTCAAGGTTAATCACACTTTTCTCCTGAGTTTCTTTTACATCTATATATACGCTGGAAAAAACAGAAGGTTGCATCCAACTGCATGAATTTTGAGCTTGATTTGGTTTTATTTTAGCACTTAAAAACCAACCTGATCATGGATCAAGTTGGTTTTGAAAGGTAAGTAATTTATCGTGAGATATTGCAGGGACTCAGGCAGTGGTAACAGGAAAATCGATTAGTAATTCGATTTCTTTCAGCAAATCTACAATCTTATCCATGAAGCGCACAATATCCTTGAAGTCCAGCCCCAGTTCCTGCATGGCTGAAGGTTCAAAATAATACTGGAGACCATCTATGCCAATACCTATGCCCATACAGTTTACAATCACATCTGCGATGTGCACCGCTGAGGTAATTTTTGGATTTTTCTCGGATCGTGAGGGGGTGTGATGATAGCGAATGGTTTCCTGAAGGGTTTCCGGGAATCCCCAAATTTCTGCAATTTTGGCTCCAATGATCGTATGATTGATGCCAAAAAGGGATTGCTCGACGAAGACGAAATCCAGCGGCGCATCCTCTTTGGCTTGCCCAGGATTTTCTTCATTATAGTTTTGCCAGGCAACATCCATGGCAATTTTTCCGATATCGCACAGCAAGCCGCCTGTGTAGGCTTCTTCTGCCATTTTTTCGTTCCAGGTCTTCATCAATTCACGGGCAATGATGGCGGTATGCAGGGAATGTTTCCACAAAGCGCCCATTTCCAGGTCATAGCCTGGGAGTGGAGCCATCATGACAGAGGATATGGCGGAGGTTAATAATAAACTCCAGATGACATGCTCCCCCAAATAGGTAACCGCTTGATGAATGGAATTAACCGGGTTCCCAATCCCGTAATACGCGGAATTGGCCCAGCGCAGGATTTTGATGGTTAAGGATTGATCCTGTGAGATGATATCAGAGAGCTCTTTCATGTTGAAATCGGGTTTCATCATCAACTGCATGGCTTTCTGCGGAATACGCGGCAGGGGAGGAATTTTCTCGATTTTCTTGCTGATCTCATTCAGGACTTGTTCATTGTCGTTTGACATCGTTATTCCTTAGATTCGGTGATGTGACTCGTACCTATATTATGAGAAAAAAGAATCGGCTTGTAAAGAGCCGATTCCCAGAATTTACACTTTCGTTATGTGAAATTAACATCAAAAGATGATTTCCTCTTTTCCAGCCAACTTTTCTTGAATTTTATCAACCACGAGGTCCAGATGTTGGGGTTTGTTGACAAAGTCCAGATCGTCACTTTGAATGGTGAGAACGGGGCAGGTATCGAAATTATTCATCCAATCGATGTAATAGGAATCCAAGAGCTTCAGATAATCTGCTGAAATTCCGGTCTCCATGGAGCGGGCTCTTTGTTGAATGCGTTTCAAGAGAATAGGCACCGGGGCTTTCAGGTAAACTAACAAGGATGGAGCAGGCAGACGACCGATCACTAAATCAAACAACTGTCGATAGGCGTGGTAATCCGTTTCATTCAGGTTCCCCATGCTATGCAGGGCACGCGCAAAAATGAAGGCGTCCTCATAGATACTGCGATCCAGGATGGCTGACCGTGGATCCTCCCATAATTCAAGATATTGTTTCGCACGGTGGCCTAAAAAGAATACCTGCAAATGAAAGGACCAGGTTTTCATGTCGGCGTAAAAGTTGGAGAGATAGGGATTATCCACAACAGACTCAAAAGCAGTCTGCCATCCCATGCGTTCTCCAATTCTTTCGGTGAGGGAGGTTTTCCCTGAACCAATATTTCCAGCAACCAGCACGATTCTTTTAGCCATGTCCTCTCCTTGAGCGTGTATTAAATGTATTTTACCAAAGAAAATTGGAAACAAGGTTCAATTCTGAACTGTCTCCGGATCTATTTCCATAGTTGAATTGGTATCCAAGAGAAAGGGGTGATTAGAAACGCCATGGTTCGCAGTTGCAATCAATTGCAGTATAATAACGCCAATGCAAAAACATGCTACTTTAGGATTATATTTTGAGAGTAAAAGTAATTTACACCAACTTGATGCGAGACTCAAGGTGCCTGCCGCCTTTGCTTTGATCCTCCTGATTGGTGCGCTGCCGTATGGCGCCTGGCCTGTTTTGCTATTCGTCATGTTTCTGGTGATTGGGCTGCAAATTGCTTCTGAAATTCCATTTTCCATTTTATACAGCCGATCTTTGATCGTGATACCGTTTATGCTGGCGGCAATTCCTATTCTATTTATCGCTGGTGGGGAACCAGTTTTTCAAGTACACATCATCCAAAAGACGTGGGTGATTACTTCCAACGGCATCAGCCACTTTGGTTTTATTCTGTTAAAATCATGGTTGTCTGTTCAAGTGGCTATTTTACTGGCGGCCACCACAACCATGATGAGTATGTTAAATGCCTTGCGGGTTTATCATGTGCCTAAAATCCTGGTATTAATTTTTCGCCTCATGTGGCGCTATCTATCAATCATGATCACTAAGGCCCAACGTATGATGCGCGCAAGAGCAGCGCGTAGTGTAGAAGGGATTTCTTCACAAACCCACTCCCTCAAGCATTTGGCCTGGCGGGCCAAAGGGACTGGCGCCATGGCTGGTTCCCTCTTTGTCCAGTCGCTGGAGCAAAGCGAACGAGTCTATACAGCCATGCTCTCTCGTGGTTTTGATGGCGAACTGCGCTTGCTGCCTGAATCCCCATTAACCATAAAGCAGAACCTTGTCCTCTCAGGCTGGGTGATCTTTTGTGTATTCCTCTTTCTTTTGAGCATCACCTTTGGATAATAAATTGAAATCAGACCCCATCATTTCGATTCAAAATTTGTTTTTTGAGTATCCTAATGGACATTCAGCTTTGCAGGATATTTCGCTTAGTGTTCAAACAGGGGAAAAGATCGCCCTGATCGGGCAGAACGGGGCTGGAAAATCAACTTTTTTGCTGCACCTGAATGGTATTTTGGAAGGAACAGGTGAGATTTTTATTTCAGGATTGCCATTAAAGAAGCAATTTTTAAAAGAAATCCGTGGAAAAGTAGGCCTGGTTTTTCAATCGCCGGATGATCAATTGTTTTCTCCCACCGTATTCGAGGATGTTGCTTTTGGTCCAATCTATATGGGGCTGCCGGAAAATGAAATTCGCGAACGGGTTTCCCACGCTTTAGCTGATGTGGAAATGAGCGGATTTTCCGACAGGGTAACCTATCATCTCAGTATGGGCGAGAAGAAACGGATTGCCGTTGCCACGGTATTGGCGATGCAGCCTGAAATATTGGTGTTTGATGAACCCACTGCCGGGCTGGATCCGCGGGCGAGACGTAATTTGATTCGGCTCATCGAACGTCTTCCGCAGACCTTGATTGTGGCCACGCATGACTTGGATTTCGCACGGCGCAGCTTCAACCGGGTGATCCTGATGAATCACGGTCGCTTGGTGGCGGATGGCAGTCCAGCGGAAATTTTGGATGATGCTGCTTTGTTGGAGGAACAGGGGTTGTGAAAATATATTGGGGGGGAATTCAATTCAATAAATAAAAAAAGCAGTGTTAATTAAAGATATTTGTTAAAAAATTACCACCATATGATATTTAAACGTAAAGGGCGACCGGCGGTCGCCCCTACTTATGGGTATCCACTATCTAATTGTTAAATGAATTCTATTCTTTGCTCTCTGAGTCTGGAATTTCAGGTTCATCCGTCAGGATTTGAGGTTCAACATCAGCAGAAGGGGGTTCAGGTGTTGATTCAACAACGGATGTAGCTGCGTCAACTACTGTAACTGCTGTTTCTTCTCGGCCTTCCTCTTTGGAAAAATCACCCAACAAACCGTAAGCAATCTTGCCGGAGACTTTTGCCATGGCGTTGAATAGATGCAGCGAGGCGGTCAGGAGCAGGAAGCCCACAAAGCAGGCTGTCATGGCTTCTGGAAGTGAGTCAATCAACCAGAAGGATTGGACCGGCACATTTTCAAAAGTAAAGTCAATCTCGGGGCTGAAGGTGTTGTAATAAAGGGGCGCTGCCAGCAAGGCTGCCGAGATGCTGCCGAAAACCGTCAAGGCAACAAATGAGACCAACCCCAATGGGAATTTGAGAAACAAGAAAAATAGACCTTTCCAGGTGACCGAACTGGTCAGGGTGGCGGCTAACTTTTCCCAGAGCGATTTTCCGGAGAGATCCCGTTTGATCATGGGGGGAATGGCTTCATTGAGCAAATAAATAGCCAGTATTCTCTCCAGCGCCAGCATACCATACCATACGGCATAGACTAATAAAAGAATGAGTATGCCTACCCAAATGATCAGTAAGCCTAGGCCGACCGACAACCCTGTGATGAGAAAAATGAAATAAGATAATCCCAGAGGGAATGCCAGTAATAAGTAAACCAAATTTAAATAGGTTTGCTTTTTAATGTAAACTTCAAAAAATGATTTAAACCAATCCATGAGGAGTTCCTTTTGGAAAATATTCTTAGGTATTTATTTTCAATAAAATATACGCCTGAACTTGAAAAAGGTTGCAGTGCAAGGGAGGAAAGGAATTTCCCTTGACAGGAACTGCGTATTCGTATATAAACATTACGATAGACATAAAAATGAAATAATGGAGATCGAAATGGAAAATCCAGAACCCATGGATGAATTACTTGCTTTTTTTAAGGCATTGGCGGATCAGAACCGCCTGAAAATCGTTGGTTTGCTGAGCGACCAATCACGTACCGTAGAGGAATTGGCAGAAATGTTAGGCGTGAGCGTGTCGACCACGTCCCATCATCTATCACGGCTTGCCAAAGCAGGACTGGTGTCTGCCAGTCCGGAGGGGCATTATTACCGCTATTCCATCCAAACGGACTTTTTACAAGATATGTCCCAACGTATTTTGCGTAAGGATGTGCTGCCTTCCATCCATCGACAGCAGCAGCCATTGACCTTTGAAGAAAGGGTTCTGAAAACTTTCACCGATGCCGATGGGCGGATCCTTGCTTTTCCAAAACAGGAGAAGAAATTCGCTGTTTTGCTGGCCCATGCCTTTACCCCCTTTGAAAAAAACCGCATCTATACCGGTCAGGAAGTGGAGGAAATTTTGCAGCGATTTAACGATGATACAGCTACCTTGCGCAGAGCGATGATTGAATATCGCTGGATGGATCGCTCCAAAGATGGAACGCAATATTGGGTCATGACACAATCATAATAAAAAACAAAAACCAGCAGCCTTAATTAGCCTGCTGGTTTTTGTTTTGAATTAGCAATTTTCAGGAATTAGGGGATTTCCAATTGAAGTTCAGTTTTCAGGGTACCGAATTCCAAACCATTATCCAAACAGAAATCTTTAATCGTTAGCAGGGGATTGGGCATAGGCTGCCCCAAGATTGCGGATATTTTTTCTTCAGGCACGCCCCAATCCAATAGTTCCCGGAATGTTGTGCTGCCTTTGATTGTGTTTACAGAGGTTTCCACATTTTCAACAGAAGATTCCGTACTGTTTGTAGCGGGAACTTCTGTCGCAACCGGTACCACCAGTTTATTTTCCACTTCTACGGTGCCGACAGGCACACTATGGTTGTCCAGATAAGTAACCTGCTCGGTGGTTAGATTTCCTTTTTGTTTCAAGATATTCACTGCAGGTGCTGGCAAATATTCCTCGTCCGTCACAATAGGTAAACCTAAATAGGTAGCTACGAATAATTGTACTGAACCAGTGCCAATCTCCATCCCGTTGGCGGAGGCTTCAGCAAATTTCACCTCCAGATCTTTCAATTTCACTATAGATGGGTCCGTTTCGCTGAGAAGGAAAGCATTTTGCAAATCTACCAATGGAATATTGAACAGATTGCTTACATCACCAAAGGTGTAGGATCCGCGGATATCTGCTGGATTATAGGTGCCTGAAAACTCGCCGGTGGAAAATTCTTTTGGAATCTTGGAGGATTCTGTTCTCCACCAACCCGGGATTGCACTGAGGGAAATGCCGCCGAACACAATGATGAAAATCAATCCAGCCAGCCATTTTGAGTTGATGCGCATCTTATTTACCTCCAAGGCTTAAATCTACGGTTGCGGGAACAGGACAGCTAGCTTCGGAAGTACATTCCAGGCAACTGATACATTGATGATTTCTAACGGTCTTACTGGTGTCTACCTGAATATTCATGGGGCAGTGCTGCGTGCAGAGTTTACACTGAATGCAAGTGCTTTCCTTCCTGCGGATACTGAAGATGCGGATTAAATTGGTCAGTCCGAGAAGTGCGCCGTAGGGACAGGCATATTTACACCAGGGACGTTCCACGAATAAGGAACCCAATAAAGTGATGCCCAGGATGATCAAGCCGCCGATAGCTGCTTCCCCAGTCCAGAAATTAAAGAGGGAATAATAAGGATCAATGTTCGAAAAGACTAGGACCCCAGTGTGGGCTGTCATATAAACCACCCAGGCCAATACCGCATAGCGTAGATAACGCAGCACACGATCAATGCGATAAGGAATGGCGTGATTATAACGTTGTTTAAAAATCTTTTTCCCAATCTTCCCGATCCATTCTTGGATGGTGCCCAAGGGACAAATCCAACCACAAAAGACTGGTCCAAAAAGAACGCCAAGAAACAGAACCAAACCCATCAACACGAACGAGGATTCGTGTATTTTCTGAACAAAGGTCCCGACAGTAAGATATTGATAAAGACTGACCACGCCGCCGAAAGGACACAACGCATGCAGGGATGCGGTGGATAAAAATGGAATACCCACGCCGTTTTCAACCAGGGTGTGGTTGATGGATATTAACGCGATCAACCCGAAAAAGAAAATTTGTATCCAGGTGCGTGCTTTAATACTGCGAATATTGGACTTTTTCATGCAAGCTTTCTCCAAAATCATGAATTTCATTAGCTTTATCTTATCTTTCGCATATGTAGAACTTGTGAAGACTGCATGGAGATTCTGCCAACTTTTCATTGATGGATGAATTATAAAAAAACAGCCTCAGGAAAATTTTATCCTGAGGCTGTCTGATGTGTGAAAAGTCAATTATTTATTCCACCGGAATTAACGATTCGTAATCGTTGACTGTGCCTTGATCCAAACAGCATTGGATGATTTTTTGCCCCAAGGGATCCAATTCCGGGCTGTCAAATTCGTGCAAAAAAGTGCGGAAGAAATCGTACAAAATAACGGCTCCCTGGTCATAAGCCTCATCGCCGACTTCCGGCTGAGTATTCACCTGCAAGAACCAACGGGCAATCTGCTGACCTTCCACCTGAACATGATGCATGGCATACCCCAAAAGCGGACAGCGTGCCGGCCGAATCTGATCTCCACGGAAGCGTGAGCTGCCGCGGCGGGCCAGATATTCACGGGTGATCCATTGCGGCATGAAGCCCACATGCCAGGCTCCGATGTATTGGTTGGGGGTGAGGATATGACGAGTACGGCGGTAATCTACAAACTGATTCAGAAGAATATTGGCCTGATTGACTTTCCTGCCGGTGGCAAAGGGCCAGTAAGAGCCAACACCTTCGCTGCTCATGCCGTCCTCGTCCAGGATACTGGGATTGTCATACCCGCGTGGGGAAACCAGACGCCACAACCACGCCAAGGCGGGGGGCAGCAAGTGGAATAAGCCGATAATGCCATAGCTGGGCACTTCTCGGGTACAGGGCGGGGTGCGTACCCCAAAGCTGCGCACATCTATGGTCAGCGGCCCATGGACTATATTGGGTACCACATCCCGAGGAATAATGACCCTTGGATTTGGGCAGCTTTTGCCAGGAGAGTCCTGGGTGTGTTCCCATATTAAAGCCCGACTGGAGGGGACTGCATCGATATTGAGGAAAAGCATAGGGCTCTTGGGTTGAGCAGTCAATTTTTCCAGGTATGGATCCACACCGTACCCATCAATGTGATTCACCCGAACGAACCAGGATTTTTCGGCATCGGTCAGGCTCAACTTGCCATTGCTGCCCTGCAGGGTGGGGTGGCACAAAGCCATATCATCCGTAACCGGGTGCAGCTCACAGGAACGGGGAATTTGCAGATGGCGGATTTCTCCGGTGATGGTGTTCTCTCCCACCACCCAGCGGCCGTCTTCCAGCCGATGTGCCTGTTCCAGCATTTCGCTTTTTCCGCCGCCGCTGGCCCCTTCATGCATGATGTTGATTTCATTATCGTAGGGTGTGATGACTTTTACCGCGGAGCAGTGTGTGGTGGTCCAGCCTTGTTTTTCACCCAGATCCAGTAGCATACCGTAGACACCTTTTTTGGCGCTGGGTCCAGGATAGAGGTTATAAGAAAAGAGTTCGTAGAGTTCTGCGGTACGGTTATGCACCACCACTTGTTTACCGTTGAAATGCGTATGGCGAAAGATCGGGGCAACATAGATGACCGCCGAAGGTGAAAAATCGCCAGGCAGTTCCTTTACCGGTACGAATCCCTGCAACAAAGCCAGCCCCATGGCGAAGAAGGAGGCATTCAGGGGGGTGATGGCGATGGCATTCAATCCCATTTGTGGATGACCGGCATAAAAACAAAAGACGGCCAGGTCCTGTTTCTGTAGCCAGTCAAAGGTCTGTTTTCGCAGGGGTTCAAAATCTGTTCCGTAACGGTCTTTGTAACGTGGTTTATCCGATGGATATTCATCCCCAATCACCATGCAATCCGGGTCACGGCGACGCATATAGGGCTGGGTGTAATTTACTGCAAGACCATTGCGAACTCGGGCGACATTGGCTTCGATGATGGGTCCTGCATTGGGAACATCGTACAGGACAGTGAATTCATTTTTATCTTTTCCACCGCAGGCAGCGTCCATCATTTCCTGGATGGAATTGGGCATGTGCACACTTTTTGCTTTCTTTAATAGTTGCAATGTTTCTGCTGAAAGGTTTAATTTTTCATATACCATAATTCTATCCTTCTCCACAACCCGGTTTATCAGGTTGATTTGTATGCTAAAAAAACATTTGGGGAATTATACAGCAAATCGATCTGATTATGCCGTAATTAGATAAACAATAGCGAGTTGATGACTTTAAACAATGGATTGATTACAATGTTAGGTTTCAGAAGGGAAAGTATTATGACTCTAGCAGGATGCAAGGCATTGGCGAAAAAAACAGAAGTGAGCAATCTGGTTTACTAAGATTAGCATGAATATTAAATCCGCCTGATAAATCTCGGATGGATTTGACAGGCGGAAGCTTTTTTGCGCATAGCCACAATACTATCAAATCTGGAAGTAGAATTCTAGATTCAAGTGGATTTGAAATAAAATAGATTCTGACTTATTAAGGAGCCGTTTATACCGCTAGATTGTTTTGAACTTGAGGCAAGCCGGCTGATTTTTTCCAGAAGAACCACCCGACAAGGATGCCCAGTATGGCCAGACCGAAACCAAATTCATCGATGACATAGGGTGTAATGGATTTGATCTCTGTCAACGGGGTGAATAGATTTTGTACAAATAGATTATGGCTGGCATGTAAAACGGCCGCCGGCCACAAACTTCCGGATTTTAGACGCAGCCAACCAAAAGCAAAACTGATACCCATCACCATCATGGTAAACATCCCTGCTGCATACCATGTCGGGATACCTGGCATCTTGTAATCGGCGAACAAAATCAGGGGCAGATGCCACAACACCCAAACGGCACCGCTGATCAACATGGCTTTCGTATAAGAAGTAATTTTGCATAATTCAGGAACAAAGAAACCTCGCCATCCAATCTCTTCGCCTAAACCGGAAAGCAGGCCGCCAAACAGCCCAAATACAGCCATATTCGCTGCGTAGATGGCAATCAAAATGGTATTTGAAGTGGCTCCGGATGTGTAGGTTTGGCGAAGTTGGGTTAAGAATTCGGAGTTTGGAAAACCACCCAATCCACTCAGCCAGGTCAATCCATAAACGACCAGGCAATACCCAACCGGCAATAAATACGCCAGAGCAAGGTATTTAAATTTCCCGAGTTTCCATCCCAAACCGCGTAAGGAACGCTCATAAATCAATTTTGTGAGCATACCTGCCACGCCTGGGCACCACATCAAACCCAGGACATAGATGCCCCCGTTGACATAAAGGCTGCCAGCAGAAAGGATGAGCGTGTAAAAAACGGCTGATAAAGCCAGGAGGATTACGAGGTAAGTGATGATTTTCTTTTGTGACGAAGCTTGAGTTTGCATTGGGGGGATTCCTTGGAAAGTAAATTTTCTTGTTGGTTATAAAGCAAAAAACCATGAGTTAATACTGGACGAAAACCATAGTACGCTATGGGGAGTTTCTTCGATAAGCTAAGCTCGTTTCCGGATTGAGGCGATAATAATCAGCAATCCGAAATACAGTATTTTTCTTATAGAGAATCCCTTTACTACCATCAGGCAACCTCATATAATCTCATGCTATAACACAATATACGCATGGATGGATTCCAAGGTTGCTGCTTGGCAGCCTGGATTAATTTAGAATGGGGGAGTGCTAAGAGAGGATAAATTTTGGAATGAAAAAAAGTGTGACACTTCTCTGTCACACCTGACATGACACAGTCGGATGGAACTAAGGTTGGGAGATCAACCAATCCATGGCTTTTTCTTGCGTATCGAAAGCATGGATTTCACGTTTGGTGAGCATGCATACCGTTTGTAAGAGGACTTTTCGTAAACCTTCCGCGCCAATCACCGCCGATGCTTTGACATAAGGCGTGTTTTTGCTTGAGAAATCCTTGATGGCATTTGAGACGGTTGTGTTATACGTGGTGTCTTTGGTATTGGTAAGCATCAGCACGCTTTTAGGAGGAAGTTTGGCAATCATCGCTTGAGCTTCATCCAATAAGGCGAGAATCTGATCCTGATTTGATCCCGAGAGATCCAGATACATGATGGCTTTTTGTTTATGTGTGATGCTTTGACATGATTTCATTAGTATTTCTATCTCCCAACTGTGCACCATGAAGTTAAAGCATGATAATTATTTTTGGCCTATGCACATATAAAATTCCGATAAATATATCCAAAAATACTCATAGAAAAAATGGAAGGAATAAAAAAAAGTGTCATTCGACATACCAGCCACCAGACAAATAGAATAACCGACATCAGAAAATCCCTTGAGATAAAAAAGGAAGGAATTTGCCCAATGGCAATGAAAATTTTGGTGGCATCCCAAAGGAATAATATGAACCGGTCCATGGTTCCGTAAGCACAATTGGGCCATCGGTCTTGTTGGGGGAATAACTTTATGGGTGACTAATCATAAATTGGTGATGGGAACGCATCCTACGGCCTGGTTGATCATCATTTATCAGTCATAAGAACTTTTGTGTTGCAATGACATTAACAGAATCTTAGCCGTATTTTTTCATAACAAGAACTGAAACAACTGAAGTGGAAGGGTTAAAAGTAAAAGACTAACAAAATTTATTTTGGTTACTGACCAATGAATGGTCAATATTTTTGAATGTAAATTGCGGATACCATTTGAACGTTGACTTGCACCAGCATCATTCCCATCATAGGTCGGATCAGCCAGGAAATTTATATCTATGATGTTGGATACCTTTATCTATAAAATAATGCTGGGCGTGTTGTCACGGCTGTAGGATAGCCAGATCCCGTTTTCAACAATTTCCTCTCGGGCCAGTTCAATGAGCAGTTTTTCTTTGTTAATCCCCGGGATCTCCCATTTTTGCAAAGCAGTTTTATACAACTCAGTCATTTTTTCGTGGTCCGATGCCTGTCGATTTATGGATAGTTTTCCGTAATAATTGGATAAGAACAAAGTTACCGCTGAAAACACACCGAGCAAGATTTTTAATACGCTTCTTAAAATAATTTCCTGCCCAGCATGCATTGCAAATAGGGTTTTAAACTTAGCCATTGGGACAATGGACTGCATCAAGCCCGGGAATGAAAATTCCAATCCTACAATCACCGTATACACCACGATGGAAAAAAAGAGAATACCCATTGCTGTATTCGCATTTATGCGTTTCCTTATCTCAGTCTGGGCGAGTTTTTTCAAGTGATACGCCATTTGGCTTTCTATCCAGGCGGCTTTAATCCGTTCAGGCGCTGCCGTAAAATCAGGTTTATAACCCACTGATAGAGCCAGGACTGCTTTCTTGACCCAAATAATCTCATTCTTTTGCGACCAGGTGAAAGCTTCACAAATGGATTGATCGATGCCGGAAATGTATAAATAGAATTGTACCCGTAGGGTTTCGGCAAGAGCCCGATACTCCAAATATTTTTTATGCCAGTCTCGTTTTTTTACTGCTGAAAATACACCTGCTGATAGCATGAGAAGGCCGCCATAAGCTAACAAGAATAAATTGGATTCCATCTCATCATATAAAAGAAATGCGATGACCAGACTTACGCCAAAGATGGACAGCCATTTAATGCTTTGCAGAACCTTGTTGCGAAAGTGGACAGAAAGGTTATCTGCAATTAAATACAACTGATGAAATGTCTTGAGATGTTCCCCAGCGTCGGCAAGCGTTTTCGAATCGATCAAGCCGTATGCGCCGTCAGGTGTACATTCTCTGTAACTTTTATTAAATTCATCGGTGATCCGCAGACTGGATTCAAGGGATCCATTAATATTTTCAATGAGATGAATGGAGAGACTCTTACCGAGAACGGGATGCCTGATGGTTGGTGTTAAGATATGCAGCACACCGCCATCCCCATTAGCCTTGAAGAGGGAAGTATTTTTACCGCAATAGTTCGCGTGCAGTATAAAATCTACAGCTTCTGCCGTACCACAACCGTCAGGCGTGGCAGGATGACCATCCCATAAGGCCAGTAAAACATGGCTGTGGCTAGCTACATAAATGCCCGCCTGGCGGTAGGAGAATTCACGGGTGACAGCCAGGGGACCTTCAGTGGCTTGTACAACGAATAAGTCAAACGCCTCAGCACACTGCCGGTTGAAGGTTATCAGTGCTTGATCTGAAAAATCATGGCGATATTCATCGGGTTGCAAAGGAAGGGCTGCAATCANNTTCTGCAGGGTCTGGAGTTCAGCCTTAACAATCTCGCGTAATTTTGGAACATCCGTTGGAATAAGATCGCGATGACCGGTAACGCCAATGATGATGGGGATGCTGGTATATGCAAAATCTGCGCTGGTATCGGAAGAGCTTTGTTCCACGGATTATTTTCCTGTATTTTATTTCGAAGATTTCTGTGCGTAAGAACTACTTTTTTCTTGATTTTTAACGCCGGTTTCCATGACTGACATAGGACAGGGAATCATTCGACACCACAAGGTTCTGGATTGAAAATTCATTAGAAAACTTACCCAGATGCCCCGGTATTTATTTTTCATAGATTGCCATGCTAATCATGCCAAGTAACTCGGGAATATTGCGGATCGCATCCCGATCAAGATCCTTGATTTCCTCGCTTAATTCATCATAGGGTACAAGATATGGGCTGATTTTGTTTTCAATATGCTTAATCTCACCGACCCGCCAACCTGTTTCCAACCGTTCCCGTACCCATGCTTCGTGTTCAAATTTGGCCAAAGATTCCACTACGTCTTCTGGAATCTCCTTGATGACTGGGCCATCAGCTCCTTGTGGCCGCATCTCCCAAGCCATCAGCTCAAGCTTGTCCGCAATACTGCGTGCCTGGCGTAAGTTGGAATATTTTAAAGAATCCGGTAAATCAGCAAAATTTGGATACTCCAAGGGCACATTCGGGTGGCGTTCCAGTTTTTTGAGATTGAACATTTTATGAATGGCGATTGCCAGATTTTCAAGATTATCCAATAATGGACGCGGGACAATAGCCGCATCTTCCCTGATTTTGCTCGCCAGGGCTCCAAGGGTATCCAGCGCTTCACAGCCCACTGAAAACCCTCCGCTAAATAGGGCATCCAAGTTAAGTAGTTTACGAAACATGGCTTCTTTTTCAGCGGAAAATTGTTCTGGTAGAGTGCCTTTTTTCGCAATGTAGGTAATGTCCAGACGATTATTCGTGATCAGCAGGGAGGCTTCACCGGCATGGGTGCGCTTCTTATCCAGGATGCCATAGGCTTCCCGGTTCCATTCCTGAAGCTCATCACACAGAATGAGCAGGTATGCGATGGGATGATCATTGGGGGATAGCCCACCCTTGTTAAAAGGCGGCCTAGTAATCACGTTTTTGTAGTAATTATGCAGCAAGATGGCACTGGCACTATCCAACACTGGATAGAAGAAATATTCCGGCTTGTAGTTGCAGCTTTGAATGAGAAAGCCATACCATTTTAGTACGATGATGGCGCTGTAAAAGCCATGGTCAATAAAGCCACTTTTCGCCATGATGCCGACAAAACCATCCAGCGCGGCTTTTATCTCTTTAAGATCAACCCCCAGGGACAAATGCAATTTGTGTGCAAGTAAATCCAGCGGCTTTAGCAGATCGACATAGACACAACTTTGATATTTTTCATAATAGGTCTTGATAAAGGTGCGTTTTGGGATGACTTCGACGATTTTATTGAGTTCGTCGAAGTTGTCGAATTCCAACCGGGGCATGACTTTGATATCCTTATCGACGATGCTGGCAAAGCTCATGAATTTACCAATTTGCTTCCCGATGATTTCAACAGGATAGCCTACATCATGAAAAAGTGAGGCAAGCCCCCAACGGTAAAAGAACTCTTCATGGTGGGTATCATAGGAAAATGGATACTCCGTTTTATCCAGGTTCTTGGTACCAAAGGCGCTTCGATAGGTGGAGTTTTGGGAATAGATGCATAATCCGAGAATGAAGACATTCACCGAGTGAATATAATGATCTCGCTGCCGGTCAATCAAGGTTGCAGCATTTTCTTCGTAACTTCGCAGCATATCCAGCAGGTCAATAAACGGATTGCTTTCCCCATCCAGGGTGATTCGATAACTATCGAAAAAGGATTCATAAACAGCCAAGGCAGTTTCCTTGGTTTCATTATCCAAGAATTCAAGAACGGCTTGGCGCAGAAATGCCTTGTAATTGTGTCCCCGGGTGATGTCCTCAAAAACCTCAAGATCATCAAAAAACTGATTTGAGTATTTCTGCAAATTATTCATATTCTGTCCGCCTATCCATTTTCAATAAATCAGTTTTTACTATTCTAAAAGGGAAACCTGGTTTCGATGGGCCAGTTCTCGGTCATCGATATGCAAAAGATTGAAATCAGCTTTGGTTAAACCAGATCAGATATCTTTCCCGAGTGTAAGTCGTTGGGAAAGGTTTTATCCATTATGTACCCGTATTATAGCCTAAATTCCCTGTTCGCTTGATGGGTTGACTTGGATTCTGAGCTTATTTTTTCATCGTCATGTTTGGGATGGATTTTTTGAATCGGACTGGGGGTAAAGCTATATGGATGATTTTTTGGAAAAAAATTTGTAGGTTGATAAGTAATAAATGGTGCATGAATTAGACCTGCCAGGTTTTGAATTCCGGCATAATTGGATTATCAGCAAACCTGGCAGGTCTGGATGAAGTAAAAATATCTAATTAATTGTAAAATATTATTCTCTTATTATTTTTGGGGCTGGATTGATATATAGGAGATTTTGTGATGAGTCACGTGGATGTTCTAGAAGCTGGGCAAATGTATCACATTTTCAATCGGGGGAACAATCGAGAAAAACTCTTTTATTCCGAAAGGCATTACAAGTATTTCTTGAAATTATATTCTTACTACATTTTGCCAATAGCAGATACCTATGCTTATTGTTTGATGGGGAACCACTTTCATTTATTAGTGAGAATCAAAAAGATAGAAGATATCGTGACTATAAAAAGACTGGTGAAGGCGCAAAATCCCAGCACATTTTCGCCATCAAAAAACTTCTCGAATCTGTTTAATGCTTATACAAAAGCAATTAACCTTGAACGTAATAGGACAGGGAGTTTATTCGAAAAAAGCTTCAAGCGTAAACTCATAACAGCTGATGCCTATCTCCAGCAACTGATTATTTACATCCATACAAATCCCCAGAAACACGGTTTTGTAGAAAATTTTCGAGAATGGGATTGGTCTTCATACCACGCGATCAGCGAAGGCGTGGTCACCAAATTGCAAAGAGAAGAAGTTTTAGCCTGGTTTGGCGGGGTGAATGAATTTATATCATGTCATCTTGAAAAAATGGATGAAAGTAAACTATCGAATTTAATCGATGAGGAGTATTAAGTAAACCTGCCAGGTTTTCTGCCGATCCATCTTGACTAAAATTTCAAACCTGGCAGGTCTGTATTGGGTACACCTGGCAGGTCTCAACAATTAAAAAATCAGCCTGTGCGGCGTACACAGGCTGATGCAACATTGTCTACTTTACTTGATTTAGCACTCGCTGTAACCGCAGGCGTAGCACTTGCGGCAGCCTTCTTCATTGATCACAGCGGCTTCGCCGCATTCCGGGCACAGGTCCCCGATGGTGAATTGTTTGCTGTTGACGGGTTCCAAAGGCAGGGGGATCTCAGTTATGGCGGGGTGAGCCCCGTTATGGCCGTTGCTGTTGCTGCCCAGTCTTTCTTCGCGATCCAGCAGGTAATTATCAATCACTTGCGCCAAGCCATCAGGCAGGGAACGTACGCGGTTGGGACCAAAGCCCAGGGAACGTCCACCGCCGATGCCGGAAAGCTGGCGGTACACATGGCGCAGTCGTTTGCTGGGCTCCAGTGGGGAGGAGAGGCGCAAAATGTAGGAGATGAGGCGCCCGATGGCCTCTGAGACGGCCGCGGTCTCCGAACCGGCCTTGGCCGTATTGATAAAAATTTCAAAGGGCTGGCTGCCGCCATTTTCATTGACGGTCATAAAGGCTTTGCCCAGCGGGGTGGTGATGGAATAGGTATAGCCGGGTAACAGACGCGGGCGGGGTTTCTTGGAATCCACCCAGAGGTGCATTTGTTCTGTTTCCGCAACGGGTTCGGTTGGGATATCGGCGCTGACAGGGAGTTTATCCTTGGCGGTGGCATGGGTTTCGAGCACGACAACCTCACGGGAACCGGTGACATATACGGTGATGCCCTTGCAGCCCAGTTTCCAGGCTAACAAATAGGCGTCGGCCACGTCGGCTTCGGTGGCGCTGGAGGGAAAGTTGATCGTCTTGGAAAGGCTGTTGTCCACAAAGGCTTGCAGGGCAGCCTGTAATTTGACATGCTCTTCCGCGGTGGTATCCGAGGAAACTACGAATACATCCCGTAAATCGGCGGGCAGACTTTCCACATTCCGGCAGGAACCGGCTTTCATTACTTCATCAATGATACTCTGTTGTTTTGCCTCAGACAGACCGGCTTCTTGCAAAGCCAGGGCAAAGGCCGGGCTGGTGTAGGTCAATTTTAAATCGGTGCCGTTGTCATTGACGTGGCGGATGTAAGCCAGGGCAAAGACAGGTTCGCAGCCGTAGCCTTCACAACCGGTGACGGTGGCGATGGTGCCGGTGGGGGCAATGGTGGTTTGAGCGGCATTGCGAATACCGTGTTTTTTAATGCCTTTTACCACCAGGTCCCAATCCACGGCTGGCCGGCCGAAGTCGGTTTTATAGGGTGCAGTGGGGGTGGGGACTTCCCAGGTCAGATTTTTGGGATCATAAATACTACCGTCAATGGCCAGGAATGGACCGCGGGATTTGGAAAGCTGGATGGAAGTCAGCATGGCGTGATACCGGACGAACTCCATAACCTGCCCGGAAAATTCCAGACTTTTTTCGGAGCCATAGCGGATGCGGGTGTGATACATCAAATCCGCCAGGCCCATGATGCCCAGCCCAATGCGGCGGGCGTTCATGGCTGCTTCCCGAATGCGGGGAACGGATGGAACGTACTGGTTGGCATCCACAACATCATCCAGGAAGCGCACGGAAAGTTCCACACTTTTTTGCAACTTCTGCCAATCCACCAGACCATCTTTGCCTAAATGCTGGGCAAGATTGATGGAACCCAGGCAGCAATTTTCATAGGGTCCAAGCCATTGTTCGCCACAGGGATTGGTGGCTTCGAGTTGATAAAGGTGCGGTACCGGGTTTTGGCGGTTGGCTGCATCCAGGAAGAGCATGCCGGGTTCGCCGTTGTGGTGGGCTTGCTTGACAATACGATTGAATAGATCGCGGGCACGCAAACGTTTGTAGACAAGGATGGGGATGCCCGCATCTCGAGCCTGTTCCAAGGTACCGCTGAAATTCTTGTAATCAGGGTGTTTCACATCCGGGAAAACGAGTTCCCAGTCTTCGTCATTTTCGACAGCCTGCATAAAGGAATCCGTGATGCCAACGGAGATATTAAAATTGGTGATGGCATGTTCGCTGCTTTTACAGGCAATAAATTCTTCCACATCCGGGTGGTCTACTCGCAGCACGGCCATGTTGGCGCCGCGTCGGGTTCCGCCCTGGGCAACTTCGCCGAAAGCTTGATCGTAGACTCGCAAAAAGCCGACAGGGCCGGTGGCTTTACCGGCGGAGGAATTAACCAGGCAGCCGCTGGGGCGCAAACGGGAAAAGGCAAAACCATTGCCGCCGCCGGTTTGCTGGATTAAGGCTGCATCCCGCAATGTTTGGAAAATCCCGCTTGGTTTTTTACCCATGTCATCGGCGATCTCCAACACAAAACAAGCCGCCAATTGACCCAAAGGTGTACCGGCACCGGTGAAGGTGGGGGAATTGGGGAAGAAACGTTTTTCCACCATCAGGTCATAATAGGACTTGGCAAGCGAAATGACATCGCTATCCTGCCATTGATCCTCCACGACGGCAATCTGGTAGGCAACGCGCCAGAACATTTCTTCAACGCTTTCGACAGCCTGGCCATTTTGATCCCGGCGCAAATATCTTTTTTGTAAAACTTTTAATGAATTATCGGTCAAGTCAATCTTTGCTAGGTCTACCGGTAAGGGGGGAGTCGGTTTTACGCAGGGTGCTGCAAGAGCTTCGAGTATTTCCATCCTGTTTTATCCTTCTGTTAATAAGTGATCGATTTCCTTCTTTATTTCACCCAAATCATCCATGTGTAGATAAACAATCGCATATCGGATATATGCAATCTGATCCATTTCTTTCAAGCCTGCAATGACCATATCACCGATATAGCGGGATGGGGCTTCGGCCCGTCCCAGACGTTGGAGGGAAGATTCCACCTCACCTATCAAACGGTCAATATCTGCGGCTGAAACTGGGCGTTTGGCGCAGGCAATACGTATACCGTGCATTAATTTGTCACGGTTAAATTCTTCACGAGTCCCATCTTTTTTAATAATCAGGGGCGTGCTCAAGATGGCTCGTTCAATGGTGGTAAATCGTTGTTGGCAGATGTCGCATTCCCTGCGACGTCTTACTCCCCCTTTACTATCGTGGGAGGTGTCTATGACGCTTGACTTTTCGGATTGACAATACGGACAGCGCAAAGCTCATCTCCAGATGCAATTGACTTTTTTAATAAATAGGGCGTGATAAGGATCAAACAAAAACGAATCCCCCATATATAGGGGGTAGCTGTTTCTTATGGTGTATATCTGCCAGTGATTAAGATTTTAACATAGAACCAGATCCAATTCAAGTAGATATGAGAACCTTTAATCTTAAAATTTATTTGGGGATAAAAAGCCTGTTGTTCATACAAGAGTTGTTAAGAATTCGTTCAGAAATCGTTTAGATAAAAACCTATCCGCCTGGCATTACTGGTAAAACCTCTTTGGTGACGGTATAATCATTACAATGAAAACTAGGAAAGCAATAACAAAATACATTTTCGCCTGGATTGGTATTGTCCTATTTGTGGGGGTTAGCAGCTGTTCATATGGTCTCTCCCCCGCTTCTGACCCTATATCTGGGACGCAAACAATGGAAGCTCTGTTGCCGACGGCCACCGCTTCAGCGACTCCCATCCCAATGGCATTTATCATCAATGGTCAGGGATTCACGCTGGAGACATATCAACGCGAATTACAGAGATTCTCAATTGTTAAAGAATCGCTTGATCAAAACCAACAACAGGAAGTTCCTGAAACATATGTTCTGGATAAATTGATCGATCAACAGCTTCTGGTTCAGGCCGCATTAAGCAATGGATGCACCGCAAATGAGGTTCTGGTTCAAGAAGATTGGGACCAATGGATCAGCAATTTACCGGAAGGAACTACACCAACCGCCTGGTTGGATTCCAAAGGATACACCGAAGAAGAATTCAAAGCTGCCATTGCCACCTCCATGTTGGAGAGTTGTCAAATGGCAGTTATAGCGGATAATGTGCCAACCGAAGCTGAGCAAATTCGTGCAAGTCAGATACTTGTGAAAAACCGGGGACTTACCGATGGAATTTTGAATCAACTCAATGTTGGCGTGGAATTTGCAACACTAGCATATCAATATGATCCACTTACTGGTGGCGATTTAGGCTGGTTTCCACAAGGGTATTTATTGGAGCCCGCAGTGGATGAAGCCGTGTTCGCTTTACAGCCCGGGGAATTCTCTGCGGTTATCGAGACTGAGTTAGGTTTCCATATTGTGTATGTTTATGAACGGGAAATTCATCCATTATCTGTGGATGCCCGCAAGAAACTACAACAAAATGCCTTGCAGGAATGGCTGAAAGCGGAACGTGAGAAATCACAGATTGTAATTAGTCTGCCTCAATAGCAGAGAACAATCACCTGAGAGTGTTTCAACAGAAAGGATATGCAGATGACTCAGCAAATAAAAGCAAAGAAACTGGATGCTGTTTGGAACTTCTTAAGTTTTTTGGGAGTAGTGGGGATTCTTGGGATTATCGTGGTTGTGGCCATGATCTTCACAAACCCGGCTGCATCCTATAATCCCTATCCACCTCCAACCATGCCTGTACCCATCACTTTGCCCACCAGTACACCCACTCAGTACAGTTTACCTGCCACCTGGACACCAACGGTCAACGACACGGTCACAGTCAATGAGACGGCAACCTCAACAGCCATCATGGCTACTCAGCTGCCAGATGGTGAATTGATCATGGAAACGCCTGAGGGGGTGATTACAGCCGCCGCCAACGGTTATTATGAGTTTGCCTTACAGAGTGCTCCAGCGCCCATTGATGCCTCTATTCTTAAACCAGATCTGCAAACCACGGACGGAGTATGTACCTGGATGGGCGTAGGCGGACAAGTCCTGGATATTCAAGGCAGTCCTTATACCGGCGTTGGCATTCAATTGGGTGGGCAGCTAAATGGGCGCACGATCCTGCTGACCAGCCTGACGGGAACCGCGCTGCAATACGGTCCTGCCGGGTATGAATTCAAAATCAGCGATGCCCCGGATGCAACCGTGCATAATTTCTGGCTGCGTTTGGTGGATCAATCCAATCTACCCCTTTCAGACCGGATTTACTTTGATACCTATAATACCTGTGATAAAAATTTGGTGATCATCAATTTGAAACAGGTCAGGCAATAAAAAAGACGGAAACCTTGCTCCCGTCTTCGATGGAATCAGATCTTGCAAAGCCGTTGGTTTCAGCGGCTTTTTGTTTGCCAATGTGTGGAATGATGGGCGCGTGGTTGGAGATGCAGATTTTCTGAACTGCTCAATAAGTGCTGCAGAGGTTCAGAGGAGACCGCCAGGGCCGCGCCGTTGGCAAAAAACTCAAAATCAAAGTGGGTTTTCTCCCCGGCGGATAGTCCAGGAACGGGCATCAGACGAGCAGTCAGGGGTTTATGGAGACGGGTGGAAAGTGCGGCTACGTCCAACAGGATGGCATACAGGGCCTCATGGGTGATATTTCCAGCCAGGGGGACGGTATCCAGCCCCACGCCGCATACAGCTGAATAGAGCAGCAGGTCTTTAAGAGTTAACACCTGTTCGATGGAGCGTTTAGCCAGTACGGCGTCCTCCAGAACGGGCAGCATCAGGCCATTGAATCCGCTGCGCAGCCAGGTGCCCTGATCCAGGGTATCAGCGATGAAGGCCGCGGCTGCCAGGGAACCAGATTGTCCAATACGCGGGACGCCTAAAACTTCCAATGCGCGGCCAAGGGAGGTTTCCTCTTCCGGAAAGGGAGCCAATGAAAAATCAAAACCCAAAAAGGGAACGGCTAATTTTCCGGGATGTTGCGCGATGATTTCTTGAATTTTGGCAGCAGCGGATTCCAATTCTGTCAGCAGAGAAATTCGAGCTTCCTCCAGGGTGTGAGCAGCCTGGAAGGCAGTAACGGCTGTGTCTGCACACTCCATGGCGATGGCAAAGGCTGGTGAAGTTCCGGAATGATAAGCTGCCGGGAAGAAAGGAATACCGGCAGGCACATTCGCCAGAGCGGCAAAACGCAAATTGGTGAAACCGTCCGGTGTGAGGGTGGTGGCTTGGTGGATAATAACGGCAGCACGTTTAACGGCGGGAAAAGAAACCCCGGAGGTTTGATCTGCGATGATTGCGGTGGCAAAGACATTTTTTGTGGTTTGCAGGATGGCGGGGATTTCTTCAGCGCAGGCTTTATCGCTAATTCCAGCCGGCCCAATGGAGAGATAGTTGAAACCGAATTGTTCAGCTTGTTCTTCCAAATTCTGAATAGCTTTGATTTTTTCCTTCAATTCAACAGGCAGCCATTCGGTATAGGGCGGGGTGGCCAGGCGGATCGTTTGTACTTCGACGCCTTGCTGGATCAGCGCATTTTTGAGGTTGTGAACGTCCTCAGCCAAATCCTTCAGGGGGGTGTGGGGATCGCCCGGATGGAAGAAGGTTGTGATGGAGCGAATTTTCATGTTTGCCTCTGGCGTACAACTTCGAATAGGAGCACACCCGCAGCCACAGCGGCATTCAAGGATTCGAATCCGCCAGGCATCGGGATCAAGGTGTTTTGGGTTTGAGGGGATTGAAACGCTGCCGAAGGTCCATTGGCCTCATTGCCGATGACCATGGCCAGAGGGGACTGATAATTTTGCTGCCAGCAGGATTCACCGCCGTTGGAGTCGGCGACATAAATTTGAAGTTTGTGGGTGAGACAATAGGCTTGTATATCCGGGATGCTTTGGGAGAGAATGGGTAGGTGAAATTGTGCCCCCATACCGGAACGCAATACTTTGGGAGAAAATGGATCGGCACAATCCTCGGTTAGTATTACCAGATTGACGCCGGCTGCCGCCGCGGTGCGTAAGGTGGTGCCCAGATTACCCGGGTCCCGAATGGCATCTAGAACTAAAACAAAATCCGGATGGGCGGGTAGCGGCAGGGAATGCTGCTCGAAAACCACGATCAGACCCTGCGGGTTGGTGGTATCTGCGACGTAGCTAAGCAGATCCAGGGGTACTTCTTCCATATCCGCACCCATCTCTATGAGCTGCTGAACCATTTCATTAATTCGTTCTAGCTGACTGGCACAATAAAAACCAAATCTGGGTTGCCAGGCGGCTTGCATTCCTTCTGCCAATAGACGGGTTCCCTCCAATACACAGAGACCATTTTCATCACGAAGGGACTTTTTTGCCAGCAAGTTGCGTATCTCTTGAATCTTTGCATTTTTTCTGGAGGTTATCATGTGCAGGGTTCCCATGGGTAGGCTGAACAGGCGTTCAGGAAGAGTTCTAAAGTGGATGGATCAAACAATACCATGCGGATTTCCTTTATCCCGGTAAGTGGATGATCCTGGGCATATTGATGGAAAGTTTGCATAAATATTTGGGCGGCCAGTTCTATAGGAAAAGAATAAATCCCTGTGGAGATGGCAGGAAAGGCAATGGTTTGCAGGTTCATCGTATCCATTTTCTGTAAACATCCATGAATGGTCTGGCGGAGTTTTTTTTCTTCATCTCCGGCCCCCCAGATGGGGCCGACGGCATGAAAGAGGTATTGGCAGAGCAGGGTACCACTGCCGGTCACTGCCGGACTGCAGTGCTCTACTAGTCCATGCTGCCGGATCCATTGGTCACTCTCCAATTGAATCGAGCTGCCGCCACGGCGCAGCATTGCACCGGCAATGCCGCCGCCATGTTGTAAATGCCGATTGGCAGCGTTAACAATCACATCCACCTTTTCAAGGGTAAGATCACCTTGTTTAAGGATCAGGCAGAGGGATGGGGTGAGAGAAAAACGTGTTTCATTCATTATGGATAGTATTGTATTTCATTCTAATAAAAAATGGGATGAAACAAGTTCATCCCATTTTGTCTGTATCATGTGTATGGATTACGCAGCTTTTGCTTTTTCAACCACAGCGGTGAAAGCTTTTGGATCACGTACAGCCATATTTGCCAACATTTTGCGATTGATGATGATATTCGCTTTTTTCATGGCAAAGATGAACTTGCTGTAAGAAATGCCATTGATGCGTGCGGCAGCGTTAATACGCGTGATCCACAACTTGCGCAGGTCACGTTTACGAACACGGCGGTCACGGGTGGCATACCATAAACTTTTTAGCATGGCCTCATTCGCACGTCGGAATAGGCGGTGCTTGGTACCGTACTGACCCTTGGTCATCTTTAAAATTTTCTTGTGTCGCCGATTACCGGTTGGGCCACTTTTTACACGAGCCATAAATCTTCTCCTTGCGAACCCCTGAGCGTCGGTCTAAACCAGTTATGCACACTCAACGGCCGCTCCAAAAATTGAAAAGGTCCGAAGAAACTAATTCGCCTTTGACATGTAGGGGGCGAGTCGTTTAATTCGTTTGATAAAGCTTTTTCCCTGCACGGGAACCATCTCTGCCAATAATACTTTGGTACGCTTTGCTGTGCGACGACGAAGGTGACTTTTGCCGCCTTTGGTGCGCACAAGCATACCAGCACCCGTCAGGCGAAATCGTTTGGAAGTCGCCTTGTGGGTCTTCAATTTGTACTTTGTTGACTTTTGCTTTGTAGGCACTGCTACTACTCCTATTCTTACGGTTTAACTGTAATCCATATACAGTACATGCTAACTAAAACAAGAATTGTAAAAACCTTATTCTTCCGTCTCTGAATCTGCCTCGATCACTGCTTCCACTTCGATTTCAGCTTCCATTTCATCATCCACTTCAGCTTCTGATTTGGCTTCTGCTTTTACCTTCACTTTGGTAGGCTTGGCAGCAGCCGAGCCTGAGGAAGCGACAGCAGGGGCTGCTTTTTTCTTGGGTTTGGCTGCGGTTACTGGTCCGAGGACCATGGTCATCACGCGGCCTTCAAGATTTGGTTTTTGTTCAATCACAGAGACGTCAGCCAGTTCTTCAGCGATTTCCTTTAAATCATTTAATGCAATTTCCGGGTAGGTAATTTCACGGCCGCGGAAGCGGATAGTGACTTTCACTTTCATCCCGGCCAATAACCATTTGCGTGCATCCCGTGTTTTAAAGGATCGGTGATGTTCGTTGGTCTTTGGTCGTAAGCGAATCTCCTTGATTTCAATTTTAACCTGGGTCTTACGAGCTTCTCGTTCCTTTTTGGTTTTCTCATAAAGGAACTTGCCGTAATCCATGACCCGACATACGGGTGGCGATACATTCGGAGAAACTTCGACAAGGTCGAGATCTGCTTCCGTAGCGATTGCCAATGCTTTATCTATGGGCACTTCACCCAAGTTATTTCCATCAGGGCCGATCAAGCGCACAACGGGCTCACGGATGGCAGTGTTCACACGAAATTCTGAAGTACTGATAGTAGACTCCTTTCCATCAGGATAACTAGTTGACAAGGTTTTTAAATCCAATGACAATTAATCATTAGAAATATACCACAGTACGGGATAAACCGTCAACTTGGTGTCTGTAATTCCACACAAGAAAACCAGGTAAAGTTCGTTTCTGTGTGGTTGAGATACACCAGGCTTTCCGCAATGAAAGCCTGGTGTATCTTCACTATGGGTTAGATTTTTTGAGTAATCTCAGCCTTGGCCAGGGTGATAAACTCCTCGACGCTGATAGCACCAGGGTTTTCGCCGGCACGTTTGCGCAAGGCAACTTTATTTTCTTCGGCTTCCTGGTCGCCCACCACCAGCATATAGGGGATTTTCAAATTCTGGGCATCCCGAATTTTAGCGTTCATGCGTTCGCTGCGTTCATCAACATACACCCGCAGCCCGGCTTCTTTTAATTTCTTTTCCACCTCAAAGGCATAATCCATGTGTCGGTCGGCAATGGGGATTAACACGGCTTGCTTGGGGGATAACCAAACGGGGAAAGCGCCGGCATAATGCTCAATCAGCACGCCAAAGAAACGTTCCAGACTGCCCAATAAGGCACGGTGGATCATGTAGGGTTGGTGTTGTTGGCCATCTTCACCTACATACGTTAAATCAAAGCGTTCCGGTAAATTGAAATCAAATTGGATCGTAGAGAGCTGCCATTCACGGCCGATTGCATCCTTGATCTTCAAGTCAATCTTGGGACCATAGAAAGCACCACCACCGGCATCCACTTTGTAGGGGATACTGGCCCGTTTTAAGGCTTCTTCCAAAGCACCTTCGGCTGCCTCCCATTTTTCGAGCGGGCCGACGGATTTCTCCGGTTTGGTACTCAAATAAGCTGTAAACTCTGTGAATCCGAAGGAACGCAAAATATGTAGGCAAAAATTGAGCACGAAATCAATTTCTGCCGGCATTTGGTCCGGGCGGCAGAAATGATGAGCGTCGTCCTGGGTGAATCCGCGCACACGCAGCAGCCCATGCAGCACACCGCTGCGTTCATATCGATAAACCGTACCTTCCTCAGCATACCGAATAGGTAGTTCGCGATACGAGTGACTGCGGTTTTTGTAGATATGCAAGTGGAAGGGGCAGTTCATCGGTTTGATGTAATAATCCTGCTCTTCCACTACGATGGGAGCATACATATTCTCTTTGTAAAATCCCAGGTGACCGCTGGTTTCCCAGAGCTGCGCCTTACCGATATGGGGGGTATACACAAAATCGTAACCGGCTTTTTCATGTTCTTCCGACCAGAAGTTTTCGGTGATTTTGCGAATTTTCGCGCCGTTGGGATGCCATAAGATCAGACCAGCGCCAACTTCTTCATTGATGCTGTACAGATCCAACTGTTTGGCAATCACCCGATGATCACGCTTTTTGGCTTCTTCAATTTTCCACAGGTAATCCTGTAATTCTTCCGGTGATTCAAACACAGTGCCATAGATGCGCTGCAGCATGGGGCGTTTTTCATCCCCACGCCAATAAGCACCGGCAACATTGAGTAATTTAATTGCCTTGGGGTTAATTTCTTTGGTGTTTTCTACATGCGGGCCGCGGCAGAGATCGGTGAAGGTGTGACTGGTAAAGGTGGAAATTTCGAGCGCCCCTTCAATGGGTTCGCCATTATCATCCAGGTTCCCATTCTGCAAGCCGTCAATTAATTCAATTTTGTAAACCTGATCCTTGAATACCTGACGGGCATCGTCTGCACTGACTACATTTTTGACAAAGGGAAAATTACCCTTAACAATGTGCTTCATGCGCTTCTCGATCTCAGCCAGATCATCCGGGGTTAAGGAGCGGGGTAAATCAAAATCGTAGTAAAACCCGTCATCAATTGCAGGACCAATGGCTATTTGAGCGTCGGGGAAGATATCCAGGACGGCTTCGGCCATGATGTGTGCAGTTGAATGGCGGATCCGATATAGTTTTGAATTTGCATATGCATTGTCGTTCGCCATACTTTCCTCCAATAGGTTATTTAAATAATAAACTCTCGCCCTTACTGGGGCGAGAGGTCAAGTCCTCACACGGTTCCACCCAATTTAAACAATACCATTATTGTTTATCTCATTTCGCCAATAACGGAGCGATCCGTTTCCCTTACTCCGATTCCTCGTTTCTGGGTCAAGTTCCCGGGTGGTTTTCTCTGAACTGCTTCTGAAGGATTCTCAGCTACTTCCTTCTCTCTGATTGATCTTGGGCCAGATACTCTTCCCGATCATGACTGTTACGGTATGAAATTGTAGCCTCATTATAAACGTCTTTAGTTAAAAATTCAAATCAAGATAAGAAAAAAGTGATTAGTAAATAATCCACAATTTATCAATTCTCTCCACGCGCGGCTGTCCGTGAATGGCCTGGGGATAAACCGGCTGGGGAATTGGAATGGGTACCAACAGACGGGATAAATCCGGAAAACCTTCATCGCGTAAAGGAAAATAAATCAGGCTGGTTCTTTCTTTGCGGGGCTTGATCAGAGACCGCAGATGGAGTAAACGAACCATGGAGTACTGTAAAGCCAGGTTCACTTTGCCAACAATTTTCTTCATACCCTTGGATAATAATTGATTTTTTTTCATAAGTTCCTCAGACTGCATTTCTGCACGCTTTGATTATACACTGATTCTATTATGATCCATAGTTATTCAATTTATGTTTAGAGGGTATGTGACTTGTTTGTTAATTCACCCTTGAAGGAATCCATTTTCTGCCTGGTTTACTCATATCGGCTTATGAATCATCCATACCGAGCTAACAATGCCAGCCTGCAGGATTCAACCGATTCTGATCCTCGTAATCATCCATCATCGTCCTGTGTACTATAATAAATAATTCCTGTGTTGAGCGATTCTTGATATCTAAACAGAATGGCTACGATTTTTTAAATTACGGTGATAAGGTGGAAGATTTCCTAAAAATCAGTGCTTAATTTTGGAGAGAGAAATTTGAATAAACATGATAAATATATAACTTTATTTTCTTATTTCGTGCCATTTATCTCCATGATCGTTGGTTTATATCTTGTCAAAAATGTCTGGGTTGCCATGCTTGGGTATCATTTTCTGGCGGTTATGATCCTGATTGCAAGGAAACAGAGGAGACTCATGGAGCGGGTGTTTGTAGGTGGAACGTCTGGGTCAATCCTGTTTTTGAGCATATTAGCTGCACTTTCAGGGGTTTTGTTGTATTTCTCCAGCCATTTCATCCAGGTACCGCTGAATCTTGGCCAGATGCTTGAATCCATGGGTTTGAAACCCGCCAACTGGCTGCTCTTCATCCTTTATTATTCGTTTATCAATCCAATAATTGAAGAAGTGTATTGGCGTGGATATTTGGGTAGCAAGGTGAAAACTCTTACATGGAGTGATGTTTGCTATGCCGGCTACCACCCTCTGGTTTTTCTCAAGTTTGTTGCCTGGCCATGGGCACTGGTAGAATTCGTCCTTCTATTGGGTGTGGCTTGGATGTGGCGCATGATAATCCGCAAGTATGATGGTTTGTTACTGCCTGTCCTTATGCATTTATTTGCTGACCTATCCATTGGGTTTGCGATTTATTTGTTGGCAAGGAGTATTCCCTAATTTAAATAGAACCATCCGGGCATGCTGGGCGGACCCCCACCTCGGTCCTCCCCCATTTTTCTACGAAAAATAGAGGAGGAAGGTTTAATGCATTCGAGCTTGGGATAAAAAAAGACACCTTTTGGTGCCTTATCTGGTGGGCGGTATAGGACTCGGATCATACCTCGATGGTGCCTCCGAGCTTGGAAAAAAAAAAGACACCTTTTGGTGCCTTATCTGGTGGGCGGTATAGGACTCGGATCATACCTCGATGGTGCCTCCGAGCTTGGGATAAAAAAAAGACACCTTTTCAGGTGTCTTATCTGGTGGGCGGTATAGGACTCGAACCTACGACCTTTGCGATGTCAACGCAACGCTCTAACCAGCTGAGCTAACCGCCCATGCGCTGATTATTATAATAGGGTCTTCGCAAATAGGCAATGGTTTTCCTATTTTCCATCAGCACGAGTTTGACTTATTTCTTAAAGTACGTGCCTGGAATCCAGACCCGTTCTTGGTAAACCTTTTCATCGGTTGTTTTATCGAAGACTTCAAAGCGCACATAATCCATAAAGGCGGCCTGGGGCCCATGGCAATAAAGACGATTTGGATACATGGCCAGGATTTCGCATTTATAGTTCTTGTTTTTGTCGACCACGGCATAGTAGGATCCGGTCAAGTTGCCGTCAAATTCCAGGGCAATGAAATACTGCCAGTCTGCCAAAGCGCCGCCGGTGAAGAATTTTGCGGAAGTCCAATCAGCAATCTTAACCTCGGTTGGTGTGGCGGTCACCTGAAGTGTGGCTGTTGCTGTGCTTTTGGTTGTGGCATCCAGTGTCGGCGCCAGTGAACCATCCGAATTTTCCGTTGGTTTAGAGGTTGGCTTGAGGGTGGGCCGTTTGGTTGAAGTTGCGGACGGTAGAACGACTGTCTCAGTGGGTTGAATGACCTGCGTGGATGCGCTGGTCGCAGCAGGTTTTTCCGCTTGATCGGCTGTACTTTCGTTTGCCTGACAGCCGCTGGCTATTAATGTGGCAATTAAAAAAAGACTAATGAGAATGATTTTTTGAGTTGTTTTCATAAAGTATTTACCCTATAGGATTGCTGAAAGTAGAATAACTCAGCTCTGCCATTCCTGTGAATCAAGCTGACTCTATTATATACGCAATTAATACCATTTTGATTGCAGCCGAAAACGAATTAACGAAACTCTTATTCTTTCCCGTTTCTGGGTCAATAAATTATGCGCACGGAAGGGGAAGTTTTCTCTTTACGGAATGGAAACTATGGTATAATTTTCGACGCACAAAAAAATAGTTGACTTTGGAGAGGTAGCGTAGTTGGCCTAACGCGCTCGCCTGGAAAGCGGGTATACCGCAAGGTATCGAGGGTTCGAATCCCTCTCTCTCCGCCTGAAGACCTGCGAATTTGCAGGTCTTTTTCATTATAAATGGATTGTGGCTAAATCTTTTTCTCAAGGTTTAGCCATCCAAGAGTATAATCAAACTGCTTCATAATGCACAAATTTTTATTACACGGTAGGGTAAAAATGGAAATAACAATTGATAAATTGGTCTATGGCGGATTTGGATTGGGGCGAAGTCAAGAGGGTAAGGCGGTCTTTGTGCCATTTGTTTTACCTGGAGAACGGGTGAGTGTGAATCCGGTTCAGGAGAAAAAAGGGCACATGCATGCGGAGCTGGTTGAGATTCTGCAAGCTTCAGAGAAACGGGTGCAGCCCTTTTGTAAACACTTTGGAGTCTGCGGGGGATGCAGTTACCAAATGTTAACCTATGCCGAGCAGTTATTAGCCAAGCAAGCCATTGTCATGGAGACCTTAGTCCGTTCCACCGGATTGGAAAACCCTCCCGTGCGGGAAATTATGGCCTCTCCGGATGAAAAGAATTATCGCAATCAAATGGCATTTCAAATTCTCGAGTCGGGCAAGACCGGCTTTTATCAAACGCAATCTCGCGGCTTGCTGGAAATTGAAGAATGTTTCCTGCCCCAGGAATCCATGATGGCTTTGCGCGAAGCCCTGACGTTGGAAGATCCCTCGGGCCTGGAATGGGTGGATTTCCGCAGCGGGGATGATGATCCGCTGGTGTTTTTCCATGGCGATGATGTGCCGCCCGAATTGGAAGTGGATTTCCCAATCAACCTGTTGTTTGAACAAGACGGCACCCCAATGATTCTCTCTGGGGATGAATTTATCCTCAAGACGCTGGCCGGGCGAACCTTCCGGGTTTCAGGAGATGCTCATTTTCAAGTGAATGATCGCCAGACCGAACGATTGATCAAGCTGGTGATGCAGGCCATAACGCCGGCAGCCGGCGGCATGCTGCTGGATGTGTACTGTGGAGTGGGATTGCTGAGCGCTTTTGTAGCGCCGCTCTTCACTGAAGTGATCGGCATTGAAGCGCATCCCTTGGCCTGCGAAGATTACGCGGTCAATCTGGATGAATTTGAAAATGTCTCCCTGTATCAGGGAGCGCCCGAGGCTGTGTTGCCGACCTTGAAAATCAAACCGGATGTGATGATCGTGGCGCCGCCGCGTTCCGGCATAGATCGTTTTGCACTGGATGCCATTTTACCCATGGGACCCAAGCGGGTGATCTATGTCTCTGCGGACCTGGCGACACTGGCGCGTGATTTGAAGCGCTTCCTGCAGGCAGGATATACCCTGGAATCCGTACAGCCCATGGATATGCTCCCGCATACCCAGCACATCGAGTGCGTAGTTATCCTTAACAAATAATAAGTAGTCCAACCAATAAAAAAAAAAGCCCAAAGCACAATTCTGCTTTGGGCTTATATTTTCATCGATGATGAATAACTAACCACATTGATTTATTGAACACGATAAACCGTGCTTAAAATCTGAATCATGATTTTTACACTAGTTGCTGTGGCATCCGAGGAGCCGAAGCTGGAAACATAAACCATGTCCGTTTCCTGATCATAAAAGAGTTGGGTGCCAAGAACACCCATGTGGCCTGTCATTTGTGGCAAAAAACCCAGTATGGGGGAAAATTTATCAAATTCCATACGCATAAAACCATTGCCATATTGGATACCGGTCATGAATTCATAGTCGAATTGCTGGAAGGCATCCAGGGTTTCCTTGCGGATGATCTCGCCATGGTAGAGTGCGCGGATATAAACCGCCAGGTCATCCAGAGTGGAAACAATGCCCCCGCCTGCCCAGTCAATCGTGACGCTATTAAATTGGCTTACTTCGTGCCCGTCAATCCAAACTTCAGCAATGGGACGCTTTCCATTTTTTGGTTCGGAATAAAACATCAGGTAACTATTGTCCATGGCCAGGGGATCAAATATCACCTCATGCAGCATCTCGTGAAATGGCTTTCCAGAGACGGATTCAATAATCAAGCCCAGCAAAATGTAACCGGTGTCCGAATAATGATATCCGTTGCCTGGAGCAAAATAAGCGGATTGATGCTCTTGGGTAAATTGAACCAGGGATTGGGGCGTGTAAACGGTATCGGGTGAGAGATAGAGGGATTCGACCAATCCACCGTCCTCTTTGGCGAAGTAATCCGCTATGCCGCTGGTATGGGAGAGGAGATGTTGGATGGTCACCTTATCCTGATAATCCACGCCTTCGTAGACGAACAGGCCAGATAACATTTCGTTATTCAGATATAGGTGAATGGGATCCTCGAGCGTTATCTGTCCTTGATCGACTAAATATCCAATTAAGGTCGCCGTAAACAATTTGCCAACGCTGGCAACATGAAAGGGTTGATTGGTGTCAATGGGCTGACCATTGGATGTGCCTGAGGCGTATTTTACCTCAAGTCCTTTTTGGGGGGCATCCATATAGACCAATGCCGAATAAATGGACTGTTTCTTATTTAGACTACCATCAATGACATTTTGTATGTCTTTTATCGCCTGTTCTTTGGTTAATGGTTTTGTGCTAAACCAAATCACAATACCCAATAACACGATAATCGTCACCAGGGCAAAGAGAAGGATCTTCCAGATTTTCATTTTGTTTCTCCAGAACAATATATTACTAATAGAGATATAATCAATAGTAATATATGGAATTTCATTTGTCAATATGTCGTTGCATATTTCTATAAGCTATATTACGATTAAAAAAATCAATAAGGAGTCTGCCTTGGAATTTATCGTGCTGGGTTTGCTGATGACACAGGATTTGACCATCTATCAACTTAATCAGGCTTTTTCCTCTGGATTATCTCTGATTTACAGCGCCAGTTACGGGAGTATCCAGAACGCGATTAAGAAATTACTGATGGGGGAGGAGATTGGTTTTATTGAGACAGTCGAAAATGGCAGGAACAAGAAGATATATCACTTAATGGATAAGGGACGGATAAGTTTCTTTCAATGGATGCATGCTGATCTTCCCGTGAGTAAACTGGAAATGGTTGCCTTGTCCAAAGTATTCTTTCTGGGTCTCATTGTTTCAGCCGAGGAGAAGAAACAAATATTAGAGAAAATTTTAATTGCCATCATTAACATGGAATCTGAACTTGTCGAGCTAGCCAAAACCTTGGCCCAACTGCAATTGCCGGAAGAGGCCATGAAAATTTATCGCTATCAATTTAAGACCCTCGATTATGGCATTCTCACCCACGGCGTCGCCAGGGAATGGGTACAACAAATCCTAGACGAGCTGTAATTTTCCGAGAGCCGAGATTACGGTATGGGCTGAAATAATGAAATTGGATGAGGCTCCGTTTGATCCACAAATGAACTGCCGTAACCCGATTCAATGGATTGGGTGGCGGTGATGGAGAAATAGACTTCCCGTGATGATGGAACAAAGTGAACCAGATGTTTTTTTGCCTTACAATGAAACATCTTTCCGCAAAGCGTATTTTCCGTGGGTGGTTGGGGCTTTTTTCTTATCCTTTGTCTTTGAGTTGATTTTTTTCTGGCAAATCATTTTGGCACCGCCCCCAACCGTTCTGGCTGACGAGACAGCCCGCAGTGCCTGGATGTACGCCTGGGTGGTTTTGCTTTTGATCAGTGAAGGGCTGTTTAAAGGGGTGAGTTTAAATGGGTACTTCACCCGGCGGGGTCGTGCTCAACGAAGTTCCATTACCCTGAAGATGAATGAGGTTTGTTACCGCGAGGTGGCCTCCCGCATGTCTCGCAGGTTGGTGCTGCTGGCCCTGGAAGGCAGCAGCCTGGCGCAGGATGATAAATCGGAATACTTGCTGCAGGTCACTTATCATATTCGGAAAGTTACAGCCGTGGATAAGCGTTGGAACGGCGGTCTGGTTGTAAGGGGTGAAATAGACTGTGAAATTATGGACGAATCGTATACGTCATTTTATGGCGGCAAAGCCGATGGAACCTGGAGAAGGGTGGTTCACTCTTGTGAGATTCCGTCTGTCTTTGAGGATATGAAGCAGATAGAAACGAAGCTGAGGGGGATGGTCAAGTAAGTTGGTTATAATCTGCAGGAAATGATAAGATTGATTAAACCAACCGCAACAATATTCGCCTGCTTAAGATGCTTTGAGCAGTAAAAATGTCAGCAAGCATAGACAGGAAAATCACCCATGAGCAAATACAATATCCATAACGACTTTAAAAAATACGAAAAAACACCGGTTCCATTATCCAAATGGGCATTACCGATAATTAATGCACTTACGACATTGGGTGTGACAGTTTTAAAACCCGTGCAGGGGTTGTTGGTATCCAAAAGGGAAATTCCAGGGTATCAAAACAGAACGATTGAGTTAACTCTATATGAACCCAAGGACATTGAGAAAAACGCTCCCTGCCTGATTTTTTTTCACGGAGGAGCCTTTGTTCTCAAACCTGCACCGCATCATATGAGGCTTGTGGCCGAGTACGCGCTGAAGACACCCTGCAAGGTGGTTTTCGTGGATTACCGTTTGGCGCCTAATCATGCGTTCCCCGTGGGCGTTGAAGATTGTTATGCCGCCTTTCACTGGGTTTGCCGGCATGCCGAAGCCCTGAATATTGATAAAAACAAAATAGCGATTGGAGGCGACAGCGCCGGCGGTACTCTCGCTGCGGCGGTCAGCCTCATGGCCAGGGACCGGAAAGCTCCGCGGATTTGTTTTCAGATGCTTATTTATCCAGTGACGGACGCCCGACAGATCACAGAATCCATTAAAAATTATACGGACACGCCGCTGTGGAATTCCAGACTGACCAAAAAAATGTGGAAGTTGTACCTCAAGGATGGCGTACCGGATAACAGAGAATATGCCTCACCCATGGAAGCAATGTCCTTTGAAAATTTACCGGATGCCTATGTTGAAGTTTCGGAATTTGATTGTCTGCGCGATGAGGGCATCGCCTATGCAGAAGCCCTGCAGAAAAGCGGTGTAAACGTTGAATTAAATAAAACCATAGGCACCATTCATGGATTCGAAATAGCCGAGAAAAGTGAAATTGTACGTGAAAGTGTGGCGAGAAGAATCGAGGCGTTGAAGAAGGCTTTCAAGAATATTTAGATATAAGAGAATTACGTAAATTAGGGGCAGGTTCTGTTAGCGCCTATTAGATTCAACTCCAAGACCTGCCAGGTTTGTCGTTTTCTGGAATGGCTTTCTTTCCAATAACCTGGCAGGTCTTTCCGTTCAACCAGTAGCAGTAGTCCAGTTTTCATCGCCATGTTAGAGAAGGATTTTATGAATCAGATTGGGGCTCAAGGTATACTGACGGGTCATCGGATTTGTTTGGGGAATAATGGTTGAATGATGGAAAAAAAAGGTGCGTTCGCAACGCATCTACCTGTTGACTGCCATCCCAAGACCTGCCAGGTTAGTTGTTTTCCGGAATGACAAGTCTTTCCAAAAACCTGGCAGGTCTGGATTGATTACACCAGCGCCGGGGTGAACTTGGCCAGGATATAAATCCCTTCTTCACCAGCCGCAATGCGATGCGGCACGCCAGCGGGCAGGACGCCGATGACACCGGGCAGGTAGTCGACTTCTTTTTCTCCAACCATGGCTTTGGCGCTGCCGGAGATCACTTCGTGAATTTCCAGGTTCTTTTCATGAATGTGCGTATCTAAGACACAGCCGGGTTCCACCCTGACTAAGTGGCTGCTGATGAGTCCACCGGTCATGGCACCGGTCACCAGATGTTTCAAAGAGACACCCTTGAATTTGGCGTGGGGGACAAAATCCAAGTCCTGGGCATCAAAGCATTCTGTTTTTGTATGAATCTTACCGTTTTCAAAATCGTTGGCTATGTTTATGAGAATTGATCTCCATTTGAAGGTAAAACATCCACTATAGTGATAAACTAGGGTAGCAATTTTCGCATCCCTGTGCAATGAATACCGATACGGATTTGCTACAACACCCTCAATTATACTCACAGAAAGGAAGAAGAAACCATGTCCATTCGTTATGTACATACCAACATCATCGCCCGGGACTGGAAACGCCTGGCTGATTTTTATATGCAAGTATTTGGCTGCGTACCTGTACCCCCGGAACGGAATCTCACTGGAGCCTGGTTGGATAAGATGACCCTGCTGGACTCCGTCCATCTGCGCGGTGTGCATTTGGCGCTGCCGGGGTATGAAAAAGGCCCCACCCTGGAAATCTTTTCCTACAAACCGGAAGGGCAGTCCACGGAGCATAAAAAGGTCAATCATATGGGATACGGTCATTTAGCCTTCCATGTGGATGATGTGGATGCCGTTCTGCAAGCCGTACTGGCCCATGGTGGCAGCCAATATGGGGCGCTAGTCCAGAATGATTATCCGGAGCTTGGGCGGTTAACCACCGTATATGTTGCTGATCCGGAAGGCAACTTAATTGAGATTCAAAATTGGAACCGGAATATATAAAACCAGTTCGCTTGAGTAAAAAGGTTGGTTCCATGAAGTCCTATCCTTATAAAAAAATCGATGCCTTTACATCGGCTGCCTCTCTGGGAAATCCGGCGGCCTGTATTTATCTTGGCCTGGAAGACTCCCTGACAGAGGATGAGATGCTGGCTGTTGCCAAACAGCATAAAGGATTCGTCTCGGAGATGGTGTACTGTAAAAAATCCGATGCTTTCACCTTCGATTTGATTTATTATTCCTCTGAATGCGAAGTGGATTTTTGCGGGCACGGCACGATTGCGTGTATGTACAGCCTGATCAAGGATTCCCCTGAGTTATTGGAACAGCCCGAGCTGTTCATCCGAACTCGAAAAAAAGGCACACTCACCTTGTATAACAAAGTAATGGAGCAGGATGCGGTTTTTATTACCGCCCCGGAAGTTAAGCAGATGGGAACCCATCTTATAGCCGAAGAGATCGCTGTTGAATTGGACATTCAGCCACAACAGATATCCGATCTTCTGCCTGTGGACGTACTGGATGCCGGGCTGGTCACCCTGCTGGTGCTCATACATTCCCTGGCGGATGAAATTCACATCACGCCGGATGAAGCCAGATTGAAGCAATTTTGTTTGCAGCAAGGGCTGGATATTGTGCTGGTCTTTTGCATGGAAACAGCGGATCAAACCCAATTTGCGCATACCCGCGTGTTTGCGCCCAAGTTTGGTTATCTGGAAGATCCGGCCACCGGATCAGGCAACAGCGCGTTTGGTTATTATGCCTTGAAAAATAATCTCTGGCAGGGGGAACCCATCTCGATCGAGCAGGGCGGGGCAGGCATGGTCTATAACACAGTGCGCTTGATGACCCAGGATCAAAAAGTCTTGTTTGGCGGCAGAGCAACGGATCGAATTATTGGGAGCTATCAGTTGTAAATTCGCATGGATGTCTTCGCGCCGGGGGTGGTGGATGCCTGGTATCAGCTTTATCTAACCTGGTACCCGCGAAAATACTTTGAGCTGATGCGCCTGAACGCCTGATTCACGGATTGCGCAACATCCTACAAGAAAAGTACAACGGACCGTGATATGCTTTTGCATATCCGAAATTTTGAGTGTGATAAAATGACCGAAGAACTGCGTACCGTCTGTTATGATGCACAACTTAATATTGAAGCCTATCGCTTAAAAGGCGTGATGCACAAATTCCCGAATCATTTTCATGATTATTATGTGATTGGTTTCATTGAAAAAGGAAAGCGCTATCTGATCTGCAACCATCAGGAATATTTTCTGGAGGCAGGGGATGTTACCGTTTTTAATCCCGGGGAGCCTCATACCTGTCAACCCGTGGATGATAGGCCGATGGATTATCGCAGTATCAATATTAAACCGGAGGTAATGCAGCAGGCGGTGATGGACATCATGGGGGATGGCAGTCTGCCGCGATTTACGCCTACGGTTCATTTTCACAGTGAATTGGCCGGCTCGCTGCATGAACTCCATCGCATGATTTTTGAGGAACAGAGCGATTTTAAGAAGGAAGAGCTCTTCCTCCTGCTGATCGAACAATTGATTCGCGAACACTCCGATACTGCCCCGGTGTCTTTCTTACCCCAGCCGGATGCCGCGATGACAAAAGTTGCTGACTATCTTCAGGAGAATTACAGCAGTCCCGTAACGCTCAATGAATTGGGCGCGTTGGTCGGCCTGAGTAAATATCATTTATTACGTACGTTTACCCGACAGATGGGTATTTCGCCGTATAGCTATCTTGAGACGATCCGCGTTGGGAACGCAAAGAAACAATTGGAAAACGGTATTCCACCGCTGGAAGTGGCCTTCCAAACCGGGTTTCATGACCAGAGCCATTTTACAAACTATTTTAAGAAACAGATTGGGCTAACCCCCAAGCAATACATGAAAATCTTCAAGGACGATGATAAATCGAAGCCGTCAAAGGATCAGGATTCTGAATGAAAGACAATACAACGTTGGGGCATCTCTCAGCCTTTTTAACCATCCTCTTGTGGGGGACCACTTTTATCTCCACAAAAGTCTTACTGGATGATTTTTCGCCGGTTGAAATCCTGATGATTCGGTTTCTGATCGGCTATTTATGTCTCTGGCTGGTCTACCCCCGGAAAATTCTGTTCCGTGCCTTCAAAGAAGAATGGTTATTTATCGGCGCAGGTTTATGCGGGGTGACCCTCTATTTCCTGTGCGAAAACTATGCCCTGGATTATTCTCTGGCCTCCAACGTGGGCGTAATCGTGGCCATCGCGCCATTATTCACCGCCATTCTATCGTCCATCTTCTTAAAAGAGGACAAACTTTCTCCCCTCTTTCTGACCGGCTTTTTGCTTTCCATCACCGGTATCATACTGATCAGTTTCAACGGCAGCTTTATTCTTAAACTCAATCCCCTGGGGGATGTGCTGGCGGTATTGGCTGCAGCAGTCTGGGCCATGTATTCCATTTTCATGCGTAAAATCAGCCGTTTGCAGCTTAATACCATAGGAGTGACCCGGAAAATCTTTTTTTATGGATTAATCTTCATGGCTCCTGTCTTACTGCTGACCGGTTTTGATGTGAAAGCTGCACAATTCTTTAATCTAAAAAATTTATTGAATTTACTTTTTCTCGGGATGGGTGCTTCGGCCATCTGCTATGTCACCTGGAACTGGTCAGTGGGTATTTTGGGCGCGGTCAAAACCAGTGTTTATATCTACCTGATCCCAGTGATTGCCGTGGTGGCGTCTGCCGTCATCTTGCACGAAGAGATCACCTGGGTGGCCATAACTGGCTCACTATTGACCTTGCTTGGCTTGTATTTATCGGAAGGGAAGTTGAATTTCAAAAATAACGAGAGTCAAGCCAAATGACGGATGCTGTAGAGACCAAGTGCGTCATCATCGCAGACGAGGAACTGCCCAGTGGCATTTTAGCCAATACAGCTGCCATCCTGGGGATTACCTTGGGCAAGCAGGTTCCCGAGTGTGTCGGTCAGGACGTGATGGACGGCTCAGGGTGCCGGCATGCTGGGATTATTTCCATCCCAGTGCCAATCCTGAAAGGCAACAAGGACTTGCTGCGTGAATTACGGAGAAAGCTGTTTGAGGCAGACAATGCAGACTTGCTGGTGGTCGACTTTTCCGATGTCGCCCAGGGATGTAGGGTTTATAGCGAGTACATGCAGAAGGCCAGATTCACCGCAGAAGAGGAGCATGTTTATCTGGGTCTGGCAATCTACGGCAGCAAGAAGAAGATTAATAAACTGACCGGCAGTCTGCCTTTACTGCGCTAAGCAGACTGATTTTGCATGGGGGATTGTAAAGCAAATAGAAAACTCGTAAAATAGAATAAAAATTCTATATATTTTCGTTTGGGTTGAAATATGAATCAAACTGATAACCCTGAGTGGATGAAGCTGGTTATACCCGATGAGCGGTCCGAAGATGATCGCTTCGCTGCGGTGGTCAAGACACTGGCAGTCAGTGACTTATTAAACGGGCTTTCCGGATGGGAAAGCGCTGTCCTGAAAAGCCACAAAACAGCCGATCATATTCTGCATCAGGCCGTATTCTTGACCGACATTGGTTTATCCGTTGCTGTACCGGAAATCAAGGATTTGATGGACTCCGTTTTGCAGCACGTTTCCAGCGAAGGGATTTTACAAACCCGCATACAAATCCAGGCAGCCTATGGCGGCAAGGGTGGACCGGATTGGCACTGGATGCTATGCGATGCGCCATTGGTTTATACCCTTGCACTTCAGTCTGGGGCATTGTCTGTGGGACAGGCCGCGGAAGGAATTACCTTTCTGGTTAATCTTCACAAAGAGGACGGCTGGCCGTGCAGAATTGACCCGCTTTTGGGGAAATTCCGCGGACCGGGAAAGGCCAGCGACATATGCCCTTTTGCTACCTTGTTGATGTTAAAACTCATGTCGCTTGATCCGCGATATCAGAATCATGAAGTTACGCGACAGGCGGGTGAGGGTTTGTTGTCATTATGGGATCAGCGCAAAGTACATAAACCTTATTTGTTTGCCATGGGCACGGATTTTCAAAAACTGAAGGCGCCTCTCATTTGGTACGATTTGCTGCATTTTTTGGAGGTGATGACCCGCTTTAAGTGGACCAGATCAACTCAACAGATACAAGAGATAACTGCGATCCTGCGTGCCAAACAGGATGCAAATGGGCAATTTACTCCAGAATCCATCTATCGCCCCTGGGCAGACTGGGAGTTTGGGCAAAAAAAAGAGCCCTCGGTTTGGATTACTTATCTGGCCCAACGAATTCTCTCTCGCATGGATGAATAAATCCCTTATTTGACCACAACTTAGCGATAACCCCCCCGGTCTGTGTTTCAAACAGACCGTGTTTATATATCCTTTTTTGTTTTTAATAGACATTCGCACTTCAAGTTCAACCTGAATGTTTGTGGTATTGACAGATGGATAAAAATGAAATAATATAACAGTGTTATAAAAAATAAAGCAATTGTATATATAATAGAATAATAATCTTAAGGAGTCTTATCGTGAATTCACAATCTTTGAAAATTCATCCTTCGCAGCTGCGTTCGCTGTTGCGTGTCAGTATTGGATCATTGATCCTACAGTTAGTTAGTATCGTTGCCGGTGCAGCGGTCATGATTGCCTGGGGATTTCAAGTGGATGATGCAGTCTCATTTTTTGCAACAATGCAGGAAAACAAATGGATTGGCTTCCTGATGGATGATATCTTCTCCGTTACCTTGGTGGTGTTATACCTGTTTACTTTCCTCGGGATTTTCTATTTTCTGGCACGGAAACATTTGACCCTCTCGCTGGTGGGTGGTTTGATGATTTTTACCGCCGCAATCTTATGCGTTAGTGCGCATTCCGGTTTTTCCATGTTGTATCTGGGGGAGAAATATTGGGCAACCACCGACCCTGGGATTCGTCAGCAATTGCTGGCTGCCGGGGAAGCCGTCATAGCCCGCAATTTATGGAATAGCACCTCGGGCTTTTTCACAGGTTTGTTTTTGCAAGGTGGTGGAGTACTGGTCAGCCTGGTGATGCTGCGCAGTCCTCAGTTTGGAAAAGTAACTGCCATCTCTGGTTTGATTGCCAACGGTCTCGATTTATGTCAACATCTTCTGGGGTATTTCCGTTTTTCAGTACCGGATTTGATTCTTATCATTGCTGGCCCCATCTATATTCTCTGGTTTGCTGGCATGTTGGTGGATACACTGCGCATCTATCGTTCCCTGAAATCATCCGCGGATCAACCGACGGAAATAGTCCATGGTTAAAGTAAATGACCAAAAAAAATCCGAACGGGTAAAACAATACTTTGCCGAGATCACCCGGCAAATCATTTTGGAAGAAGGTGAAGAGGCTGTTTCCATCCGCAAAGTGGCGGAAAAAGCCGGTTATTCTTTCGCGACCATATACAATCATTTTGACAATCTGGATGAAATGTTATGGTATGCCAGAAATTTGCTAATCAAGGATGTGGCAGATCATCTTGAGGTTTCATTCAAAGGACCAGTTGAGAGTGTAGCTGACCTTAAGAAATTGTTTCATGCTTATGCAAAATATTATCTGGACCATCCAGCCGTCTTCCGCTTTTTCTACTTTCGTTCTTTGGATAAATCTCAAAAGAAGAGTCCCAGTCTAGTTGAGACAGAGGAATATCGTGGACAATTCGCTCAAGGATTTGAATTTCTAATTCGAGCTGGATACTGTTCACCTGAAAAAGTGGGCAGTGTGGGTAAAGCCTTGATTTATGTGATCCAGGGCATTTTATCTTTGCAGTTTGCAGAAAATGATGCTATCCGTTCTGATGATGTTTTCCAAGAGATCGATACTTCAATGGATATCTTATTAGAGGGGCTAATCAAACCCGAATCTTGAAAGAATTACTGGGAAATGAAGAAGTTGGAAGCTGATATTGGTCTGCGAGGGATTGACTTAACTAGGGAAACAGGCGCCGGGCTTTGATTTCTGCCACAGCATCCGAACGGTAACGGTAAAGGGCTGCCGGACGGCCTTCGCCGGTCTTGCGATAGGTTGTGGGTTCAATGATATTGGCTTGCAGGATACGGCGGCGAAAATTGCGTTTATCCAGGGGTTCATCCAGGATGATCTCATAAGTACGCTGTAATTCAGATAAGCTGAAAGTCTCAGGCAGCAGTTCAAATCCTACGGCTGTGTATTCCAGTTTATAGCGCAGTCGGCGCAAGGCATAATCCAAGATTTCCAATTCATATTCAGGAAAACTATTCCGTTCTAAGACCGGTTTCCAGATCACATGGTGATGGGTAAAATCACTTTTATTATTTGGCAGCAGCGCAAAATACACCACGGATAAATGACGCTGACCCTGTTCAACCAGCCCATCCCCATAAGTAAAAAGCTGTTCCAGATAAATTTCATCAGCCGGCAGCAGTTTTCTGAGGCAGTTTTGGACATTTCCTTCCAGGGAACTCCCGGCTTCGATCAAACCGGTAGGAAAATCTACTCGATTCTGGGAGTCAGAAGGGTGTACCAAGACCTGTAATGCCTCTTCTTTCAAGCAAAACAAGATGACTTTGATTTCAGGGATAAGAGACTCAGTAGTTGACATTGCTAAAAAAATTATACCTGTAATTAAGGGTCATGACCAATTCATTTTACTTATCGAGTCTAGAAGAAAGCCAGACATGAAATGTGATTTGCTTGGGTCCATTCATGAAATGGGATTTTAGAACATGCAGATTATGGTTTGCTGGCCAGATCCATGATTTCCCAGCTATTTATGCTCTGGTTGAATATTCTGCACCTTCGTTATAGCGCAAGAACTGATCCCGGCGGCTTTTGAGCCGCCGGGGTGCATTGAATAAAATCTACTTCCCGTAATAAGCTTTCAGATATAATTCGCGTAATTCACTGATCAACGGGTAGCGCGGATTGGTACCGGTGCACTGGTCATCAAACGCCTCTTCGGCGAGATGCTCAACTTTTGATAAAAACTCCTTCTCAGGAATGCCGTATTCTTGAATTGTGCGGGGAATTTTCAACCCGGTTTTCATATCTTCCAGGGCGTTGATTAGAGCTTCAATTTTCTCTTCGCTGGTGTCGCCACCCAGGTTTAGGAAATCCGCAATACGCGTATATCGAACAATTGCTCCCGGATAGCGGTACTGTGGGAAGGCTGCTTGTTTGGTGGGGTTGTCCGTTGCGTTGAATCGCACCACAGTAGGCAGCAGCAGAGCATTAGCGATACCGTGGGGAATATGGAATTCAGCACCGAGTTTATGAGCCATGGAGTGGCAAATACCCAGAAATGCGTTCGCGAATGCCATACCGGCCATTGTGGAAGCGTTATGCACTTTTTCCTGAGCACGAAGGTCCTCGGCACCAAGATCGAAGGAACGCTGTAAATATTTGAATAATACCCGAAGGGATTCCAGCGCAATGCCGGTGGTGTAATCCGTGGCGGTTACAGAGACAATGGCCTCGATATTGTGGACGATCGCGTCGAAACCACCAGCGGCCACCAGGCTTTTTGGCATTTGACGCACCAGGTCAGCATCCACAATCGCGATATCCGGAGTGAGCGAGTAATCTGCAATGGGATATTTCAATCCGCTGCGATCATCGGTTATGACGGCGAAAGGCGTCACTTCCGATCCGGTACCAGAGGTTGTCGGGATGGCGACCATCATGGCTTTCTGCCCCATCAAGGGAAATGTATAAATACGTTTTCGAATATCCATAAAACGCAAGGAGAGTCCTTCAAAATCTACCTCCGGATGTTCATAAAGCATCCAGATGATCTTGGCGGCATCCATGGGGGAACCGCCTCCCAACGCTATAACAACATCCGGTTTAAAGGCGTTAATGAGGGCAACACCTTGTTGAACGGTTGAAAGGGTCGGGTCGGGCTGTACCTGATGAAAACATTCGCACTCAATGCCCATTGGTTCAAGAATGGAGGTGATTTTTTCCACGAAACCTAAATTGAACAGGGCGGAATCGGTAATGATGAAGGCGCGTTTCTTGCCAGTTAGATCTTGCAAGGCTACAGGCAGACAGCCGGATTTCAGGTATATTTTAGGTGGGACACGAAACCACAACATATTTTCTCTTCTTTCTGCAACGGTTTTGATATTCATTAGATGTTTTACACCCACATTCTCACTGACGGAGTTCCCGCCCCAGCTTCCGCAGCCCAACGTCAGGGAAGGCTCCAGACGAAAATTGTAAATATCTCCGATCGCTCCCTGAGAGGATGGCATATTACTTAGAACACGACCGGTTCGCATCTCCGTACCGAATTGGTGGATGCGGTCATGATTCCGTTTATCTGTATAAATTACAGAGGTGTGACCAATACCACCCAGCTCCACTAATTGACTTGCGAATTTAATACCCTGCTCAAAACTTGTACAGCGCATTATGCCAAGCACCGGGGAGAGTTTCTCGTGGGCAAAGGCTTCCTCAGGAACAACTTTATCAATTTCAGCGATCAGCAATTTGGTAGTGGGTGGAACCTGAATACCGGCCATTTCAGCGATTTTAGGTGCAGATTGACCGACGATAGCCGGGCTGATAGCACAGGACTTTGGATTGATCATGATCGCTGCCAAACTTGCCTTCTCCTCTTTGGAGAGGACATAGCCGTCCCGGCTCTTGAATTCGGCAATGACTTCATCGTATACATCGGTGTGAACAACCAGACATTGTTCTGAGGCACACACAACACCATTATCAAAAGTCTTGCTCATCAAGATAGAATTTACTGCCATACGGATATCAGCCGTCTCATCGATTAAGGCTGGGGTATTGCCTGCGCCAACCCCGATTGCGGGAATTCCGCTGCTATAAGCGGCTTTGACCATGCCTGGTCCTCCCGTGGCCAGGATTAAATTGATGCCGCTGTGGGTCATCAAGGCATTGGCTAATTCAATGGTAGGGTTCTCAATCCAGCCAATAATATCAGCCGGCGCTCCAGCTTTTACGGCGGCATCCAGGATGATTTTAGCAGCATGTACCGTGCATTGTTTGGCACGCGGGTGGGGAGAAAATATGATTGCATTGCGCGTTTTCAAGGCAATCAGGGATTTGAAAATCGTTGTGGAAGTTGGGTTAGTGGTAGGGATGATACCGCAGATCACACCTACCGGTTCTGCTACTTTTTCAATGCCAAAGGTGGGATCGAATTCGATTACACCGCAGGTTTGTGTTGTGCGGTATTTGTTGTAGATGTATTCAGCGGCAAAATGATTTTTAATCACTTTATCTTCCACGATGCCCATGCCAGTTTCTGTAACAGCTTCCTTGGCAAGGGTAATGCGTTCTGCATTTGCCGCAATGGATGCTGCACGGAAAATTGCATCCACCTGTTGCTGTGAATACGTTGAAAATTTTCTCTGCGCAGCTTGAACCCGGGCGATCAGGGCGTTCAATTCCTCCATGGGAGTCATACTGGTGAGTGGTGACGTTTCACTTGAAACGGATTCTTTTTTGGACATCATCTTGTACTCCATGTATCTTTGATAATGTAGTTTGTGATTAATTTCACAATCTATGTTTTTATTGTAGCAATAAAGATAGGTTTGGTAAAGACATGGGATATACAGAAAAGGTTGATTTTTATATCATCATTTTGGTTTATATGACTAAAATATCCACAAATAAGGTGAAAAATATCAAGAAAAATATCTAAGAAGAAGAATTGGTGAAGATCTCGGAATATTCTTTCTTTCGTCTCTACTTCACGCTATAATCATAGAGAATCTAGAAAGGATGGGTAATAGGATGAGAAAACGAAGTACGGCAATGCTATTATTCTTGAGTCTGGCAATGGGTATGAGTGCATGTCAACTAACCGGTAGTACCGTTTCCTTGGTAACTCAGACACCCATAATCCTGATCGCAACGATGGAAGTCCCTTCGGCAGCGACGATGGATCCGGCAACTGTCACGACCGAGCCGCTAACAGCCACGCCTGAACCAAGTCTGACATTCACCAGCACAGTAACGCCAACCGCTACGCTTACAGGTACACCTTTGCCTAATCGTGGAGGGGGCACCTTCTTTGCCACATATCTCTATTCGCCGCCGGTTATCGACGGAGTTTGGGATGAGTGGAGCAACACGGCGTACAACTGTAACGCTGTGGTGTATGGTGCGGGCGAACGCAGCGGGGAAACAGACCTCGGTGCTTCCCTGCGTATCGGCTGGGATTGGAACAATCTCTACCTGGCTACAAAAATAACCGATGATGTGTATGCCCAGAATGCCTCCGGTCAGGACCTATATAAGGGAGATAGCCTGGAACTTCTTTTTGATTCCTATCTTTACGAGGACTTTTATTGGGCTGAAATGTCCGGCGATGATTATCAACTTGGTATATCTCCCGGCAAGCCTGATGTCAATGGGACAAAAGAAGCCGTAGCCTGGTTCCCGCGCAGCGGCGGTGGGGCTCGCAATGGTGTTGTAATCGGCTCTGTACGGTCGGATGGCATCACCCGTGTGGAAGCGGCCATCCCATGGAGTGTACTGGGTGTTTCACCTTATGCTTGGGCGACCTATGGATTTGCTTTCTCGGTGTCCGATAACGACAATACCAGTGAAAATATCCAACAGAGTATGATTTCCTGTGTTCCGGGGCGGCATTTGTTGGACCCAACATCCTGGGGACAGCTACTTCTGACCCAATAAGAAAACGAACAGCCCGCAATACGGGCTGTTTTTTTGCCTGAACGTGATATAATAAAAGAACAAAAGTTCTAACAGGAAGTTATGAGCCCAAGAAAGATTCTACACATTGATTTGGATGCTTTCTTTTGCTCTGTGGAGGAGTTAACTCAACCGCAGCTAAAAGGTAAGCCTTTTGCCGTGGGAGGAGATCCGAGCGGACGCAGTGTGGTTTCCTCCTGTTCCTACGCGGCCAGACAATTCGGCGTACATTCTGCCATGCCCTGTTCACAAGCTTTGCGTCTTTGCCCAGAGCTGATTTTTGTTCACTCAGGCTTTAGTTCCTACACCTGTGAATCCGAAAAGGTGATGGCGATCATTCGGGACTTGACCCCTCTGGTGCAGCAGATATCCATTGATGAAGCCTTCCTGGATGTCAGTGACCTGCCACAAAGCGGGGTGCAGATTGCAAAACGCCTGCAGTCCGATATCTATACCCGTACGCAATTGCCCACATCGCTGGGTGTGGCCAGTAATAAATTGATGGCCAAGATTGCCAATAATATCGGCAAATCCGCGCATAAGAAACCCACACCACCAATGGCGATTACCGAAGTCAAGCCAGGGGAGGAAGCTGCCTTTTTAGCTGATTTATCGGTGCGTGAGTTGTGGGGAGTGGGGCCAAAAATGGCCGAACGATTTAATTTAATGGGATTTAAAACCATTGGACAGATTGCATCCATGCCGGTCAATCAATTGGAAAAAGTGTTTGGCAAAAGCGGTAGGGATTTGTGGGAGCGAGCGCAAGGGTTGGATGATCGGCCGGTGGCGGAAGACCATTCGGTAAAATCAGTCAGTCAGGAAGTGACCTTCAATAAGGATGTCTCCGATCCGGAGATTCTGCGCAAACAACTTCTGGATTTATCCGAACAGGTGGGGTATCGCCTGCGCAAAAGCGGACTGTGCGGCACCACCATTCGGCTGAAAATCCGCTGGGCAAATTTTGATACGCATACCCGCCAAAAAAAATTAAACAATCCGGTTGATCAGGATCGGGTGATCTATGAGCAGGCTTATGAGCAAATGATGGCGTTTTCTCCCTTCCATCAACCGGTACGGTTGATCGGGGTGGGCGTGAGTGGCTTGACCCATTCCTTGCATCAATTGCCGTTATGGGAAACCCAGGATGAAAAAGAACGCCGCTTGCTAAGTGCGGTGGATGAAGTACGGGCCAGATTTGGAAAAGATCTGCTCCAGCGAGCCAATACCTTGAAGAAAAAATAAAACCTCCCCGACCAAATCTCGGTGGAGAGGTTATGTATTAGGGGATGACAGGCGATTGGTTATCCAAGCATCGGAAAATCCAATGACGAGGAAAATCGAACTTATCTACCAGGGACTTTGCACGGACTCGGTTTGGGTCATGCGCTCATATAAATCAATGGTTCGTTCGGTGATTTTATGCCAATCGTAATCTTGCGCATAGGCGTTTGCGTTCTTACCCATCTGGGTGCGTAATTCTTCGTCACAAACCAGCAACTTAATTTTTTCCGCCAGTGATGCAGGGTCTGCGTTGGGAACAACAAACCCGGTTACACCATCCTGCACCAGAAAACCCAAACCGCCCACCTGACTGGCCACAACCGGTGTACCGCAGGCCATAGCTTCCAGGGCCACCATGCCAAAGGATTCATAGTGCGAGGGCATGATCACGATCTCAGCGGCAGAGTAATAATAGGGTAGGGTATCCTGGTCGCGTTTGCCCAGAAATACCACCATATCTTTCAGTTCCAGGTCCCGGCGCAGCTGCATTAGGCGATTCATCTCGCCATCCATATCAGTGCCTTCAGCATCCGGATTGCCGCCGATAATAACCAGATAATGCGGACAGCCGTCAATTTCATTGGTTATGTGCAGTTGAGCGATGGCTTCCATGAGCACATCAATACCCTTGAGGGGTTCAATACGGCCCACAAAGAGCAGCATACGATCTTTGGGAGAGATACCGATGACGGCTTTGGCTTCATCGGCTGGAATGGGGTAAAACTTGCTGGTGTCGACCCCTGGCGGGATTATTTCCATTTTTGTGCTGGGAGTTTGATAGAGGAACTCCAACTGGCTGCGTTCGGCTGGTGTGGCGATGACGATTTTGTCGGCGGCATCAATTACTTCCTGCTCGCCGTTCAGTCGATATTCCCCTTCCATTTCGGCAGGGCTTTGCGCGATGCGGTTCTTCATTTTTCCCAGCGTGTGAAACATCTGCACCATGGGGATGTTCCAGGTTTCTTTGAGCTTTTTGCCAGCAATACCGGACATCCAGTAATGGCTGTGGATAAGGTCATATTGTATTCCTTTTTCCGCAGCAAAATGCAGGATCCCTTCGGCAAAATCCGGCAGGTAGGTGCTGAGTTGCTGCTTGGGAAGGAAAATTTCCGGGCCGGCAGGCACATGTACCACGCGGTTACCGTAACAAAGTTGATGCAAGACCTGCGGAACATGTTCGTCCTGGGAGCGGGTAAAGACATCCACATGCACGCCCATTTTGCCCAGGTGATAGGTCAATTCACGGACGTAGACATTCATGCCGCCGGTGTCCTTGCCGCCCAAAGTGGCCAGAGGACAGGTATGATAAGAAAGCATGGCGATATTTTTCAAAGAAAAGCTCCTCCCGGAGGGATGTTGTCTACCCGTAATTATATTCGATATCTCTTGCAGATTTTGGGCCAATCCTGATATAATCGGGAACGTCAGCCACCGTGGCTCAGTTGGTAGAGCAGACGATTCGTAATCGTCAGGTCAAGAGTTCGATCCTCTTCGGTGGCTCACAGAAAAACATAAACTCGTCCATGAAATTGGACGAGTTTTTATGTTAACGGATTTTTTGTTTATCTCTACTTTGAAAGCTAAAAGTAACTGGGATCACTACCGCTGACGATATCGTAAACTGACCAGGCTTAACAGAATGGTAAGAATCGAAAATGCAATGATAATGAGAAAAAGTGCGCTCATGGAAACCCCTTTGTAATTATTTTTGTTTTCTGTAATTAGTATACACGATTCTATTAAAACATATCCTGGCCAAAAGTAGGGCATTTGATGATCGATGGGAGGGTTTGGAAAAATGGAATTATAAATGGATGCACGAACAGCGCACTGTACTTAATGCTGCTGGCGATTCTTTCGAATTAAGAAAACTATCAAAAGCGTCAGGAGTGCCAATCCGATCAAGCCTATGATTCCGATGATAATTAATAAAAGCATGCTCATATGATGGTCCTTCCTTGTTGAATTATTCCCCTCCAGGATTATATCAGAAAGAGGTCAGCGTGCTACGCAGCTCATATCAAAATTAATCACCAGGGCTCATTATGAAAGGTTTATCCTGTCCAGTAAACAACAAAGCAGAAACAGGAAATTACCGGCTCCTATCCTAAGATACCAAACATTGTTTAATGTGTGAATGATTGACCACTTCATTCAGGGTCTTCGCCATTATGGTTGACAATAAGGGATATTCTAATCTTACGAGAGTATCCTCAACAACAACACCCTTTTCATGGAGAAGCGATATTCAATAGGTGTATACTAATCAGATCATAGAAGCAATTAATTCCTTTGTCTGTTGTTACAGATTGGGTTGAGTAAAAAAGAGATGGATGAAATTGGCGAATTAAGAAAACGAATTGAGAAAATTGAAGCCCGCCTGGATTTTATTTCAAGGAGATTGGGGATTTCAGCAGGCGACTTGCCAGATTACACCGTCTCACCAACGGTTTTGGCTCTGATTCAAAATGGAAGGAAGAACGATGCAATGCGTGTACTGATAGAAGAGACAGGTGCGAGTCTAAAGGATGCAAAAACGATCATTGAATCAATACAAGTTTGATTATCCAAGTGATACCAATTAAGTTGCCGAAGGGAAACGACTTGGAATTCATTAAGAGATGCTATATGACCGCAGCTTAAAAAATTCACACTAATTTTAGTGTAGACAAGATTTCTGGTTTGCTAACATAGACGGCACAGATTCCGCTGAAGGCGATTTATCGCAGCACAATCTCCATTTCTTTCATCTTATTGGGAACCAGGCATATATTTCATCAGGATGCCAAGCAGAACCAAGAGCAGCCCAAGCATGGCAGCCCAAAAGAGGGTGGCGGTGACGGAGGATTCATCTTGCATCTGTGGGATAGGTGTTGATGTCATTTGCGGTTCTGGACTGGGAGTCTCTGTTTCTTCGTAGAGGATCAAGCTCGGAGTGAGGCTGATGGCCAGGATTGGCGTTGTGGTGACAGTTTGTGTTGGGTACGGGGTCAGTGAGGTGGGAATAACCAGTTCTTGGCCGACATAAACGGTTTGATTCTCTTCAGTATATCCATTAAGAGCTTGAATTTGCTTGATGGTGGTGTTATAGGTGATAGCAATACTCCACAGCGTCTGACCATAATCCACTTTGTGGATGATTTTTCCTTCCGGGTTGGGGGTAACCCTGCTGACCGGCGCCATCCATTGAGAGCCTGTCGAAACAGCAGCGCTGTCTTTAGAAGTATCCATGTTGGCGTACAGGGTTTCGATGGTCGTTCCATCTGGTGCGCGGTACTCGCCGCAATACCGTTTTTCGCTATAAGCAGCTCGCAAAACGTAGTAAGACATCCCATCAGAATCTTTGGCAACCCCTGCGCCGATATCACAATAAATGGGGTTCATGACTGGAATATTATGCAAATCATCATTCCAGGTGGTATACACAATGTATTCAGCCGATAGATCCGTTCCATTGGCGACATTTTCAGTTGAATAAATGGTCAAGCCCTTTTGGTAGCCCATTTCACTAATATTTGTCGTCGCCCCGCCAAGGTGACCAGGCTGCTTTAAGCCTGCCATAATTTCAGCCGTCCGCTGAGCAGATTCCATGAGAATACTATTGACTGTCAGTGCGGATAATCCGTATTGTGTGCGCCGTAGATTCGTAAAGTAGACCAATTCATCCGCAGTGGCATTATGGGTGGCAGGTGTGGGGGTTTCAGCCTGAATCAACCCCGCTGCCGGCTGCATCAGGTTCATGACCAAGATTGTGGATATCAAGAAGCATTGTTTGATTAGCATCATAGCTTTCTGGCTCTTTACTTTTTATGATTTAAACGACAAAAGCTCATTAATAGTTCACTTTCCTGATCCAATGGAAAGAATATCAATATCTCTCAGTCAAAGAAAACAGGAATATACCCGGAATGAACATATAGACGATTTCCGGGTATATGAATGGTGGGACCAATGGCAAATTGGAATTAGTTTATTGGATCAAAGGGAGCAATTGTTCTGCCCACTTGGCTGCCCGATCCAATTCGCCCTCATTAAGAACGGTATTTTCCTGCTCTCCACCGACAAAGAAACCTTCCGGTTCAACGATCTGAACGGCTTCTTTTGCCTTCAGCGCAGCGGCCATCTTTTTCGTTGCAAATCCGCCAGTTTTGACAATGAAACGAAAAATTCCGTTTTTGATATCTTTGAGGACGATGCGTGTGTCAAAGACGGCTACTTTTTTGCCTTTGATAGCTTCCAATGGAATAGCGCTGATTAGTTCCATCAAGGCAGGTGTGGCACGAAATCCACGAGTTGGAGAACCAAGGATCAACAAATCCGTTTCAGCAAGCTGGATTGGAGTGAAATCAGCCACCGGAATGACCCGTACAAAGCTTTTACTTTTTAAGGCATCTCCCATGGCCTGGGCAATTTTGCCTGTATTTCCAAACACCGTATCATACACAATCAAAATATTCATGGTTTGCTATCCTTTCATTAAGTTCAATATTATTTTGTTTAGTGAGTTTCTGGTATCTACGATTCCAGGTTAAGCAACAACTTGATTTTTCCCATTTCGTTTTGCTATACATAAGGATTTGTCAACCCGGTCAATCAGGGCATTATACGTGTCCTTTGGCTTCCAGACAGTAACCCCGGAACTTGAGGTTAGTGATCTTTGGATACCAAAATCATGGGATGCAATCGTAATTCGAATGGTTTCGGCCAGCAGAGTGGCATCATCCAGATTGATTTCCGGTGAGATGATCATGAACTGATCCCCACCCCAGCGCCCAAGGATATCCGTATTCCTAACCCTTTGATGGATGATCCTGGCTAATTCCGTAAGAATCTGATCACCCACCTGATGTCCGCAGGCTTCGTCGACCTCATTAAAGTTATCTAAATCAAAAAGGATGACGGAGAAGGTGGAATTGTATCGGTTTGCCCGTTGAATTTCTGTGAGCAGAATCTGATCCAGTTTCATGCGATTATAAATCCCGGTCATGCCATCGGTATCTGCCAGCAGCTCCAATTCTTTCCTGGCAATCTCCAATTCATGGGTCCTTTCCTCGACAAGTTTTTCAAGGACTGCAACACGCTCTTCGATTTCTTTAATTGGTGTAGACTGATTTACAGCGTTTATTGATGTTGGAAGCGAAATGTGCATATGTTCCATCAACCATTTGCCACTCTGTTTATGAAATGCAGCAGTGATGCGCAGCCCGTATAAACTCATGGTCTGATCCATGATGGTTGTGCGTAAATCCAATTCGCCAATCAAAATTCCACATGACTCGCCGAGAGGCTGAATCTCAAGTTTTTTTAATTGATAGCTAATTGGATTGGGCGCCTGCTCAAAGTCTCGTTTGTAGAGCTTGATACTATCTTCAGTCGTGTAGGCAGCTTCATTCACACCAGTCCCGAAACCCGTGAAGGTGGAACTAAAGAACGCCACTGTTGCAGTCAGATCACGCTGCACAAAATAAGCCTCAAGATAAGCGAGGAAACATTGCTGGAGTTCTTTTTGTTGGTAATCAATCAGGGTATGCTTTTTCATAAGTTCCCCAAGGATAGCAAATTGATCGATGTTGGCATCTGCAAGGTAAACCTATTACCTTGAATTGTTTTCTTAATTATAGACTGGATTTATGAAAAATGCTTTATGAATTAGATGTTCATATGAGATTATCAGACGGGGGGATGAAAAGCACCACCACATTCAATTCATATTTTGCTGATTTTATTTAGGCATCTCTTTTTTGATTTCGTTGAGAATAAAAAGATCCCGATAAGTCCAGCGTGGCGAGGGTGAGTTGGCCTGATGAAGGATGGCTGTATTGGCGCATATGGCTTCTTCAAGACCGATCCAGACGGGTCGAAAGCCCAGGTCTTTTTCATAGTCATCCAACGTCAGAGGGCCCAATTCCGGAGCAATCTGACACAGGTAATACGTGGAACACATTTTGAAAATGTCCACGCCCTCATCCACGGCCTGATCCAACTCAACAATCCTGGCATAAGCCGCTCCGCTGGCTGTCAGTTCTGCACCGCATTCTTCTCTGAGCTCCCTGGCCAGAGCGATGGGGTGAGTTTCACCCGGCTGAACACCCCCGCCCGGAAATTTGTAATCTCCGTTTTGCTCAGAGTAGACCATTAACAAGCGCTCATCCTGGTAAATAATCCCACGGACGGCGTCACGATAAATGGTCAGCCCGCCAAGATTTAAGTCTGGTTTGTGGATAATGTCTTTTTCGATCATGGCATCCAATATGTCCGGTGGACAATGCTGCAAATTGTGGAATAAGAGCTGATTTACCCTCAGGTCGGTTACGGTTTGATCGCTAACACCTGTACCACTGCCGCGACGCCGGTGTGGTGCAGCCCTTCTTGGACATCCCGTTCCAACTCCTGACCGATGATAAAGTCCAGGCCCTGTAGTTCGTCTTTCAGTTCGCTGAGCGAGGCCAGCATATCCGCATTTTTTGGTCCGCCGGTTTGATAGTTAAGCTGCTGCGGGGAGAAGGCTTCCAGCAGGAAGACACCCCCAGGACGTAACCCCTGCACGACCTGGCGGTGGATGGTTTTCCTTAAGGCTGAAGGAAGGTGGCAATAGATGGAGAGGATGGCATCCCATTTGTTTTCTTCAATTGTGAAATTTGCCAGATCCGCGGTGATGGTGGTGACGGATACGCCGCTCAATTGAGCAAACTCATTCGTTTGGCGCATGGCGACGGCGGATGCATCCACGGCGGTGACGTTAAAACCCTGCTGCGCCAGGTAGACGGCATTGCGGCCCTGCCCCTCCGCTAGCGACAGCACGGCGCCCTTGGGAATGTGATCAATTTGATTGAGTAAAAACTCATTGGGCTGCCGGCCGTAGGCATAATTGTCCTGCGTGTAGCGCTGATCCCACAAATTGGCGGATGGGGTGGGTAGGGTCAAGGTTTCTCCTGCCGGCTGGTTTCTAACACTTGTTTGATCAGGTCGCGGATGAAGAGAATGGTTTTACCCGCATTCTTGCCTAGCTTGTAGGCAAAAAAGAGAAAAAATGCACCTGTAATGATTAAGACCAACCAATTTCCGTTGTCCATTCAACCTCCACCAAAGGATAAAGCAAGAATAATTGAGTCCTATTTAACCTAATTAAAAAGAAAATCCTCTTTTTGAAAATCATCAATCAATTCGACCAACTCTTTTAAGATAGGGTCTTCATGCTGGATATCCAATTTTGACAGGGCAGCATTTAAAACATTTCTTTGTTCATATAAATCAGAAAGCTGCGCATTAAATTTATTTATTTGGTTTCCATCCAACTTAGAGTCTTGCACCCGCGCAAGGATGAACGCTTTAAGCATATCCGTTTTGATTTCTTCAATTTGACCTTCAATACGCTGCAGATCCGTTGCGACCTCTGATTTTAGGATTTTGATTGTACTGATAATCTCTTCCATGTGTCCCATCTTTGTTTCCTTCCTATGCCTGTAAGTTGTGTTCAAGAACCACTATATAGCAGAGTTCCAGTTTAAGCAACTGATAATAAAAGAGGGCAGATCTTTTGGTCTTTTGAAACCCTTAGGGTCTCATTTAGCACCCTCAACCTTAACACTTTTATTTAGGTTATGGTAAAATGATGACCGTGAATAGTGAATGCCATCGTAGCTCAGCTGGTAGAGCAGGCGACTTGTAATCGTCAGGTCAAGAGTTCGATCCTCTTCGATGGCTCCATTCTTTTGACATGACCTCGTCCAATTGGGCGGGGTTTTTGTTACCTGCACGAAACGCTGTCTACCCTGTAGTGGCAATTCATGAATTGCACCTACAGGGTAGACAGCGCCGTTAACTATAAGAGATTGTCCGGGAGACCTATAACTGCTGTAGATCCGTGAATTGGGCAAGAATAATTAAATTTTCCATCCATGGTATCGTTTGCCAACCATTTATTCATTGTAGGGTTTGGCATCCGGTAAAATCGTTGGTTGGTGAATTCTTATGACAGATGCTAAGCCCTCACCTGTACCCATAACAACCTGCTGATCTGGGATAATATCCAAAAATAATCCATCATCCCTTTCCACAATCCTGCGACAACCAGGCATACGGAAGGGTTTAGCATCCGTTCAAAGCAATGAAAAGCAAAAATTCTCGCCGGATGCTAAACCCCTACATTGACTAATCTTTAGGGTACTTAAAGGTTAACCTAGGAAACAAATATGAACCTTATTCCTCTTTAATTCTGAAGCTGTCCGCGATTTGGACAAACTCCAGCAGGCGTGAATCATATTCATCCGCCATAGCTGCAAAGGTCATAACCCAGACGGACGATTCCCCTCTGAATATGTACATCAATTCCTTCCCTTTGAGCCCACTCAATTCAAATTCCACAATGATCTGACCCACCTCATACCCGTTGATTACCATGGTTTTTTTGTCAACGATTTGGAACTGCGCCGGCAGTCCAGCCGATGCCGAAGACATATAAGCTTCGAGCGAAAACGAAGGTAGGATGGTTTCTGTGGTGATACTTAAATTCGTGACAAACCCGGACGGCCCAACATTGGAATCTGTGGCATATAGCTCATAGATTCCGGGGTTTTGTTCAATCGTGTCGGCAGCCCACTTGAAGTTCCCCCCCAGCTTGCGAAGATTAGTAACAATTTCTGCCAAATTTTGACTTGTGTTTCCGCCGACATAACTCTCCGGCAGGTAGATCTCATAATCGCTATCCTCTATCTTCTGCCATCCGGGAACAGGCGCAGAGGTTGGAATAACCGCTTCAGGCGTCTCGGGTGTTTCGCTTACCTCGGAAGTGGGGGTAAGGAACACCCACAGCGTTTTTGTAGGCAGCAATGGGTCGATGGTGGGGACGGGCTGTACACCCGGCGCCGGTTGCAGCAACGCCATTTGGGCACAACCCATGATGAGGATTGTTGAAACGAGGAGCAATATGATTTTATTAATTTTCATCCTTTTCTCCGAGGTGAACCTTGACGCAAAAGTGGTAGATTGGGCGGTGGAAATTTGGTATACATTTCCCGATTGATATTTTCTAGTGCGCTATCAAGTACTGGCCTTCTCCGCCGGAATAGCGCTTGTAGGCGACAACATGATTTCTGGAATGGAGGAGGGACGCAGTCATTTAATTTCTTTTTCTGCATCGGTTAACAATAAAATTGATGTTGCGGTAAGATGCAATAAATAGGACGCAAGATATGCTGGAATTGTTTTGATCTCATCACCTTGGCCATGTCCAGCTTCTTTGTTCCGAACCGTGGGTATTCCACATTGTAAATTGGTTCTTAATGTCCCAAATTGACTTTGAAGGTAGTCTGGGATAAGTTTGTTCTCAAAACATATATCTATAAGTTTACTCGCTGTATCTTTCTCTGGATCAAATACCCATCCATGTATTACGCAAATAATTTTCATCGTGCTTTCGAATGATTTAAGGCAATCTACTAGGCATTCTTTATATTCCCCTATTCTATAATGTTCATGAGCAAGGAGAAATTCTTCATTTGCTCCTTCGTACTCACTATTAGCAAGAACTAGTAATGCAGGTTTCATTATTTCTTGATGAATAAATTTAGAATCCACTCGTACAATTTGATTTGATTCGTACTGATAACCTAATGAATTTTCTAATAACCTTGTGTTAAGATCTGATACGATTTCCTCAAAACTAATCTGGATCTTGTGATCAGATCGATATTTTTTTAGTGATAAGTAAAATCTCAAATTCTCAACAACCACTTCGATTACATCCAATATTTTATCTACATCTTCTACCTGCATTATGAATTCAAATAAGTCAATTTGGGGTGTTGAATTAATTTTGGATAAAGTGAAAACGCCATATTCTTGACATAACACGTTGTGAATATTTTTATAAGCTAACCCCCAACTATCTGTATATTGCCTGATTTCTCCAAAACCTTCAATAATTAAATGAATTAATTGAGTTCGAAATTTCTTAGGTATCTCATCGTAGATAAATATATCAGGAGTATCTTGTGTGTTTCTTTTATTTCGTTTTGAGTACAGATCCCAAACAGGCATATTGCTTCTCCATAAATTTTCTAGACTAAAAATAATTAATATTGTTACAGACAAATGGTCAATGGATAATTGTTCAATTCATTGCAATGCGTTTGCGCTGATGTTGATCTGGAAATTAAAAACCAAATAGAATTAACTCACGTATAGCTACGAAGATCATCATATCGCAGTTGCTTATTAGTATGGTTAAAATCTACTTTGAAATATTTGCCTAGAACCAGATTGCACCTACACGATGGCAAACAATGACTGTGTACTCAATTCCTTATGAACAATTGAAACATTTTCTTAAAAACTTATTTCTTTATAAACAAAAATCCTTTTTGGGGCTTATTCTGGATGAGTGAGTTTTGTAAAATGTTATGCATTTTATTAACATTCTCCTGAATGGTATATAAATAACTTTCGCGAGAATTTTTATCAAAAACTTTTATAAGTTCATTATCTGATAAAGCATCCTTAAATATTTTAATATCCTTATGATTTTCACTTGAAATCGATTTCAATAAAACAATTGTTTTATTAATTTCAAAATGAATAGCCAATATACTTTCCCTTATTTCTTTAACACCTTGTCCATATGTTATATAACCCTCAGTATAAATATCCTTAAATTCATTTATAGCTTCATTTAATTTATTATAGTCAATGTCAATTACCTCAACCATGGTACGAAGATTATCCATTTTATATTGCAAATTGTCATATTCACCGAAAGAATGAGATAGTCCAATGAAAATCATGTCAAAATTTAAGAATTCGATAAAAGCTTCTTGCAAATTCAAGGTGGATTTCATTAATTTATTTGCCACATAATTCATTTGCTTAAATTCGATTTCTTGCCTCCAAGCTTTAAAACCATATATTGCTGCAATCGCCGCTCCGGCAGTTAGTATATCTTTAATAATTGGTACCCAGATCTGCACACTAGCAATCCAATTTATAGATTTTATACAATCACAAAATGCATCAATAGCTGATCCCATTATTTCTCCTTTGTTTCAATAACCCTGTCTCGATGACGGCAAACAATGGCGCCAATAGTAAATTATGCTGAGAAAAGGCGGCATATTTTCAAGGTTATTTCCCAGATAACATGTTTGCTGCCTTGTAATAAAAAAATAATTGATGCTTTTCCACTTCTTTTATCCCGATACGACGCTGTTTTATTGCTTCATATGCACTGATTGAAAGACCACCAGAAATTGAAAGTCCAAAAATAGAATCTGCAGCCATTTTGGATTGAGATAAACAAATTCCAAGAGCAGTAGTAGTGACCACACCTTGGGTTATGATTTTCGGGATTAGGGCAAACAATGATTTATTTGATTTATAGGCATCTTCAATTTCTAAAATTGCTGGAGCAATATCTCTAATATATAATTCTTCGGTTTCTTGTTGAAAGCTGTCATTCCAAGGTTGAGTCTCAATATTTTTTGAATAGTCAATGATAGCTGATCTAAAACGAATTAATGGTTTATCTAATTCTTTACGAATATCAAGAATTTCATCGATTGTGGCTGCATCAAATAAAGGCAGTCTCTCGATCAGTTCAGATGAGATACCAACTTGTGTTGCGCGATTTTTAGATTTACCTAAAATGGAAAATATACCTTCTTTTATACCAAGATTTATAATTTCGCTAGTTTGCTCATCTAAAACAGTATAAGTTTCATCAGAATTTATGGCTTGTGTGATAGAGGTAATATATGCTTCTACACTATTTTCAATCAATGCAAAATTTTGAAAATCAACCAAACCTGAATCTAAGGCATCTTTTAGTCCTTTTATACCCGCATTAGTAGCGATTATATCCATATCTCGATAGGATTTTGCTAAGGCTTGTTTATACTCCATATAATTATTTAAATTGTTATTTTTATTTTGGCGAGCTTTTTTGTATTCTTGAAGAAAATTGCTTACATATTCAATTTGAGAAGGAATCCCTAGGTTTTTATAAAATTCAAAAAACCATTCAATTTGTTCATCCTCATTCATATTTCTAGGGCGATTTGTAAGCGATAAAATTGCAGATGGACCGCAACTAAAAAAATTTACTTTATCTGAGTAAAGTAAAGCAGCTTTTATTAGGTTTAAATCTCGCGAAAGGTCGATACGTTCTGATAAATTTTTAGGAGTCTTATTACTAGCAAAACTAAACCCTGCTCCTACAGTCATATGAAATTGATTTTTATTTCTTTCCATGATATCTATTTCCTCCACACTAGAAAGATTACCCACCTATACATTATCAACTTCTCAAACTAATATCAATTCCCCCTTAAAAAATGAACTTGGAATGGGAAAATTATTATACTGGTAACAATATATGGAAATGATTACACTGGTCAGAACCAATGAAAAATTTTGATGTGTTCTTTATATCCAATTCTTTCAAATATTTGTCAGGCACATGGCTTTGATACGTAGAAACAATCTATCATTCCATTATTTATTATAGATAAAAACTCTCAGAAATACGTATCGTAAATTATGTGCTTATTATTTGAAAAATATATGCTACAAGAAAATATAAAATCATTGAAACTGGTCGGAAAAGTCTATTATATCCGAATGATTTCATTGAAATTTCAAGTAATTCTGCCTGTGCCAGCACTTGACAATTGTCCAACCTGTCAATTTACTGACAGGATGTTTGCTTATTTAATGCCCAAAACCACTTTAAATTTCTTATTGCTTTTGCCATATTCGTCAGTAATGATGGGTCAAAAGAAAACCCAATTACAGCCTTGATTTCCATCATTGACTGTATTTTTTATCCAATGCCTCATTGAATCCCATCCAGGCCATATCCCTGACATTTCCGGTCAGGGAGCCAACCATGGTGGCGTCGGAATAATAACTATTGAAGGTGGCCTTGTAGAGGTCCTGCCCGACAAAAAACAGCAGATCATTGTCGACATTCCACATCGGGTTGGATGCCGGTCCGCTCCATACCTGCGCATCGGTCATTCCCGGTCCGCTGATCCAGGCGCCTTCATTCTCAGCCCCTTTATTCGTCCAGCCCCAGATCAAACCGAAGGAGCTGACATCCAGCGTGCCGCCGGATAAATTAAACGGCGGGTCTGTCCTTTGGGAACCATCGGCCATATAAGTGGCAATGACGCCATCCTCAAAATGGACGATGAAGATTCTGCCGTCTTCCTGCCAGCGGATAGCTGCTGGATAGCCGTAACTGGAAACCAGCTCATCGCTGAGCTTTTGCGGTGCTGTGGCTGCCGGGGGTAGCACGAAAAGGCCGTTCTCTGTGCCGTAGAGGACCGCTCCGGAATCCGCTTCGATCCCGCTGGCAACGGCTGCACCTGAAACCGCACCATCTACCAGGATAGTTTGCTTTTGGGTGCGGATATTGTACAACCGCAGTTGGCTGGGGCCGAATGCAGGACTCCAGCTCGTCAGCACGACCGTTTCATCATCCCGCCATCCGATGAGCTGTTCCCCGCTGCTGGTGGGCGTTGCCAGCTTCCTGGTGCTGGACCCATCGGCAGCTGCCAGCCAGATGCCTGACATGGCAAATCCGGCCCCTGTGCCGAAGCCTTCTGCTTCAAGAAAGAGGATGGACTTGCCGTCCGGTGACCAGGTCGGCAGGTAATCCTGTCCCTCATCGTCAGAAACCTTGCGGATTTCCTGGCTTTGCAGATCATAGACGTAAATATCCGCATTGGGGCTATCCAGTGCGGCGGTGAAGGCCAGCCGCCTGCCATCCGGAGACCAAGTGAAAGAAGGTTGTTCTGCAACGGCCCGCATCGCCTCCAGGCTGGATTCGCCCGGACTGGCATCTAACGACGGCTCCGTATCCGGTGTGGTGAGATTGATGCGCTGGATCACGTTCCCTTCCGGCAGGGAAATAATAAGTAATGAAAGCATATGATAAGCATCTTGCACTGTAGTCAGTACCGCGATTTTATGCGCTGTTGATGAGACGGCTCGCTGCAGGTCGATTTCCGAGGTGGTTTTATCTGTAAGTTTAACCAGGTTGGACCCATCCATATTGGCCGCCCAGAGAGCATCGTCTGTGGAGATGATCAACCAGGGAACCTCCGCCTGCAAACCCTGCGCCTCGGATACCGTGGGACTGGGAATAAATGCTTCAGCAGGAGGGGCATCCGTCTGTGTTGGGGAGAACTCCGCTGGTGTAGGTTCGGTTTTAGGTGCGGAAACCTCAGGCGGTGGCGTATTTGCAGGCAGCAGGGAAGCCGGGCTGCACATGCAGGCCACGATAAGCATGGCGGATAATATACTAAAAATCACCTTTTTCTGACGGGGTTTATGATTCATTTCGCCCTCCTTTCCTGGAAACCAAACAACAATCCTGTTGGAAATGCATTTGCACTGGTTTCATTATAGGGTTGAGGAGATAGAAGATCAACCAGGATGTTTCAAAACAATTCTGGTAAATTCAGTGATATTGAGAGGAACGTAAAACCGGTAGGGTCGAGGCAATATGGCCGTTATAGTATGCCTTGACCCTACCAATTTCGGGGATCATTATAAATAAGGCAGTAATGCGCTGTCAGTCATTTTATTACAACTAATAGAAAGTAAGGAATTAAATTACTGTAGGGGCGGGTTTTATCAATCCCGCCAATCCAACCCAACCCTTGTAAACCCGCCCAAAGCGCGAATCTATCAGGTGAGTTTATCTTTATAGAACCCCTAGGATATCTAGTTAATTTCCAGGGCGTGCTTAAATTTTTAGCATATGGTACGGGCGGGTTTACAAGGTGTAGTATAGATGCGCGCCGTTTTTAAAACCCGCCCCTACACAAAATTTGCATCTCAATATCAGCTTGAAATGGTAAATTAGCGGGGATTAACCATCTGGCCCTTCGATTTTGCATATGGATTATAAGGTTCATTTTCCATTTTATTGGACAAATGGCTGTTAGTGCTCCTAACCCTCTTGCATATTCCCAACGCAACAATTTTGACTTGACAAAGAGTACCAAAATAGATACGATTTGGTTATGAAAAAAACATCTGCAGAAATGATAAATACAAACTTTTTTGGAAGTGATTTCGATGATTTTCTTGTTGAACATGATATCCTTGAACAGACTGAAACTGTGGCCTTTAAGCGCGTTCTGGCTTTTAAAATTGCTGAGTTAATGAAGGCACAAAAAATCAATAAAGCAGAAATGGCACGGCGGATGAAAACCAGTCGGGCATCCCTGGAACGACTGCTCGATCCCGAAAATTGTTCGGTTACTCTGATCACCATGGACAAAGCAGCAAAGTCGGTAGGGGCACGCTTACGGGTGACTCTCGATCTAAATGATCTGGAATCAGGAATTGGTTGATAAGTATATAGTGTTGATATATCGTAAGTGAAAATAAGTTGTTTAAAGAACAACCTGCCAGAAAATTGACAGGTTGTTTGCTTGAAAGATGTTCAATACCTCTTCGGACTGATTTATAACCGGTATTCTTTAACTCAAAAGTGAATAGGTCGCCAGATCGTTGGACAAGCTATTTACTTGTCTCCTGGATAAATTTGCGCAAATCTACGGCCTGCTGCTGCAAAGAGGGCAGGTGGACGTACATCATATGGCCGGATTCGTAATAGGTCATTTGAATGTTCTGGCGCAAGGCTTCCGGGAGTTCGATGTGATCCAGCGTGTATTGGGTAGCCAGATAGGGGGTGGCCAGGTCATAATACCCGTTACACACCAGCACTTTCATGGCCGGGTTGGCCTGCAAGGCTTTGCGCAGTTTCTCGGCGGTATTGACGTATTGATTTTGGTAGGTGCTATAGGTCCAGGTTTCGTGGACATCGGAGAGGATTTCATAATGGCGGTCCAGTTCAAAACCCAGGTCGCGGCGGATGTAATCATAGAAGGTGGCGGTATAGGGTCCGGTGATAACCCCGAAGGCGGGGTCCACTTCCGGCTCTTCGCCGACGGCATCCCGGTCAAAGCCGGTGAAGCGGCTGTCCAGCCGACCGATGGTCAGGCCTTCCGAACGGCGAAGTTCCTTGCAGAAGCGGTTGATTTCAATGCGCAGGTTGGTTTGCTCAATATAGGTTTCGGATAAGCCGGTGTAGCGGGCTAATTTCTTGACCACGCGCTGGCGATCCTTGCCCTGCAAGCGTGCCCCTTTCATCAAGGCCAGGGTGTACTCGTTGAGCGCGAAATCTTCCACTTCGGCCAGGGTCTTACGCAGGTCTGTCTGCAAATCAGCGGGCAGTTTGTGATGGTACCAGGCGCTGGCGGTGTAGGTGGGCAGGAAGAGGATATAGGGCAGGTCATTGCCGGGGTCAAAGCGGGCGGTCATGAAATTCAAAATAGAGGACACCAGCATAATGCCATTCAGGTTCATGCCATAGCGTTCCTGAAGATAATCGGAAAGGGCTGCAGCCCGGGTGGTGCCATAACTTTCACCGATCAGGTACTTTGCGGAGGTCCAGCGGTTGTTGCGGGTCGTCCACAGGCGGATGAATTCTCCCACGGATTCGACGTCTTTTTTGACATTGTGAAATTGTTCCGGTTTTTCCTTGGGAACCGTACGGCTGTATCCGGTGCTGACCGGATCAACGAAGACCAGATCGGAATGGGTGAGCAGGGTGTAGGGATTCTCGACCAGTTTGTAAGGCGGCGGGGTGGCCGAACCGTCCTCCTGCATCAGCACGCGTTTGGGACCCAACAGTCCCAGGTGCATCCAAACGGAAGAAGAACCGGGGCCGCCGTTGAAGGAGAAGGTCAGGGGACGGCTGGCCGGGTCGGCAACATCATCCAGAGTGTAAGCCACATAAAAGATGGAGGCTTTGGCTTTTTCGCCTTCTTCCAAATCTTCATCTTTAAGCAGCATGGTGCCTGCTGTGACGGTATACTTTAGCGTTTTTCCATCCACCTGCATGGTGTGCTGGGTTTGTTTGAATTCTTCGCTCACAGGGGGCGTTTTTTCTTTCTCAGGGGTTTCTGGTGCGGGAGTAGGTTGGCTCATTGTTGGCGGGTTCCTCCGGGATGTTCAGGGTATTTATCAATTGTAGCATTGGCAGGCGAAATCTTCATCCTGTCGATTGGTATTAAATAAAAACATCCTGTCATAGAATCTGACAGGATGTTTGACTGGCTAAATGCCCAATAACTCTTTGGATTTCTTTTCGCTTTTACCGCGTTCGTCTGTAATTAGGATCTTTTTGCGAATGCGGATGCTCAGGGGAGTGACTTCGAGAAGTTCGTCCTCGGCCAGGTATTCGATGGATTCATCCAAACTCATCACCCGCGGGGAAGTGAGGCGCACCTCAATATCCTTGTTGGATTGACGCATGTTGGTGAGATGTTTTTTCTTGCAGACGTTGATGGAGATATCCCCGGCGCGCTGGTACTCGCCAATCACCATGCCTTCATAGACACGGGTGCCGGCAGGAATAAAGAGGATGCCGCGTTCTTCTGCATTTTTCAGCCCAAAGGTGGAAGTCTCGCCGGTCTCTCTGGCAACCAGGGAACCAGAGGAACGCCCGATGATGTTTTGAGCGATTTTGTCATAACCGTCGAAAATGGTATTCATGATACCCATCCCGCGGGTGGCGGTGAGGAATTGATAGCGGAAACCGAGCAATCCACGGGTAGGAATACGGTAGGTGATGTGAACGGTATTATCCGGGTTGTTGATCATGTTCAGCATGATGCCGCGGCGGGAGCCGAGCATTTCCACTACAACGCCCACTGATTCCGATGGGGTATCCACGTGGACTTCTTCGTACGGTTCAAGCATTTCGCCGTCGCTGCCCTGAATGAAGATGGCTTCCGGTCGGGAGACCTGGAACTCATAACCTTCACGGCGCATGGTTTCGATGAGGATGGCAAGGTGCAATTCGCCGCGTCCGGAAACGGAGAAGGATTCCGCAGAATCGGTCTCAGCCACACGCAGGGCGACGTTGTTTCTTAATTCGTTGAACAAGCGCTCACGCAGTTTGCGGGAGGTGCCCCATTTGCCTTCTTCGCCGGTGAAGGGAGAGGTGTTGACACTGAAGGTCATGCGCACGGTGGGTTCTTCCACAATGATGGGGGTTAAGGCGACTGGATTATCCACATCGGCCAGAGTTTCACCGATTTCGATGTTTTCCAGACCAGCCAGGCAGATGATGTCGCCGGCCATCGCTTGATCGGTTTCGATTTTTTCCAATCCCTGATACTTGTAGAGATAATTGGCATGATCAACGACGATGGATCCGTCTAATTTCATACGGGCAACGCGCTGCTTTTCGGAGATGGTGCCGGCGGTGATGCGACCCACGGCGGTTGTGCCGCGGTATTCATCATAGCCCAGGTTAGCAACCAACATCTGGAAAGGTTTGTCCACGTCCACATCCGGAGCGGGGATTTCACGCAGTATGGTTTCAAAGAGAGGCTGCAGGTTGGGGGAGAGCTCGCGGTCTTTGCCAGCGCGGCCTTCAATACCATTCGCATAGACAACGGGGAAGTCAGCCTGACGATCCGTTGCGCCCAATTCGATGAATAAATCAAAAGTCTGATTCAAGGCTCGATCGGGATCCGCATCGCGGCGGTCCATTTTATTAATCACCACGATGACGCGGTGTCCAATTTGCAGGGCTTTTTTGAGGACAAAACGAGTTTGAGGTTTTACGCCTTCAGCCGCATCCACCAAAAGAAGAACACCGTCCACCAGGTTCATCACCCGTTCAACTTCGCCGCCAAAATCGGCATGCCCGGGAGTATCGACAATATTGATTTTTACGATTTCTTTCGTTAAAGGATCAGGGATATGAATCGCTGTATTTTTTGAAAGAATGGTGATTCCCCGTTCGCGTTCCAGGTCATTGGAATCCATCACACGTTCCATCACGTGTTGGTTTTCCCGAAAAACCCGGGCTTGTTTTAACATTCCGTCTACCAAAGTCGTCTTGCCGTGATCTACATGGGCAATAATAGCAATATTTCTTAAATCTGTACGTATCATATTTATCCTATCAATCCGCTAATTCATCGCGTCAAGCGCGCATGGTGAAAACCTTATAAAGAGAACGTATTATTATACACCCCTTCGACCTCTTTTTCAAAACGAGAATTGTCTACTGGAATTTTGCTTGTGCTTGATGGTTTGAGGTTTGGAAATCACTAAAATTAGCAGAATAGTAACTTTGCTTGCGATATTGAGAACAGAGCTTTATTTTACACATCAGAAATGTGGGGGAACACAGCCGACTGGACTGTATTTCAGTGTGTTTCTGCGAGTAAGTCTATAGCGCTATCGTACTTCATTTTTAATATAACTGGACGGATGCGAGTAGAACCCTGTTTGACTCCCTGTTTCTTAGTAATGTAACGATCTCAATTTCCTGCCACAAACCACCCCCTCCTGCACCTCCCCCAAAAATCCACAAATTGGTTTTTATCTTATTGCCCTTGGATTTTTTGGGAGGAAGTGCTGGCATTCCAAATATACACAGTTAACGCGCCGCAATTTAAAAGAAACAATGGAACAGTAGGGGCGCGAGGCTCGCGCCCTCACGCTGGGTAGAACTCTCCACTTTTGTTTCTAAGGAGGCCCGCTAGTCATGTTGGGGACCTATCCAGGAGGCCGTGGCAGTCTCAACCACTGATTAGGAGCCGTCCCGCTCCTGAAAAAGGCCTAGGTCTGGCTATCATTTTTGTTTTTCACAACTAACAGTGGATGATTTCGACTATTATTTGCAATCAAAGATTATAATAATCGTATGACAAATCCCGTACAATTCAAACGTAAACCTATTGTGATCGGAATTGCCGGTGGCTCAGGATCAGGTAAAACGACTGTTGCCAATGAAATTCTGAACAAAGTCGGAGCTCATCAAATTGCATTTTTACCCCATGATGCTTATTATCGAGAGTTAGGCCACTTACCCCAGGTACAAAGAGAACAAGTCAATTTTGACCATCCGAATTCCATGGAAACGGAATTGCTCATTGAGCATGTAAAAACCCTGCTCGATGGACATTCCATTGAAATGCCGGTTTATGATTTTACAACCCATTCCCGCACCGGGAAATCCATTCACGTGGATCCGAAAAATATCATCTTGGTGGAGGGAATATTAATATTTGCTGAACCTGTACTGCGGGAGTTATTCGATGTGAAAATCTTTGTGGATACGGATGCGGATATCCGTTTCATGCGCCGCTTGGAACGGGATATTGCAGAACGCGGGCGTACGGTTTCATCCGTGATCAAGCAATACCAGGCTACGGTACGTCCCATGCACCTCGAATTTGTTGAACCATCCAAAAGATATGCTGATGTGATCATCCCTGAAGGGGGAAGGAACTGGGTTGCACTGGATATGGTCATTGCCAAGTTGGAAACTCTTTTATAAGTAGGAAAACCTTGACACGTAAAGAGAAATTGCAAAATGTTGCCAGAGTAGCTCTTTTATTGTCTCTTCTTGGGTTAACTATCTATTTAATTTCTGTCCGGGATCAGATTCAACATCTGGAAGCTTATGGCTATCCGGGTATATTTTTTCTTTCTTTACTGGCAAATGCCACGGTCATTATCCCCATTCCCGGCATTTTGCTGACTTCAGCCATGGGGGCGGTCTTCCACCCCTTTTGGGTGGCGATGGCCGCAGGCAGCGGGGCAGCGATTGGAGAATTATCCGGCTATCTGGCTGGTTTCAGCGGACGTACTGTCATCCAACGCGTTAGTAAATATGAAAAACTCATTGGCTGGATGAAAAAATATGGGGATATCACCATCCTCGTGTTGGCTTTTTTTCCCAATCCTGCCTTTGATATGGCAGGGATTACAGCAGGCGTCTTGAAAGTTCCTGTTCAACGGTTTTTATTTTGGTGTATGCTGGGAAAAATTTTGAAAATGTTGGTGTTTGCTTATAGCGGCGCAAAAATACTTGACCTATTTCCATTTCTATAGTTTCACCCGATTTCCAGGAAGGATCCCATGAACTATCAAGCCTATGATCAATATATTGAGAAGCACACCTCTGAAAGCATTGTGGAGTTGACTCGGTTTTGTGCCCAGCCCAGTGTCTCTGCAAAAGGGGAGGGGTTGGAAGAATGTGCTGTTCTGCTGGGAGAGATGCTGCAAAAAAGAGGTTTTCAGGTTGAGTTGGCGAAAACTAAGGGAGCGCCGGTCGTTTTTGCGGAGCGCAAAGGGAAAAATTCCGCTAAAACCCTGCTCTTTTACAATCATTACGATGTTCAACCGGTAGAACCCTTGGAGCTTTGGCATACCCCGCCTTTTACACCGACCTTAAAATCCGGAAAACTATACGGCCGTGGCGTGGATGATGATAAAGGCAATATCGTCAGCCGCTTGTTTGCCCTGGATGCGATATTGAAAGCCGATGGTCAATTACCCTGTAATGTAAAATTTATCATTGAAGGTGAAGAGGAAATCAGCAGCCCAAATTTACCTGAATTTATCAAAACCCATCTAGATCGAATTCAAGCGGATGCCTGTGTTTGGGAATGTGGTGGAATCGATGAGAACGGCGTGCCGATCCAATATCTGGGTATGCGCGGGATTATTTATTTACAACTATCAGTCAAGACAGCCAACCGGGACATCCATTCCGGATTGGGCGGCTCTATCTTCCCTAACGCTGCTTGGCGCTTGACCTGGGCGCTGGCTTCCATAAAAGATAAAGACGAACGAATTCAGATTCCCGGGTTTTATGATGATATTTTGGCCCCATCGGAAGAGGATCTGGTTTATCTTATGCAGCAGCCTGAACCGCGTGCCCGATATCAGCAATTGTTTGCGGTTCCGAATTTTTTGCACTATATCGAGTCCGGCGCCGAAGATTTGCGCATCGCAGGCGTCTTTCGCCCGACCTGCACCATTGACGGCATCACCAGCGGATATCAGGGACCCGGTTCCAAAACCATCATCCCGGCTGAGGCCAGTGCCAAGTTGGAATTCCGTCTGGTACCGGACCAGGACCCGCATAAAATTATAAAATCACTGCGAAATTATTTGGACGAGCAGGGATTTTCGGATATTCAGATGGAAATTCTTGGCGCTGAAAAAGGAGCTAAAACAGACATCAATCATCCTTTTGTGCAGCAGGTGGTGCAGAGCACGAAAGAGATATATGGCCATGCCATGCAGATCGTGCCCATGATCGGCGGCTCCGGCCCAAATGCCCTGATTCTGGACGCCTTGAAACTCCCCATCGTGACTTCCGGGATTGGGTACGAAGGCGCGCAGGTGCATTCGCCTAATGAAAATATCCTTGTGGACTTATACATTAAGGGCACCAAGCATATCGTGCGCATTTTGAAAGAATTTTCCGAGACGAAATAGGATTATTTTCGAGTTTGTTTTTGCTGCTTCTTTAAACTACCCAGGCTTTCCTTGGCTTTCATTTCCAGTATGGTCCAGGAAGCCTGTATTTTTTTAAATTCCAGCGGGTTTTCCGGAATGTTTCCATAGCGCACTGCGATATAAGCTGAGGTGATCCCTTGTACTTCCGCGATATTTTCTGGGAAAAGCAGGTTCAGGGCACTTTGATATTCCAGGGGTGTGACGGCCGGTTTACGCGGAGAGCCCAATAATTTGCCATAATAACACAGCGTGGCATAAATCCAGCGAATCTGGATTGCGGAGAGTCCCTTGCCGGGGCGGAGATTGAGCCTTTCACGCAGGGATTGCAGATCGAATGGAAGCCTAAATTTTGGCAGGGCTTCCTTACTGATTTCGCCTTCTTCAAGATTGAGGCTTTTCTTGCTTTCCCAGGGTTTGCGTTTCAAGGTTCTCCAGATAATATATACAAGTAGAAGGGCGACGCCGATCAGGAGAATATTCTGCATGGACAAGAATGTATGACGGGCAGCTTCCTGTACTTCCTGTGCATTTGGATTGACCATCTCCTGACCTGCAAGGGTATCCGGCAATGCCATCTCCGTACCGGCCAGTAGATTTTCCAGGAATTTGCTCAGTGCCAGCATGATCATATAGGCAATAGGGGAGAGGGCTAAGAAAAGTAAATAAATCACTCCGCTGAACGTGCTGAGGAATAACGCGGCTGCCACCTTGGCCAGGGAAAGATTAAGGATCAAACTGAAGCCCAATCCGGCGATCAGCGCCACGCTGGCTACTGCTATGATGGATAACACCCAGGATTGGCGTACTTTGGGCAATCTGCCGCCGCGAAACATGCTGACGGTCATGATTCTGCCAGCGGGTAAGCCGATCAAACCAAGGAGAAATAATCCACAAAAGCTGGGCAATAGAGAAGTTTGATCTTGCGGTGCAAGAAGCATTTGATAAAACAAAAACCCCAGAATGAACCCAAGAAAAGCTCTCTGCTGCGCCTGGCTGTCGGCGGGTGTGCGGCCGATGACCAAACCACGCCAGGTGAGATAGAGCAGATATAAAAAGTGCCAGAAATCAAGGGTCAAGCGATTATGCAGGGTAAGGCTGGTGATGAAGTTTGTGAACATGGCTGAAAAAAACGGCCAATCCTGCGGGTAGCGTAATACTTGCAAACTGAGAATCAATCCGAGTAGAAATCCGGGAAGAAGAATTTTGGATATCTTTTGCTGGTTTTCCCTGGTTTGCCGGTAGTGGGCGCCAAAAAATGCGGAAGCCAGCACAACCAAACTGCTCACCAGCCAGACCCTACCATAGGATACAGGTGCTTCTGTCAGATGTCTGTAATACAGAGATATCCATCCGGTAAATAAAAGGATGCTTGAAATACGGCTTGTTTCCTGCCAGAAAAGGGGTTCAATTTTTTGGAATTGGGACTTAAGGTTAAGCGCCATGATTGCCCCCATCCTGGTTGGCTGGATATGGTATATGAATTTGACGAATACCTGGGATTGACGCCATGTTGTCTGAAAGATTGTAGAAACTTAGATTGCGACGATAGTTTGCCAAATACAGGAGAGTTTCGTTGAGTAAATCAGAGGTCATCCCAGAGACTACCACCAAAGTAGTGCCATAGGGGATTTTGGAAGTGGTTTGCATGAGATATTGTTCAAATTTTACATTGGTATAGGAACTAACCATAGCCAGATAGGTGAGAATTTGGACTAATTGCTCTGGCGAGGAGCCGGGGGAGAGGAAAAAAGGATGATCGCTGCGGGTCAGGTAGCCGTTGGAGATCAACCCCACGGCGTAGCCTGCCTGAATGGCATGGTACGCAATGGACGCGCTGACCTGAATGGCATATTCAAGCATCTCGGAGGAGAAACCCATCCAGGGGTGTTCCGTGGTGGAACTATTTAAGGCGATCATGATGGATTTAGCGGTCACGGGTTGGAAAACTTTTACTTGCAGCTCACCTTTCTTCACACTGGCAGACCAGTGGATATTGCGGAAACGGTCGCCCGGCTGATAGGGGCGGATGCCGGAGATGATATTGGGATCCACAAACAGTTTTTGTCGGGCGGTGGTCTCTCCAAAGGGATCATCGGTGTCCCAGCGGATGGTTTCCAGGTTCAGGAGAGCCGGGTAAACCGTGATGGCGTCCTTGATCAGCATGTCTTCGTTTCGAGAGAAGAGACCCAGAAAATCACCGCTTTCCGCTTGAACCGGGCCAAGGTGATACACACCCCGCTGGGTAAATTGCACTGTAAAGCGCCTCTCAACGGTTTCGTGCCAGCGTAAATTGAAGATGTTGGTCAGCTTGCCTTCTTCCGTGTAGCGGTAGCCGTCATCCGTGGAACCCCGGATGGGTTTGATTTCTTTTGGCCAGATATCCGTCATACGGATCCAGGAGAGGGGCAGCCATTTATTATTCTTTATGCGGATGGTGATATCTGTTTGATCCCCTGGAAATCCATTGGGGTAAACGATTTTTCGAGAGTACTGGATGAATTTTAAAGACGCGCGCACCCACAGCCAGGAAGCAAAGACGGGCACAAAAACCATCACGGCGACTCGACTGACGAAGGCATTCTCCAAAAGTCCGCCGAGTAGATAGACGGTGATGAAAATTGCCAGAATGGGTAGGAAGTTCATCTCAAGCTTCAACAGGCACAGGGACAGCGTTGATGATATCCTCGATGAGTTGTCGGGGTTTTCTGCCGCGGAGCTGGGCTTGCGGAGAAATGATCAAGCGGTGCAGCAGAACATAAGGTGCCAGATGTTTAATGTCATCGGGCAGTACATACTCGCGGCCTTGAATGCCGGCATAGGCCTGGGCGCATTGGAAAAGGGCGAGAGTAGCCCGAGGGCTGGCTCCCAATTGGATGTCCTGATGCTGGCGGGTTTCCTGCGCAATGCGGATGATGTAATCCCGCAGGCTGTCGTCCACGCGAATATCTTTTCTGGCTTCCTGCAGGGTATGCAGTTCTTCCGGGTTACTTACCTGTTCCAGACTTAATAATGGACTATTGCGATAGAAGCGTAACAAGATCTCGTTCTCTTCGCCTGGACCGGGATAGCCCATGTCCACTTTCATTAGAAAACGATCCAACTGAGCTTCAGGCAGGGGGAAGGTGCCTTCCAATTCAATGGGGTTCTGGGTGGCGATGACGATAAACGGCTGCTGAAGTTCATAGGTGACCCCGTCAATGGTCACTTGTTGTTCCTGCATGGCTTCCAGCAGCGCGGATTGCGTGCGGGGTGTGGCGCGGTTAATCTCATCCGCCAGAACCACCTGACTGAAAATAGGTCCCAAGAGGGTTTGGAAAGCCTGATCCTGTGGATTAAACCAGCGAATACCGGTGATATCCGAGGGAAGCAGATCGGGGGTGAATTGAATGCGGCGGAAGGAGCAGCTTAAGGAAGCTGCCAGGGCTTTGACCAGCATGGTTTTTCCCGTTCCGGGTACATCTTCCAACAAAATATGTCCATTACACAACAAGGCGGTTAAGACCAGGTTGATGGCTTCGTCTTTACCGACAATTACTTTTTGAATATTGTCTCGAATTTTGTCTGTGAGGGTTTTAATCATGCTGCACCTGATTTTGGACCGGATTAGATTCTAAAAGATTTTATCACGGCAACCTCATCGCCGGTATGGCAAATGTGTAATGTAAGGAATAAAAAAGAAAGAAAGTGATCTCCACTTTCTTTCTTTTCCTGACCATGTTTATCCTTCTCGATGGACCAAATCATATGGCTTGGTGAGAAGATTTAGGTCTTCAAACGCTTTACTCTCGATGTTACAGCTATTCTCATCATAAGGCATTGAAATTAAATTAACTACGGACCGTAAACAATCGGAATTTCTCGATAACACCCTAAAGTCTCGATACGGATTGTGAAGCTATACGATGGTGTACCCAAGTAAGTGATAGTACCAGGAAAATTGGCGTATCCACTGGCATCTGTGGTGGCGCTGGCTGTGAGAGCTCCGGATAATTTACTCGCAGGTAAAATGTTGAGCAACGAGTATGAAACCGGCGTGCCTGTCGCAGGGACCGGTATAACCCGGATCCTGATGTTATTCACCAGTCCAAGGTTATTATCCGTATAGGACGGAATTAATGTAAGATCGACTGGACAAGCTGATAATGGTGATGGCATAGAGGCTTGAGCATGTTCCGGAAGAAAAACAGATTTAACAACTGGTTTGATCCATTGATCAGGTAAAAATCCAGCGAAAGTCAAACTTGTACCGACAGCAATGGCATCTTTTAAGAAATTTCGGCGGGTTATTAATTTTTTTGACATAATAATCCTTTAATATTAGTAGTAAAAATCTTCATTTCAGAATACCATGTCAAATAATTAATATCTGACAATGAAATAATGAAAGCGAATTTAACCTGATTGGTACCTAACCTATGCTCAGCCAACTTTACGAAGTTTTTTTGTAACAAACTTTTTTTTTATTGTAGCAGGTTCAATATGTGAATGCTAAAAATTTTATAAAGAATTTATGTCAGCCAGACTATTGAATGTGGAACTCAAAAAAAGGCATCGTTCCTTGTTTTACAAGCAGCATTGAAGCATGTTTTCAGTTAATACAACAATTGTATTGATCCTCATTAATACATCTCCTCCATTGATTTACCCAGGTTAATTGCAACTTCGGATCGCTATCGGTGTAGCGTTAGTTTCCATTTATTTTCCTATAAGTCAAAAAGCATAAATGCGCGCAATAATGGCTGGCTTGGCCAGTATTGTGTAAAAGCTGGTTTGTTCATCAGTACCATAATCTGGAGTATTTCGGTGTTTGAGCAGCTAGAAAATCCTGATGTGATCACCTGACTGAAAAGTCTTTTATGAGTGCTTGCTATTGTATGGTTAGGTTAACAAAATCGTTAACAAATCCTTGACAAAAATTTAAGGTTGGCAAGGTTTGGCGTTAAGCTTGGGGCGATAAGATAGACATAGAAAAATAATCTATCAAATTCTTACCTATTGAGGAGAAAAAATGCGTCGTTTATTCCATATCATGTTTGTTGCTTTATTTATTTTAGGATTGGGCCTTGCGGCTTGTAAACCAGCAGCCCCTGCAGCTACTGCAGTTCCTGCTACTGCAGCTCCTGTTGCTACTAAAGCACCTGTTGTAGAGCCCACTGTTGAAGAAGCCTCTGGCTTACTTCCAGAAGTCAACCCCATCGAATTAACAGGCAATATCGTAGCTGCCGGTAGTTCCACTGTCTTCCCCCTGGAAGAAGCCATGGCAAATCGCTTTATTGATGAAGGTTTCGCTGGAAACCTAACCATCGACAGCATTGGTTCCGGTGCTGGTTACGAACGGTTCTGTGTAAATGGTGAAACTGACATTGCCAATGCCTCCCGCGCCATCAAGGATTCCGAAGTGGAAGCCTGCCGTGCGATTGGTCTTGAACCCATCGAATTCCGTGTGGGTACCGATGCCCTGGCTATTGTTGTCAGCAAAGAAAACACCTTCATCACCAACGCTACCATGGAAGAATTGGCCTTGATCTTCTCTGATCAGACCGAAAAATGGTCTGATGTGAACCCTGCCTGGCCCAATGAATCCATCCTGCGCTTCATCCCCGGCACTGACAGCGGCACCTTTGATTTCTTTGTGGAAGCAGTTTTTAAGAAGGAAAAAGAAGGCCATTTGAATGCCAGCAACACCCAGCTCAGCGAAGATGACAACGTGCTCGTACAAGGTGTCCTGGGCAGCCCCTACGCCATCGGTTACTTCGGCTATGCCTACTATCAAGAAAATGCTAGCAAGATGAATATTTTGTCCATTGATGATGTAACCCCTGATGCAGTCACCGTAGAAGATGGTTCTTACCCATTAGCTCGCCCCCTGTTTATCTACTCTGATGCCAAAATCATGCAGGAAAAACCCCAGGTTGCAGGATTCATCAACTTCTTCCTGTCCTATGTCAACGAAGAAATTGATGCAGTTGGTTATTTCCCCGCCAGTGAAGCTGCTTTGAAAGAAGCCCAAATGAAATGGCTTGATGCTATGAGCACTGATCTTTCTGCTCGCAGTTTACTTCCCGATGTCAATCCCCTCGAATTAACTGGCAATATCGTAGCTGCCGGCAGTTCCACTGTCTTCCCCCTGGAAGAAGCCATGGCCAATCGCTTTATCGATGAAGGTTTCGCTGGAAACCTAACCATCGACAGCATTGGTTCCGGTGCTGGTTACGAACGGTTTTGTGTGAATGGCGAAACCGATATTGCCAACGCTTCCCGCGGCATCAAGGATTCTGAAGTTGAAGCCTGCCGTGCGATTGGTCTTGAACCCATCGAATTCCGTGTGGGTACCGATGCTTTGGCTGTAGTTGTCAGCAAAGAAAACACCTTCATCACCAACGCTACCATGGAAGAATTGGCCTTGATCTTCTCTGATCAAACCGAAAAATGGTCTGATGTGAACCCTGCCTGGCCCAATGAATCCATCCTGCGCTTCATCCCCGGCACTGACAGCGGCACCTTTGATTTCTTTGTGGAAGCAGTTTTTAAGAAGGAAAAAGAAGGCCATTTGAATGCCAGCAACACCCAGCTCAGCGAAGATGACAATGTGCTTGTGCAAGGTGTCCTGGGCAGCCCCTATGCCATCGGCTATTTCGGCTATGCTTACTATCAGGAAAACGCTAAGAAGATGAATATCCTCTCCATCGAAGGCGTAACCCCTGATGCAGTCACCGTAGAAGATGGTTCTTATCCTTTGGCTCGCCCCCTGTTTATCTACTCTGATGCCAAAATCATGCAGGAAAAACCCCAGGTTGCAGGATTCATCAACTTCTTCCTGTCCTATGTCAACGAAGAAATTGATGCAGTTGGTTATTTCCCCGCCAGCGCAGCAGCCTTGAAAGAAGCCCAAATGAAATGGGTTGAGGCAATGAAATAGGATTAATCTCCTAAAATTTTGAAAAGAGGTTAGCATTGAGATATTTCAGTGCTAACCTCTACACTACTCATGGTGTTTGCGCTAGAAATTTAGTTGCTATCAACAACATAAAAAATAGTAATGTGAAAACTGGAAATGGATATGGAAAGTACTAACAAGCTTGAGCCCACTGAACCATTGAAAGCCTCCTTACAAAAAAAAGTACGCCCTGCAGAAATTTTTATTCAAGGTTTTTTATTTCTGTGTGGGGCTTTATCAATCATGATTACGGCTAGCATCATCTACTCCTTGGGAAAGGAAGCCCTGCCTTTCTTTACTCGCCAACAATGGGAAGAAGTCAATAAGGAATTAATGGCTCCAGTGAATGCCAGTCAAACCAATATTCTGCTTACCTCAGGCGGTACAAAGCTGATTGCTGAAGATATCATCCGCCTGCAGGATGAGCTTATGGAAGTTGTCACTGTTTCAGAGGACGGGATAATAGTTCAACGAGGGATTCAAGGAACCAATGCAATCGCTCATTTAAAAGGTGTGGATCTTTTTTTAGAAAAGAGTGTATCCCTGAAAGAGTTTTTCCTTAAAAAAGATTGGAATCCGCAAATCGGTAAGTTTGGTATCTGGTCTCTGGTTAATGCGACCATGATGACATCTATAATCGCGATTTTGGTAGCTTTACCGTTGGGATTGAGTACTGCCATTTACTTGAGCGAATATGCATCGGTAAAGGTACGGAGTACACTCAAACCGATTTTGGAAATTCTAGCCGGCATTCCCACGGTTGTTTTTGGTTATTTTGCCTTGACCTTTATGACTCCTGTGTTGCGCGCGATTTTTGGCGTAAATACGGTTGAAATTTATAATACCGCTTCTGCTGGAATTGTGATTGGTATCCTGATTCTGCCATTGATGGCTTCGATGAGTGAAGATGCACTGACAGCGGTTCCCCGCTTCCTGAGGGAAGGAGCCTATAGCTTAGGAGCCACAAAATTGGAAACCGCTTTAAAAGTTGTTGTACCAGCAGCGTTCTCTGGCATTATGGCAGCGTTCATTGTCTCTATTTCACGGGCCATTGGCGAGACCATGGTAGTTGCCATCGCTGCTGGCGCTGGTCCTGCCTTTACATTCAATCCCTTCAAATCTGCCGAGACCATGACCGGACACATTGTACGTATCAGCGGCGGAGATATCAGTTATGATTCCCTCGATTACAACAGCATTTTTGCCATAGGTTTGATGTTGTTCTTGATTACCTTGGGGCTGAATATTTTTAGCCAATCCATTGTAAAACGGTTTAGGGAGGTATACGAATGAGTGATTATTTTAAAGCTGACCTTCCAACCCGGCATCGAATTGGCAAAGTCTGGCAAGTCCTCTTCCGGGCATCTACTACGGTAGGCATACTTGTACTGGTCATTCTCCTTCTGACCATTATTAATAACGCATTTGGGTATGTCGCTTATGAATTTTCTGTAGATCCTGCGACGCTTGCCAGAAACGGGGTTGCACTGGATGAATTGAGCAAGGATGAGATGGTGCTTGTTCTGCAAGAAAATATCTCCAAAGGTTTGTTTCGTAATCTGGAACATCAAGTGCCTTTTGAGCAAAGAACCCGGGACGATGTCCTGGCGTTAATTGATGAACGGGTGATCGGATCTAATATTGTTCAGGTATGGAGTCTGCTGGATAGTTTAAAAATCAATAAAGATCAGGCACTTGCTCAGATCATTGAATCGCATCCCAATGCCCGTATCGAATTGATGAGCTGGCTGGATGTGCAATTCCTGACTTCACCTCAATCGAGTATGGTTATTCGAGCGGGTATCCGAACTGCCATTTTGGGTTCATTGATGACAATCCTGGTAGCTATTCTTTTTGCTTTCCCAATTGGCATTGGGGCGGCCATTTATCTGGAAGAATATGCTGCTGATAACCGCCTCAACAGAATTATTCGAACCAATATTTATAACTTAAGTGGTGTCCCCTCCATTATTTACGGGATGTTAGGATTAGCGATCTTTGTGCGCACGCTCAATCTATTGACCAGTGGCGCGGTGTTCGGTGTGGTGGATCCGGTCAATAGTAATGGTCGTACCGTTTTGTCAGCGGGACTCACTCTTGGGATTTTGATTTTACCGATGATCATCATCAATGCACAGGAAGCCATCAAAGCAGTTCCAAATTCCCTTCGGTTAGCAAGTTTTGGTCTGGGAGGAACCAGATGGCAAACGGTATGGCATCATGTTTTACCCAGTGCGCTGCCAGGTATTTTAACGGGTACAATTTTGGCCATTTCTCGAGCATTTGGTGAAACAGCCCCTCTGGTTGTTGTGGGGGCATCAACTTTCATTTCGAATGATCCAACAAGCATTTTTTCGAAATTTACCACCCTACCCATTCAAATATATCAATGGACTTCCCGGCCGCAAGCGGAGTTCCGTAGCATCGCAGCCGCAGCAATTCTGGTGCTGCTTTTGTTGCTACTATCCTTAAATACCACTGCCATTTTGTTGAGGAATCGATATAGCAGGAGATTAAATTAAATGAACATCGAAATTGCCAAGATGAATAAGATTCTTGTACCTGAATCCGATAAACCAAATGAAATTGCCATTGAGACCAAAGATCTTAACATTTATTATGGTAAATTTTTAGCAATCAAGCAAAATAACATGAAAATATTGGCTCGAAAAATTACCGCCTTTATTGGACCTTCAGGCTGCGGTAAAAGCACATTATTGCGATCTTTTAATCGGATGAACGATTTCATTCCAGTTTCGCGTACAGAAGGGGAAATTCTGTATCACGGGGTAAATTTGTATGAAAGCGATATTGACGCTGTTGAAGTTCGAAGAAAAATTGGAATTGTGTTCCAAAAACCAAATCCGTTCCCTAAAACTATTTATGAGAATGTAGCCTGGGGTGCCAGGATTAATGGGTATCAGGGAAATATGGATGAATTGGTAGAGGAATCGTTACGTCAGGCAGCTTTATGGGACGAGGTAAAAGATAAATTGAAAGAAAGTGGCCTGTCCATTTCTGGCGGTCAACAGCAACGGCTGTGCATCGCACGGGCGATTGCCATTCGTCCTGAAATTATCCTCATGGATGAACCCGCTTCTGCGTTGGATCCCATTGCCACCCTTAAGATTGAAGAATTGATTCGGGTCCTGGCAGAAAGATACACCATTATTATTGTTACCCATAATATGCAACAGGCAGCTCGCGCTTCTGATTTCACCGCTTTTTATAATGTGGATGAAAATCGTTCCGGGTATTTGGTTGAATTTGGCCCAACGGAGAAAGTCTTCACCAAACCAGAAATGGAATTAACCGAACAGTATATTACTGGTCGCTTTGGATAACAACTGCAGAGGATTGCATGCCTAGAGAAATTCTAGATCGTGGATTAAATGATATTAAACAAGATGTGATGACCTTGGGCGCGATGGTTTCTACTGCTGTAACGAATTCCATAAATGCGTTAATGGAACGGAATTTTCCTATCTCCAAAACGATTATCGCAGAAGATAAAGTTATTAATAATCGGCGCTATGCCATTGAGCATAAAGTATTAACCTTAATTGCGACACAACAACCCCTTGCCAGTGATTTACGGGTGTTGGCTTCGGTACTGGAAATTATTATGGAACTCGAGCGCATGGGGGATTATGCCAAGGGCATTGGGAAAATAAACTTACTATTAGGTGAAGGTTCATTACTAGCTGCTTCTAAAAAACTCCCTCAGATGGCTACTGTTGCCTTGAATATGCTTTCACAATCGTTAGAGGCGTTCATGGCGGTGGATGATGAATTAGCCAGAAAGATCACAACGGATGATGATATTGTCGATGATCTTTACAACCAGGTCTATCGGGAATTGATTAATGAAATTATCAAGGATCCAACCTCTTATGATCGGGTGAACTACACTTTATGGGCAGCCCATGACCTGGAACGTTTAGCGGATCGAGTGATGAACATATGTGAAAGAACAATTTTTATTCATACGGGTGAAGTTCAAGAATTTGATGATCCAACAGTCCCAATGGATACCCCATATTCCGGTAAATAACCTCTACTATTCATTCTGTTCGTAATTCTGAGTTTTTAGTAAATACCTAGCATGACCTGTCAGCCCCCTACCAGTTTTGAGCATGTTAGCAAACTCAGGGGGCAATTTTGCTTCATGGATGGCCTGTACAGCTCGATCCACATCATAGGGGATGCGATAGTGGATGATCTTGACCTGATGTTTATTGATTTCCAGGGTGGCATAACAGGCTCGCTGATCCCCATCATCCGGACGACCTACACTGCCAGTATTGATGAAGGTCGTGCCGGCAACCTGCCGAACAAAGGGATCATGTGAGTGACCCAAGATGATGATATCGGCATTGGTATCCCCATGCTGGGCGATGGCTTCCAGTCGTTCATCTGGTGTATTCAGGTTGAGATGTTCTTTTTTGGATAATGGACTGGCATGGGTGATTAAGATTCTTTTCCCGTAAAATAGATAGCGAATCTCACGAGGCAGTTCTTTCAAATACTGACGATTTTCTTTGGTTAATTCTTGATGCGTCCATTCAAAAGTCAACTGTTTTAATACATTATGACTGAGAATTTTATCCTTTTTCTTTGCCTTAATCGTCTTTACTTCAAAATTACCCGCAATACTAATAACATCCCGACGTTTCAAAAGATCAATGACTTGATTGGGAAAGGCATTAAAGCCTACCATATCCCCGATGTTCCAAATCTGATCCACTTTGATCTGGTCGGCGTGTTCCAACACGGCTTCCAAAGCTGGAAGGTTGGCATGGATATCCCCTAAAAGTGCAATTTTCATAGGACTGATGTTTCCGTTTCTACCCTGAGCTGTTGGTGAAATTGTTTAATTAAATTCTGTAGAAATGCCATGAAATCACCCGTTTGATTGGCCGAAATAAATGCGGTATGATGCGGAAGGCGGGCGGCTTGTATGAGCTGCTCCATGGCAGTTTTATTCATACTGATCATGGATTGATATTGATTAATACTTAGCATCAGCATGTCCAGATCATGCAGGAAACCCAACTGATCCTGAACTTGATGAAAGGAATCAATGGCTGGTTGTAGATCCAGAGAAAACCAGGTTGAGTAACACTCCAGGGTATACCTTAAGCGGCGAATAATTTTGCGGAAGCGATGCAATTCAATATACTCAGAATGAGCATCCAAAAGGTAAAGTTGTCCTAGCGCCTGGGAAATAAAACTGCAAAGGGTCCTCGAAGGAATCGTGTTGAGAACACCAGGTTCAGTAAGGAGTTGTTTGGAAAAATTATCCGGCAGGTCATGCAAAAAAGCTGCAAAAACCTGATGATAATCCACCTCTTCCAGATGCTTCACCATGGAATATTGCAATAACTGACGATTGTCATGCACAACCGCCATGAAATTCTCGGTTCCAGCGATTTTTTCTTCCTGGAGTAATTGAGCGGATAACGAGAGTTGGATATCCAAATCTCTTGCGTTGGCTAACATAAAGGCATAAGAATTGGTTTGGTTTTGCAATCCCAACAGGTATGTTCTATAAGATTCATTCCCATAATGACGAAAGATATTCAGATTATTACGCAGCCGTCGCAGGGCTATTCGCTGTCTGTGCACGAATTCGATATCCTGGTTGGCTATGACGCCGTCCATATCCGCCAGAATGTCCGCTAGATTTTTTTGAATTGCCTGGACAACAAACTCCTTGATGGAAGTTGGTTCGGTCGGCTGACTAGTCATTCTCTTCCTGTTGGAATAGTGGGTCAATTTCTGATTTCAGTGCATTGAATATTTCATCCACAGACCGGTTGGCGTCAATTTCAATCATATTATACTCTTTGACCATATGATTGAACTGTTCGGTTAAACTTTTCTGGTATTCAACAAAATTATCATACAGGTTGCCGGTATTTTTGACATCCATGCCGCATTCCCAGTAATTAAATCCTCGGCCATTGATAATTCTTGAAACGAGCGTATCTGTATCGGCTTTCAAATAAAAAATCAAGTCCGGAACCAGGGCAAAACCGTAGAGCTTCTTAGCCCATTCGGGACTGGCGCCACGGACGATGTCCCTGGCGATGGTTGAAAAAAAGTATCGGTCCGAGAGGACGATGAATCCTGCTTTTAGGGCAGGAATGATTTGGTTTTCGAGGCGGTCTGCAAAATCTGTGGCGTAGAATAAACTCATAGTCAGCGGACCCAGGGTGTGGCCTTCCTTGGCGGCATCCAGTCCGGGTTGTGTCAAGGGGGATCGTTTTAGCCCCGTATCGGAAACACCAAAGCCATGTTCTTCCAGATACTCTCGAAGTAATTGAATTTGAGTGGAACGGCCGACCCCATCATTGCCTTCCAATACAATGAGTCTGCCCGGCAGTTCATCTGTCTTGAGATAAGGGAATCCTGCACCATAGTATTTCATGCTTGTCATGCTTCACCGCCTTGTTCTGTCCCAGATTCTAAGGGTATCTTGTTATCAGGGTTGGACAGATTCTCGCGATTCTTTAAGAAGGATTTAACAATTTTACGTAGTTCTTTTTGTTGGAGTTCAACCGGTTGTGTGCCGTCAAAAACGGTAAAGGCAAATTCTTCCACCATGCTGTCGTATTGATTCTGAATTCGCTCTTGAAATAGTTTGAAGCTTTTCACGCGGCTATCTGCCAAATCCAGATCTAGACCAGCCTCGTAATATTTAATTTTGGAACGGCCGCTAAGGATTCTCTCCACGGCAAGGCTGATGGGTACTCGATAATAAAGCACTAAATCTGGTTGTGGGGCAAAGGAATACAAATTGCGCACCCATTGGGGATCAACTCCCCTGGCGACATCCCTGGCGAATGCGGTATAGGCATAGCGATCTGCCAAAACAATGACACCCGCTTTAAGTAGAGGAAGGATTGAATTTTCCCAGCGATCCGCAAAATCTGTGGCAAAGAGCAAACTAAAGGTGGTTGGGGTGAATAACCGCTCATCTTTTGCCAGTTTTGTGGTGCTGCTTACTAATTTGGATGAATTCCATTCCGTAAAAAAAACAGAATGTCCTTTTGCTTTCAACCATTTATAAAGCAAATCAATTTGAGTTGACTTGCCGCTGCCATCAATGCCTTCAACTACAATGAGTTTCCCTTTGTAATTTCCATTCTTTAGCATAGGTCCCTCGACTTTTTAAAGAAAGCTCCCGAAAGATGCGGGAGCTTTATAAAACCAATGTGTCTCAACGCAGTATCCCTAAATCATGAGTCGCCGTCTAACTCAAGCTCATCTTCATCATCGGTGTGATCAAACTCCATCATTTCACCGGTGGAGATGAAAATGGTGCGTTCGCAAATGTTAGTCACACGGTCTGCCAGACGTTCCAGATTATGAGCTGCCCACATGCCTAGATTCGCGTGATCAATCAGCGTAGGATCTTTGATCATGGCTTCCATAAGTTCCCGATAAATATCGCTGTAGAGCTTGTCGACAACATCATCTTCAATGGGAATCAAACTGGCCTTATTAGGATTTCCCTCAACAAAGGCAGTCAGGGCATTATGCAGCATTTTCAATCCCTGCGTAGCCATTTGTTCAAATTTCGCGGTGGAGATGGGCAGAGGTTGGCCGTGAAGTTTTATGGTGATCTTGGCCAAACCTTTCGCATAGTCTCCCATACGTTCCAATTCGTTGATGATTTCCAGCATAGCTGCCAGAAGACGTAAATCACGAGCCATGGGATGCTGGGTGGCCATAATAATTAATATGGCATTTTCAATGGCAAATCGTTTTTCATTGATGATGCTGTCATCTTCATAGATTTTGCGAGCAGCATGAAGATCACCAGATCGCATGGTATTGACTGCATTCATCATGGCTTGTTCAACCAGGCTACCTAATAAGAGGATTTCATCCTTTAGATTTCCAATTTGTCTGTCCAATGTAATTCTTGGCATAAGTTCCCTCTATTAATTTAATTATGATTATCCAAAACGCCCAGTAATATAATCCTCTGTTTCCTGCTGCTTGGGATTGGTGAATATCTTACTTGTGACATCATATTCCACCATAATCCCTGCCCTATCGGTATCCATGGAAAAGAAAGCGGTAAAATCGGAAACACGAGCAGCTTGTTGCATGTTATGCGTTACTATGATTATTGTATATTCTTTTGAAAGCTCGCGCATTAATTCTTCTACTTTTAATGTGGCAATGGGATCTAATGCGGAGCAGGGTTCATCCATTAAGATCACATCCGGTTTTACGGATATGGTTCTGGCAATGCAAAGCCGTTGTTGTTGCCCACCCGAAAGGGACATGGCACTTTCATGCAGGTGGTCTTTTACTTCATCCCATAAGACAGCCTGTACCAAGGCATGCTCAACGGATTCATTTAAATTTTCTGTGTTGCCCGTCATTTTCAATCCCCAGGCAATATTATCAAAAATGCTTTTTGGAAATGGATTCGGTTTTTGGAATACCATGCCAATTTTGGAGCGAATGGCAACCGGTTCGATTTCCGGATCATAAATATTGACCCCTCTGAAGAGGAACTCCCCATTGACATGTGTGCCAGGGATCAAATCATTCATGCGATTGAGTGCTCTTAAGTAGGTACTTTTACCACAACCCGATGAACCAATGATGGCGGTTATTTCATGTTGAGGTATATCCAGAGTCACATTTTTTACGGCTCGAAAAGATCCGTAATAAATATCGGCATTTTTTGTGGCAATAATATCTTTTTCAAATTGGTTTTCGGTTTCAGGCATTTTGTTGGTATACCATAAATTTGACTTGTGCCATAATTGTACCAATCAAGCCAATTCTTGATAAGTATGAATCCGATGAATGCAATCCGAAACCATTGAAAGAATATCTATATTATACAATCTCAAGATTAAGAAGGATTGATGGATAGGTTAACAATTGATTTAATTCTAATTCCCTTCATAAAACGGGTAAGGTGAATAGAAAACGGGACCCTCTTGGACTGTTGTTTTCAGCCCAAATTTTCCCGCCATGGGATTCTATGATATGTTTCGCGATGGCCAGCCCCAACCCCGTTCCCTGGCCGGATCTGGCTTGGTCTTCTTTGTAAAATCGTTCGAAAATGCGATTTAAATTAAAGGGTTCAATGCCAATCCCCTCATCCGTGACTGTAAAAATGACCTTGTTGCCGCGTTGAATGGCATTGAGGGTAATCCTACCGCCGGGAGAGGAAAATTTTATTGCATTGTGAATCAGATTGATTAATACCTGGCCGACCTTGGCTGCATCAGCAAAGACCTGCGGCAATTGATCGGAACACTCCCATTCCATTTTCAATCCAGCTCTTTCTGCCTGAATTAGCATACGCTCATAACTTGTGAGAATTAATTCCTGCGGTAGGGCACCAATGCGATCTAGAGTTGCCTTGCCTGCTTCTATGCGGGATAATTCCAGTAATTCCTGAACCATCTGTGTGATATTGTCAATTTCCTTCTCCATCATAGCTAAAAACCTGTGCCCATCCTGGGGGTCATCAATGGCCCCTTCGGACAATGTTTCAGCAAGGGCTTTGATCGAGGCAATAGGAGTACGTAATTCATGAGAGACATTACTGATAAAATCTTTGCGCACCATTTCAAGATGCCGCAAGCGGGTCAGATCCTGAATGACTAATAGTGTATGTCCTTCCAATGGGGGCTGTAATGAGCTGGCAACGGCATTCAGGAATAATTTATTGGGTATGGTTTCAAAGGTAACACTTTCCTGTCTGTGGCTGGTTTTGCAGGCATGGTGCAGCTCTATTAAGCGGTGATGCCGGGCTACTTCGGTCAAGGTTAATCCAATCGCATCGTTTTCTTCGATTTCAAAGATTCGTTGAGCCTCAAGGTTGAGTTCTTCCACAATATCTGCTTCATTCACAATGATGATGCCATCTGACATATGTTTCAGGATGCTATTGCGTTTGATGGTTTCATTGGTGAGGACATTGGTTTGTTGATTGAAATGAGCCAGCAATTTATTGAGGGACATTACCAGCATTTCGATCCCATCCCGGCGGCTGCTCTGAAAGGGTCGATAATTCATGCTGATAGGCAGCGTATCCAATTGGCGGGTCAGTCTTTGTATGGGGTGGATGGTTTTATAAAGGAAGAAGAGATTGAATAGGGTACTCAGGCCAAACAAGAAAGTCCATCCAATGGCTAATTGGGAGCGTATAACAGTCGCGATTTGTTGCATGCCTGTCAGGGGTTGGAACAAACATAAGACTGCCTGTACGGTCTGATCCTCATCAAGCACTGGGGCGCAAACATTCACAACCTTTCCAAAATTTTCAATCGTGGAGATATTGAGAATTGGCATTTTATCTATGAAAACAGAGGCTGCTATCGCGGTGTTTTGTTCTGTTATCAACAGTATCGATTTTGTTTCAAGGCTAATTAATGTACTATCCGGTAGGTAGATTACAGCAGGGTAGGCGGTTTCTTTTGCAACCGTTTCCAGCCAGGCAAGCAAAGTTCGCTGATCGCCGTCGACTTGAAATTGAGTGTGGAGCTCCTGGCTGCTGGAAACTGCCTGGTTAAGAAAGCCAGTTTTCAAGATGGAGACTTGAATTGATTGCATCCAATTGGAATTAAGACAAATCAGACCTGCTGTAAGAATCAAAAGGTGCAGGAATACCATGCGCAGGTATCGATTTTTGATGAATCCCATCTGACTTATCCTTCGAATCGATATCCAGCCCCGCGAACTGTCACGATTCGTTTGGGATCGGAGGCATCTTTTTCGATTTTTCCGCGCAGCCAGCGAATATGAACATCCACCGTGCGGCTATCGCCGACATAATCCCAGCCCCACACTCTTTCCAAAATGTGTTCACGGGTCAAGACCTGCCGTTGATGTTCTGCCAGGAAGACTAGTAATTCGTATTCTTTGGGTTTAAATGCGCATGGTTGATTATCAATCAGAATCTCACGGCGAATAGGATCAATGGACAAGTTATCATAAACCACAATGCCTTTTTGTCCATTCTCCCCCAAAGATTGTTTGACATCCTCTTCGATCAAGCGCACTCTGCGCAGCAGGGCTTTTACCCGGGCGACCAATTCCCTCATTGAAAATGGCTTGGTGATGTAATCATCTGCCCCAATTTCCAACCCCACTACCCGGTCAATCTCTTCGTCTTTTGCCGTGACCATCATAATGGGTGTAGATTGAGTTTGGCGGATGGTTTTACAAACATCCAGACCATCCATACCCGGCAGCATCAAATCCAGAATGATCAAATCGGGTTGGTTTTTAATGGCCAGTTCGACAGCTTTCGCACCGTCACCGCTGACTTCAACTTCATACCCTTGTTTGAGTAAGTTATATTTCAATGTCTCTTGCAGGGAGATTTCATCTTCAACGATCAGTATTTTTTTTGCGCTCATAATTTACCATATCCTTAAGCAGAATCTCCAACTGATCAGCCAGATCTTTCCGATTGTAATGGGCAGCGATATAGGCGCGCCCTGATTTTCCCATTTTAATAAGTTTATCAGGATTTCCAGATAATTGAAGAATCGTATTGGCCATGGCTTCGGGTTGACCGGGCGGAACAAAAACACCGCCTTCGGCATCTTCAACTACCTTGCGAATGACGCCATCGATGGCTAATAGTACAGGTTTCTCAGCCACCAGGTAGTCAAATACTTTATTGGGAAAAGTAGTTTGGAAAAGCGGGATGGGCTGTAAAATGGCTGTGCAAATATCCGCAGCTGCAATCACTTCAGCCATCTCTCCTTTGGGGCAGGTTGGCAGAAAAGTAACATTGGTAAGTTCCAGAAATTCAGCCTGGTCGATCAATTTTTGTTTTTCTTTGCCATCCCCAATGAACACAAAATGAATTTGTTTTTGTTCACGCAAGAAATTGGCTGCCTTGATAACGGTTCCCAAATCATTCGCCAGTCCATGGGCACCTGCATAAAGAATGATGAACTTATTATCCAACTGATGTTTCTTTCGGAATTGAAGGCCGTCTACCTGGCTGGAGAACATATCCGGTTCGCCACCATTGGGAATCAAAACCACTTTCTTAGCGCCTTTTTTTGTGACATGGTCAATATAACCTGGTGAATTCACCATGACCCGATCCGCTTGATGGTACATGAATTTCTCAAACCATTGAGCCGGCCAGATTAAGAAGGGATTGGTGAGGACGCCCATTTGGATGGCAAAGGCTGGCCATAAATCCCGTACTTCAAAAAGGAAGGGAATACGTTTAAGTTTGGCAATTAACCAGGCGGATCCGGATTGGAAGATGGGCGGTGAGGTTCCCCAGACTAGATCCACATGCTCAACGGCCATGCCGGCCAGGAAAGAGGAAATCATGAAACTGATGAAATTGATCACCCGATGCAGAAAACTTTTGTGCAGCGCAGGATAGGTGTAGGTCTTGATCACCGTTATTCCCGGTTCCGGGTGTTCAATGGTTTTGCGCCGGCTTTGTGTTTGAGTGGAGGCACCAGTCAAATAACTGATGGGACTGGTGACAATGGTCACCTGGTGGCCCTTTTCAACCAGATAGTGAGAAAGCTCGTAGTGCCGGGTGCCGCCTCCTTCCTTTAACGAAGCAAACGCCTGATGTATGATTAAGATATGCATGGATGAATTTTATCCTAATTCCAGTGGTGTCGGGTACTTTGAACCTTTCCAATTGGATTGAACACAGAAAGGCAGTACCGGTTTTACAAATTCTGCCAATATGGAAATGGCAGGGATTTTTATATTGTATGTCGGGGAAAACCAACCCAGGGTAGGGTAGGATCGTTTTGTTGTGCCGTGGAGTAATTCACCGCAGCGAATCACGTTAAACAACGTGCTTTCCATCTGACCTTTGTTTTGCCACAAAAGAGAGAGTTGTACAATGATATCATCCACTTGAAGTTCGAATTGATTGTGAACGATTTTCCATTCGCCATCCGGCAGTAGCCAATGCAAGCTGCCGCGTTGAATGCTTGCATCTTTTTTGATGGCTTCGATTCTGTCTTCCACGCAGCATTCGTCCCGACCTTCCAGGGTTACTTGACGAACATGCCGCACACCCAATTTCTGGTAGCCATCGTGTTGTGCGGAAATGGAGTTTACCCCATGATCAAGATACAGACCTTTTGACCAATCCAGCCAAAGGAAACGGCTAGCCCAGGTCATTTGATCCTGATCGTTCAGGGTAAGGGTATTGTGATTGAGCGTATGGGCCAGACCGTTATTCCATGGGGGGAGATCGGTATAGCGATATGTGCCCGCATCCATGGCGATGTTCTCGCCGTGAAACCACAGATCCAGATGATTTTGATCGGCATGAGCCGGTCGGTCTAAGAAAGATTCCGCGCGCAGATACGCCTGCATGCTCCCATTTCGCAAGATCGGCAAGCTGGCGATGGGTTGAAGAGAGCCGGACTTTTTGTTTTGGATAGTTTCCGGTAGAGATAACCAATAGGTGTAATCCAGATTGGTCGGGTTGGGCTGAGGCAGGAAACAATGCTGACAAGCATTTAAGATGGGGCGGTAATCATCATAAGGGGAAGTACTGAGTGGGAAAATGAGTGAACCGTCATTATGCCCTAGGTTGGGTGTTTTGCCATTTTCAGGTTGGACAAATTGATCCAGCCAGTGGGTAGCAGCCTGAAGTTTTATCAGTGTTGCTGGCGGCAAGGATTTGCCTGTCAGCGAGGCGATTTTGTAAAACCACACGGCTTCAGTAAGCATCAGGCGATGGTAGTTCATGCTTTGCTGAATGTAGGTCCCATTGGAAGAAATTTGGGATTGCAGGGTTTGGTTAAATATTCGCCAGCCCATTTGGAGCCATTTTTGACCCATTCTTGTCTCTGCAAAGAAGGTACCGGCATAATATAGGCCGAGGGCTTCGGAGAGGAGATGATTATTGTTTTGAGCGCGTGCATAGAGCAGGGTAGATGGAATCCGTTGGGCATGCTGCCAGATACTGGCACGCAGTTCAAACTCAAAGGAATCATCCCATTCAGGCTCCTGCGAGAAAACGGCATAGGCGCAGATCAGGGCAATCATTCTGAGGGCGACTTCCTGAGCCGAAGTCCAGTGAATTCCCATGTTTTGTGGATTTTGTTGACTAAAACTATGTAACAAATTCTTGAAGGCGTTGAAATAAACAGGATTGTTTTCCAGAATGGCAGTTTGGATTAAAGGAAACACCCAGGAAAAGCGAGCGGCTTCCCAGGATAGTTTGATATCTTCACCATTGGTAAAGTTGTCTGAGAGCATGCTCCAATGCAAATTTGCAGAGGCATGACCAAAATCAATGGGACGAGGAACAGCTTCAAAAGCGAGGAACTTTCCTGTAAGAATCAGGTCTGCTTTCTGCCGTAACTCAGTTTTTTGATCCACGGTAAGTTGGTTTGAGATTGTATGCTGGGGTGCAAATAATGAATGGATCCAGCTTGGCGTTTGAAAGGTTGAAAATACAGGGACCTGTTCCAAGTGATATGTGCGATAAAATCCGCTCCTTCTTGCAGCCTGATATACGGCAAAAAAAGCGGATTTTTTTATTCCAAGTGCCCTTGTAGATTTAAATAATCGGATGATTGAATTCCGGACTGTCATCGCATTAATTAGAATTATTCTGGTTAGCCATCAGTTCTTTCAAGGATGGGATGTCAAGCCTGGTACCACTTTCCAAGGATTTGATGGTGTAAAAAGCTGCCAGTGCATCTTGATACAGGTCCTGATAGGGAATGGGGGCAGCTTTCTTTTGCATGACGCTATCCAGAAATGCCTTCCACAAATTCTTCTGACCCTTATCCTGTCGTAGATAGGATTGATATTTTTTAATATGCCCTTTTTGATGAAGCTGCAAACTTCTAAAATCATTCAAAATGGCCGACTTACCACCCATGAAAACTTCAATATATTCCTTGGGCAGGGATTTATCCCCATTGGCTAAATAGGACATGGTTCCAACCGAGCCATCCGCATAAGTATAGGTGGCAACCACATTGCTGTGGGCGGCCGACTCACTGCCTTGCAATCCGGAAGCAGATACGCTGATGGGTGGCATACCCACCAGATAGGTCATAAAATCGATGAAGTGGCAGCCTTCTCCAACAATTCGTCCGCCGCCAATGGCAGGGTCATTCAGCCAATGTGAATCGGGAAGTGCACCGGCATTAATGCGATAATGGATGGCAAAGGGTTCATCATGCGTTTGGAAAAATCGTTTCATCTGCAGGGTGAGTGGGGCAAATCGGCGATTGAAACCTACGGTTAATTTGAGATCCGTATTTTTTTCCATGGCTTTGGCGATCTGGATAACTTCCTCAATGGAAATGCCCAGGGGTTTCTCACAGAAAACGTGTTTGCGGTGCTTGATAGCCTCAAGAATTTGTCCGGCGTGTAAATTGTGCCGGGTGAGGATGGCAACCAGGTCAATATCCGGGCTTTGCAGGATATCCGTTTCGTTGGATGTTGCCATGCCAAATTGATATTTTTTCGCGGCATGGGCAGCTTTTAAGCCAGTAGACGAAGCGATGGCTACTTTTTGAATGCCGCCAACTTTTTGGATAGCCGGCAGGAACATGGCATTGGCATAATTCCCCGCGCCCAAAACCCCAACCGAGATTAATTTACGGGGATGCACCTGGGTCGATGGTGAAATTGTTGCTGGTCTGGTATTTTTTCCAATGTTGATAGGTTCCTGAATTGGGTAGGTCAACAATACGCCGGTGAAAGGGGTTCCGGTCTTCCCGGTTATCAATTCATAGGCATCTGTTGCATCTTCGATGGGAAAACGATGGGTGATTAATGAGGCGATATTGATTTTTTCACTGGCCAACAAATCTACGATGGCGGCGATATTTCTGCTTTCGGTCCAGCGGACATATCCCAAGGGGTAATCATGACCGTATTCTTCGTACTGAGGGTCGTGTCTCCCAGGACCATAGGAACGGGAAACGATGAAATTTAATTCCTTGGCATAATACATTTTTCGGGGGATATTCATGCCGACTGCTCCAACAGCCACAATGTTGCCTTTTTCGCGAGCAATATTCCCAGCAAGCTCGACAGGATCATTGGATGGCGTATCCGCGCAGATCAGCACATGGTCAAATCCATGACCGTGGGTGAAGGAAGCTGCTGCGGCTTCTGCTTCAGCACGAAGCACCGCATGATATTTTTGATCCATGGCAAACTGGATGCGTGCCGGGTCCAGATCAATACAAAATACCTGGCAACCTGCTGCCCGGCTGATTTCGGCAGTGATCATGCCCACCAAGCCAATGCCAATGATGGCCACGCTTTCACCAATTTGTGGAGAAGCCAACCGGAATCCCTGTAAGGCAATGGCGCCGATGGTTGCGAAGGCCGCATTTTCAAAAGATACATTATCGGGAATTTTAACCATCAAGTTTTGGGGGACAACGGCATATTCTGCATGCACGGCGTATCCGCTGCCTGCACAGGCAACCCGGTCGCCAATTTTAAAACCTTCCAGGCCGGGACCCATGGCATCAATAACGCCGGCTGAGGAATAGCCAAGGGCCATGGGCTCTTCCAATTTGGTAAACGCAGCTTCGATCGTGGAAATTAGCCCTTCTCTACGGGCTTTGTCCAATACTTGTTTGACCAAATCAGGTCGGGAGGCTGCTTTTCCTATCAAGTTTTTTTCTGCAAAGGAGACCACCATACGCTCGGTACCTGCGGAGACGAGAGATGCGCCAGTTCGGATGCGCGCTGTTTTTTCTTTGGGAGTTGGAATGGGTACTTCTTCAATGACTGCTTTGCCGTCTTTCATGTTCTGCAATAATTGTTTCATAAATGAATCACCTGAGGATCAAATTTTCGGCTTATTCCTATTGAAGCGACTTCATTATATTACAGATTGAATACGAATGATATAATCTCAATGTCTGCTACTTCATACAGCCGGGAGGCATCATGCGAATTCTCTTCATCGGAAAAGATCGTGATGATTTATATTTTGAACAGGCAAAAGAATTTATGGTACAAAACTTCCCTGAGCTGGAGATATTGTTGGCTGCACCTGGTTCAAGATTACCTGACGACTACGCAGATTGGAAAGGGGACTACCTGATTTCGTATTTGTGCCCCTGGGTGATTCCGGCAAAACTAATTAATAATTTGTCCAAAGGGGCGATCAATTTTCATCCTGGCCCTCCCCAATACCCTGGCAGCGGTTGTACAAATTTTGCAATCTATCATGAGGTGACGGAGTATGGGGTGACCTGTCATTATATGTCTGAAAAAGTGGATTCGGGAAAGATAATTGCTGTGCGTCGTTTCCCAGTATCAGCGGAAGATAGTGTTTATGATGTTACGCAGCGTTGTTATGAGCACATGTTGGCTCTGTTTTATGAAATAATGACCATGATTAATCAGGGAAAACCTTTGCCGGATTCTGGGGAACAGTGGAGCCGACAGGCCTATCGTTTGAAAGATTTTCACGCTTTGCGAAAAATTACTTTTGACATGGATGAAACCGAAATACGACGCAGGATTCGAGCTGCTGCCTACCCGGGATATGAAGGCGCATACATCGAAACAGCCGGTGCAAAATTCGTATTCAAAGAATATATTTCTCAAGACAAAGTGGGGCAATAGATGCTGATTCAAATTAACAACATCAAGAAGGTGTTCCAGATAAATATCCTTATTCCACTGGCTGTCTTCTTGATGGTTGGCATTTTGTCCTTGTATGGTGGAGCCATCTGGAATGGAACGTATGCTGTTCAAATCAGTTTCTTTTTAGCCGGTTTATTATTCTTAATCGCTGCGTATCTGTACCGCCGCCGAGATACCTATGCCAAGTTACCGAGATTGGGCATCGAATGGGCGATCGCGGTATCATTGCTGGTAATTATTTCATCGTGGATTTTGTCGCCCTTACCCCGTCAAGGAATCTGGCGTATGGGTACTTTGATCGGTTATTTTGCCGTGTTATATCTTTTGGTGGATTTGTTCGTGCATGGGTTTGATGATCGATTAATTCTGAATGCATTTTTTATCGTTGTAGGATTTTATTTATTTAGTGCACTGCTCGAAACTTTTCTAGCTTACCAGAGCTGGTTTGTATCTATTCAGCCTATAAAGATCTTACCACCAACCATTTATCGCTTTAGCTCTTTGCTAGGTCATTCGAATGCGCTTATCGCAGCAGCAAATTTGTTGGCACCCGTTGGTGTAATCAATCTTCTAAAACAGAAGAAATTCCTGGGAAAATTTGCTTATCTTTTATGGTTCATGTTGTATGGTTTATGTCTGTTATTTTCCTCATCAAGAGGGGGATATCTGGGTTTGCTGGCCTGGCTATCCATTCTATTGGCCTATGTCCTCTTTTTCTCTAAAAGTGAATTCTTCCTGAAGAATAAAAAATGGATCATCCGTGGTTTGATCATAGCAGGATTCTTGGTCTTCCTGCTTGTTATCATGTTCGGCGGATACTTGACCGCCCATCCATCCCATGGAACGAAGCTATTATCTACTCGGGACATTATGTGGCTGGATGCCTTGAAAATTTGGAAAGTTTCCCCCTGGTTTGGGGTTGGCCCAGGAAGAGTTCCTTTCGAGATGCTCAATATCGATTCCATGATTCCACCCCGCTATTTTCCCAACCATGTCCACAGCACTTGGTTGCAAATTCTAGCTGAATTTGGTATTGCCGGATTCCTGTGCTTCCTCTTTTTGAATTTACAGGGAATTGTTTCTTTATTCGAATATTGGAAATCTTTACCTGCGGATAAAAAAATCCTTGGTGTTGCCTTTCTTGCTTCGTTTTCCGGCTTTTTTGTGCACAGTATTCTGGATGATTTCACTGGCTGGATATTTGTGATGGGGGTTTTCATCAGTCTTTTAGCCATGTATTTCTCATTGATGCCAGAGAAAATGGCCAAATGGCGGGAAATCAATCTTCGAGCAATCTATTTACCCATAGGAATAGTACTGCTGGCCGGCGGCTTTTCTCTCTGGGCGCATATTCCTTTTCGCCAGGGAATTACTTTATATGAAGATGGACATTATTCTGAAGCTGCCCAAAAAATTACTGAGAGTATCCAACGCGATCCATTATCTTCATATCTTTCCACTCAAGCAGCTTTGGCTTGGTCTGTTGTCTGGGATAAAACTGGAGATGTGGGAGCATTATATAAAGCCAAACAATACTTCCGTAATAGTATTTCCATGGAAGACTCCCCTTCTTTCCTGTGGGCAGATCTGGCGGTGATGGATTGGTACCTGGGGGATCATATGATTGCTATGGAGCATATCCAGCATGCCATTGAACTATCAGACCACGAACCCAGCCATTTTCTAATTTATGGATATTTTCTGGAATTGATGAATGATAATGCTGAAGCGAATCTGGCATATCAAAAAGTATTGGACTTGGCTCCGGATTCATGTTCACATCCGTTCTGGCAGCAGACCTTCTTAAGAAGGAATTATGCCTGTGAAATCTCCCGAGACTTTCAAACGCTAAAATCTGGGTTGCCAAATTTGCAAAGAGCAGCCTCTCTCTTAAGTCAAGGAGATATGGTTCAAGCTCAAGTTGCCTATCAACAGGCGCGTTGGATGGGTGAAAATCGGTTGGCAGTAGATACTTTTGCATTCCGGTTGGCAGAGAAAAATGATGATGAAGCAGCACAAAAGCAAATAGCAGAGAAACTAATTAAGGAAGATTTGCTTTTCGATAATTACCAAAATAATGATCTTTACCATCTCGTTTTCACTCGCTGGTTGTACCATACCAAGGGTTTGGATTTTATTCTTGTACCAGGATATTTGCAAGTAAGTCCGGATTACGGACAATTTGGTATAGTTGACCAATATTTTCAAAAAGAAATTGGAACCCTGGATCCAGAGAAAGCTGCTGAGCTTGAGACTATCCTGCTTCGAGCCAACCACGCAGGAGCTTTGGCTCCTTCCCTGGAGTAATTAGATGCTGTTGTTTGTAAGTCTTTACAGGACTTGGGGAACGAGATATGCAAATTGATAAAGAATTTCTTCGCGATTATTTCAAACTGATCCTGGCCGTTGCTTTGATCTCCTATTTTTATTTCTATGGGGGAACAAAATTCAATCTGATTGATTTATCGGCATTAACTAAAACCGGTCTGCTTCTTGCCGGAATTTGGCTAGCCCTGCAAATTTTTGGTAAAACCCACCGGACCCCTGTTGATGCTCCAATTTTAGCTGTGATTGTAGTGCTAATCCTTACTTCTTTCACTGGAATTCTGCCCCGGCAGGCTTTAGTCGAAGTGGGGTACCTCCTGATCGCCGTGATGTTATTTTATTTTGTAATCGGGTTAATGCAGCGTAATTGGAATCCAAGAATCTTGAGCAAAGCCATCTTGATAATTGGCGGCGTCTTCATGATTCTTTCCTGGCTGGAATTTTTTAAATGGATACTTGCCTGGTGGCAGCTTGGGACTGGAAATTTCCTGCCTCCATTTGCTTATCGGCTGCCGGCACCCAATTTTATCTGCGTCATCATGAATGTTTGGACGCTTTATGCTTTGGCGCATTTTATTCATGTACGGGAAAAGATCGCCCGTATCATTTTGGGAGCTTATCTTCTTTCAGCGCTTGGCATTATTTATCTAACCTCTTCTCGCGGTGGATGGCTTGGGTTGGCTGGTGGACTGGTTGTTTTTTTCTCGATCTATATTGTCAAAGAACAATCTCAGTGGCTGAAAGACACCTGGAAATTGATCCGCCAACCAAAATACCTAATTCCTTTGATTATCACGGTACTTCTGGTACTTGTTGCCATTGGATATGTGTTTCTTCAACAGGACAGCCAACCGACTCACGGACCTATTCTTCAATCTCGTGACATGCTTTGGAAGCCTGCTTTTGCAGCCATTGCAGATTCTCCATGGATCGGTCATGGCCCGTACGCCTATATTTTTTATTTCTTGCGAGTGAATTCGGTTCCCCCTACATTACTGTATGATTACGCCCATAATATCTATCTGGATATCTTAATTAGCAGCGGTGTGCTGGGGTTGATCGCCTTTTTTATTCTTATGGTTGTCTTGATCAAGGCGCTGGTTAAGGTATTGAATCATCCGGATCCCTATTTATTTACATTGGGATTGGGCGTAATTGGCGGACTATCTGCTTTTCTAATCCATGGTTTGTTTGATAGTGTGCATCACACCGTGCCTGTAAGTCTATGGAATTTATGTGTTCTTCTAGGTATTCCGGTTGGTCTGGGTTCCCGGAATGTCTTGAAAAAAAGTTACATGCCTCTGATCCTTGGAATTCTATTGCTGCCTGCTACTGCCTGGTACATCTATACAGGATCAGTTTATGAGAAGAGTTTACCATATGCTCAAAATGGAAATTTAACCCAGGCTATTGAACAAATGGAAAAGGCCAGAGAAGTGGATTCTACGTTACCGCTCCTTTTCCAACAAGAAGGCATTCTGTATGCTCAGTTGGCTGATCAAACGGGAAACGTAGACGATTTGGAATTAGCTCGACAGGCATTTGAATCCAGTGTTGCCATGGAAGATAGCTGGTCCACCAGCGATTTAAACCTTGGCGTAATTGCGGCCGAATTGGGTGACAATGCTGCCGCAGAGACCTATTTATTAAGAGCCGTTGAGCTTGCCCCAAAATCACAATTGGCTTTCTGGAATTTGGGTGTGTACTACGAGGAACTAGGAGAGAACGCGAAAGCTACCCAAGCGTATGAGCAGGTTTTAACTTTGGACAGCCGGTTGATTCTATCGAGTGTCTGGCAGCAAAACCCATTCCGAGTGAGTTTCTCTGAGGCATGGCGAACCAAAAATCAGGAACTGGTGGATCAATATGAACTGACTTTATCCAGTTCTACCGGGGGATTGATGGCGATTCGATATCCAGTGCATGTCAACGACCCGGCAGTAACGCTGTTCCATGTTCAACAAGCGGCTGAAGCCATTCAGGAAAACCGATTAGAAGATGCACAGCGATGGCTGGATGAAGGTCAATTGGCTTTCACGAATTTCTCTGAATCCACTTTGCAAACTATGTGGTTGCAAGGGGAGATTCATGCGGCAATGGAAGATTGGGAGCAGGCGGCTTTCTGGGGAGATAAGGCTTTGATAGCAGTAATCCAACCTGGCATGTTAGGGGTAGGCACTTACAGTCAACCCATCTTTGGACCTGTGGTTTATCGTCGGCACGAATTGCCTGATTATTTTGTTCCACAGGTACATCCCTTGCCAATCAATCAGGAATGGAGTCAACGGTTGGATCGGCTAATCGAGTGGTATGAAGAAAGTGGAAACACTGAGAAGATAAAGTATTGGGAAGAGCAACGGGGTAATATGGACAATATTGGATTATGAATCAATGGATGTACAAGTTGATTGCTGCATCCCATGGCATAGATTGGTTTAAATGGAAGGCAAGAAATGAGTTTTCGAAGAGAGAATATCCTGGGCGTTGGCGTTAGTGTCATTCAAATGACAGATGCGATGAACCAGATAGCGGAGTGGGTGCGGACCAAAAAGGCCGCCTATATCTGTGTTACGCCTGCCCATGCCGTGATGGAATGTGTTAAGCATCCTGTATTGAAACGCATATATAATGAAAGTGGATTAACAACTCCTGACGGCATGGCAATTGTTTGGCTGCTGAAAATGGCCGGTCATAAACAAGTAAGCCGGGTATATGGCCCAGATTTGTTACAAACGGTTTGCAAAGCTATGACTGATCAAAAAACCAGGCATTTTTTTTATGGCGGTGCCCCAGGCGTGGCTGAAGATCTGGTGGCTTATTTACAAAAGGACAATCCTAATCTTGCGGTGGCAGGCCTGTACTCGCCTCCGTTTCGGGATTTATCAAAAGATGAAGAAAGCCAGGTTTTGGCTAAGTTTAAAGATACCGCTGCGGATATCATTTGGGTTGGTTTGGGATCTCCTCGCCAGGAAGTGTGGATGGCGCAGCATGTTAGTGCTACGGATGCGGTTTTGATTGGGATCGGAGCGGCATTTGATTTTCTGTCCGGACATAAGAAACAAGCTCCGCGGTGGATTCAACGCAGCGGTTTGGAATGGTTTTTTCGGTTGTGCTCAGAACCCGGAAGACTCTGGCGGCGTTATATTCAGTACCCGAGATTTTTGTGGTTGGTATTCTTACAAAAAACCGGCTTGCGTAAATATCCGATGGACTAAAGAAGGGCAAGTATGTTTCGACGATTCTCTACAAATTTTGCCATATTTTCGATGATTTTGGATATGTTGTTAATTGAATTGGCGATTCATACCGCGGTCTTCCTGCGCGTACCGGCCAATAAACTGGATTTTGTCCAAAAGATCGACGTGAATATTAATTTGCCGATCTGGATTTATATAGTCTTCCCTTTGTTTTGGATGGGAATTTTGCTTTCATTTTCCATTTATGACGGGAAGAAGAATTTTAAATTTTTCGATGAAGCTGCCAGTCTATTTTGGGCGTCCACAGTCGCTTGGATTTCATTGGCAGGAATTTTGTTCTTTACGTATCGAGACCTTTCTCGATTCCTTTTTTTGATCTTCGTCTTACTGGCTTTTATTTACCTAGTTAGCTGGCGGATAGTATATCGAATCGGATTTCGTCAAAATTGGTTTGGCGGAGTAGCGATTCGGAAGGTCATTATTTTGGGTGCCGGAACAACGGGCAGAAGCTTTTTTGATCAATTGTTCGCCCAGCGCGATTTGGGCATCCGGGTTGTTGGGTATTTGGATGACGATAAATTAAAGCAGCGTGATTTTCCGGATGTATTAGGCTCTCTGGATGAAGTCCAGCAAATGATAACCATGCACCATGTGGATGACGTCGTTTTGGCCTTACCTCGCTCTGCCCATCAACGCTTGAGTGAAATTGTCAATTTGCTGCATGAAATGCCGGTAAAAGTTTGGGTGATCCCCGATTATTTTTCTTTAACTTTGCATAAAGCCAACGTGGAAGAATTTGGCGGAATTCCGATGTTGGATTTGAGAGCGCCTGCTTTGAGTGATGTACAACGCATGAACAAGCGTATTTTTGATATTGTATTCGGAATTTGTATCTTCCCCTTCGTGATGCCTCTACTTGGCTTGATTTCTCTACTCCTCTATTTTGCTGAAGGTAAGCCGGTTTTTTATCGTCAGTTGCGTGTGGGCGAAAATGGAAAGTTATTTCGCATCATCAAATTCCGTACCATGATCGTGGATGCGGAAAGGTTGCAGCAAGTGGTTGAATCGGTCAACGAACTGGGGCAAAAGATTTATAAATCCCCCAATGATCCTCGTATCACGAAACTAGGTAGAATTTTACGTCAAACCAGCTTGGACGAGCTTCCTCAATATTTTAATATCATGAAAGGGGAGATGAGTTTTGTTGGCCCTAGGCCGGAAATGCCCAATTTGGTAAAAAATTATGCCACCTGGCAGCGAATCCGTTTCACTGTGCCACAGGGATTAACCGGTTGGTGGCAGATTAACGGTCGCAGCGATAAACCCATGCATTTGCATACCGAAGATGATTTGTATTATGTTCAGCATTACTCCATTTGGCTGGATCTGCAAATCCTGGTCAAAACACTCTTTGTTGTCCTGAAACGCAAAGGCGCCTACTAACTGGCATTATAATTGCAACTATCCTCAAAGGATAACAAATTACGGGAGTAAACTGATGAAAATTAAACCCTTATGGATATTCTTTCTATTGATCTTATCTGCCTGCTCGATTCTGCCAGGCCAGATTATTATCACCGATTCTACACCCACTGTGATGGTTTGGACGGCTACGGCGATTCAGCCAATTGAAACAATTGTTTTTGGGGTTACGGCAACACCAGAAGCCCCCACAGCAACATCCACCGTGATTGCTGTGACGCCTGAAGAAACTCAGGTCAGTACGGAACTCCCAACGGTAACGGCTCCTACGTCTGATCCGGCTGCCACGGCAACCGCCCAAATTGTTACCCTGGTTGCTACCCAAACTGCCAGTCCGACCAACGTCCCTGCGCTACCAACCGTTGTTCCTGCCAATTTGAAGTTTACCGTGCAGGATGGCTCGCCTGTTTATATCCCTAACTTTGCCCATGTGGCTGATGCCTGCAATTGGATGGGTGTAGCCGGCCAGGTATTTAACAAAGCTGGCAGCCCAATGCCTAATGTGGTTGTTGTAGCAGAAGGGTATTTTGACGGCAAGCCTCTGGAATTAATTACCCTGACCAGTCTGGCCAGCGCTTATGGACCAGGTGGTTTTGAGCTCCCCCTGGCGTTAAAAACCATAGCCAGTAAAAATGCAGTTTATCTCTCTGTTTATGATCTGAATGGGGTTTTATTGAGCAATCCACTTCCGCTTGAGACTTTTACAGCCTGCGAAAAGAACCTGATTGTGGTTAATTTCAAAGAGAAATAGAAATTACTCCCCGAACCCTAACCCATCAGACCCTGTCTGATGGGTATTTTTTTTTCCATAAGGTATAATGAAACACAAATCATTTGATCCTAAACGGAGGCTTGGATGCAGGAAGTGTTTTCTCCCAGGCAGCTTGTATTTGAAAAAATTCTATTTTGGTGGCTGCCTATCGGGCTGGCATTACTTGGCGCACTCATCGGGTTTGGGATATTTGCTGCCGTACCGCCTGTCTATGAAGCCGAGGCTGAGATTCATGTTGCAGTTGATTTTTCAATTATCGGTCTGGTGACCGATATCGAGCAGGACCAATTCATAGAATTGGTTGGTGATTTAATTAAATCCAGTTTGGTGGTTGACCAGCTGCGGGAGCAAAACCCTTTGGTCTCCAATGAGACTTTCTGGCAAATGGCATCTTTGGAACGCAGGAATATGCAGTGGATCTTGAAAATTCGGCACGCTGATCCATCCATTGCTGGTGAAATTGTATCCACCTGGCAAAAAATTGCCTTTGAGGCCATCCAAGAATCTCATGTCCATGCTTTGGTTGCAAGCAGTCTATCAGATTATTTGGATACGCTCACGAAATGCTTAGAACAATCGGTACCTCAAGTTCCCTCAAATACAGCATGTGATTCATTATCCGTGTTGGAATTGCAGGGTCAGCTTGAGCAAACCGCAACTGGCATTCAAGAGGAATTGGCGTTGAGTAATGGGATCAGTCCTGCGATATCTGTTTCAGCATTTCCGGAATCAGGAATGCCACCGTATCGTGTCTCAGGTTCGCGTACGGGGTACCTGCTCTCAGGAGGGGGGATTGGGTTCATTTTAGGTGTTTGGATAATCTCTTTTATTCAAAACAAGAAATTAATAAGTTTTCAATTCAAAAATTAGTGGGAGGATTTATGCAGTCAAATAAAGTTGGTTTAGTGGTATTGATCCTGGTTATACTTTTGTGTTGTATCGGGGTATGTTGTGTTGGAATTTCTGCTGCCGTGTTATATGGTGTAAATGAGATTGATCCGGATACTGATTTTTCATATTCTTTCGATGCGCAGACCCAAGATCAATATAATGGCGAGGATGTTTATCAGGAATCGGTACCGTTGAACGAAATTGTTGACGAAGACGTTTCCCCACTTGTTCAACAAGAATTGGACAATCTGAACGCCATTCTGATTTCCAAGCAAGATGCCAGAGAAATTGCCAAAAGACTGCTGGGACTCGGAGATATTCCCGAAGTACTGGCAGAAAGGGCGGAACCATTATCACTGGGAGCCACCAACGATTTCTGGGTGACGAACACAGATACCAATGTCAGCCGACAGATTGCGGCAACCCTGCAATATGCCACACCTCATGTTTATTTCTGGGTCGATAATGAAGTGGATTATGATCAGGATGACCTTGAGAATTTGGTGGATGCGTTTGAAAATCAAATTTATCCGATCAATCATGAGTTTTTTGGCACAGAATGGAAGCCGGGGATTGATGGGGATGAGCACATCTATATCCTGTATGGAAAAGACTTGGGATCTAATCTGGCAGGGTATTTTTCTTCCAATGATTCCATTAATCCATTGGCAGCTAAATATTCGAATGCTCATGAAATGTTTTTCATGAATGCAGATACTGTGGAACTTTGGGAGGATTACATCTATGGTGTTCTGGCGCATGAATTTCAACATATGATTCATTGGAATTTGGACTCCAACGAAGAATCCTGGATGAATGAAGGATTTTCCGAGTTGGCCACCCTTTTGAATGGCTATGACACGGGCGGCTTTGATGAAACTTATTTAAGGAATACGGATTTACAGCTTAATGATTGGCCGGTTGATTCGTCAGATACCTCTCCTCACTATGGATCGTCATTTCTTTTCATTACATATTTTTTGGATCGATTTGGCGAGGATCTTACCAAGCAGGTCGTGAGAAGTGAGGAAAACGGATTCGATAGCATTGATGATGTCCTAACATCCGCACAAAGTTTGGATGCTGAAACAGGAAAATTGATTACTGCGGATGATTTGTTCGTGGATTGGTCCATTGCCAATTATTTACAGGATGATTCCGTAGGTGATGGACGGTATGATTACAAATCTTACAATCCAAGAATTACGAGTTCACCCAACAATTTTAATACTGAATGCTTGTCTGATTGGCAGGCGAGTTCAGTCAAACAATACGGCGTTGATATGATCAAACTGGATTGTTCCGGTAAAGTGACCATGCAGATTGATGGCAGTAATATTGTTAAACTGGTGCCAACAGATCCTTACTCAGGGCAATATGCCTTTTGGTCCAATAAGGGCGATGACTCGGATATGACCCTTACCCGGAAATTTGATTTTTCATCAGTCAGTGGGCCGATCAGCATGTCTTATTACACCTGGTACGATATTGAAGAAGATTATGATTATGTCTATGTGCTGACTTCTCGCGATGGAGAGAGCTGGGATTTTGTAAATACGGCTCGCGGAACATCCGATAATCCTACCGGAGGGAATCTAGGCTGGGGGTACAATGGTGCCACTGAGGAGTGGGTACAGGAAACCATCGATCTTTCCTCATTTGCTGGGGAAGAGGTGTATGTACGATTTGAGTATGTTACGGATGCTGCGGTCAATGCTGAAGGCTTTATGCTGGATGATATTGCCCTGCCTGCCTTGAATTATTTTGAAGACTTCGAAAGTGGGTCGGGTGATTGGCAAGCTGATGGCTTTGCTAGAATTATGAACCGCTTACCTCAAACCTTCCGGATAAGTGTACTTAATCAATCCGGGGACGAAAATATTCGCAAATATCAACTGAATCCGGAGGATACATTATCCCTGGAGCTTGATTTTGACAAGGATGGCCCGGTGGTGGTCTTTGTCAGTGGGACCACCCGGTACACAAGGCAGCCAGCAATTTATAAAATTCGCTTCAACGAGTAAAAAAAATCCCCCGCGAGGGGGATTTTCCTTATGCCTGTCTTAGCGTCTGTAGTTGTTCTTCCAATTCAATCCTTTTCTCTCTTGCCGCGCCAAGGATTTGATCCTTGATATTGCCGAATCGGTTTTGAATGTCAACACGGGTCTTATCGCCGGAGGAAGGGGCAATTAGTATACCAACCAAACCACCGACAAATCCCCCCATCAATACACCAAATAAGAAGCTAGAAAATTTTCTCATTTTTATTCCTCCTGATATAACTATTATACGGTTTTTTTGTATAAATTGATCTTCAAAAATAGCATTGGTGCAAGATAAGCTATCCAAAAAGTTAATACAGCATAACGAATGAAATCGAAAACGAGCAGCAGATTTCCGGAAGCAAAATCAAATAGAACACTTAGTCCCATGCGAATGAGGATAGCGACGGATAATCCAATTGCGAGACGTAAACCATGCTGCCAAAGGGCACCACTGGTTTGCATGGGATGCCCCTTGTATAAAAGCAGTGAATAGCCGATGTTCATTCCCAACCATACTCCCCCGAGGGTGATGATGGTTTTGGCGGCGAAGGGGGTTGGGATGATGCCATCCGTGGCTTGACTGGAAAGTCTGATCCACTCAGATGGAACTTCAAAGGTATTAATAAGGATTGGAAGTAATCCGAGGAATAGAAAAATGATTGTGGAAGAAATACTTAACAGTATTTTTGTAGTGAGCGATTGCGTGGATATTTTCGCAGAGAATCGTTTTTCAAATGCATAAATAACAACCAGTAGTATTACCCCTAATAAAAAGCCGCTTATTACATCACTGAAAAAATGAACACCCAGAAAGAGACGGCTGATCATGATCAGCAGCATGATTGAAACGAAACCAGCCGCTAGAAGTTTATATTTTTTGTATTCATTTGCAAGAAATAGCCAAATACTGGCCGCATTGGTGCTGTGCCCGGAGGGTAATCCGAAGGATGTTTCGCTGACATAGGCTTTTATATCGGGGGAAAGCCAATAAGGCCGTGGAAAATGGCAAAGCATTTTAAAGATACTATTAATCCAATTGCTTAATAATAAGACAAGGGTGAAACGGTAACCCAAGCGCATATTAATGCACCAGTAGAAGATGGGTAATAAAAGCATGTAAAAATTTTCATTCCCCAAAAAGGTAACCCCTTTGAAAAATTGAATTACCCAAAGAGGGATTTGCTGCATTTGTTCCAGAAGTAATAACTCAGCTTGCCAAATTGGCTCCATTGCAGTCTCCATTTTTGTTGACGTAATATCCTTCTTTATTGTACACTCAGTTCATGAAAGTGATAAATGCCCGCATCGGAGATCTTTTCACTCATTTGATTCTTTGGATGTCCATTTTCAGCATCTCCTGGCGATTGGAATCCACCAATTGGGTTCCGGGATTGGAAAGGATTGGGTTATTAATCCTTCTTGGGTACTTATTTGGTGTTGTTTTGGGGGTCAGCAAGTTTAAGACGTTTGCTGCCATTATCCTTTCCTTCGGTTATACCATCATGGGGGTTACCTGGCAGGCACTTTCGCTGGTTGAAGGGAAAACCTACGATTTACACGATACGCTGTTGATCCTCGGGGATCGTCTTTCCATTTCCTTGTATCAATTCATCAATAATTTACCAGTTGAAGATCCTGTGTTATTTTATATCAGCCTTGGAATTTTGTTGTGGCTAACCAGTGTCTCAGCCTCGTTTTTCTTTATTCGCAAAAAAAGTCCCTGGGCAGCATTGGTTCTTTCGGCTGTTTTCCTGCTTTTAATTGATTATTTCCCTCCCTATGCAGATCACCCCGGCAGAGAATTGGGTGTTTTTCTGTTGTTGGCTATGATTATCGTGGGCAGAGTATGGTATTTGCGCTCCCAGGAACGATGGAATGAAAAGGGCTATCGTATTGATTCTGAAACGGGATACCACATCTTACGCAGTATCTCCATCGGCAGTCTGGCTGTACTTTTGGTTGCCTGGAATATTCCTACCGTGGTGGATTTGTTTACTCCGGGAAGTACACCGCGCACCAAAGTATCCGAATCCTGGATTGATTTTCGCACCCGAATCTCCAATATGTTTGCTTCCATTGAAGCGCCATTTCTTTCCGCAACAGACTATTATGAAGATAGCATGCGGCTGGGCTCCAATGTGCCGGTTGGATATGAGACTTTGTTTATGGTGAAAGTCCCTGACCGCGATGGAAAAGATATACGCTATTACTGGCGCGGTCACAGTTTTGATAGCTATAGAAATGGCGAGTGGCTCAATACCATAAACCAACGGGATCAGCGCTTTGGGTCTCTGGTCGGGGATCAGGGTAATCCGTATACAGGGCGTACTCCGGTCACTTTGGATTATGAACTCAGGGCGGGAGTGTCTAAAACGCTCTACCTGCCCTTTTTACCCGTCAAGGTGGATCGGAATGTGTTTGTGATTGGATACGAAACCTATGACGAAACTTCCATAGACATTATGAGTGTATTGCCAATAACACCCCTGAAAAGTGGGGATAGGTATACGGCTGAGGTCTATGTAAGCCAGCCCACCGTCCGTCAATTGCGTAATGCCGGAACAAAATATCCGGATTGGATTTTGGAAAAATATTTACAACTTCCAGAAAACTTCCCCACCCGCATCCAAGAATTAACCAGTGAAATTGTTGCCGAAGCCAAGACTCCGTATGATCAAACAGCGGCGATTACGCGCTACCTTCGTACAGAAATTGCCTACGAACCGCTGTTGACGGCACCGCCTCCTAACCGGGAACCCATTGATTGGATGTTGTTTGATTCAAAAATAGGATTTTGTAATTATTATGCTACGGCAGAGGTGTTGATGCTGCGCAGTATTGGTGTGCCCGCCCGATTTTCCGCAGGTTACTCCCAGGGTGAACCGGCCGGGGACGCTTATTACAATGTGCGTGTTCGGGACAGTCATGCCTGGCCGGAAGTATTCTTCCCGGGTGTTGGTTGGGTGGAATTTGAACCAACTTCCGCACAGCCTGTACGGGACCTTCCATTGGGTGAAACCCTTTTTACCCCTCGAACTCTTACGGATGCAGGGGGTTCAGCGTTATTGAGTAACAGTGAACCGCCAAAAGATATCGATGCTTTTTTAGATCGAGAAGAGGCAGAAGAGGGAGCTGAAACGAAACAATCCTGGATTATTGCCTGGCTTTGGATCATTATTCCAGCTTTTCTGTTCGTGGGTATTTGGTTAATCAACCGATTAATCTTGCTGCCGCGCCGCAAGTCGATCCCCGGAGTACTGAAATATGGGGCTGAAAAAATAGGGTTGGAAGTTCCGGCATGGTTGTCAACCTGGGCTGCGTATGCTGCGCTTGCTCCAATTCAAAAAGTGGAAGCACAATTTTCTGCATTATCAATATTGATTGGAGAAAAATCGACACCAGATGAGACGGTTAACGAAAAGTACGCACCGATCATGAAACTGATCCCGAGCTTAAGCAATGCCATGTCTCAATTCATGGTTCTATTTAATGAAAGTCAATATCGAGAAGTAGATGTGGAAGGCAAACAATTGGATCATCTTGCTGCCATCATTCGACGTGAATATCTGCATTATTGGTTGACTTATAAAGTTAAACTATAAAGGGGAGGTTGTTGGAAACCTAAAATATTCACACCATAGCAAAATTTTCTCTAGAATAAGCAATTGTGTTAACCCGGCTCGCAGGATTCAGGAACATGCATTGGCTGATCATATATTGCTCAGCCAGGACATGGTTTACGGCCTGGCTGATCTCATTATCCTAGAACCTCTACCTGAATATCAGCCCAAGGGAAAAAAATGATCCACTTGTCGGTCATGAATTAAAGGGTTTTTCGCCCTACGGTAGTACGACGTTTGGGTTTAGGCTTGACCCAGAGCAGATTTAAAAGTTGGACAACTGCGGATAACCCTTTTGAGAGGGGAAGCAGATCAATGGTTTCTTCCAGGGAATGGCTGTGCTCGCCTTCGGTTAATCCGAGACAAATGGCTGGCAACCCCATGGAAAGCGGAATATTGGCATCCGTGGAGCCGGCAGTAAATTTAGCGTCAATTTCATAGGCTTTATAGGCATCCACCGCTTTATGCACCAGAGGATGATTTTCCTTGATAAACCCACCGGGTCGATCTCCAATCACTTCGTGTGTGACGGATAGACCAGGGTTGGTTTTCGCGATGGTAGCCAGGATTAACTCACTGTAGCGCTCTAACACGGTTGTGTTTTCCGAGCGTAAATCCATCTCAAATTCTGCCCATGGTGCGATAGTATTGATGGATTTTCCGCCAATGATTTTCCCGATGTTAATAGTTGTTTTAAACTCATCCGGAACCGGCAGCTCGAGTACTTTTTCGATGGCATGAACCATTTCATGAATCGCCGATGGACTGCCGTAATCACTCCACGAATGGCCGCCAACTCCTTCAAAAAGAAATCGGTAGCGTTTGACAGACAAACCCCGTGTAGTGATGTTACCAATACCCATACCTTCCAGGATAATATAAGCAGAAGGCTTCTTCTTGAAACGGTCAACCACAGCTTTCATTCCGGCCAGATTCCCTAAGCCTTCTTCGGTGGTATTAGCAACCAACCAGAGATCTTGGGGGGGCTTGATGCCTTGTTCTTTAAAGTATCTGAGGAGTGTAATCAGCGCAGCGAGCCCTAGGGAATTATCCCCTATGGAAGCACCTGTTATGCGGTTTTCCTGCTCGGTTATCTTCAAATCAGTTTCCAGCGGGTGGACGGTATCCATGTGGGCAGAGATGACAACGGGTGTGGTGCCCTTGATGCCCGTGATTTTCGCGTAAACATTGCCGGCATTATCCTTGGCGATATCCTCTCCACCGAGGGATTGAAATTTTTGAAAAACATACTCAGCTATTGTGGCTTCCTGAAAGGTGGGGGATGGGATCTGCTGTAAAATTTTGCATTGTTCAATGGCGTATTGAACGAACGATTCTTGGATTTGTTTCATAATTTTCGTACTGCCTCACGAATGGATAGTAGCCTGGCTTCCGGTAATCCGGGATATGCATCCAGGGCAAAAAATGGACCGAAACCCTGCGCTGTGAAGGAGGCAGAAATGACTCCATAAAGCGCCGACTCAATAGGATCAAACGTTTTTCGATAATTTGCAAAAAAGCCGCCGCAAAAGGCTTCTTCCATGCCAATGATATTAATGATTTCGACTGGATAAGCTGGAATAATCCATTTTTCATTATTTTGGCCATTGTATAAATAAATGGAAGAATTTTCGCGATAAATAACTAACAATTCACATCCATATCCACCCATGACTTCTGCCATTTCCCAAAGATCTTTACTTCGGTTTCGAAACAAGGCACGTAAATTTTCTTCTGAAGTGTGGAAGACGGATAGATGGTTGATCAAGTAGGGGATGCGATCAAAAAATAATGGGTCCATATAAGAGGCAGATGCCTGCATACTGATGGTTGTGATTTGTCCCTGTCGCATGGCATCCGGAAGAGCCTGAGCGGCTTGATAATCCATTGCGCAGAGATGAACGGATGGACAATCGAGATAGCTGGCGGGAAGATCATTGATACGGCAAAAATGCGGCACAGAGAGGTTGCGATTATCCAGAATGGTCTTTTGAGCCTGGTAGCCAATCAATTCTTTGGGTAGGGGTAGTTTGGCTTTATCAAAATAGGTAATCGGATTTTCAGTCTGGAGCTGGTTTTCTTCGAGATAACCATAAAAGCGGCGATGATTCTTGGGTTTGTGCTGAAGTTGAATGCCGATGATATCGATGCCAAGTTCAGAAAATTTATCGATCCACTCTTTCGGGTAATCTTCTCCAATCATGGATAGGATTCCCGGAATTTCACCCCACAGTAGCATGCCTCCAGCGGTATATAAGGCTGAGCCACCGGGGACATCCAGATAAACTTCGGATTGTGATTTAACAATATAATCACGGGTCAATTCGCCCGCAATAAAGGAACTAATCAATACGTCTGGCATGGATTATTGAGGACAATCAATAAAAGAAGGATTAATCGTGAAGGGATGTGATTAATTTGAAGAGACTGATGATGCCAACGCCCAATTTCACACCGTCTTTAGGGGTGATTTGTACTTCGCTTTCCTCATCCTCAGCACGCTTAACCAACAAATAGGAGGCAATCAATCCTGTTAGGGCCCCTAAAACTGTTCCGACAAGCAACGTTCTGCTGTATTTACTATTCATGTGAATAAAGTCTCCTTAATGCATCAATCAGTCCGGTGAAAAAATTTCGCAAACCGGAAAACAAAGCCGGTACTTTAATAAAAGGTTGAGAGGCTGCATCCATTCCCTGTTCGATATAAAATTTGCCCAGGTCAATTTTTTCCGTGAGCCATGCACCGTATTTGGAAATGTAAGGGAAGATTCTGGATACCAGGTAGATTAACCCGATGAGAAGCGCAAGAACGGGAATGCTGCCGATGAGCAGGGGGGTCATTAAATAGAGGGTAGCAAGGTGGGCTAATTTTTCATTAAGACCCGTGCTGGCAGGTGAACCTGCTGCAATGAAAACAGACAAAGCAAGAATGATCAGAATAAAAACAAGCATGGGAAGATATATCTGCCACAGGGCTTGTTTTTTATGCATTACTTGCGGTATACGTTTGGGTTGGATTGGTTCGAGTTCTGTATTCATAGATTTATTGTAGCATGAATTATGAATTTCTATGGCTCAATGTAAATATAATAAGCGGGCACCCATCCAATTCGACCCGAAATATCTCTAATTTGAATATATTTTGCGTTTCCAATGGTTTCCCTACCGTCCAGAATATCAATCAATGCTCCGTCTGATAAACTAAAAATTGGATCACCGCGGGGTTCTTTGCGAATATAAATCCCATTACCATCGGTTCGGAAGATATAAGCTAACATAGGGGTTGGTGTAAGGCTAGCGGTGAGGGATGGCGTGATTGTAGCACTTGGCTTTAGGGTTGCTGAAGATGTATAACTTGGTGTTAAGGAAAGGGTCGATGTTGGACTTGGACCAATCGTATTGGTTGAAGTCAAAGTTGGAGGTATATGGGGATCAAGCCTAGTTGAAGGAACTGAGATTAATTGAATAGAAACTGTTCTATTAATCGTTTTGGCGATATTTTCTTGTAATTGAACAACCTGATAATAAGAAGGATTACTGTTGGCTTGTATTTCAATGATTAGTTGGATAACCGAATCTGGAGATAACAGCGAATCGCTTGAATCAATCGTAATATTTACCAGATGTGCCTCATCGATCATTGGCAGTTCTTGAAGCACAGCATTGTGGATTTCATTGGATAAATTTGCAGTACGAACAAATTGCAAACTAATAAAAATAAGCGGTATTGTAATACAAAGAACCAGGATGGCAGCGATGAGAACATTCATCGGAATCCCATGCCATGTTTTCTCAAATCTTTTGGGGCGAAACCCCATAGCAATGAAAACTAAGGTTCCTGCAAAAGAAATGGCAAAAAGGTTTGTCAAAAACAATATCAAAGCGCCGAATATAATCGTTGGTTCTAAAATAGCGATACCAATCCCAACAGTACATAATGGAGGCATCAAGGCGGTTGAGATGGCTACTCCCGGCAAAGCTTCTGATAGATCTGGTTGAGCCAGTGCATAGGCTGCAGCGGCACCACCGGCCAAGGCAATAATCAGATCGAAGGGGGATGGTTTTGTGCGTGCTAATATCTCCGGGGGAATATCTTCCAGAATAATAAATGGCGTATGGTATGCTAAAAAACTGAGGATACAGGAAAGGGTGATTGCCAGTATTACACCTTGAAACAATGCCAGGATAGCTTTTTCAACAGTAAGGTGTTCACCGGCGACCGAGGATAATGAAAGTCCCAGGATTGGAGACATTAATGGAGCTACCAGCATAGCGCCAATGATAACTGCAGCGGAATTGGTGATCAATCCCATGGTCGCAATAATCGAAGATAGCATGATTAGGACAAAATAATCGACACTGGGACTTGAATCTTTGGAAAGCCGGACCAGTATATATTCTTTGCGCTCCTTATCAAGGGGCTTAATGAGTTTTTCTAACCAATTTGTCATTGTATTATTATAGAAGGAAAAATCGAAAAAGGGGAATTAGGGTTTTGAAAAAAATGGGGTTTAAGTGTATGAGCCTTTTTCGAAAGGCAAAATACAAAACAACTTTTACATGACAAGTCAGATTGAAAATTTCAGGGGGTCTGGTTTTTGCGCTTCTTTCAATACCCTCCGCAAGGCAGAACCATTTAAGCCGCATTGTTCCATGTAATGCGTTGCGCTGGGAGTTTGATAATCCGCCAATCCTTTTATTCAACCAAATATTGTCATACGATTAATGGTGAAGTTAAGACTCGTTTGATCACCAATGACGATTGTAATTTTTCCTTACATTATTGATTAAGCTCTTACAGTATTTAGTTTATTTTAATCATTGTCATTCTATACGCATTTTTGTTAAAATCATGTATAATTATTTCATTAGATGAAAATAAAGTACGCTTACCATCGTTTAGCAATGGATTGAAATTTTTAAAAAGATGTTCTCGCAATTTGTGAGATTGAAGATCAATATCGAGATGATGATAGACTGTCAATTCACCTTAAAGAAGTATGAGCCTATGGAATTACATACTGATTTTAAGTTAAGATCGGAAAACTGGAAGAACAGCAATATATCAGGAAACAGATCAAACTGACAGATTCAATAGATACGATCTTTGCAGCTTTGGGTTTCTACCTTCAGATAGATCCAAAAGTACAGAACTCTTGAAAGAATTTCAACCAAACGCTTCTTTGGTGGCATTTGGTTGTTTTTTTATGATAAATACGATTTCTGCAATTACAGCGCAGCAAAAGAATCCAAATCGAGTGAACATTTTTGTGGATGGCTCGTACGGATTTAGCTTGTCACGAATTGTTGCTGCCTGGCTAAGGGTGGGGGAAATCCTGGATGAAAAGGCCAAACAGAAACTGTTGGAGCAGGATGAATACGAAGTTGCTTTCTCTCGAGCGGCACATTATTTAAGCTATCGCGCTCGAACTACTTCCGAATTACAAAGAAAACTGAAAGATTTGGGATTCCCCGAAACCGTTGTTGATCATGTTATCCAGCGTTGCACTGAGCTGCATATGCTGAATGACGCTGAATTTGCAGAGACATACGTGCATTTTCGGATCAACAATCGCCCGCGCAGTAAGCGATTATTAGCCATGGAACTGCGTGCCAAGGGCTTACCTGATAATTTAATTCAATGTGCTTTATCTGATGTTCATGACGATTCACAATTAGCGTATCAAACTGCGATGATTTATTTAAAACGGGTGCAATCCTTGCCCTATGATCAATTCCAACAAAAACTCATGGGGTATTTAAATCGCCGTGGATTTGCCTATTATCTTAGCAGGCAAACGATTCAAACGCTGTGGAATGAACTACAATCGGACCCAAAGCACTCCCTATCTTATATGAATGAGGGCGATGATGTTGAAAGAATTAATTGATAATGGAGCTTTAATAGGAATTTTACTTGCATTTGTGGTGCTGTGTATCGTGATAAGTTATTTTGTTGTCAAAAACAGCATCAATCGGTTTTTAAGCGAACAACAAAACAAAGCAGACAATATTTTAAAAATTTCCAAAGAAAATGCCCGGGTAATTGAACTGGAAGCAAAAGACGAGTCTCTTAAGATTATGAAAGAGACTGAAGCAGAAACGCAACGCCGCCGTCTGGAACTTTCCCGGGAAGAAGAACGCTTACAAAAAAGGCGTTCAGAAGTGGATTTTCGTCAGGAACGTCTGGAACAGCGGGAGGCTAATCTCAATAAACGCCAATCCGCAATGGACAAACGGGCAAATGAAATTGAACATATGCAGGAAGTTCACCTGATTGAACTGCAGAAAATTGCTCAGATGACCCTTGAAGAAGCTCATGATGAGATGCTTCAATACGCTGAAAAAGAAGCCCGTTCAGATATGGTACGTATTATCCGCCAGATTGAAGCGGAAGCCCGTCAGGAAGGCGAAAAACGTGCCCGTGAGATTATTGCGGATGCCATCCAGCGGGTTGCTTCGGATCATGTTTCTACGGTAACCACCTCCCTGGTTGAGCTGCCCAATGATGAAATGAAGGGGCGGATTGTTGGTCGTAACGGCCGCAACATCCGTGCCTTTGAACAGGCTGCCGGCGTGGATGTGATTGTGGATGACACCCCGGAAGCTGTAACCATCTCCTGTTTTGATCCGGTACGCCGCGAAGTGGCACGCCTGTCCCTCTCTCGTTTGATTCTGGACGGCCGTATCCATCCTGCGCACATTGAAAAGATTCTGGAAGAAGAACAAAAACAGATGGATCAAACCATCGCTGAAGCCGGTGAACAGGCTGCCTTTGATGCCGACGTTCCCAGCCTGCATCCTGAAATTCTGAAAGTGTTGGGCCGCTTGAAATACCGCACTTCCTACGGACAAAATCAATTATCTCATGCCGTTGAAACCGCCAAATTAGCCGCTGTGATTGCCGCTGAATTGGGCGCCAATGTAGAAGTTTGCCGAACGGCTGCCTTGCTGCATGACCTTGGCAAAGCGATTGATCACAACACCGAAGGGACGCATGCCCAGATTGGTGCTGAATTAGCCAAACGCTATGGGGTGCACCCCATGATTGTGAATGCAATTTCATCGCATCATCATGAAATTGAGCAGGAAAGTGTTGAAGCAGTTATTGTTGAGGCCGCCGATGCCATCTCCGGTGCCCGCCCCGGTGCCCGCCGTGAAGACCTTGAACAATACATCAAACGCTTGCGCGCGTTGGAAGATATTGCCAACTCATACAAGGGCGTCAGCCAAAGCTTTGCTATTCAGGCAGGCCGTGAAGTACGTATCATCGTTCGTCCCGAGGAGATTGATGATTTAGCCGCAACCCGTCTGGCTCGCGATATCTCGAAGAAAGTAGAAGAAACCATGCAGTATCCTGGTCAGATCAAAGTCACCGTGATTCGTGAAACTCGGGCTGTCGATTACGCTAAATAATTAAACACGCAGATAAATATAAACAGGACTGACCAATTATGGCAGTCCTGTTTGTGTTTATTTTATATGAACATGCTAATAGGAAGGATGAAGATTACTCCAGAAACGGATTGAAATCAATTTCATCCTGAACGGTTGTATGACGGCCGTGACCCGGAAAAAGTTCAGTCCCAGGCGGCAGGGTGAATATTTTTTGCCGAATACTATCCAGCAGGGTGGGCAAATCACCGCCGTGGAAATCGGTGCGTCCGATACTGCGATAAAAAATGACGTCTCCACAAAAAGCAGCATTCAAATCGGAGCAGTAAAACGTACAATGCCCTGGGGTATGACCGGGAGTGAATAGCGTCCGGAGTTTAAGGTTCCCAAAGGTCAATTCTGGTTCGTCATCAAGTAGCACGTCCGGCTGGGCGGGCAGGGTAATGGAGATATTAAAATCGTTGCCGTTGCCTTTTTCCTGCCAGAGGGGGAGTTCTTTGACGTGCATGTAGATCTTTGGTTTCACTGCAGAATGGTCCAAAACAGCCTGCACGCCGCCAATATGATCAAAATGCGCATGGGTGATTAAGATATGGGTGATTTCAATGCCGGATTGCTGCAATTTTGGAAAGATGGTTTCCACTTCCAATGGGGGATCAATCATCACGGCTTCGTTGGTTTCGTCATCTAATAAAAGAAAACAATTGTTTTGCAGGGGGCCGATGATGTGGTTAACACGTTTTATACTCATTTTAATTGCCTTGATTTGGGGTCGGAATCTTTTGGATAAATTCAGCGATGGTTTGGGCAAGGAATTCCTGATCTGGTTCCAGGGTAATGACATGACCACTATTCTGCACCCAATGATGCTCGACAGGTGCTGATGTCACTTTGGCTGTAATGGACTCCATGCTGTTTTCGGGTATGGTGATGTCCTTCTCGGATTGGAATAACAAAACGGGTGCTTGAATGCGTGGTAAGCGTTGGCGCATGTTATTCAAGAGTTTGTCTAATTCCAAAATCCCATGCGGGGTTCGGAATGGATAGGCAATGTGTTCTTCCTGGGAATGGGCTCCCTGCCAATCGGGCGGACCTTTTTTTATTTTAGTATGGAAAGGGCGCAATAGGGGCAAGAAGAGCAGACGCTTGTCATCGGGAAGATCGTAGGGTGTGGAGATGCTAACAACGCCTTCCACAGGGAAATCCGAGGCTGCGTTTAGAGCCAACGCGCCGCCCATGGAGGAACCGATCACAAACAGACGATCCACATTGGGGCGTAAAAAATGATAGCCATCCTCCACGGAAGCCAGCCAATCCTTCCAGGTGGCGCGTTCCATATCTGCCATGCAGGTACCGTGGCCCGCCAGACGGATGCCCAGCGTTGTGAATCCCCAGGTTTCGGCCAGTTTTCTTCCCAGCCAACGCATTTCATTAGGCGTGCTGGTGAATCCATGGATGAGCAAACATCCGGTACGGGAGCCGGGATGGAAGAAGGGTTCGGCTCGCGGGCCGACTTGGAATTCAGAGTCACATTTCATGGTTATAAAGTCATCAATTCCCTGGGGAAGCTGGTGAAACTGCGTGATCCCTGGGGTGTGATGAGGATATCGTCTTCGATACGTACGCCAAATTGACCGGAAAAATAAATGCCCGGTTCGATGGTGACGGTCATGCCTGGTTTGAGAATCAGGTCATTTTCCAAAAAGAGATAGGGATTCTCGTGAATATCCAGCCCAAGACCGTGACCGGTACGGTGAGTGAAGTATTGCGCGTAGCCAGCCTGATCAATCAGGCTTCTGGCGGCACTGTCAATATCGCCGGCACGGATGCCAGGTTTGGCGATCTCGCGTCCAGCTTGATTGGCTTCTTTGACAATTTCGTAAATATGTGCCCGTTCAGGTGCTACACTGCCCAGGGCAAAGGTGCGGGTGATATCGGAACAATATCCCTGCCAGCGGGCGCCAAAATCAATGACGATGAAATCACCGGGCAGGATCTTTCGATCAGTAACCGAGCCGTGCGGATTAGCGCCATTGGGACCCGAACCCACATAGGGCTGGAAGGGGAGGTCGGTGTCGGAGCCGCATTTCAGCAGTTGGTAGGTTAATTCGTTGGCGATGTCTTTTTCGGTTACATCGGCTTTGATCACTTTAATGGTTTCCACCAGCGCTGCTTCGGCAATGTCTGCGGCTTTCTGCATGGCAGCGGATTCCTGATCGTCCTTGCACATGCGTAACTCGGCAAACAGGTCACCGGAAGGCTGGAAGGAACATTTGGCAGCTTCCTGAAGAAAATTCATTTCCAGGTAACGGAATTGGTTGGGGTCAATGCCGATTTTCTTCCCATTCAGACCACAGGCTTCCACGGCAGCTTGAAAGGCGTTCACCCAAGTCATCGGATTGTCCTGATAGGAAAAAACCTGGTAGGAAGTAGTAACCCGAGAAAGCTGCTCTTTTTCGAATTCCGGCATGATTATCGTGGGTAGGTGATCGGCAGTCAGCAGCAAAACGACGGGACGTTCATTCAAATGAAAACTCAACCCGGTCAGATAGGTCAGCATGGAACCGGGGTTAATGGCGAAGGCATCCACAGAAGTTGTGGAAAGGAGAGATTGTAAAGGTGCCAGTCGATCTGTCATGGGTTAAAACTTCCTTTGATGGTGGTTTCATATTTCCATTATAGTATGAATTGTCAAAACTGAACTTGAAAATGGTATATAAATTCATGGGTCAGCTGTGTTTTGGGTTTAGCCCGCCTGAAAACCTCATTGTGTTGGAAATATTAACCTTAGAAATATCATAGGATAGAAAGTTTACTTAAGTGCTCAATCCATTATTGTAGATTTTATGGTGTCTGATTTCTATAGCGACAAAGATTACCGTCTGCAAATGAGATTTCGCTGTAAATGGGTACTTGACAAGCAATTTGAAAAGTTATATTATTAAACCGGTTCACTAAACCGGTTTAATAACGGTTTCTCACTCGAATTCCAAATGCAAAAAGGAAGTCTTCATCAAATTTTCATTCAACCCTTTGCATAATCGAACCCTAGACCATCAACAGGAGAAGACCATGAGAGCTCGTACCCCACTTTTCATCGCAATTTTGATTATTGCTTCCATACTGCTTGGCGCATGCCAATCGGCACAGCCTGCGCAAACCGCTGCTCCCGAAGAAGGAGCCGTAGTCGACCCTACCACTGAAGCACCTGCTGTTGCTGAAGCAGAGCCTGCCGCCAGCGAACCGGTTGAAATCGTCTACTGGCATCAGTATGACAGTGCCAATGCTGAGATGATGGATAAATTGGTAGCGGAATTTAACACCGCCAATCCGGATATCCACGTTACGGCCGTCATTCAACCCAGTTATGATGAATACAAAACTTTGCTGCAAACCGCTATTCTATCCGATACCACGCCTGATCTGGCTTCCGTGGATTTGATTTGGGTTCCTGGACTGGTCAGCAATGAGGCCATCCAACCCCTGGATGATTTTATCGCTGCCGATACCACTTTTGATATCGATGATTTCTATACTTTGCTGGTCGATTATGATGTGATTGACGGCAGCCGCTATGCCATCCCTGTCAGCGCCAATAATATGCAGGTGATTTGGAATAAGGATCTCTTTACTGCTGCCGGTCTTGACCCGGAAGTACCGCCCACCACCTGGGCAGAAATGCAATCCATGGCAGAACAGTGTGCCGATCCGGATAACGGCGTGGTCGGTTTTGAATACTACACCCAGCCTGCGGGCGAGGGCGTTACTTGGCAATTCCAGGTCTGGATGTGGGCTGCAGGGGCCGAATTTCTCAATGCAGATAATAGCGCAGCCGCCTTCAATACTCCCGAAGGATTGAAAGCCTTAACCTTCGTTTCCAATATGCTGAACGGACACGGTTCCGTACCGGCAGCCTGGGGTGCGTTTGGCGATGGCAAGGCTTGTATGCAGTTGGATGGCTCCTGGTTGTTTGGTTATCGAAAAGATGCCGCTTTCCAGTGGGGCATTGCCGCAGTACCGGGACCAGAAGCGGGTCAGACTGCCAGCAACATTGGTGGCGAACACCTGATCATGTTCAAGAGCTCCGAGAATCAAGATGCCGCCTGGCGTTTCATGAATTACCTCAGCAGCACGGAAACTCAACTTACCTGGGATATGGCCACTGGGTTTATGCCCATCCGGAAATCCGTGGGAGAGAACAGCGAATATCTGGCCTGGATCAACGAGACTGAACCCCGCATGCTGGCGTTTGTTGCCGGCATGGAAGCTGCTCATACTCGTCCGGCGACCCCTTTGTATAATGAAATCTCGGATGCTTTCTCGCGTGAGATTCAGAAAGCCATGCTTGGCGAAGCCACTCCCGAAGAAGCCCTGGCTTCCGCAGAGGCGGCAGTCAATGCAGTACTTAATCAATAATCCGAATATGGTTGGTTGATGTCCGGGCAGCGAAATTGCAGCTTGCATAACAGATGAATCGCTGCCCGACATTCTTTATAATAATAGTATTGTCTTTTGATCCAGAAATTCTATACAAAGCGCGTGATTCAGGAAATCAATGGCTACTTCCATGCGATCCATTCAAAAAAAACGTTGGGGTGATCTACCGGCCGCCTTTTTCTTTCTATTCCCCAGTCTGGTGCTGATCATAATTTTTTGTTTTTATCCGATGGTGGAAACCATCAAACTCAGTTTCTTTCAATGGAATAAAGTCACCACCCAGCCCATTTTCATTGGTCTGGAAAATTACGTCACTCTTTTTAAATCGGACCGCTTCTGGAATTCTATTCAAGTTACCTTTACCTACACTTTTTGGGTTACCGCAATCAGTGTTATTGGCGGGTTAATTCTTGCGGTGATTTTGAATCAACCCCGCTTGGTTTTAACCTCCTTCTGGCGCGTACTTTACTTTTTGCCAACCATCACGCCCACGGTCGCGGCTGCCATGGTGTGGATTTTGCTTTTTAATCCTAATTATGGATTTATTAACACCTTTCTACGGAATTTGGATATTGCTGGCCCCAACTGGCTTTCCAGCACGACATGGGCCTTACCCACGGTCATGTCCCTGGGTATCTGGCGGCGGGTTGGTTTTACCTTGATTGTTTACCTGGCGGCCTTGCAGGCGGTTCCCAAAGATTATTATGAAAGTGCAAGTATGGACGGCGCGAATGCCTGGCAGACTTTTCGCTATATAACCATTCCCCTGGTGGCACCCACCACGGCCATGCTGGTGATTTTGGGGTTAATTGATTCCTTTAACGTGTTTGATTCTGTGCTGGTCATGACCCGCGGCGGCCCATCCGGGGCTACCGAGGTGCTGGGTCAGTATTTGTACAGTGACGCCTTTACCCTGTTCAAGATGGGCTTAAGTTCGGCCATTGCCGTGATTATATTAATCATCACTGCTTCCGTCACCATTTTTCAATGGCGGGTAGTGGGATTAGGGTCTTACGAGGAACAATAAATGAGCGATTTTGCAAAGACAAAACTATCAGATTCTTCCTTGAAGATCCGCCAGTTTTTTAATCGTAAACTGACAACCAACCTGATGATGCTGTTGGTCTTAATTCCGGTTGGCTTTCTAATCATCATGCCGTTTTTGTGGATGCTGACGGCTTCGCTGAAGGTTCGTGGACATATGGCGGAAGGATCCTTGCTCTTTCCCACCACCTTCGATTTTTCAAACTATGTCACCGCCTGGGAGGCCGCTCCTTTCGGGCGTTATTTTATCAATACGATCATTGTTGCTCTGGGGATTGTCGGTTCCCGTCTGCTGATAGGCAGCATGGCTGCTTATGCCTTTTCAATCCTTAAATTTAAAGGTCGTGATGTGCTCTTCATGGCTTATATGACCACCATGATGATTCCCTTCTATGCCATCGTGATCCCTCTGTATTTAATCATTCGCGATTTTTCCTGGTTCAATACTTATCAGGCATTGATCGTCCCGCGCATGGTGGATGCTTTTGGGATACTCCTGCTGCGGCAGGCTTTTATCTCTGTACCGAAGGATTATATTGATGCTGCGCGCATTGATGGTTGTTCGCATTGGCAGATTCTCTGGAAGCAGGTCATTCCATTATGCCTGCCAACTGTATTGACCGTCTCCATATTCAATTTCATGTTTGCCTGGAACGATTTTATGTGGCCGTTCCTGGTGGCGAATGACACCAGTATGCGCGTCATTCAAACCGGGTTGCAGGCTTTCAGCGGACGTTATTTGACGGAGTGGACCTACTGGATGGCCGGCACGGTCATGACCACGATTCCGCCAATCCTTTTGTTCCTGCTGGCACAGAAGAAATTTATCTCCGGATTATCACGCTCCGGAATGAAAGCCTAATAGTATTCAAAGAAAAGGTCTCATGAATTCATTAATTCCTGCATGGGTAAGTAAAAGTGTTTTTTATCAAATCTTTCCGGAACGATTTTGCAACGGAGATCCGACCAATGATCCTCAGTCGGTCTCGGGGTGGGGCGGCAAACCGGGGTTGGATACGTTTTTTGGCGGTGATCTGAAAGGAATTTTGGAGAAGCTGCCTTATCTTTCCGATTTAGGCGTGAATGCCATTTATTTGACGCCTATCTTCGCGGCACGTTCCAATCATAAATATGATGCTAGCGACTATATGAAAATCGATCCGGCTTTTGGCGATCTGGGATTATTTAAGGAGCTGGTCAAAACCGCTCATCAAGGGGGCATGCACATTGTTCTGGATGCGGTCTTTAATCACTGCGGGGATGGATTCTGGGCATTTCAGGATGTGCTCAAGTATGGGAAAGACTCCAAATACAATAACTGGTTTATTCCCACCGGGTTTCCTCTGGAGCAGTTTCCAACGAATTATCAGACTTGCGGTGGGACTCATTATTTACCCAAGCTGAATACGATGGATGCCGAAGTGCGGGCTCATTTGCTGCACGTGGCACAGTACTGGCTGGAAGAGACCGGCATGGATGGATGGCGTTTGGATGTGCCCTGGAAAGTGCCCATGGATTTTTGGCATGAATTCCGTCAGGTGGTCAAGAGATGTAATCCGGAGGCATATCTGGTTGCCGAAACATGGCGGGACCCGCTTCCCTGGATTAATAACGGCGCGACGGATGCAGTGATGAATTATCCGCTGCGCGATTTCATTCTGGATTATTGTGTTTATGATCATATGGACGCCGAAGATTTTTATTATTTCACCCGACGCCTGCTGGAGCAATATGGCGATGCCGCACATGGCCAGTTAAATTTGTTGGGCAGTCACGATACAGCCCGTTTGATGACCCTGTGCAAGGATGACAAGCAGCGTATGGCGCTGGCCGTTATCGCTTCTTTTACCCTGCCGGGTACACCGATGATCTATTATGGAGATGAAGTCGGCATGGCAGGAGAAAATGACCCCGATTGCCGGCGCTGCATGAATTGGGAACCACAGACCTGGGATGGCGAAATTCATGCCCTTTACCAGCAGCTCATCAAGCTGCGCAAAGAGCGTCCTGCGCTGCAAAGTGGCAGCCTGGAAGCTTTATTGATTTTCAACGGTGTATTTGCCTACCGCCGAAAGGCGGGGGATGATGAGCTGGTTGTTGTGCTTAATCCGCGTGAAACCAGGCGGCAGGTTGAAATTCCGTTGGCTCATGTCCAAATGGAAGGTAGGCGATATAAGGATATCTTTTCGGGTAAAATTGTGACCTGCCAAGCCGGTAAGCTGATTTTGGATGAATTGCCGCAAAAAAGTGCGTTGATTCTGCGCCCTGTGTCATAATATTAGTGGTGAGGTTGGATGAAAAGAATTGGAATTAATGATATAGCCAAGAAAGCCGGATTTTCCAAGACCACGGTTTCCTTTGCTTTTAATAATCCGGAACGCCTGCCGGAACAAACGGTCAGGAAAATACTGGATACTGCCGAAGAATTGGGCTATTCCCCTGACCCCATCGCGCGCAGCATGAGCACCGGGCATACCGGCACAATTGGGGTGTTATTTCCACAGTCCATCCCGGATGTCATCCGCAACCCGTTCATTCCGGAATTTTTAGCCGGCGTAGGGGAAATCTGCACCCGCGAAGGTTTTTCACTGATGCTGGTGCCGCCGCTAAAGGGCAGCATCAAACGCGCCATTGAAAATGCCGCCGTGGATGGGTTTGTCACTTTAGGATTAGAGGAATACAAAGCCTCTATGTTGGTGCTCCGGCAGCGCGGGGTACCCTTTGTCACGGTGGATAGTGATCCAATTGAGGGTGTTCCTGCGGTAAACATTGATGATGAGACCGGGGCCAAAGCAGCCATGCTGCATGTCCTGGAACAGGGACATCGCGACATCTGTATATTGGCGATTCGCTCCGGCAAGGAAGGCCATTACGAGGAATATCACGGCACGCTGCATTACCGCATGAACGGTTATTTGGCCGCTCTGGCGGAATACGGTCTGACCCTGGACCGTAAGCGAATCCGCCTGGTGGAAGGGGTGTGTACTGAAGCGGGTGGGGAAGAGAGTTTTACAGCGATCTGGAAGAATCGCAGCCACCCGACAGCGATTGTGTCGATGAGTGATATCATGGCGATTGGTGTATTGAAAGCCGCCCGGGATGCCGGTGTGCCTGCGCAGGATCTTTCCATTGTAGGTTTTGACGATATCCCCATGTCCGCCTCTGTCAGCCCGGCTTTGACTACCGTGTCCCAGCCGCATTGCAGGAAAGGCCAGTTGGCTGCCGAATTACTCTTGAACTCGATTAATGGTGAAGTCGACCCAACCCATTATGTACTGCCGACTGAGTTGGTCTTGCGTAAATCGGTTTTTCCGGTGGATGTGTAAAGTAGTTTATTTTTGTAGTACTACGCAGATATAGGGGATCATGGCTTGAATGAGGTGAAATTCCTGGAGATTTCTGGGCTATATTTTATATGGAATGAAACCATGGAAATGACGTATTTTGATCAATGGATTGTTATTTATAAATTGATATTGCATCAAAATTGGTAAGATGAGAAATAAAGACCTATGCCATGTTAAAATTTAAACACACATTTCATTTTGTGGAAAATCCTAAATCAAGATGACGCACCAAACTGGTAGGGTTGAAGCATGCCAGTTTGGTGCGTCTCTATAATGGATGGCTTGTTTGGATATATAGCGAGACGGTGATTATTGTTCCTCACCACCTAGTTTGTTATAGCTGTAAAGTAATTTTAGGTATATTAAACGTCCTGATCAGTGAACCACAGCCAGGGCAAAATGGACATGCTCAAAGGCATGCAGGTAATCCTGCCGATGTTGGAAATAGCTTGCTTCGATATCCGTGGGGGAGAGGTGTTCGTAAATCAGAAAACCTGCCTGCTCCAGAAGTGATTCCAATTCAGCATAAGAAAAACAGGACTTCATCGGCTCGCCGCTGGCCGCTGCCATGGCCAGCATGCTTTTCACCCGGGAAACTTCCGACTTAAACAATTTCTCATCGGGGTAATCAAACATCAGGGTGCTGCCTTTGCGCGCAATTTTGGCAACGGATTTTAATACATCCATGATCTTATCTTGACTCAGATAATAAGTCACGCCCAGCCAACTGAAATACGCCCGCTCGTCTGGATTGAATCCGGCTTTGGTCAGAGTATCCACCAGATTATCGGTGGTGAAATCAATGGGGACTTGGTGAAAATTTTCTGATATCTCCCAACCCAGGGATTGAATTCTGCTGCGTTTAAAGGCCTGGGTGGCGGGATGATCCAATTCAAAGACATGCAGTTTTTTGAGTAGCTCAGGATGACGAAAAGCAAAGGTATCCATCCCGGCGCCTAAAATGACGTATTGGTTGACCCCCAGCATGACAGCGTTTTGCAGCATTTCTTCACAATAGCTGGCTCTGGCCAGGGTGATGGGGGCGAGCCTGGTTTGCACCACCCATTTAAGGGCCTCCGCGTCATTGGCAAAGGTCAGATTGTTTTCCGGTTTGAAATAAGCCAGGCCAGCTAGCATATTGTTGGAGATCAGGGTATATTCCTCGTCCGTGAGAAAATCACGCGCCAGCGTGTCGTTGAAGATCTTGGGCAGGTCATTTTCAGTGTGGTAGGCGCGGGCAAAAGCCGAGATGAGGGCGGTCATACTGGATTTATTGTTTTCCATCAGATTCTATTCTCCAGAATCGAGTTTATGATTTGCGTATAGCCATATTGAAGGAAGGCATCCGTTGTAGTGCCAAATTGAACCTGGATATGTTCTTCTTTGGTATGGATCAGACTCAGCAAGGCGGAGAGACTGGACCATAAAACATAGACCGTTTGTCTTGGAAGGATGCTTGCCCTAACCATGCCTTGCTGAATGCCGGATGTGATAAAAGCTTCCAGGGTCTGATTGATTTGTTCCCCAACGATAAAGATCTCTTTGGTGATCGCAGGGATGGAATCCGGATTGAATTGGCTTGTCTTCATTTGATTAACCGAAGTGAAGGATTGGGGATGGTTGCCTGCATAAAATCGCATCGCCTCACAGATAGCGAAGTATTGGGAGAGGAAATCCGCATTGGATTGGATGGCCTGCTGAATATTGCCATGCAATTCCTTCAAACTGCGGTGAACGATATGCAGGTAAATGTCCTCTTTGTTTTCAAAGTAGACATAAATGGTCCGGCGGCTGTAGCCGGAGGCAGTGGAGAGGTTTTCAATACTGCTGGATAGATAGCCTTTTTCGATGAATAGGCTTTCTGCAGCATCCAGGATGGTCTCGCGGTGGAGCGTGGCGATAATTTGTTTTGTATTAGGTTTTGTCATAAGTATACCCACAATAAAAATAGTATAACGCTAGTATACATTAATTATTCATATGTATCAAGAATATTCCTTCAAATGAAAGGAAAAACCATGACTTTCTACCTGGCATACACATCAAAGGTGATCTTACCTAACACTACCAATTTATTATTAGCCAAAATATTTCTTTGACAACAAAAAGGTGCAATTGAGAAAACTGCACCTTTTTAGGATCATCCATTGGCTATCGGTTATTTTCGCTAGTCAATACTCACCAAAACCGCACGGACGATGCGCCGATAAGGATAACTGTTCGTTTCCTTAGTAAAACCTTCGCAAGTTAGTAAGGTTACCCATGATGTGTCCTCATGTTTCAAGGCAGATTTTATATTTTCGGCTGTGATCAGTCGATTATCTCTAACTTCATAGGTGTAATTTACCCCGTATGCGCGAATCAGGATCTGGTCCCCATAGGACAATTGTTTGATCGAATTAAATATTCCTGGTCGATTGAACTCATCCCATACATGACCGGTCAGTACACTATTCCCGGACCAGGTGGGGAAAGCACTGCCACTTAACCAACCAACGTTTTGTCCCAACCAGGTAACATCCCAACTGTCCACTGTGTTGGGTACACCAAAAATTTCTGCGTGTACACTTAGTTTTGGGATTTCTATGGATAGACTTGAGAAACTGCTGTAGTAGTTTCCCGATGGTTGAACGGGCAAAAGTGTGGAAATCCCGGGTGCGAAACCTGTTTTGGGCAAAATCATAGTCGATGTACCAGGATCTTCTGCAGGCCATGTACTGGAAACACTGGCAACTGAAACCTCACCTGCGCCGCTAAAATTACCATCATTGTTAGCATCCAAGTCAATTTCTACAATATTTTCCAAGCGGGTTATATTAGCATTCAGAGTAAGTGCATAAATGATCGTAATTTCATGCTGGGCATCCGCCGCATTTGTGGCGCCGAAATCATCTCCCAGAGTTCCTTCCCATATGACCCTACCGCGAGGAAATGCTACGGAAGCTCCTTCATAGTAACAAGCCGTGGTTGTCGTCAGAGCTGAGGTATCCAGACATTGAACACCATTTGGAGTGCTTCCTGCTGGCACACCTCCTGGTAGAGCATACCCACTGGAAATACCGTCATCAATAAAACTGCTTCCAATCGGAATTTCATCAGTAGATCTGGCAGAAACAGCCACAATATTGGAATTATTGATCCAGACCGCGGTCCATTGCAGCACAGGATATCCATTGGCATCAAACGATTTTATACCGATGGGCGGATCAAAGATTGTGGCATTAAAAGTAACAGGGGTTGGATCATTATCATCCCCCGGTGTTTTGTCTCCATCCGGATCCGGATTACTGCCGTTATGGCTTGCATCAGTCACGACGGTCAAGTCTGGAGAATTTGCCGAACCTTCAGCGGAATTATTATAGGTACCAGCAAGAACCGGTGTTACTTGCACTACCAATTGGATCGTACCGGATGCCCCTGCATTAAGAGAATCACTTCCGGCTAATAAATTTATATCCGTGTCGCCGTCATATCCAGGCCAATTTAGCGAAAAACCGCTGCTGCTGGATAAGGTAATTACACTAAATTCGTTCACTTCACCGATGGCATTCATTCCTGAAAATGCCGCAGCCAAATCATCCGTGACCTGTAAGTTCGTTAAGCTGACATTTCCATAATTATGCACAAGGATTTCATAGGAGATTGCCCAAACACCGGGTGATCCGCTGACTTCGCTTGGACCACTGACTACTCGCTTGGCAAGGCCTAATATTGAATTTTGTTCTGCTGTAATAGTTTCAGTTGTTTCAGCCGATGTAATTAAGACAGCCCCGTTATAACCAGAGGCCGTAGCGGTATTGACCAATACACCACTATCCAGATCTTCCTGTGAGATTGTGTCTTCAGCAGTACAGGTAAAATCTTCCAAAGGAGCAAGAGATGTCGGTGTGGAGGGGCAAACGACGGTAGCAATCTGATCGTCATTGATTGTAAATGGACTGTCGAGGGTAACATTACCACTGTTGGTGATCGTGTAGGTATATTCTATGGTTTCACCCAACGATGCAAATGTCAGCGGATCAGCAGTTTTTACAACAGTCAAAGCAGCAGATAATGTTGTAATTGTATTTGTATCCGTTGCACTATTATTGTCGGCATCCGGATCAGTGGTTCCTGAAGGGGGTGAAATGCTTGCCACGTTTTCAATACTGCCAGATGGACCAACGGTGCCTTCCACTATAAAGGTAACGCTACCGCCGTTTGGCAGGGTGGGGATGACGATGCCTGTACTTTGCATCAAAGCAATTGTGGTGGCTGCGACATCTGGGCAAAGAGCACTGCCTGAGGAACCGCCGCAGGTGATACTCGTTACGGTCAGGTTGGTAACCAATAGATCGGTGAAAATAGCCCCATCTGCTGCAGAAGGACCGCTATTGCTCACTTCAATTGTGTAAGATGATGTTGATCCCGGGGTAACAAATGATTCGCCATCCGTTTTTGTAATTACCAGATCCGCGGATGGATCAATGGTATCGCTATCGGAGGCGTCATTATTATCCGAATCCGGGTCCGTTGTGCCAACAGGTGGATCAATGGTAGCTGTATTGGTGATAATGCCTGATGCTCCGATAGTACCAATTACCGTAAATGTAACGCTACCGCCATCAGGCAGTATGGGAATGGCGATTCCTGCACCTTGCATTAAGCTAACGGTTGTATTTCCGATAGTGGGGCAAACCGCGCCACCGGCAGTGCTGTCACAAGTGACGCTCGTTACCGTCAAATTGGAAACGGATGGATCGGTGAAAAGAGCACCATCACCTGCGGATGGCCCGCTGTTACTCACTACTATTGTATAAGAGGTCTCCTCGCCCGCTGTCACATTCGTGGCACCATCGGTCTTTGTAATGGATAGATCGGCGGACGGATTGATCGTATCGGTATCCGTAGCGGAATTATTCCCGGATACTGGATCTGACGTTCCGCTTGGTGGAGCGATGGACGCAATATTGACGATGCTTCCGGATGCTCCTGCGGTACCCGTAATGCTAAATGTGACGCTACTGCCAGTAGGCAGGGTTGGGATGATAATCCCTGTTCCTTGTAACAAAGCTATGGTTGTGTCACCAGCTGCTGGACAAACCGCACCATCGACAGCGCTGTCACAAGTAACAGCTGTTACCGTCAAATTGCTTACCGCAGGATCGGTGAAAATCGCACCATCGGCATCTGTTGGTCCACCATTACTAACAACAATTGTGTAACTGATACTATCGCCAGCGGTAACGCTAATAACCGAATCTGATTTGCTGATGGACAGGTCAGATGTAAGACTGCCAATCGTATCGGTATCCGTTGCGGAATTATTTGTCGATGAGGTATCAATAATTCCACTAGGAGGATTGATGTATGCAGTATTGACGATGCTGCCTGATGCCCCAGCCGTACCACTAACCGTGAAAGTTACACTTCCGCCACTGGGTAGTGTAGGAATGATAATTCCGACGCCCTGCATCAGCGCTACTGTTGTATTTCCCGAAGTTGGACAACTTGCCCCGGAAGTTGCACTGCCGCAGGAAACCCCACTAACGGTTAAATTGGCTACGGATGGATCGGTAAATATTGCACCATCCGCAGCGGTAGGGCCAGCGTTAGTGATCAGGATGGTATAACTGAGTGAACCACCAGGAACTACACCGGGAACACCGTCATTTTTAGTGATCGATAAATCCGTGTTAGCTGATACATTGACGGCATCACCGGCAGTATTATTACCTTCGTTACTTTCAGAAATAGTAGTGGCAACCGGATCCACGATTGCTGCGGCATTGCTTAGAGATCCTGAAACGCTGGGGATTACCTCTACTTGAAGGGTATAAAATCCAGATATACCCGGAATGGTAACATCCCCCCCGCTGGCGGAACACGTTAATACGGCACTGCCATCGATGGCACAGGCAATATAGCTGATTTCCGAGGGAGTGGCAGTTAGCAGATTATAGGCAGCTCCGGCAGGCAATTCATCCTGCAGGATGGTAGTTCCATTGGCGAATAAGGCATCCATGGGGCCCTGATTGGAGACACGAAACAGCCAGATAAACGGAGTGCCAACGCTCGCATAGCCGTCGGTGTCGTTGGTTTTGGTTATGATTAAATCGGGCTCATTGACAAAAACCGTTACTCGATCGGTATTTGAGCGAGTATTTCCCACCGTAGCAAAGGCGGTGTTTGTGACAGAACCAACGGATACATCGAAGGCTGTAACAATATAGGTACCCGTACAAACGATGGTATCATCGCTGCCGCTATTGTTGGCTGCCAGTGTAACCGTACTACCCAAAGAAACCGGAATTGTTTCCAGTAGACAGCTAAAGCCGGATGTATTGGTATCGACTAAATTAAATACATCATTAAAAACGGCATCAGAAAGATTGGTGATGGTGTATGTGAAATGAAGTGGATCTCCGGCCGCAGAATAACTGGTTTCTGACACACTTTTATCTAAGGATAAGGAGGTTGTCGAATAGGTAGCTGTTTTTGGCTGGGAATTATATACCGTCCCGTTAAAAGTACCATGGGCAGTCGCAGTATTATCATTGGAACCGGAAATAGCAGTAAATGGCCCTTTAATACAGGTTGCTGTTGGGTCCTGGGTGCTGCTGCCGACCGGTAAAACGGATGGCCAGGTACACCCGGCAAAGGCAGTTTCCACAGCAGTATCAACTGGATTGGTCACATCGGTTATATTGACTGAGCTAAGAGGAACATCCCCGATGTTTTCGATGGTCACACGATAATAGATTGAGCTGCCAGGAGCGACACTAAGTTTACTTGCCCATGGGCCGCTCGGGCTTGATGCTACTTCTTTAAGGATCGAAATACCTGGGTATACGGTTTGAACTATTAGTGTGTCATTGGCAGTATTGCCTGGGCCGGTTTCCGTGGAACTAATCTGTACCTGATTAAAATAACCGGGATCGGTATTAATTACCGATGCTGTAACAGGCACGGTAACATTGCAGGTAGCACCTGCGAGTAAACTGGCGCCTGTTAAAATAATCTGCGTTGTTGTAGACAAAGCGAGATTTCCACTGGTACAGGTAGTTGATGGAGCTCCAGCGGTGGTGAGGTTGGCTGGAAAAGTATCTGTAAAGGCAACACCGGATAATGGGGTATCGGAATTTGGATTTTGGATATTAAAAGTGAGCGTACTGGTCATACCCGCATAAATGGGATTGGGTGAAAAGGTTTTCGAAATGACTGGTGGATCAAGAACCGTCAATGTATCTACGGCTTTGCTGTCAAGATTTATACCTGTGATGGAGAGGTATCCACTTGTATTTGGAAAAGTACCGGCTCCTGTAGCGGTAACATCGACAGAAATCTGGCAGGTTCCTGATCCCGGTGTGGCAGTTAATGGCGGGATTGTGCCACCTGAAAAGCTAATAGTCGAGGGTGCAACAATGCTTGGCATTGCGCCGCATGTACTGGTGATGTTGGGTGTCGAAGACACCTGCAATCCTGTCGGCAGCGTATCACTGAAGGCTACATTTGAAATTGAACCTGCTGTGTAGTTTTTCAAGGTGAAGGTTAGGGTTGAAGTTCCACCTACCAGGATTGGATCAGGTGAAAAGGATTTTTCAATTGTTTGGGAGGGAGGGCAGCCTGATAAACTGATGTTATTGATTCCGATCCAGTTAGTTCCTCCAGAATTTCCAGCTGCATTATAAGCAACCAGATAAAAATAAGTTTCTCCGTTGGAATTCGCTATAGTACTGACGTCCACACTTAAGTCTGTGATGGTTTGGGTTGATGTGGTTGGCGTATAGCTTTGTAAGAGTGTGGGAGTGACACCAACAATGTCAGTACTGTTGCTGGCATATAAGTTTAGACCTTGGGGTCCCCCGTTTCCACGAATAAAACTAAAAGTCAGTTTGGTGGATGTATAATCCGCAGTGGTGATTTCGAAGCGGTAATACTTATTTGTTGCCAAATTAATCGTAGGGCTGCTGACCTGATCTCCTATCCGCCAAGAACCTGAAACAATATCGTTTTGAGTACTATTAGTGTAAGCCAAAGCGGTTGCACCTGACGCAACCGTAGTAGCGCTGGGCGGAGTAGTTCCGGTTGTGGGAATGGTCCATTGAGCAATAGTCACCGGTGTGGCACAGCTTCCGCTGGCTATGGGTGCGACTTCTACGATTAAATTTGCACTGGCGGTGAGACCAGTGCCGATCTCATTGACCAATAACTCATTAGTTGTGTTCACATAGGTACCCAGTGTAGCTGCTGTAACATCGACACTTAGGGTACAGGTGCTGCCGGCTGCTACACCGCCAGTATAAGTGATACTTGTATCATTGGCCGCTGGCGTAAAAGAGGGTGCGAGACAATCTGTGTCACTGCTGTTGGCATTGGCAGGACTTGCTACAACCATTTGGGCTGGTGAATTTGGCAGTGGATCGGTCAAGCTGATACCGGTGATATCCACGGTACTAGTATTGGTAATATTTAAAGTTAATGTAGATGTGCCATTTGCAACAATTGAAGCAGGAGAAAAAGATTTGGTAAGGGACATACCCGAGCTAATACTGACAACCCGGGAAGACGAGGAGAAATCACTATTATAGTGGAAACTGCTCCCAGAAAAGTCATAAATCAATGTATTTAGGGATGTAGATGTTCCAGCTCCGCCAATAATATTCACTTCATAGGTTGTACTTATCGTTCCACCGGTTTTTCCATTGCTGCCGATACAGGAAAGGTACGTAACACTGGTTGGGTCCATGTCCCACAGGCAGGCATCGGCATACAATTTGTCGCTGGAGTTACTAATATAGCCGGATGAGTTTGCAGAATAGTATGAGGATACTTTCGTGATTTGAAAAATTGTGTTTGGAAAATTGATAAAATCCTCGAGCTGATTATATCCTTGTGTGGCTGTGGAAGCATCCAATTTAATGGTATAGCTGTTTCCGATCAACAGGTTCAAAGTTCCTCCTGCAGATACCGGTGTTAATGTGCTCGGGTCAAGACCTGTACCAGGGGCATAAGAAACCATTTTGGTTGAGTTTCGGTTTTGGGAAATGAGGTGTTCCACATAGATTTCCCGTGGAGTAGGTGTACTGATCATACTGAATTCAGGTATTGCTGCAGATGAGCTCACTTCAATAGCATAGCGGCGGGTTGTATCATAGGCTGCTGTGTTGCGATCAACACTGACTTCGAAATAGAAATCAAAACAACTTGGATTGGCTAAACTTCCACCGGATAATTCAGGGATCGATATAGTGGACAAAGAGCCGGAACGAAGATTAATATATGGACTTGGGGTATAGGGCAAGTCTATGACATCATCCCAGACAAAATTGGCAACCAGCCCATTATTGACAGCCGTTCCCGTATTACAGACCCGTGCACCGACGGGGAAATTGTTCGGTCCGACATTGACATTATTGCTGTCAAGTCCAACAATATTCCAGGTGATTGGCGTGATGGTCAGGTTGGCGGCTGCATGTACAACATTGATTGAGCCAATGACGTTCTGTATCAAAGTGAGGATGATCAGAATTGACAGACCACGATTTAACGATTTCCAATGCTTAGAGCGGGATTGGGGTCCAGATATCATTTGCACCTCTAAAATGAACAAGATTATAGTCAATTGCCGGGAAGGATGTCCAATAATGATGTTTAAAACGAGAATAAAAACCAGATTAGTCACATTTTATCAGATATTTAGATTTATGAGGAAATGATTAATGCGTCCTTTATGCGAGTTTTCATTATATTCAAAGGATAGAAATGAAAGAACGACATACGGGAAGGCGAGCATGCAGATGGGGGAAGCCAGGGTTATTTTGAAAAATCAAAATGTATTTTAGAGGATTATTAATAAGGGGTAATTACTCCCCAACTCGGTTTATCGGAAAAGCGAGGAGAAGGCCAATTATTTACCCCAAGATGTTTTACGAATGGCAGGGGAGTGTTAATGATTTTCTGAAAACGAGTGGATATTTTGCATCACCCAGGCGGCGCCATCGTCATCGTTGGACGGGGCAATAAACTGGGCTGCCAGCTTGACCTCCTCCGGCGCGCCGCCCATGGCAAAGGACAAGCCTGCGTAGCGCAGCATGCTGATGTCGTTGGTCTGGTCACCGATGGCGGCAATTTCATCCTGGCTGTACCCATGCTGCTCGGCATAGAAGGCCAGGGCATTGCCTTTATCGACCCCCAGTGCGGTGAGGTCCTGGCAGTTGTAGCCCGAATAGACAAATTGAAAATCCGGGAAGACGCGTTCCAATTCGGCGGCGCTGGCCACGCTTTCGCCCATTTGCAAGAAGCAGATTTTCACGGCCGGTACGGCAAAATCAATCAACGGATTTTGGCTGTAGTCCTGGATGGGAAATTCTGCACGGATGCCGGGAGTCAGCTTGTCCAGAAATTCGGTGGTGGAATACCAGCGCATGCGGCCATCCGCATATTCCGTCAGCAGACAGGTCTGATGGCTTTCAGCCCAGGAAATGACCGCGGGAAGCTGACCGTTGAGCTGTAGAATTTTGGAATACAGCACCTCGCCGTCCCGACCGGAGATCAGCATGGCTCCGCCGGAACAGATGTATGGGATATCCAGGTCCAGTTGGTGCAGTAGATCATTGACGAACGTGCGATTTCGCCCGGTGGCCAGGATCACTTGCATACCGCTCGCCAGGGTTTGTTGGAGCACTGTTTGCGTGGTTTCGGAAACGCGGTGGTCCGAATTAAATAAAGTGCCATCCAGGTCAACGGCAATCAGCCGGATTTTGTTATTTGAGGAGTTGGTCATGATGTTGTCTACCTTGGTTGTTGTTGATTTCCAAGGGTTCATTATAAAGCCAAAGGATTGGTTTGGGAGGTGATTGACCATAGGAATGTGGATTGATTTTCCCTTTTGCATTGAACAATTGTAAATTGTAGGCCGGGTTGAGCGCTTTTCGCGAAACCCGACATTGAATGACGGAAGAAATCTGGCCATGGGTGGTGGGTTTTATCGAAAGATTTTTATTAAAGCTGTTTACTGAGATTGCATTTATTCCGAAGAGAGAGAATGATAGATATTTTCCAGAATCGAAGGTGAATCCATCTGAAAATGTCGGGTTTCGGCTAGGAAAGAAAAAGATTTGCAGGATTGTATAAACCGCCGCGACCCAATCTACGAAAACAAATGATGTGAATTATTATTATGAACAGATCTGTAGGTCGGGTTGAGCGCTTTTTGCGAAACCCGACATTGCATGATTGAAGAAATCTCACCATTGGTATTGGGTTCTTATCCAAAGATTTTAAATAATGCTGTATGCTGAGATTTTATTTCTCCGTTGAGGTAGAGTGATAATGATTTGCAAAATTCAAAGATGGTATCCGACTGAAAAAGTCGGGTTTCGGCTAGAAAAATACTTATTTATGAAATTGTTTAAACCGCCTCAACCCGACCTACAAAAATATTTGTCAATTTTTAAAAATAATTATTCAGCAAACTGATAGAATATTTTCATGAATTATCGACGCGTTTTTTCTCCTGGTGGCACCTATTTCTTTACTTTGGTCACTTACCAAAGACGGCCCGTGTTTAACAATTCGCAAGCGATTGAGATGTTAAAGAGTGCTTTTCAATATACTTTGGAAAGACATCCATTTACATTGGTTTCCAGTGTGATTTTGCCAGATCACATGCATTTCATCTTGGCACTACCACCCGAGGATAGTAATTATTCAACCCGTTGGCGGTTAATAAAAAGTCATTTTACCCATCATTGGTGTCCAAAGGAAAAGATAAGCCAATTTGCTACCCGGGCGACCAAAGGACAAAAGGATGTTTGGCAGAGTCGGTTTTGGGAGCATTTAATTCGGGATGAGAAAGATTTGAATCGGCATATCGAATACATCCATTTCAATCCCGTGAAACACGGATTGGTTAATTCGCCAAGTGAATGGAAGTACTCAAGTTTTGATACCTATTTACATAGTGGATTTTATCCGCAGGATTGGGGTCAATCAGATGATATTTGGAACGGGTACAAAGATATGGAATAAGGATGGAGGGGTTTAAAAATTTCGGATAAAGTTGTTTTTTCGAATACCGGTTTCATTTTTATATGGTTGAGTTTGAATGAAGATATTGATAAAAATATTCCCGGATCAGAAGTGGAATCCATCAAAAAAAGTCGGGTTTCGGCTAGGAAAGTAATCATTTGTGTGTTTGTTTAATTCGCCTCAATCCGACCTACAAAAAGCCAAAAACATGCGTTATGTAACAAATTATATACTGTAGGTTGGGTTGAGCGCTTTTTGCGAAACTCGACATTGATGACATGCCGAGAATATTTTTATTCCATGAAGTGTGATTGAAAAAGATTTTCAAAAAACCAGAGGTGGAATCCATCACACAACTACAAAAACTAATTCCCTGCAAGTGTTCGTGAATGCCTACATTTTTTTCGCTGCATATTGTGCTATTCACCGACCATCTTTTTATAGTGTGCTTCTCGCAATTGTTCCAAAATATCGTTCCACCAAGCCCAACCATCATCAATCGTTTTTAATTCATCATTAGTAATCTCAATTTCGCTATGGTACTTTGGGTGGGTGATTCTATGGCGTATCTTCACAGTCTCACAAAATGCTTTCCAACGATGATCAGATAAAACTTCTTTATCAAACTTGACTTGCTTTGCATAGGTTTTTAATGTGTATGCAACCAATGACAAAAAAGGCAGCTTATTTACATCTAGTTTAAGTTGCCCATTTTCAGATAGTCTAGCGACTTCATCTAAAAGTGGATATATCTCATGAATTTTCCACATTCCACTTATCTCAAATTCATCAGCAAGAATTTTTGCAGTTGTCTCACGTAGGTTGGATAGAATAAGATCATAAAACGCGGATAGCGAACGCAAATAGTTACGTCTGGCAAGTTGAGAGTCGTTAGTCTCTAAAACTAGTCTGTTTTTCTGAACATCATCGTAAAGCCATTCTGCATAATCTACCATTTATTATTACCTGGTTGGGCCCTAGGTGGATTACAGCTTACCTTTCCGGAAAATGCTGATTTTGTTAGAGAAAGTCACCAGACACCGAATCTGCCTCTTGGGCTGCTTCCCCGAAAGTATGAGCGTAAGCCGCAATAGTCCGTTGCACTCAATATTGGGCTGCTTGTGATTTTACTCCTCCTTGAGAGTAGGTGATGGAAGCCTTAATGCGGTTTGTGACCCTTGCAGTTGCAACGTCGCATCTTTGCCTTCCTCTATTAGATGCTTCACGTCTAGATTGTCCAATGCACTTCTAAACTCCGATGCAGACTTGCTAGCAACTTCATCGAGTTTAACTTTTAGAACCTCGTTTTCTTGCCGGAATTGTTCCGCAACTTGACGCCATACTTCGGCAACTGCTCGTTGTTTTTCAGCTTCAGCATTACTGGTTGCTGAAGCTGATCTGGCCTCCGCTTCGTAGGCTTCCTTCTGAGCGGTATCCGCTTTTGCTAGGTTGCGACTTTTGAGCCACTCATACAGCTTTTCTTGGGAGGTGGTGGCTACATTTTTGGATATCTCAATGATCATATCTTGCAATATAGGCCATATAGTAATAACGATCCACGGCCATACTGTCTTTACGAACAAATTCACAAACTGTTTATAAATCAGAGTACTTGCTTTGGCAGTTGACATGATTTTCCCTTTTGGTTTTGGTGTTGTTGGATAGACTATGTTTGGACTTCTGTTTTCATTAATATAATCAGCCCAACGGCTTGCGTTACTTGCGGTGGAGCGGACGCGAACCCTTATCTGGAAGAGAATTCTATTTGGGCGATGATGATGCTTGAAAACGCGCAAAATCCACAGTGTCCATTGCATGCTGTGTTAGCATTTTACATTACAATTGATGAACTAGGACTCCCATAAAAATAACATTTGTGTCATCAGAAATATCGGTTACTTCATTTTCAGACTTTGCAATATCTTCTATTACAAATGGTCCAATACTTACATAAGGGGATGATGCTATAAAAAGACCCTTTCTTACATCATATAGCCCTTCCCCCTTAACTAATGGAGCAGAATACAAGAACGATTTATTAACTACTTCATAAGCAAACATAATATTATCTACTGGCACTTTCTTGATTCCATTTTCCAAAGATTGTGCCATATTGAAATTTTCGTAATTATATATATACTTCCCTTGCTTTCTTTCCCAAGTTTCATTGTTCCAAAGCTTTCTTGCTATTTCAAAAACATTTCCATCATTGTCCAGCGTTACTTTTTCAGGAGCGTTATATATCTCAATTTCTTGGTCGCAAAAAAAACATTTAAATTCAAACATCGCAAGCCAGATAAATGAATGAAGTGCTGGGACTGTTAAAGTTGGACGCAGGCGTTTATCTTCGGGATTAATTAGGTTGAACAGGTCAATATTTTCATGAGCCGCATATTTGATAGTATCAGGCGTATACTTATTGTTGCTGACAACTGCGACTTTAGTAACACCCTTTCCGTGATTTTTTATGGCTATGACTTGATCTAATGCTTTAGGTCCAATAGGATGCTTTTCATCCTTGCATTCAAAAACTATGTAGTCGTGATTTCCAGGATTGTAAATCCCAACATCTATTTTTCTGTAACCGTCATACGAAGTCTCAATGCGTTTTTCTCCGTGTATTGGTAACCCGCCATAAAACTTTTTGAGAACTTCTATTGTCTTTCCTTCGAACCATTTACCAGAATTTTTCTTCATATGTACATTTTCTTAGACAATTTTTTAGCGGAAGCGCTAATTAGTGCATATACTGCAAATATGCAGTATTACATGACGATTGGTTTACTGTATGGATTCACATTAATTATTAAAGTAGCTATCGCAACTATATCACTGAAGCATATAATCCAAATAATGATTTTCCGGTTGAATATTTCCCCCTCTCACCTTGACATGAAAAGAAGGCTATATTACAATTCGTTCACCCTCAAGAAAGGGCCTGTAGCGCAGTTGGGAGCGCGCATCAATCGCACTGATGAGGTCGAGGGTTCGAATCCCTCCAGGTCCACTGGAGCGAGCTCGACCCAAAGCTTGCGAAAGATGAACAGCAGAATAGAGTACATGGGCCCATAGCGCAGTTGGGAGCGCGTCTCAATGGCATTGAGAAGGTCGAGGGTTCGAATCCCTCTGGGTCCACTCTTCACACACTCAGGGTAATTCCCTGGGTGTTTCTTTAACTCATAGCTTGTGACGGATTGGAGTATTCCATGATCCGGCAGAGATTCAGACCCTGGCTGTAAGTCTGAAACGTGCCCCCGGAGCACCAGCGTGGTCCTCGCCAATCAACTGCTTTCGGCAGTACGTCGTTTCCCTGAACCTCAGTAGGGGAAGCCGGTTTCGCCCGATATCGCGAACCTGAGCGGCCTGCTGTGTCAGGCAATGTGGGTGGTACCGCGGAGTGTTCTTCTTCGTCCCTGTTGGATGAAGAAGTTTTTATTTAATAAGGAGTCAACGATGGCCTATTCAGAGCACACAGATTACAAACCCCAGGAAATTGAAGCCCGATGGCAGGCGCAGTGGGAAAAAGACGGCATATATAACGCCGATATCCACCCGGACAAGAAAAAATACTACGCCCTCACCATGCTTCCTTATCCCTCCGGGGATCTTCACATTGGACATTGGTATGCCATCGCTCCATCCGATGCCCGCGCGCGTTTTATGCGCATGCAGGGATACAACGTGATGTTTCCCATCGGCTTTGATGCCTTTGGCTTGCCGGCTGAAAACGCCGCGATCAAGCGCAACATCCATCCCAAAACATGGACCTATCAGAATATTGAGCGCATGCGCGGTCAATTGCGCTCCATGGGCGCCATGTTTGACTGGCGCCGGGAAATGGTCAGCGCGGATACCAAGTATTATCGCTGGACGCAGTGGTTCTTCATTCAACTGGTCAAGCACAACCTGGCCTATCGCAAGATGTCCCCGGTAGATTGGTGCCCTGAATGCAACACCACCCTGGCTCGCGAGCAGGTCTGGGGGGATGACCGGCACTGCGAACGCTGCGGTACACCGGTGATCAAAAAGAAATTGAATCAGTGGTTTTTCAAGACCACCGATTATGCCGACGAATTGTTGAGTTTTGACACCATCGATTGGCCGGATCGTGTGAAATTGCTGCAAACCAACTGGATCGGCAAATCCAAGGGCGCTTCCGTGGTCTTCAAGACCGAAACCGGCGACGACCTGGAAGTCTTCACCACCCGTCCAGACACTTTGTTTGGGGCAACCTTCATGGTGGTGGCTCCGGAACATCCGCTGGTGGAAAAATTAACCAGCGATTCCCAGCAAGCCGCCGTGAGCGCTTACAAGGAAGCCGCCTCTAAACAGACGGATATTGAACGCGAAGCCACCGACAAGGAAAAAACCGGGGTATTTACCGGCGGATACGCCATCAATCCGGTCAATGAAGAACGCATCCCGATCTGGATCGCCGATTATGTGCTCATGTCCTATGGCACCGGCGCGATTATGGCCGTCCCGGCGCATGATCAGCGTGACTTTGAATTTGCCCGCAAGTTTGGTCTCGAGATTCGCGTGGTGATTCAACCCAGCGACTTGGAGCCGATCATCGCGGCGGATATGACAGAGTCCGTGCCCGCCAAGGGCAGCATGGTCAACAGCGGTACCTTAACCGGCACGCCCATGGAAGATGCCATCCCGCAAATGATTGCCTTCCTGGAATCCAAGGGCATTGGCAAGGAAGCCGTGAATTATCGCTTGCGCGACTGGTTAATCTCCCGTCAGCGCTATTGGGGAGCCCCCATCCCGATGATCCACTGCCCCAAATGCGGCGTGGTTCCCGTGCCGGAAGATCAACTGCCGGTGGAACTGCCCGAGGATGTGGAATGGAAACCGACCGGCGAAAGCCCGCTGAAATTGCACCCCACCTGGAAGAATGTGAATTGTCCGGTGTGCGGCGGGGCAGCCGAACGCGAGACGGACACCATGGATACCTTCATGTGCTCGTCCTGGTATCATCTGCGCTATCTCAGCCCGAATTGCGACACCTGGCCGTTTGACCAAAAAGAATATGATTATTGGATGCCCGTGGATATCTACACTGGCGGAATTGAACACGCCAACATGCATCTGATTTACACGCGCTTTTTCCACAAAGCCCTGCGGGATATGGGCATCACCAAAGGTCCGGAACCGATGAGCATGCTGCGCAATCAGGGCATGGTGTTGGGTGAGGACTCAGAGAAGATGTCCAAGAGCCGCGGTAATGTAGTGGCACCGGATGCGCTGGTGAGTGAACACGGCGCGGATACGGTGCGTGCCTATCTGATGTTCTTCTCCCGCTGGGAGCTGGGCGCGCCCTGGTCGTTTAGCGGCATTGACGGTACCAACCGCTGGATTCGCCGCATCTGGAATACCATTCTGGAACCGGCCGCTACCACCAACAAGGATCCCGAACTGACCAAAGCCCTGCGCCGCAAACTGCACCAGACGGTTGCCAAGGTCACACATGATTTTGAGGTCTTTGAATTCAATACCATCATCTCTTCGATGATGGAGTTGATGAATGACATGTTGAAAGCTAAAACGGCTGGACTGTGGGGATCCCCGGAATGGCTGGAGACCGTGGATATTTACCTGCGCTTGCTGGCGCCGGTTGCTCCGCATATCACCGAGGAATTGTGGTCGAGGTTAGGGAAACCTTTTTCAATTCACCAACAGTCCTGGCCGAAAGTAGATGAAGAAGCTGCGAAGGACGAAGAGATTGCCCTGGTGATTCAGATCAACGGCAAAGTGCGCGACAAGATCATGGTGCCGGTGGGTATTTCAAACGCGGATGCAGAAAAAGCTGCCCTGGCGAGCGAATCCGTGCAGAAGCACCTGGAAGGCCAGACCCCCAAGAAAGTGATTGTGGTTCAGGGACGGTTGGTCAATATCGTTCTGTAATTCAAAAAAATCAAGCAAAATCCCCGTTCTCACCTTGGAATGGGGATCCTTTTTTTTAAACTCGCAAGAGTTATGTTTTTTAGAATCCGGCTTTCCCCTATCGGGAACCAGGTCGAGGAGTCCTCCGTAACAAAAGGCTTTGTTATGTCATTGCGCCCCGCCAAAATGAACTAGGGACAGCACCGGAAGGGGCTCGCAGTGCGATAGTCCTGTGGATTTACTCACAATGATATAACAAGATTGAGTGTCATTGCGAGTAAATCCATAG
>DHVR01000030.1 GCA_002412765.1 Leptolinea sp. UBA5203 | reverse complement strand
CGCTATGGATTTACTCGCAATGACATGACTCTTATGAAACAAGGGGACCAATTGTCCTTTGATTACATCTGCCCAGTTTCTTTTAGAATGAAATGCTTTAGCGCTGTGGGTTTAACCGCAATGACATGAAACTTAAGATATAAAAGGTTTGATGGTCTTCTGATCACCTCTACCCAGTTTCCTACGGAATGAAGTACGTCAGCACTATGAATTTACTTGCAATGACCATCATGATTAATTTAAGGGTCAAAATACAATCTTGGGACACAGCATATCTTTCTGGCATGTATCAATTAACATAAAATAAGAAGGATGCTTTGGCAAGACATCCTTCCTCTGAGGTTTGTAAAGAAAAATATTTTACTAAAAATCTAAACTGCCATTAAATCCATTTCGGAACAATTGATTTTCTCACTGTCCACCGGTTCGCCAAATAAGGGGGCAAAAACTTCCTGGAATCCAATCGCCAGACCGATCAAGGTAGGTCCGGTATGGGCACCCAAAACTGGACCGATCGCAGTGACAGGTTCAAAGCAGCAATCCAGCAGATTGGAGAGTTCGTCTTTCAACATCTGCACGCCTTCCGGATTATTGCCGTGCTGTAACTGCACGCGGATTTTCCCGCCATGGCCGTATTTCTCGGCAGCCACACGGGCAACGGTTTCAATGGCTCGTTTGAAAGTACGTCCTTTGGCTACATCAAAATACTTTCCGGTTTCTTCGTCCACCCGGATAATGGGTTTGATCTGTAATAAGGACCCAAGCATACCTTTCAGATGGCTGATCCGTCCGCCATGGATGAGGTATTTCAAGTCGTCCAGGGTGAAAAAAACGTCCGTCTTGGACCGAATCTCTTTCATATACTGAAGGATCTGATCCAGCTTCCAGCCCGCTTTAACAGCCAGCGCAGCAGCCTGTACCTGCCAACCTTCACCGGCCGATAAGGCTTTGGTGTCTACAAAGGAAACCTTGGCCTCAGGTACCATTTTCGCCCCCTGAACAGCCGCATTTAGCGTGCCGCTCAAACCGGAAGAAATGTGAATGGAAAGAATTTCGGGATCACTGACAGCCAGTTTTCGATAGAGTGCAGCAAAGTCACCAGGAGAAGGTTGTGAGGTTGTGGGAAAGGCCTGGGTTTCTTCCAGTAATTGATAAAATTCCGCAGCTGAGATATCCACGCCGCTAATGTAATTTTTACCCTGAAGGGTAATTTTCAAAGGTGCGTAGTGCAGGTTTAATCCACTAATTTGTTCTGCCGCCAAATCCATACCACTATCCGTTACAATCTGCATGCTGCCTCCAAAGGTCGATTCTTGTTTGAACCCTAAACAGTGCAGCGTGCTTTTGGCAGGCGCGTCATTATCGCCAAAAAACCGCAGAGCGGAATTTTTCTAATTCCGCTATTCATTCGGTTCAATTTGTGACATGAATATAACAGGGCTGGAAACTTTTGTCTTGTGACCCAGGTCATGGTTTGCTTCCTATTTTTTTGCATGACCTCCACCCTCATAAAACCGGCTCAATGGCCTTTATGGTATACTTTCGCCGGAGAGACTACCCATGGCATTGATCACCACTCAGGACTTAAGTAAATCCTTTGGCGCAGAAGATATCTTCTGGGACATCTCTTTGAGCATCCCTCACCACGCCCGCATCGGACTGGTGGGACCCAACGGCATAGGCAAAACCACCCTGCTAAAAATATTGCTCAATATGGAAGAACCCAGCAGCGGACAGGTCTTCCGAGCCAAGGACTTGCGTGCGGGGTATCTCCCACAAACCACCGATTTCTCTTCCAAAAAGTCGCTCTGGCAGGTTTGTGAAGAAGCCTTCAAACCAGTCATCGAAATGCAGGTGAATCTCAAGAAAATGGAAAAAGAGCTGGCCGCTTCCCCGCAGAATACAGACCTGCTCAATCGCTACGGCGAGCTGCAGCATTTATTTGAACTGCGCGGCGGCTACAATTACGAAACCCAAATCCGCCAGACCCTGACCGGTCTAAGTTTTCCCGAGCTGGAATGGCAGCGTCCCTTGGAGCAGCTATCCGGCGGGCAGCGCACCCGGGCCTTATTGGCCAAACTTCTGCTGGAGCAGCCTGATCTGTTGTTCATGGACGAACCCACCAACCATTTGGATATCCAGGCCATCGAATGGCTGGAATCCGCCCTGCGGGATTGGCCGGGCTCGGTGCTGATTATTTCCCATGACCGCTATTTTCTGGATCAGGTGGTCAGTACCATCTGGGAGATGGTGCCGCAGTTGGAAACCTATCGCGGAAATTACAGCGCCTACCTCACCCAGCGCGAAGAACGCTATGTACGCCAAATTAAGGAATTTGAAGCCCAACAAGCTTTTATTGAAAAAGAAGAAGATTTCATCCGCAAGAATATCGCCGGACAAAACACACGCCAAGCTCAGGGACGCCGCAAACGTCTGGAACGTATGCTTGTAGATGCCAGAATCTCGGCCCCCACGCATCAAAATCAAATGCATTTCCAATTGAAAAGCGGCGGTCGCTCCGGCGATCTGGTCATCCGTACTGAATCCGTGCAGGTCGGCTACCCGGATGATAAAAAAGTACTCATCGAGCTGCCGGATCTGGTTCTGCTGCGCGGCGAGTGTGCCGCCATCATCGGCCCCAATGGCGCTGGAAAAACCACCCTGTTGAAAACCTTATTAGGTATCCTGCCTCCCCTGCATGGGGAAGCAACCCTGGGTGCCGGTGTACAGATCGGCTATTTCGCCCAGGCTCATGAGGATTTGCATCCGGATTGGGACTTGATTAAAGAAATCCAGGCGACCGCCCCCGGTATGCTGCCCGGTGAAGTACGGGATTACCTGGCCAAGTTTTTATTTACCGAAGATGACGTCTATAAAAAAGTCGCCCAGCTTTCGGGCGGAGAACGCGGCAGGCTGGCCTTGGCCTGCCTGGCTTTGAAAGGAGCCAATTTGCTGCTCCTGGATGAGCCCACCAACCATTTGGATATCTCATCCCAGGAGATCCTGCAGAGCATGCTCTCGAGCTTCAACGGCACCATTTTGCTGGTTTCTCATGACCGCTTCCTGATCGATGCCCTGGCTACGCAGGTCTGGTACATTCACCGTGAAAATACGCAAATGGATTTATTTTCCGGCAGCTATAGTGAATACCGCAGGTGGCAGCAAGAGCATACTGCAAGCAATTCGGCCAATACTCAGGGAATAACCACAGCAACAGAACGCTCTGCCCCAACCCCGGAGAAAAACAAAAAAGGCACCAGCAATCGCGAACGACAGCGTCTGGCGCGCATTGAGGTTCTGGAAGCCGGCATTGCCAGCGCTGAAAGCGACCTGGCGGAGACCACCCTATCTATGGATCGAGCCGCCGGGGATGTGCTGCGAATGCAAACCCTGACCGAAAAATACATCCAGTTGGAAAAAACTATTGCCTCCCTGATGAGCGAATGGGAAGAGCTTTCTTCTGCGGAGTAATCTTGTTTTACGGTATGGGCGCGATGACCGGCCTCGTTTCCACCGTTTCGGACTGTCCCCCATCATAACGAACTAATTGCGGCCAACGCAGCCCTATTCCAAGCACGGCAATCACACAGGCGATGCCCCCGCTGACAATGGCAACGGGTGTGCCCCATAATTGAGCTACCAGCCCTGCTTCCACTTCACCCAATTCCGGCCCACCCACGAAAAATATCTGATTGATACCGATCATTCGCCCGCGAATGGTATCCGGTGTTTGCAATTGCCGAATCGTGTTGCGAATGATGGTACTGACGGAGTCGGCCGCGCCGATCAGAATCAGGGCGATCATTGCCATAATAAAAGAACGGGACAGGCCTAGCAGAACCGTCGCCAAACCAAAGAAAGTCACAGAAATCATCACAATCCACCCTTGGCTGCGTAGATTGGTTTTCTGGCTAAGAAACAGAGCTACACCTACCGCGCCAATAGATTGTGCTGCGGATAACCAACCATACGCCACGGCCCCCACCCCGAGAACATCAATGGCAATAAAGGGTAACAAGCGATTGGCGGAAGAAAACAAAGTGGCAAAGAAATCCAGCAGCATGGTGGAAACAATGATCGGATGGGAAAAGGTAAACTTAAATCCCTCCCCTATAGCCGTGTTTTGTTTGATGGTTGGTTGTAATTCCTGCTGTTGGCGAACTGGGCCTATCACCGCCAATGCACCAATCAGGGCTGTGAAGGAGAAGGCATTGATCCAGTAAACCCATTGCAGCCCAACTCCGGCAATCAAAAATCCGCTGATGGCAGGGCCAACGATGGCGCCAAAGTTTGAGGCAATGGAACCCATTCCAAAGGCACTTGTCAAATCCGTTTTGGGAACCAGATTTGGCGTGAGGGATTGACGGGCAGGATTATCAAATGCCACAGCCACCGATTCAATCGTCAGCAGTAAATAAATATGCCAGATTTGTAACTCGCCTAAAAGGGTAAGCAATCCTAAACAAACTGCCACCAGGGTTTGCACAAGCTGTGTGAAAAATAATATTTTGCGACGATCATGACGATCCGCTAATAGGCCACCCAAGAGGGAGAACCCTAAAATGGGCAGCAGACGGGTCAGGCCGATGGCCCCTAAGACAATCGGTTGATCGGTGAGGGTACGCACGTGCCATAGCAGCGCCCAGAATTGCATTTTGGAGCCTAGAGTGGAAACCAGTATACCCAGCCAAAAAACACGATACCGGCGATGTTGCATCGCCGGCGGGAGGGTGAGTTGTTTCAATGAAGTCAAATCAAGTTCCCATATCTCTTAAGTATAAGAAATCGTAGCCTATGGTACGGTTGCTCAATTTGGCAATCGGTGGCATGACCCGTTTGAAATGGAAGCGTTGAATACGCCGGGCGACCGCTTCCGTGAAGGCTTTCTCGTAACCAGCGGCAATACATTCATCCCGGGTGTAACGCTGATCGACCATCAAGTAAAGCAATTGGTCCACGGCTTCATAGGTGAAACCCAAATCCGCCTCATCGGTTTGCCCGGCCCACAAATCGGCTGATGGGGCCTTATGAATGATCTCAGCGGGCACACTCAAATCGGCAGAGAGTTGGCGCACCTGGGTTTTGTATAAATCCCCCAGCGGATTGATGGCGCAGGCGGAGTCGCCAAACAGGGTGGTGTAGCCCAGTAAAATTTCGGTCTTATTGCCGGTTCCCACAACAAGGGCAGGTTCCACGGCGGATTGGTCGTAAAGCACGATCATGCGCATGCGCGCCATGATGTTGCCTTTGCGCAGAGAATCCATCTCGGGAAATTTGGCGATCAATGGATCCACCATGTCCGTGATATCCACGGTCATGGAACGCACACCGGTGGCGTCAATCACTAATTGGGCATGGTCCAAAGAATCCTGGGAAGATGCACGGTACGGCATGCGAACGGCCAAAACATTTTCCGGTCCGAGGGCTTCCGCTGCCAAAAAGCAGGACAGGGCGGAATCGATGCCGCCGGAGAGTCCGATGACCGCTTTTTTAAATCCGGCACGTGTGATCTCACTATGAATAAAACCGGTCAATATCTTGCGCGCCAATGGGCCATTTATTCTTAAGTCTGATTCTTTCATGAATCTCCTTCCTATCCAGCGGTTATCGGCCGGAATTGCGATTCTCATCCGTCAGGATGCGGCTCAGTTCCCGCTGCATCAACCCCGTACGTTCGTCCCGCAATAAGGGTAAACGGGCACGAACACGGTGAAGTTCATTCAGGTCCAGTTTAACTTGCATCATGTTTTCGTCAAAATAGGGCGCACGTTCAATCAACTTACCGGCAGGGTCATAGACCGAAGCGCCGCCCCAAAAATGTAGCCCGTCTTCAAACCCAACCCGGTTGGTATGCACGACAAAGGAGGTAAACATACTCGCATAGGCCTGATTAATATGCTCCACCCAGTGGCTGGATTCCAATTGAGGATCATGAGTCAGGCCGCGTCCTGGAGAAGAAGAAAGCAGCAGGAAGATATCCGCACCATCCAGCCACAATAAATAAGGCGGTGAGGTGTGCCAGAAATCCTCGCAAATCAAAATTCCCATGCGCCCAAAGCGGGTGTCAAAAGCACGTACGGAATCCCCCAGGGCAAAAAAGCGGCCCTCATCAAACAGGCCGTAGGTCGGCAAATAGACTTTGCGGTGGACATGCAGCACCTCTCCTTTGGAGAGGTAGGCCGCGGAGATGAAAAAGCGGCTGCGCACATCCTCTTCAACGAACCCAACCACTATATCCACATGCTGGCTGGCTTTAATCAAGGGGGCAAAAACGGGGTCATCCGCACGGGGTTTGCAGGCCACCTGACTGCTCAAATCCTGCAGGATATAACCGGTCAGGGAGAGTTCAGGGAAAACAATTAAATCCGCCCCATCCGTGGCCGCTTTATCAATCCAGGACAAATGTTTTTCCAAATTGGCCGGGACGTCGCCCAAACGGGTATTCAACTGTGCCAGTGCAATCGTCATATTGCTCATAGAGATTTCCTTAACTTAACTACCAATGAGACCTAGCTTTATTTTAACGGGCTTCAGCCTTTCTGCCCAGCCACAGCCAAACAATCCACGAAATAATCGGCAAGGCAGCGGTAAGGCATAGGTACAGGGTAAAACCCGGATGCAGGCGAAGAAAGCCATAGCTGGATTCCAACACAGCCCAAAAGAGAATCAGCATCGTGAAAGCCAAATTTCCATCCAGCCCAGCAGGTTTTTTAAGCCGCTTCAATCCATCCAGAGCCCAACTGATTAAAATCAACAGCACGGCGGCCAGGACTAATATATCGGGGGCTTGCAGATTGGCAATACCCAGAGAGGTTTGAGGTAAAAAATCCTTCATACTGACAGGGTAACTGCGATATAAGGCGGAATCCACCGTCCAACGGGCGACACATACAAAAGCAGTCATGGGTAAAACCATGGCAGAAATTTGATCCAGGGCTTCGTAGGGTTGACGGCGTTGGGCTGAACAGCCCAAAAAGAAACCAATCAAACCGCCCCAAAGGGCGCCAAAGGCCGATAAGCCTCCCCTTTGAAAATCCAGCAGAAGTATCCAATCCTGCGGCAGGGTCTCCATTTCGAACAATACAAATCCCAGGCGAGCGCCTACATAGGCACTGACATAAACGACCAGAAGAAGCAAGCCATTTCGGGTCTGACGTTCCGGCGGTTGACGGGCAATCACCAACCAGGTTGCCAGGGAAGCACCGCCAGCTAGGATCAATAAATAGAGACTCAGTCCATTGGTCATGCCTCCTATCTTATCATACTTACCCGGGAAGCCTTCCCGAAAATTGAACCCGAAACCCGCCTTCACCGAACCGGATTATAATAAGCATAATTGAGCCAATCCACAGGAGAGCTTTATGGAAGAAGAGTTGCCAAAATTGTATCGGATTGAAGAAATCAATCGCTTAAATGGCTTTTTTACTTTGTACGCTGTCCCCTGGGCCTTGATTGGATTGTTGAATATTGAAATTAAAAGCCGCCAATTAACCGGCTTTTTGTTCGCATTTGCCTTTCTGGTTAATTTGTTATTGTTCATTTATTTTTCAGGCAAACTCGCCAAAATTGAGCAGGAGGATGAACTGACTCCCCAGCAAATGCTGCACATCAAAGAGGTCAATCGATCACTGAATCGGATGCACTTGATCGTGGGAGGTGTGGCTGGGTTGGTTCTGATCTTCTTCATTTTGATCCTAAAACAACCAGTGATGTTAACACCCCTCTTCCTGATCCTGACCGGGTTTCTTTTTGTCCTCCACCGCTGGTATTATCAAATTCAAGGGGAACGCTGGATCGCGCCTGTCTTCTTTGGCATGGCTTTGATCTTGATTATCCTTGGAGATCAATACATCAACTGGTACAGTTGGGGCGGATTCAGCGGCGCCACCATCCTCTGGTACGCCTGCCTGGATCGACACCGCACGGTTCATACCTGGCTGGAAACCCGAGGGGTTGAAATTGCGGATGGGCAAAATACCGAGCAACAGTCGGATGATGTGCAGTAAAAGTCAGTCAAATGGACATTCAAAAAACAGGGCAACCCGTGGTCACTGAGCCTGTCGAAGTGCCGGTCGCTCTTTTTTTTATTAATAAAAATCCGTCTTTGTGGGGTTAAAAAAAGTGTTGAACACTTAGGTGAGGGGGGCACCCAAGCATTCAACTTTCATAGTATAACAGATGTCTTTTAAAAATGCCAGAAACTTTAAGATTTGTCAGACACATTTTCCTTATTAAGGGGACGATTCATTTCCTTATAATACTGGACAAAGAAACGAGATTTTCTTGGGAAAAAGAGCATCCATCAGGCTCCCGTTATCTTTTTTTGCATAACAATCAACAAACATATCATGGATTTCTTGAAAGGATCGGTGCCCGAAAATAAGATGATACAGCACTTTTTCAGGACAAAGGAAATCCCCATCCTCCCAGGATGAAGCCTGCCAGGGTTCAATGCGGATCAACTTGCCGTGATGGAATTCTATTTCAAACCCGGAAGAGTACCCATTAATTTTCACCACGCGGTTCAAACCTTGGTAAGCCGAATTGTGTATATTCTCTTCCAACACCGGCTTAATTTTTTTAAGAAGAACCAGTAAATCTGGCACCCGTACATACCAAGCATATCCATTATATTTCTCTGGAAAGAGATGCGTCAGGTGGTTGACCAGAGGGTGATTTTCCGGAATTTGAATCCCGATTTTTTGGATGGTTTTTTGATCCATCTGGATGGCTTGCAGGGCTGATGCCTTATAAAACTGCAGCAAGGGGGGAATCACTTCCTCCCAGGTGGTTACAACCGGATCAATTTCCGCACCAAGAATAAAGTATTTGCCTTCATCAATAAATCGTTGCGTCTTCACTGCCCCTAGCACCTGTCCATTTTCTCTACGGATTATGACAAGGTGTTTCGCAGCGCAGCCGCCTTTTTGACTGTCCAGAATGCAGTAGCGCCAATCCAGTTCAGACCATTGATGAGCGACCAGTACCCTCTTTCCTTCTTCAGCAAACAAGCGCATCAAGGTTGGAATATCTTCTGGTACAGCAGAGTGAAAAAACAATGTGGAGGGTTCTTGCGGCAAGGCATCCAATTCACTTAAAGCCCCCATGCGGCGGGCATCCAAATTAATGGTCATCTCATAGCCATACTGGCGGTAGAAATTAGGGATGCCGGCAATGATCTGCAGATCATCCCCCCGGGCTTCGCTCCAGCGGTGCAACTCGGCAAACTGTTGGGAGACCAATCCCATCCGGCGATAAGCCGGGTCTGTACCCACCAACTCGGGTTGACCGACTTTCAACGGGATATCCCCGTATTGGATGTTTTGGGGAATTAGACAGCACGAGGAAATCACCTGACCGGATTTGATATCTCGGGCCAACAGAAAATCCTCAGGTGACATCTTTCCAACATCCAGTAAATCCTGAATCGTCATAGGTACGCGTTTGTCCGCATGAATCGCAGCATCAAAAGCCATGATTTCGGGTATATCGGTAAATTCTGCTGGGCGCAGCTCAATCTTCTTTTTCTGAGTATCCATCGACTCTCCTCTTCCAATGCAATAATAATCTCATCATACCGTACCCAAAATAAAAACACACCTGGTCTTAAGGTGTGTTTTTAGGCTAGAACTTATTTTCTATTATCAATTAAGCTTCAGCAACTTCCAGAACCGGCGCCTCAATTTGCAGCGGTACTTCGGACTTGAGGGTGCGGATGGTCCAGAAAATACTCAAACCAGCAAACACAACAAACACCGTTTCAATGACCCACATCCCTACCCCGCTCATACTCATGATTACCGCGATGGCATCATAAGCCGTGTGCAGCAGGACAGCAGCCAAAAACCATTTCCAACTGCGGTGACGGATGGACTTCCAAACCACCACGGACATGCCAATATGGATGCCGATGGCGGAAAGCCGCTCCACGGCACCAGCCAATGGCAGATACCAATCCAAAGCGAAATACTGCTGCATCATCTCCAGGCTGATCCCTTGCATGGCAACACCGCTGCTGCGGATACTCAGCATGGTAAAGAAAGTGGCCGCCACGGATACTCCGACCAGTATGACGCTCTCCACACCGGCGTGTCCGATTCCCAGAACAACAGAGGATTTGGGCCGCTGCCCTTTCTCTTTGATGACCTTATAAGCTAGCCAGCGCATGGGCTCTTCACAGATCCCCGCCAGCAATCCGTAGAACAGACCTGTCAATACGAGGCTCACCGCAGGAGGCAAGCTGGTAAAACCGGCAGTCTCCAACAGGGGACGCAAACCTAAGAGAAGTGGAATGTGAATGACCTGTGAAAGAACAAACGCCACTATACCCATGGCAACAATAAACCAGGACGAACCCAATTTCCGTACCGCCCAGAAAGCCAGAACAATGGGGAAAACCACTTCAAACAGAATCGCTACTACAAACATACTTTCAAGCATTTTCGTCTCCACAAAAAAATTTTGTTATGAATCCAACAATAACTTTTGTCGATTGAATAATTTTACTGCAAACCATAAAATGACCGCAGTGACCGACCAACATACCACACCCAGGATCAAGCCCACGGCCACATCCAAATAAACCACACCCGAAGCCTGACCGATCAACAGGGCCATAACCACCAATACCAGACTGCCGCTGAGTTGATACGTCCCCATGAAATTCTTCACTTTTGCCGATATCAAAACAGTCACCGCAATACTCATCATGGAGAGCGCAGGTGAAACCCAAAAGATCAACGGCCACCAGGAAGCCAGTGGGAACCACATGCGCTGGAAGATGGGATAGGACATACCGTTCAACACGACGATATAAACCAGGAAACTCAGCCAGGTGATCAGCACCGATGGTACAAAGGCCACCAGTACCTTGCCGAAAAACAGCTCCTCATCCGAGGCTGGCGTATACAACAAGGCCTCCATGGTTTTCCGTTCAAACTCACCTGCAAAGGATTCTGCGGCAATAATTGAAGAAAACATCAACGGCAAAATCAAGAACATCGGCGCCAGCATCATCCCCAAAATCAATACGATGCTGGATTGCTGCATGGTCATCCCGGCCACAATGGAACTTAATGTAGCCGGCATTTTTTCAAAAAACAGTTGAATATCCGGGTCAGCCGTCATGGCTTGAGCCGTTTCCACAGATGACTGCATCGCCAGGATCATGCCAACCGGCAGGACGATGACAAAGATCAAAGGGAGGATAAGCATGGGTAAGACTGCTGTCTTATTCCGGGAGACTTCGATCATATCTTTTCGAGCAATTAATAACAAGTTACGCAGGTTCATTTTTACTCCTCCTCCTGCAAGGCGAGATACACATCTTCAAGGGATTTCTCCATTGGCACCACCGAGACAATCAAGGCTTTTTGCGCCATCAAGGTTTCAAGCAAAGATGGGATGACGGCTTCCTCGGTCACATCAAGTTGCAGGGTATGGGCATCGCCCTGCACGGCCTGTGTGACCCCGGCATGCTGAGACACGGCGGCCACCATCGGTGCCGTAAGCAGATTCTGCAAGCGGATATCCACCTGTAAGCCAAGACCGAAATGCGCCCGCAAAGCATCCAGGGAACCATCCGCCAGAATATGACCCTTACGCATAATCAACAAACGATCGCACAATTTTTCCGCCACGGTCAAATTATGGGTACAGATGAGCATAGAACGGTGATCCCTCTGACGGAATTCAAGCATCAAATCGATCACTTTTTTGGAAGCCTCCGGGTCTAGACCCGATGTAGGCTCATCCAGATAAAGCAGCGGAGGCTGGTGCAGCAGCACCCGCACCAGAGCCAGGCGCTGGCGCATGCCCTTGCTATAGCTGTCCACACGTTCATCCGCACGGTCCGCCAGATCAAAAAAGTGCAGCAGCTCCGTTCCCCGTTCGCGAATCTGACTGTCGGAAAGGCCATGCAAGCCGCCGAAAAACATCAGGTTTTGCCAGGCCGTCAGGCGCTCATACAGCGCCGCAATTTCCGTCAGCACCCCGGATTGTTTACGGATTTGATCTCCGTGTTCAACAGGGTCCAGACCCATCACCCGAATGGATCCTTGATCCGGCTTAAGCAACCCATTCAATAAACGCACACTGGTGGTCTTGCCAGCTCCATTTGGCCCCAGCAGGCCAACCACCTCCCCGCTGCCCACATGAAAACTTACTTCATCCAGGGCCAGGCTTCCATGGTAGCCAAACGATACACCCTCTATTGAAACGATTGATTCCATAATTTTTAACAACTCCAATTGTTTCACGTGAAACATATTTTTCACGTGCTGCTTCATTGTTTCACGTGAAACAATGAACTGACTTTCTTTTCCACCAATGACACGTGGGGTTACAAAAGATTGAGATTCATCTATTCGTCAGGCAGCAAACCTTCCCGCCATTCATCCAACATATGCTGTACCAATGTCGAAACAGTTTCTGGGTCAAACCCAAGACGGTCCGCTTCAATCAAATAGCGCCGGGTCATTCCCTCCAAAACTTCCCGCTCCAGTTTCAATTGATGATCCTTGGATGGGATTTCCATGATGTAGGTGCCCCGGCCCTGCTGGGTAGAAATCAACCCGCCTTCATCCAGCATGCGGTAAGCCCTGGCCACCGTGTTGAAATTCACATCCAGGTCCTGCGCCATCTGACGAACCGTGGGTAACTGATCCCCGGCATGGATATCTCCGGTTAATAATTTTTCCTGGATTTGTTCCACGATCTGCGCGTAGATCGGGACACCGGATCGAAAATTGATGTGCAACTTTTCCATGGTTTGTTTTCCGCTTTGTATCTTTGTATCATTGTATCAATGTATCATATATTAATCATATTTCATATTTCTGTCAAGAAAAAAACCATTCTCACTTGGGGAATGGTTTTGATTCTTTGGTTTATGAGATACGTTGTTCCTGCCAGACATTGCCCTCATTATGGTACCCGGCCTCTTCCCAAAATCCCAGCCGATCTTCCGCTAGAAATTCCAGGCCAGTCAGCCACTTGGCGCCCTTCCATAAATACACATCCGGCAAGTCCTTTCTTCCCGGGATGGCACCGATCACCCCGCGCATGGGGTAGCCATGTTCAGGCGTCAGCGGCTCGCCCGCGTAACCGGTAGCCAGCAGGAAGTTTTCTCCCAATGCCACCTCCAGGGGTAGATTGGTACTGAAACCCTGCGGCGCGTGCTGCACCACAAAACGGGCTTTTTGATCCACTTGAACATCCAAGGCATCCAACAGGGTGTGCAAATACAGCCCTTCCCAAAGGGTATCGAACTTACTCCATTTGGTGACACAGTGCAAATCCATCATCAGGCTTACTTTGGGCAGTTGGGCAATTTCGTTCCACGATACATATACCTCTTTACTCACCAACCCCCAGATGCGAAACTGCCAGGTTTCCAAATTCATTGCCGGAATTCCGCCGTAATGCAGCACGGGGAACTTGAGGGTCAGGGATTGGCCAGGGGGTAAACGCCCGGCTTGCTGCATTTCTATTTCCAGTGTTCTTCTATCCAGACTCATCATTTATTCTCCTTGGTAGCTTCCTCTATTATAGTAAACTTCCCTTCCTTTCGTGAAATATTGTTCTTTTCCTCTTAATCCATTTGTCATATTAATGGATTTTTTTGTCATGCCGCAGATAGGATATTTGACATATACCTCAGGATTGATTAGAATACGGTATACAACCATGAGCCCACTCACGCGCGAACAATTGGAAAAACGTCTGGCGGCACTACACAGTGTCAGTCTGGAATTGATTCAGGAGCTTTCCCTGGAATCTGTGCTGCGGCGTATCGCCGAATTAGCCAGAGACCAGGTGGACGCAAAGTACGCCGCGGTGGGTGTTTTGGGAGAAGACGGCGAGCTGGAACAGTTTATTCCGGTCGGTATGTCGGATTCTTTGATCGCCAAAATGCCCCACCCTCCCCTGGGGTTGGGCTTGATTGGGGCCATCATGCAAAGCGAGCAGCCTATTCGCATCCCGGATATTTCCATGGATCCACGCAGCGCGGGTTTTCCCCTGCATCATCCGGCCATGAAGTCTTTGTTGGGTGTTTCCATTCACAGTGGTCAGGATCGCTATGGGCAGATTTATTTGACCGAGAAAGAAGGCGGCGAACCCTTCACTGAAGATGATCAGCAGATCATTGAAACCCTGGCGGCTTACGCAGCCGTGGCCATTGCCAATGCCCGTCTCTACAAAAAACTGATTCGACGTGAACAAAGCCTGACCCGTCGCAATGAAAACCTGGCCCGTCTGAATGACCTGGCCTCCACCCTGGCTTCCTCTCCTAGTATCAATGAAATTCTGGAAAAGACGCTTTCCCAGGTGCTGGATTACTTTTCCCTGGATCTGGGCGAAATTTACCTGGTGCAGGAGGGCAACCAAAAATTATCCCGTGCCATTCATCAGGGTGAGCTCGCTGCCACAATCTGGAAGAATGACTTGTATGTGATCGAATCCTCCATCCTCGGTGGGGTAATTCGTTCGGAAGAATTTAAAATCATCAACCTGCCGGATGACAAACAAAAGGAACTTTCCACCGAAGTGCTTAACAGCGCCATTCATCAAATTGGCCTATTCCCCCTTATGGGCAGGCAGGGTGCCCTGGGCGTGATGAGTATCGCCTCCAAGCACGTCTACCCGCTCAATGAAATGGAAATTCAATTCCTGTCGGCAATCAGTTTTTGGGCCGGCACGGCCATTGAAAATGTGCGCCTCAATTTGCAGCAGCGCCGCATTGCCATTCTGGAAGAACGAGAACGTATCGGCATGGATTTACATGACGGTGTGATTCAATCCATCTACGCCGTGGGATTGGTGCTGGAGCATGCCCGCCTGTTAATGGCCGAAAACTCCGACCAGGCCAAAGAGCGCATCGTGCAGGCCATNNCGAAAATTTAATGATGAAAACTTGCTCGAGGGTATTCAACGCCTGGTGAATGAATTCCGTGCCAACACTCTGGTGGATGTCAGCCTGTATGGTCCAGAGGACGGCTTCAACAAATTACCCGCCGAGAATGCCGGAGCCCTATTCCACATCTGTCAGGAAGCCCTGGCCAACGTAGCCAAGCATGCGCAGGCTAGAAATGTGTCCGTCAGTTTATGGACCTCGCCTGGCCGTGCCATGCTGGAAATTAAAGACGACGGTAAAGGTTTTGATCCGCACCGTGTGCGCCAGTCCATCGGTCACGGCCTATCCAACATGCAAACCCGGGTGATGAATGTGGGCGGGGAACTGCAAATTAATTCCTCCCTCAATAATGGCAAAACTATTGTTCTGGCCTGGGTTCCGTACCAGAACGAGGGTGCCGGATCAAAAGCATGAAGCTTCCCGTCCTTCCGGTCTTATGGTAGGATTGGAAATCAAGTTCGCAGCCTATGGAGAAACAATCCATTGATGGAAAATAACGAATACAGTAAAGCCGCCGTACGCGGTGAGCCTTCTTATGTCTGGCGGGCGGGTCAGGTACGCCGGCTGGAGATGATCCAATCCGCCATGCCGAGCGATCACAAACCAGCCGTGCTGGTCAATGGCTGCGGTGTGGGTACCTATTTGCAGCGTTTGGTGGAATTCTCCAATCCAGTCGTCGGCTTGGATATTGATTTTGAACGCACCCAGGATTCCCTCAAAAAAGCGCCCTATGTGGTCAATGCCGCCGGGGAATACCTGCCCTTTGCCAATGAACAGTACGAGATCATCCTCAGCAATGAAGTCCTGGAACACGTGCAGAACGACCAATTGGCCATCCAAGAAATGGTACGCTGCTTGAAACCCGGCGGACGCATTGTGCTCTTTTGCCCCAACCGAGGTTACCCCTTTGAAACCCACGGACTTTTCTGGAAAGGCAAATACCATTTCGGCAACAAGCTGTTTGTTAATTACCTGCCCAATGTCTGGCGCAACCGCCTGGCACCGCACGTCAAAGTTTACACCCGCCGCGACCTGGAAAATTTGTTTGCCGGACTGCCGGTGAAATATATCCAGCGCACCGTCATCTTTGGCGGCTATGATAACATCATCGCCCGCTCCCCAAGCTTGGGTAAACTCATCCGAGGATTCCTGTATGCGATAGAAAAGACCTTTTTACGCGTCTTTGGCCTGAGTCATTTCTGGATTGTGGAAAAGATATAGCTGTTCCCTGAGCACTTCCGTTCCCTATGTCCCCGAAGGGGAGAGCTTGTCGAAGGGCTGCATATTAATGCGCTGTTCCCTTGCCCAAACGATTGTCAATCAAAAACCATCACATGGCGTAGTCGAATTTGTGATGGTTTATTAATTCCAACCCTTCTTCCGAAAATTGATGGCAGGTTCGACTATCGTCCAGCAGATAATCCATACTAGGCAAGGGCGAAGCGTCCAGCACCAGATATTAGTTATTTCAGAAATCCATGCTGGATGCTTCGCCCCTACACAGGACGTTCCCTGAGCTTGTCGAAGGGTGGCGCATAACAGTACAGAACCCAAACCCAAGAAACAAATCCCCCTCTTCCTTTTTCCAAAATTCGTGCCATACTGTATTTAAATCAACCGAACCCCTTTTCAGATTTACTGGACGGTTGTAAGGGAGTTTTATGCCAAAGATGAATTCCTTGACCAAAATTCTTGCCATTGCGGGCTGTATTTTTATCTGGTTCCCCATCCTGGCCCCACTCATTTTTGCCTTTGTTTCCTTATTCTCGGATGGAAAATTTCGCTTTGATTATCTTATGCCGGCTGAATTATTCCCCTTTGCCCTGGTGGGCGGCTGCATGCTCTTCTGGGCGGCTTTGCGTGCAAAGACTTACCAACGCCTGATCGGATGGGGCATGGCCGCGGCGATTGCCCTGCTGGTGGTTTCCCAGGCTGTCGCCGTGGCGACCGGACTGGCCTCTGGCGAAGCAGAAGCCAACGGCTGGCGCATGATCCTGGTCATGGGGATATTTATTCTCTTTCTGATTTCCCTGCTGGCCACCGCCATTGGGGGCCTGGCCCTCCTGCGTATGATTTTCAAAAAGCCTATCAAACCCATTCCATCAATATAAGCTGATCGACCTACCGCTTACCAAAACCTGCCAGGTCTCAAAGACCTGGCAGGTTTATAGGATCGCCTGAATCAAACCATAGGAAAGCGGAAAAGAATCAGGTATCATTGGGGATAATCTCCTGCGCGCCAGGAACAAATAAGCCAACAAACATGGGACGGTTCAAGGTATGAAATCGGATTTATTTTCAACGACGAAAGGTGTCAATATTGGTATCACGGTGGCCTTGATCGCCATTGCAGGTGTATTGGTTGGGGCCATCCTCAATGGCATGCTTGGCATGGAATCCCTGGCCAAAAATCTATTCGCCAGCCCAACCCCCACTGCATCCTTCAAACATACCCCCATCCCTATCTTCGCCCCGCCGGCAGCCACCCCCGCTGGAGAATTAACCCCGCCTTCCGCCGCCGCTGAAGGGCTGACTCCAAGCACAACCGCCCAGGTGCCAGCCTTCGCCCCTACCGGGGAATCCACCCTGCCCGCGGATCAACCCGCGGTGATCACGGCCACCCCAACCGCAGCCCTGCCCACCGTCCCTGCCGTAGCCGACCTGCTGACCCAGCTCTCAACCATCCCTGCCCAATTCAGCGACTCATTTGACGACGACGCAAAAGGCTGGACCCCTTACTCCGATTATGGCTATGACGTCGCCATTCAAAACGGTGCCATGCAGATTTTCTTCTCCGAACCCAGCTATACTCCCTTCCTGTGGACCTGTGACGCATGCGGCACATTTGAGCGTGCCTCCTACCAGGTGGACGTGAAAGTCCCCGTCAATGGACAGGTGGTCATCGCCGGGTTGGTCTTTGGTTCCCCCACCCCGATTGATGAGTATCCCTTCAAGGAAGCCTACGCTTTATCCCTGTACAACAACGGCTCGGTCATCCTGCAGCGCATCTCCGCCACCGGTATGGAGACTGTTCAATTGTGGGATAAAAATGCCACCCTGCTTAAACCCGATGGACAAGCCCATACCTTGCAGGTGATTGCGGATGGTCAGAGCGCCTGGGTAGTGATTGACGGCAAACCACTGGGTAATATGATTGACCTTGCCTATTCCACTACCGGTTACGCCGGTCTGGTGGTTTATTCCCCCAACGCCACAGTGTATTTTGATAACCTCAAGGTGGTTCCCCTGCCGTAAACTGATTCATTGGGTATTATTGTTGGACAGAATGTTCTGGATATATTCAATGGCATAGACTCTAGAGGAACGCCCCGCAAAATCCACTTCGCGGATTATTTCATCAAATTGTTCATCAAAACGCCGCATGGTTTGCAGTACCGTGGGAGCATGCCAATTGAAAATCGTTCGCCGGTGCCCTTCTCCTGGTCTGGGGGAAACCGATTCTGCACTGAACCAATCCCCAATCAAAGTTAAATTACCTTCCCGCGCCAGCGGGCTTATAACAACCCGAATTTTATCATCTGGCTGACTTTCAAGAAAATCCAGTAAAATTTTTAATCGGGTTTGTGTGGCAATCGGGCCATTTCGTTCCAACCCAAAATCAGGATCAATAATCAAATCACATCCCATTTGTCGCACATGCTTTTCAAGAACACGTCGCTCATCCCGCTGCAGATTGTGATAAAACGGGCTTCTTACGGCATCTCCATCCCGAAGCGGCCAGATAGTATGGTTGGGATCCTTATCCGGAATCGAAAATGAGGAGAGCGCTGCCCGCTGCCTTACCCGTCCGTAAACACCCATTTCAATCACACGAGTAGAATTTTAAACCAAGAGTTCCGTGCGTCTTTCTGCCCAATCGCTGATTTCAATAGAGGAAAGGTTATTCTCTGGGGGTAATTGAACCACCTGTTCCAAATCGATGGCAGAAATTTTTGCCTTAAAATCGGAAAGATCCGGTTCCACAGGTACAGCCTGAATTTGAGAGACCATCTCACCCGGCACACTGCTGATTACAATTGGAAGAACTGGAATGTTCAGCGCCATTGCGAAGCCGGTTTCCTGATGCACCCAGGGTCTTTTGGAGGAGCTTTCCGTTATCAAGGGCATAAAGATATGAGCTCGGTGAATGAGCCGCTTAATTTCTTCAGTAAAAGCAGAGCCTGGGCGGATTTTTTTGTCCCATAATGGAACCAGCCCCATTTCGGTTAAATGTTCTGCCGCGACATGGGCGAGTAGATTGTCTTCGTGGGAATAGGATAAAAAGATGCGGTAGGGGTATGTCATGGAATTACCTCTTAGGGATTTCCAGGAAGAAGAATGTATGAAGCTAAAACAAAGCATCTGGTAAACCAATAAACCTTGGAGAATGATTCTTTGGTGCCAGCCTAATTTCCATTATTTTACTATACACCATACCAGGGAATAGAAGGATGGTTTTCTGATCAAGGCATTTTTTCTATAGATACTCAATGATTCTCTGTTTGACCTGATATAAATTAAAAGACCTCGCAAGTTTTCTTACCTGCAAGGTCCAGTGATTAAGTTGATTAGTCGAATGCTATTTTTCCAATCGGAAATCGTAAATGCCGTCCTGCACCGGATAGCTTTGACCGCAACTGCATTTCAACAGCGGAGGCGTATCATTCAGGGCAGCGCCGCATTTGGGGCAGCGGAAGAACGTGCCTGCGGCAGCATTCTCTTTTTCGGTGCGCAAGCGATTACGTAAGAAGACACTGGGCGTCAACTGCCACCAATCACTGGTGAGCTGCGCCATGCTGTCCATCCACACGAGCATCTTCAAAGGGATCAGTTTCTTCATAAAAGCCATGCGGAAATGACTGACAGTTAACGTCTGCTCTACCAGAAAACCCAGGGACTTCAACCAGGAGCTGACTGTTTGGGGATGGAAATCAAAATTCAGGGCGGCAAATTCCACCGGCTCAGGTGAATTGGGATTCCAGCTCTGCTGATGCAGAACGTAACGGACAATCGCCTTCAGGTTATGTTTGTTGGCAAATTCCAGAATAAAGACGGCCTTGCTTTGCAGTACATCCGCCACCTGCTGCAGCGCCAATCTGGCGTCAGCCATATGATGCAGGGTGCGGATCATGGTGGCGCCGTCAAACAGACCGCTGACAAAGGGCAGATGATAGACATCCGCGGCGACGTACACATACCGTTCGCAGTCGCCCAGGCGGGCACGAGCCTGCTCCAACTGCGTGCGGGAATAATCCAGCAAAACGATCTTTTCGTAATTTTTATAACGGGAAGTATTGCGCCCGGCGCCGGCGCCCAGTTCCAGCATCAGCTTACCGGAGGCGGGTAATAAGCGCTGCAAGGCTTTTTCTTCCACAGCATCTTCATAGGCCCGACCGCCCTTCTCCCAAAAGGAAGTCTGGTAATCGGAGCCTTCATAATTACATACGGGGGGTGTATTCATGCGTGAGTTTCCTTACGATTAAAATGCGTCCGGGCAGGAGATCCGGCGGCGCCCAGATTGACCTCCTTACCGCTGCTTCCTCTCGGACCTGACGGGGTTCGGTGGCTTCTGCCGCGCCGGTCCCACCCGGACGCGTGCTAAGTATATTGTATTGAGGGTCAGATGTCAATCAATCCCCGTAGACATCAATTCCCGTAGAAGGGTCACCTCGCCGTGTGGATGGGATGGCAAAAGGTCAAAAGAAGACCCTAAGGGTTTTTGAAACCCTTAGGGTCTTTTTATTAATCTGATGAATCTTCATCAGCATTTGATTTCTCATTCCAGAATTTGCAATTTAGCCAGATCGGCATCCACACGCTTCATGCCCACACTGGCGAAGTTGATCTCCACAATTTCACAACCATCCACGATTTTGCTGTCCAGCACCATGCCTTCCCCCCAGACTGCATGCGTGACGCGCATGGGATGCGCGAAGCGTTTGCTTTTCTGCACAACAGGTTCTGGTGCAGGTCGTTTGCTTGTGGTGTTCAGACGGGATAGGAATTGGTCCGCGTCTTTCCAGGTGGCGGCGGTCTTGGTACGGGCAACGTTGCGCATGCCTTGCTGCTGCAATAAAGCCGCAGGAATATCCTGCAAGAAACGCGAGGGCGCGCTATAGGTATAGCTGCCGTACTGACTGCGTTGATCGGCGCGAAGCAGGGTCAAGGAATCCTTGGCGCGGGTCATGCCCACGTACAACAAACGGCGTTCCTCATCCATCTCTTCGGGATCATCACTGTCAATGGAACGGGTGTGAGGAATCAGCCCTTCATCCAGACCGACGATATAGACCTGTTTGTACTCCAGTCCTTTGGCAGCGTGCAGGGTGAGCAAGGTGGGCGAATCATCATTGGACGAAATGGTGTCCTGATCGGAAACCAGGGCCAGATTTTCCAGGAATTCGATCATGCCTTTCTCGTTATACTCGTAAGCCATTTTACGCAGCTCTTGTACGTTTTCCCAGCGGGCTTCGCCTTCAGGTGTGCCGTCATCCAGATAGGATTGGTAATCGGTATCAAAGAGAATACTGTCAAAAACTTCCGAGACGGTGCCGCTTCCCAAAAGATCGGTCCACTTGCGCAGCTGCCTGGCAAAGGGCAGCAGGGCGTCCACCGAGCGACCGATCGGAATCCAGAAGCGCGATTTTTGACCCTCTCTAACCAGGTCCAGCAATACCGCTCCGGAAGTGGTTTGTCCCTGGAAAGCCACCAGAGCCAGATCTTCCAGTTTCTTGGGTCCGATGCCGCGCCGCGGGACATTGATCACCCGCTCCAGGCTGATCTGATCCGCCGGATTGAAAATCAGGCGCAGGTAGCCGATCAAGTCCTTGACCTCACGCCGGCCGTAGAAGCGCTGCGCCCCCACCAAGCGGTAGGAAAGGCTTGCGTGCAGGAAGGCTTCCTCCAGCAGGCGAGATTGGGCATTAGTTCGGTACATGATGGCAAAATCGCGTCCATGAGCACCCATCTGGATGGCTTTGCGGATGGAATTCACCACAAACTCGGCTTCATGCTGACCGTCGTCAGCTTCAAAGAATTGAATCTTCTCGCCAGTTTCCCCTCGGGCGGATTGCAATTGTTTGTGCGTACGGTTTTTATTTTTACGGATGACCGCCTGGGCGGCATCCAGAATATTCTGGGTGGAACGATAATTCTCTTCCAGCAAAATCTTCTTTGCCGTGGGGTAGTCTTTTTCAAAACGGATGATGTTGTGATAATCTGCGCCGCGCCAGCGATAGATGGATTGATCCTCATCCCCCACGACAAACAAGTTGAGATGCACCGAGGTCAACATGCGCAGTAATTGATATTGGGCGCGGTTGGTATCCTGAAATTCATCCACCAGAACATGTTCAAATTGCTGGGCATACTTTTGGCGGACGGTGTCGTGCTCCACCAGGAGTTTTACCGACCATAAAAGCAGGTCATCAAAATCCAGAGCGTTGGACTGCATCAGCATTTTTTGATAACGGGTATAAACCTTGGCGACCAATTCCTCACGGGAATTGCCGGGAACGTAATCTTCGGCAGGGATCAGCTCATTCTTGGCATTGGAAATGCTGGCGTGAATACTCTGTGGACGATAAATTTTATCGTTGATGTTGTATTCTTTAAAAATCTGTTTGACAATGGATAACTGATCATCGGCATCAAAGATGACGTAATTGGAGTCAAATGGCAGCACGGAGGCTTCACGACGCAGAATCCTGCCGCATACCGAGTGAAAAGTGCCCAGCCATAATCCCTGGCTTTTATTGCCAATCACAGTATCCAGACGGTCCCCCATTTCACGAGCCGCTTTATTGGTAAAGGTGACTGCCAGGATATGATAGGGGTTCACCCCCATTTCCTGAATCAGGTGTGCCATGCGATAGGTTAACACACGCGTTTTGCCTGACCCAGGGCCGGCCAAAACCAGCGCCTGACCTGTTGCGGCGGTCACCGCCAGGTTTTGTCGATCATTAAGGTTGGAGTTTAGTTTCGAATTCATAGCCTGATGATTGTAACGGTGAGAGGCATTCCCTGTCAACGATGACCGTACAGCAGTCCGAAATAAAAAGGATCTCCGGGAATACAAATCCGGAGATCCCACTATGAGCCGGAGCAAACAATAAAAGGAACCAAAATCCGGCCCATGCCTATGTCAACTCATCACCCCCATTCAAAAGAATGGAAGGGAATCTACCAGGAATAGCTGCAACCAGTTGATTCCCCTGTAATCAAGCAATGACGGACCGCATAAAGAATAAGTGCATCATGAAATCAAAGTGGTGAATAAAGGTTTCCCCCAACCGCAAACATTGTCTAGATCTACTTCTATTATACGAATTTTTCAGGACAATTCCAATAGGATCCAATCCTCTTGAGAAGGTTGTCAGCCCTGACTTCTTGGAATACAATCCAGGTATGGAATGGGACATACTTGGACACGAATGGGCGGTAACCCTCTTACAGCAGCACATTCAGCAAGAGAAATTGCAGCATGCCTATTTGTTTACCGGCTCCCCGGGAATCGGCAGACGCACCTTGGCTCTAAAATTTGCCCAGGCGATCAACTGTTCGCAACCCCCACAACCCGGCCAACCCTGCGGGGTCTGCCGCGATTGTAAACAATTGGCTTCCATGCAGCACCCGGATCTCTCCGTGATTCAATCGGCAGAGGACAGCGCCAGCATCAAGGTGGATCAAATCCGTGACCTGCAGCACACCCTATCCCTGGCACCCTATCAGGGTCGCTATCGGATTGCCATGCTGCTGAATTTTGAAGATGCCAACCCCAATGCCCAAAATGCCTTACTGAAAACACTTGAGGAAGCCCCACCCCGGGTGATCCTTTTCTTGACCTCCCTCTCCCCTGAAAATTTACTTCCCACCATTGCTTCCCGCTGCGAGATTCTGCGTCTGCGCCCCCTACCCCTGCAGGTTCTGGAAACCAAACTGATAGAACGCTGGCAAGTGGAACCACAGAAAGCCCGCTTGCTGGCTCACCTTTCCTCCGGACGATTGGGAGACGCGGTGCATTATCTGCAAAGCGATGAACTTTGGGAACGACGCCAGATGCATCTCGATGAGATGGGTATGTTGTTAAAATCCAATGTTCGGGACCGCTTCAGCTATGTCGAAGCCTCGGCCAAACCAGGCAAAACCACCCAGGGAAAATCCGATCTTCGCTTCCAATTTGAAACCTGGCTATCCGCCTGGCGGGATATGCTGCACATGCAGGCAGGTTCGCAGGCTCCTTTGATCAATCTGGATTGGCAAACTGAACTGAAGGAACTCTCGCAGGAGATGGATATCCTCCATGTGAATGAACAGGCTGCGGCTCTGGAAAATGCCCTGCAGCAATTGGAGACCAATCAAAATCCAAGGCTGCTGACGGAAGTCCTGCTGCTGAATTGGCCGCGACTCAATTGACATAAAAACCCCTCCGCACATTTGGAGGGGTTTTCTTTTGGAAAGTGTTTTCAGGAAAAATAGCCAATCTCTATGTTGCTTCCACTGTTGGTACTTCTGTAGTTACAGCGGGTGGTATTTCTGTCGTTACAACAGGAGGAACTTCTGTTGTAGCAACAGGTGGTACTTCCGTGGTAGCAACAGTGGGTACAACCGTAGTCGCGACGGTGGGCACAGCGGTGGTTGCAACAGGAGATACGGCAGTGGTTGCCACAGGGGGTACCGCAGTTGTCGCCGCAGGAGTCACCGGGGTTGCAGTCAAAGATGAGGGGGTCTTTGTGGGATCCACATAGGTGCCGACAAAAACAAAGTAAACCGTATTGCTATAAACCCCACAGCCGCCAGAGACAATTTTACACACCCGTAGATATACTTTGTCGCCGGCTGTCCCTCTCATGACCACATCTCGCATTTTAGGCTCATCAAAAGCCGTATAATAGCTGTTTTCGGTGGTGGGAGAGGAGTTTGTCTCGGACCAGAGAATTTTGAACCCATCAGGGAAACTGCCCGTAACCGTCCATGCAATATATATCTGTCCTGGCTCAAATTCTTCCACTGTCGTTATCTTAATGGTACTGTTGTCCGATGTGGTAGTCTCAAGTTTTTCCTTATAGGTAAACTCGTAGGTATTACTGTAGACCCCGCATTTATCTCCCAAATATTCGCACACGCGGAAATAATATTTCCTGCCTGCATCACCGGTGACATCCGCGATTCGTGCCGTGGGACTGCTCAGATAGACATAGTCATTGCCAGGAAATACCGGTTTCTTCGTATCTGCAGACCAGACCACTTTAAAACCTTTGGGGAAGTAGCCAACCGCACTCCAAACCACATCGGCCCTGCCGGTCCCGTCATTGGTGATGTTGGTGATTTGGATCGATTTTGCCGCTTCCGGAACAGGTGTACTGGTTAGTGTGAAGGTGTAGGGATCGGAATAGAAATCACATTGGTCGCCGTCAAAACGACACACACGAAAAGTAACTTTTCCGCCGGTTATTCCGCTCACCTGAGCAAAAGAAGCCGTCGGACTATTGATATATTGATTCGAGTTCCCCGGATAAACTGGTTCGCTGGTGGTATCCGACCAGACGACTTTAAACCCATTGGGGAAACTTCCGCTTGCGGTCCAATAGATATTGACATTTCCATATCCATCGCTCTGAACCGAAGTGATTTTTATGGATAGATCGCTGGAAGAGGATTGGGTGGTAGTTTGCTGAGCAGTTTCAAAGGTGTATTTCACCGTAGGGCTGTAGAAAACACAAACACCCTGGAGAAGTTTACAAATCCGAAAATAATAGGCTTCCCCTGGATTCCCCAGGATATCCATAGATTGCGCGGATCGATCCGTCGTTGTAATCCAGGTATCTTCCGGATAACTTGGGGCGGTTTTATCTTTTGACCAGGCTACTGCAAACCCTTCAGGGAAATCCCCACTGGCATTCCAGAATAGCCTGGCTTTGCCGGATTCCAGGGGTTCTGCACGCGTGGCAATAATCGATTCATTGCCCGCTTTACTTTGCGGTTCGTCCGTAATGGATATGGATGGAGTGATGACGATCACACTGCCATTGGATCCATCCACGTTGATGATATTCTCAGCATTGAGTGAAGCTTGACTCGCTCCAGTGTGAGCACCCGTGGACATCTCACACCCGGAAAATAGCAAGCAGATAATACTTAAAAAGTAAAAGAATCGTTTACTCATCTACCCTCCCTGAATACCCTTTGTTTTTCTGTGGTTACTCAACAGATGGAATATTCACGTTTAATCTCTATTCGGTCCCCGCTCGAAATCAAATACAAGTAAAAAGCACCTATTGATAAAAGTATTCTAATTCTATAAAATTCAGACAAAAAAGTCAATTTAATATCACATTAATATTTGTACAAATTTCAATTTATCTCGACAAGAAGTTCATGATTTTTGTACACTGACCATTGATATCCCATAAATATCCATTGTAATCAATACACTTCTCTATTGAAAAAAATCCCTCCATTTTTCAGGAGGGATTTTTTTTTAGTGTATCATCCAGTAGTCTCCGGTGTGACCTCAGTAACTTCCGGGGTGACCTCTGTTACTTCTGGTGTCACTTCGGTTACAACGGGTGTCACTTCGGTTGCTACCGTAGGTACTACGGGACTGCTGAAGGTAAAAGTAAACATATTACTGTACAGGCTGCAGCTGCTGCCGTTGTATTTACCCACCCGAATATAAATGGTTTGTCCCGGCGTGCCTGTCAGCGGAGTGGAGCGTGCCCCAGGATCACTGAGATAGACATAATCATTTCCGGGGTAGACCGGCGCGGTATTGCTGGCCGACCAAACGACTTTAAATCCGCTGGGGAAGCTGCCGCTGGCGCTCCAGCTGACAACGGCTTTACCAGGTTCGACGGCAGTAACCGATGTTATGCTAATCGTACTGGCGTCAGCGGTAGGAGCCGTTGTCGTTCCGCTGTACGTAAATTCGTAGGAATTACTATAAACACCGCAACTGCCACCTAAATACTCACACACCCGGAAATAATACTTCTTACCGGCCGTGCCGCTTACTCCGGCAGATCGGGCGGAGGGATCACTCATATACACATAGTCATTCCCAGGATAAACAGGGTTCTTTGTATCCGCAGACCAAACGACTTTAAATCCGCTGGGGAAGCTGCCGCTGGCATTCCAGGCAACCGTCGCTTTGCCGCTGCTGGTATTGGATATGTTGGTAATGGTGATGGATTTATTGGCCTCCGTGGCAGCCGCACCCGTAAAGGTGAAGGTGTAAGTATTCGAGTAGAAATCGCATTTACTGCCATCGTAGCGGCAAACTCGGAAATAGGTTTTCTTTCCCGGTGTGCCTTGAACCTGAGTGGAGCGTGCGGATGGACTGCTTAAATACTTGTATGAATTACCAGGATAAACCGGTTCGCTGGTGCTCTCGGACCAGACAACTTTGAAACCCTTGGGGAAGCTGCCGCTGGCATCCCAGTATACATTGGCCTTGCCGGATCCGCCGCTTTGGATGGAAGTAATGGTCAACTTCAGGTCGCTGCTTGGGGTGGCGGTCTTTTGCCCAACTTCAAAGGTGTATTTCACCACCGGGCTGTAGAAAGCACATACGCCACCCAGATACTTGCATACCCGGAAATAGTAGGCTTCTCCCGGCGTACCAAATACCTCGGCAGAACGAGCGCTTCCATCCGAAATGTAATCCCAGATATCATCCGGAAAAACCGGCGTACTGGAATCTTTTGACCAGACGACTTTAAACCCTTCAGGAAAATTCCCACCGGCATCCCAAAACAATTTGGCTTTGCCAGATTCCACAGCCTCAAAGCGCGTAGCAGTGATCCATGCATCGCCCTGCTCCGTTCCACTTTCAGGGGTAGGGGTTTCATTCGTCCCGTCTGCAACAGGCAAAAAGGGAGTCATGGTCTGGGTACTGTCTTTTAACAATTCTTCGCCGGAGGATTGCACCCCAGCTTTGGCGGTTTCTAACGCGCCGGCGACAGCCGCCTGATCCAATCCTGCCAAATTGCTCGCTACACCATCACAACCCGATACCAGTAAGACACCAATCAGAAAAAGAAAAAGTATTTTTTTCATTAAATGATCCTCCCCGAATATCCCTGTTTTTCCGATGTTAAGAAATAACAACGGATGGAATATCCACGTTCCATCCCTTACCAGACCCATGCTATAGAATTGTTACAAATAAAGTGGGAATAGCCAATAAAGTATCTTAATACTAGTAAAAATAAACCGGAATGTCAATTTACAATCCTGTTACAAGAATGTCGTGTTTTCGTTATCTTGTCTGGACGATTAAAAATGCAGGTTCCGTCTTTTGGATGGAACCTGCACAATATCTTGTATTTATCCCCCGCTGCCTTCAGCAGTTTCTACAGGTATTTCAGGCGGCACAGGGGTTTCACTTGGGACAGGGGGTACCGTTGGAGGCACTTCGGATGGTAAAGTAGGAAGAAGTATTTCTGTTGGAATAACGGCAGTGTTAACTGAGGTTGATGTAGGCACATCACTTGGGTAAGTGAACTCAACAGGGCCCCCATATTTATAGCAAACCCCATTAAAATATGAACAAATCCTATAATAATATCTTACACCGGGTGTTCCATACACTATCGCTGAACGCTCAGAGCTGCTTGCAGTGATTGACTCGTTATTTGGGTAATAGGGTTGTGAAGAATTATCTGACCAGACAATTTTGAAACCTTTAGCGGAATCATCACTGGCATACCAATTAATCACTGCCTTGCCAGAACTGACAAAATCAACGCTGTTTATCCTGATGAAATAATCTGTTTCTGTTGCTTTTGGAGTGGCCGTTGCACCATTGTAGGTAAATCGATAGCTATTACTGTATATTCCACAAATATTATCTCCAATATACTCACACACTCTAAAGGTATAAGTCTTACCTGGTATTCCATAAGCTACTGCCGATTGGGCCAATTCCCTTTCTTCTAAATTTGCATATTTGTTATCATTACCCGGGTAGACAGGTGTATTGGTGCTATCGGACCAGACGACTATAAAGCCGCTTGTAAAACTGCCATTGATAATCCAGACAACCGTAGATGTACCAATCTTCCTGTCACCAATACTAATAATGGTAATGGATCTGCCGCTCGAAGTGGCCGTAGGAGCTTTACTTGCCGTTGGGGCGATGGAAGTTGTGACGGCGGTACCGGTGAAAGTAAAAGCATAGCTGTTTGAATAATAATCACATTTATTGCCATTGAATCGACAAACACGAAAATTGACCTTCTTTCCTGGTGTACCATCTATTACCGCCGACCGCACTGAAGCACTGGAAAGAGCCACATTGGCATTGCCTGGATAGACGGGTTCGCTAGTGGTCTCGGACCATACCACTTTGAAGCCGCTTGGAAATGAACCGGACGCATCCCAGGAAATAGTTGCTTTACCATTTCCAGCACTTTGGATAGATTTTATTGTAATAGCCAGACCGGGTTCTGGTGTTGACGATTTCACTAACGTCGACTGAGATATTTTTCCGAAGGTATAAGAAGCCACCGCGCTATAGGAAATGCATGCCCCATTTTGAAATTTGCACACCCGATAATAGTACAGGTCCCCAGTGCTGCCGGTTACGAGGGCCGACCGCGCTGTACCATCCCCCGCCTGAATCCCTTTATCCTCAGGAAATACCGGAATTTTCTTTTCTTTCGTCCATACAACCATGAAGCCTTCGGGGAATTCGCCTGCGGCATCCCAGTACAACATGGCTTTCCCCTCTTCGAGGGATTCGATTTGGGTGATATTGATGGAATCTCCACCAGCATTGCCATTGATTGAAGTAGCAATTTGATTATCAATATCTACGATAGGTAAAAAAGGCGTCAAAGATTGCGTGCTGCCGAATAATAGATCCCCATCTCCTGTTTCCGACATTCCAGCCATTTTGACCTGGTCAGAACCGGTAGTCGCATACTGACACCCTGATATTAAAAATATTCCAATGAACATAAGTGAAATGAGCCGTTTCAATAAAATTCCTCCCTGGAAATATTGGATTTCGCATCAGAAAACACGGTACGGATGCAGTAATAAAAAAGGCATGCATGTCGCTTTGTTTTATATTAATATATCCATTCTACAGGAAGCATATGGATGTGTCAATTTTAACCCCGCTATTATTTTTTTTCGATCCTTTATGTAGTTGATTACACCTGAATAGCTGCACGCAGCACTTGCGCCATCTCCCCAAACGGTGCGGTAAAACGCATTTCTTCATTACGGGGTCTGGGTAAATCAATTTGTAAATCCAGGGTAATTCGCCCGGGAAGGGGGGAGATGACCAGTACACGATCCGATAAGAGGATAGCCTCTGAGATGGAATGAGTGACCATCAAGACCGTGCTGCGCTGAGCCTGCCAAATATTGAGCAATTCAGCACTCATTTTTTCACGGGTCAGGGCATCCAATGAGCCAAATGGCTCGTCCATCAACAGAATATCCGGCTGCTGGATCAGGGCACGAGCGATGGCCACCCGCTGCGCCATGCCCCCGGAAAGATCCTGCGGCATGCTATGTTCAAAACCCTGCAAATTGGTTAATTGAATCAAAGCCAGAGCTTGCTCTTCAGCCAGGGTCGGATCCACCCCTTGAATTTCCAAAGGCAGGGTAATGTTTTTTAAGACCGTGCGCCAGGGTAATAAATTGGCATCCTGAAAGACAACCCCTATGGTGGGTTGGCTGGATTTCGGAAAAGTGACACTGCCACATGTGGGAGGCACCAGCCCAGCCAGCACACGCAATATGGTGCTTTTTCCACTGCCGGATGGACCAAGTAAACAAACAAACTGGTGCTCAAGAATATTAAAATTAACATTCCTCAGCACTCTTAGATCGCCCTTTTTTTCCTTAAATGTAACCCCTAAATCCGATACAGACAGAATGGGCGAGGACGAATCCATGCTTTCCAAAGAGGAATTATTGGGGTTCGTTGGTAAGGAAGTCATAGGTATAAGCCTGGCTCAAATCAAGATTTTCGTCCACTAGATTCATCTTCGAGAGAATTTGAAACATACTGTCCCATGCTTCCGGATTGGAATAGCCAACCGGTTGATCAGCGTAAAACTGCAAGGAAACAGCCAGCACTTCACGTTGGGCAGCATCATTTTCGTCCGTCAGGTTCTCAATATATTTCTTGCAGATGTCATAGGCAGCTGAAGGATCGGCTAAGGTTTCTGTTATTCCTCTATTCAAGGCACGTACCATGGAGGCAACCAGGGCAGGATCATCCGCAATGGTTTTCTCGTTGGTGACCAAGCCATTGGAGACCAGATTGACATAATCGGACACTTTGAGCAAATTCACAGAATATCCTTGCGTCTCCAGTTGCACGGGTTCATTGGGTACATAAATGACGGCAGCATCCACTTCTCGGGCAAGCAAGGCTTCCACCTGGTTATAGCCAATCGACATCAAGGTCATATCATTCTCGGACAGATCTACCTGGTCAATCATCGCCCGATATCCAATATAGCTGGCCCCATACAATCCTGGGATGCCGATAATTTTCCCCTTCAAGTCCTGCAAAGTTTTAATGTTGCGCTCTTTTAAAGAAACGACGCCAACCGGATAATCCCCATACCAGGTGGAGACATAAACCACAGGCAGGCCTTGCTGCCTGCCCAACAGAACTTGTTCGCCAGAGGCGATGGCAAATTGAAGTTCATTAGCGCCTAAAAGCGCCACCGCATCCGTCTCCATGCTGTAATCGATTTCAAGGTTAATTCCCTCTTCTTTAAAATATCCCTTTTCAAGGGCTACATACAGGGGAGCAAACTGAACATTGGGAACGTAACCAACGGGCAGACGAACGGTTTTGAATGAATCAGCGTCAGGCTGCGGAGCCGGCGTGCAGGCAGAAAACAGTATTACAAAGATGAGCAGGAAAAGGTTTTTTTTCATGGGTACCTCAATCAAAATGCGGATTCTTCCGCCAGGATAAAAATGCATGTTCGAGTAAAATCACAAAGCCATAAAGACATAAGGCCAATACAATCAAGGTAAAAACCGCCACAAAAACCAGGGCAGTATCATATTGTCCCCGGCCTACATTGATGAGATATCCAAGTCCGCGGTTTGAGCCGACAAATTCACCCACCACCGCACCAATCACCGATAAGGTTGCCCCAATACGCAGCCCACCCAACATGACCGGCAACGCAGAGGGCAGCTCCAAATATCGTAGGGTTTGCCAGCGGTTGGCTTTCATGGATTTCAACAGATCCCGTAAATTCACAGGCACGGCTTTTAATCCCACCACGGTATTAATCAGCACCGGAAAAAAAACAATCAGGCCGCTGATTAAGCTCTTGGAAAAGATGCCCGGTCCAAACCAGATCACCAGCAGAGGAGCCAGGGCTACGATGGGAATGGCCTGATAGGCTACCAGATACGGGGAAACCAATTCTTCCAGCAGCGGATATTTTGCCAGCCAATAAGCCAGAACGGTTGCCAATAAGGATCCACCAATCAAGCCGGATAGAACTTCCAAGAGGGTTACGGAGGTGTGCAGAAGCAAGGTACCATTTAAAAATACCTCCATCCCTTTTTTCCAAACCAAAGCCGGACCTGGCAAAATGAAAGCTGGAAAATCACCCAGCATGACAATGGTTTGCCAGGCGGCCAGTGCCAGAAGGATGGAAGGCAGAATGATCACACCGCGTAGTTGTCCCAGGGAGAGTCCCAAGGTTCGTGGTGCAGCAGCTTTAACGATGGTGAGATTCTTTTGCTGTTTCGAATTTATCTGTAGCATGTTCCGTCCCGTAAAAAAATACCCCGAAAGAGATTTCTTTCGGGGTGAGCTAACATAAAAATAATACTCCTTCTATTATCCGGACTTTACCGTCGACTCCGGAATCACACCGGATCATGCGCGTATCGCGCTCGTGGGTTATACCACCGATCGGGAATTGGAAGTTTCCTTCCTCACCCTGCCCCGAAGGCTGATCTATTCAATTTTCAATTTTGAGTATAGTTTGTCCAATTCAACTTGTCAATAGAAAACAAGTCAATTCTTATCAATTCTATGAATATATTAACCCTCTAATGCCTGACTGAGATCCGCAATGATATCCTCCACATTCTCGATGCCGATGGAGAAGCGAACCAGACCGTCACTGATGCCGGTCTTTCTGCGTTCCTCCGGCGCCATGGTGGAATGGGTCATACTGGCAGGATGAGAGATCAACGTATTGACATGCCCCAGGCTGACAGCCAGGACACACAACTGCACCTGATCCATCATGCGGGCACCCGCTTCCAATCCGCCGGCCAATTCAAATGCCGCCATACCGCCAAAGTGGATCATCTGCCTGCAGGCCAGGGCATAATCCGGATGACTGGGAAGTCCGGGATAATACACCCTGGAAACCGCCGGATGCTGCTCCAGAAAAGTCATCACCTGCATGGCATTCTGGCAATGGCGTTCCATGCGAAGTTCAAAAGTTTTCAAGCCGGTATTGGTCAACCAGGCGTCGAAAGGACTGGCGTTGCTGCCCAGCGTTTTCATCAAGCCGTACAGGTCTTGTTTCATATACTCAATGTGATTGCTAACGGCCGCGCCCCCAACGACCAGGCCGTGCCCATTCAGGTATTTGGTGGTGGAATGCACCACCACATCTGCCCCCAAAATCAGCGGACGTTGACAGTAGGGGGTGGCAAAAGTATTGTCTGCAATCACCCAGGCATTATTTTGATGGGCCAGCTCACACACTGCCTGTAAATCCACCAGGGCGAGGGAGGGGTTGGATGGAGTTTCTACATAGGCCAGAACAGCCTGGGGGTATTTTTCAAAAGCTGCCCGCCAGCTTTCCACACTGGGGTCAGAAACCCAAACCACTTTGATCCCCCAGCGAGAGCCAAAATCACGCAGGAAGGTGTAGGTGTTGCTGTAGAGGGCTTCTTGGGCAAGGACAAGTTCGCCAGGTTTTACTCTGGCCAAAATAGCACAGGTGACAGCCGCCATACCGGAAGAAAACAATTGCCCGGCAACAATTTCCTCGGTGGGGGTATCCGGATTGGCTCTCAATAAATCCAGGCCCTCCAGTACGGCAATTTTATGGGCTACCTGCTGGGTATTGGGATTGCTGAGCCGGGAATAGATATGTCCTTCTTCTTCACCTTTAAACAAAGCAGCCCCGTTGGCTACATCAGTGAAATCAAATACGGACGTCTGATAGATTGGCATGACGTGCGCATGTTTTGGATCTTCGCGTTCGCCGACCATATTTACCAGGGAACCCATGCCTAACTTGGGAGAATATTTTGCCATTTTGGTATACCTCAACTGGAGTTCTGAGAATGGAATTATTATAGTGCAAAAATACGCTGTACAGACAAGCTTTATTGCCAAATTATCCGAAAATAAAGGGGTGATTAACAAAAAAGGAGCCCCCAATGAGGAGCTCCTAAATTTGATAACCGGTGTTTTTTTAGAGGGAATCAATTTGAAAGGGAACTTCGATAATCACAATGTCCTGATAATTTCTCAATAATGCACGCAGACGTGTCGCCGTTTGATTATGCAAATATTGGGCACCAAATCGTTCCGGAATGAATTCAGGGATAACGACTGTGGTTAATTCGTGAGGAAATTCAACTTGGTTCACATGTTTTATATAATCAACAATCGGTGTGAGTACGTCGCGATAATCATATTCAACCAATTCTAATTTTAAACCATCTGTAATCTCTGAAAACCGATTCCAGCGCTCCAGAAATTGATCCTTGTCTTGTATATCCGTAGCAATGGTAATCACACGTACATCATTCGAAAGTCTTTTGGCATACTGAATGGCCCGTAAAGAACCACGATGAATATCAGCAATCGGAACTACAACTACATCTGCTACAACGGCGACTTTTTTTGTATCCAGGACACGGGTACTTAAGGTTTTGGATACATTCAAATAATGTTTCTTAATGGAGTAGAAAATATAGACCAATATCGGGATTAAAAGGGCAATAATCCATGCCCCTTCTTTGAATTTCGTCAGCAGCAGGACGACAAAGACCGTAAATGTAATCACTGAGCCGATGGCATTCATGATCCGTTTCCATTTTGAGCCTTTCTCATAATGGACCATGGTCACTTTGGTTTGCAGCATCTCGCCTGGTTTTAAATGTGCAATTCTACCCATCAAATGGAACATTCCTAACTGCGAAAGACTAAAACAAAGCATGACACCCAGGGCATAGAGAGGTAACATGGCAATTTCATCAGCGCGAAAAATGATGATCAGTAAAGAGGAAAAAATCGCTAACGTCACGATACCGGCACTGAAAACCAGACGATCGCCACGATTTTTTAACCAGCGCGGCAGGAAGTTATCATGGGCAAGAAAATAGGCCAACCGGGGGAAATCTTGGTAGCCAGTATTGGCTGCCATAAAAAGAATCCCGGCAGTAAAAATTTGCACCCAATAATAGAGGAATCCGGTGCCAGTTGCTTTGCGTGTCAATTGAGAAAGAATACTTTCCGCTTCATTGGGGACTAAAGATAAATGTGTCGCCAGGAAGGTGATTCCTATGAAAAGGGTCATTGCGATAATGCCCATGGCAACCATGGTAATGGCAGCGTTCCGCGCCTCCGGTTTCTTAAAGGCTTTTACTCCATTGCTGATGGCCTCAATTCCGGTTAAAGCCGTACATCCTCCAGAGAAGGCTCGCAACAATAGCCAGACATAGGCAAAACCAGTCAGAGAAGTCACAGGCGCAACGACCTCTTGGGTCATTGTAAGTGTCTCCACACCAAAGAGACCAAAATATCGAATAAGCCCAATGATGATCGTAAGCAGGACACCTATAATAAACGCATAGGTTGGTATTGCAAAAATGGTTCCACTCTCTCGTACACCCCGCAAATTTAACCAGGTAACCAGAAGGATGGCAAGCAAGGCGATAATGACCCGGTACTCAAATACCTCTGGAAAAGCAGATGTTACTGCGCGAACACCTGCCGCCACAGAGACGGAAACCGTTAATACATAATCAATTAAAAGGGCAGCGGCAGCTAAAAGGGATGGCATCTCACCTAAATTATCCTTGGATACAGTGTATGCGCCCCCCCCATCAGGATAGTGCAGAATGGTCTGGATATAGCTGAAAATCACCATTAAAACCAAAAAAGCCACAGCCAATCCCAGGGGCAGTGTCATTGCCAGCGCGCCACTACCCAAGACGATTAATACATGCATGATGGCTTCAGTCGCATAAGCATTGCTTGAAATTGGATCCGAGGCGAATACTGCCAAGCCACGAAGCTTATCCAGTCTTTCATGAGACTCACGACTGGTTGGAAAAGGTTCACCTATTAATAAACGTTTAAAATCACAAAATTCCATTTGATACTCCAGGCATGTTTTCTAATCATGCAGATCAGTAAGTGTTATCGGAATGCAAATTTATACCAGGCCCAGAAAGCGCCAATTTCAAGTAAAAGCGTAATTACAAAATAAATGTTTACCAAAAAACCATCCAGTGCTTGATCCAACTGAACTTGGAACCATGTAAACAGAGCCATAATCAAAAGAAAGCCCAGCAGTGCGAATAGCTCATGAAACCATTTTTTAGTTAACATTTGAATGGGATGGTAATATCCAGCCATAGTTTGAACAGGCAGATCAATTTGGGCAGAAATAAATTCACTCAGGGGGATGGTTTTGAATGGGCTATTAATTACGGTCTGTTCTTTCTGGCATATGATGACGTCGTTAGGTCTTATAATCTTGTTTAGCGTATCTAACCATTGCCCGGTTTTTGTTGTTCTAACTTCTACGGATAATTTGTTTGAGGAAGTAACTGCCTTCATCGTCGCCATAGTACGGGACAATTTTAATAAATTGTTGCTGTTATCCACATAAACCAGGTATAGGACTGAAAAATTATTGGGTTCTGCCATCCAATAAATTGCACGAGCCAGATCAGTATTGTTGGCCATGCATTCAGAGACAAGTACTACTAAACGATTTGAACTCTTCTGATTCGCTACTATATCCATTAAATTCTCCATATTGATAATGGAAAGTTTAATCAGAAGATATAAATTGAGCACAAGAAAAGAGGGGGATTGTATAAAGAAAAAATAAAGATTAATGAATCGTACGATTACTCAGCGGATTTAAACCGATATCCAACGCCGGGTTCGGTAAGAATGATTTGTGGTTCATCCGGGTTGATTTCTATTTTTTTTCTTAGTTGACCAATATAAACCCGCAGGTATTCCACATGATCCATTTCAGCGAAACCCCAAACATGCGCGAGGAGACCCTGATGGGTGATGACGCGATCAGCGTTTGCGGAAAGATAGGCGAGCAGTTTAAATTCGGTGGCCGTCAAGCGAATTTCTTCACCGCTACGGGTCACAATATGCCTGGCTAAATCGACTACAATGCTACCAACCGTGAGGATGCTTTGCTTATTTCCCAGGCTTTGTTCAGAATGACGTAATGCAACGCGTATACGGGCTAAGAGTTCCTCAATACCAAAAGGTTTAGTCAGGTAATCATCCGCACCTTTATCCAACACAGCCACTTTATCTTTCTCATTTTCCCTGACGGATAGTACGATAATTGGGATACGGGACCATTCACGAAGTTGCTCACACACTTGAATCCCATCCATATCCGGTAAACTCAGATCCAGGATAATTAAGTCGGGGTTTTCCACCACTGCCAGGGCAATCCCCTGTTCCCCTGTTGTGGCTGTCAGAATCCGAAAATGATTTGCGCTCAGAATGGTTTTTAAGGCTCGTAAAATTTGTGGTTCATCATCGATTAATAGAATCAATGCTTCTTTATTCATCGAGTTCCTCCTGAGGAATCTGCGGCAAGGAACCATCCAGAGTTAATGGCAAAATAAAATGGAAAACAAAACGCCCAGTCTCATTAACCGCCCAAATGTTGCCCCCGTGGGCTTCCACGATCCCCTTACAAATGGATAGCCCCAATCCGGTGCCGGTAATTCGTTCTGCTTCTGTAACCCGGTAAAATTTATCAAAAATTCTTTCCAGGTGCTCCTCTGGTACCGGTGGGCCCTCATTGGCAATTTCAAAATGAATAGATTCGTTTTCCTTGTACACACTGACAGAAATCGTTGAATTCTCTGGCGAATATTTAATACTATTATTAATCAAATTCAAAAATACCTGTCCAATCATCACAAAATCTGTTGGTACAAGGGGCAGGTCTTTTTCAAAATTCATTTCCAGATGGTGCTGAGCTAATTGCTTACGCATTTTGGCTACAACCCCCATTGCAATTTCATCAATGGCGTTCCACCGTTTCTGTGGTTTAAGCGCGTTTGACTCGATACGAGACATGTCCAGAAGATTGCCAACCAATAAATTTAATTCATCCGTTTCTTCTTCTATGGTTGCCAGTAGATCCTGACGGGCTTCATCATTCCACTGTACTGTACCGGATCGAAGGCTAGACACTGAAGCCTTAATCACCGATAAAGGAGTACGCAGTTCATGGGATACAGAATTCAAAAGAGAAGATTTTAATTGGTCACTTTCTTCCAGAATGCGCACCATATTTTCGCCTTTTGCCAAACGAACTCGCTCAAGCGCTAAAGCCCCCTGACTTAAAAAAGCTTGCAGTAATTGATTTTCCTGGATCAATAGAGGCGGACGGCTGTACCAAATCTGCATCTGCCCTTCCTGTCCCCTGACGGTTTCCAAAGGCCAAACCTCGGAATGCAAATCCTGGTTGGGTTGACCTTCCGGAATAGATACTATATAGGCTTGTTCTTCTTTTTGTTCAATCCGTAATTCAATATGATCGAAATGGAATGTCTGCAATGTATGAAAAGCAAGATCTCTGGCAATGATCTGAACATCCTTCAATCCGGAAAGAGCTGAGATTAACTCATACATCCGGGTTGCTTCCCACTCCCGGATTCGGGAGAGTCGTGTCCCTTCCCGGGCTCGGCCAATGAACTGACTTAATATGACCGAAACAAAAAGAAAAATGAGCAGGCTGATAAGATCTTGGGTCTGGTGAATGAGAAAGGTGTTATAGGGTTGAATATGGAAATAATTAAAAACTAGAAAAGCCGTTATCCCAGCTAAAATCCCCGGAGTCAGCCCCCAAAGCACTGTTGAGAGCATGACCGGCAGTAAATAGATTAACTCGATCACCTGAATTTCCAGGTTCCCTTGTACAATCTGCAGGACCATTTTTGTTACATATACACTAAGAAATGGTCCAACTATTCGTAAAAAGATGGGGAAAAAATTTTTAGATAGATTTGACATAGGGTTTGTTTATCCACAGAATATATTGATTATACTGGAGAACCATTGCGTTTCAGGCTGATTTGTTTAGGGGATGAAAAATTTGAAAAAAATTTTTTCACATCTGGAAAGGACAAAAACAATTTGTTCCACCTCATGAAACTTCATCTCTCTAAATAAAATCTATTGACAAACCTTAGTGAACCTCCTATACTCACTAAGTGAGTATAAAACATGGCAACTAATTCAAAAAGCGCAAGCAATCTTTCCCCGGAATATCTGCTCCTGGGTTACCTGGCTATCAAGCCCACCCACGGCTATGAACTCTACCAGATGTTGAAACTGGATCTGGGGCAGCTCTGGCATTTGAGCATGAGTCAGATTTACAGCATCCTTACCCGTCTGGAAGCAAAATTATTGATTCGCGCCGAAGAAGAACTCCAGGAAAACCAACGCCTGCGCAGGCAGTTTTACCTGTCCGAGCCAGGCCGCAAACAGTTTGAAGCCTGGCTGTTTAAAGCCAGCCCCTGTTCAGCCCGGGCTTTGCGCATTGAATTCCTCACCCGTTATTACTTTATGGAACGTTTATACCCTGAAAAACTCCCCGACATGATTGGAGAACAGATTTTACAAATAGAACATGACCTAGCCATTTTAAATACTTTGATGGAAAAAACGCATCCTGAAGATTTTTATAATTACAACGCCTCCCAATTAAAAATCGATCAATTACAAATCTTTTTGAAATGGTTTTACCAGTTGCTTCAAAATCAAACCAGTTCATAATTCATCACACATCCATCCCTAAGGAGGGATTATCCATGAAGAAAATACAAATCACTATTCTGTGCTTAAGCCTGTTGATCTTGCTGCTCTCCGCCTGCACTACAGCTCCGCAAGCCACAGCAGCTCCCATGGTTGAAGAAACCACCGCTGCTGTTGATGAACCAACGGTTGTACCAACCGATGTCCCACCAACCATGGAAATTACCTTCACTGATTCTTTGGATCGGGAAGTAACCCTGCCGGACATACCATCCCGCATCGTCTACGGCGGCAAGTCGTCGTTGATGATTGCCGATGCCCTGTATTTATTTGATGGTGTCAGCGAACGTATCGTGGCTATGAGTGAGACAGATCAAAATTTTGGTAATTTTATCCAAGCCATTGACCCTAACTTCGATAGTAAAATACAGTTATCAGGCCAAACCAATGTTGAAGAAATCGCGTCCAATAACCCTGATTTGGTCTTGCTTAAAAGCTTTTTGGCTGGCGATTACCAGCAGCCATTGGAAGGTCTGGGGATTCCCACCGCTTTTCTGAACCTGGAAACGCCCGAACAGTACAATCGCGATATTTTGGCGATGGGGGATATGCTCGGTCAGCCAGAACGGGCACAAGAAATTGTCGATTATTACAAAAATGCCATCACTGACATCACGGAAAAAGTTATCAACATAAACGAAGATGAGAAACCAAGCATACTGGTTCTCTATTACAAGGAAAGTGATGGCGCGTATACATATAATGTTCCCCCGCTAGCCTGGATGCAGACCACCAACGTGATCACAGCCGGCGGCAACCCAGTTTGGGTGGAAAATGCAGCCAGCGATGGATGGAATACAATTGGTTTTGAGCAAATCGCCGCCTGGGATGCGGATCAAATTTACCTTATCGCTTACCGAGAGAACTCCAGTGATCTGATCAGTAAATTACTGAAAGATCCCCAATGGCAATCCCTGACAGCCGTCAAGAATGAGCAAGTCTACGGTTTCCCTGGAGATTTCTATAGCTGGGATCAACCCGATACCCGTTGGATATTAGGTCTGAAGTGGATCGCCTGGCGTATCCATCCTGAACTCTTCCCGAATTTCGATACCGTCAGTGAAGTGCGTAGTTTTTATAAAGAAATGTACAATTTGGATGATGCTTTGATTGAGTCCGCCATCATCCCCCTCTTGCGCGGTAACTATACTGACTAATTGAGGTTTCATTGACTCCTTCAAATCTGATTTCCGTAAATCATCAGAACGGCAAGGCACGCTCCCAGCGTGCTTTGCTCTTCTTGTTTTTATTACTTTGCCTGGTGTTTGGAATCTCCATTTTCGCCGGCCGCTACCCCAGCCCACCCTTCATGTCGCCGCAGCAATTAATGCAGGATGATCTGGCCCAGCGGGTGGTTTTGAATCTACGCATGCCGCGTCTGATCACCGCCCTGCTGCTGGGCATGTCCCTCTCTGCTGCCGGCATGGTCTTCCAAATGATCTTCACCAATCCACTGGTAGAGCCCGGCTTTTTAGGCGTATCCCAGGGGGCTGCTTTTGGGGCAGCCCTTGGCATTGTCGTGTTGGGTTCCTCCGCTACCGTCACCCAGCTCTGCGCAGCTTTCTTCGCCTTTACCGGCCTGTTTGCCTCCTATCTGCTGGCGCGCAGAATGAAATACGGCGGATGGGTGCTGCGGCTGGTGCTTTCCGGGATTGCCATCTCGGCCCTGTTTTCCGCTGGTGTGGGCGTTTTAAAATTCATCGCTGACCCATTGAGCCAATTACAGGAGATTACCTTCTGGCTGTTGGGCGGCTTGTGGGGTATCACCTGGGAAAAGCTGTTCAGTATTCTGCCGGTGGTCTTGATCGGCTTGTTTGTCCTTTATCAAATGCGTTGGCGCTTGAACCTGCTTTCGCTGGAGGACCAGGTTTCCTTTTCGCTAGGCGTGGTTCCCAGCCGGGAACGGCTGGTGGTACTGGTCGCCGCTGTGGCCATAACCTCTGCCGTAATTTCCGTCAGCGGCATGGTGAGTTGGATTGGATTGATTATTCCACATCTTTCCCGGCGTATCTTTGGCGCCAATGGACGCTATGCCCTGCCGGGAGCCATGCTGCTGGGCGGGGTCTTTGCCATTCTTTGCGATGATGTCGCCCGAACCCTGTTGACGGGGGAGATTCCATTGGGTATTCTCACATCGTTGATTGGCGCACTCTTCTTCATCTTCCTGATGATCTCCAATCCGGTAAAGGTGAAAGCATGAACCCTACGCTAATCCGCTTCGAGAACATCTCTTTTGGCTATCATCCTCAAGAGCGCAAAATTTTACAAACCCTCTCCCTGGATATTCCCAGTCAATCCGTCACCATCATCCTGGGACCCAATGGGGTTGGAAAAACCACGTTGTTAAATCTGCTCCTCGGCTGGCAAAAACCACAGCAGGGACAAATTTTCCTGGACGGAAACCCCATCCAACATTTCTCAAGAAGGGATCTGGGCAAGCGTATCGCCCTTGTTCCCCAGCGCGAGTATATCTCCTTTGGATTTACCCTGTTGGAATATGTCCTGCTGGGGCGAGCCCCGCATATGAAACCCCTGGATATGCCCGGAGATGAAGACATGCAGATCGCCATGCAGGCTCTTGAACAGGTGGGCATTGCCGATTTGGCGGATAGGCTCGTCACGGATTTAAGCGGCGGCGAACAGCAATTGGTGCTGGTGGCGCGCGCCCTGGCTCAAGGTTCTGAAATCTTATTAATGGATGAACCCACTTCCCATCTGGATTTAAAAAACAAATTGCGTTTTATTCGTATGGTACGCAGCCTGATTCGCAGCGGCCACACCATCCTCATCACCACCCACGAACCTGAAGTGGCAGCTACGCTGGCGGATTACGTCGTCCTTTTAATCGATGGTAAGAAATCATACGCCGGCCCAGCGGATGATATGCTCAACGATGATTATCTCAGTGAGACGTATGGTATTATGGTACGAACCGCCACGACGGATGGCAAAAAAATAATTCTCTGGGATATCGATGATGACACCAACTACACCCCCTGAACCCCTGCTGCTGCTTGTCACCGGCTGGCGAAATACCGGTAAAACCACTTTCTGCCAATTCATAATTGAGGCGGCAAAAGAACGAAATTTTAAAGTCAGCGGTCTGCTTTCACCGGGTGTATTTGAAAATTATCAGAAAATCCGCATCGAAATGGAAGATCTTAGCAGCGGAGAGAAAAGGATTCTGGCCAATAAAGGATTTGATCCTGAATCAGAATTCAATTTGCCCAATTGGCTTTTTGAGAAAGATAACCTGGCCTGGGGAAACACCGTGTTTGAAAAGGCCGTCCCCACAGATCTCTTAATCGTCGATGAACTGGGGCCGATTGAATTGGAACAAAACAAAGGCTGGACCTTTGGCATACAGGCCCTGGATAGTGGGCAGTATAAAATGGCCATAGGGGTCATCCGCCCGGAATTGATGCCGCTTGCCAAACAGCGCTGGCCAAAAGCCCAAACCATCACCCTTCAATCGGTCAATTTGGTACCCTCCCTGACCGCAGAAATCATCCGCGAATGTTTCCCCAACCCATGAAAAATCATCAACTCAACAAAACGGATGCCTTTTTTTCAATAGAAACCAAGGTCAGGCATATCAACTTAAACCAAAATAAATTAAACTAACCCCGCAATGCTTGACGAATCAAAGCCCCCTTTGCTATAGTAAGTGCATATTAAAATCCCTTCTGGAGATTCCATTGTCTTTCCTTACTTTACTAACTGATTTTGGCCTAGAAGATGGCTATGTAGCATCAATGAAAGGGGTCATCTGGCAGATTTCACCGGATACTCAAATAGCAGACATCACCCATGCTGTTCCCCCCCAAGATATATTTACCGGTTCATATTTACTGGCACGCACAGCCCGTTATTTTCCGCAAGGGACAGTGCATGTAGCCGTGGTAGATCCAGGGGTTGGCACAACTCGTCGTCCAATTGCAGCCAGAATCGGAGACCAGTATTTTGTTGGGCCGGATAATGGTCTGATTACATTCATGGTAAAACAAGCTCAGTCCACTTGGCAGTCCTGTCATTATATTCACCTCAATCATAAGGATTTTTGGCTTCCGTCTGTCAGCCGTGTATTTCATGGAAGGGATATCTTCGCACCGGTAGGTGCCTATCTCTGCAGGGGAGTCCATCTCAACGAGCTAGGGGACGCCATCGACAATCCCATGCTATTAGATGTGAAGAACGCGACCTTCAGTCATAACACCATCTTGGGAGCTGTTTTACAAATAGACCACTTTGGAAACCTGACAACCAATATTCATGAAAGCCTGTTTAATGGCAAAGTGGTGGATAAAATTATCTACAAAGACATTGATTTTGGAGAGCTAGCGCAATCCTTTGGGCAGAAAAAACCAGGGGATTGGGTAGCCTTGATAGACAGTTATGATCATCTCAGTCTTAGCCTGGTGAATGGCAATGCAGCTTCAACGTTAAATGCTCGGGTTGGAGATCAGGTAAACGTAATTTTTAAGAAAATCAATTAATAAAGGTTGGCGGAAATTGGCATTCTATCCGATTGAAATTGAACATTTGACTTTTCGTTATCGCAGCCGGGAAGAGAACGCCCTGGATGATGTCTCTTTGCAAGTTGAAAAAGGACAGATCGTCCTGATTGCTGGTCCCAGTGGATGCGGTAAAACCACCCTGGCCCGCTGCATTAATGGCCTAATTCCGCGCAGTTATAAAGGCGAGTTGAGCGGGGAACTTCGCATGATGGGTCAACCCATTGAGAAATTGACCCTGGCGAAAATCTCACAGATGATCGGCACAGTATTACAGGACCCGGAACGACAAATCCTGGGGTCCAAAGTTCGTAATGAAGTTGCCTTTGGCCTGGAAAATTTAGGCTTTGCCCGGTCAGAAATTGAGAAAGGTGTAATGGATGCCTTGACCCGCCTAAATATTCCCCAACTTGCGGATCGGGAAACTTTTAATCTTTCCGGCGGAGAAAAACAAAAAATTGCTCTAGCTGGTGTCCTGGCCATGAAACCCAGCATCCTGCTGCTCGACGAACCCCTGGCTAGTTTGGATCCGGCCAGTGCCCAGGAAACCCTGCAAATCATTCGTTCCCTGGCCGATGAAGGACTGACCGTGCTGATGGTTGAGCATCGCGTGGAAGATGTATTAAAAATCAAACCGGATAGAATTTTATATCTGGAAAAAGGCAAAATTGTTTACGACGGCCCGATTGAACACATCACCGATGTGGTGGATTACCGTGAAGTGAAACTACCCGCCCAGATTGTGATGAAAAAGGCTAAATCCGCGCCAAAACTGGCGGAAATCAAATCCCTGGTGGAAAGCAAACGCAATCCTTCCGCAGAGCCACTGGTTGAATTCCGAAATGTGGACTTTGGCTATGACAAAGAGAGAACCGTGCTGCACGGCATCAATCTGTCCATCCACAAGGGAGATATCATCGCCCTATTGGGGGCTAACGCTGCTGGAAAAACCACCATGGTAAAACATGCCATCGGCTTACTCAAACCAGTAGCAGGTTCCGTACTGGTGCAGGGAAAAGATACCAAAAACCTCAGTGTAGCTGAAATTGCCAGTACGCTGGGATATGTTTTCCAAAGTCCCAGTCATATGTTGTTTGCCCCTACCGTACGCGAAGAACTTAGCTTTGGCCCAAAGAATCTGAAACATGATACAGAGGATATTGAAAAAGCCGTGGTGGAATCGCTGGAGATCGTCAATTTAAGTGAGATGATCGACACCCCGCCGCTGGCCATGTCCTTTGGACAGCAGAAACGCATCAGCATCGCGGCCATTTTGGCCATGCACTCCAAAATTCTGGTCATGGATGAACCCACCGCCGGACAGGATTATAAAAACTACATTGATTTCATGAATTCAATTGTTCAATTACCCAGTTTTGATGCCATCCTTTTTATTACCCATGACATTGATCTGGCACAAATTTTCGCGAATCGCGTATTATTATTTAATAATGGACAAATCATGGCAGACGGTTCGCCGTATGAAGTAATGAAGGACGCCCAACGCCTTACCGATTGCCGCCTGGTTGCATCCTCTTTACTGCAAGAAAATTTAAAGTTTTATCCTCAAACCGGAAAGTTCTTACGGGCTGAACAATTAGCCCATTTATAAAAGGACGGTTTAGTTTTAAATAACAATGGAATTCCTTTATCTTGTGCGTAACCACCCTTTGGACTGGGTGTTTGAACAATCGGTTCTATCGATCAACTGTTTTGGACAATTCTTAGGAGGAAAGTAATTATGAATCGTAAATTAGTATCTGTTCTTTTAGCACTTGTTGCTGTGCTTGTATTTTTTGTGGGCATCGTCTGGATTGGGGGACAAATCAACCCATCCCTGCAATTGGATGAAACCGCCTTGCTGCGCTTTATCTTTGTAGGCATCGGCCTGCTGATTGTCTTCCTGGTTTATTTAGCCACCAAAGACAGTGATATCTGGGAAGTCGGCACACGTGAAGTGGTTTACATGGCCATTGGTGCCGCACTGTATGCCATTTTCTCTTACATCTTCAATGGCACCGTCTTCGTTGTGCCTTCCGTCAGCCAGGTTTCCCTGCGCCCAGCCATCGTGATCCCCATGTTCTTTGGCTTCACCTTTGGCCCCGCCGTAGGACTCTTCACCGGTGCCGTCGGTAACATGTTTGGCGATGCTTTGACTGGTTTCGGTCTATCACCTCAATGGAGTTTGGGCAACGGTTTGGTGGGTATGATTGCCGGTATGGCCTGGTTGTTCAAAGATAAAAAGAAAAGCCTGAACACTGTCCTGATCATCAGTGTGGTTGTCGCCGCCGTGGCCACCATCCTTTACTTCATGAATCGTGGACAATCCAACATGGTCTTCTATGATGTGGATAACGGCATCTTTGGGGATGCCCCCATCTCCATGTTCGCAGGTCTATCCGCTGTCATCGGCCTGGTATTGGTGCTGATCATTCGCTTTGTGTTCAACAAGAACATCAACGTGGCTGCCGCCGTTACCTGGTCCATGCTGGGGAACTTCCTCGGTATTGGCTTCGCAGCCATTTCGGATATCTGGATCAACGGGTTCTCCCCGGCTGTGGCGATTGTTGGTGAATTCCTGCCTTCTGCTGGCCCGAACATGATTTTTGCAGCCATCCTGGTTCCCCTGCTCGTGGGTGCCTACGATTCCTTGCAGACTCGTACCGGACGCTAATTCTGATTATGATTCCAGGGAAGGCCGACCTGGCCTTCCCTGGAATGAAAGTGAAGATAGAACCCTATGTTAGTTACCTGGCGTTACCGTAAACGAAAAGGCTTTATCCAAAGTTTCGATCCCCGTGCCTGGTTGATCTTTTTTAGCTGCTTTTTAGCCTCCACCCTCTTCTTTTGGGATGTGCGCTATCTGGCTATTTTTCTGGGGATTGCCCTGTTTGTTGTTTTCACATCCGGTATCAAATGGCATGAGATGGCACGTGCCTGGATGTTTATCGGCGGATTTATTTTATTTTTTTCTTTCCTAACTTTTCTTACCGGCCGCGGCGGCATGGAGTTGTACGATAAAGAACATCTAATCCGCCAATTTGCAGCCAATTTCACCATTCTAGGCTGGCAGCCTACCTTGAATATCACCGCGGAACGCGGCTTTTACGCCATCAGCATGCTCATTCGCGTGTTCTCCATCGCCAGTATGACCATCCTGATCCCCTATTCACTCAATCCGGCGCATTACGGTATCACCTTCCGCGGACTGGGTTTCCCGGATAAAATCGCCTATGGCATGGATTTGACCATGCGCTTCATTCCTACCCTGGGACGGGATTTCAGCCTGACCATGGATGCTCAGAAAGCTCGAGGCTATGAAATTGAAAAACTGGACGGCGGTTTGATTGAACAGGTACGCAAGCTGGCTCCCCTGGTAGTGCCGGTGACCATCCATTCCATTATGGGCAGCGAAGATATTATCGATGCCATGGATTTAAGGGCTTTTGGCATCGGGCCTCGTACCTGGCTGGAAAAGCTGGATCGTACAACAAGGGATCGCATCTTGATTGGTGTGGGTGTAGCAATCCTGATAGTCTCTATTTCTCTATCCCTGTTCGGTATGGGAAAATTCTGGATGCCGGAAGTCCTCACGCAGGGATTACCTCTCTTGACATAAGGAAATCAATCATCCCATTGGAAAATAAAAAAGTAAGGATTTATTTCCAGTCCTTACTTTTTTTTGTGGAAAATAAATCAGTTCTTTATCAACCATAATCCTTCATAAGGCTGCAGATGCCAGAACTCACCTGCCTTGAACACCTTGCCACCACGAAAATCCTGCCAGTAACTTCCTGCTTGTAAATCCTCTTCACCCAAAGTGATTTCCTGCGCCTGTGAGCTGCAATTGACCAAACACAGCACCGATTCCACCATATCCACAGAAAAACGCTGTACTGCCCAAATAGCAGGGGTGGACTGCATGGAAATCTGTGCTCCCAGAGGGTGAAATGCCGCATTCTGCAGACGAAAGGCTAACAGCTTTGCCAGGGGTTGAAAAGCAGGATTGTTGAAAACACACATCAACTTTTCTGCCATTGGAATTTCGTTGGATTGCTCTTCAGGCGTTAAAAATAACTGCATGAGGGAGCATATATCCAAGGCACACACTCCGGTACAGGATAACAAAATAAACCAGGCTGCCAAGGCTTGATTTACACTCCCTTGATGATTGCATCCATCCGCAGGTGCCAGCGTGTGAAAATACGCGGTTTCCATGGAAAGAGAGCGGAATTTGTCGGTCATGGCGGTTAGTTCACATACATCCCCGTTTTGTAGCGCGTTAAAAATAATTTCAGAAAACTGCACGCTGCCAGCCAACTGCACTTCATTCTGTCCGTCACTCCAATAGTCCGTCACATCCGCAAAGCTGCCCTGACTTTGCATTACCAGTGCCAACGAAGCATGGATGCGATCCAGCGCGGAGCGAAGATGCCGATGGACGTAATGATTTTGAGGAACAATTCGGGTCGGTGTAATCTTATCCTGCCAGAGGAAATCACCATTTTTCAAACGGATGGCATCTACTGGCAGTGCAGCCAGGTCAAAGGCTTGAATGATTAAGTTTTTTAGTTGTTCAAAGGATTTCGTTGGATTTTCCATGGAGGCATGATGCACCTGCGTACCTGTTTTATCCAACAGGATATGAAATGGTTTTTCCAATTGTTGATTCCATTCCATCCAGCTATCTGATGAATGGGTACCCTCAAATTGCAATCCGCTGAAAAGTCCCTGGGTGCTGGTTTCAATCACCTGCCAGCAGGCCTTAAGTTCATCCATGGTTAGGGATTGAAGCAGATTTCCAAAGGAGAGAAAAGTACGAAACTGCGAAAAATGAGCACCAGGTTTTGAGGTAGCACGTTGTTCCTCGATTAATTTCAATAACCATTCATCATACGTTTTATCTCGTTCCAGCCCGTACAGGCCGGTCAAATGGCACATTAAACATCCGGAGGCATCTCTATCCATCAAGATTCAATCCTCCAATTTCACTTTGCCCGGGTACCATTCCACAGGTCTAATTTCTGCATTATCAAATATTTGGGTAAAAACAAGATTCAAATCCATCTGTTGCGAAAGACAATACAGAGTGGCCATGCTCATGCCATGGGCGACGATCAGCACATTGCCATCCGGATGGGCGGCGCTGATTTCATCTGCGGCTTCAACCACCCGGCGGGCAACTTCCAACACGGTTTCTCCATCCGGTGCGGCATAGCGGGTGGGTTCAGCACGTCTTAAGGCCACCAGGTCCGGATAATCGTCCCGGATTTGTGCAATGGATTTTCCTTCCCACTCCCCCAAAAAAATTTCCCGCAGACGGACATCACTTTCAATTGGCAATCCGGAATCTTCAGCGAAATAATGGGCGGTTTGTTGGGCACGCTGTAAATCACTGGCATAAATGGCCTCATAGGGGGTTCCAGAAAAATTTTGAACGGCTGTAGCAGCTTGTTGCAAGCCGGTTTCATTGAGAGGAATATCGGAATGTCCTTGATATCGGGTGGCTACATTCCAATCGGTTTGACCATGTCGTACTAAAAATAACTTTGTCATAAAAGTAGGCTCCTGAGTAGATTCGAGCTTAATTATATCGCATGGATTTGGGATGTTTCCGTTGGTATGCACCGCCTGTGAAGAAATGCAGTTATCAGATGATTAATATCATATTTGTCATTAGGCATTTTTGGGAAAAAAAGTGACAAATAGTCAGTCCGTATTCATTGACAATTTTTCCAAGCTTGTGCTATGCTTCATTGTAGAAAATAGCATAATCCTATTCACACTTATTCACTAGAGGAAGGTTTAAATGGCATATATTATTGATACCGATGAATGTATCATGTGTGGTGCATGTGAAGCTGAGTGCCCAGAAGAAGCAATTTCCGAAATCGATGGCGCCTATGTAATCGACACCGAAAAATGCAAAGACTGCGGTAATTGCGCTGAAGTTTGCCCAGTTGGTGCTGCACAGAAAGTCTAGCAGCTCAGTAAAAAAGTTAAAAAGCTCCTCTCGAAACAGAGGAGCTTTCGTTTTAATCGGTGGTACAATCGAAGAAAATTCGTTCAGGAATCTTTTATGAAAAAATTCATTGCTGTTGCAGGAAATATAGGGGTGGGTAAATCCAGCCTGGTGAATTTATTGGGCAAGGAGCTGGATTGGTCTCCTGTATATGAACCGGTCAATGAAAATCCATATCTCTCTGATTTTTATCAAGATATGGAAAAATGGGGTTTCCATTCTCAGATATATTTTCTAACCCACCGTATTGAAATTCATCAGGATATTTTAAACCAACCCAACTCTGTCATTCAGGATCGCTCGGTGTATGAGGATGCAGAAATATTCGCCCGCAATCTTTTCAATCAAGGCTATTTATCGGACCGCGATTTTAAAACATATTATGAGTTATACCAAACTGTCTCTAACTTTTTACCCCCACCCGATCTATTGATTTATTTACAGGCCAGTGTTCCCACGCTGCAAAAAAGAATTAGCCTGCGGAACCGTTCCTATGAAAAAGAAATCGCCCCGGAATATTTGCAGCAGCTCAATCTACTTTATGATCAATGGATTGAAACCTTCAGCCTGTGTCCGGTACTTACCATTCACGCGGATGATTTGGACTATGTGGCAGATGAAAGTCATTTGGGTTTAATTAAAAACAAGGTGCAAGAAAAGCTAATTGGAAAAGATAAGATGATTTTCCCCCAACGGCCCCCCCGTTAGTTTTGGATCAGCTTCTCTTGCACAAATAGGCCGATAATCAACAAGTATTTCTTATATTTTGAACTATCGAGGTTCTACGACAATTTTTATCGCAGTACGGACTTTGCCATCAATTTCTACATCAACAAATTCTGGAACACTGACGATGGTAATCCCATCCTCTGCCAGATAACCCGTTGCTAACACCAATGCTTTGACGGATTGATTCACAGCTCCGGCTCCAATTGCCTGAACTTCTGCTCTATGATGTTCCCTGACAACCCCCGCAATTGCCCCCGCTACAGCGGCAGTACGGGAGTTCGCTTTAACCTTGATTACATCCATTTTTATCTCCCTATAATAAGCTCTTAATGCTAATAAAAGTGAATCGCCATTTCCTCAGGGGGCTAACTAGCGTTTGTTGATATTATAGTTATAAACTAAACAAAATTGCAAGTGTTTCTTAATGATATTTTAATGTTTATATTTATGTATTTTAATTCGTAATAACAGTAGGGGGTGTGGATACTGTGGATAAAGCTAATATACCCCCATATCTATGGGTAAAATCCAGAAATGACCAATATAAGTCCCTCATATAGGTACCCCTCTATCCACCCCTTCCTTGTGGATAAGTCACTCTTTTGAATCCAACTCGGGATAAACTTTTTAATACTGATAAATTTACAATAATTGATTTCCATATTAATTCGTACATCTACGGGTGTTTTAGATAATTTATGACTGTATGAAAATTATAACCCTACATATGGGGTTTCACAGTAGTTGGATAAATCAGGGATAAACCGGCTTATTCTCCACAGAAAAAGGGGTTTATCCACAGAATATCGCAGGTTATCCACAGGGTGTATACTACTTTTTCTGTGATCGACAGGGTTAGAGGGATGTTCCCTGTTCCTCAGCCCATTGTTCAACGGTTATTTCTACGGCATCCAGGTAGGCATCTAACTGCATCAGCCGTTGATGAAAGTGCGTTTGGTCCAGGTTGAGCGGCTCTAAAATCATCTCCAGAGAGAGTTCGGGCTTCATATTTCGCAAGGTCAATTGATTCCATGCGTCCACCATGGTTTTAAGGGATATCCAAATAGCTGACTCTGGGTTCTCATCAATAAATAATTCCATGGGCTGCTGATAATAGGGCATACGGAAAGGTTGAAATTCTGCTGGGCAATCCGGCAAGGCGCTGACTTGAGTGTAGAACGTCTTCCAGCTTTCCTGCCAGGACTGCCAGGGAAAGTCCTGCCAATCGCTGGGGCAAAACAGATCAAATAATCCAGCAGCCAGGCCTGGTCTTCCCAGGGCAGCTGCTTTTACAGGTAGATCCAGTGCAAAACGCCGCAAGGTCAGGGGAAAATCCACCAGCCCAGCCAATAGATTTCCCAAGTTTTCTAGTGTCTGAATATAACGTTGAATATGGGCGAATTTCAGGGAACGGTCCAAACCATCCAGAAGCAGCCAATCATTGCGGGCATTATCCAGCAAGGGCTTACAGCGCTGATAGCGTGTCTCCGGTTCAAAAAATTTGGAGAAAATGGCTGCCTGTTGAAAATCAAACCAATGACCCTCGTCATATAAAACCAGCGTCTCGCCGCAAAAAGCTGAACCAATCCAGGGGTCCAAGCGCAAGGTTTTGGAATCCTGAAATAGGGAGATGGGATAGGTCCAGCAATCATAATGAACTTGATGACTGATACGTATGGTTTTTCTCTCCAGTTTGGCTGCCATGCGATGGATGATGACCAGATCAATGTCCGTGGTGTTGTTCAGTAAGAATTGATCACCCAGGGAGGACCCTGTCAGGAAAATACAGGTGATTTGTTTATCCCGAAAAGTTTCTTCAAGAACAAAATTTTTCGCCAGAGAGATTAATCGGTCTTTGGTAATTCGCATGGATAGGCTATTCCTTGGAGGTAGTCGTATTTAATCAATGGGTAAGGAGGGTTGATACGGAGATAGTTTTAAAGTCCGACGAATTTGATCATCAACAGTTTTAAAATCTTCTTCGTTGCGTACATAATCCATGTGGCTGGTTTCAATCACCAGAACAGGAGAGGTACAAATGCCTGGTGTAAGGAAATACTCATCATAGGCATGGTTGAGTAACTTGATATACTCAACCTCCATTTGCCGTTCATAGGAGCGGTCTCTGGCGGCAATGCGCTGCATTAGCACAGGCGTATCTGCGCGCAGGTAGATGATTAAATCTGGCAGGGTAATTTTCTCCGCCAGGGCGTGATGAACTTGAAAATACGTTTCCAGCTCGTCCCCCCTCAGGTTGGCTTTGGCGAAGAGGGAATCCTTGGCGAAAGTGTAATCACTGATTAGATGGGTTTTACTGGGTAATAGTTCCTTCAAGCCTTCGCGCTGCTGGTGATATCGGCTGAGGAGGAAAAAAACCTGGGTTTGAAAAGCATAACGTTCCCGATCTCCGTAAAAATCGCTCAGGAATGGATTTTCCTCAAAAATTTCCAACATGATATTGGCATCATAAATCGGCTGCAGCATGCGGGCCAGGGTAGTTTTCCCGACCCCGATGACACCTTCAATGGCTATGTACATACAGTCTCCAAGAGTTTGTTTTTAATAATTATTTATATACTCGAACAACAATCCGTTATTTGGAGGTCATTCTCTCCAGCTCATCCACCATCTTCTGGATGACGTCAAAGCCGCCCTGCCAGAACGCAGGGTCTGAAATATCGATGCCTTCCTGCAGCAGCAAGGCCATGGGGGCTTGGCTTCCGCCAGCCGCCAGAATTCTTTTATAACGGGGGATAAAAGAAGCGCCCTCTTTTTTGTATTGTTGGTACAAGGCCAGCACCAGTAATTGACCAAACGAATAGGCATACACATAGAAGGGCACTTGATAAATATGCGGGATGGACACCCATTCCCATTTGAAGATGTCACTGATCAGCATTGAATCCCCAAATTGGTCGCTGATATTTTTCATGTAGGCGTCGCAAAGGTCCTTCACGGAAGCGCCCTGCAAGGTCAACTCGTGAGCCTGGATTTCAAACATGGCAAAAAAGGCCTGGCGTTGAATGGTGGCGTAGGCATCATCCACTTGCTGGAAGAGCAAATCTTTGATGAAATCAGCATCGTCTTTTCGGCTGCGCAGAAGTTCATCCACAATCAACATTTCGCCAAACGTGGAAGCCGTCTCTGCCAGAGGCAGGCAGGGATGCTGGGTAAAGATGGAATGATCCGCAGCTAACAGTGAGTGCACCGCATGCCCTAACTCATGTGCCAGGGTGGTGACATCGTTGGTTTTTCCCTGATAGTTGACCAACACCCAAGGGGTGAGGGAAGGCGTAGCGGTGAGACAGAAAGCGCCGCTGCGTTTTCCGGGACGAACTTCACTATCGATATGGTTTTGTGCAAAGATTTTTTGAGCCTGGTCGGTAATTTCTTCATCGAAAGCAGAAAAACCTTTCAGTACCAGGGAGGTTGCCTGATCAAAGGATACTTCATGGTCTGCTTTCACCACCGGAGCGTAAAGGTCATGCCTGCGAAGTTTGTCCATTTTCAACAGACGGGCTTTCAAACGGAAAAATTGTTGGAATACGCCGGCATTTTTTTTGCAGGTATCCAGCAAGAGGGTGACCACCCCATCGGGAATATCATTGGCCAAATTGCGGGCGGACATGGGTGTGGCAAATCCGCGTAACTGCACTTCCTCGTTATACCAATCGCGGATTCGGGTCTGATACATCTGTCCGAGAATATCTCCATCCGCGCCATATACCCGGTAGAGTTCATCATAAGCCCAGGTCCGCAGGGCAGCATCGTAGTGATGGGCATAGACCATCAACTCGCCGCGCGAAAATTCTTTTTTCTCGCCGTCCATCTCGAATTTAAAGCGGTAGCGGTTGGTCAAGGCGTCATACAGCGTGTTTTGAGCACTGACCCCGGTAATATCCTTAAGATTGATGATTTTCTCTTCTTTCTCGGTCAGGGTGTAAGCGGAGAAATGGCGCAGCTCTTCCAGCCAGTAGACATAATCGCCGGCAGGAGCCATCAGTCGCAGGGCATTTGTCTCATCCAGTTTTTTCCACCAAAGGGTGAAAAACATCACTCGATTGGAAAGCTCTGCGGCAAATTGATCCATTTGAGCCATCAGGGTTTGCACAGCCTGATCTTGAGTGTCTTCCGAGAATTTTAAATTAGCGTAACTTTCAAGGCGATTGGCTTGCTCGTAAATCGATTCCAACTGCTGAATGGCCGCCAGAAATTGATCGGTCTCCATATCTGGCAGCAAGCTGTCTCTGAGGGTCTCAAATTTAGCTACCTGCAGATTGACCTGTTCAAAAAGGGATTGCATGGTTTCCTGATCCATTGAGGAATACAAATCGTCCAGGTTCCATTTTTGCATCGGGAAATGCATTTGATCTTGTTTCATAAGAAATACCTCAATTCAATAAAAGAGTTCAATCCTCATCTTATCTTTGGGGCAAAAGTAGCTGATTTCTAGCCTGGGAGGATCAACCAACTAGAGGATAAACAGCATGTTTGCTGAAAAGGAGGATGAATTTATTAATTGGATTTATTCATACCATTGTAACATTGGAATGCCTTTCAGTTAAACAACCCCTATCGCTCACCTTATGGGAAAGGGCAGCAAAAGTTATTTTCCAAACGAATATTCTGAACATTGCTTGCTAAACCAATTTCACTTTCTTGTCAGTCTGTCATATAATAATTACAAACCTTTATTGACTGGCAAAAACAATTATCTCGTTGTATACTGGATTAATTAAGCTAGAGGAAAAGAAACCATGAAAGCATCTGTATCGCAACAACACTTGGCCCATGGGTTAAACACCGTTTTACGGGCTGTTTCCCCACGAAGTACACTGCCTGTATTAGCCAATGTGCTGCTGGCGACTGATGAAGGCCGGTTAAGGCTTTCGGCCACCAATTTGGAACTGGGGATTTCAAGCTGGATCGGGGCGAAAATCGAAGAAGAAGGCTCTATCACTGTCCCAGCCAGAACGTTGGCCGATCTTGTCAATACCCTACCCACAGAGCACGTTTTCTTAACCCTGAACGAAAAAACACAAACTTTGAATGTACGCTGCGGAGCCTCCAACACGGATATTCGCGGGATTGATGCCCAGGAATTTCCGCCCATGCCCGCACCGGATTTAAAAGAAGGCATTGAGCTGAATGTGGCTGATTTACGCGAGATGATCCATCAGGTGGCCTTTGCCGCTTCTGCGGATGATGCCCGTCCTGTTTTGCAAGGTGTCTATTTGACCGTGGAAAACAACCTGGTCAACATGGCAGCAACAGATGGCTTCCGCATTTCGGTTCGTAAGACCCATTTGACTCACGCGGTTCCCACTGCATTAAAAGCCATTATCCCTGCCCGGGCCTTGAACGAATTAGCCCGCATTGCAGTGGATGGTACCGAAAAAATTGTTATGGTCATTCCTCCTGGCCGGGGTCAGGTTCTTTTCCATTTGAAAGATGCCGAACTGGTTTCCCAGTTAATTGAAGGTAATTTCCCCGATTATACGGCCATCATTCCCCGTTCCTTTAAGACATCCACGGTTGTTTCCACGGCCGCTTTGTTAAAAGCCTGCAAACAGGCCGAGATTATTGCCCGGGATGGCAACAACGTCATCCGGCTTAATTTCCAACCCGGTGAGCAGCAGGCGGGCAGCATTGAAATTTCTGCCCAATCGGAAGAAACCGGTTCCAGTGAGATCATGGTTGAAGCCAATGTCGATGGTCCTTCGCTCTTGATTGCTTTCAACGTACGCTATCTTCGCGATGTTCTGGATGTGATTAAAAGCCCCAATGTGGTTATTGAGACCAATGCCAATAATACCCCTGGCCTCATGCGCACTGTGGGCGACGAAAATTTCCTTCATGTCATTATGCCCATGCATTTGGGATAGCGTTTCCTGCAAACCAACCGAACAACATGCTGTTTTTTCTATTGTATGCCAGGTTTTCAGTTTGGGAAACCTGGCATCCTTTTATCAAAAACCAACCTTAAAGGTGTAAGAATGAGCTTTATTCCAACTTCAACGGATCGATTGCTAAGTATCTATCTTTCATTGGCGCAATACCCCATCCTGAGAAACCGAATTCGTTTACGCATGCGGCAGGAACTCTTCACGCGTGGGATTATTCAGGAAGACGCCTTCAAAAAAGAAGCCAGACAAATGACAATTCGCTCGCAGCGTCGGGAAGGGTTGCAGGATCCCTACAGCCAGGAGCCTGCGGATATTTGGGAGACCCGTTACGGCCGAATTGTGGCTCATTTAACCGATCTGCTTTTCAGCCAACATTTTCCATTTGAGGATTTTGAACTGTTGGTGCAGGAAGTCCTCAGCGAACGCGGCATCCATACCAAAAAAGATCTTATGCTCAATCTCAATCCGGAGTTGATTCCCCAGGACCTGGTGTTTGAACAAGCCCGCATGATTGCCAACTTACCGGAAAAAGAAAAGGTTAAATATGAAGCCCGCTTGCAGGAATGCAAAGTGGTCTTGATTCGTCATCTGATCAGTGATCAATTACGTTATATCAATATTGCCAAGCAATGGTTTACCATTGATGACCTGGAAGAAATTCGCCGACGAAAAATAAGCAGCGGACGCATCGGTGGAAAAGCAGCCGGTATGCTCCTGGCCGTGCGGATTCTTTATCAACAAGCTGAGGACAAATTATTAGACTGTCTTAATCGGGCGGACTCTTATTTTCTGGGTTCCGATCTTTTATATACCTTCATGTCCATGAATAATATCGATCGATGGAATGATCAGAAATATAAATCCGAAGAGGAAATGCGGGTGGATTATCCATCCATTGTTGCCGCGTATGAAGCGGGTGATTTTCCTCAGGACATCAAAGAAGCCATGAATCATTTACTGGATGAAGTGGGCGAGAAACCATTAATCGTGCGCTCCTCCAGTTTATTGGAAGATAACTTTGGCACTTCGTTTGCCGGTAAATACGAAAGTGTTTTTCTGCCAAACCAGGCATCCAGAGCCGAAAATCTGGCCGCTTTGATCCGCGGCGTGGCCAGGGTGTATGCTTCCACTCTTGAGCCCAACGCTCTGATGTATCGCCGCAGCCGCGGACTGCAGGATTATGACGAACGCATGGCAATATTGATTCAGGTTGTGCAGGGAGAGAAATTCCTGGATTATTATATGCCGCATGCCGCCGGGGTAGCGTTCAGCCGCAACCTCTTCCGTTGGACGCCGCAGATTCGCCGCGAGGACGGTTTTGTGCGTCTGGTGTGGGGGTTGGGCACCCGGGCAGTGGATCGGGTGGGAAATGACTATCCGCGTTTGATTGCGCTCAGCCATCCCTCTCTGCGCCCCAATACCGATCCCAAACGGATCAAACTCTATTCCCAACGTTATGTGGATGTGATTGACCTGAAACAAAACAAGCTGATCACTCTGCCGGTGCATGATGTGCTCAATTCCCGCTACGATCCATTGCGCTATATTGCCCAGATTGATCAGGATGGTTATTTGTTGCCCATCCGCAGCAACATCATTGGCGGGAATCCGGATCAACTGATTTTGACCTTTGACGAGCTGATCAAACGTACCAATTTTGCTGAAAATATGCGTAAGATATTGGACATTCTGGAAAAAGGCTATCAGATGCCGGTGGATATGGAATTCACCGTGCAGATTGATGAGACACCAGAAGGCAAGCCGCATGTATGTATTACCGTGCTGCAATGCCGTCCGCAGGCCTATATGTCCCTCACCGGAAATGAACCCATCCCCAAGAATATCAAACCCGAGGATATGATTTTCTCAACGGATTTTGTCGTACCTCAGGGTGTGGTAAACCAGGTGGATTTTGTGGTCTTTGTTCCGCCGGAAGGATATTTTCAATTGGATTCGCAAATGGAGCGCAGTGAACTCAGCCTGGCGATTGGGCGTTTGAACGCCGCCATGACCACCGAGAATTTCATTTGTGTCGGCCCAGGGCGCTGGGGCAGTTCCAATACGGATCTGGGGGTGCCGATCGGCTATGGCGATATCTACCGCACCAAAGCACTGGTGGAATTGGCTGGCAAGAATATTGGACCTGAACCGGAACCCTCTCTGGGCACGCACTTCTTTCAGGATTTAATGGAAGGAAATATCTATCCCCTGGCGATCCAGTTGGATGACCCGCTGTCGATCTATAACCACGAATTCTTTTACGATACCCCCAATCGATTATCCGAATGGTTGGATGTGAAGCCCAGTATCACGGCCGCCTTGCGCCTGATTCGTGTTTCGGATTTCAGGGCCAACCATGCCATCCGTATTGTGATGAATGATGAAGAAAAACAGGCCATCGCCTATTTAAAGAATCTCGAAGAAGAATAGCCGGGTAGAAAACCAATCACAAAAGCAGGTCTAACAGGCTTGCTTTTTGTTTTTAATCCATCGAGCTGAATAATTTGCACGAATGATGTAAAAAAATGACTAAGTAAACGGATTGGATTTTTGACGGGTTTTTTAGTGGCTGAAAAAATCTGAAGTATTGTGACTCCGGCAGGGGGATTTTGGAAATTGAACTATACCTATGCGCATTCATTTACAGGGTGTCGGTGGGCGATTTTTTTGTAGGGTGCCGTTAGGGCGGTTAAGAAAGAGATTGTGGTTATAAAACAAGCCAGCCCAACGCACCATCTACCGTACCTTGTAAAATATTGTTTTTCCATGGTTTCTCTTTGCTTAGTTTCTTAATCGCCCTAACCGGAAATAAACATTAAACAAAAAATCAAAGATTATGATTTTCCCCACTTCAAGATAAAGGCTTGCTGCGCATCTGTCTCGGGGGAGGGGTGTTGAAAATTGGCAGTACCTATGCGCAAGTTTTGGATTTTGTGCAATGCTTCTTCCCCGCTCATGCCTTGCTGGACGTAATAACACCCAACCACCGTGCCGGTGCGTCCCAGGCCGCCCATGCAGTGCAGGTATACCATTTTATCATTTGCTAGGAGATGCTCAATTTGATACAGAATCCCGCTCATCAAGGCTGGGCTGGGTAAGCCAAAATCGGCGATAGCGAATCGCTGCCAATTTCCCTGCACGCCATAGCGGGCACAAACGGATTTAAACTCCGCCTGATACCCTGGTCTTTCGCCCGGGTTTGTCAGGTCAATCAGCTCACTGATCCCCTGCTCCACCAGCCAGCTCAATTGAGCGCGGGTTTGATCAGCCAGCATGGGCGAAGCCGGATAAGGTCCGGCCATTAATTTTTCTGGGAGTACCCAATAGGCACTGTTGATTCCGTTCATGGATTCTCGAAAAGGCGGGTGATCTCATCCCGTTCGGGCCGCGGTAATTGTAGGCGGTTTGACCCTTCTTCAGAATAAACCACCGCCGAGCCGGCTTCAATAAAACCGATTTCGCTGCATGGGATGCCGTGACGGATGAGTTCATTGCAAATTGTCTGGCTGTCTTTCGCCTCAACGGCTAGCAGCAAAGCCCCGGAGGCAATGGTTGCCATGGGATTTAATTGGAAGAAATTACATATCTTTTGCGAGATAAGCGAGATGGAGATATGCTGTTGTTGAATAATCAGGGTATGACCGCAAGCTTCGGCCAATTCCCACAAAGCGGATGCCAGCCCGCCTTCGGTTGGATCATGCATGGCGGTAACTTGACCTGCTTTAACAGCTAATTGTGCGTCTCGCAAGACACTGATCCCAGGATCATAAATGGCATTCACGGCGCTTTTCAGTTCCGCTTCGTTGAGTATGGAGCTTAATCTTTCCGGAAACTCTTTTGCAATGATGGCTGTGCCTTCAATGGGAATGCCCTTGCTCAGCAGTAATTTGTTCCCCGGTTGGGCATTTTTAGGGGTGACCAAATCTGATTTGGCCACTTCACCAATCATTGTGCCCACTAAAATGGGTCTATCCAATCCATAAGTAATTTCGGTGTGTCCCCCGATGACAGAGATGCCTTTTTCCTGGCAGGTCTGGGCTACTTGCTGATTAATCAGCAGGACCATTTCCGGAGTGGTCTTTCCTTCCGGCAGCAACAGGGTCGTTAAAAACCAGCGGGGTTGAGCGCCGGTTGTGGCTATATCGTTGGCACAAATTTGTACGGCGTACCAGCCAATATCTTTGGTTACAAAAGTGATCGGGTCCGATTTCATCACCAAGCAGGTTTCCCCAAAATCCAGCACGGCACAATCCAGTCCGACCCCCGGCCCCAGGATGACGCGTGGGTCTAGTTGAGGAATTTGATTCAGTAGTTGCGCCGCAAGCTGCGGGGGTAATTTTCCTAAAGGCAGGATTGAGTCTTTCATACCGCTCCCGAGGTGAAAATTAGTATAACGATAAAGGGTAAGGATATTGTACCGCAGGACGCAAGCAACCATCCAGTCGTTCAACCACTCCCCTTAACCCTTGTTCGCAATTCTTGTCAGAGGGTGCTAAAATTAGGCTTTCTAAATCTTGTGTTTTGGAAATTGTAAATCATTCCTGATGGGAAATAATTCTGGGAGCCGGTATGAAAATTGGGCCAAATTCAACCCTGCAACATCGCTCATCCCTAAAGGTCCATTTTTTTCAAACAATAGGTCGATATGGTCTGCTCATCCTGGGGATTATCGGACTTTTGACTGGTTTCCTATATGCCTGGCGTTTAGCGCCTGATTCACATTCCAGGATTCCTGTTCAAACCAGTACAGTGGAGGGTACACCTACTGCCACGCCGGAACCAATTTCGCTGGTCATTGTGAAGCCTTTACCTGTCCTGTCCATGACGATACCCACACTTGATGGCGGAAAACCCGATCTTACAACCAGCTTGCCGGCCACCCTGGTGATTGATGGTGGCTCCCCCCTTTCTGTTGTTGCCAGACCGGCAACCATCCTGGATGGGACGATCTTCGCATGGCACTTAACTCTCTCCCAACCCATTAATGATTTTCCACTTTCCGGAACCCAGTTTGATCTTGTTTACGCAGTCAATGGTGAAGCCATTAGTAAGTGGACATATTTAAGCCAACTCCAACAGATCGGCATGCAGGTCCCAAACATGACAGTCTGTCTTGTTTCCCTTAATGATGCCGAAAATCAGGCCTATTACCTAATCCAAATGTCTCCCCTGAAAGACAGCACCTCCGGTTTTTATCTTCAACTTCCTGAAGAATTTTTTACTAGAGAAGCGACCGATTCGCTCCTTCAGCAGGTTGAGGAAACGCTTACCCAACAACAACCGGAACTTGATCCTGCCATCAAGCAAAGAGGATTGGATTTACTGGCACTCCTGGAACAACACCCCGATGAGGCAGCTCAATATCTCGACATCTCTCTTTTTGCACGTTATTTTGCCATTCACGATTTATGGGGCATAAGCTATGGGGAGTTGACCTATTTTTACAACGCAGAAACAGGAAAACTGGAACCAGCCATATCTTCTCCGGAACAAGTCACTTTATCCGGTAAAAGAGAAGAAATTACCTTACCCTTTGCAAACCTGGCCTTGTTTGAATTTCCTGAGCTGCAAATAGCCTATATTCAGGCGCTGAGCGAACTGACCACCCAAGAAGCTTATCAAAATTTTAAACTGACGGTCTTTGATGTTTTTCATGCGCATGAAAAGCAAATCCGTCTGGCGAATGAGACACCCTACAGTACCACCTGGGACGTGTTGGATTTTCGGAATACCATGCTGCGGCTTCAAGTGCAGCCGGCTTATCCTGTACGTGGGTTTGTGCATGCGGAGTCCGATTCATCCTGTATCGCATTCAATATTCTCAATCTCATGGTTTCCCCAGTGGATGTCACAGCGATCAATTTTTATGGGGAAAATATTCCGATAAAACCCACCTGGGTTACGGATCCGGATTCTTCAGTATTGTTGGAAAAACCACCCAATGGGCTTCGTCTCAAAGCCTATCAAAATCAGGATACCTTTCTCAATTTGTGTGTTCCATCGGAGATTTTTATCGAAATTTTGGAAAAGAATGAACTTAAGGATTCGTTGGAAGAAGCTTTAACCGATGATGTGATTTGGAATCTTGAGACGAAAGTGAGTGGATTGAATCGTACTTATCTTGTTTCGATGATCCCTGATGCTCCAGCGGCCTTGATTACTCAGCGGCCTATTCCTGAAGCCATGAGCATCGAATACTTGGAATCTACTTTTCCGTTTATCAGAGCCACGACGGATAACAAAACCCTGACTTTTCTTTCCGGTGCGTGGGCCGTCGAGCGGGATCTGGTGATTCCTGCCGGATGGCAAATTGTCGTGCAAGCCGGCACAAAGTTATCCTTTGCCCCCCAGGCAGTCTTTTTATCTTACAGTCCATTGCTGGTCAAGGGAACAGAATCTCAGCCGGTAAGTTTTAGTTCCATTGGGACAGCATGGCCGGGATTGGTGGTTCTTAATGCAGGACAGCCTTCAATTCTTGAACATCTCCTGGTTGAAAACACTTCCGGGATTGCCAGGGATGGTTGGATTTTAACTGGAGGGATTACTTTTTATCGCAGCCCGGTGACTGTGCGGGACTCTATCATTCGACACGCCTTTACTGAAGATGCCATCAATGTGATTAGCACAGATTTTAAATTTGAGCGCCTGACGATTCAGGATACGCCTTCGGATGCTTTTGATGCTGATTTTACCCAGGGTGAAATCACAAACTGTCTTTTCCAGGATATTGGCGGGGATGCAGTGGATATCAGCGGATCGACAGTGCATGTGGCGGATAGTATTATGCTTAGAATCTTGGATAAGGGTCTTTCCGTGGGAGAGGACAGCCAGCTTATCGCAAAGCGATTGACCATATCGGAGGTCAGTATTGGTGCGGCCGCAAAGGATTTATCCAGTCTGTTGATTAAGGATTCAATTATTCAAAATGCAACCGTCGCTGGATTGGCAGCTTATATAAAAAAGCCTGTCTACGGTCCTTCCGAAGTAACTGCGGAAAACGTACAAATCCTGGATACCCCCACCCTCACCTTGAACCAGACTGGAAGTACGATCACCCTAAATGGTAAAAAACAAGCCAGCCGGGAATTGGACGTGAAGACTCTGTATGCGCTGGGGATATTGGGTAATTAATTCGGTCTATCTAAAAAACACATCCATAGCTGATTAGCCCAAAAGTATTCCTTGGATTAATCTACCGAAAATCAACCGAAAAAATTGAACACCGTAGAAATAAAACAGAGGCCGATCGAATGGATCAGCCTCTGTTTTTTTAATACACCAAAAAGTTTATTCTTGTTCCTGGTTGAGTTCATCTTCCAGGAGGAGTAGTTGGTGGATTATCTCTTTGGAATAGGTTTCCATTTCCGACAAGCTCTCCTGTGCACCCTGGAAATCACCCTGGGTAAACTTGGAGACCACCAGGCGACAATGCTGATGCATGATCTGATGCGGTTCAACAAGCGCTATAAAGGCCTCGTGCTCTGAAAGCTGATTGCCTTCTTGATTCACCATCCATTTTCCCAATAAACATTCGGTATGGTCGATAACCTGTTCCTCAACTATCTCTTTCCGACCAGCCAGCATAGCTTTTAAGTCATCCACCCATTTAAGATGGGCTTGCTTGAAGGTATCAATTTGTTTTGTCGTCGTTGTAAGTTTGAAAATTGAGATCGCGTCCAGGAATTTTTGGGACATATCCCGCAGGGATTGTGCTGCAGCGGAGACTTCTTCCACCTGGGCAGTCATTTCTTCGGCGGAGGCTGATACTTCCTCTACTGCCGCGCTGTTTTCTTCGCTGATACTGGCAATATTTTCGATGGAATTCAGCACCTCACTGGAGCTGGCGGCCATTTCTTCCGATGCGGCTGTGTTTTCCTCTACTACCGAGGAGACGCTATCCACAGATTCCACCAAAACCTGCGATGCTTCATGCATCACCTGAACAGCGGATGCAGCCATTTCAGCTTGATTGGCCACTTCTTTGACGGTTAGAAGAATATTTTCAAGGGCCAGGCCTGCTTCCCGTGCATCTGCCACGCCATGGCTGACTTCGCTGGCACCTTCATTCATCGCCAGGATGGCCTGAGTGACGGTACTTTGAATGGTATTAATCAGGAGAGCAATTTCTTTGGTGGCACTCGAAGATCGTTCCGCTAATTTCCGGACTTCGTCAGCCACTACGGCAAATCCTTTTCCGTGTTCTCCCGCCCTGGCTGCTTCAATAGCGGCATTTAATGCTAGAAGGTTGGTTTGGGAAGCAATTTCATCAATAGTCTTTAAAATCTTACTGATTTCAGCGGACCGTTCGCCCATCTCTTGTACTTTTTGAGCGGAAATATCCACTTTTTCCTTAATTCGCTGCATCCCGGTGATGGTTTTCTCTACTGTTTTTGATCCTTCATTAGCAGCTTGCGAGGCCTGAGCGGCACCGGAACTAACCGCAAAAGCATTGGTGGCAACCTTTTCAATAGATTCACTTAATTGAGCTGTGATCTCGGATGCTTTGCCAACGGCCATGGCCTGCTCCTGCGCACCCTTTGCCACACCATCAATGGTCTGCACCATCTGTTCGATGGTTGTCGAAGCTCCGGAGACTGATTCAGTTTGTTTCTGAGTACTTTTTGCAATTTCCTGGAATGTAGTGGCGATTTGTGCTGTGGCAAACCCGGCTTGATCTGCTGCAGATGCCAGATCCTGAGCGGATAAATCAACTTGAATGGCATTACTGGAGATGCCCTCAATGACGTTTCTTAATTTCTGGACCATCAGCAGGTTGGAATTTCCCAATGCGTCATTTTCACTCTTTGGCGTAATGGTAATGGTCAGATCGCCATTGGCTAACAAAACCATATTTCGGGCGGTTTCCTGAATATGATCTATCAATCTTTGAAATGCTTTGGCCAGCGCACCAATTTCATCTTTCTGATCTACATCAATGGAAACTTCCACATTTCCTGATGCGAGTTCTTCGGCAATAAGTTGGATTTTTTTAACGGGTATTGTGATTGAGCGAGTGATGATGACGGCAGAACCTAACCCCGCGAGCAGGGAAAATACTCCAAACACGGTGGTGGTCAACTTATTTGAATCAATGGTTTTCTGGGCAATGGCATTCGCATTGGCTTCAATTTCTTGGGCATCCGAAAGGAGAGAACGAGCATCGGCAACAAATAACAATTCTTGTTCAATTTGGGATTCATTCCCTGCGACATACTTGGTAAATGAGTCTTCATAGGTTGTGATTGCTGCGATAATCCCATCCGCGTGGTCAATGGCATCCTGGCTATCCAATCGTGTTTTTAAAATCACCAGCCTGGACCGCATTTCTAAAAGTTGATTCATAACCAACGATTTGGATAGTTTATCTTTTTTGAGCATATAATTTCTGGTCGTATTTCCGACCTCCAACATGCTGCGGAGAATAACAACGACATCGTCATTATTGGTAAGTCGGTCTGATAGTTCGATACTATCCAATCCTTGATCTATTTCTGAAATTAATGTTTTTTTCTGGTCTCGCTGCATGGCTATTGTTAAATTAATAACCTTATACTCATCCTCTTTGAGATGCGCCGCCAGTTCGGTTTTTTGATCCTCCACAGCGATATAATCCACATAAAATGAATTGTAGTATTCCTCCAGATGAGCTTCCATTTTATTGAGGAGATCTCTGTTTTCGGCAGAAGTTACCAATGCCTGGGTTTCAGCGATGGTCGTTTTTAGTTTTTTATAGGCATTTTGAAATTTCTCGAGCGCAGTTTCTGTATCGGTGTTATACAGGTTGTCCCCGCGGATAATGTAATTCTTTTCCTGTTGACGAAGCGTATCGATTAACAATAGAATCTGTGTCGATTGTCTGGTAATTTGAGATTGTTTTGTGATATTCCCCAAACCAATGAAAGTGATTGTGCTGGAGACAATCATTAATAGAATTAGGATGCCAAATCCTATGAGTAAACGGGTTGATATTTTTAAATTTTTCATACGAATCTCCCTAAAAATAAACACAAATCCATGTAGCTTTCTCCCTGTAGAGAGTAGGTTTGATGTTGAAAGAAATAGTAGGTTGCTACAGGGTAGATCCAGTTTGGATGAGATTAAGAATTGATTGGCTGGAAGATAACATACCGAAGCTGGGCGGCAATGACAAAGACCAATGTGCGAGTATGATTTCCCCCATCGAATTATGCAGCAATGGGTCGGACAAATTAAAGTTCTTTATGTTAAGTGTTCGTTCTTTGAATAGTCTAATCATAGAGAAATTAAAAACAACTTGTAATAAAAATAACGTTTAAAAAAGATATACAAAAAAACAGAGCATACGGCACCTATAAATGCCGTGCCCCGACTTTTTTGGGGTATGTCGTAACCGGGAAGGGAGCAGGAATTAAAATACTTGTCAATATATAAGTGTTTTGATTTCCTTCACCAACCCTTAACAAATCCTTAACCGAAAATTCTGTAGAATGAGCGAAAATTAGGAAAACTATAGGTGTAAAACAATAAGGAAGTTATGCAAATTAGAAGGAAAGTGAACACTCAAAAACGCCCTGAACAACATCTGTTAAAGAAATGGATTTTGTCCGTTCTTCCATGGCTCGCTGGAATAATAATTTTTCCTTATTTGTTTCTATTGCTGGGTCAATTGTATGATGAGAAATTTCACAGCCTGTCCATGCAGGTTTGGACAACCCTGCTTTTAATCCAAGCCACTCTGGTACTGGCTATTCTTTTTATCTCTGCACTGGTATTCCTACAGAATGTCTCCCAACAATTACAGCGCTTATCAGAAATCCTTGAATTACAAATCGGCCAACCAGATGGAAATCACCTGGAGTGCGATGAATGGATTACGATTGAGAAAAATGACGATTCCATTGGGCGAACTGCCAGAGGGATGAAGTGCTGGATAATGCAGACGAAAAGTCACAGTCGCCAAGAAATGGAATCTATGTGCCATGAGTTTCATGGGGATGATATTGTTCAAGGTGAGTGGTTTTCAAATCAGCCCTGGTTCGCCATTAATGGAAAACAGGTTGATTCTATATTTTCTGAGTATTAGTGGGTTAAAACGATCTTATTTCTACCGGATTTTTTTGCAACATACATCGCTTCATCGGCTTGATTAATCAAATCCGTCAATGTGTCTGTGGGTTGCTTTAATTCAGAGATGCCCACACTGATAGAGAGGGTGATGAGGATATCGTTTAGTTGGAATTGGGTATCATAAACCCCAGTTTTTAACCGGTTGGCAACCTGATTAGCCTGGTCTATCCCGGTTTCAGGTAGGACAATGACAAATTCATCGCCCCCATACCGGCCAAATACATCCATCCCCCTCACGATTCCCTGACATCGTTTGACCACAGCCTTTAAGACCTGGTCTCCAAAAGGATGTCCGTAGGTGTCGTTGACATGTTTATAGTGATCAATATCAAATACAATCACGGAGAGAGGCTGGAAATAACGCGTGGCTTGGGCCAGACAACGCTCACCCAGATCAATCAATTGGCGTCGGTTGAAAATACCGGTTAATTCGTCAATGGTTGCCATCTCTTCAATCTTTTCATAAAGATGGGTTTGATAAATCCCAATCGAAATCATTCTGGAGACTTCTTTGATAATTTCAACAATTTCCGGTGAGAGGGCTTTTTCCTGGGAGAATCCAACTATAAATTGTCCGATAACATCGTGTTTAACGATTAGAGGAATGACCATGCAGGATTGAATGGATAGATGCTGCGGGAAGGTTTCATCCTCTTCAAATTCCTTGGTAATTTCATTAACATCTTGGGAAATAAAAAGATCAAATTTGGACAGTCTCGTCATGAGTTTGGCAGAGCACGGCAGACTGCGCTGGTTCCCTTCGGTGTACCTGCCACGATCATAATGCGCCTGATAGAGATTAATGCTGTTTTCAGTGCGAATTTCAATAATACCCGCGTAAGAAAATTTCACTAACTGCAGGAAGATATGCAAAGCAGTACTGGCAATCTCCTCAGTGGTGTTTGCTTCCAGAATGGCTTCATCAATTTTGTGTAAAATCTCAAGCCGGTTTGCATACCGATTTAAAGCTTCTTCTCGTTTCTTTTGTGTAGAAATATTAAAACACGCGAAGGAGATCAGGGATTTCTGATTAAGGGTGGTTTCAATTTTAACTGCATTAATAAGGAAGGGGATATTTTCATCCTCTGATGATTGCATGCTGATTTCAATATCCCGCAGCTCGTTTGTGTCATTTGTAATTCTTTCCATCAATGCATCAATCTGGTTGTAATGGATTTTAAACAAGGTGTTAACTGGTTTCATATGTAGTTGTTCGGGTGTATATCCCAATTTTTTTGCCAGATATGTGTTGATATAAACAATTTGTTTATCCGGATTGGCAATCAACATACCGGTATTCGCATAATCCGCCACGGTTTTAAAGGTACGGATATCATCTTCTGCTTTTACCCGTTGAGACATATCCTGGACATTTTCAATGGCTCCGGTAATATTTCCCTGTAAGTCTTTCAGTGGGGATGAAGTTAGATCGACCCAATAAAGACCATTTCTTGTTTGTATCCGCAAATTTTCACTCAGATAGGCTCCGTCAATCAAGGGGTGCTTTTTAACGCAGTTTGTGTAAAGGGAAAGAATCAAACTCTCAGATGCTGATGATGCAATCAATTCAGTAATTGTGGGGACTTCAGGTCGATTGAGCAGTACCCACGGATTTTTATTACTATCCAGAATTTCCTCAGCTGACAACCCCGAAAATCTCTCATAGGCCTTATTAAATAAAGTGGTTTTCTTATGTTTGTCCACAACCCGGGTTGGAATGGAACTGCCCATCAGAATTTGAGAAAGCTCCTGTTGGTTTTGCAACAATCGGTTTTCTGCAATTTTCCTCTCAATGGCAAAAGCGATTTGTGAGGAGCAAAACTCCATGATGAATTTATCGTTCTCTGTTAACCGACTGCCATCATAGGTTTGAATGGTGATCACCCCGATGGATTTACCCTGGGTAATGAGAGGGACACCCAGCCAGTCACTGGAGGGTGAACCATACCGGCTGTACTTGCCCTGCCTGATGTTCTCTTCATCTTTTTCATTGGATACCCACAGGGTTTCTCCTGTCTTTAAAACATACTCTGTTTTTCCGTCTCTTAATTTAATCTGACCAGGATATTCATCCAGTTCGTCGGCATGAAAGGGATAATGCAGGCTCTGTTTTTCCTCATCATAAATGGCAATGTACATGTTCTTGGCATTGACCAGACCATTTAGGATGGTATGAATGGCGCCATAAAGAGAATCCATATCCCGTTCGGTATGAACCAATTGGGAAATTTTGTATAAGGATGATTCCAACAGTCCTTTTTCCATTTGGCTGGTATTCTGCTGGGCAATTAACAGCATCCGATCAAAGTTGCCTGGTTGTAGAGGAACAACATCCAAAACAATTTGATATTCTTTGTTACTGATGACATCCAGGTCGATTGTAAATTGTGCGGGGAAAATACCCTCTGCCAATTGAATCAGATGTTCATGAAAAGAAGCGATGACTAAATGGGAGGGTTGGGATGGGAAGCGCTGAAAAAATTCCTCCTCACGTTCTGCGGCCACCCATTGGACCGCAGTTTGATTGGCGTGCTTGATCTTTAATCGTTTCAGCATTTCTATGACAAAATGGAAGTCCTCATGCAGACAAGTGCGCCAATCGTTAGGTTGCTCGTGTATTAACTGCGTTAATGATTGCATAATTTCGCTGTAATCCGCTTCAAGCACCGGATATGGAAAACAATCATAGGTTTGATGAAAGGACGCTTCGTTTATTGCAGTGGAGTGTGCCTGATTTGAGGGTTCCTCCAGCATGGATAACCAATGATGGATGGGAACATGGGCCGGATGGGTTTCAGGGGAATGGAAAAAAACATTTTGAGCTAATTGTTGATTCCAGTAGAGATAGGGATAGAGCGGCATACTTTGTTGTACAAGGGCCCCTCCCATGACTTCCAGGTTAAAATGAAAAACAATATGATGCCGTTTTAATACTTCAGATTGGATGACCGCTTGGATAAAAAGTTCCTGTTGTTCCACGGGGTTCGGCAGATGTTTAATCCAACACATGTCCAAAATTAGCCACATAGGTCCTGAAATGTCTGAGGTATTCTTTTTACATATCTCATGAATGGTATGTAGAATGTCCTGATAATACTCAGGCGTGTTAGTGCATTCCTGGAATAAGAAATGATGGGGTAGAAAGCTGAATCCCAACGAAGATGCGAAATGAATCCCAATTACGGGATCGGACAAACTGTTTTTTGAATTGAGCAAACAATGCAATTCATCCCGAAAAGAAGATGTGTGCTGTTGATTGAAGGCTTGAAAGATCAGAAGTCTTTCCACGGGTGCTGCAATGTGCGCAAGTTGAGTCATCAAAACCAGGCTTCCATAAAATCAGTTAAGGTATCCTAGAATGTACTTAGTTTGGTAAATGTTAATTATGACACAAGTAGTTTAAAAATACTATCGGGAGCGTGAAAAAACCATAAAAAAGGGTTGTGTGGATAGTTTTATCCAAAGATTTTTCCGTAGACTTTAACCGTTTTATCAAATTTCGATGATAAGAACCTTTATGTAGAAAAAATTGGTGCCGTTTACAAGACAGGCTCTCATATAACCTGAAAAAGCCATTCTCGTAGTAAATTGCAACCTTTGGAGAACTCGATCCGTATATGAAGTGAAAATAGGTAAACGTTTAGATGAGGAATAAACTATGAAAAAGACGATGTTTCTAACTTTAGTGATTTTAGCCATCCTGTCGATGGCATGTACGATTAGTGGTGTTTCAGTGGATATCAATCGGACGGAAGGTTCAGGTGTCATTACAAAAGAAGACCGCGCCGTGGGTGATTTTTCCGAGATTGTTCTTTCCGGGATTGGCAATTTACATATTGTACAGGGGTCTGAGAACAAAGTGGTTATTGAAGCCGAGGAGAATATAATTTCAAAAATAACCACAACAATCAAGGGTGATAAATTAGTGATTGGTGTGGAAAAGGGATTCAATATCGTTCCAACCAAGGATATTAACTACTACGTCACCATGCAGGAGATTGCTGGTATTCAAATGTTGGGCGCGGGCACTGTCAAGGCTGATGATATTGTGACGGACAAGTTGGATATAAATTTGACCGGATTTGGTTCCATGGATATCACTGATTTGGCGGCCACATCCGTGGATGTTATGATCAGCGGCGCCGGGGATATCACCGTATCCGGTGTTGCAGACAACCAGAAGGTCAATATTACCGGTGCAGGGAATTATCATGCAGAAGACTTGCAGAGTCAGACTACTTCGGTCATCGTCAGCGGATTAGGCAATTCCGACCTTTGGGTGGAAGAGGACCTATCGGTTGTGATTAGTGGGGGTGGAAACATTAATTACTATGGCAGTCCGGAGACGAACCGAACCATTACCGGATTAGGAAAACTAACCAGCATGGGCGACCACTATTAGAACCATCATCCTCTTTTTTACGGCACTTTCCTCCCGGAGAGTGCCGTTTTCTTTTTAATAATTATCTTCCCGGCCAATAACCGAGATGACCAGGCTGGTGGTATCTCCGATTTTTTTAATCGCTTCCGGGTTAAGTTGTTCGATGGTATCCCAGGGAGTGTGAGCCCAGATTTCCGAGCCATCCCAACTGACAAAGGCAGTCAGCGCGGTGCGTCCACCGTGGCTGCTGTTCTGATCTAAACCGGTATGGGGTGAAGTACCACGCGAGGTGATCGGGTAATTAAATTCCTTTGCGGCTTCTTCAAATAAAGTGACTAATCGATAGCTGCTTCCGGACGAGATGGAAATAGCTTCGCCGCTCCCCCCGCCGACTCCGCTTAACTCAATCACAGCTTCCGTATTTAACAAGGCAAACCCGGTACTGGCATTGAGCACACTGGTCGTGCTTAAGCTTTCCAGTCGCTCACCGCTGTTCCAGGCTACAAACAGGAGGGTTTTATCCGGAGGAAAATCCGCCATTTTCAGGATGCGGGCGATTTCCAACATCATAGCCACACCGCTGGCGTTATCATTGGCGCCTGGATAATAATTTCCATTGGCTTCAAATCCAAGACCGTCAAAATAAGCGCTGATCAGAATGACTTGATTATCCCGGTTGGAAACACCTCCACCATGGGATGAATCTTCACCCGGAATAAATCCGATCACATTATAGACTTCTTCAATGAATTCATCGGTCTCATTCCCTGTACAAAACATGCGCATATGCATAGGCTGCGCAGGGAAACTGACCCAAACTGAACTCATTTCCAATTGATTATCTTGCGCATCCAATTCTGCCAGGCTGCTGCCAGCCGACTGCAGGATGTAATCCGCCAGGCTTTCGGTGATGTTCAAATAAGGCACTCCCTCTGAATCATGGAAGCGTGGGATGCTATATAGATAACGGTGGGTTAGGAAATCATCTGTGGGTTGGATGACCAGCACCCCGCCGGCCTTGCTGGGGTTGATACTGGACAGTTCCTCACTGCGTATCAGTACAATTTTTCCTTCCGTTCTTTCATCTCGAATAACAAAAGGCCGGCTGGTGGTTCCGCTGTGTTGTCCAACGGCCAGAGCTACTACCGGTGCGGTTACATCCCCTGGGCTGGGAGATCCGGGGACCATCTCTGTAAACCCTGAGCGATAAGCCACCGTTTTTTCCACCGTCCCATCCGCGGCGATAAATTCCAGGATCGGTGTTGCATCCAGATGGCAGATAATGTTCTTTTTTGTTTGCAAATAAGTGGAATGTTCCCCGGCTGGAAACAGCCCCACTTCTTCCATGCGTTGGGCAATATAATCGGCGGCCAGCTTATTCCCAGGCATGCCGGACTCTCGTCCCATCATTTGCGGAGAGGAGAGGACGCGGATATCCTCCAGAACATTTTGCACATCAAATCGGGCTGATTGTTCTTTGTAGGTTTTAAGCGGCGTGTTGCTTTGAAAACTGGATATCGCAATGATCAACAGGATGATGCCTGCCAGTACGGAGTAACGGTTCAGCAGGCGATTAATGTTTATTTTGCTCTCTTCAATAAAGGTACGTAATCCTTCGCCGAACAGATTGAAAGAAAGGATAGCCGCAAAAAAGAATAATCCTGGATACCAAGCCATCCAAGGGCTGCTGCGCCAGTAGTTCATGATGTTGGCCAGCATGGCGCCCCATTCTGGAACGTCCGAGAAGAAGTAAACTACCGGCACCATGGCGCCGGTCTCGCCGATTTCGGCGCGAAAGCCGCCGCCCATGAAAATATTCAGGAATCCCAATTCCGCCAGCAGCATCAGCACACTGCCAATTTCCATCACGGATAGCACAATCAAGGAAGGCAGCATTTGGGGGAAGACGTGATTTTTCAGCAATTGGGAGGCACGGGCTCCAATGGAACGCGCGGCTTCAATATGCAGCAGGGGTTTCTGAAGGATGACCTGCCCGCGTACGTACTGAGCAATCTCCCCCCAGCCTACCGCACATAGGGTTATCACAAAAACCCCCATGCCTTTTTCGATCCCCAAAGCCAGGATCAAGATCATGGCGAAGAAAGTGCTGGGGAAGGCTGCCCAAACATTAATCAGGGCGTTGATCAATCTATCCAGCCAGCTATTCTGCCACCATCCGGCGATCATCCCGATCAGCACACCCAGAACCATGCGAGCCAGCATACCAAAAACCGCCAGGGCAAAGGTTTGTCGCGCGCCGCTTAGGATTAGGGAAAGCACATCTCTGCCAATGGGATCCGTACCCCATTTGAACATCGAGGACGGTTTAAAAGGCGGCGCTTGAATCACCCCCTCAATGGTCATAATACTGTTGGTTTCAAAAGGATGCCGTGGTGCCCAGCTTTTACCAAACAAGGCCAGCAGGAAAAATCCAAAAACCAAGAGCCCGCCGACCATCAACGTGCGGTTGGAGAGCCCGTTACGAATGATTTTTTTGCGCCGGTCGTCCATTCCCAGGAAGGCAGCTGGAGATTCGTTAGCTTTCTTCTTTAGCGCTTGCTTGGTTGAGATTGGGGCACCTGGGGTTCCTTTGGTCTTTTTTTGACGGGTGAAGCTTTCTTTCAATTGGGCGATGATTTCACGCACCATCTGAGTCAACGGTGTATTGCCGGATTCGTGAATATCACCTTCTTTTTCCGGGGTGGCTGCAAATTGAAGGCGCGGGTCAATACGTGGGTAAAGCAATTCAATGATCAGGTTGACCAGCAAAAAGAGCAGCCCCAGCGAAACCATTAAATCGGTAATCAGCGTGGGGACCTGATTTTGAATGGCTTCCAGCACCGCGGTGCCAATGCCGGTCCACACAAAGAAGACTTCCACCACCGGCAGGCTGGCCAACGAGAAACGAAGTGAAGTGCCAATGGTTGTCAGCACAGGAATCAGGATGTTTTTCAGCGCATGGTCTTTGATCAGAATCTTTAAGGAGGCACCGCGCGCTTTTGCCGCACGGATGTAATCCTGACCCAGCACTTCCTGCATGGAAACATAGGTCACCTGCATGATTTGCGCCAGTGGCCGAGCTGCCAGGACGATAGCCGGCATGATAATGTGCCCGTCCCAGCCAAATCCGCTGGGCGGCAGAATGGCATGGGAGAGGTTTAACAGGGAATAAAGCTGGACGTTGACAATCCTCAGCAGCATGGCCAGTAAAAAGCTGGGCGTAGAGATGCCTAAAATGGATAAAAAGAGAATTACCGGTTTGGCTTGCTTTGCGCGGACCAGTGCAGCCAGGATGCCAAACAGAATGCCAACACTGGAAGCGATTAGCAGGGAAAAGAGAAGCAGGCCGGTGGAATGCAGAAAAAGTTCCAGCACCACTTGAATGGCGGGTACGTCGGCTTTATGCCAGTAATAGGTGGGCGGATGATTGAAAATGTATTGCAGGGTGGCGTTCAGCGCATCCAACACGGCCTGCCCAAAATCAATGGAAAGCCGCTGGCTGCCTTGCTGTGCCATCTGGATGCCTAAAAGGGTCAGGAAAGCGATCGTTAACAAAATCAGCAGGCTGCTAAGTCCCCGGCTGAGCAGAAGTTGGAAAAAAGCGGTTCTCCTCTTTTGGGGAGCAGGTGCCGCACTCATCGGAGAGGTTTGAGCGGATGGCAGGTTGGAAGGTTCGCTGGGGGGTGATTGCTGCTGTGCCCATTGCAGACCCTGCCGGGCTCGTTGATTGTTTGGATTGATGGCCAGGACTTTTTCCAAATAAGGAAAGGCAAGTGTCGGCTGGACAAGCGCCGCCAACAGCAACCAGGGAGTTTCCAATCCGGGGTTTAACAGCGCAGCCCGAATCGCCCATTGACGGGCATTGAACCCGTCATGACGGTTGTAACAGGCAATGGCCTGCGCCAGGGCTTCCTGGGCTGTATGTTGATCCTCGTTATTGTCAGGTTCCGGATTCATAAAATCCTTTGAACGGTTTTGTCCTGAATTTCGGTGTAGAGGTGTTGATTGAAACCATCAGGGATTTTTCTTTGCAATTTCCTAATAGTGAGCCTTCAGGTAGTCATCCAATGCCTGTAGATTGGTCAGGAAGGCTTGACGGCCAAATCCAAAGCGCACATGCTGATCCCCAAAATTCATATAGCTGCTGGGCAGCAACAAGAAACCTGCTTGCGCCAGTTGCTCGCAGAAAGCCTGGGCGGATGGCTGCTTGGTTTCAACCAGGGCTACCGATCCGGCTTGAGGGGGAATCCAGGTAAACAGAGAGTCCCAGCGCTTGAAAAATGGTGCAGCGCCCGCTATGTTTCGGGTGATCAATTCGCGATTACGCTGTGCCAGCACTTCCTTGCATTGCAGGGCTGCCAGGGTTAACACCTCGCCGGGTTTGGCCGCACAGATGCTGGTGTACAGTTTCCAATTCAAAATTTCGGCACGCAGGGCGGCATCTTTCACAATCAGCCATCCGGCGCGTAAGCCGGGCAGGCCGTACGTTTTAGAAAGACCGCTCAAGACCAAAGCCTGGTCATTAAGTTCTACGGCCGATGGCAGCCTGTTGCGGCCGTTCAACTCCAAACCTCGGTACATCTCATCACTGAAGACACGTATCCCTCGGCTGGCTGCCCATTCGAGGATGCGGCTAAACTGGGCTGGATCGGGCAGAAAGCCGGTCGGGTTGTGCGGAAAATTGAGGATCAGGCATTTGGTTTTAGGTGTTGCCAGGGCATATAATTCATCTTCATCCAGCGTCCATCGACCGTCTTTCATATGAAATGGCCATAAACTGACGTTGCCGGTGATTTGTTCCGCCAAATTGAGCAAACTCTCATAGATCGGGGAAAGCACGATGACGTGATCCCCCGTAGAAAGCAGCGCATTTAAGGCGATGTAAATTCCTTCTTCGGGGGCGGAAAGGAAAACCACCTCTTCCGCTGTTACCCCAGGGACGTCGGCCGCGATCATTTCCCGCAAGGCGGGGTCGCCCTGGGAATCGGTATATCCCAAGCGGGATTGCAAAAAGGTTTGTGGACTGGTTCCGGAAAGAACGAGTAATTCCTCAATGCTGAGGCTTTCGCAATCCGAGGCGCATAACATATGCGGACAGGTGAATTCATACTTTGCAAAATAGAGCTCAAGTTGGAAGGGTTTTAGTTTCATGGAAGCTCCGCTAAAATGAGAGTTACGATGATACTATATCACTGGGATGTGGTTTTTAGCAACCTCAGCCAAAAAGGGAGAGAAAAGCATGCAATGGGTTAAAGAAAGTTTGGCCTTACAAACACATGGAAAGGGATTGTACCCCTGTACGGAGGCCATCGATCGCGTCATCCGGGAATCGGGCATACAGGAAGGCTTATGCTATTTGTTCTTGCAGCATACCAGCGCTTCGTTGCTGATCAGTGAAAGTTATGATCCAAGCGCCCGCCTGGACATGGAAGAGTTTATGGAGAAAATGGTCCCGGAAAGGCAGGCATGGTACAAACATACCCTGGAAGGGAGTGATGACTCGCCCTCTCACATCCGTGCCATGCTGACCTCATGCAGTGAGACCATCCCGGTGGAAAAAGGTCGTCTGGCTCTGGGCACCTGGCAGGGGGTGTATTTGTTTGAACACCGTCAGCACCCGCAGGTGCGCACCCTGTTGGTCCGCTGTCTGGGAATGGAATAACATCATTAATTGAGCCTGAATTTTTCACCTTTCCATTTTTCATGATACAAGGGTGCGTTGTCAACGCACCAAATGACTGAATGAAGAAATGCATGATTGTGTTAACTATTACCAAAATGATTTAAATTCCCACGCATGGTGAGTTGAAAACGCACCTACTCATGACAGAGGATAGAAAAAGCGAATAAAATTAAAACACTCCAAATTGAACATGGAGTGTTTTGTATGTCTCTGAAAACGCAAAATATTATTTCGAAGGATATAAATCCTCGAACTTATTTTGAATATAGCTTAAGTAGGCATCCGTGGAAAGCGGTTTGCCGGTGGCGCGCACCATGAGTTCATGGGGGCTGAAGGTTCGTCCGTGGCGGTAGATGTTCTCGGTCAACCAGCTGCGCAGAGGGGTGAACTCTGCGGATTCAATCTGGCTGTTGAGGTCCGGAATTTGTTTTCTGGCTGCTTCCATAAATTGGGCCGACATGACGTTGCCAATGGTATAGCAGGGGAAGGAACCGTAATCGCCGGATGCCCAATGGATGTCCTGCAAAGCCCCCTCACGATTATTCTTGGGGCTGTATCCGAGATAGGAAATCATCTTTTCCCGCCAGAACTCCGGCAGATCCTTGACCTTCAAACTGCCGTCCAACATGGCCATTTCCACTTCCACGCGCAGCATGATGTGAAAATTATAGGTCACTTCGTCGGCTTCCACCCGGATGGGGCTGGGCTCCACGCGATTGATAGCACGATAGAATTCATCCAAGGTGACATCCTGCAACGCTTGTGGGAAGGTAGCCTGCAAGCTTGGGTAATAGTGGCGCCAGAAGGGCAGGCTGCGCCCGACGATATTCTCCCATAAGCGGGATTGGGATTCGTGAAGTCCGTAACTGACTCCGGCTACCCCGTACATGCCCAGAAAGTCCGTGGTCAGGGCGCTGCGCGTGATGGAAGGATCAGCCCCCTGCTCGTACATACCGTGTCCGCTTTCATGGAACAAGCCAAACAAAGCCATGTTGATGAAATGCGGATCAAAGCGGGTAGTGATGCGCACATCATTGCGGGTGAAGGAAATTTCAAACGGATGCGGCGCCACGCCGATATTGCCGCGGTTCATGTCATACCCAAAGCGCTGCACCACTTCACTGGCAAACTTCTTCTGCAGCTCCACCGGATATTCCCGATGCAGGAAATCATTGCGGGGTTTGTCCTGGTTGTTTGCCCGTTGGATGATGGGCAGCAGGCCCTTTTTTAAATCTTCAAATAACGTCTTTAAAAGAGCGGCGGTCATGTCCGGTTCGTAGCGCAACAGCAGGGCATCATAAGGATGAGCTTGGTAGCCAATCGCTTCGGCGTATTTTTTTTTGATCTCCACCATTTTTTCCAGATGAGGGGCGTACAGGTTGAAATCATCCTTGGCGCGGGCTTCCTGCCAGACCAGCTGCATCTGGGTCTTGTGTGCTGAAAACTCCCCTACCAGGGCGAGTGGGATTCGGGCTACAATTTCATAAGCAGAACGGGTTTGCTGTAAAGCTCTCACGCGGGGTGAATCTGGCGATTCTCCCTGGGTTTCCTTTTCGGCGGATTCAATCAAGCGCATCATCTTTGGATCGGTGAAACGTTCCTGTGCGATTTCGGAAATGGTCTTGATCTGATGGCCTCTGGTTTCGGTTCCGCCGGCTGGTTTGTGCGTTTGGTCATCCCACATCAATAAATTATTGACGCAGCAAAGGTCGTTAATTTGAGCCACATAAGTTTCAAAGTCCTGATAGGCTGTCATGGTCGCTCCTCTTGGGGGATAGGTTGTTTGAAAATATTGTATCTCAAATTGTCGACAATTTGAAGGCGCCTTTATCCCCCGACTCTCCACATAGCTATCCCCTGAAAACACAGGTCAATTCTCCCTGAAGTGGAGAAATTGTGGATAAAATAAGGATAACCTTGTGGATAAAAGGAGCCAACCCTGATGAATGAACAAATGAGAGAAGTGATCATGGTGCCCTATAACCCAGCCTGGCCGCAGCAATTCGCTGAGGAGGCATCCAGGCTCTATCCTGTATACTGGATGTGCTGGGTATCCATTTTTCATATCGGCAGCACCGCCGTTCCCGGCTTGCTTTCCAAATCAACCCTGGATTTGATGTTGGTAGTGCAGAATATCCAAAAAGTGGACGCCTTTGATGAATTGATCAGTTCTCTGGGCTACACCCCCAGAGGGGAATTCGGCATTCCAGGCAGGCGATATTTCCATCAGGGGGACCGGGTACATAAAACCCATTTGCATGTCTTTGAACACGGCTCCCCGCAAGTAGAGCGGCATTTGCTTTTCAGGGATTATCTGCGCTGTCACCCATTGGAAACGAAAGCTTATGCGGCACTGAAAGTTGAGTTGGCCGAGCGCTATAAATTTGACCCGGTCGCCTATACGAATGGAAAAGATGAATTCATTCAATCCATTGATCGGTTGGCTTTGGAGTGGAAGGAACAATTGGGCTGGCAGATTCCCATCTCTGATTGGAATCCTGACGTTGGACACTAACGGAAACTGGCAGAATCGTTTAAAATGAACCTGATGTCGATTGACTTGTTTGAAATAGAAGACAGTATTCATAAGCAAATCATTTAATTTTCTGACTTATCGGCTAACCCTCCCTTCCATCAAAGAGAATTGACGAAGGGTGTCAAGATTCTTTCTTTAACCGGGTAAAACCCTGATTTTTATGAATAAGGAAACAAGAGACCATGTGGTTTTTTAAACCGAAGACCTTTGAAGATTTTTTTACAAATGTTCCCAATGAACAAAAAGAGCAGCTTATGACTTTTCGTGAAAAAGCTGTCTATAAGACCATATCCCATAATCAAACGGTGTGGCGCTATCGAAAAATCGGAAGCGGTGAACGCAGCATGGTGCTCCTTCCAGGGGGATTCACCTTGGCGGATATCTGGATGACAACCGCACAGGTTTTTGCGGATAATTCTGTGATGCTGATGCCGGATGCGTATGCCCGGCAGGAAATTTATGATATCGATCAGGTCTGTGATGCCCTCCTGGCCATGATGGACGCAGAAGGGGTGAAGAAAGCTATTTTTATTGGTCTGGCTGCAGGCGGTGAGTTGGCTCAAGCCTTCCTGCACAAACACCCCGAAAGGGTCTCCCATTTGGTGATCTCACATTGTGATATTCTCGGGGATAGCGAAGCCATTCATGATCTGCGTACCCGCAATACCTTGAATTTTTACAATCGCACCAGCGAAGGTATGATCCGATCCTTTATGCTTCGTCCTTTGGAAAAGGATTTGCCTATGGATAGCGATTGGCGGAATTTCACCATTGCCTATTACCGGGATTCCATTCAGGGATTGAAGAAGAAAATGGTGCTTGGCTATGTAAGAAATTCCCATGCCATGAAAAAGAAATTTGAATTTATGGCGGCCAGAATTCGATCCTGGCAGGGTGAGCTGCTGTTCCTGGCCTCTGAAGATGATAATATTACCTTGAAAAGCATCCCTGCTTTAAAGAAAATGTATCCAAATGCAAAAGTCCATCGCTTTGCTCAGGGGCAAAACCATGTTCATTTGTTGTATCCGCAGCTTGTAAATCAAGTAATCCAGGATTTTCTGGAAGATGCTGAAAGAAAAGAAGGCCTTAACCAGGCTTAGGAAGAAATATGGCGGAGTTTAATCGTTACCAACTTTTTATGCTGATGAATCAACCCAAACCCCTCTGGCTGCCTGGTGTGGACCTGGAAGGGGCGGATTTACGCGGCCTGGATTTAAAAGGGGCTTATTTACAGGGTGTGGTCCTGGTGGATGCTAATTTAAATGGCGTGGATCTCTCCGGGGCTACTTTGCGCAGCGCCAACATGCGCAACTGCCACCTTAACGATGCGAACTTGAGTAATGCGAATCTGGTCGGGGCTGATCTACGCGGGGCTTCCTTGCGTAAAACCAACCTGACGGGCGCTGATATCATGGGAACCAACACTACTGGGGCTTCCATGACAGGCGCCATTCTGCCGGATGGTAGTCTCTCGGAATAAGCCATAGAGCGAAGAATCGGGCGAAATTTATCGATTGAGATGGTTCGGTTGATAATGGAGTTTGTTCATCCAGGTTTTACCCACTTGAACAGTCACGATCCCTGCTGCGGCCAGAACCAGTCCAAAGAAAGTTCGCCAATTCAGGGTTTCGTTTAAGAAGAGTACCGCCATGATGGGGATTTCAATTTGCATGGCACTGTTGATCACACTGGATTCGACGGCAGTTAAGGATTGCAGCGTCCAGTTCCAAACCGTGAAAGCAAAGGCCGTATTGACTACCGCCAACCAGAGAATAATGGCGATGCTCATCAAACTGAAAGAAGCCGGCATGGTTTCAACCATCAAGCCAATCAACAAAAGCAGGACCCCGCCGCTGCCCATACTGAGTGTGGTGATTTGAAGAGGATGCAGGCCGCTGTATTGATTGATCGATCTACCCAGGATGACTGCCAAAGCCGAGCTTATTACACCGCCGAAAACAATCAAAATCCCCACCCAATCGGTGGTGCTCTGGGTGTTGCCGGCAAAATAAACCCAGGTTCCGCCCATTACCAACATCAATCCCAGCCATTGAATGCCTGCCGGTTTTTCCTTAATTAAAACAATTCCCAATAATGCAACAATCAGGGAGACAAAACTGGAGATGAGGTTGGTTGTGATCGCTGGCAGACGGGATAATCCGATATAGTTGGCTCCCTGCGTGATGGTATACAGCAATAAACCAAGTAATAGCAATTTATAAACCAGAGAATTTGGAATCGGTTGTACTTTCTTTTTTTGAATCAAGTGGAAGTAAAAAGGCAATAAGCACAGAAAAGCCACGGTATACCGTAATCCGACAAACAAAATGGGCGGCATATCCTTTAGCCCAAATTTGATCAATACCCAGGATGTGGCCCATAAGCCTGTCACAAATAAACCGGCGAGGATGGATTTATTTTTCTGAGATAATGCGATATGAATTAGTTGAGTTCCCATCAGGATTACTATTATAGTTTGATTTGAGAAATTATCATGAAACAAATGGTTGGAATATGAAAAAAAAACATCTGGTTGGTGTAATAATCGGTGTCATCTTTCTTACCTGTGCCTGTATCATTCCATCTGCCGATAGAAATCTCGAACGGGAGGATGGAAGCATAACGCTCACCCCTACACCTTCCAGGACACGTACTCCATTCCAGCCGATTAAACCTACCTTGACGTCAACCATTACTCCAACCCCCACTTTCACTCGTACATCCAGCCGCACTTCCACATCAACCAGCACCGAATCTGCCACTTCAACGATTACTGCCACGCCTTTTTTCACCGGAACACCCACCCCACCGGCTTTGATGTTTTCCGGCGCAGGAGATATATCCATTTGCGGGCAGGATACAGATGAGGAGACAGCTGCGCTTCTGAGAGATTTACCTGGGTATGTGTTTACCCTGGGGGACAATCAAAATGATACTGATTCACTGGAGGACTTCCAAAATTGTTTTGACCAAAGCTGGGGACAATATAAAGATCGTATGATCCCTGTGATTGGTAATCATGAGTACTACACTGAAAATGCCAGTGGATTTTTTTCTTATTTTGGTGATTTGGCTGGACCGCTGGAGCAAGGTTATTACAGCCGTAACCTGGGGGATTGGCATATTATTGCTTTGAATAGTAATTGTAATCAAATTGGTGGTTGTGGTTCCGATTCGGAAATGGCTCGTTGGCTTGAACAGGATCTACAACAAAATCGGCAACGCTGTACGCTGGCCATGTGGCATACTCCACGCTGGAGCAGTGGTTGGCATGGAAACAACAATGAAATGGATACCATCTGGGGCCTGGTGGCACGCTATGGTGTTGAGTTGGTTTTAAATGGACATGACCATTTCTATGAACGCTTTTCCCCTATGAATGAGGAGGGCGTGATGGATTATGAAAATGGGACCCGAAGTTTTATTGTGGGAACGGGAGGAGCCAGCCTTCGCGGTTTATACAATTCCACTCAAAATAGTGAAGTGATTGATTCAAGCACCTTTGGGGTGTTGAATTTATCCTTGGGGGATGGCTGGTATTCCTGGAAGTTTATTCCCGTATCGCCTGACGGATTTACCGACAGCGGAAATCAAGATTGTCATTAATGGATTTCCAGCATTGACCTGCAAGCTATTACACGGTTCGATTCCTGATTTTCCACAACTCTTGTTGAGAACTTTTTTTACACGGGCGATAACGAATTATTTGACCATTCGCCGATAAACTGGCACAATGATTGCCCTGAACAAGGGCTGAGTAAATACCCAGGTCATTAGTTGGTTGAGCAAACCGGGAATATAAACTACTCTCTTGTGCTTCAAAGCCGCCAGGGATTTCTCAACCACAGTCTCGGGTGTCATCCATAAAAGGGAAGGCATTTTGCTTGTATCAAACGTTGAGAAATCATTCTGCTGATGAAATTCCGTCCGGGTATAACCCGGGCACAGGGCTTGAACCTGGATTCCGTAAGCGCGATATTCTTCTGCTAGCACTTTGCTGAAGAGAATTATATAACCTTTGGTGGCATCATAGTTAATATGATGCGGGGTTAACATCAAGCCAGCCACAGATGCCACATTGATCATGACGCCCGATTTTTGCTGCATCATAATCGGCAGGGCTGCCTGGCAGAGCTGGTTGGTTGCCAGGACATGCAGATGGATCATTTCGGTTTCTCTTTTGGGATCATTGGCTACAAAATCACCCTGGATGCCAAAACCCGCGTTGTTGATCAAGAAATGCAGGGCGGGGAGATTTCTGATCTTATTCGCCAAAAGTTCAATATTGGCAGGGTCGGAAAGATCCAAGGCCAGGGTCTCACACCTACAGGCGTATTTTTGTTGAAGCTCTGCTGAAAGGGCAGCCAGGCGATCTTCCCGTCGTGCAATGAGGAGAAGATCAACTCCCTGGCTGGCTAATCTGCATGCAAAGGCTTTTCCAATACCGCTGGATGCACCGGTAATGACAGCGTTATGGGCTTTGGATGGTTGATCCCCTGGCATACTAAATATCAATACCGAAGATTTGGCGGATCAAGAAGCCAACACCAAAGGAAAATAAAGCGACCCCTAAACTGATGACGGTCATTTCCGTAAAGCGTTTTCGAAAATCAAAGTCTTTGGCGACGGAAATGTAGTAATTAAAGGCAGCAATAATCAGGATGGCATTTACAATGGTCCAGGCTAGACAGACTAAATAATTCTCGGCCACGAGATACGGAAAAATCAGCAGGACGACCGTGAAGATGTAGGCGATGCCAGTATAGATGGCTGACTTAATCGGATCCTGTCCTTCAGGATCTGCTTTGCTGGAAAGATATTCCGACGCTGCCATGGAAAAAGACGCGGAGATTCCGGTGATCATACCGGCCAGGGCAATAATGTGTGTGTTTTGAAAAGCAAAGGTTAGTCCAGCCAGAGCTCCGGTCAACTCTACCAGTGCATCATTAAGCCCTAATACCACGGAACCCGCATACCTTAATCCTTCCTCATCCAGCATCTCCAGCAACTCAGCTTCATGCTTTTCTTCATCCTGCCAAATCTCTTCTAATTGGGGATAAAGTGAAATCAGCGATTTGTAAGTAACTTGCGCCTGCTCTTCACCCCTTTCCATTAATTTAATGCCAAAGGTAAGGCCTAGTACTCTGCATAACCCGACAAAGAAATTAATCTTACCGCCTTGAGGTTTAATGTCTTGATGGGTAATCGCCTTGAGCGTGCCATAGTGTTTTAGTTCTGCATCCGCAATGGAGGAAATCACCTGACTGTTCGCAGGATCTTTTACCAATAGCGCCAGCTTCTTGTAAGTATAGTAACTATTAATTTCATCCTGCTGCATACTCAGCAGGATTTTTTGAGTTGCTCCAGTTGGATTCAAACTTTGCATATCCTATCCCTTAATTTTTCAGATTTCATTTTCCGTGATTTTTTCACCCACAGACGGTTGTAGATTCATTTGCATATCAATCTGCAGAATGTGGTTTGCCACCCAATCCGTTAGTTCTTTTTGCATAGAGATCAGTGTATCATCAGAAAGCTGCCCCTCGGTAAATTTAAGATTCAATGAATGAATATATTGCATGAATACAGCGTGTTGTTGCTTGTTTTCTTCCCGGGCGGAACATTTTTTCTCTTCCATTACTCGTTCTTCATATGTAAAGTGAGTTAGAGAATAGGTCTCCAAAAACATGAGCGCGTCTAATATTTCTGATTTTGAATGGGGAAGCCTGATAAGATTTTCAATTTCGAATAACTTCTTGATGATGGTAAAGTGTTGTTCATCAATTTCTTTTACCCCAGTAAGGTATTGAGTTGACCATTTGCTTGTCATATGTAAATTTAACCCCAATAATAGGTTCCAATTTGATTGATTGGCTGAGATGATAAATCACCCTCATTGTACACAATTTTTGAGTTGCTGGTCAATTTTTAAGATGTGATTGAGAATCCAATCCGTCAATTCATGTTGGATGGCCAGGGTCAGGGTTGGGCTGGCCCCTTCCACTTCGAATCTTTTTCCAAAGGCGACTACCTTTTGAATGAATTCTACATGCTGCTGCTTATTCAATTCAGCCACGGGGCAGCGATAATCCTGCATCAGCTTCTCTTCGGCAGCGAAATGCATTTTGGTATAAGTGGTTAGGAATTCCAGGGTGGAAATAATCTCCTGCTTGCCTTTGCCTTGTTTCATTTGATCGTGCAGGGTATTTAATTGGGTAATAATGGTTTTGTGGTGTTCATCAATTTCGGGAACACTGGTGGCATATTGATTTGACCATGTAATTGCCATATCGTTTCTCCTTAATATTATTTTTGTTTGATTAATTACATCGGTATACATCATGGATTGCCTGGACAGTAGATTGAGACTGCCATTGGATCCAAAACGTTAAAAACCAATCCATAAAAGAATTATAACCAACCCATTTAATATGATTGTAGGGTTGGTTACAAGGATAATGTAAAAATGCCGAGAATTATTTTAAAAACTAGATTCGACAGTGTAAGCGCAAGTTTGTTATTTAACGCACTCTTTCATTTTTAAATCAATTTTAACAATGTGGTTTACAAACCAATCCATTAATTCTTGTTGTACAGCAAGGGTTAATGCCGCACTGGCATTTTCCTTTTCAAACCGAGACTGAAATTCCTCGAGTTTGGAAATAAAGATAGCGTGCTGCTGTTTATTCACTTCTTCAAGCGGGCATTTGTTGGCCGTCATTACTTTTTCTTCATCGGTAAAGTGCTTTTTAGTGTAGCTGTCCAAAAACATCAGCAGCTCTTTTAATTCATGCCGGGCCTTGCCAGTTTCATTTGCTCCAACAATTGATTGATTTGATTTGGGATGGTTTGGTGTTGCTCATCAACCTGACCAATATTTGTTTCATACTGTGCTGACCATGTAAACGCCATATATGCCTCCAACAAATAAACAGGATCGTTACCAATAATCATAAGCATCTGCGCCAGTGAAAGGGATAAGTTTTAGGTTAATTATCTTGATAAGTTATCATAAATGGGGTTTCCCGGATGGAAAGTGGAAATCATTTCATGGTTTATTCTTGGGATAGGTTCGCAGTATTAAATACAATATCCATAACAGTTTTTCTTTATCCAAAGATTGTTTACAATAGTGGGGAGTACTGTATTTCGGAGAGGAGACCATCATGGATTTGGAATTAGCAAAATGCATCGAAATTACTGGAAATACACAAACGGTTATTGAAATTGTACGCAAAGCCTTAGAGAAAGAAGGTTTTGGCATCATTTCTTATGTCAATGTCAGTGAAAAAATATTTGAAAGTACCGGTAATCTTATGACTCCTTATGTTATTTTAGGAGCCTGCAATCCCAATTTGTCCTACCGGGCTATCCAGGGGGATCAACGGATTGGCCTTCTCCTGCCATGCAATGTCGTAGTTATGCAAATCACCGAGAAAAGCTGCAATGTAATTTTCGCCAACCCAATCCCGATGATGCATATTGAGCCATTTAAGAAGAATGAGATTGTTCAAGAAGTTGCCAGGTTGGCCTATGAAGGATTGATGCGGGCTTTTGTAACGCTTTCCATGGAATAAAATAGTTAAAAACAAAGACCTCCGCAATTTCGGCGGAGGTCTTTTTCATCATGAGTGCATTAGGCTTGTTTTCGATTGAGCAGAAATTTCCCCAACTCTATCAAGAGGAATACGATAACACTGGCGAATAAACTGACCAATAATTCTGTCAAGTGCAGCGCTTCAGTATGGAAAACGACTTGCAGGGGGGGCAGGTAAACCACAGCCATTTGCAGGACAAACGTCAGCAATACCGCACCCAGCATAGACTTGTTGGATAGGAAACCCTGGCGGAAAATAGAATCCCGTTCTGAGCGGGTGGCAAAAGCATTTCCCATTTGGGCTAACGTCAGGGTGGTGAAAACCATGGTTTGCCATTCCCCGCTGGTACCGTAGGTAATTCCCCATATGCCAACTGCAAGGGAAGCCAAGCCCATTAACAAACCAATCCAGACAATATCCCGTGCCAAACCACGGCCAAAAATATTCTCGTTGGGGTGGTACGGTTTACGTTTCATCGTGTTTCTTTCAACAGGCTCCACCGTCAAGGCCAGGCCGGGAAGGCCGTCTGTAACCAGATTGACCCACAAAATTTGCAAGGGCATCAAGGGTAGACCCAGCCCAACAAACGGACCAATCAGCATCACCCAGATTTCCCCGGCATTGGAGGTCAAGGTGTATTTGATGAATTTCCGAATGTTGTCATAGATCCGGCGGCCTTCTTCCACAGCAGCGACTATGGTGGCGAAGTTATCGTCCAGTAACACCATGTCGGCTGCTTCTTTGGATACATCGGTACCGGTGATCCCCATTGCAACGCCGATATCCGCTTTTTTCAAGGCCGGTGCATCATTAACTCCGTCACCGGTCATGGCCACGATATGATCCTGGTCCTGAAGCGCTTGAACGATTTTAAGTTTGTGTTCCGGAGAGACCCGTGCAAAGACAGAAATGTGGTTCACTTTTTCCCGCAGGGTATCCATGTCAATTTCAGCCAGTTCCTGCCCGGTCATCACGCTTCCTTCCTGGGTGATCCCCAATTCGCGTGCGATATAAAGGGCGGTTAAGGGGTGATCCCCTGTAATCATTATGGGACGAATCCCAGCCTGGCTGGCGGTCTGAACGGCAGTTTTGACTTCTGGACGAGCTGGATCTATCATGGCAATCATGCCAATAAAGATTAATGCTTCCTCTTTTGGCTGTTGTTCTTCTAAACCCTGCTCAAATGGGTGTTCATGGAATGCCATGCCCAAAACCCGCATACCATCCTGGGCCATTTTGTTATTGCCTTCCATGATCCGGGCTTTCCAGTCCGCTGTCATGGGTTCAATTTTTCCACCCACCCATACTTGAGTCGAGAATTCTAACAGTCCATCCACAGCCCCTTTGGTAAAAGCCACGTAGTTAAAGTTTCGAGTAGCGGTATGATTGCCAAAAGTCTCCTGAAGAGATTGCGGTAATTTTCCAAGCTCAATTTTGTGAACTGTCGTCATGCGTTTGCGCTCAGAATCAAAGGGTAATTCTCCAACCCGGGGAAGATTCTGGTCGAGTTCATTTTTCCATAAACCCGCTTGAGCTGCTGCAACGATCAAAGCGCCTTCGGTTGGGTCACCGATAGCGGTAAACTCTCCATCCTCTTTTTCTTCCAATATGGCATCATTACACAGACTCCCGCCTAATAACATCATCGCGATGGCGCTATTTTCTAATGGCAGGGATTGCTTTTCGCTTTTAAGTAAAGAGGGACTGAAGGAATTCATCGTTTCCGTCAAGTCCAATCTGGACCCGGCTACATCCAACACGGTTACCGTCATCCGGTTCTGGGTAAGGGTACCGGTTTTATCCGAGCAAATCACATCTACAGAACCCAGGGTTTCCACGGCGGGTAATTTGCGGATCAGGGAGTGCCGTTGCAGCATGCGTTGTGCGCCGAAGGCCAGCGCAATCGTAACAACAGCGGGGAGACCTTCAGGTATGGCAGCTACGGCCATACTGATTGCTGTCATAAACATGAGTCGCAGCTCTTCTCCTCGCAAGAGGCCAATTATAAAAACTAAAGCAACAATGCCCAGGGACGCAATCGCTAAACCTTTTCCCAATTGTTCCAGCCGGCGCTGCAAGGGGGTGCTCTCCTGGCCGACACTTTGCAGCATCTCAGCGATTTTCCCCAATTCAGTCTGCATGCCGATCTCTGTAACAATGTATTCGCCGCGGCCATACGTGGCAACCGTGCCCATAAATAAGCGGTTATGTTGATCGCCCAGGGAGGATTGGTTGGTTTTAATCACCTTGGGTGATTTTTCCACTGCTTCAGATTCACCCGTTAGTACTGATTCCTGAATGCGCAAATTACTGGATGTGATCAGGCTGCCATCGGCAGGAATGGCATTTCCAGCTTCAATCAGCACAATATCCCCTGGGAGCAATTCCTGTGCGGGGAGCTCAATGACTTTTCCTGCCCGGCGTACGCGCACTCTGGGAACAGAGAGTTTCTTTAAAGCTGCCATGGCTTTTTCAGCGCGATATTCCTGTGAAAATCCCAATATTGCATTGAGGACTACAATGACGAGAATGGCTATCGCATCAATGGTCTCCCCCAGCAACATGGAAATCGCTGCGGCAATGATTAATATGATAATCATCAAGCCTGACAACTGCTCGAAGAGTATTTTCCAGGGACTTTTAATCCCCCGATCCACTAGCTCATTACTGCCGTAGCGTTCCTTACGAATACCAACTTCCTCGTTGGATAATCCCTTTTGGGAATCCACCTCTAAAAGTGCCAGAATTTGTTCTTTCTCCATTTGATACCATGTATTCATTGAGCAACCCTCCAAAATATTAATTGTCATAAAAAGTGCGGATGGTGTTGTACTTTCTATTGTATCGAAAAAAACTTAAATAAAAAGACCGCCACAACCAGTGTGATGGTCTTGCTTGACGAATTAATATCGTCTGGATAACCGGGAATTATTTTCCGTATTGACGGTCATCCAATCCCAAAAGGGAAAGCTACTCCCCATGCCTGTTTAATATAGTGGATAGTTAACCGAATGTCAATACTGATCTGACAGGTCTATGAAACTTCTAATAGAACAGGTCCTCGGATTTTATTTAAAAGTGATTGAGTATGGTTAACACACTAAGCACAAGAATAATTATGGTAATTATGTTGTAATTGTGAATTGACACTTATTGTTTTACTAATTTTGTCTTACACATCAGTGGCATGATGTTCATCCCCGGCGGCATCCTTTTCCATTTTTTCGAGCAGCTCGCGAAGGGTACGTGCTTCAGAAAACAACAGGTAAATGCGATGTTTGATCATGGCTTTGGCAATGGCCGTTAGTGAGGAGTCATCCATCTGCTTTTTCAGGGTTTGCGTTTCTTCATCCAGTTTGCTAATCTTTGAATTCAAAATTACAGATACCCTCTCTTTTTTTATCAAACCCATAAAATACAGGCCAAGATTCAATGAAACCAAATCCAATTCCATGCTGGATAAGCTATGCTCAATGGATTCTTGCAATACCGCTGAACCATCCTCAGTTAACCGATAGACGGTTTTTTCGGGCATATTGCTTTCTTTTTGTCCTTGCCCCTGAAGATAGCCCTTTTCATGCAGGGAACGAATACCGGCATAAACGGAAGACTCGGCGATGGGAACCCAATCTCTAATTTTCTCCTTGGTCAGAATATGCTGAATCTCATAAGGATTAAGAGGTTTTTGAGCAATTAACCCCATCAAAACGATGTTGGTTTTTGATAACATGGGTTTTATTCCTGGAAGGTAAAGTGCTGTAAGTGTACACTACTGAATTTGGATAGTACCAGTATAGCGCCTTAAAAACCATTCTTCAACCCATTCCACATCCCCCCGAATTTGATCTCGTTTTATTCGTTTTTCAACGAAAGAATTCCCAAATTTATTTATAGTATTTATGCGGAATTAGGTAGGTTTGTAACGATTATTTTACGGCAGGCACAACCCGTTTCATGCATACTATGTTAATGGATTCTTTCGGAGTCAGATGCGCCCCAACCTGTTAGCAGTTTTTGTTTTATTATGCGCTGCTATTTCGGCTATTTTTGCCTGGGTTGCCTGGCGGAATCGTGCAACACGCGGATCTGCCTTATTTTCTGCATTTCTGACCTCCATGACCCTATATGCCTTCGGGTACAGCATGGAATTGTCCAGCCTGAATTTGTCCGGCATGCTCTTCTGGAGCAAAATTGGGTATTTGGGCATTTATTTATTCCCCACTTTATTTCTACTCTTTGTACTCCAATACACGGGCCGTGATAAGTGGATCACCCGGCGAAACATCGTCCTTCTATTTATTGTCCCAACCCTGCTGCTGATCGCAAAAATGACCGATGATGCTTTTCATTGGGTGTACCGCACGGTCTGGATGGATACCAGCGCAGCCATCCCCTTGTTGGGCTATACACCCGGCCCCCTCTATCCCTTTGCGTTATACGCCGCTTTCCCTGTGGGTTTAGGGATCTTCCTGCTCTGGCAAAAGGGACAGAATACACCAGCTCTGTACCGTAGGCAAGTTGCCCTGATGGTGTCCAGCGCCATCCCTCCGTTATTGGTTTTCATCCTCTACATGAGCAACTATCAACCCTTCCCCAGTCTGGCTTTTTTGGACCTGAATGTCTTTATGTTCGTTTTTTGGGGATTTGGTTTAGCCTGGGCGGTCTTCCGATATCGATTATTTGAACTGGTACCCATTGCCCGCGATATCGTTTTTGAACGCTTGAGTGATGGAGTGCTGGTCATGGATGACCAATTCCGCCTGGTGGATGCCAACCCTGTAGCCTTGAAAATTATGGGTTGGGAGCAAGTTCCCATGGGTCAAGGCGCCGCTCAGATATTTTCAACTTGGGACGAGCTGAAGGATATTGGCCGGTCTGACGGCACAATGAAACCGATCAGGTCTGAGGTTGAACACATCCTGGGGGACAGAGTGATTTTGTTTGATATCAACGCCACGCCCCTGGCTGATAAAGCGGCCAGGACGATTGGCTTTTTGATCGTGATTCATGATATTACAGAACGCAAACGGGCAGAAGTAGCAATATTGAAAGTGGCCGCTTTTGAAGAACGTCAGCGCATGGCTCGGGATCTGCATGATTCGGTCAATCAGTCCATTCATGGTATGGTTCTCTTTTCCGAAACGTTGGTTGCCACACTGGAAAAGAACAATACCGATCGTGCTATTGAAATTGCTGAACGAATTCAGGAAAGCGCACGGCAGGCCTTGAAAGAAACACGCCGTTTGTTATACCAAATTCAACCTGCCGATACCGGTAGAGATGTCAACTTAATTCAAGATCTGGAAATCCGACTGCTGACGGTTGAACGCCGCGCAGGTGTGCGGGCCAACATACTTCAGGAAGGATCCTTAGAGGAGTATCCGCAAGAGTGGCATGAAAACCTTTTCTGGATTACGATTGAAGCCTTGAACAATGCGCTGAAACATGCGCAGGCTCGCAATATCCAAATTTTTGTGAATAGCTCATCATCCGATCAAAACGTTCCTTCTCACAATTTGAGCCTCGAAATCATCGATGATGGTAAAGGGTTTGATCCTGATCAGATCGAAACAGGTGGCTTGGGTTTGCAAAATATGCGGGAACGGGCGCTTTTGTTGGGTGGTGTTTTGGAAATTCGCTCCAATCCTGGGGAGGGTACGGTGGTTTGTTTTAATGGAGAAATCGAGGGAATGAAGGGATAATCATGGAACATATAAAAATTCTCATAGTGGACGATCATCCCATGATGCGGGAAGCCTTGATGACGGCGCTCAATGAAGAAACAGACATGCAGGTGATTGCTGAAGCCAGCAACGGTCTGGATGCGATTAAACTGGCCAAGGCGCTCAACCCCAGCGTCATTCTGATGGATCTGCTCATGCCCGGCATGGACGGCCTGGAAGCGGTCACCGAAATTTGCAAAAAAAACCCACAAGCCAAAGTCTTGATGGTCACCAGTTTGGAAGATCAGGATAAAGTGTTAGCTGCCATCCAGGCCGGAGCTTTGGGATATTTCCCCAAGACCGCGCCCAGAGCTTACTTGCTGGAAGCCATCCGTAAAGTGGCCGATGGCGTGCCTTATTTACCGGCCGGGATCGCCGTCAAATTATTTAAGAATTTACGCGAAATGAAAGTGGATCCCTATTCCAAACACACAAGCAGTCCAACGGATGAACCCCTAACGACCCGTCAGGAAGAGATTTTGGCTTTATTGGGTGAGGGACGAACGGACCAGGAAATTGGGGCCATCCTGCATATTGAGGAAGCCACGGTGCGCTCCCACGTGCATCGTATTTTACAGCGCTTGGATGTGGAGACCCGCTCCCAGGCAGTTGCGATGGTAAAAAAAACCTTCAAAAAAAACTAACAAATCAGTGATAATTAATATGTAGTACTGTTGTTATATAGTAATATCAATAAACATCACTACACATATTTTGAGTCTTTTTCCCGTGTAATAATTTTCTGTTGGGGAAAAGACTCTTTTTTATATATATTTTCCAGCTTAAACAACTGTTTCCATTCCCCTTAAACAAAACTTAAACAGCACTTAAACGCCTATTGTATGCATTAAACGCGGATTTTAGCTATTCTGAACCTATGAATTCTAAATCTGCCTCTGTTTTGGTCATTGAAAGCCACCCTTTGATGCGTGAAGCCTTGCTTGCTGCCATCACAGGGGAACCTGGACTGGAACTGACCAGCCAACCAGAATACGATGTGGAAGAATTCAACCTGGAAATCCCCACGCGAAATGACGTGATTCAACTCTCCAGCAAACCGGATATCGTTCTTTTGGATTTGGATAGTCCGGAAATGGCCGAAATGGAGACCATTAAACTCCTGCGAAAATCCCTTCCGGATACGGCCATCCTGGCTTTGACTAGCAGCGAAACTGCTGGAGAAAATCAAGCCGCTTTGGATGCCGGCGCACAGCTTGTGTTGAGCAAAACTGAGCCGAAAAAAGCGCTGCTGCGCGCTTTACACAGCTTAAAAGCTTACCGCTTTGACGCTCAGAAAACCGCTTTTGAAAACCAGACGGATGACCATTTTTTAGGATCCGAAGCATCCCTCCCACAGTGTAAATAGATCAGCCCTGGTTCTGGGTGAACCTGGGTTTTTATTGATTTTTGACAAGTGAAAACTAGATTTAATACTCAAAGGTTCAGGGTAGATAAATGGGATTAACAATGCAACAAAAACCTCGTATTTTTCAGAATACAAAATCCATAAAGCCATTTTTATGGCTGGTTTGTTTATTGGTTGTGGCAGGGCTACTGGGTGGAAATACCACACCAGTTTTTGCCGATGACGGCAGCACAGAAACGCCTGTTGTTGTGATCACCTCAGAGGTTACCCAGCCAGATCCCGCCATTACCCAAACCCCCGAACCGGATGCCAACCCACCCATTACGGCAGCCACCCCAACCCCTGAATCCAATCCCACTGAACAGGAAAGCTCCACCCCAGCCATCGAATTAACCCCCATCGTTGAAGAACCGACCCAGACTCCCGTAATTACGGATCAACCCGAACTAACCCCAACAAGTGTTGTTCCAACTACAACCTCAGAAGAGCCAAAGCCTGTCCAGGAAGAAGTTTCACCCAAGAAGGCATTGGATCCCTATTTCAACCGCCAGGGAGAGACCTTTTACTTCCGCGTAGATTGCACCGGTTTTACAAATTGCACCGAATCCAACGCGCCCATAAGTGCTGCCATCGATGACACCATTAGCCTGGGCCTTCCGGATGACGGCATCATCAATGTGGAAGGCGGACATTTCAGCGAAAATGTCTCCATCACTTCCCTGCCCGGCGCTTTGACCTTTAAGGGCATGGCCGATGGCGAGATCACCTACCTGGATGGAAATTTAATGATTAACGGCACGACGGTGCCTATATGCTTTTTAAATTTCGTGTTTAATGGGGATGTATCCGTATTGAATACCACCCAGATTACCTTTCTGGATTCAGTGTTTAACGGGGACTTCACCGTAACCCAATCCAACGGGCTGGTATTGATGAATGCCATATCCCATGCTGCGGTAAGTTTCAGCGGGGATGGGGATATAACCATTAATACTTCGTCCTTTGATCAGGATGTGTTTTTAAGTGCAGTGAACGACTTTACCATTGATCAAAGCAGTTTTCAGGGCGCCTTGATCATGAGCCAATCCACCGGCGGCGTAATTCGTGACACAACCGCTGCCAATGGATTTGTTTCGCACGGCTCGGATATCACCATCGTCACCACGCCGCTCAATCAAGATGTGGTACAGATCTATCTGGGCAATGAACAGGGCACGGTCAGCATCTCCTCCGGCGCCGGAAGCATGGGAAGTATCAAAATTACCGGCCAGATGGATGATGATCAGGATATGCTCCTCTCCAGCGGCGAAGTCCGGCTTGGGGATGGCAAAGTGGTTTATAACCCGCAGGCTGTGCGCCTGTTGGAAGTCAAACTATTAACCAGCCGTCCTACCAGCGTGATTATTGATGGACCCATGTCCTTGGATGGTTCTCTGGACGTAGAAGCCCAAAACATTCAAGTGCAAAGTCAAGTTCACGTCACCGATATCAGCCTAACTGGGCACCAGGCGGTGAGTGTGTTGGGGGATGTCTATTCCCTAAATTCCATCATCATCTCCAGCGGCACCACCCTGAATGTGGATGGATTGTTGCAAAGCACCCAAGGAGATGTGATCTTATCCTCCAATCAAGGCATCCAGCTGAATAGCGGCGCCTATATCTCTGCTGGCGGCAAGGTCAGCATGGATGCGGACTTTGACCGGGACGGCCAGGGAAGTTATAGCCAACAGGCCGGCAGCTTCGTGCAGGGCAATGACGGTATTCTTATTCGTGCCGCCGATTTCGTGCTCCTGGGCAGTTTAATATCCGCTGCCGCTCCCATTCAAATCATTGCTTCACTTCCTACCCAGAACATGTTTATTGGCGAGGAACAACCCGGTGGATTTAATCTCAGCTTGAGTGAACTGTTTAATATTCACACCATGGGCGCCTTAATCCTTGGGGACGCATTTAGTCGTGGCAACGTCACGATCGGCAGTGTGGATTTATCCGCCTCCGATATCCTGAACCTGAGCATTCTGGGCGGCAACATTCTGATTGACCAATTGACTTTGGCCAACCAGGGCATCTTGCAGTTGATAGCAGCCGGCTACATTACCAGCCGCAGCCAGAATAAAACCAACATCAGTATCGCTGGCGGCAGCCTTTTGGTGAAAGCCCTGGGATTTGGCACCAGCGCAGCGCCTATACACACCGCAGTGGATATCTTCTCCGCTCTGGCGAATTGCATCGGCAGTTTATACGTCAGCGATTTAAATACTTGCAGCCTGCCCGGTGAGGGCCTTGGTGGAATCTATATGGGCAACCATGGTGATCTCACCATTGGAGGGCAAAACGGGACAACCGGATTGACCTCAGGCGGTGAGATCATCATTTTAAGCTCAGGAATGATGAAAATAGCAGCGCCCATCCTGGCTGCTGATCAGGTGAAACTGAGCGCAAAGAGCTTCCAACAAACCTCTACGATTAACGGCAGCCAGGTTTCCCTGCTGACCGTGCTGGACCCCTACTTTACCCGCGGAACTATCGTCTACTACTTCCTCACCGATTGTTCTGCCCATCCTGAACATTGCACCGTTTCCACCACCCCGCTCAGTGCAGCACTGGCTGATATTTTAGCCAACGGCATGCCGGATGACAGCACCTTGTTTGTCGATCCGGGTACGTACAACGAAAACCTGAACCTGATCGGCTTCAGCGGTTTGACCATCGCTGCTTCCAGTGGCACCGTCACCCTGACCGGCGATGTGATCCTCTACGGTAGCACCGATATGCGCTTTGAGAATTTTGATATCAGCGGCACGTTTACCCTTTCAAACGCCAGCAGCGTTGGATTTAAGAACACCACCGTGGGTGTGCTGGTGATGAATTCCGGTACCACCCTGCAGGTTCAAATTGGCGGCACCACGGACGGCACGGATTACGACCAGCTTACCGTGAGCGGACAGGCCACTTTGAACGGCACCCTGGCAGTGACCTATATCAACGGATTCCTACCTTCCTCTGGTGATACTTTTAATATCATCAGTTATGATTCTGCCGTTGGCAGCTTCCATGTCGGTACCGGTTTATATACCTCTGGAGCAACCGGCACCTATATGATGGTCAGTCAAAACATCACCAGCCTGGTACTGACGACCAACCCCATGCAGGATTTTGGTCAGTTGGGCATTGTGGGCCAATTGGTGGGCGATAATGACACCATTGGTCAATTCCTGAATGCCGCATACTTCGGCTTCGGCGGACCTTACACCATCAACGCCACCATCAACATCGCAGATTTCTTCCACATCACCAACGGCACGCTCTCCATTCAATATTCAACCCAAGAACTGACCCTTTCCGATTCCAGCATTGTCACAGTGAACGCCTGGTTGATCAGCGGCACTGGGTTAAGTGCCTTTGTTGGACTGAACGGCGGCACAGCCGATGCCATTGGTTTGAACCTGGTCAATGTCAATTTTGGCTTGGCCATTCTCAAGGAAGCCGGCGGAACTCGTAAATGGTTCTCCCTGCAGGCCAGTGCAGATTCGGCCTCCATTATTGGTATTCCTGGTTTGACCCTGACCGGCAGTACGCTGCTGGTGAAACTGAACCGAGCCGCCGGTGATGATACTTTGATTGATTATTCCAGTGACAACCTTACGGTTGGCCCTGTCACTCTAGACATGGATTCGGACAACGGCGCCATGACCAGCGTCAGCGGCACGGCCGTGGTTGATTTGTTTGGGCTGGTGGATCTTACCAGCGGCTTTGCGATCAACAAAATCTATGGTCAGACGATTACCTTATCAGACGACACGAAACCGACCGCTGATCTCTTAACCATTGGCTTTTCTGCGATAAGTGCCTTCATCGGCTACGCTTACGGCACCGCCGACGAACTGGGCATCAGCCTGACTGGCCTCAATTTGGCCATTGCGCTGTGGAGTGAAGTGGTCAGCAGCGGAACCCCGCGTAGTTGGTCGAGTGTCATGTCCAGCGAGGGCAGCGCCACTTTTGCTGGTTTGAGCGCATTTTCCATCTTATTGACCTCCCTGGGCATACAGATCAATAAAGCTGCCACGGACGGTACCCTGGTGGATTACGCCAGCGGTAAAACGGCTTTGACCGTAGAAACCGGCCCCGGAAAAACAGTCGTCTTTGACATGGACGGAAGCCTGGGCGTATTGCTTCGCGCTTTTGGGGGTGTCACGTTCTCCATTCCGGACTTTGTCTCCATCAGTGCTGATTTTGGCTTTGAAAAGCGCGTCAACGGCGAAGGCCAGTCCACCCTGCTGATGGGCGCTATTGTTCCCCGAATATTCCTGGGCAATTCCGCCGAAACCATGGGTGTGGAACTGAGCAACGTAACCTTCGCCATGATTTTGTTCCAGAAAACAGGCGGAAACACCTACGCCGCCACCGGATCCGGTACCGCTGCATTATTGGGTTACACCGACGTGTTGGTTCTTAATGGCAGCCTGACGGTTAAGATCAACAAAACCGGTGCCGTGATCGATGAATCCGTGCTGGTTGGCTCCACATCCGTGCCAATTAAGTTTGACACCACCGATAACATCCTCGGCTTCTATGGCACCATCACCCTGGATGTGGTCAATTACATCAGCATTAATGCAGATCTTGGATTTGAAAAATTTGTCGATGGCACCACCACAAAATTGCTCATCGGCGCATCCGACGGCACCATTTTCCTGGGCAGCGGCGCTGTAAGCGACCCGGATGCCATTGGCTTGAGCATCACCGGCATTACAGTGGGTGTGGTTTTATTGAAAGATGGCACCAATGCCTCCACTTATGCAATAAGCGCGACGGGCGACGCAGCCTTGATTGGCCTGACCGGCTTGGCGATTACCGGCACCTTCGCGGTCAAGATCAACAAGACCGGCGATGTGGTCGATGAGACCATCAATACCGGCGCTGGCGGAACCGTGAACGTCAAGTTTGATACGGCAGATAATGTGGTTAGCTTTGAAGGCGACATCGTCCTCAGTGTGGCCAGTATCTTCACCCTGGACACCGGCCCCATGACCGTCAGTGTCCTGCCCAGCGGCTCAATCTTGATGAACATCCCCTCAGCCAGCCTGGTAATTACGGTCAGTACCAAAGAGATCTTCTCCATCACTGCTGCCGTCAGCTTTACCATCTCCAAAACGGATGGTTTCCGACTGGGCGATTTCCGCATCACCCATTATGACTTTATGGGTGTGGGCGCCGATGTGGCTGCCAAAGACCCGGCGGACGTTCAATCTATGTTTGCCAACAGCCTGCCCGGATCCACCCCGGCCCACGGCAGCGTCCCCGATTCCAATCTGGTCTTTCCTTTGCAGGGCGGCCAAATTGACCTCTCCACTTTGAACACCCGCGGGTATATCGATGTGACCTATAACGATTACAGCGGATTGGGATTGAACATCACCAGCATTACCGACAGTGATCCTGAGTTTTCCTTCAGCGGCCTGGGTGTGGGCGATGTGAAATTTGACACCGTGGAACAATTGAATGACAATACCTTCCGTTATCACCTGACAGATAAAGATACCAGCAACAAAATTGATCTATTCCTGCCCGGCTTGGTGACGGTTCAATTCATTGCCGACGCCTGGAAAGATAACAGCGACCAAAGCAATGTGGCTGGGGATCCTCAAACCTTCACCGTCGTAGACGGCAGCGGACAAGCTACAAATACCCTTTCCCTGGGACCTTTGTCCCTGCAAAATCCCTATATCAGCATTAATGACTTCCAATTCAAACTATTCAATGGTTCTCCCCAGCTTTTGATGATGATCGGTCTGGGTGTATCCAATGCCACCATGGCCTTCACCGGCGGAACAACAGTGGCGCTGGATGGATTGGAAGGTGCTTTCCAACTAGCTGTGGATGTGGATATTGCCCACCCCGAAAATACCAGCGTGGCTGCCACAGGCGCTTTCAGCATTCACGTGGATTCCCTGGAATTCACCATTCCGGACGTGCTTTCCATCACCGGTACGACCATTGATATCACTTATGATCCCAACGGCACTGACGATCAGGAAATCATAGTTGTGGATACCCTCACCATCACCATTACCCCCATTCATTTGACCGGCACCCTCGGGCACTACACCCGCCCCAGTGACGGCACCGACATGCCGGGGCTGGTCATCCGCAATAATGGCTTTGCCATTGGTTCCGCCTCCATTACCTATGAAGATACCATCGCCATTTCCACATTCCTTGAGATTGAAAAGATCACTGCTGGTGTAAACGGCCTGGAACTGATCTACGGCACCACCTTCAGCTTCACCGGCGAGATTTTCATCGCGGCTGACGGCGCCATCCTCTTCAAGGGTAGCGAGTTTGAATCCAGCATTACCGACGGCCCGGATGCCGGTACGGAAGCCTTACGCGCGACCATTAGCTTTTCGGATGGTACCCCCAGTGGGTTCATCTTCAGCGCGGATCAATTCTCTTTCAAACTGGGCACTGTCCTGACCCTTTCCGGCAGCGGCATGATGATTGATTCCGGCGCCGGCGCAACCGATGAGGTGGTAGCCTTTACCTCCCTGGGTGCCAAAATCGTGGCCGGGCCGTTGAACATCACCGGCGAGATGAAGAATTTTGCCTTCCTGGGCAACGGCGATTTTGTACAGAAAGCCGGTTTCGGCCTGTCCTTTGATTTCACTGGAAAAGGCGGCGCATCCGTTGGCCTGCCCAGTTGGTTCCCGGTACAATTCACTCAATTTGATATCACCTGGCCTGGGGATATCAATGACGATCCACTGGGCTTTACCCTGATGGTTTCGGTCTCCATGGTCGGGTCTACCGAATTGCCGTTCACTTTCTCCGGCGCGATTAATGGCATTCAGATCGATATGGCCATGCTGGAAGCCGGCAAGTTCCCGATTGTCAATATAGACAGTCTGGCAGTCAACATCAGCGGAGAAATCTTCGGCGGAGAAATTGCCGGCGCTTTATTGGGTGGTTTCCTTAAACTGGATGCGGACGGGAATATTATTGATGCCAGCGATACTACCACCCTGATTGCGGACAGCATCTTCTACATGGGCGTCTCCGGCAGCTTTAAAATGGCTGGCTTTGAGCTGGGTATCCGCTTTGCCTTCTCCTCACTAGGTCCTTTGGGGATCATGATCTCGGCGGCTGTGCCAATTTTAATTGATCCATATACCGGCCTGACCATCAGTGATTTCGCCTTTGGCGTGGATTTCTCCATCAGCCTACCAACTTATACGGAAGCCTCTCAATTAAGTGCCCTTCAACCCATCGCCATAGGACCGGTAAATCCAGCCACCTGGCTGGCAACCGTCCAACAACAGGTCATTAATCAATACTTGAACAGTCAAAGTGCCAATACTTTGGATAGTATGACTTCCCCGATGATTATCTATGGCTCAGTCACTATTTACTCACAATATGTCAGCCAGGTTGCTTTCAACGGCGTAGTTCAGCTCCAGATCAGCACGGATGGAAAATTCTTTGCCTACGGCGACCTACGCCTGGCAGATAACAAAATCAGCCTGGGTTCCAGATTGTATGCCAACTTCAGCGAGCTGGGTTCTGGCGATATGACCATCCTCTTCCTCTCCAACATCCCGGATCAGGTGAACCTTTTGGTCCTCTCCGGAGAGTTGGCGATGGGCAGAGATGAGAGTAATTTCAACATCACCCTGGCCGGTGACATTGCTCTGTACAATCCACTCAATAACGATCAACTTTTTAATATCGAAGGTTCTGTCATTCTCTCCGTCTCCACCGCCGGATCCGACACGCGCTTGATGCTGGACGCCTCCGGCAGTATCTCGGTGATGTATTTGGGCACCATTGCCTCGGCCGCTGCTGAATTCATTCTCTTCTTCCCTGAAACCGGCAATCCGCAATTCTGGGGTGTGGCTGACCTGGTGATCAACCCTGCGTCGATGATTAAATTTGGCCTCAACCTGAATGTCTTTGCCCAATTACTGGTCAACACCACCAGCAGCATTCAGGTGGAAGCGCTTTTACTCAAGGTGCTGCATACCTCCCTGGCGGAGGATCTGATTGACACCCTGAATACTGGTGGAACCTTGGCCAGTGACAATACCCTGATAACCCAGATGCTGGCGATGAACATCCCCTTAAGCGGTGCTATAAGTATCGCCGTCTTGACCGCAAGCACCCAATGGCAGCTTACGGATGCCGCCGGAAATATCTATATCCTCAATAAAACCCTCAACAGCATTGGCGATGCCATGCTGGATGTGATGCAGCAAAAAACCTTCACCCTGGCCCCGGAACTCTTCAGTATCCAGATGGCAGGCATGTTGATCCTCGGCGCACCCAACAGTGCCAAGACGGCCATCGCCACCGAATACTTCCGGTTGAGCGGTGCCTTTGACATGCAAATATCTTCCACCGGCTTCCAGATGTTTGCCGCCGCTATGCTGACCATGAGCCTGGCAGACATAACCCTGTTGAACATGGATGCCATGGGGCTGATCCTGATTGACAATGATGGCATTGCCATCAATCTGGAACTGCAAAATCAAGTTGATCTTGGTCCCCTGCTGGATGTGAATGTAGCCTTCTTCCTGCTGATGAACACGACCGCCAAAAATAAAACGTATATTGTGCCAACTCAATTTATCTCTGGCGGATATCTCTCACAACACTTTATTGACACCTACATCCAATCCAGTAATGGAAATTTCATCATCACCATACACGGAGGCATGCCAAAGCCGGACGGTTCGTACGCGGCAGCCGGATTTTACCTGGTCGCTGAAGGGCAGGGAGATATCTCCGTTCTTGATTCATTATTCATGACCGGTTCCTTCCATATCAGCATATCCGCAAGCGAGGTTTCCTTGCAAGTGGGGGCCGCTTATGCGCTCAAGTTGGTCGGAGTAACACTCTTCAGCGGTGCTGCCTCGGGCGGTATCACCATTATCAATGATGGCCTGTACGGATATCTTGATCTCTCCATGGCGGTTGGCCTGCCCTCGACTGCGAATTTTGGCTTCTCAGGGCGCTTCCAGTTCCAGATCAACACTACTAGTGACGACCAAACCTTCAACCGCTTCCAATTGGACAGCAACGGTAACGTGATGGTGGACGGCAGCGGCCATATGGTACTTGTCGCAGCGACCATCGCAGCCGGAACCACCCAGGTTTTGTTTGGCGGACAATTGGCCTTGGGGAGCGGATTCAAGATTGCTGGCTATACTCAAATCATCTTCGCCCCCACCAGCTTCCAGATAGAAACGCTCGGCTTTTTGCAGCTTGGTGGTTTTGGCAAAATACTAATCTTTGACAGTGCCGGCTTGTATATTGATAATGGCGTACCAGTCTTTGCCTGCAACATCTTTGTCAATGTCAATCTGTCCATACCCACTGTAAACATCTTTGGTACCGGCTTTTTCAGCGTCAACACCAGCACTACGACCAGCCATCTGGGCATCGCCCCATCCAGCTTCAAGGTGACGATCACAGGCACAGTCCAATTCGCCAAGATCCTCAATGTTTCCGGTTCGGTCACGATTTCTTACCAGAACAATGTCTTCCGCATTGCCCTGAATAATCTCTCCATGGATGTGTTCGGTTTTGTGAACGTCACGGTACAGGGCTTTGTCCAATCGGATGGTCAGTTTGAGGTTTACGGCAGTGTATCCGGTTCGGCCAATTTCGTGGTCGTCAATATGTCCTTTGCGCTGGATGTCAATATCTGGAATTGTAATCAGGCCAGTTGTCTGCGCAATCACAGTACATCCAATGGCTGGGCAACCACGGGAAGCATTGTTCATATAGCCGGCAGCATGGGGATTGATCTGGGCATCGCCTCAGTTAAAGCCAGCTTCGACAGCCAAATTGCCCTGGCTTCCACCTATGCAAAACTCGCCATGGCCATGACCTTCAAAGTGAAACTCTTCTGGTTCTTGACCGTCAAAGTCAATTGGTCCTGGAGCCACACCTGGTATCCGGTGCTGCTCTCTCCGGGATTCCATGCCGGATACGGAATCCCTCACGCAGAGACCGACGAGTTTGGGATTGTATGGGATATGGGCGAATCAGCCCCTGCACCCGTTGAGGAACATTCGCCTGCCTTTAATTTTGTCTTGGCGCTGGAAAACGGCAATGCCGACCTTCTCCCCGGTGGAGATAATCTGGTGATGTTCCAGTTCATGGATAGCCTGATGAATCAATTCTATTTCATCAACAGCAACCTGGTGGATAGCATGCAGATGCTGCAAATCACAGCCGATAATTTACCTGCTGAGCTGCCTGCTGGATTGACCTTTAAGGACGCCGTCCAGATCAATTTATTCAAAGCGGGCAACCCCGTTACGGCGCTTCAGGTGTGGGACAGTTCGATGCTTACCTTCGCCTTCCCGCCTGAGATGAATCCGGCCAAACTGGTTGTACTCTACTGGAATCCGAGCTTGAATGACGGTCAGGGCGGCTGGGTACGCTTGTTCGTGGCTGTGCTGACCTATCAGGGCGATGGTAAATGGACAATTGACGATGATCAACTGCGCGCCTTGCAAGTGGCCCTGGAAAAAATGGCCGGACAAGCTCTGCCTGAGCTGAACAACGGGCTAGGTTCCCTGGCAGCGGTCAAAATCAACGGCGGCGGTCTGTTTGTCCTGGCGATTGAAGAGTAAGAATAAGGGTAGTTAGAAAATAGATGTAGGATCACGGCCAAATCCTTGATAGAGGAGGTCGTGATCCTATTTTTTTTTGAATGTTGTAAATGGATGGGCGAACCCTCGCGGTCACCCCATTTCCAGTGAATGGGCTTTTCTATCTGAAACAATCACAATTCTATGTAGGGGTTTAGCATCCGACACATTTTTTATGAAAAAGGTATATGCGGATGCTAAACCCTGCGCCTGACCACTTACCCCAAAATTATTTCACCGATAAGTATTATTTTCAACTTATCCTGAAAACATTTTTATGATGAATTAAATTTCCAAATCCATATTGTCCAATTTCACCCTTCGACACTTCGACGAACTCAGTGCAGGCAGGCTCAGGGAGCGGGCGTCATCGTTGGCAGAGCTTGTCGAAGCCTGGCGCTGGATGGAAAACCCTTCGGTAAACTCAGGGAACGACTTGCCCGTTGGCTAAGTCCCCGACAGGGGAGAGCTTGTCGAAGCCGGAAATCGACCAAGCCGGCTAGTGAATTCCAAATTCATATTGTTTAATTTCACCCTTCGGCAGGCTCAGGGAACGACTTGCCTGGTGCTGGGCAGGCTCAAGGTGCCGGGCGCTTCGGCAGGCTCAGGGAGCGGATAACCCGATACTTAATTCAACCCCTCTTATCTCTTCTTTCTCACAACCGCCGGCACCCAACGATAAACGCTCAATGCCCACAGGATGACGTTTGTGCCGTAAAACACCCACACCAGACAAAAGGTGATCTCCGATACCGTCCCAAGACCCAGGTTATAGGTCTCGCCCAGGATTTCGGTGGCGTACCAGCAGGTGGCGGCGATGGCGGCCATCCAGGCGTTGGGTTTGGGTAATAAGTTGCGCCGTACGGCTTCCCAGGAGAGCCAGACGGTGGTGCAGAAGAAAGCGGTGTAGGCTGGGGCAATGGCCGCGTGACCCACGCGCACGATATCCTTCCATAAAACAAACAAGATCACTACTGCGGAGCCGTAGATGAGCACCGGCAGCCAGGCTTCGGACAGGCGGAACTGTTTGAAATATCCAAAGCCCCTACCTATGCGCACAATCAGGAAGATGTGCGCGAGGATGGAAAGGATGCCTCCGATCATGAACACCGACGACCCAACCGACAGCGCCGGGCTGACCACCACCAGGCTCATCAGGATGTCCGTGGGCAGCATGCAGCAGAAAGCCAGCAGCACTAGCGTCCAATCCCGCTTTTCCAATTTATTGCGGCCCGCCATCAGCAGGATGATGAACGCCATCAGGGTGATCACCGGTTTGGCGTACACCGTGTATACGCTGCCGCTCCGGTAGAAATAATTCATCCAGTCCACAGCGTAAATGGAACCGGCTAAGATCAGTGTGAAGGCCAGGATCCCCTGCAGCCAGCCCTTTTTATGCCCTGATAAAACCTCGGATGTGTTCGTGTTCATGGATGCCCTCCAGTGTTCCTGTGCGAATAGTTAAAGTATAGAGGGACTTGGCTCTTTATAGGTACAAAAAAACGGGAGCAAATTTCACTCCCGTTTTTGAATGGACACTACCTATAAGGTTTTAATCAACCAATAATTATTCAATCAAACCGGTAATCATGGCGTAGAACTCCGCGGATTTGACGACCTCATCCAACGGGACATTCTCATTCACGGTGTGGGCGGTGTCTTCATCGCCGGGGCCGAAGCCGATACAAGGGATGCCGGCCTTACCAGCCCAGTAAATACCGTTGGTGCTAAATTCCCATTTGCCAGCTACGCTGTCGGGATAGCCCATCAATTGGCGGGCTTTGTGACCAGCCTGCACCAGATCATGCTCTTCTTCGATGGCCCAGGCGGGGAAGTATTTATCCACCGGGAAGACGAACCCGTTGTAGGAAGGCGTGTCATAAAACAACTCTTCAATTTCAACGGAATCGCGGTCTTTTTCGGGGATCAACGCCTGCACCTGCTGCAATGCTTCTTCGCGCGTCTCGCCAAAGGTCATGCGCCGGTCGATGTAGATCACGGCTTCATTGGGTACCGCGTTCAAACTGGGGGTCTGCACGCGCATATCGGAGACGGTGATTTTACCGTGTCCCAGGAACGCATCATGGCCTAATTTTTCTTCCAGATCGCGGATACCGGCAATGATCGGTAGAATCTTGTAGATGGCATTGTCGCCAAGGTGATTGCTGGCGGCGTGGGCACTGCGGCCTTTCTCAACCACTTTAAATTCGATGCGGCCTTTGTGTCCGCGGTAGACCTGCATTTTGGTGGGCTCGCCGATGATGACCATATCGGGCTTGACCTTGGGGTCCACCTCGACGAAGGAATTGGGGGCGATACCGTCACATTCTTCTTCCATGTTGCCGAAATAGTACGCCGTCCAGCCGTCCAAAAGGCCCAAATCGCGGGCGATGGCCAGGCCGTAGATCATTCCGGGGGTGCTGCCTTTTTCGTCGCAGGCGCCTCGTCCGTAGAAGACGCCATTTTCAATTTTGCCCAGGAAAGGATCCCACTGCCATTCGGCCACATCCCCGATGCCGACCGTATCAATATGGGAGTCAAACACAATCACCCGGGGGCCGCTGCCGATCCGTCCGAGGATGTTGCCCATTTTATCAAAGCGGACTTCGTCGAAGTGCAGCTTGCGCATCTCTTCGCCGATTCGTTCGCCGACGGCCTCAATTTGTGAATTCATGCTGGGAATGGCGATGATGTCCCGTAAGAACTTGAGAATATCCTCGCGTGATGCCGATACTTTTTCCTGAACCTGGTTGAAAGTTGTTGCGTCTACCATTGAACGGATCTCCAAAAATCCATTGATAAGGTTTTCCAATAAGCAATAAAAAACCACCGATTACCGGCGCCTTTTAATCTCAGGGGATATAACACCTGGATGCCAAGGGGGATGTGCCTCTGGAAAAAATGTTAATGTTTGTTTCGTTGAAAGCACCCAGAGATACACCGGTAAAATCGGATGGTTCTGTGGTTCACCTTCAGTTGTCTGACAATTGAAATTATAATCCGGGATTGGTTTTTTTGCAAATCGAGGAGGCCTGCCAACCTTACAGTTTTGTTTGCCTCGTGCGGCGTTTGGTTGTTTTGCGCAGGGTGACGGGATGCGGCACCAGGAAGGGGATCAGGCAGATCAGGATCAATCCGCCGTTGACCGCTGCGAAGATCAGCATGCCCTGAATCGCTCCCTTATCGGGCAGGTTTTCATACTCATTGATGTAGTAATGCGCGTCCAGGGTGTAACCCTCGGCCTGTACCGCGCTGATCTCGGCGCCGTACAACTGCATAAAGTGCTCATATTTTGCTTTATCCATCGTGCGCAGAATGCCGTAGACATTGGCGTATTGCGCTTCCCGGATGGCGTACATTTTATTGATTTTGATCATCACTGCGGTGTGTGTGGTCTCGTCCTTCATCACCACCATGCGGTCCTGGACCGTGTTGTGATCGCCGATCAGGTCCAGACGTTGATCGTAGCTTACCCAGCCGAAAAGATAGACCGCCTGGAAATGGTGGCTCTGGATGCCGTCCTCGGTCAGGGTTTGAAAATCCTTGACCATGCCTTTGGTTTGATGATTCCAGGCCAGATGCAGTGAGGGACCGGTGAGGATGAGGAACAGCCCAGCCACCAACGAAAACAGCAGCATCATCACCCCGGCAGGTGATCGCAAGGCGGTGATTTTATCCTGGATGTATACACTGCGTTTCATGGGCCTGCCTACTTGGAGTTTGATAGGAGGGATTGTAACATAGGTTATTTTGCGGGGAAATGGATTGAATAAAAAAGAACAGGGAGAAATCTTTTATAATATATATTGTTTTATTAATAATTATCTGGATGTAAAAAAGGTTCACACACTAGGCGGGAGCTAGTAAGAGAGAATATCCTTACTGATTAACGATCATATCATCTCCAAAATAGTTACTACCGATTTCTCATCTTAAATTATTGAAATCCTGTATATTAGTACTATCCTTATTCACGTAATTACTGAACAATAGGAGAATAGAATGGCTGATAAAATCAAGTTAGATACTGATGAACAAAGTTTATATAATGATCTTCGCGTATTGGTTGATCAATCACACGAATATTTTAAGGATGAAGGGAAAGATTTTAAAGAACAATATGATCGAACCTCTGAAATGGCAAGATTAGCACATGATTTACATATGAAATTGACACGAAGAGACCTTGTACCTAAACACCACAAATATATGTATGAAAATCGTGGTGTTCCGGTAGAAGATGAGGAATTCTATAATCATCTTCATCCTGTGGAAGACTTACTAAAATTTATTGATGACCCTGATGCAAACAATGATCCTGAGGATAGTACTATGGGAGAGAAATTTGATTTTCGCATTTACACTCGTCGATGGGGACATTATGATTACTATGGTCTAACTCGGACAGTAGATGGATGGAAAATTGAGGGAGGAAGTGAATTTGAAAATCAAGCAAACAAAAAAGGCAAACCAGCTCTCTTCGAAGCATTAAAACATGACTCAGTCTCATACCCAAGGACTCTGGGAATATTTCTAGAACAGGTTTGGGTTAAAGCATCCGAAGGTGCGAACAAGGAAGTTATACAAGAAGCTTTAAATGATTTAGCTGAATGGATTTCATTATGTGAAAAGTCAACTCCTCGTGGAATATTTGAAGGACTAATATGAAAAAGCCTGATATAAAACGAGATAAGGGGGCCGTTACATTTATTGATGTTTTGGGTTGGAAGGGAATTTGGCAGCAAACAGATTTTGCAATTGAAACATTATTTTCCCTTATTAATGAAACTATGGAAAAAGCAAAAATTATTTCTCAGGAATATTCAAATATAGAAGAGTTAAGAGGAAAAGAAGAAATAACGAAGGTAATAAGTGTTTCAGACACAATTGTATTGTTTACATCAGGACCTTCTAACGTAGTAATTGAAATTCATGCAAAAATTTGTGCGTGGTTGCTTCCATATGCACTTGAGCTCGAATTGCCATTGCGTGGTGCAATAAGCTATGGTGAATACTCAACAAAGGCGAATATTATGGTGGGTTACGCTGTTGATGAAGCTGCAAGTTGGCATGAAACTACTGATTGGATAGGGGTGGTTTTAACACCTTCGGCACAAATGAAATTGAATAATCAAGAATTAGTAGGCGTTACTTCATACGAAAATATCCCCTTTAAAAATGGTACAAAAAACTTACAAAAATGTGTTGATTGGAATTTTAGAGATATGGATAGATTGTTTGATGTCATTTCAAAAAAAGGTCCACACACACCCGAAATAGCCAAAAAATATTTAAATACATTAGATTTCTTAGCTCGCCCTGAAAATAACTAAAAATATTCATAGGCCGTTGAATCACTAGCGTGTAGGTTGTGTCGTTGACCCACCACCCTCATGCTTCACCACACACCATATTTTTAAATGAATTTTCAGTGCATTTTCCCCAATCCTTCTCAATCACGCCAGCTTTAACAAAACGATGGAAACCGGACCTTGGCCAATCTTGAACAGAATTAATTTGCTTCTATCAATGATAATATACCAGCGAACCCACGACATTCCCAAATGGAATTGGTTTGCATATCAGGAACCGCTCTAATCCAATGCAGATGGGTTGAGCGGAATGAAAATGATCTATCATGGACATACGGGGTAATTGAGAAACCAGTGGCTCAACCCATCCTACGACTTACGTTATCCTCGTCTATTCATATCATCGGTATATTCAATGTCGCGATTTTCAAGCCAGCATATCGCGATTTCTTTATAGGCTTCGTCTCTGAAGCTGAACCAATCTTTTTCAATCTCATAGCGATAAAGCAACTCTTTGAATCGGCGAAACGCCCCTGAGCCATGAATCTTATACAAAAACAGATCGCTAATTTTCTCATCTGAAATGGAAAGACAGAATCTTTCCATAATCGCATATTCGTGGATATCATATTGGCTTGGGAGTTCCAGATATTCATCAGACGAACCAATCTTCTCAACCTTCTCGTAAAACTCTTGCTTCCACGTATCGTCCTCGCTCCAGTCACCATCGCCTTCTTCCACGACATCAAAATCATCATAGGTGACTGGTATTATTTCGCCTGTGGCCTTGCACAGATATGCTCGAACCTCATTCGAAACCATTTGCATTCCATTAATGAAATCACGAAGGGAAATAACAATAGTCATAATGAAATTATCTCCTTTACCATTTGCAAAGTAGTAGTCCTCTGCATCCAACAGAGTTTTTTTATCAGGCGCTTCTCAGCACTTCATTGAGCACATTTGCTATTTCGCCTGGTTTGCTCAACATCACCATATGATCACTTTCGATTTCTCTCTTTTCAACCACAGCCAAATGCTTCATCATTTCCTTTTGCTGCGCGACGGTCTGAGTTTTATCCTTGGTTAATACAATATACACCTGTTGTATTTTGGGAAAATTATCAAAATCATATTCTTCCAAAGCCAAACATAACGGTTCGGACAGCATTTCTTGACGCAGGACAAATTCTAATGTTTCTTGATCGCATTCGTTACAGAAATATTTTCTGATCATGTTTGCGTTTTTTTGCATTGGGCGCGAATCTGTATTGACTTGTGATTTTATGGCAAGTTTGTTTATCACCCGGAGTAAGAATGGGAGAGAATCGACCGTAGCAGAATGATTTTTGGGTATGTTTGCAGAAATATAAATAACGGAGCATATTTTATCTGTAATTTCTTTTGCGATGGCAGCGGCAAGCGCACCTGCACCAGAATGTCCAACCACTACCACTTTTTCCAAACCGGACGCATCGATTAATTGCTTATGATAGTTCACGCAATCTTGAATCGTTGCTTTCTTCCTGTTTTCTACATTGTTTTCTTCTAATCGATACAGTGGAGCAATGGATGGTGCCTCTAAAAGAGGAATGACTTTTTCCCAAATCCAAGCTGACATTCCCCCACCTGGTAAAAGTAAAAAACCTTTCTTGCTGTTCATTTTTCACTCCTTGCTCATTCTCGCTGCGCCCAACGGCAGGCATTATGGGGAAAAATTTTGTACACAAGACTTTGGCAGAAGGCTATGAACTCTATTTGCTAAATCAGAGGCATCCTCGAATGAACAGCCCCATTGATTTTCTTCGATGACCTGTTTCAATAATTCAGCTCCAATGGGCATTCTTCCCATTCGGGGGATGATCATAAAATGGACATGCCCCACCCCTTCACCGAAAGAGCAGGCGTAGGTCTTGATTGGATGAAGGATGTCATCGAGTGCTTTGCAGGTTTCACGAAGAAGGTTGCCGAGATTAAAAATTTCGTCGGTATTTAGGTCAGCCAATTGTGTGCAATGACGTTTGGTCTGCAGGATTAGCATGCCTAATAGGGGGGCACCATTCGAGCATGTGGCGTGCGTGATGGTCCAATACGCATCTTCATAGATCAAGCCGCCTGGCGTTTTGATGGTGCCGGCAATAATCTCACAGCCCAAACATTTCTCCATGACTGATTTCCTTGGTAAGTCAGAAAAGATATACCATAGACAAGTTAGTTAATAATGATGTGGATTCCTGGTAGGATGCAATGATCATCTACTTGTAATAACCAATGGGAATTACTGCGATCTTGAAATCAAGAATATCCCAACATAAGAAGAATTATACTTTTTTATCTTCAAGAGGCCAGTAAGAATGGGTTGCGAATTTGTTCCAGAAGTAGATTCGCCTCTGATGATGCCTCCCTCCTTTCTTTCCCCTAAAATCCTGCTAGAATAAAATAAGGTTGGTAGTTTCTCGGGCGGGCGTAATGACAGATACAAAACCATCAAAGACTCGAAAAATTCTCGGTTGGATCGCCGTGGGGTTGAGCCTGGCGGTCAGCGGACTATGGAGCGTTTGGGGCATTCTGGAAAATTTCCATGAGGGCTGGTACTCTTCCTCACTGTTGGAAAATCTGGGCTTGATGTTCATCCAATACGTACCCTTTGCTCTGACGTTCATTCTCCTGCCTATCCTCGCCATCCGTTGGCGTAAAATCGGCCTGGGTCTCTTTCTGGCGCTGGCGGTGTTTGTGCCCATTTTCTTTTCCGGCGCCTCTTTTGATGTCGTCTACCTGATGCTGGCCCTCCCCCTGGTGGGGTTGGGTATCCTGTTTTTCTTTGGCCGGCCGCAACCTTTACGTCTGGCCATCGGCCTGCTGGCTGGCATCCCCCTGAGCATTATGATCTGTGTCGCGGTGCCGAATATCATCCGCATTGCAGGCCGCTTGAATGACGGTGATTTTGGTGCACGCCAGGTGGATTGCCAGGGTCAGCCGCTGATTTGGGCCGGGCGCGGGGCGGGATTCCCCCAACAGGGCAAAACGTGGCAGGAGGCGCAATCCGCCTGTGCCCATCTTGCCTATGACGGCTTGCGCCTGATAGACGAAGTGCAAAATATCTGGCGCCTGCCCTCCATTGAGGAGGCTGTGCGCTGCCAGACCCGTAAGGGCGAAAACGCCGGCGGGGTATGGGATGCACAGACGAGCACAGTGAGCTATCGCTTGACCCCGGACAAGGAAACCCCGCTGTGGGACTCGCATTCGCCAATCATCTATTACTGGACGTCCCAAGCCGTCCCCGGCAAGACCGATCAAGCTTATATTATTGACTACAAGGGTGGAATTTTTGCTAAAAACACGCTCCATAGCCCGGGTTACCGCACATTCCGTTGTGTGAAGGATGCCCAATAAATCGTCAATCGTTGGGCACCAGTCGGAAATGAATCCCAAGGTAGGGGCGTCCGGCGGACGCCCAAAGCGCATGAGTGCGCCAATATTCGGATAGGTTCCCTCCCATGTATTCCTCGATAGACACCTTTGCTTTTTTTTAGTCCTCTTTTTATCACCTCCTTGGTTCTCCTGTGATAAACGCGATATAATAAGATAATTATTGTCTTATTAATAACAGGTTATTAATCAGGAGGTCAGGCCATGCATCTTGAAACAAAATCCAACCTCAAGGATCAAGTTGTTTTCTCCATCCACCCAGCCACGCACATCGGACAGGTCACCCTTAATGTAGCCGATTTGGATCAACAGCTTGATTTTTATCAACACAGCCTCGGTTTTCATCTGCACTGGCAAACGAACGACCGGGCCGGATTGGGCAATGGCCAGGATGATTTCCTTCAATTGATTCATGTTCCGGGTGCAAAAAGATATCGCCGTGTGACCGGGCTGTACCATTTTGCCATCCTTTACCCCAGCCGGCGCGAATTGGCCCGGGCAGTGGCGCGTTTGTTTGATCTGAATATTCAGAATCACCCCACGGATCATATCATGACCAAGAGTACCTATCTGCAAGACCCGGAAGGGAACGGCATCGAACTGTATACGGAATCGCCGGAGGATGGGGTTTTTGTTTACGAAAATGGCGGCTTCGGCGCCCGCCGCGCGGACGGCCGCTTAAGTGACGGCCGTGAAGCCCTGGATTTACAGGCCTTGTTCAGCCACTTGCCCCGTGAAGATCATCCCGAACCTCCGATTTCAGCGCAGGTCAGCATGGGGCACATCCACCTGCATGTCTGTGATCTGCAGGATGCCCTGGATTTTTATCACGGGTTGCTGGGTTTTGACATCATGGGACGCGCGAATCCATTTCAGGTGGCTTTCGTCAGCGCGGGCGGTTATCATCATCATATTGGCTTGAACACCTGGCAGGGGGTGGGCATTCCACAGCCGCCAGTCAACGCCCAAGGGCTGCGTCATTTCAGTATTATTTTACCCAATCAGGTCGCAATGGATGCGGTACTGGAGCGTGTGCATCGGGCAGGGCTGAGCGTGGAAACTATGGAAGGCGGCCAATTAGTTCTGGACCCATGTCGTAATGGTGTGCTATTGAAAATCCAAGATTCTGCACAAACCCACCAAACTGTTTAGATGAAAGAAAGCTGGTATTAGTAATTCGGGTACAGGCCGCCTGTGGTTTCCATCCAGTTGACTATTTTTTCCACGGCTGAAAGTATGTTGTTATCGGAGATATCCACCTCCAACCTGGGCAGCAGGCTTTCACTGACCAAACGGCGCATCAAGGTTTGTTCTTTGCGAAAGATGTCCAGATCATCGTACTGACCCGGATTTCCGGATACTTTTAGCCGCTCGGTTCTGGCAGCTTCGAAGGAATCCTCTGATCGAGTCAGGAAGACCAGGCGAAAACCGATAGGTAAAAGACGCTGCTCCAGCCAGGTAAAATCCATGTCTTTAGCGTACTTCATCCATTGATAGGCACACGTGGAAAGGTGAAAGCGATCGATGATCCAGGAATAATACTTTTGCAGTTCAAAGAGACGCACCCAGGTCTGGTAGGTTTCCATGGCCAGGGCTTCTTCCTGCGGTTCAAAATTGATTAGCCCTCTGCCCCAGGGAAAATCCGTAAAACTACACCATTCTGCAGAAATCAGGGGAGAATGATAGCGGTATTTGCGAGGGCCCACCAGGCGCGGATGCTCGTTCAATGCAAATGCGATTTCCGTCTTGAAGGTCAGGCGTGTGCCTTCCAAGATGATCTTGGGACAGAGTTTTGTGGACATCACATGTACCTCGTTGAAAATATAAGTTAAATCCAGAAAAATCAAACACGGGGGAATGGGGTAATTGGCATCCAATAACCTTCCGATTTAAAAATATTATATATCCAAGCAGGTATAACAATATCTGGAGTGAAAACCCAAATAGTCCTTGACATCATGAACCTCGTTCATTATAATTGCGTTTTATTGTGAACAATGTTCATAATAAATACGGCTTTTCTCCATCAGGATGCAAGATGCCAAAAATCCTTTCCGACATTCAAAATACCATCCTCTCCTCTGCTGAAGACTTATTTAAAAGCCGCGGCTATCAGGAGATGGATATGCGGGAAATTGCTGCCCATGCACACATTGCGGTGGGCACCATCTATCACTATTACAAAAACAAAGATGCGCTGTTTATGCACGTCATGGCGCATAGCTGGCAGCAAACACTGGAGCAGATGGAACAAATCTCCGTTCAGGAAGACGATCCGGAGCTGGCGTTACTTGCCTTGTTGGAGGTTCAGGCGCACAGCATGGAAAATCGCAAGTCTTTGAACAACTTATGGACCGAAGTAGCCACGCTGTATGCCGGGAGTGATGCTGAGGGGATGCAGGAACCAGGGTTTAGCGCAACGCATGTGAAAGTATCGCAATGTTACAGCCGGGTTTTAGCCAAGAAGTTCGACAGGGATCTGAGCCCGCAAGAACGCCTTGCACTGGATCGCTTGGGAAGTTTTGCCTTTGTCATGGCGGTTGATTTATGCATGCTCTCCGAATCGGAAGCCGCTCAGCACCGAAAGCTGCTGGTGGATTTGCTTTCAACCTATATGGACAAACTGGTCTCCAGTTAAAGAATGGACAATCAGGGAACAGGGATCACCCTCCCCGGGATCTGTTAACACTACTGAATAAGTTAAATTAAGAAAGGGAATTTCAATGAAAATCATCAATGCAGTTTGGACATATCTAAAAGATTGGAAAAATTTACTGACCCATTCCTTGATCGGTGTGGCTATTTTAATGGTGGCTTTCTATATGCCGGTTGCTCCTGTATTTCGGGTTTTTATCCTGATCGTCGTGATTGGTTTCAATGTGGTTCGGATGAAACACGCCAAAAAATACCTACCAGCGAAAGAATAGATCAATCCCCAACCCTAAAAAGCATGACGACTCGGTTGTCATGCTTTTTTTATGCATGGATAATTAAAATCCATTCAGTTCTCTAATGCAGCGTGAATTTGATTTATACCAACCAGAATATCATTTTTTATGGTTGTAAAGGTCGAGGATGGCTCCAATGAGCAACCCGCCTGCGGCACCGGCAATGATGTTTTGCAGAAGTACACCCAAACCAGCACCCAGGATCAAACCGATGGCTGTCCACATCCCCCGCCGAGGCCTGGATCCTGACTCGGGTTTTGGATCCGATTTATTCATTGGATCTCCCATCTACCGGTTGCCCCTGTTGTTCTTGAATAACCAACCCTCTGCCGATAAAAGCAAAAACAAGCAAAAGTCCTCCCCCCAACCATCCACCCAGGCTGAAAACGACGGGGCCATATACGGCCAGTCCGGCGCCGGCCAGAACCAGCAGGGCAGCCATCAGGCCAAACAACTTCATTCCATATAAGGTGATAAAAGGTAGATAGTGAGCCCCGACGACAATCATGGCAGCCGGAAAGAACCAGGTTTCCTGAACCAACGTGGCTGCTCCAACCAGCAGAAAATTAATCGGCACTGTGAAAGCGATTTGCGTACCCAATCCCCACAAGCTATTGGTCGGACTTACACGTGCAGGAGCACCCATCAACCTGTTAAATGCCTGGGTCAGCGGGAAAATGAACATACTTCCAAAAAAGAGCATCAGCATACCTGACTTTGGGCTGACCCATTGTCCCAGGGCTGCTGATGCCAGCCAAATCAAACCTGAGATCAATTGACCCGCAAAACCGCCTGCAAAGGCGGTTCGCATTTCAAACTGGGCATCTTTTATTAACATAAATTCACTCCAAATGGTCGGACCCAGGTATTGGTGTTATGAGATGATCAAGAGGATGGATGGTAGTTGGATTTCAAGAGGCCTTCTACCGAACTGCTTGATCTCTCCTGTAATTTGGGCTGTTGACTGGATGATCAGATCGCTTGATAAGGACGCGATATTTTTAGTGACCTTCCCATTTACTGATACCCTGCCGCCCAATGCAATGAGATTTCCATCAATTATACTGCCTTCCTCAAGGGTTACGGCGGAAAATAGTGCAATCATGTTCCCGTGGCGAACTTCATCCCCCTGAAGGGTGTAGTCTCCCCCAATGAGCATCAAGCCAACCTGTTGTTTATCTGGCGCAGATACGATACTGAGCAAACTAAAAAGAAGAACGGAGAAAAATGCGGTTATGCGGGTCATAATAGTTTCCTGTTATTTGATAGATTCCGGTTTCTTTTCAGGGGATATGGATTTAAGCAGGATTATCGCCAGAACCAGATTAATCAAAGTAATGGTTGGAAAAATCACCAACCCGGCTACATCTGCAGAGACACCCACCCGCACCATATTGAATCCCATTAAACTGACTGCCAGACCCATGGTAAGGAATTTCATTACGGCTACTGAAGCCAGTAAAAACCCCCAGGCACTTTGTCGTAAAAGTAAAACGGCGGATAAGATGCAGGCGGGGACAATAATCGCCAGGTCCATGGCTTGAATGAACATGGTAGTGGTGTTTTCCAATAATGGAATTTGATTCTGTAACAGAGTGGGGGCAATCCTTCCAAGCCAGGCCATCATTAAAAAGGCACTGGTGAAGAAGAATAGACCGGCAATTAATCTTCGGGGGAGTTTAGTAGAGAAACGTGCGGGTAAGGCCTCCCGATCCATCCATTGGATACTGAGAATAAAGGCAAACAGACTTAGGCTGAAGTTGGCGACATAGATCAAAAAGATGGCATTATAAGCCGTACCCACACACATGCCCATATAGGTGTACAAAATAAAACCCAGCGTGCCGGTCAGCAGCAGCTTACCGCGCAGGGAGCCTCGTAAACTGAGCCAGAAAGAGACCGCCAGCAGGGGCAAGCCGACCAGCAGGGTCACCAGATCATTGGCTTGCATCTGAGCCGCTGAACTGAGCGTATCCCAATAATACAAACCACGGGCATTGATCATCACCTGTTCTCCGCGAAAACTGGTGATAGGGTAAGGTTCACCGGCTGCCGGCCAGAGCCCCGCCAGTGCGGCCGTCAGGCTCAGGATAAAAATCAAAGGGATCATCCACTTCAAGGGGGCTGCGTTTTTCATCATTCCTCCTATGCCAGAATGCTGGTTGCCCAGGTATTAATTTTGTTCCAATCGCGACTGTCACCTTCTTTGGATTTAACCATTTTGGTAATCATGCGATCAACAAATGAAAGCTTACTCAAATCCATGGATCCAGCAAAGTACCCTTCATCCACCGGTTTAACCAGATCACGGACAGTAGCCAAGTATGCCTGGCGATTCTGACGACTTTCCTCATCATCCCCCAGGTTTTGCAGGTGGACGGAAAACGTGGCCATCGGGATTGTTTTTAAATTTTCTTGATAGGTTTTGAGGTACTCCACCGCTTCGGGCAGCCAATTCCCCATGCGTATGGCGCTCCCAATAATTACGGCTTCGTATCCATCCAGGACAGGCAGTTCTTTGACTGCTTTAACATCCACAATGTATCCGCGTTGATTGAGTGTCTCGCCAATGGCAGCAGCTACTTCAGCCGTAGATCCGGCACGGGTAGCATAAGTTACAAGAATTTTTTTATTCATGGTAGGTTCCTCTGAAAAAGTTAGGTCTGGGGTGTCAATAGCGGGTATACGGGTGGCTGCATAGCCAAGACCACCACAAAGCACGGTCGTGGCTGCCAGGGTGATCCCGGTAACTTTGAAAAAATCACGACGAGAGAGTTTTTTGTTTGACATTTTCCTTCTTCCTTCTAGATGGTTCATTCTTTATAAATGGCAATAATCCGGTTATTGCTTTCCCTTCTTGGGGTTGTTTAACACCGGACAGCGAGGATAATAAAACCTAAATTATGGAACAAACGCAGCATCCCAATTAAGCCGGATTGATCAGTATGGATTGTTAGCAAAGCGGCAGCATCCTCACCTTGGATCAACATAGTACCTGTTGGGCAAAATGAGTTTACAAATTCTTCGTCCACCGTACCGGCAAGTTTTAGGGTGTACTTTCGTTTTTGGCTGATACTGGATTCGATAATGTCTGCGTGCATATTCATTCCTTTAATGGGTTGCTCCCAGTATAGGCCCGAAAAAACAAAAAAGGACTACATGATGATGTAGTCCGCCTGCTTAAATGGATGTAGTTTGGGTTAGAGCAGCTTGAGCGTTCTGGCTTTTTCGATGGCTCTGGCTTGTTTATCGACGTTTAACTTGCCATAGATACCTTTGACATGGTACCGAACCGTGTTGACACTGACGATCAGGGTTTGAGCAATCTCGGCGTAGGTTAATCCTTGAGATAATAAGGTCAGCACTTCCATTTCGCGTTCGCTCAATGGGTCGATCAAACCAGCCTCTGCATCCCTATGATTTAAATCAACCGTAAATTCAGGGAATCCAGCTAGGAGTTTTTGGGCATAGGGAGAGTCAGGAATTTTTTTCAGGAGCTCAGCCATGGTTGGACCTTCATCAAGGAAGATACGGAAATATCCCTCCGGTTCGGCAATGATCAGCGCTTCAGATAACCAGGTCAGGCTTTTGTTGAAATCCTCTTTTAGGGCAAATAACTGGGCCCCTTGGAGAAGTACTTGTAACGTGACGCCAGTGAGAGACTGTTTTTCTGTCTCCGTTCGAAGGCGTTCGAGCAGATCCATGGCTTGATTTAAATCAGATTCCTTCTTGCGGGCTCGCAACAAACACACCTTTGCCAGATAGATTTCAAACATAGCGTTGTTGATGGGGCCCACCGGGTGGACGTCACTGGCCTGCAAGAGGGCTTCCGCCTCATCCAGGTTATGATCCGCCACAGCCATTTGAACCTGCCGGTAAATCAAATTTGGGCGCAACCACCCCGGAGCGCCTCTGCGGAAAATTTGTTCTGCTTCCTGAAGAGCCAAGCGGGCAGAGTCCATGTCTCCTTCAGCTTTTTGAATCAGGCTGAGATTGAGTTTGGTGTAAATCAGCGAAGCGTTATGTCCGGAAAAGGTTCCGGATTGAATGCCGCGCAGAAAATACTCCCGGGCTTTTTCAAGTTGATTCCATTCATAATACACCAGACCCAGGGATCCATATACTGCGCCTACAATAGGGGGTGGAACAATGTTGGATTGTTCCATCCACTCAATCGCCTGGGATGCGTAACGCTCCGCCAGGTGAAGTCGTCCGTGTTGATGGCACATCAGAACTAGATGGGTGGTAGCGAGCATACCAGATACCAGGTCATCCGCAATTTGACTGAAATGAATGGCCTGATGAAAGGTATCCAGGGCTTTCTCAAAATTCAACGCCTGCCTATAAGACGCGCCCAAACCAAGATAGGCTAATCCCTTTACACGATCGTTTTCCGCCGCAACCCACCGTAAGGCTTGTTCTCCGGCAGTAATGGCCTCAGGAATATTTCCTTCCGTTTGCTGGAGGTTGGATTCAAGTGCATAGCACTCTGCCCGCAGGTCATTGGTTTCCTGGGTTTCACCCTGATCTGCCAGCGCCCCCCGAGCTTGTTTAAGATATAGATTCACCTGGACTGGATTTCCGCGCAGGAGGTGAATCCAGGCGAAACGCAGACTGGTGCGGGGACTTTTAGACTGCCATTCTTCCGGGATGGAGTGGATCCAGGATTCCACCCGGCGAATATAGCCTTGATTCAGCAAAGTCAGATTGTGCTGTTCCAGCAATGTGATCACCCTCTGAAAATCTTTAGCCATCAGCGCGTGTTCGATGGCGTCCATTGGCATCTGATTACTTTCATACCAGGTACTGGCACGCTGATGAAGGGCTTTGATTTCCTCTGGGTTGGTTTGTTTTAATTGGCTGTGCAATAAATCAGCAAAGAGCGGATGGAATCGATACCAGCGCTGTTCATCATCCAGTGGAATGATAAAGAGGTTATCCGAATACAGCGTTTCCAGGACTTCGGCGCTGTTGGTTTGTTGGGTGAGCGCATCACACAGGTCCCCAGTTAATGAGGATAGGATGGAATTTTGCATCAAAAATTTCTGCACAGACTGCGGCTGGCGATTGAGGACTTCTTCAGTCAAGTAACTGAGGATAAAACGGTGATTTCCATTGAGGGTTGTCACAAAATGGGAGAGATCCTGCCGGCCTTGCATCGATAACCCGACCAACTGCAAACCGGCTGCCCAACCTTCCGTGCGTTGCTCCAAAACGAGCAAATCTGACTCGCTCAGATTGAACTGCATGACCTTCAGAAAGAGGGTATTGATTTCGGCTTTTGAAAAGCGCAAATCACTGGCACGCATCTCTGTCAGTTGATTTCTGGAGCGCATCCTTCCCAGGGGTAAAGCTGGATCTTCGCGGGTGATGAGGACTATATGCAGACTGACCAACTCATGAGCCAGGATGGCATGGATTACTTCAAGAATGGTTTTGTCTTGAATATGCTGAAAATCATCCAGAACCAGTACCAAAGCAGATTGTGAAGTCAACAGTTCATTGACGAGAACATTGACCAGTGTATCCACTGGCGGTAGATGACCTGAATGGATGACCCCAAGCAGTTCTGCGCCAATGGACGGACGTAATTTTTGAAGAGCAGTGACAAAGTAAAGGAAAAATCGCAGGGGATCATCATCCGCTTCGTCCAGGGTCAGCCAACTGACGGCCGTTTTCACCTGGCGCAGCCATTCCACAATCAGCGCACTTTTTCCGTATCCTGCAGGGGCAGAGACCAGGGTTAATCCATGACCCAAAGTCAACCCGGTTTGAAGACGCTGGATAAGCTGGTCACGACTGACCTGATTTTGAGAAACTGATGGAATATGGAATTTTAACGAATTGAGACTGGTGTGGCTGCTGGTCTGGTTTTTCATGATTGAATTATACAATGCCAATGAACCACCGTAAACAAAGCGCACCGGCTCAGGCTAAAACCGGTGCAGTATGCTGATTATTTCAATACTCAAGGCATCCATTGATACGCGGTGAGAAATTCATTCTCACGGATGAATACAAATTGTCCATCCGCAGAAACCGCAATACTGATCGGAAAGAGAAAAGTCCCTTCTTCCCAGCCCCAGCCATCATAGGTCAATTGTCCAAAGCGCTTTAGCAGATTTCCTTGTGGGTCCAAAACGTATACCGCACTATTATCCGGGCTGTTATTCAACAAAACGTAGATATTTCCGGATGAATCCAGAGCCAGATCCGAGCGGCCAGTTGGAGCCAGGTCAGTGAATCCCAAGATGTCAATCACTTCGCCGCTGCTGGCATCGAGCTTTAAAATCCCGGGTTGAGATTGGTCAATGGTGTAAAGAGCCCCTTGCTGATCAAAAGCTAATCCGCGGTGGGCAAAATAGCCTACTGTCTCCAGGGGAATATCACGAATCCATTCGGCGGTAAGCGGGTTATAGACGCGGATGCGGGCAACCTCTTCGCTTTCATCCATAAGAAAATACGTACCATCCAGAGGATGAATAGCAATTTCCCGGGGGTTATCCCAACTGAAGTCTTCCCCGCCAACGACGTCCTGCATCCCGTTGGGTCCCAGGGAGACAAACCATTGATAGGTTGAATCCGTCAGGACCGGTTTGCCTGTCTCGTCCACTGCAATATCACTGATATACGATTCCATTGGCACCGTATAGCTTTGCAGTAAATTACCTTCCACATCATATCGCAACAATCCGTTTTGTCCATTCGCCAGGTAAAGATTATTTAGTCCATCAAGCGCCATACCACCCGGATAGCGGCTGTCAGCTTTGGTAGGATCGTCAGACACAACCGGAACACGCCAAAAGACGGGCAGGGATTCATACCCAGGTAAAGTCCCTGCCAGTTCCACAGCATCCAGGTAGAGGGATGCTTCTTGATTATTAAATGCCACGATGATGGTATCGACCATTTGATCGATATCCAAAGGGATGGAAAGCACTTGTGGACAGGAAGAACTGTCACCTATTTTGTCCTCATAAGCCAGATACCCTAATCCGGAACTGGCTTGCAGGACTTCCACCCGCAAAGTTGTCGAGCCGGTAGTGGTGAAATAAAGATTAATTTCACTGGGTTTTATGGCGTAGGCGTAACTTAAGGAAAAGGTAATTTCTGTTGGGCTATTCTCCACGTCAGTATACGACCAGAACACTTCAGGGCTTTCACAAAACATCTCGTCCGGTGAGCCAAGGAGAAACTCCTCATTTCCGGGGTCCGAATCTGTGACAGCGCTGACTGCCCACAGCCTGCGGTTTTCTGATTGGATCAATACGTCCGTGGTCGGTAGAACGGTGGGTTGGAAAACATTGCCAATCACAACCTGGGATTGTGAAGCTTCAGTTGGGGAAGGCAGGGCTGGCTGTGTTGCAGATGAGGTTGATTTCGCAGAGAACAAAGAACAGGAGACCACAAAACTAAGCGTCGTTAACAAGAAGACTAGGTAAAAAAAATTCTTTTTCGTCGGCATAATCAGACACTCCCATGTTTTGCAACATTCATCTTCGGTATGGACAATACAAAACGTTGATTAGTTATGCATACAAAAAAAGCCAAGCGGTCATTCAGTCTAACCAGAAAAAAAGAACCAAAAAGTGGCAGATGTAGATATTTGGTTTTAATTTAACATGTTTTTTGTTTACCTTATCTGTGAATCAATCAAGAGATTTGTTTTCAGGGAGATCCTTGGATGATTTTTTCTTGCGCTGCAGGGTCATACCCACCAGGCGGGAAACCACTACGGCCACATATCCGATCCCGGTAAATTGTTCCAGCATAATCAAGATGCGGGCTGGCGTATTGGTGGCGAGAATATCACTTAACCCTGTGGCTGTCAGATTTGTGAAGCTCAAGGAGAGTAATTCAATAAACGTTAACGGGCGTGCTGGGTCGATCAGCGAACTGGAAAAACTTCCTGGCAGCCAGGCTTGGCAGGCAAAATAGAAGAAGGCATATCCCCAGGCAAATAACGTAAAAGTTGCGCCGACTGCATACAACTCATCAATGGTGACCTCGGTATCCTCCATCATATATACAATTAAACTGATTGCACCATAAAAGTACAGCAGCCCTTGTAAAAGTGCCGCCCAACCTGAGAGAGTCTCGCCTGGCAAAAAACTGGATAAGATGGAAATAATAAATGCAGGTACAGCCAGCGCCCAGGCAATCCAATTAATGCCGGGACTGTGATTAACGACCCAAACTACCAACACTAATACCAGCATACCAATGATGGTGATGGATGTTTGCCGGTAAGGCAATTGATCCAGGAGGATGAACAAAGCCAACTGTACCATCTGAGCGGCAAGCAGCAAGGCAGATGGGTGAATCTGGATCAAAAATTGCTTCAACCGGGATTTTTTTTCCTGTGTTTCCATTGATATTTTCCTAGGATACAAGGGATGACTACCTTCCTTATTGTACCCGAATGCGTTGCAGGAAAGTATCCATGCGATTATTGAGATGGAGAAAATATTGGTTTTTAAAACCTATTTTGTATACATTTCCGTCCACTCTTGGTGATTTGGTTCTTTTAGATTGATATATGCCGCGGAAAGCTGTAGCATCAGAATTTTGATGCAAGTATACTTTTCTCTCCCTGGATTCGTGTTTATCATCCGCTTTACTCCAACCCATGATTACTGATATCCCATTCTCCCCAGCGTTTGGTCAGACAGCCATCTTTCAGCTCAATGATCTCAATCCCTTTCATGTGGGTTAACCTGTGGGTCGGACCGTTGCCCATGAATGGGAGCCGGTTGGTACCCGTAGCAGACCAACGCACTGAAACCCGTTGTCTGGCTTCATCCACCACCAAGTCATCCACCTGGATGGTTAAATCCGGAAAAACTTGCATGAATTCTTTAAGCCCGGCTGCGTAAGTTTTTTTATCTGCTGGACGTCCGGCTGGAGAACAGTCTTCAAAATGATCTGTATGAAGCCTGTCGAACAGCTCCCAATCAGTGGGAGCATTCCATAGGGAAATCCACTGACGGGTGGTTTCTTCCATCTCAATACGGTTCATCCTCTCTCCAGGCTAAAATTAAGATCATTAATCAACAATAAACAGTTTGGCGCCAATCTCAGTAAACGAGCGATGGGCTTCTGCATTATCCGCCACCTGATAACTGACTCCGGGAGTGAGGATGAAAGTGCGTCCATCGTCCAGTTGGGTATGCAGCTCGCCTTCCAGGCAAAGGAGAATATGTCCTTTGCTGCACCAATGATCGGCGCGGTAACCCGGACTATACTCCACCATGCGTACCCGCAAGGTATCAAATTGCTGGGTGCGCCAATAAGCCATGCCGGGTTCCCCTTTATGTTCCGTCACTAGAATTTGAGACCAGTCTGTTAATCCGAAGGGAATCTGTTTCATTTCCATTTTTATTACCTCATCTGTTTGAAAAAATTCACGATAGAACATGATGCCTATCCCCTTACCCATATCCTATCTAAAAAATCATACTCAATCTTAACCTATTAAAACCAAAAACGCCCCCTGTTAAGGGAGCGTTCCTATAAAGTAGACCAACGATTGAATTGGGTTAGGTTGGTTTAAATCACTTTCTTTTGATCAACCCCAAAATCCACAAAAGAACAATTGCGCCAACCAACGCAGTAACCAACGAACCCAAAATTCCTGAAGTAGAGATACCCAGCAAGCCAAACAACCATCCCCCTAAAAAGGCGCCAATCACACCCACGATCAGATTGACCAATAGGCCAAATCCTCGCCCTTTCATGAGACGTCCGGCAAGCCATCCGGCAACCAGTCCGATGAGTAAAAACCAAAATAAACTTAGTCCGCCCATATAACCTTTCTCCTTTATAAGTTTCCTCACAAGAGGATCGATTTACAAACTTGATAAAAATTATCGTATTTAGTATACCTAAAACTGGGTCATAAATAAAGTTCAGATTTTTAAGTGAGGGATTCCGGAATGCATGGCAGCATCCCAATCCGGAGAGGATATCGCCTGATTGAGGGGTTTAGGTGGCATGGGCGGCGAGGCTAATTCCTGTAAAGTCAACTGCCACCAGCCGACATCATGCCAGGCGCCCAGTTTGTAGCCCACCGAGCGATACACACCAATGGGTTGGAATCCCATGGCTTCGTGCAGCCCCACACTGCCCGGATTGGGCAAAGCGATGCCAGCAAAGGCTTGAAAATATCCCTGCAATCTTAGAATGCTAAAGAGTGATTGGTAAAGCGCCCGGCCAACCCCCATACGGCGTGCGTCAGGGTGAACGTAGGCGGTGACCTCCACGGCCCATTGGTAAGCAGCCCGAGGACGATAACTGCTGGCATATACATAGCCTAATATTTTTTCATCCTGTTTGCACACCAACCAGGGGTGTTGGGACAATGTCGAGGTTATCCGTCGCAGCATTTCCTCTACGCTGGGAGGCTGCAGCTCAAAGGATATGACAGTGTGTAAAACATTCGGGGTATAAATATCCAGAATTTGCTGTGCATCTTGGGGTTCTGCCAAACGAAAGATTGTACTCATGAGTTGAAGTCTCCAAAAAAAATCGACCCAAATTTACCGGGTTTTAGTACTTATCCTAGATAGGCTGCCAGAATTCTACCCTTACTATGAAGGGAAATCTATCTCAATAGTAGAATTTGTTGTTCCAAGCTATCCGTTAGCAGTCGATATGGAATCCTTATCAATGGGAAGCTTCAAGATTACGATTGTCTTTTGATCAGAATCCACATTGATATCCAAAGTACCCCCGAAAAGGCGTGCCCGTTCAACCATGCCTGCCAGCCCCAAATGACCTGATCGAACGAGAGTCGGCAGGCTTTGTTGGATAAAGGGGGATCCATTGTTTTCTATACTGGCTTTAATTTCACCTGGTTCAAAAATCAATTGAACTTTAACTTGCGTGACATCCTGGGCGTGTTTACGGATATTGGCCAGGGCTTCCTGTACTACCCGGTAAACAGCTAATTCCAAATCTGGTTGCAGCCGCTGAACGATCCCATTTACGAGATATTCGCAAAGCAAGGAAGGCTTTTCTTGCTGCAGATCCTTGCAAAGAGAATCCAGGGCAACTTGCAAACCGAAATCTTCCAGAACTGGTGGACGCAAAGCATTGCTGATGCGTCTCACATCATCCAGGGTTTGTCCAAGCAAGGTATGCAATTCATCCAGGCGCCGCCGGGCCATCAGGGGGTCTCTATCCAGTTCATTTCGGCAAAGCTCAACCCGCTGGGTCAATCCGATCAAATCCTGCAGCGTGCCATCATGTAATTCATGGGAAAGACGCTGCCGTTCTTCTTCCTGACTTAATAGAGCCTTATGAGCGTACTGCCTTAAGATGGTTTGTTGTTCCGCCAGGCGAATAACCATTTGATTGAAAGCATGGGTCAGACTGCGAATTTCCAACGGCCCCCGTTCCGGCACAGGATGAAAAATACTGCCAGGTATTGCGCTGGTCGCATGCTCAGCTAAAACTGCAATGGGACGTATGATTCTCCCAATACTGAGTGATAACATACCCAGGGAGAGGATTGTCCCAAGCATTAGCAATCCAACCAGCACCACTTGATAGTAAAGAGCAGGCTTCATGTTTTCAGATAAGGGTTCGGTTAGCAGAACCGTCCAACCCCTGTCCGGTAATTCCATATATGAGATAATGCGCTCGTCCGATTGGGCATCGGATTTGACCACCCTGCTGGAAGGGCTAGGCGCCTGAGTCACATAAACCAACTCCTCCATGGGAATGGGAAGTTGACCCTGGTTATTATCCGTTCCACCGATCAACTGACCCTTTGCATCCAACAAATACAACTGGCTGCCTTGAACAGGGTTAATGCTTTGCAGGGTTTTCTGAAAATCCAGATTGGATGGATTCAGCCCTTTATCCATTTTTTGAGACAGATCATTACCAAGGACCTGTACCTGAGCTGTAGTCCGTTCCAGGATTTGGCTGATTATTATTTTATTAAAAGCTGAAGAAGTCACCAGGATGGATAAAAGACCGAAACAAATCAGGGGGAAAAGAGACGCCCAAAGGAGTTGGGCTCGAATGGTTGAGCTGTTTTCATCCACTGGATTCACAATCTGCCTGGATTGAATCTCCTCACTCATCAAGGGCTTCCAGTGTAATCCATCCATTCTGGATGGCCCGTGCAACGGCTTCGGATCGGCTGCCGACGTTTAGCTTGCTGAATATATTTCGTAGGTGAACCTGGACTGTTTGGGTACTGATTCCCAACTGACTGGCGATCATTTTATTAGCCTGCCCATGGGCTGCTGCACGCAGCACGTCCATCTCCCTATCTGTAATCCATTCCGGCATATCAAGGGTTTGGTAGGCTTGGCGCCCACTCAGGCGGCTGATGATTTTTTCACGAATGCGGGGAGAGAGAACAGTTTGCCCGGCGAATACCGTGCGAATTGCTTCAGCCAGCTCCGCACCACTAGATGTTTTTAAGAGATATCCACTTGCGCCAGCATCCAACAAGGGGAATACATAACTGTCATCATCGTGAGCGGAAAGGATTAATATTTTTATCATCGGGAATTGAACTGTAATTGTTCGCGTGGCTTCAATCCCATTTAACTTCGGAAGGCGAACATCCATCACCATGACATTCGGCTGCAATCTTCCAGCTAGATCAATGGCTTCCAGCCCGTCCGAGGCTTCGCCAACCACCTGCATATCCGCAGATTGCTCCAAGAGTTGACGGGTGCCTTCGCGCACAATTTTATGATCTTCTACCAGGACAATCGAGATACTCATGTTTATATGTTAACACAGGCTCATCGAATCCCAAAGAAACCCCTCTACCTGATTTCAGGTATTCACTCTACTCATCCTGATGGATGTAATTGCTCCACTCTTTTTATACAATCAATGAATCACTTACAGGTTATAAGGAAGGAAAAACTATGTCACCTATCGATCCAGCATCAACTGCACTGGTTTTACTCAGTACGGCGCTCGTCTTCATCATGACCCCTGGATTGGCATTCTTTTACGGCGGCCTGGTTCGCCGGAAGAATGTGTTATCGATTATGATGCAATCCTTTATCTCCCTGGGTATTGTTACCATCATTTGGGTATTCGGAGGTTTCAGCCTGGCTTTTGGCGGGGACATCGGCGGCGTAATTGGGGACCTGCGTTATTTTGTCCTCAATGGGGTGGGTTTTGATCCCATGAACGGCATGGTCATCCCGGCACTAGCCTTTTATCTTTACCAATCTATGTTCGCCATCATTACCCCAGCTTTGATCACCGGTGCTTTTGCTGATCGGGTGAATTTCAAAAGTTATCTAATATTTCTTGTTTTCTGGTCCATCCTGGTTTACATCCCATTGGCCCACTGGATTTGGGGCGGCGGCTTTTTAGCTCAGATGGGTGTAGTGGATTTCGCAGGTGGCATCGTGGTCCATATCAGTGCGGGATTTGCAGCCCTGGCATCCGTATTCATCGTTGGAAAGCGCAAAATACTGAAAGAAGAAAAAAATCAACCGCACAATATCACCTATGTGGCACTTGGGACCGGGCTGTTATGGTTTGGCTGGTTTGGTTTCAACGGCGGCAGCGCTCTGGTTGCCAATGGGGTTGCAGCTATCGCCTTTGTCAATACCGATATTGCCGGTTCTTTGGCCATGGTCACTTGGCTGCTGATTTCCTGGATTCATGAAGGTAAACCCAGTATGACAGGCGCCCTGACGGGTGCCGTGGCTGGTCTGGCAACCATTACCCCGGGGGCTGGTTATGTGGAACCCTGGGCTGCGGCGATCATTGGCGTTTTGGCTGCCTTCACTTGCTACGGCGCCATCCAATTGCGCATGAAGTGGAATTGGGATGATGCCCTGGACGTATGGGCGTGCCACGGCGTGGGCGGTTTGTTGGGCTCCATCCTGGTGGGTGTCTTTGCAGTTTCTTCGGTCAATGGGATCAGCGGATTAATTGAAGGCAATACCCATCAGTTTGCAATACAGGTCTTTGCAGCCCTGCTGACGGCAACCTTCGCCTTCTCGGCAACCTGGTTGATTCTGAAAATCATCAATGTGTTTACCCCCGTTCGCGTATCGGACGCTGTTGAAGTCAACGGCCTGGATGAAGGCCAATTTGGAGAACAGGCGTATACCCTGTAACAGGGACCAATCCATGGCTCACGTTTGAGCATGGGGAAAAGAAAACAACATCCGCCAGGAAATCATTCTGGCGGGTGTTGGTTTTTATGATAATTCAGATTCGATCTATCAAATACCATGAAATTTTCGAATGGCCAGAATATCATCAATATGTCCGATGGCATGATTTCCCTGACCTTCCACCGTGGAACTCACGACGACTTTTCTTATTTCTCCATCGAACCAGGGCATATTGACGTAATTTTCCCAGGCATCGGGAAAATGCAGCAGCAGGGCCACCGTGTGCCGGCGATTGGCTGTAAACAGGGCCAAAGAGGATTCAATTTCCCGTCCGGCATAATCCCAACCGGCCACCCAATCATCTTGTTCCTTTTCCCAATACCAGTTAACTGAATACGTACCCCCGTTATTCCCAATGGCGGCTTTAATGGCCAGTTTCCAAAAATCATCCCCATCGGCGATGTGGTGAACCAACTGACGGATGCTCCAACTACTGCTGGTGAGCGATAAGTTGAGATTGGTTTCATCCAGACCCGCCACAGCACTTGCCAGCCGGGTTGGACCGTCCGCATAACGAATCAATTTTTGCCTATTTTGCGTGTTGATTAAGCTCATCAGATCCCCTCCCTCTTAAAGTTACTAATCATTCCGATGTGTGTTGATATTCTCTAGGGATACTATATACCCAATCTGATTTTCGAATCAAAAAAGCGCCCTTTTTCTATAAAAGGACGCTCCATTTTGATGGTATATAGGAATCCAAAGGTTTGATGACTAATCTATCCAGGCAGTTCGGCAAAAGTTTCTAGAGGGGCAAACGCCACGCCTACCATGCTGGGACCGGTATGGGCGCCCAAGACCAGGGACATCGGTCCCATGGGCAGCCAGGTGCATTTATAAACCTGGTCCACTAACTCACGCAGCATGATCCCGGCTTCCGGATTGAATGAGTGAAGCACTTGTGCTCGCAAGGTGCTGCCCGGGGCGTGATGGGTGCCTATCTTTCTTACTAAGCCTTCCAATGCATGGCGGAAAGTACGTGCCTGACCGAGTTGTATATACGTGCCATTTACGGTCTCCACGCCAATCAAGGGTTTGAGGTTCAAGAAGGAAGCGATCAGCCCTTTCATGTGGCTGATGCGTCCGCCATGGATCAAATACCTTAATTCATTCAAGGTGTACATGCAATTGCTGGCTTTACCGACACGCTGTACCAGGGCCAGAATTTGTTCCAATCCCCAGCCTGCTTTGATGGCCTTGGCGGCGGCTTCCACCTGCCAGCCAGCTGCTGCGGATAAAGTTTTGGTGTCCACATGGGTGACATGCGCTTCGGGAACCATGGCTGCTCCGGCAATGGAGGAGTGGTAGGTGCCGCTTAAGCCGGAGGTCATATGGATGGACAAAATCTCCGGATCGGTAGCCGCCAGTTGGCGATAAGTTTCCGCGAAGCTGCCCGCTGAGGGTTGAGAGGTTACCGGTAACCCTTTACTGGCTTCCAATAAACGATAAAAATCTCCCGGTTCAATATCAATTCCTTCCTGATAGGATTCCCCGTCCAGGGTGACGACTAAAGGAACAGTATGAATATTCAAGTCGGCTGCCTGTTCTTTGGAAAGCCACAAGTCAGTACCACTATCTGTTACGATTTGCATGTTCTTCTCCTTGCGAACCAGCATACCACCTGGCAATGACTGGAACCAATCCCTATTTTTAAGCGACCAACGAATAATGATTAAACTTCCGATGTTGATTCATTAATTGTATCCGAGTTTGTCCACTTTTACTGGTGAGAGAATTGAAAAAGTACCTAAAGATTGCCGAAATTTTCATTTTTGTTATAAATTGTGAGGTTAGCTGGTTGGATCGAACCTCTTCTTATCAATCTGCATGGTCTGGCTTTTTCAACGCCCTCGAATACTTCAAATAACACCACCCAAACTAAAAAGTTCCTGAAATGTGATTTCAATGTGCTAACGCATAATCCACGGCGGCAATGCCATGCAAACGGGTGGTATCAAATAATGGGATTTCACAATCGCCATCCTGTACCAGCAAGCCAATCTCGGTGCAGCCTAGGATCACCCCTTCGGCGCCTTGGGCCACCATTTTTTGGATGATCTCAAGATAGCGTGCTTTGGAGGCTGGCAGGATGACCCCTTTGACCAGCTCATCATAGATGATGCGATGCACGATCTCACGGTCCGCGTCATTGGGAATGAGTACATCCATGCCGTACTGCTCAATCAATCTGCGCTTGTAAAAATCCTGTTCCATGGTGAAACGGGTTCCCAACAGGCCAATTTTTTGCAGTCCCAGGGTTTGGATGTGCGCTGCAGTGGCATCTGCAATATGCAGGAATGGAAGTTTAACCCTGGATTGAATGGCATCTGCCACGTTATGCATGGTGTTGGTGCACAGGACAATGAAATCCGCCCCGCCTCGTTCAAGGCTTTGTGCAGCATCAGCCAAAATTTCACCGGCGGCCTGCCAGGCGCCTTGCTGTTGTAAAACTTCAATTTCGGCAAAGTCAACAGAAATCATCAGGCTCTTGGCGGAATGAAAACCCCCGAGCCTGGCTTTGGTGATTTCGTTGATGATGCGATAATACTCAATGGAGGATTCCCAACTCATGCCGCCGATCAAGCCAATGGTTTTCATTTGTGCTCCTGTGTTTAATGAATGTCATTCCCTATAAATTGTAAACGTTCTGGCTTTGGAATGGAACTCAAGAAATGGAACCGGCTTATAGCAAGAACATCCCCCTGGCAATCGCTGCCAGGGGGATGTTGATTTTAGTCTCAGGAAACTTTGCTTAAGGGAATGCCAAGAGCTTTGGCTACCCCTTCGCCGTACTTTGGATCGGCTTTAAGACAGTTGCCAATGTGGCGGATCTTGATCATCTCTGGGGCGTCTCCCATATTACGGGCTGTGTTTTCAAATAACACTTTCTGCTGGGTAGGCGACATCAATCGGAAGAGTTTTCCGGGTTGGGTGTAATAATCGGAATCGTCCTCGCGGAAATCCCAACGATCCGCTGCGCCTTCCAATTCCAGTGGCGGCTCGGAGAAATCGGGCTGCTCCTGCCATTCTTCGTAACTGTTGGGTTCATAACCCAGTGTGCCGCCGTAGTTGCCGTCCACGCGCATCTGGCCATCGCGATGGTAACTGTGGGCATCATTGCGCGGGGAATTGACCGGGATGGAATGATGGTTGACCCCCAGGCGGTAGCGCTGGGCATCCCCGTAAGAGAACAAACGACCCTGCAGCATTTTATCCGGGGAGAAGCCGATGCCAGGCACGATGTTGGCAGGGTTAAAGGCCGCCTGCTCCACATCCGCGAAATAGTTTTCCGGGTTGCGGTTGAGTTCCATCACGCCTACTTCCATCAAGGGGAAGTCTTTCTTATACCAGACCTTGGTCAGGTCAAAGGGATTGTAGGGCATTTTCTTGGCTTGAGCTTCTGTCATGATCTGGATAAACATCTTCCACTTTGGAAAGTCCCCGCGATCGATGGCTTCCATCAGGTCACGCTGGTTGCTTTCTCGATCCTTACCAACCAGCATTTCGGCTTCTTCATCGGTCAGGTTCTTGATGCCTTGCTGGCAAACCCAATGGAATTTTACCCAATGGCGTTCATTCTTGGCGCTTATCAAGCTGAAGGCATGGCTGCCAAAGCCGTGCATATGACGATAACTGGCCGGGATGCCGCGATCACTCATGGTGATGGTCACCTGATGCAAGGCTTCCGGCAGGGATGACCAAAAATCCCAGTTGTTTTTTGCGCTGCGCAGGTTGGTATGCGGATCGCGCTTCACGGCATGGTTAAGATCCGGGAACTTGAGCGGATCGCGCAGGAAGAAGACCGGGGTGTTGTTTCCAACCAGATCCCAGTTGCCTTCTTCTGTATAAAACTTGACCGCAAAGCCGCGGATATCCCGTTCGGCATCCGCTGCGCCGCGTTCGCCGGCTACGGTTGAGAAACGCACGAAAAGGTCTGTTTTCTTGCCAATTTCCGAGAAGACTTTAGCGCGGGTGTACTTGGTAATGTCGTGCGTGACGGTGAAGGTACCAAATGCACCGGATCCTTTGGCGTGCATACGGCGTTCCGGGATGACTTCCCGATCAAAATGGGCTAGTTTTTCCAGGAACCAGACATCCTGCAAGAGTTGAGGACCGCGTTTCCCAGCCGTCATGGCGTTTTGATTATCCGGTACTGGTGCCCCGGCGACAGTGGTTAAGGGTTTCTTTTTTTTCATTTCTTAGTTTCCTTTTATATCTAACGCTGATTAAAAACCATCATTCTTTATAGAAAATAATTATTGATAACAATTAAAATTTTTACTTTCCCTTTTGACATGCCTCACAAACACCATAAAACACCATTTGTTCGCGGTGTACCTGGAAGTTGAATTTCTCTTTGATCTCCTGATGAATGATTTGTTTGAAATGAATTTCGTCGCCATCCATAATTATGCCGCAAACATCGCAAATCAAGTGGGGATGGGGATAGGGTTTATTGCCGTCATAGTGGCTGTCGTTGTGCAGATCAATCTCCAGGACTTCCCCTTCCTCCTTCAGCAGCGATATGGTTTTATACACCGTCGCCAGGCTGATGGTGGGGAACTGCGGGCGCAGGCTTTCAAATAACTGCATGGCATTAGGATGGCCTTCCGATACAGCCAGTAAGCGTAACAGAGCCAGCCGATGCGAGGTAAAGCGGGAGCCGCGGATTTGTAGTTTTTCAACCAATGTTTGGTAGCGAAGTTCAGGATCTGTCATGGATAACCATTCTTATTAGATAAAGAGTATTTATATTATACAAAATTTTTTATTCAATAACAAGCGTGCTTTTATGGTGTAAACCCAGGACCATTTCTTAATTGAAAATGTGGCTGTGAAGGTTACCTCGTAAAGTTAATTGGGTTTAAATCCTCAGATTTAGTTGTGATAATTCATCGACAAATCCGGTCTACTTTTCATATATAATCAATTAATCAACTTCCTTCACATCATATCTTAAAGGAGCCAATTCTATGTTGCATGAACCAGCAACGCCAGCGGGAAAAGATCCCGCAGGACCCTATAAAGTCCGATTAGGCATCAGGATGTTCATCTTTTATTCCCTGTTTTATGCCAGTTTTGTGGCCATCAACTTGATCAGCCCACAAACCATGGCAAGCATAGTTTTTGCAGGTTTGAATCTGGCAACTGTGTATGGTTTTGCGCTGATCATTGTGGCACTCATCGAAGCCCTGATCTATGATTGGATGTGTAGAAAAAAAGAAAGCCATTACGAACGGATTGAAAAATCCAAAAAGACAGGAGATTCTTAATCCATGGCCATCCTCGTTTTCCTTTTCTTTGTTGTGTTTGTAATCGGGCTTTCCCTCTATCTGGGGAATAAAACAAAAACATCCAGTGCGTATTATGCCGCTGGAGGAAAAATCCATTGGGGCGTAAATGGCATTGCTTTTGCGGGGGATTATCTCTCGGCGGCCTCTTTCCTGGGAATTTGCGGGATGATCGCCACCGTAGGCTATGACGGCTTCCTATATTCCATCGGCTATTTGGCCGGCTGGATTGTGGCCCTCTTTGTGGTTGCCGAGCCGCTGAAGCGTCTGGGGAAATACACTTTCACCGACGCCGTGGATGCCAATTACAATTCTCGCGGTATTAAACTAACCGCTGCCATCAGTACTCTGGTCGTATCCATTTGTTATCTAATTCCCCAGATGGTCGGCGCAGGGGTATTGGTTGAGCCTTTGTTGGGCATTCCGCATGCATGGGGTGTGATCATGGTGGGCGCGATTGTCATCACCATTGTGGCCACCGCAGGGATGGCTTCAACCACTTATGTTCAATTTTTGAAGGGCTCGTTGTTGATCATATTCTCTTCGGTTTTGGTAGGCGCAGTCGTCATCCGCGGCCTATCCACACAGCCCGATCAGGGTGGAAAAGTCCCATTCTATCAATACACTCATCTTGCTGCAACTCGAGTTGGAGAGCAGGTGGCTGTAAATGAAGAAGGCTGGGCGGTTCTTGAGGATATTTCGGTCAAAGGCGGGCTTGAATTTGTCAAACTCTCCCATGCCGGTACAGAAGCCTGGTGGTCGGTTTCCGAAAAAGATGGCACGCTGGTTCTGGATGAAACCCAATTTGTAGAAGACAAAGCAGAGGGCAAATGGATCAATGGTGCGCCTGCCTCTGAAGAGAACAAATTACGATTGGTTGGCAACCTGGAAAAAATCAATGGGGAAGGTAATGTAGAAACCGGGAAACTATCCTTGTTTGAATTTCTTGCTATCATCACGGATAAAGAAACCCTGGTACGCACCTGGAAATCTTCCAGTTTTCAAAATGAAAGCGGTGAGAAGGTTACAGTCTATTATCCCAAAATTATTCCAGGCGATAAAATCATGCGGCCTGGATTAAAATTCAAGGTTGAGGGCACCTTTTTAGAGCGGTTGGATTTCCTTTCCCTGATGTTGGCCCTTTTCCTTGGAACGGCCGCTTTACCTCATATTTTAATCCGCTATTACACGGTTCCAAGCCCGGCGAGTGCGCGAAAATCCACGATTGTCGCCATCGCTTCCATCGGATTTTTCTATGTCCTTACCCTCTTTATGGGGTTGGGTGCCATGGTCAACGGCAGCATCAACCCGGCAGACAGCAACATGGCTGCGCCATTACTGGCACGTTCTTTTGGTGAATTATTGTTTGCCATCATTTCTGCCATTGCCTTTGCCACCATTTTGGGCACCGTCAGCGGCTTGATTGTGGCCTCCTCCGGAGCAGTCGCCCATGATTTATTTGACCGCTATTTAAAAATCAAGATGACGGATACCCAGAAAGTCAATGCAGGCAAAATATCCGCTTTTGTCATTGGTGGTATTGCGATTCTGTTGGGCATCCTGTTTAAAGGAATGAACGTCAGCTTCCTGGTTGGTTTGGCTTTTGCTGTGGCAGCCTCAGCTAATTTACCCGCCGTTTTGATGCTGCTCTTCTGGAAGAAAACCACGGCCAAGGGGATCTCGGCTTCCATCATTGTGGGTATTGTTTCATCTCTGGCACTAATTGCCCTGTCTCCTGAATTATTCACCCTTTATGGGCTCAATCCGCTGGATGCACCGGTACCGTTAAACAATCCAGGCATCATTTCCATTCCCTTGAGTTTTGCCACGTTGATTGTCGTCTCCCTGCTGACACCCAAAAACGGAACAACGAAAGCCTAGCTTATATCATCTAGCCGGATATTTCTTAAAAATATCCGGCTTTTAATTATCTACAAAGGACCATCTTGAGAGATTTGCCCAAGGTTTTTAGGATCAAGGGAGCATCTTCAAAATCAATCCATTCTGGACATGCCCATGAGCGAACCAATCCTTGTAAATTTCCATTGTCACACGATCTTCAGTGATGGTGACCAACCCCCCGAATCATTGGCCGGAAATCTGGCTTCTGCCGGCGTACGGTATGCCTCCCTGACAGATCACGATACTCTGGAGGGATTACAGCGTTTCCACGAAGCCTTGAAGAAATACAATATCGCCTTTTTACCCGGCGTGGAAATTACCAGCCAGTACCATGGCAGAGAAATACACATTTTGGGATATGGCGTCGATGTTAACAACGCCGAGCTTTCAGCGACCCTGGTTTCGCTGCGACAAATCCGTACCCTGGAAGTTCATAGCATCGCTGGTTCTTTGCGAAAATCCGGGAATGGCCGAATGGAGGAAGCAGTCCCAGCAGAGAATGCAGCTCCCCAAGGTTTGTTAGAAATAACAGAGGCCATTTCCCTTATTCACCGGGCAGGCGGCCTGGCTTTTTGGGCTCATCCCCTTTATTTTGAATCCGACCCTGAAAAATTGGAAGCCGCAGTCATTGACCTGAAAGCGCATGGCCTGGACGGGATCGAAGCCATTTATGCATCTTTCTCCACAGAACAGCAAAACAGTCTGCGAAAACTGGCTAAAAAACATGAATTATTGGTTTCTGCAGGAACCGACTTTCATGGCATGAACAACCTAGGAAGCCCAAATTTCGGTATCCAAATGCCGCGGGAAGATTGGAATCATTTTCGGCAGGCACTCTTTTCGCGCCAAACCTTTCCAGGACAAAGGAAACCAAAGGATGGAAACACAGGCGACAATCAATCCTTACGGGAAAAACCGCATCATTTTCGCCGCCGCGCCTATGTTGTACGTATTTTCCTGCCTACCCTGATTGCTATTATTTTGTTTCTCTCCGCACTCTGGGGATTTGTTTTGCCGTCTTTTGAACAAACCCTGCTGGATCGAAAAAAAGAAATGATTCAGGAACTCACCAATTCAGCCTGGAGTATTCTGGCTTCTTATCAACGGGATGAAGCGAATGGCCTCTTGACCCGGGAGGAAGCGCAGCAGCTCGCCATCACCCGGGTAGAAGCCCTGCGCTATGGCAAGGAAGGTAAGGATTATTTCTGGATTCAGGATATGGAACCGCGCATGATTATGCACCCTTACCGCTCAGACCTGAATGGGCAGGAGTTGGTAAGTTTTAAAGATCCGCGGGGAGTCCAGATTTTTGTTGAATTTGCAAATCTCGTTCAGCGTGAGGGAGAAGGCACCATTGATTATGTCTGGCAGTGGAATGACGATCCCTCCCGATTGGAACCCAAGGAATCCTTTGTCAAAGGTTTTGAGCCCTGGGGATGGATAATTGGCACCGGTCTATATATTGATGATGTGCAAATGGAAATCGCCCGCATCGAAGGGCGGCTGATCACAACTACTTTGATTATTTCAAGCGCGATTGTCTTATTACTTTTCATTGTGCTTCAACAAAGCCTGAACATTGAACGGCAGCGTCAGGAAGTCCTCGATACTCTGCGTGAGTCTACGGATCGGTATCATGCCCTGGTGGAATCCACCACCGAAGGAACCTTGTTGATTCTGAATGATCGCTGCAGCTATGCGAATCCAACTTTTCTTTCCATGTTGGGATATACCTTACCTCAATTGGCGTTTCTTGACCTGACGGATTTACTTCCTGAGGAGTCAGATAACGAAGTCATCTGGCAAGCTTTCAAGCAAAAAAATGGAGGACAGAGCTTGATGGGGAAAGCCCTGGAAGGATATTTACAGCACCGGGATGGCAGGCAGATAGAATGCATCTTAACCCTCAATCCGGTGGTGTACGCAGGTCAACAAGGCATGATTCTGTTAGCCAGGGATATCACCCATCACCCCAGGTTAAACAATCAGAATGGGTTGCTGATTGCCGCTCAAATGGCGCAGGTTGGGATTTTTCGTGCCCGAGCTGCCCGCCGGGCTGTTTTCACCGAGATCAATCCAATGGGCAGTTCGTTTCTTCCCCATCTTTCCATCTCTGATGCTTTTCAACCTGCATTGGCAGATTTCTTTTCTGACCCGGCAGACTATCAGCAATTTTTCCAAACCCTGTTGAAAGAGGATCAAGTCACGGATACGATTTTGCACCTTGAAACCAGGGAAGCCAGTGCTCTGGTACTTTCCTTATCCGCACGGTTGATTCGGAACGGAAACCAACAGCCTGAGTCCATCACTGGGATTCTTGAGGACATCACCATCCAGCGGAAGCGGGAGCTTGAAACGGAAGCCACGATAGAAAAACTACAAAGCTCCTTGTTATTTCTGCATGAGAGCCTTGAACCCTTAAGCCGGGATGTGATCTTCTGTGGCATGAATACCCCTATCGAACAACTGGCTCGTTTAATGACCAATCGCAATGCCACAGCCGCCCTGATTGCCACTGAAAATGAGACGGTAATTGGCATCGTCACCGACCACGACCTGAGGGCAAGAGTACTGGCCGAGAACCTGGATATTCAAACCCCTGTCCATACCATCATGAGTTCTCCTATCACTAAAATATCAGAAAAGGCGTTGATTTATGAAGCGCTGCTGCGCATGGAAGAAAAGGGGGTCCGTCATCTAGCAGTTGAGGATCAAAATGGACAAATTGTCAACCTGATTGACAGTAAATCCCTGATTCAGTTCCAGCGCTATGGCCCGATCGTCTTATCCAGGGAGGTATCCCGCTCGCGATCCGTGGATGAATTGACCAACCACGTTCAACGGACGCCCCAGCTGGCCAAAACCCTGCTGGATAGCAGCACCAATCCTCGGCATGTCACCCACATGATTTCCTCGATTTGCGACGCTGCCACTGAACGTTTGATTCAATTGGCAATAGAAGAAGCCGGCCCTCCACCCACCCGTTTTGCCTTCATCGCCATGGGAAGCCAGGGCAGGCAGGAACAGACCCTCCTGACGGATCAGGACAACGGCATCCTGTATCACCTCTCAGTCGAGGACGACCCAGATAAAGTGCAGGCATATTTTCTGCAATTAGGAAATCGGGTGTGCGAGGGATTGCATCAAGCCGGTTACGTGTACTGCCGCGGAAAGGTGATGGCCAACAATCCACGTTGGTGCCGCTCGCTGGCGGACTGGCAATCCAGTCTGGCGGAGTGGGTGGAAAAATCTGACCTTCAGGAGATCATTGATCTCAGTATTTTCTTTGATTTCCGGATGGTATACGGCGATCAGGATCTGACTGTTGCGCTGCGCCAGAGTATCCATGCTGTGCTCATGGAAAAACCCGGCATATTTTATCATGTTGCCCAAAATGCGCTGATGTACAAGCCGCCAACACGCCTGGTGGGGAACCTGTATCTAGGTACAGGGGATGGGGAACATAGTGGTGAAATCAATCTGAAAGATGCCATGATGCCGATCGTCAGTTTTGCCCGTTTATATGCACTCCATCATCAAATTCCGCAAACGCATACCCTTGATCGTCTGTCAGCCCTTGTTGAGCGGAACCATCTGCTTGCCACTACCCAGGAAGAGATCCTGAGTGCTTATGATTTTCTGATGCAGCTTCGCCTTCAAACCCAGTTGACTGCCCTGCAAAGCGGCCAAGCGCTGCGCAATACCATCCGTCCTGCCCGTCTGGGTGCTATGCAGCAGGAATACTTAAAACAAGCTTTCTCACAGATTTCTGCGGTGCAAAAGAAAATTTCTTATGATTTTTTGGGCGGTATGTAAAGTGAACTGCCCTCAGATGAAGTGGATCCGTTGATGTCCCCAACTGAAGGCATGGTTCAATTGCACGTAACACCAAATCCTGTACGAAAGCCAATTCGTTGGGCTCCCGGTTTGTCGTTCAGATGGGTCAAGTACCCATCCTAACCACCAGTTCCCCTGAAGTTTTAACCGCTATTCGATTAATAATCCCCCTTAATGACAAAAAATGAACCTCGGATGATGCCAGCAAGTTTGGACTTCTGCCGGGCAAACTTAAACTTTTCTTCCAACTCCTTTGGTATTTCCATCCCCTCAGAAAGTTTAAAACCAACAGCCCTTTTCTTGGGATCATCAACTGTATACATGACATTGAGCCCGAGGCCATCCTCATAAAAGACATAAGCAAATTTAATGTTTTCCACTTGAAAGCGCGAAGTTTCCAGCGGTTTTGCAGCAAACACAATATTACGTTCTTCTTTTAAAATTTTATTTACATAATCCAGGGTCTCCTGGCTTTCGCTGGCAGGGATAACCGTGAATTCATGCATATATTTGTTCATAAAGTAACGGGCTTCATTTGCACGTAAACCAGCCAGTGCTTCCTTAACGGGGGAGGATTCTAAACCAACTGTAGATACAGTATTAAAATCGACAATATAGGACATTTTTCTCTCCTTTTACCCACTCATTATCTTGAAACCATCATCAATCGGTTAACATAACCAAATTGATTGACAAAATAAATAAGACTAAAACCATAATAATTATATTATATTATGACTCGTTTTTCCACAACCTGATTCGATTAATCTCTATCAAAAACAATGACAGGAGATCAAATTGATGTCTTTAATAATGTCAATACGCCTGGGATTGATTGCAAGGGCAAGGCATCCTAACAACAAATTAATGGCGTAAGTAGATTGGGATCGCTTATTCGTTGGCAGGGCAGACTGGCTCCTGGTCCGGCGTTTAGATGGATCAACGATTTGTTCCATCGTCTAAACCTGCCAGGTCTGGTTGGAAAGGTACGGGAGTTGATTTCAAGACCTGGCAGGTTTTGCATTTAAAAGTTGCACCAAAAAAGAGCCTATTCTTTGGCTGGGCGAACTGGCTCATTATGCTGGCCTTGGGCGTCCGCCGGACGCCCCTACCCAGGAATTATTTTTTGTTATGTTGGTCAATATTTGATGCTGTCGAATGATCATCGGTAGGGGCACGTCGCACGTGCCCTGTGCTTAGGCAGTCTATTCGTTGGCAGGGCAGACAGGATACTTGTCCGGCGTTCTGGTGGTTCAACGACCCACCCTACCTCCTGAGTTTATCATCCTTGTGTCCTGAAAAGTGAACCCAGCTTCCAGTGCATGCTTTGTTAGCCCATGTTTTCAATTATGGTGTACTCTGATAACAACTCATTGAACGGGCGCTGGAACATCAATTATCCATAGTGTCGTTCCTGATGAATTGTCTGGATCACCTGAGCACGACTCAAAAGCGATCTTTTTGCCATCGGAAGACCAGGATGGTGCACCGTCGTATCCTTCATAATGCGTTAAACGGATGGCATTGTCCTTCAATACGGATGTGATGAATAAATTGGCGAACTCGAGTCCAAATTGATTTGAACTATAAACGATCCATTGCCCGTCAGGGGAGAAAGAAGCATCAGTTTTATTACCTGGGCCACTTGTGACCTTTTGGTGATTTGTTCCATCACTATTCATTATCCAAATATCCCATTGGCCATCGCTGAATTTTTGATAAAGTATTTTGTCGTCGGTCGGTGACCAATTTGGCTGTCGGCAGTCTTCATCTGGGCTGGTCAGATTTTGGTATGGCATTGTTCCATGGATATTGTATTTAACGATGGTTCCATTGTCTTCAATAGCTACTTCGTGGGATTCGAAAACAATCCATTGACCATCAGGGGATAGAGAAGGTTCATACGCTACCATGTTTGCACGCTGGGTTACCTTGACTTCATCCCCAGGACGGCCATAATCATCAATAAGATATATTTCATCATGCGGTTCGCGAGAAGATGAAAACACAATTTTATTGGTGATAGGATTCCAGCTAGAGCCGGGTAGATTTACGTTTCCGCTTTCATCCGAAATAAGGACTCTTATGTTGTTTGGATAAAAATCAACCACAAAGAGATCGGCAGGTTCTGCGTTGTAGCCATCTCTAAACCTTGTAAAAAGGAGTGATTTACCCTCTGGAGACCAAGCAGGATTTTGCAGGCTTCCGTTCACCAGGAGGTCCACTTTGCGAGCCCCATCTTCCCTTTGAACATTGAGAAGTATTGTGATTGTTGGTATTGGCACAATTGTCTGAGTGGGTAACTCTGTTTGACTTGAAGATATGGGTAGACATCCTGTTCCAACTAACAGGGCCGCTAGAAAGGAACAGATTACTTTAATAATTATTCTCATAGGAAGATCAATCTTCAACAATCGGGCTAACATGTGGATATACTGCAAATATGCCGTATATCACAACAATTGGGACTTATTCCAGATTCCCAAGGATTGTTATTTATCAGCGCCGATACAGAAATTAAAAGCATCTCATTTTCCCCAATCCCGAAGTAAAAAAACATACGCCACCTATACCTATTATATACGTACCATAATAAAAATATTTCTATCCCCAGCGTGGCAGAGGGATACACCCCCACGCATGGCCTGCTTTTAGGAGAACCTAGCCGTTGGCAAGGAAGTTTGTTTCCTGATCCGGCGTTTTAATGGGTCAACTACCTACTGCGGATTTTTTCGCAACCATTGTAAAAAATTGCCGTAAATAAAGGTGCGTGATACAGAAATCTGAAATTTCGTGATTAAATCACCAGACTGTATGATCGAAAATAAAACCACTTTTCACTTAAAGGAATAACGAATGGAAACGCAAACAAATTTTCCCTACCGATTTTTCGTGGTCACTTTTGTCTGGTCCTGGCTAATCTGGCTACCTTTGTTGCTGGCAGGTGCAGGGATCTTGCCGCTGGACAAAGCGCTTGTCAGTGCTTTAAGCACACCGGTTTCTATCCTTGCCGCTTTTGGCCCGGCTGCGGGGGCTTTTTATTGTCTCAAAAGCTACAAAGGCAAAGGTGCGATACGCCAATATTTGCAGGGTTTGTTGGATCTTAAATTTGGTTGGAAAGCCTGGCTTATTCCTGTGCTTGTACTGGGAGGCAGCACCTGGCTGGCATGGATGCTGCCGGAATTATGGGGCGCGCCGCGCGTGCAGATGTTACTGCCTTCTGTCTGGGTTTTCCCGGTTTATGTTTTATTGATGGTATTTTTGGGCGGGGGCCAGGAAGAGCTGGGCTGGCGCGGGTATATCCTTGATCCGATGGAAGAGAAACTGGGGCCGTGGCTTGGCAATCTGGTTTTAGGTGTGATCTGGGCGGTCTGGCATTTGCCGTTATTCTTTATTCCGGGAACCAGCCAGCAGGTTATGCCCTTCGCTGGATTTATGCTGCTGACCATTGGCTATTCGTGGTTCTTTGCCTGGGTGCGCCAGGCCTCCGGAAAACGGACCATGGCGGGGTTGATGGTCCACGGATTGGCCAATGCGTTCATCCCCTTATTCCCCCCAGTGGTGATGACGCAGGCAGCCAGCCAGCCTCGTTACTGGCTTTGGGTGTGTCTGACGTTTTGTATCGGGTTGGTAACCATGTTCATGCGCTGGCAAAAGATGAAAGCATAGGATGGAATCGCTTGCCTGCCCCTTTTTGAAGGGATCCCACCGAATTACATATGAAAGTTGATTTGTTGGCAGGGCAGACTGGCTCCTGATCCGGCGTTTAGATGGATCAACGAGTCGTTCTATCGTCCAAACCTGCCAGGTCTGGTTGGAAAGGTATCGGAGTTGATTTCAAGATCTGGCCGGTTTGGCATATAAAAGTCGCACCAAAAAAGAGCGAATTCATTGGCTGGGCGTACTGGCTCATTATGCTGGCCTTGGGCGTCCGCCGGACGGCCCTTCCCTGGGATTATTTTGTGTTATGTTGGTCAATGTTTGATGCTGTAGAATGATCATCGGTAGGGGCACGTCGCACGTGCCCTGTGCTTAGGCAGCCTATTCGTTGGCAGGGTAGACAGGTTCCTGATCCGGCGTTTAGATGGATCAAGGAGTCGTTCTATCGTCCAAACCTGCCAGTTCTGGTTGGAAAGGTACGGGAGTTGATTTCAAGACCTGGCCGGTTTGGCATTTGAAAGTTGCACCAAAAAGAGCCTATTCTTTGGCTGGACATGCTGGTTCATTGCGCTGGCTTTGGGCGTCCGCCGGATGCCCCTACCTGGTTTTCCAATATACCTGCAAAAATTTGAAGCTGAGGAATAAACATCGGTAGGGGCACGTCGCACGTGCCCTGTGCTTAGGCAGTCTATTCGTTGGCAGGGTAGACAGGTTCCTGATCCGGCGTTTAGATGGATCAACGAGTCGTTCTATCGTCCAAACCTGCCAGTTCTGGTTGGAAAGGTACGGGAGTTGATTTCAAGACCTGGCAGGTTTGGCGTATGAAAGTCGCACCAAAAAAGAGCCTATTCTTTGACTGAGCGTACTGGCTCATTATGCTGGCTTTGGGCGTCCGCCGGACGGCCCTACCCTCGATTATTTTTGTTATGTTGGTCAATATTTGATGCTGGCGAACGTGCATCGGTAGGGGCACGTCGCACGTGCCCTGTGCTTAGGCAGTCTATTCGTTGGCAGGGCAGACTGGTTCCTGGTCCGACGATTAACGAGTCGTTCCATCGTCTAAACCTGCCAGGTCTGGTTGGATAGGTACAGGAGTTGATTTCAAGACCTGGCAGGTTTTGCATATAAAAGTCGCACCAAAAAAGAGCCTATTCTTTGGCTGGCGTACTAGATCACTGCGCATGACTTTGGGCGTCCGCCGGACGGCCCTTCCCTGGGATTTTTTTTGTTATGTTGGTCAATATTTGATGCTGGCGAACGTGCATCGGTAGGGGCACGTCGCACGTGCCCTGTGCTTAGGCAGTCTATTCGTTGGCAGGGCAGACTGGTTCCTGGTCCGACGATTAACGAGTCGTTCCATCGTCTAAACCTGCCAGGTCTGGTTGGATAGGTACAGGAGTTGATTTCAAGACCTGGCAGGTTTTGCATATAAAAGTCGCACCAAAAAAGAGCGAATTCTTTGGCTGGGCGTACTGGCTCATTATGCTGGCCTTGGGCGTCCGCCGGACGCCCCTACCCTGGAATTATTTTGTGTTAAGTTGGCCAATAATGGATGCTGGAGAATGTACATCGGTAGGGGCACGTCGCACGTGCCCTGTGCTTAGGCAGTCTATTCGTTGGCAGGGCAGACTGGTTCCTGGTCCGACGATTAACGAGTCGTTCCATCGTCTAAACCTGCCAGGTCTGGTTGAAAGGTAAGGTAGTTGATTTCAAGACCTGGCAGGTTTGGCGTATGAAAGTCGCACCAAAAAAGAGCGAATTCTTTGGCTGGGCGTACTGGCTCATTATGCTGGCCTTGGGCGTCCGCCGGACGCCCCTACCCTGGAATTATTTTGTGTTAAGTTGGCCAATAATGGATGCTGGAGAATGTACATGGGTAGGGGCACGTCGCACGTGCCCTGTACTTTGGCAGTCTATTTGTTAGCAGGGCAGACTGGTTCCTGGTCCGACGATTAACGAGTCGTTCCATCGTCTAAACCTGCTAGGTCTGGTTGGAAAGGTTCGGGAGTTGATTTCAAGACCTGGCAGGTTTGGTATATGAAAGTCGCACCAAAAAAGAACCTATTCTTTGGCTGGACATGCTGGTTCATTGCGCTGGTTTTGGGCGTCCGCCGGACGCCCCTGCCCAGGAATTTTTTTGTGTTATGTTGGTCAATGTTTGATGCTGGAGAATGTACATCGGTAGGGGCACGTTGCACGTGCCCTGTACTTTGGCAGTCTATTTGTTAGCTGGTCAAACAGGATCCATGTCCGGCGTTCTGGTGGGTCAACGACCCACCTACCTACTAGAACCAGGAACTTGGCGTCAGGTTTAACGGTTCAGGAGGATATATTTATAGGGAATCATGACCAAGCGGATAGGTAGTTCAATCCTGTTAGGCTATTTAATCCATCCTGTAATTTTGAATGGTTAGCGACCTCACGGACTATTGTGAAAATCCTGATATGCGTGGAAGGATAATATATGTCTAGTGTTCATAAACAAGCGGATAGATGATTCTAATCTGTTGGGATAAAGAATACATTAGAATGGTATTTCCTCTTCTTCATTAATGGATTGTAAATATGGTGACCAATGATATTGACCCGTTGAACAACTAATACCTATTTCATTATATAGATTATTTTTTTTGGTAAAGGATACATTTTCATCAAAAACGAGGCTTTTATTTATAGCTACTAGAATTCTTCCCTCATTCGGAATATCACTAACAATGAAGGGATAATCATAATTATTAATGCCTATAATAACGATACCTATTGTAGAGTTAGAGGAAATCAATAGTGGGAAATCTCGTTCTTGTAGTAATAATTTATTAAACATATCATATCTATGTTTAATAGGATAATTATATACCGCTGAGTATTTTTTATTTATTTCACTTTTTATAATCATTGGTGACGGAAAATCAAAATCAATTTTCTCAATCAATAAATCACGCTTAGATACATTCTCCAAACTAAATTTAAGTAAATAACTCCAGCTTGAAATATTTCCATCTAAACCTGATTCAAATACTCTAATTTTCTCATCGGCATCTGAGATACTTTTACCATCCCAATATTGTGTTGAATAAATAGCAGTATTAATATGAATGAGTAATTTCTTATCTTCCTCTGACCATAATTTACTCTCTCTCTTGTATCTTTTAAGTTCTATCCAACTGACAATTAAACCTCCACCAATGAAACCGCCAAATAGTGAAATTAATAATTGTTGGAAAAAGTCCATATGATTATCTCCAATTAGTAATTTAGATTCCAGGATTATAGAAAATTATATTTCTGATAACACCAGTTATCAAAACTAAATACATTTCATAATTTTCCCCATTCCCGAAGTCAAAAAACCCACTACCTTCAACTATTATACACATACCCCAACAAAAAACTCCCCTCTCTACCCCACAAACAACCCCAACAAAAAAGCAGCAATGCCCAGCGTGGCGGAGAGATACACCCCGCGCATGGCCTGCACCCCGCTTTTGGAATCCGGGGCGTGCCAGAGGCGAAAGGTGAAGTAGACGATCAGCAGATTGGCGAGGGTCATGGGGACGCCGTACGTCCATCCCAGCCAGCCCATGATGACGGGGACATAACTGAGCAGGATGGCGATTCCCCAAAAGACGGTGGTGATGCGAAGGGCAAAGGGTCTGCCTTTGCGCAGGGCAATGGATCGCGAGGCCAGCAGTCGGTCGCCGGCCATGTCCATGGCGTCGCCGGCGATTTCTTCGCCCAGGTCAATACAGAAGGCTATCCCACTGAAAACCCAGACCACGCCGTTCCATGCATCCCCCATGCTGACGGCGCCAAAGATAAAGGTAATCGCCACCGAGGCACTGACCATCAGGTTGCCGGGCAGTCCGCTCTTTTTGAAGCGCCAGTTATATAGAAAACCGATGAACCAGAAGGGAATGGCGAGGATAAAAGTGATTTTGCCCAAGGCAGCCGAGGCGGCCAGCCCTGCCAGGGTGATCCCCACACCGAGAGCCACGGCTTCCCCAGGGCTTACCGCCCCTGAGGGCAGGGCGCGGTGCGGTGTATTGATTTTATCGACTTCCAGATCGAAGACATCATTAAACACCAGCGCCGAGGCCGAGAGGGCGAACCCGCCAAAGAAGCCCAACAGGGCCGTAGCAAGCGGTGGAAAGCCACCCAGGGCCAGCACCTGGCCGGTGAGGACACAAATGCCGGCAGCCATCGCCAGCTCAGGGCGCAACAGACTGATCAGACCTTTAATTTTCTTCATGGGGTTATTATACAAAAGTTCCACCTAAATTAAGGGTTCCTTGCCCCCCCATTTTTCACCGCTGGATAACATGCCGGCCGGTTGAGGTTTTGGTACAATCGAGGAAGAAATCGGAATTGGGTACCAGGGGAAGCCAAAGATCAAATCAGGAGCAGGCATGCAGAGAGAGGATTTTATTGAACAAATTCGGCAAAAGGATTTCCCACTGCAAGAGTTTGTTCAGCAAGCGCTGACGGACCAAACCATGCGGGACGAGTTGATAACTCAGATGATCCACCATCCGCATATCATGGTGTACTTTCAATGCTATATGGTGTTGGAAAAAGCTGTGCCAATGAAGCCGGCCTTGTTTTATCCTTACTGGCCGCAGATTGCTCCGCTGTTGGATCACCAGAATTCCTATCACCGGGATTTTGCCCTGGTGCTGCTGCCTTTGATGATCAGCAAAGATGAGGGCAACCTTTTCGATGCGCTATTTGAGAGCTACTTCAGCCACTTGCAGGATGAAAAATTTATGACCGCCCATCACTGCATCCTCGGCAGCCGGGTGCTGATCGATGGCAGGCCGGACTTGCAGGAGCACATTGTGCAGGTGCTGCTGGAAAGCGACCGGACTTGTCCTTACCCGCCAAAACAGAAGGCATTATTGCAGGCGGATATTTTGGAGGTGGTGGCTACTAGTTTTGAACAACTGTCCAATCCACAGCCTGCCAAAGCATTCATCCTGGCCTGTCAGCAGAGCCTTAGTCCAAAAACGCGCAAGCTGGCCCATCAATGGACAGCAAGCTTGTCCCTGAGTGGGGAATAATCAACCCGGCAACTTAAAGAGAATTTAATGGAAAAAGAAACCCTCATCCAAAGCATCGCTTATTGCGGCCTGATTTGCCATCTGTGTTTCCGCGCCGCCGAATGTGACGGCTGCAAAACGGCCGGAAATTTATGTGAGAAGAATTGCGCCGACGAAGGCTGCTATCAAAAAAACTGCTGTGAACAGCATGATTTCACTGGTTGTTGGGAATGCCCGTCGCTGGCGGATTGTACCCAGGGAATCTATGCGCAGGGGGATGAATCGAAAGTCAAAGCCTTTGCGCTGTGTATCCAGCAGGATGGGGCCGAAGCCTTCATCGGGTATGTCCTGCGTAATGCGGCCATGGGGTTGTCCGTTGAAAAAGGACGGGATTATGATGGAAAATCCATTCCGATAGTGCTGCGGCTGTTGAAAGAGGGCAGGGCTTCCTGCTGATTTTGCTGCCAGTTTCCACCCTTGAATTCTAATCTTATATTGGACTATAATTGTCCAATTGCTCTAATTGTTGATGCTTTGTGGATAACCTGGGAATCCCAATCCGCAAGGTTTGAATGGATTTCCGGAGGAATTTATGATGTTTAATGATATTAACGGATTGGCTGTTGTGGCTTGTGTAATTGCGAGTATGGTCAGTGGTTCGTTGTGGTATAACCCAAAAACTTTTTTCTTAATCTGGTGGAAGGGGATTGGTAAGACCGGGGATGTGGAACCCGGCATGGAGGGCAACATGGCCCTTACTTGGGGACTGACTGTGCTCTCTTCGGTGTTTCAGGCAGTGGGACTGGCCCTGTTTATCAACTGGGTGGCGCCGGCATTTGGTGGAGCGTCCCTGGTTTCCGGTTTGACCATCGGCTTCCTTGCCTGGCTGGGGTTCGTCGCGCCCACAAACTTGGTGAACAAATTGTTCGCCGGGCATGGCTTGAAAATTTGGGCCATTGAGGCCGGGAATCATCTGGTCAATTTCCTGATTTTTGGCGCTATTCTGGGCGCCTGGCGCTAATTCTGTTTATCAAAAAAAGCTAAACAGGGTGTCACATTGAGGGCACCCTGTTTTGAGTTTAATCAGAAAGGGTTGCTGTTTTCCAATGATATAATGGACAGAATTCTGATTGCAGGAGCGTTATGAATCCCAAAACAAAAGGGACTTTATTGGTCCTGCTGTGTGTCTGTATGTGGTCGCTTGTCCCTGTGGTGGCAAAATATGGCCAGACCTCCCTGGACAATCACCAGTTTTTGTTTTGGTCCAGCCTGGTGTCTTTTCTGGCCTTGGGGCTTCTGGCCCTCTTTACCGGGAAACTTCCTCAACTAAAAACCATTCGTCTTAAAGAGCTGGGCTTCATCGCCATCCTCGGATTGTTGGGATCCTATGTGTATTATTTATTTCTCTATCTGGGGTATGCCCAGGCGGCCGGCATGGAAGTGTTGGTTTTCCAGTACACCTGGCCGTTATTTATCGCCCTGTTTTCGCTGATTCTGCTGCATGAGAAATTGACCTGGCGTAAAATCACCGCCCTGGGGCTGGGGTTTGCCGGTGTGTTAATTGTGGTCACCAAAGGGGATTTTCAATCCGTCAATTTGAGCAATCCGCAGGTGATTCTGCTGGTCGCGCTGGGCGCCGCCAGTTTCGCCCTCTTTTCCGTATTGAGTAAATTTGTCACCCGCGATCCCATCCTGGTGGTAACGCTTTACTTCTTTACCGCCGCCCTGGCATCGCTGGCTTCCATGTTTTGGTTTTCGGATTTTGCCTTACCTGCCGTATCAGAGATTCCCTCCGTACTGGTCAATGGCCTGGTGGTGAACGGCTATTCTTACGTCTTCTGGCAAATTGCTCTGAACGCCACCGAAGCCTCCTACCTGGCACCCTTCACCTTTATTACGCCGATATTGTCGGCGGTGATGTTGGTGGTCTTTTTAGGCGAGCTCTTTCTACCGGTGTATGCGCTGGCGTTGCTGTGCATCATCGGCGGCGGATTGATCAATAGTCTTGGAGGATAACGGAAAGGAACAGCAGGCTTTAATTAACCCTGGACCTTCTGCAAAAAAACTCAAGCCTGGGCTTGAGTTTTTTGTTTGCTGAGTGCCTATTAACAAATCACTTCGTTTTTACAGGGGCAGATTCTTGGATATTGCGATAGACCGAGATCGATAATCCGACGGCGAATCCAGCCAACACCACCCATGAGCTGACCATACCAATTAATTGACCGAGACTAAAAACCACGCCGGCCTTTAACTGCATGATTGTCTGGCTGATCACGCACAAACCGATCTGGCCATTTAAAACCAGCAGCGGAAAACCCAAAATAATACCAAACGAGTTTTTCTTCCATAAGAGAAGTCCCGCCAAAAACGCGGCTGGGGCGATGATGCCCATATCCAAAGCATGGGTGACCGGTGTGGTATAGCTGGCTAAAAACGCCGGTGGTACCCCGCTGATCAAACTGGCGGTGATTTCGCTGCCCCATAAAAGCAAAACCACTCCACCCGCGATAAACAAGAAAACGGCCATTGGTTTGTAGGGCATCCGGGTGGAGATCGCAGCCTGCAGACGTTTTATATCTATGGATGTCATCGCCACGATGAAGGCAAACAAACTTGCTGAGAAAAGCAGCATATAAACCAGGTACATGGGGTTGAATGCTGCGGCAAAGGTCAGGGACAGGCCGTTATAGAGAAAGAAGGTCAGAGCAGCCAAGAGCAGCAGATCTCCGCGCAAGCTTCCCTGACGAAAGAGTCGATAAGCCAAGACCAGCAAAGGAATCGCCACCAGCAGGGTGATGATATCCGTGCCTCGAAAACCAGCTGCAACCATTTGGGTGTCGAAGGCATACAGACCCTGTCCGGCCATTTGTGCGTTTTGTCCATGCAGAGTGGTAAATTCAAAGGGAACGCCAGTGATCGGCCAGAACAATCCGGCGAAGGCACTGATCATAGCCAACACGGCAATGACAGGGATCAGCCACTGAAGGGCTTGTTTTGTTTTCATGGTAGTCTCCAAAAATCTTTAATAGTGAATTGTATTACGAGTTTATCAACTGCCACGGCTTCCCAGCAGAAAACAGTGAAAATTGCATTTTCCTGGGATGAATGGTCTGGGTAAAATGGCATGTGAATTACGTTTTTTTTCAACCCATCCTGCTGTATACTAACACAAAATGGAAATGCCATGAAAATGCCAAACGAATTTTCCGAACAGCTCCTGGCCCCTTGCGGGATGAATTGCGCCCTCTGTTATGTGTATTTACGGAAGAAAAAACCCTGCCTGGGCTGCCGTGGGGTGGATGAGGCCAAGCCTGATCACTGCCGGATGTGCAAGAATAAGGACTGTTTAGCCACCCACGGGCATGCTTTTTGCCATGAATGTGCCTCTTTTCCCTGTATTTTGATTAAAAACATGGATAAAAGCTACCAAAAACGCTATCAAGTGAGCTTAATTGCCATGACGCGACGACACCAAACCCTGGGACCGGAAGCCTATTTAAAGGAAGAAAAAATTAAGTGGTCTTGCGCGGACTGCGGTGGTATAGTCACGATTCATGGGAAAACCTGTTCGGAATGTGGGTTGCAGGCACCGCGATAGGTCTCTCATTTAACCTTTCAGTAAAATATTTTATGAAACAGGACCAAGGTTTTGTAAAGGTAGTTGTTTCTCCACTTAAATAAATTAAGGCCAAAGGAGGGTTTATTCCTTTGGCCTTGAATCAGGTGATGAGCTTTGCTTTATTTGATAAACGAAAATTGCTTACTTTGCTGATCGAAATCTTTAAACTCATTCTGCTCAGTATGAATAACATCTTGCAGCGCAGGGATTCGCTCTTTGATTTGGGGTAGACTGCTGCCTCTTAAGTTAACGATCGTGGTTACAATTCCGTCGATGGTGTTGTTGGTGCCGGTCATCTGTGCTTCAAACCGGTCGAGCAGGGTGGCCAGTGATTTTAAATGACCCTGCCGTTCTTTCAAGGTTTGGATGGTCTGTTCAAACTCTAACCGGGCTACATTATCATCCGTTTGTTCCCGTTTGGATTGCATCTTCTTAATTTCCGAATCGAAATCAGAATTCAATTTTTGAACCACATAATGATTTTCTAATCCCGACATTCTTAAACTAAGTTGATAAGTGTCTTCAACGAGGGATTCAAGATCATTTTGCAGGGGCTGGACAATCTTCTGCATGGCTGGGCTTACCTGTGCCATGGCATTGAAAATTGATATACGGCTGCGCTCAAGACGATCAAAGCGAATCTGATACCGTTGGGCAAGCGGTTGGCGATTTTGCCGAATGAAGGTGATGTTAATGCCAGGGTCTTTGGCAATGTTTACAACCATCACGATCCAAAGCATAAATCCAATGGGTGCCAGCCACCATGCAGAACAAAGGCCCGAGATGATTACCAAGGACAGCATAACCAGGTTTACAGGGTTAAAGAGGGACGTAAGGAGGGGAGACCGGTTCATATTAAAAGAATGTCGCAATTTCATTATAGATCGATTGGATCGATTCCGGCGTGCTGTTGTACTGTTTGCCGCCGGTTGGTTCAGCAATTTGAATCAGGATGTCTTCATCAGCGTTTTCACCGAAAGCAATGGTGAAGATTTTTATGGCGCGCCCGCCTTCTCCCGAAGATTGTCCAATAAAATTCATCACCTCATTAAGTCCATTTTCTGACATGGTATCTTTTCCATCGGTCAAGATAACAATTGAACGAATATGATCCGGATCGCCATTCTCCAATAAATCCTGGTATGCAGCTAATGTGGCATCATACAGTCGGGTATCCCCCTGTTCATAGATTCCTGCGACACTATCCAATACATTTTGGCGTTTGTTCTTTAACTCGCTTAGCGGGGTCAGGGTGATAATATCAGAGCTAAACAAGGTGATTTGTAAACGGTCGCGGTCTGAAAGTTTCTCCACAAATTGCATCAAACTGGAGCGCGCAGAAGTGATCCGGTCTCCACTCATACTCCCTGAGATATCCATGACGACTATGACATCCACCGGTTTTTTTGTTTCATACCATAAGGCCTGAATTTTCTGTATCACTGCAGCGGAGGGGATTTCCAAAATCGTTTTTGGCTGTTCTGTATCAGCACCATGGGCGGTATCCAGGGGAGCAGTTAAGGGGATGGAGGGATCCGCTGGACGAAAGCCATATTCCAGCGCTTTTATCTGTTGGGGTGTGGCCAACAAAAAATTTTCAAAAATCCCTGCTGCCGTTTTTTGCTCTTCTGTAACCCAGGTAGCGTTTAAGACGACATAGGGATGATTTGACCAGAAGGTGCCTTCCCTGGGATAAATGGCAACTACAGGAATCTGCGAAGATGTCCCATTTAATCGTTTTGTTTCTTGCGCTACAATTAAATTTTCATAGAGTACGGCAGCACTGAGATAGGATGGTCCCCGTTCAAACATACGCTCCGCAAAAAAGCCGGTACTGGTTCCGTAGTGAATGATGCTCTTTTCCACATCTTCCATGAAATGCCTTATCTCAACTGTTTGCAGGTCTGCTTCTGTCAGGTTGTGGGTTTTTCCAGCACCCGCATATGCCTCTGCAATAATGGAAACAATGCCGCTGTTGCTATATTCGGGATGGGTATGACCAAATTGAAACCGGCCCCATTCGGGGTGACCATAGGCCTGCCAACCTTCGTTGGAGGTAGCGAGGGCTGCAATATCCGACCATCCAATCGATTTATCAGGCCAGCCAAGCGCCTGTGCCATTGGCCGCCACATAGCAATCACCACAGGGCTTAGGACAAGATCATTTGGATTGGCAGAGACCAGATCATCCGTATGTGTTTTTTTCCATTCCGCGTTGGCAACCGGTAAATATACAGAAGAGGCTGGACTCCATACCGTTGGTTGGAGCGTGCCATCAATAATGCCGCGTACCGACTCTATCGACCCCATGGCAACCGCTTGAACTTCGATAATTTTTCCATCTTCGAGGGTATGTTTTTCTTCATTAAACGTGCTCACCAATGGTTCAAGCCATTCTTTTTTCTCGGAACCATAGATAATTTCTACCTTAACCGTTTCTGGTTTAATGATGCTCGAAACCAACCCACAAGAGGAAAACAAAAGGCTTGTAATCATGAAGATTGAGCAATACCGAATAATTTTTTTCATATTCGTCTCCCTGATTCTTAACACTGGTGTATCCCTGATTTACGGGGAAACATTTCGTGCCCAAAAATCTCGCAAAGTATTTAAGACATTCCCCTGAGGGATTTCAACTGTTCTCATGGATGAAAGATCTGCCAAAAATCCGTTGGCGGCATAATGATCAAATGGAGAACCAGGTTGGGTCAGTGATATTTCTGTCGAAACAGGCCGAAAACCATACTTCATCATGGCCGATTCCTGGGCTGGAACGCTGGTGAGATATTCGATAAACAAGGTTGCGGCTTCAATTTGCATGGGAGAAACCCAATCTCCCTGGATTAAACAAAATGGGTGATCGCTCCAAGAGAGGACCGGAGGATAATACACACGTAAATTTCCGTACTTTCCCTGCGCGTTTTCTGCTTGTTCCAAAGCCGTCGCTTCGTATACTGTCACAAAGTCATAGGTGCTGGGGCCGTAGGTGACCATTTTCTTCATTAATGGCCCGGTGCTGTGTTCAAATTGGCCTATGCTATGCTCCATGCCAAGAAACCAGGATTGAAAATCCTCATTGGAAAGAATATCCGCCGAAGATAACTGATCTGCCTTTCCATAATATCCGTAGGTCATTAACAGGATGGTCATAAAACCACTATTTGATTTTAGTGGATCGGTGTGCCCAAATTTGATGTATCCCCAATCAGGTTGATGATAGGCTGCCCAGCCTTGAGGGTCAATCAAAGAATCATGCAAATTCAGCCAGAGGGTGTCTCTAGGTTGACTTCCCCAAAGCACACTCGCGCGCTCTTCCCACGCCACCAAGACCAGGGGTGTTGTCACCACGGATCGACAAGTACCGGTATCCGCAGGATTTACCAGGCTCTTCCCTAATTCCAATGTCGAAGCATCCTGCAGGGCTGCAAGTTGTAAAGAGCTTGCCGGGCTGATCAAAACCGGTTGTTCTAAGCCGTCTAACACGGCGGCGTTGATCTCCCAAGAGCCCTTTTTTTTTACTTCGATCTGTATTGGATGACCATCAACCGTAACGCCGCTGGCCTCAAAATCATCAATCACTTCTGTCAACCAGGCTTCTTTTTCTGTTGAATAGAGAATGGGTAATTGGATGGGCTCTGGGGGTGGAAGCAACAACTCACGAACCGGGGCGTAGGCAGTTTGTCGAAATGCAGGAAAGATAAGCGCAGCGATAAAAATACCGATGGTCATCAATCCAAAAAGACTCATTAAAATCCAATTCAGTTTTGGTGTGTACGTCAAAGTCAATTTCTCCATTATGATCATACTTCTCATTAGTAAAGGTCTTTTAAAATCTATGTTAACAACAAGTTATGGTATTAAAACCAAAAAAAACCTATATTGAAGAGAAAATAATCAGGGAGAAAAATGTGTTATGTCGTTTGCGGGGTCCCATTTATTAAAAGTTTAGTCGCCAGGCAATTGAGAAACTCACTGTTTGTAAAAGTAAACGAAATGCAGTAACTGGGAAAGCCAGAGGAAGCCGCCTTCCAGATGACAGATATGGCGGGATAAAAGGCTGGCATGGGTTGGATGCGGCAGTTGGCAAATTTTCATGCACAAATCGTCCACAGTTGGCTGGATACTACCAGCGCCGAATGCGATTTTTTAAACCCGATGATAAAGGGGGTGGAATAAGCTGAAATTAAATTCCTACCTTCATAATGATTCTTCCACGTAATACGTTTTTATGCCCTATGGAGGTACATTTTAGGTAATGTTTACCAAATAGGGCGTGATTTGCCCTATAATGGAGGTGATAAACATCATATAACCATATTAATTACCGGTAACCCATAGAAAGTTCTGGTGGTAGAGCTATGAAAAGAAAATTAATGATGATCATTTTGTTAATGACCAGTACCGTTTTTTTACTGACAACGGCATTCAAATCAGTACATCTCAGTCAGGACACCCCCATCTTTTTTGATGACTTTGAATCATTTATAAGTACCAACCAGCTCAAAACCGCCTACACGGTATGGGAAGATGGCGCTGTTCTGGATATTGCCCTGGAAAAGGGACATGTGAATAGCGGTGTAAAAAGTTTACGCGTGGATGTGGTCGGAGCGAATCCCCAAACCCTTTCCACCAGCGCTTCCATCTATCACCTGCTGCAATTTACGGAGAGTAATTGGTCAGAGGGTACTGGCATTCGTTTATGGGTAAGCAACCTATCACGTTTTCCACTATCCCTGACCTTTAATTTTAAAGAAATGCGCAACGAGTTCTGGGCAATTTCCGATGATTGCATCTTTTATTTGGAAAACCCCGACCAGAGTTATAACCAGCAGCAGGGACAATATGGAAATTTAATCGTTCCGGCATTTTACAAAGGGTTCCTGATTATCCCCTTTGAGGGTTTCAGTGTTCCGGAATGGAATACTGCCAAAGGCAATCAAAACCTGGATTTGTCACAGATAGAATCTTTTTCCTTTGGGATTAACATCACAACCACTGAATTGCAAAGGCTTTACATAGATGACATCCAGATTCTCTCAAGGGCAGATTTTAATTTGACGCAGATCTCCGGAAATACGACGGTGGAAATCCCCCAGACAGGCGAACATCGCGAACCCTATAGTCTGACTTTACCTCCAAAAGTAGATACATCATCTCCTCCTGACCCTGAATGGACAATTGAAGCATCCTCGGTTGCGGGAGTGAAGATCGATGCTGACGGTTGGTTGACCATTCCGGCAGGCACAAGACCGGGTAAAGTGACCTTATCCGTAGATTTTCCAACAACAGTCGGGATGGAAAAGACCGACATGGTTGTATCCCTCTTTGATCCGAACCTTGGAGAGGCGCAGGTTTTGGAAGAAATCGTTGTCCAGGATGAAATCCGAACGATCGAGAACAAGAATTCAGCCTACCTGCAATTTGCCAATCAATTTGAATCCTGGGCATCCAAAAATCGTACTTGGTTTGTGTTAATTGCTATTTCAGGAGTTTTGCTCCTCCTGATTGGGATCACCTTTTTACAGAACCGCTTGAAATAAATGAGTAGCAACCGCATTTTCTTTATTGTGTATTAAGTAGCAGGTAAAATCATGCTTGGAACCCCATTTGATTGGCGCATTGTAGCGGTAAAACTCCTAATTCTTTCTATTGTCTTGCTGCTAATTCTTGGTTTTGCATTTATCGTTCGTAAAAACAAAAAGTATTTAAAACATTTCATAGGTCTGGCGATTTTGCTCCAGCTCATCTATATCGGCTGGCGTATTGCTTATACCCTTCCTACCCATATTATCGTGGGGTTTTTCTTTGGCTCTTTATTACTGCTGGCCGAAATTATGGCTATGTTTCAATCCACAACCCATCGTTTGATGTTTTTCAAGGATTACAAACCGCTCATAAAGACCATCCATGATCTTGATACACTGCCCAGTGTGGATATCTTAATTGCCACCTACAATGAACCCGTCAGTATCTTAAGAAACACCGTTGCCGCTGCCGTCAGTCAAAAATATCCCAAGGATAAATTTAAGGTGTATTTGTGTGATGACGGTGTCCGTGAAGAAGTACGTCAATTGGCCGAGGAATATGGCGCCATTTGGTCTACCCGCCCGGAACATACGCATGCCAAAGCAGGCAATTTGAATCATTGTCTGAGAGAATACGCCCAGGGGGAATTGTTCCTGGTGCTGGATGCAGACATGATTTCCAAACCTAATTTTCTTGAAAGCACCGTGGGATATTTCAGTGATCCGCAGATGGCGCTTGTGCAAGCGCCACAGGTGTTTTACAACCCCGATCCCTTTCAAAATAATTTACAGCTATACGAAACCATTCCAAACGAACAGGATTTCTTCATGCGTGAGGTGCTGAACCACCGCGCCATGTTTAATGCCGTGTTGAATGTCGGCACGAATGCCGTCTTTCGCCGTTCAGCCATTGATGAAATTGGGTTGATCCCGGTTGGGACCATTACCGAGGACATGGCCACCAGTATGCTGCTGCAAGCCAAAGGCTACCAAACCACTTTTGTGAATGAAACGCTGGCCATGGGGCTCTCCCCTAATTCCTTTGCTGATTATGTCACCCAGCGGGATCGTTGGTGCAGGGGCAATATCCAGGTGCTCAAAAAGTGGAATCCCCTCACTCTGCCCGGCTTAAGCTTTATGCAGCGTCTGATCTATTTTGATGGTGTGCTGTATTGGTTTTTTGGGATTCAAAAGCTGATTTACACCATCGGACCTATTTTGTTTCTCCTTTTTGGCATCCCCATTTATTATTCGGATGTCTTTACCATGCTGTTGTTCTTTGCTCCCATGTATCTAAGTTCGTCCACCATTTTTACTCTTTTCAATCATAAAAGCCGGACGTACGCCTGGGCGCATATTTATGAAACCGCTTTGGCTCCTTATCTGGCGGTGTCTGCCATTACGGAATTATTCTTTTCAAACAAAATTAAATTCTCTGTCACGCCCAAAGACAATCAAATGAATCACAACCACTTTGCTTATAAAATAGCTTTGCCTCATCTGATTCTGGCGGCTATCACTCTGCTGGCTTTATCCTTTGGTATTTATAACTTATTGACCGATGTCAACTATATGATTCCAGTTTATCTGGTCAATCTGTTCTGGCTGCTTTACAATTTTCTTGGCATCTTGGCGGCCATACTGGTCTGCTTTGAAAAACAGCGTTACCGCACCGCGGAACGGTTCACCGTTAAAGATGAGCTGCAATTGATTTTAGCGAATGGAACCCGCATCCCTGCTGAAGTGATTGATATTTCCACGGTTGCCTGTGCAGTTGAACCACGCATCTCCATCGAAAATCCGGATGACCTGATTGGTAAGACGCTTCAATTACATTTTATAAAAGATGATTTTCAAATTACCGGCACCGTTTTTCGTTCCCGGGCCTGGGGTAAACGCATCATCATCCATTTTAATGAAGAAAGTACCCAAAATCACACCCAACTGGTGAAATATATCTTCAGTTCCCAACATAGTGGGTATGGTAATTTTGAAAAAACAAATTACCTAAAAACCTATCAAGGGTTACTGCGAAAAAACTGGAACGAACTGATCCGTCGGAAGAAATGAAAGTTTAACCCTATGAAAACCTCTAAAGGGTGTAGATCACCTCGAAAAGGCTATTAATAATGACCAATTTTGTCAGACTCTTTGAGATTACGAATGTACCTGATCCATCTTGCTAGATGGGAAGGGTTGCTGGAGAATCTCAAAATTGAATATTTAAAACATGTTTTTAGCTAAGATCATATCTTTAAGAAATAATTTACGGAAAATCTGCCCAGAAGAATGTATCATAAATTCAAATTCTCTTTCCCAACATCGTTATTGGTAGCCCGTTATTCTGTAGAAAAATGATTCGCCAATAATAGACACATTCAACTACGCATGCATCATGGTTTTCAAAATTAAATCACAAGATGAGGAAACATGGCTGCCAAACTACCAAGCACTCTCAACAACGCTGTGAAGCGTTCAACGATCGGGTTTCAAATCCGCGACGAAATTACCTATAACTTTGATGTCCCTATCTGGGAAGCAGTAGCCCAAGCCATTCAGGAAAATAATGCCAATCTGATCACCTTTATGCAGTACCCGGTTTGGTACAGTCCAGAAGGAATTGACTATAATCTTTGCAGCTATCGCCAGGTTAATACTGATAATTTGGACGGCATGGTTTCTTTTGAGATGGGCTTACCCTGGGTCAATAAAGAATTACAGCACTTTGCCAAAGCCCCCAATGTGGTCCTGAATTTTCCAGCAAGGGGATTTCCCTGCATAACCATTGATCAGGAAGGCATCCGCTTTGTCATTGAGCATTTGATCGAAGTTCACCATAAGAATAAGATTCTGTTCATCAGCGGCAATAAAGGCAATGTGGAAGCTGAAGCACGCCTGGCGGTTTATAAAGAAACCTTGCTCGCTCATCAGCTGCCCATAGATCCGGCCTATATTTTCTACGGTGATTTTTCAAACCAGCATTGTGGAGAAGCCATTATTGAGGAAGCCCTGGTTAAAAAGCGCCTAAGTTTTGATGCGGTCGTGTGCGCCAATGATCTGATTGCCGCCTCAGCAATAAAAGGCTTGCAAAAGCATGGCTTGAGTGTCCCCTATGATATTGCAGTAACCGGTTTTGATGATGAGGTTCGGGCGAAATTTGCATTGCCCTCGCTAACCACCGTTCAGGCCTCTTTCAGTGAGATGATCACCCTGGGTGCAAAACGATTGTTTAGAATTCTCAATGGTGAAAAAGTGCCGGCTGTGACCGAAAATTTTCCCACCCGGATGATCGTGAGACAATCCTGCGGCTGTCTGCCGGATAGTATTCTCTCAGCCGCCGCTGGGAAAGCGAATGCCAAGCGAAAATCAACCCGTTTGGTTAACACCAGTGAAATGTTTACGCAAATGGCCGATGCGTTGGGTCTGCCGGCTAGCAAGTTGAACGAAGGATGGCAAAAGAGTCTTTGGGAAGGGTTTTGCTCCGCTCAGCAAACCCATACGCCGGAGCCATTTATCCAACCTTTGGATTTGCTCTTACGTCAAAGCATCAATGCCGGTATACCGCTGGATTTATGGCAGAAAGTACTCTATCGAATGAAGCATTACGCTTTTAGTGCTTTCTCCTGGCGCATGAAAGGCTCCTTGTTGGATAGTGAAGATCTCTTCACTCAAGGCAGGATCTTAATCTCGGAGATGAATAATAATCTCAGCAGACGGATCAATTTGGATCTGGAAGATTTTAATGGTATTCTGTTAACTTCCATCCAATCCATATTATCCACTTTTGATATGGAAGGTTTTTTGAATGCCCTATGCACAAGTATTCCAGACAACCTGTCTGTATCTGCCCTGTACTTGGCTGTTTATGAAAGCCCGGTTTGGCCTGCCGAACAAGCCCGCCTGATTTTGGCCTATGATAAGAAACAAGGCAGATTACCCATCCTGCAGAATGAAGCAGTGTTTGCCAGTAAAGATATTCTGCCTCATGCATACTTTCCCCAAGATCGGGCGTTTCATTATGTGGTTGCCCCGCTGTATTTCCAGCAGGAAAACTTGGGGTATGTGGTTTTTGAAACCGATAAACCGGGATCGTTCTTCAGCCCTTTACAGAAAATCATCGCCGGAGCATTGAAGGGTGTGCTTTTGTTCAACCAGCGGGATGAGCTGCTAAACCATGTGGCCAACAGCGCCAATGGGGTTGCCGATTCTTCCAGTCAATTGGATACGATTATTGGCGGCACCAACATTGCCCTGCAGCAGATTTCGCAATCCATGGATCAAATTTCCCAGGGTGCCAGCCAGCAAGCGGATGCGGTCAGTAATACCGTATTATCGGTGGATCAGATGGCCAGCATCAGTCAAACGATCGCCTCACAGGCGGATCAGGGCAGCACCTTTGCGGAGCAAGTCACCAAGGACGCCACAAAGGGTGTGGCCTTGGGGAATGCGGCGGTAAGCGGCATGGATGAGATCCGCGAGACGGTTTCCCTGGCAGTTGAAAAAGTGGGACAAATGAGCGCCCAATCCCTACAGATTCAAAATATTCTGGAGACCATGGAAGAAATTACTTCCCAAACCAATTTATTGGCCCTTAACGCCGCGATTGAGGCTGCCCGTGCCGGGGAACACGGCCGGGGATTCGCGGTGGTTGCCACTGAAGTGCGTAAACTGGCCGAAAAATCAAATCAGTCCACCAAGGAAATCGCCGTCCTGATCAGCAATATCCAGAAAGTGATTGAGGAAGCCGTCAAGGCCATGCAGATCAGTGATGAACAGGTGGTCAAAGGGGTTGAACGCGCCACGCAATCCAACCAGGCCATGCTGGAAATTCAACAGGCTGCCGAAGCCTTGTTTGAAAAAGTACATGCCATCTCCGGCGGGGCTGCTGATCTTGCCAGCCAATCCCAGCGCATTGCAGCCAGTATCGATGACATCGCCAGTATCACCGAAGAGAATACCGCAGCCACGGAAGAAGTAAATGCTTCTACCGGCGGGATGAGCCAGCAAATGGAACAGGTGGTGGATATGATCCATTCGTTGAACGATACCGCCAAAAGCATGCAGGACCTGGTCTCCATTTACAAGGATTCCTGAACCGGCAAGCCGCACACTGACCTATTCTGATGTTTTTTAATACCTGGTTTTAATCGGGTTGTCGGCGGACCCGCCGAAAAATCATTGATAGCCATAACGGAACAATGGGACTATTAAAAATAAAGGCCTTCCAAAGGATTTAACCACCTTCGAAAGGCCGCCCATTTCTGCGCCTATTTTATCATATTTTTTGGCGCAAGTACCAAAAAAATCCCCGTAGATGATGGTATCTTCGCAGACCAACGGAACCAGGCTTCCCTCTTGAGCAAGTTCTCGCGGGTCTCTACTGGAACTTTTTTCTTGCCTTCGTGTCAATCCATTTTATAATAGAGGTGCTTAGTAAAATAATAAGGAACGAAACCCCATGATTTTTTCTGAAGTAAAACTGGAAATCTTCGCCCCGGCACAGGCCGTGGATTCCATCCGTCAGGCCTTGCATGAAGCCGGCGCAGGGCGTATCGGCAACTATGACCACTGCGTCGCCATCAGTACGGTGCAGGGCTATTGGCGCCCGCTGGATGGGGCGGATCCCTTCGACGGGCAGGTGGGCGCGATTAGCGAGGGCACGGAATGCCGTATCGAGATGAACTGCAAAGCCGAGCTTGTGCAGGCTGCCATCCAGGCTGTGCGGCTTGTGCACCCGTACGAAGAACCCCTGATTAATGTCGTGCCGCTGCTTAATCATTTTTACGAGTGAAATGAGGGAGTGTTTTTGACCTTGTTTTGTGGGCAATGTATATATAATGAGTTATAGTCTTGGGTGGTTTTAGATTCTGACACATAGTAATTTTTCTGAATCCGTGAACCGACCCAATCGTCTTGAGATACGGCGATTTTGCGGGATTTCCATTCGTTGGGTCGCGCACCAAATCGATATCAAAAAAATAACTTATGAAACCAATTCAGATATTGCCAGAGTCATACAATCATTGCTACACATTAGATTCCAAGCAGCACAAAATCGCCCAAGGATTGCTGATCCTTGTTGGGTTCGTGGGATTTATTCTCTGCTGGCAAATCATCAAATTTGCGTCGCCCGATGCCATGGAAGCACTGAAATTAGAAAGAGACCCGTTTCACCTTTTCATCTTTTTCGCAACCATCATTATTATGATCGTTCTGCACGAGAGTATGCATGCTTTGGTCTTATGGGGATTTACAAAAAAGGTCCCGCCAGTTGGTATAAATTTAATGGGGAGTGTTTATGTAAATGCATCAGGCTGGTACTTGCCCCGCCTGTATATGCTCATTATGTCTCTGGCACCTTTTCTTCTGCTCACTTTCATCGGATTAATTCTTTTAACTTTTACTTCAGGTGAGTTTTTTCGAATGACACTATGGGTTGTAATCTTAAATGCAGTAGGGTCCGTCAACGACTTGGCCGTAGCAGGCTGGTTATTATTTCAGCCGGACACGGCTTTGATAGAAAATAGCGGGCAGGCTTTGGCGATTTACAGAGTAAGGGACGAGCCATCCAAACGGCCTGGCGCAAAAGAAAAGATGAGAGTTTATATGGAACGTTATTTGATGAAACTTCCTTAATAATGGCCAATAAAATGGTGTGTGCGTGTGGGGTTCTGCGACATTTTCAAGAATTCTTCTGGCATGGAATTTACACCTTCAAAACCTGCCAGGTCTGCTTGGTAAGCACAGGTGTTGGTTTCAAGACCTGGTAGGTTTAGACGAGAGACTCACTAGAACGACGAACCAGTAGCCAGTCTGTCCTGCCAAAGAAAACGCTTTCAAAGGAGATTTGGTGAAACTTTCCCCTACAAAACCTGCCAGGTCTGGTAGGTAAGTACTGGTGTTGGTTTCAAGACCTGGTAGGTTTAGACGAGAGACCCGCCAGAACGGCGGACCAGGAGCCTGTCTTCCCTGACAAAGAATTTGGCCTTCCCATGGGCAGGGCACGTGTGACATGCCCCTTCCATTTATATTTGTAAAGATTGCGTTTGAACATACAAATGACCGGAAATGAAAACGCCCGATAGATTTATTCGAGTACATCCCTCCATCTGGGATCATCATTCACCAGATATGTTATCCAATCCCAGACCACCTCACCCCCATCAGAGCGATAATAATCACCGATGGTGTGGGAATCCCCGTTAATGAAATAGCGTTTAAACGTATTGGGGTGATTATTTGAAATCTGGCTGCTTGTTTCCATTAATGCCTTTTGATAATCCACCCCATCCATGCTGACCACAGAACTGACGACCAGGTCCCGGTACGAAGTAAACATCCCAATTTTTAAGTTTGGATCACGGGTCAGGTACCAGTCGTATAAATAAATTAACTGATTCGCGCAATTTGGGCAGTCTGCTGGAACATGGGAGGATAAATTCCAGGTTTGATTAATCTCAGCCCACACCTTGGGTCTTTCGGGGTTGAGCATAATCCCGGGACCGCTGTCATTGAAAACAACCAGCCGGGCATCGGGAAAAGCTAGACGGGAGATGGGTGTTGCGCTGAAAGTGCCAAAACCACCCGCGCTGCTGCCTGCAATTAATATCTTTTGCGTTTCAGGAAAGAGTTCTTTCATCAGGCTGACAGCAGCCGCCGTTTGGCGCAGGCCATTGTGCCAATGATCGGGCATTCCATCCCCATCATAATCCATCGTTGAATCGCCCAGATAAAAACTCCCGTCGCAGCTGGGGACATACACATAATTCCAATTTGCCATCGGATTGTTTTTGTCGGATTGGATCGGTCCAAACGGACTGCTGTTGGCGGAACTTAATGCATTATGCAATCCCAATTCGGCTGCGTTGGGAATTTTAGGCAGCTCGCCGCATAAGGGGTGATTGGGCCAGCATTCCGTGCCCGGCTGCAGCCACAGGACGGTTTTATCACTCTCTATGCCTTTATGCACCAGCACTCCAAAATCTCCGCCGCGAACGCATTGTAATTCGGGCGAGGAGAATTGATAGACATCCCACTCCGGCGTCTGTGCGGCCAGGGCGGGATCAAAGGAGGTATTGAGATAGGTGTTATACGGCAAGCTTTCCAGTGCCTTGAGATATGCCTTCTCTTGGGTAGATGCCCTTATGGATGGAGAAATGAACATCATAACAAGAATCAGCATGAACAGGGCGAAGAGTAGTCCGATCCATTTTTTTTGATTATTAGTCATTTTCTAAGTTCCACTTCCCGAATATAAAATAATGGGTTTCTCTGATTGTGTCAAAAGGTCCGGGTTCATTTTGCCGAGTGCATTAGTTGTTTTTAATCTTTATCAGCGTTTTTACCAATTCTTCTGGTTGATCGTAGAAAAGATCATGTGCCGAGTCTTCAAACCAGATTAGCTGCTTACCCTGGGGTGCCTGGAGTTGGTCGTAATAGGATTCCGTAAGTTCAAATGGCGCATTGTAATCATGCCGCCCAACCAGGAAATAGGTCGGAACTTCCACCTTTTTCACGCTATTGAAAAAATCAACTGACATTAACTCTGGATATAGCGTTTTCAGCGACTTGCTGCTATTAATTGGCCACATGCCAAAATCCACAAAAGAATACTCTGATGCTTTCAGCAGCATCCCTATCTCATGGTTATAGTTATTGGCTGTATGGTACACCCCGCCAAAGCTGAGCAGCCATTTCCTTTGCTTGTTCAGCTGGTCAACCCAATCTGGCGATTCATAGCTTGGGTTTATCATGGATAATTCTTGTATGGCTTTTTGATTCTTCGTATCCTTGGCAACCTGTTGTACATAGGCTAGAGAAAGTTGCTCCCCTTCCGGAAAACTCACAACCTGACTTGCACTAATAAAGGCAAGGTAGTCTTCCGGGTAATCCTGGATGGTCCATAACCCCAATACAGTGCCCCACGAAAACCCCATCAGGTAAATTTTCCTACCCCCAAATTTTTGACGTAAATAGCCGGTCAATTGGTGAGTATCCTGTCTCATCTGATCCAATGTCAAACTGTTCCAATTAAACCAGGGTAAAGCGCTTTTGCCTGCACCGCGTTGATCCCAACTAATGACCACAAAATGTTCTTCCAACTCAGGACATTCAATTCGTAATTTTGAAAGGTTGGCACTTCCAGGTCCCCCATGCAGAAACAACAACACTGGATTGTTGATGTCGGATCCGCGGATTGAAATCCACTGTTTAACCCCGCCTAATTCGATTTGCTCCAGGGTATTGATGCCCTGCTTATCCGATTTATTGATGGCAGCTGGACCAAACCAACAAGCCAATATTCCTAGAATGACAACACTTAATATTCCAATCCACATCGATTGACTCCTTCCTTGACGAATAGCTGAACCTTTCATATTGACTTGTTCCTAGTGATTGCAAAAAATCTGATTATCCCCAACTCTTGCTACAAAGGATTCCTTATTACACAAAGTCATGCCGTGAAAAGAAAAGAAATTTGAGCATTAACTGAGAATTTACCTGGATAAAAAGGGTTTGACTGGTTCCAAGTTCAGTACCTATTATACAGATCTATCCGCGCAGCATTTCAAATTACTTGCAAGTAGAAAAGAAGCTTGAAAAGAGGATCCTTTCAGATGGATTCTGGTAAGCTTTTCCCGTAACGATCGCTTATCGTACAAAGGGGCTGGTTGAGCTGCCACAACAAAAAACCCTGGCGCAGCAACTTCTTGCGCGTCAGAATGGGGTAGCCCATGGTTTTTAGCGCCAAAGCGGTGGCGCAAAAATGCTGTCGCAGACCGAAGGATTGGGTGGCAATCTGCTGCAGGGCGGCACTTTTCCAATCTTCAAAGAACTGGTAGATCGCCTCGCCGGGCAGCATGTGATGGATGAGGTTCTTGGGCAGCACGGGTTGGAACATCTCCGGGCTGAAGCCGTCATGGAAATTGGTGCTGAACAGCAGCCCTTCCCAGATCAGGGTCTTTTTGCCGGCATCGGCGGCTTTCACCCGCAGCAGATTGGTTACCAGGCGTTTACCGAAGGGGTCCGAGGTGCCTTCGAGGATCAAGCCGTCCGGCAGCATACAGGCAGCCATGGTCTGCCAGGCGGGCAGTACTTCAGCTTCCTCATATTGGCGCAGGACATTAAAGGCGCGTATCAGGCGGATGGATTCGCCGGCCTGCAGTGGGACGTTAAACCCGCCCTTGCGGAATTGGATCCGATCCGTTTGATAGGGCAGCCCGGCATTCACACGCTCCTGATCGATTTCCACGCCCAGGATGGGCAGTTTGGGGTTGATTTTGCCCAGGTGGGCTGCACTTTCCAATACGGTGAAGGCTTCCGCCCCGTAACCGAGATCCACCACCCAGGATTTGTTCTCCGCCGGGGAGGCCTCGCGCAGCAGGGAGGCGGCATACAGGGAGACAAAAATATCCACCCGGCGCAGGCGGTTGCGGGCGGTTTTTCCTCGGGTGATTTGTCCCATGGGTTTGGCTGGTGTCGGTTTGTTTCGCAGCATTAAGGTGAGATTTCCAGCCTTGGATTAGTTTACGGGCGCTATTGTAACATACATTCGCGATGCCGGCACAGCGCCCGGCCTGACAGGCAGCGGATTTGGGTATTCATGAAGCCAACTGTTTTAAGGTATATTAAGTACAGCCAGCAGCAACCCAAACGGTTAGCTGGCGAATATCTCAAGCGATATGGGTTAACCCCATAAGGAGTTGCCTTGGCCATCCTACCTGATCATCAGGGTTGGATTCTGCAAATGAATTCATCCGCCTACCTCTTGGGCATAACTACACAAGGTCATCTGTTTCATCGTTATTGGGGACCTCGCCTGGCAGCGGTCACGGATTATCCGGACATCCTGGAACCGCAAGCCATGGATAGTTTTAATCTGCCGGAAAATCGACGCCGCTACGAGCTTGGTACTTCCGAGGGTGCTGATTATCGTGAGCCGTGCATTACCGTGCGTTATGCGGATGGGGTACGGGATCTGCAGCTGCGTTTTCTTCAGGCAGAGCTCGATGATTCGCATGATTCCCTCAAAATCCAGCTTGTAGATGAGCCCTACGGGCTGCAAGTCCGGGTTTGTTATCGGGTTTTCAGTACGGTAAATTTGATCGAGCGCTGGGTGGAAGTGATCAATAATGGCAGCCAGACCCTAGAATTGGGGCGGATTTTTTCAGCCCAATGGCACCTGCCAGATTTACCGGCTTATTGGCTCAGTTATGTCAGCGGGCAGTGGTGTAATGAGATGCGCTGGCATCATGAGTTGATCGGCGGCGGCAAAAAAGTGCTGGAAAGCCGGCGGCTGACCAGCAGCCACAGCGGGAATCCCTGGTTCGCGGTGGACGATGGCACGGCCGGCGAGACGCACGGTCGGGTCTGGTTTGGGACCCTGGCCTGGAGTGGAAATTGGAAAACCACCTTTGAATATACAGAAAATCAGACCCTGCATGTTTTGAGCGGCCTCAATGATTGGGATTTTAATTGGCAGTTAAAACCAGGAGAGACGTTTAACTCGCCACATGCCATTGGCGGAACCACCGCGGCGGGGTTTGGCGGCGCCAGCCGCGCGCTGCATGATTATATTCGGGAGGATGTCCTGCCGCATGGCAAGGCAAACCGTAAGGTGATCTACAATTCCTGGGAGGCGACCGCTTTTGACGTGGATGTGGAATCCCAGATACAGTTGGCATCCCTTGCAGCCGAAATGGGGGTGGAATTATTTGTCCTGGATGACGGCTGGTTCCACGGCCGCAAGAACGACAGCGCCGGGCTGGGGGATTGGTGGCCGGATGAAGTGAAATTCCCCCAAGGTTTGAAGCCGCTGATCTCGGCTGTCAAAAACCTGGGCATGGACTTTGGGTTGTGGATTGAACCGGAAATGGTCAACCCGGACAGCAATCTGTATCGTCTGCATCCGGAGTGGGTGATTCATTTCCCGGGTCGGGAGCGTACCCTGGCCCGCAACCAATTGATTCTTAACCTGGCCAGCGTGGATGTACAGGATTATCTGATTGGTGTATTGGACCGTTTACTCGCAGAAAACGAGGTAGCCTTTATCAAGTGGGACATGAACCGCACCATCAGTGAGCCGGGTTGGGCGGATGCTCCCGGAGATGCACGCGAATTGTGGGTACGCTATGTGCAGGGCTTGTATCATGTATGGGGTACGCTGCGGGCGCGCCATCCGCAGGTGATTTTCCAGAGCTGTTCGGGCGGGGGTGGGCGAGCGGATTTGGGGATATTGGCGTACGCAGATCAAATTTGGGTCAGTGATAACACCGAGGCAACAGCCCGGCTCAAGATCCAGGAAGGTTTTACAAGGCTGTTTCCGGCAGCCAGCATGGAAAGCTGGGTTACCGATCAAAACGCGGCCCTGATTCCGCTTGCCTTCCGTTTTCACGTCAGTATGTGCGGGGTGCTGGGTGTTGGAGCCAATATCCTGCATTGGACACCCGAGCAGCGGCAAGAGGCCAAAACCTGGATCGACAGCTACAAAGCGCACCGACAGCTTATCTTGTGGGGAGATCGTTTTGTGCTGCACGCTGCACATCAGCAGGCGGTCTCTGCGGTACTCTATCTGGAGAAGGCTCGCTTGCAAGGCGTTCTGTTTGTCTTCCGGACATATTTGAGTGAACCAGTGCTGCTCCCAGTGATTTATTTTCAGGGCCTGCTTGCGCAACAACAGTACGAAATAGCAGGGGTTCTGAAGAGCGGCGCGGCTTGGCAGCAGGACGGACTGCAGATTAGCCTGCAAAACTTTGAAAGTCAGATGATTCTAATTCAGGCCCGATAAAGTTTTCCGGGGGAATGACAGGAAGCTTCGGCAGTAAACCGATCTATTTAAAGTGAGAAATGGCGAATAATGATGCTTGACAAAGGCCTGTAAATCTTGTATTATGATGTTACCGGTAACATGACCGGTAACATTAGCTTTTCATCGTTCTTATTCATCCAATCTGTAAAAAAAGAGTAAACGTCCATGAATAATAATCGGATCACGATTCGTGATGTTGCCGCTAAAGCTGGCGTCTCCCATCAAACTGTTTCCAGGGTTATCAATAAAAGCGAACGGGTTAATGAAGAGACCCGCATTAAGGTGGAAACTGCTATTGAGGCATTGGGGTATCAACCCAACGCCATTGCCCGCTCCATGGCAAAAGGCCGCACGCGCACTCTGGCCTGCTTTTCCCCAAATCTGACCGATTTTACCTATGCCAGCATTATTGAAGCGGCTGAATTTGAAGCTCGCCAATCCGGATATTTTTTAATGACGGCCTCAGCGCCCGACAGTGCCACTTTTAGCCTGTTGGTTGAGCAGCTGGTTGCCAGCCGGCGCACAGAAGGTCTGCTTCTAATCAATCCCTTTATGGATGAGCGTTACACCCGTTTACCCCAATTTGCTCCGACGGTTTTTGTCGGAGCCCGTTCTTCCCAGAACACCATGGATTCTGTTTTTCTGGATGATGAAGAAGCTGGCCGCATGGCAACCCGTCATCTACTGGAATTGGGGCATCAATCCATCGCCATGATTACCGGCCCGCTGCAGGAAGATTGTTCGCAGGATCGTAAGGTTGGGTATCTGGAGACGCTTCAATCGGCTGGTTTACCCCCCAATCCCACCTTAATTCTGGAAGGGGATTGGAGCGCCACCTCCGGTTATCAGGCTGTAAATAAATTACTTGCAGCAAACACCCCCTTCAGCGGGATATTTGCTCAAAATGACCGCATGGCGGTGGGTGCCATGCAGGCCCTACGGGAAGCAGGCCGCAGAGTACCTGAAGATGTATCGATTATCGGGTTTGATGATATGCCCCTGGCTTCTTATTATGATCCCCCTCTGACGACCATTCGTCAGGATACCTTTTCCATGGGGCGTGAAGCTGCCCGATTATTAATTCGCGCCATCGAAAACCCAGAAAAGCAACGGCGAAATCTCCGCATGCCAGTGGCGCTGGTGTTGCGCAAATCAACAATGCAATGTAGCTCTTAAAGCCAGGAGGTGGAAAGAACTGTTTGATGTTGTACTGAGTAAGGTAAGTCGTCAATTTGCATTCAATTGTATAAGAGGAGAAGTAAAACTAATGAAACGTACATCCATTCTTTATGTCTTTTCGATTTTGATTGTCTTCAG
>DHVR01000083.1 GCA_002412765.1 Leptolinea sp. UBA5203 | reverse complement strand
CAAGGTTTAGTGGATGGTGTCATCTTTATGGAAGTACGCATCAATGATCCTTGGATGATCCGTTTGCGTGAATCAGGCTTTCCTTTTGCCATGATTGGGCGAACGGAGGACAACACTGATATTGGATTTGTTGACCTTGATCACGCTACAGCAATTGAAGAAGCTTTTGATTATCTGGTTGGCATGGGGCATAAAAAGATTGCATATATCAACTACTCTCCGAAACTTGTCAATTCAGGTTATGGCCCTGCTGTTTTTTGTAGTGAGGGTTACCATAAAGCAATTCGTAAATATGACCTTCCTATTATTTCTGGTGAATGTGAGCCTACAACCAAAGACGCATATCATCTATTGCAAAAACTACTATCTGATCATTCAGATTTGACTGCTTTGGTAACACCCAATGAAGCCGGATTACCTGGTTTGTATCAAGCCATCCGGGATGATGGAAGAGACATTCCGGCAGATTTTTCAGTTGTTTCTTTAGCATCCCCACTACGAGCAGAACGATTATTGCCTACCCTGACCACTATGGACTTTCCAACTGATGAAATGGGAAAAGTTGGGGTTGAAATATTGATCAAATTCTTACGCCAAAAAAATATGGCACCCGCCCAAAAAATTTTACAATCCAAATTATCCATTCGGCAAAGCTCTGGTCCACCGCCGGTTAAATAACTGACATTGCCTATATGCAAAGTATGGAACTGATTTTTTAGCCCTTTGGGATATTCTTCCAAAATCAAGGAGGTGTTGTTAAAAAACTGATTAGTTCGGACCATGCTCCAGAACAAAAACAATGCATTCAAATTAAGAAGGAGATTTTCTAATGAGAAGTAAGTTATTCTACACAGTGCCAGTTGTTTTACTCGTCCTCTCCATCATCCTTTCTGCCTGTGGTGCTCAACCTGCGACAGCCCCTGTCGCTGAAGCCCCAGCCGCCGAAGCCCCAGCTGCCGAAGCCCCTGTCGCTGAAGCCCCAGCTGCCGAAGTTGTAACAGTAGAGTTTTGGACATTCCCGGACTGGGGTACTGGTGAGGCTGGTGATTTGTTCAAAACCTTTGTTGCCGATTTCGAGGCTGCTAACCCGGGCATTTTAATCAACTTTGTCCCAAAAGCAGACCTGGAACAATCCATCATTGCTGGGGCTGGATCGGGAGTTTATCCTGACGCTTTCACCGTAGCCTTCAACCAGGGCGATACCTTTCTGAAGACCGACATCGTAGAGGATGTTTCGAAATATTATAATGCCATGCCTGCTGAGTTTGGAAAGCAGTTTAATCCCGGTTGGATGCAAGCTCTCTCTCCCGATGGACATGTATGGGGTTTACCATTCACTGCCTATGCCCAGGTGCTTTATCGAAACAAGACCGTCCTTAGCAAAGCTGGTGTTGATACGGCTGTTTGCCCCAAGGATTGGAACGAATGGCTTTCCCAGATGGAAAAAGTCCAGAATGCCGGTTTGACACCGATTGGCGACCTGACCGTGGATGGCTGGTTCGTGATGGGATTTGTTGGTGCGGCAGGCGGAAAGAATGGCGTATCTGATGGCAAAACTACTGTTTCAGCCGACTCATTGACCCAAGCGCTGACTTTCTTCAAGACCATTCAGCCATATTCCTCCGAAATCGGCAACGGCGACCAGGCTAATGTTGACCTTTTCACGACTAATGAAGTGGCTTTTTACATCATGGGACCATGGGCTAATCCTGGTCTTATTGATGCTAAGAACGCCAATCCCGATTTTGATTATGACTATTGCCTTGTGCCAGGTGCAACCGAAACACAATTCGGTGGAACCAACGGAGGCGAGTGGATAGGTGTGACAAAAGGTCCTCGTTCCGAAGCCGCCTTCAAATGGGCTGCTTTCCTGGCTGATTCTGCCCAAACTACACGTTTTGCCTCTATCCTTGGCCGTACCGTGCTCAACGATGTTGCCATGGCTGACACAGAAGTGCAAAAGAATGACCTAAATGTGTTGACGGCAAAAGCCACGAACTACGGTTTTTCTGATGCAGCGTACTTCACTTTCTGGCCTCTTGATGCCCGAACTCCCTTCAAAGATGCTGCTGCAGCAGTATGGGGTGGTGAAGATCCTGCAAAGGCTGCTCAATCAGCCATAGACGCACTCAATGAAATCTTAGCAAGCGAATAATTACCTTGATTCTCCTCCCTTTTCTCATTTGACTGAGAAAACCACAGCGCCCTATGCCTTTTGGGGCATAGGGCGCATCCAATTCAATAATATTATAACAGCTGTTCATCCCTTTTTCAATCGACAGGTGCGCAATGAGATCTCTCACCAAGTTTTTTCGAAATTACACAAAACATTATGTACTTCTTATGCCTTTCTTTGTCTTATTTACAATTTTTTATTTTTATCCACTGGTGTACAGCGTTGTTATCAGCCTTATGAAATGGGATGGTATTCATGCGCCAGTTTTTGTAGACATACAGAACTACGTCCGAATTGTAAACCAACCTCGCTTTTCTGTTTCCATGCTAAATTTGGGACGATTTGTACTGGTTACCGTGCCTGTGGGTATCACCATTGCGCTTGCCCTAGCTTTGCTCGTTGACACATTTACTCCGCGTTGGGAAAAATTTTTCAGAGGTATGTACTTCTTTCCAGTTATCATTCCTATGTTTTTATCGGCAGCTATTTTTCGTTACTTGCTCTCACCGAAGGTGGGTCTTCTTCCTCTCGCCCTAGAAGCATTTGGAATTACCGGAATCAATTGGTTGAGTGATCCCAGTTACATGGTTGCGGCAGTGGCACTTGTAGATATGTGGCGTGCTATCGGTTTTAATTTTCTACTGTTGTTCGCTGGTCTTAAGGCAATTCCAAAGGAATATTTCGAAGCTGCTCGTGTAGATGGTGCTAATCGTTGGCAGGAAATTTTTCACATAACAATTCCACAATTGGAGCCAGTGCTTTTCTTGGTAATTGTAAATGGCTTTATCGGCGCACTGCAGGCTTTTGATATTCCTTGGCTTCTGAGTCTTTCCACATTCGTAAATTATGGTGGTACCCGAAATGGAATGCTCTTTCCGGTTATGGAAATCTATATGGCAGCATGGGGTCGTCAAGATTTTGGTGGTGCTTCTGCTTTTGCCGTTATTTTGCTAACGATCACACTGGTTATAACAGTCATACAATTCGCATGGCGAAAACATCGATTGGGAAATTAAAGAAAGGGTAGCATCTATGAAAATGATTCATTTATTCCAGAATATCTCACGCTGGCTTGTGGCTTTGCTATGTGTAGTTGTGGCTGTTTTTCCGCTCTGGTACACTTTCAGTGTTGTTTTTTCGCCCCCGGGAACACCGGTCACTCAGCAATTATATCCTAGTTCATTCAGTGCAGGCATTGAGAAAATTAGTGCTGTCTTAACGGAAACCAACTTGAATATCCTCAAGGCAAGTATGGTTACCTTTTTATTTGCAGCATTCCAAGTGGTCGGTATGGTAATTGTAACTTCGCTTGCTGCTTATGAATTTGCTTTGTTTGATTTCCCTGGCAAAAACTTTCTTTTCATCCTGGCACTTTCCTCGTTGATGATGCCAACTGTGGTCACTTTAATTCCACTCTTCCAAGTGGCCATCAAACTTAAATGGCTGAATACGCTACAAGGCCTCGCTATTCCTGGGATGGCTTCTGCCCTGGCTTTATTTATTTTTCGACAGTTCATGGAAAGTCTATCCCGCGAATTGGTTGACGCAGGAAGAGTTGATGGAGCCTCCCATTTTGGCATATACCGGCTGATTATCCTACCTCTTTGTCAGAATGCTATTTTGACAGTAACAGTTTGGGCATTCGTCAATGCTTGGGCAAATTATATCTGGCCATTGGTAATAATCACCAAGCCGGATATGTTCACTGTGAGTCTGGTGGCAGCAGCACAGGTGGGACAACGCAGTTGGACCACAGTGGATTTTGCCATGGCGACCTATCTAATTTCAGCCATTCCACCAATTATTTTGTATGTCTTCCTTCAAAGATACATCATCCAGGGTTTTTCAACCACAGGTCTGAAAG
>DHVR01000025.1 GCA_002412765.1 Leptolinea sp. UBA5203 | reverse complement strand
CAACAAATGGGGTGCACTACAAAATATTCGGGCTGTTTTTAGGGTATCATGCAAAAATAGTTTATGTGGACCTACACACTCACGGAGTATAGAGGGCATCCTTGAGGATGGCATAGATATTCTCGTAGATTGGCAATTGGACGGCCCCACCGGATGGTGTGGTGTAAGGAGTGACATCTTTTGTACCGATCGCGTAAGTGCGAATATTACTGCTTTTTGCGATGGTCGGTGCCAGGGGTGCCAGCTTAGCCACGGTGGCAAGGTCCAGATTGGTTTCCACATTGTCAGTATAAATACTGTACAGGGAAGGAATTTTCTTGATCACATCAAATTGGAGCATTTCGTTATAGACAGCCTGAATAATCTCCTGAGAACGACGGGAGCGATCAAAATCACTGGTGGTATAGCGGGAACGGGCATACCACAAGGCTGTGTCGCCATTCATATGGACCATCCCAGCTTTCACACTGCAATAGCCATTGGAAGCTTCCGGCAGGTCGCAAGCATCGGAGAAGGCTTGTGCGGCATTCACCTCAATTCCGCCTAGATTATCAATGATATTGACAAACCCACTGAAAGTGGTCATCACATAATAATCCACCTGGAACCCAAAGTTTTCCTGAAGCATTTCATTGAATAAGTCAAATCCACCGTAAGCAAAAGCCGTATTAATTCTTTCCTGATTCCTGCCTGGCATATTTACGTACAAATCCCTCGGGAAGGAGACCACAGTCGCCGTTTTACTTTCCGGATTAATGGAAACAATCATGATGATATCCGTACGAAAACCGCCATTTGGCCGGTAATCAGATCCCAACAAAGCAATTCTGACCTGTCCTTCAGGCTCAACAAGCCCGTAATTCCAGGCCAGCGGATCCAGGACAACATTGCCTGAAAGGGTTGGGGTTAAGCTTGGTGCTACCGTTGGAACGGTTTTCACTTCAGCGGTGGAGTCGTTCGAAGCTGCAACTGAGTCATTTGCCCTTGAAATGCTGGGCAAGGAACAACTGGATAAAACCAGCCCCATGATTCCTAATAGGATGAAAAGGATGAAAGCTAATGGATATTTTTTTTGCATAGGATTTTGTCCTGTTAATTTAATAGAATGTTGTGTCCATTAGATAACGAAGTTGGAGAGCCGTTTGTTCCATACTCTTTGGCGTTGACCAAACACACCATGAAGGGGGCCAGAAACAATTTTGGTCAAAACCGGCGGATTGTTTCTCTGTCCCTAACCTGCCAACTTAGATTTATACACTTGGTGATTTCTGGGCTACCATACCTGAGAGCTCCTGTACCTTTTCAGGTCGGCGAACAATCGGACCGTGGTACAGACTGAGTGCCAGTAAAAAGGCGCTGATCAGTTTGCCTTCCTCAAAAAACACGGATGCCAACCAAGTCCAGGTGACATTGCCGTGGTCCGGATAAAAAATGGGGTAGAAAAACTGCATCACGGCATGAATAGCCAGTGCAATCGTAATGGAGATGAGGATCACCCGCTTTTTATCCTTTTCCAGGGGTGTTCGGGACATCCAGATCGGGGCAACAATGGATAATATGGCGCGATAACCCACAAGAGCAATCGTAAGCACCGCCACCACAAAAGCCTTATTGGGCAGCATATCCAGATCCCATGGCATTCCTACCACCATCGCGGGGAGGATATAGCCAACCATAATGAAGATGGCATAAAATCCATGCCGCCTGGTAAAGAGCGTCCCCAGGAAAACCAGCAGCAATAACGCGGTCAGGTTATAAATGTCCCAGGAAGAGCTCATCTTAAACATAGGCCAGAATTCATGATACGAAACTGGAATGTAAACTCCCTGGTAGGAAGTACTTATCGTGATTATCCCTATGATCAATTGAGTCAAACAAAGCACCAGAAATGTCCCCAGCCAGACCCCAAAACGACGGGAGGAACCAGCTTGTTTTAAGTAACGGACAGCCAGAAAGACGATGATCGGGATAAAGACCAGGCTCAAAACCATGGGGTCAGCTTGAATCACCTTGGCAAGGTTGAGGACGGCATTAAGCAGCAGATTTCTGGAGAAAACATCCGGATGTACGACGATCATTTGGTACCCAATCTCCTGAACCAAGCGGAACAACAAACCTACCGGAATCAACCCCCAAATGGGAAATCGGCGGGTGATTGCCCAGACGATCAAAACAGGAATGATCAGCAAGAATGCCCCGCGGTAGTAAACCGTTAGATACCAGGGCTGACCCGTGAGCTGAGCGATCTGGCTGACCAGGTAAACCAACCCCGGCAGCAGAATGAGAATCACACCTTTCCAGGGCAGCGGCGCGTTGGCAACCGGTTCCATCAAACCCCAACGGGCTGTCGGTGCAGTGAAATGTTCCAGCAGAGCAGTATAGCCCAAATCCGGGATAATCCTCAGCCAGAATCGAATGATCCCCCAAAATCCGTGTTCCTGATAAGCGCTCAGACATTGATCGGTAAATACTTGCATCATGGGAACCGCGTAGGTTTCACGATACTCCCTGGGATACAGATTTAATAACGTCGCATACAGACTGCGAGAATTCATTAACCAATGTGTAGTTTTCATCGTTTTCCCCTAACTGATACTGGTCAAGATCTGCTTTTGGCGGGCTATTTTAACGGCCTGTTCCAGCCGCTGACTTTCTGCCCTGAGAATTTCCTGCCCCAACCCGCTGATGCGGTAATAGCGGCGCCGTTCATCATCCATCGCCGGATCCGGCCGCTCACTGGTTTCCTCAATATAACTGCTCAGCAGCATGCGCTTGATGGAACCGTACAGCGTGCCCGGACCCAGCAGCATTCTGCCGTCCGTTTGACGTTCCACGTCTTTCATAATGGAATAGCCGTGTTTTTCCCCATCGGCCAGCGCCATCAGAATGTGGAAAACTGCCGGTGTCAACGGCTGAAGTGGAGAGATTTTTTCTATCATAGAATCCTTCCTTTCAGTATACTATATCCGTTGTGGATATATCTCTTGCGGATATAATACGGCGCAAAAAGGGATTTGTCAAGGACCTTGAGGAAAATAATTTTTCATTCATCACTTAAGGAGTCCCTTTAATACGTGTTGACTATGTCCCCGTATAGGGAAAGCTCCGGCGAAGTCCGTCTTTTCACCTTAATTGAAATACAAAACCTGCCAGGTCTCAAAAGACCTGGCAGGTTTTAGCATGCAAATAATCATGAAATAGGATGCTGGATATTCCCAAGCCCTATGTTTTTATGCCTTAACTTTTTCATCTTTAAGCGCCGAACTGATAATCCCCAGCACCGCCACACCCGCCGCGGCCAAAAAGCCAACACTGATCCCGCTAAAAAGCGCATCAGTCGTATTTTGCGCCAGGTGGGTAGTGAAAATCGCGCCGGCCATGCCAATACCCAGCACCATGCCAAAGTTGCGCGCGGCGCCCTGTACCCCGGAGGCGATCCCCTGCCGTTCGCGTGGAGCGGCGCCCATCAAGGCGCTGGTGTTCGGGGAGATAAACGTCCCTGTCCCCACACCCACGAGAGCCATGCCCAGGGCCACCATCCAAAGGGGGGAGGTCTGTCCCAGCGTGGAGAGGTAAACCAGCCCGCCTGCCAGCACACCCATACCGAGCATGCCTGGCCAGCGCGATCCAATTTTATCCGATAGCATGCCGCTGATCGGCGCAACGATCGCCATCAGGATGGGTTGGATGGTCAGCATCAGGCCAGCCTGAGCCGGGCTCAGTCCGCGTCCCTGGATCAGGTAAAAGGGCATCAGGAAGATGATGCTGTACACACAGACATAATTCAAAATGGCACTGACCGTTGCCGTGGTAAACAGGGGAATGCGAAAGAGGGTCAAATCCAGCATCGGGGATTTTGCTTTCCGTTCAACGAACACAAAGACAGCCATTAATATCAAAGCCCCAGCCAGCAGCCCAATCACCGCCGAAGACGACCAGCCCCAATCGGCGCCCTTGTTCAGTCCCAGCATCAGCGAGGTCAACCCGGCCATAAAGACACCAGCGCCCAGCACGTCAAAGCGCTGATTGGCTTCATTGGAACGATCCTGAGGAATAAAAATTATGCCCAGGGCTAAAGCGATTGCGCCCACAGGCACGTTGATGTAGAAAATCGTGCGCCAGCCGAAAGCCTGTGTCAGCCAGCCGCCCAGGGATGGACCCACGGTCAGACCCAGATAGGTCATCGTGGAAACCATACCGAAGGCGCGTCCGCGCTGTTCGGGAGCAATATTGCCGGTCACAATGGCAGCCGAGTTGGAAGCCAGCATGGCGCCGCCAATGGCCTGCAATCCGCGGAAAACCACCAGCATGGTGGAGGACCAGGCCAGACCGCACAAAGCCGAACTACCCACAAAGATGGCAAATCCCCACAAATAAATGGTTTTATGCCCGCGCAGATCGCCTAGCCGGCCAAAGGTTAATAACAAGCCGCTAAGTACCAATAAATAAACCGTGACCACCCATTCAATGGTGGCGACGTCACTATTAAAAACATCCCGTAAAACCGGAAGAACCGTATTGACGATGCTACCATCCAGCGCGGACATAAACGAACCCGCCCCGATGGCCACCAGCACCATCCATTTTTTATTTAAAAGGGTTTTCATGGAACCTCAAAGGAATTAACGATAACGGAGTGATGTAGACTGAGCAATTTTACTACGGAAAGAGGTGCCAACAGCATGATGGAACGGGTTAGTGATTGCGCTCCCTGAGCTACGTCGAAGGGCGGTCCCTGAGTATCGCGTCCGTCATCTTGATCACCCGCGCCATTTGAGCCACGTCATGCACGCGGATCACATCTGCGCCGCGCAGCATGCCCACCACTACCGCCGCTGCTGTGCCTTCAAAGCGTTCTTCCACGGGTAAATCCAGGGTGTAGCCGATGAAGGACTTGCGCGAGGGACCCAACAAGACTGGATAGCCCAGCACCTTGATCTGATCCAGATGATTGAACAAAAACAAATTCTGCTGCACGGTCTTGCCAAAGCCAATCCCCGGATCCAAAAGGATGCGCTTGTCGGAGATGCCGGCTTGATGTGCCAACTGTACGCTGTGCATCAGCTCGGCGCACACATCCGGAATCAAGTCCGCATAATCCGTGCCCACATAGCGTCCTCCCAGACGTTCCTGCACCTCGGCCAGTTTGGGCTGACTGCGGTTGTGCATCAGGACCACCGGCGCCTGAAAACGGGCAACCACTTCAGCCATGGCTGGGTCGGCACGCAGCCCCCAAACATCATTGACCCAGTGCGCACCCGCGTTTATAGCCGCTTCGGCCACGGCCGCTTTATAGGTGTCCACGGAGAGGATCACATCCAGACCCTCTTCTACCAGCAGTTCAATCACCGGCACAACCCGCTCCAGTTCTTCGTCGGTTGAAACCGGCAAAGCTCCCGGCCGCGTGCTTTCGCCGCCAATATCCAGCATATCCGCGCCGGCTGCCGCAAACGTACGCGCCTGCTCCAGCACGGCCTGCCGGTTTTGAGCAGACTGCAATAAACCATCCCCGGAAAAACTATCCGGGGTAATATTCAGAATGCCCATTAAATAGGTTTTTTTGCCCCATACCGGTAGCTGCTTTTTGATGGGTTTATACATAGCGTTTAATCTCCTCTCGATCCGGACAGGCTTCTAATAATGCCGTCATACTCAGCCCGCTGACGGGATGCACCCAATCCGGGGCAATCTCCTGCAGCGGTACCAGCACAAAAGCGCGTTCCTGCAAGCGCGGATGGGGTATTTGCAGTTCGGCCATTTCCACAATTTCCTGGTCGTAAAACAAAATATCCATGTCCAGCACCCGCGGACCAAAGCGGATGCCCTCTTCCCGCCCAATCGCCTGCTCTTTTTCCTTTAAAAAAGTCAGCAAAGCCAGCGGGGGCTGGCTGGTGCGTCCCTCAATCACCTGATTCAAATAATGCGGCTGATCCAGCACGCCCCAGGGAGGGGTTTCATAGATGCTGGAGACCCGCTCAATTTTCATCACTTCCGTCAGTGCCGTACAGCCAAGAGCTAAATAGCCCTCCCGATCCCCCAGGTTGCTGCCCAAAGCAATGAAAACTGTTTTTTCGTCCTGCATTAGACGCTCTCCACGCTGGTGATCAGCGCCGGTTGATCCGCATTGCGGGTAATAATCAAGCCAAATTTATTTTTCAGCTCTTCCTGCCGGCTTAACGCCAGGAAGATCCCGCCCAGGTTGGTGCCTGAGAACGGCATCACCGGAACGGGTTCTTTTTGCACGGCCGCTAATTCAGCCAAATAGTCCGGCTGGGGACCGGAGAGAAAGATCTCCATCTCGATTACCTGAGGCAAAGCAATCAAGTAGTGGTTTAACGGCTCCGAACGCAGGACGGCCATCTGTTCGCCCACAATCCATTGCGGCCGCAAATTGCTCCTGCCCACCTGCCGATGGGACATAAACAGCGCCGCAGTCAGCGTTTCCGCCCGCAAGGTAAGCAGCAATTGACTGTCCACCTCGTCCAGGCGCATGCGCCGGATCACCTGCTGCATAAAAAAGTGCTCTTCCATTTCAGCCAGAGAGTAGACAAATCCCTTTTCCAACTCACCCGGCAGCTCCTGCTTCTGCCATTCTTCCCCTGCTTGAGGTTGATCATAAAGGAAATGAACCTGCTTGATCCAGGCAGGTCGTAAATGCTGTTTTTCCATCCAGGGCGATAACAGATCGCATAAATTGCCATCCACCGGCAACGGGGCTTCAAAACCGTCTATCCAGTATACTTCAGCCATTTCCTTTCTCCATGGAGGCGATATTCAGCACATCCGCTAATAAGCCATACGCCGTGGTATGCGGACCGGGATCGGATTCCAACAGTCCAACGCCTGGTAAAACGTCACTGTGCACCAGCAGAAAGCTGTTGGTCCCGGAGACGGTGAAGAAAGGCGAATTGGAGTCCACCATCTGCGGAGCCACCCGAGCAGTGACCAGATCCCCCGCTCGCAGCGCCGTACAGACTAATTTCCAACGCTTGCCTTCAGCGGCAGCCTGCGCGAATTGCGCCTTGGATAAATTGGCGATACCTTCGCGTTCAATCTGCTGGGGTTTGGTGGGGATACCCATTACGATGGTAATCAGCGCCGCCAGTTTGATGGCCGCGTCCCAGCCGTCCACGTCCCCAGTCGGGTCCGTCTCGGCAATCCCAATGGATTGGGCATACGTGATGGCATTCTCCAAATCTTCGCCGGAACTCATCCGTTCCAACAGCAGATTGGTGCAGGAATTAAGAATGCCGCTGAATCCGGTAATTTCCGCGCCCGGAAATCCGCTGCGCAGCATGGCAAACAGAGGCGCTCCATCCATGACCGTGGATTCATAATAAAAAGTCTTGCCTGCTTTTTCTGCCAGGCTGGTAAGTTCCCCAAAAGCATGCACGACCGGACCCTTATTGGCCGTGGTGACATGTTTGCCGCTTGAAAGTCCAGCTTTCAGATAGCTGATGGCCGGCTGTCCATCCTTGACCTGGGTTGGGGAAGTCTCCAGCAGCATCGTCGCCGGGATTTCGCGGATAAATTGCAGAGCATCATTGCAAGGCTGCCCTTGATGAAATTTCGTCAGGGACTTCCCCGATGCAACGGCTGCCAGGCATTCCTCCAGAGGCAATCCCTCCGGCTGATACGCCATGCCGTGCCGACACGTAACGATTCCGACCAGGCGCACATCCACTTCACGGGTTTGGCGCAGGAAGGCTTGTTTTTGCAGCAAAAGGCGGGCAAAAGCCTGCCCCACATTTCCAAATCCGATCAGGATCAAATCAATTCGTTGCATTTCTTTCTCCTTGCTTACACCAATGGCCAGGGTATCATCCGTCTTTCTTCAGACGGATTAGGGAATTTTTTCATCGCAAGAAGGGATTCCGCACGCTGGCATAAGGCTTCGTATTCTTCCCCTGAAATCAAAGTCAACAATTCATTTTTAAGCTCAGTTTCGCTTGAAAGTCTCTGCATCACACGGGCAATATCCGTTAGAAGGGCTTTTGGAATTACCTGCCCCGCAAAATCCCAAACCACTGTGCGCAATTTTTCTTCCACATGAAAGCACAACCCATGATCGATCAGCCAGATCTTGCCCTGTTCATCCAACAAGAAATGACCTGCTTTCCGGTCGGCATTATTGATTAACAAATCAAACAAAACCACAAATTGGAGCTGCGCCTTGATCTCCTCCGGAAAGGTGAAGTAGTGTTGGGTTGGATCATGCTCCACAAACCAATGTAAGGAACCCGCCCCAAACGGACCCTCCTCACGATAGACACAAACCGGCACAGCATTCCAACCTAACAGCGAGTCCAGCAGATACGCAGCAACTTCACGGCGTGCCAGACTACCGCTTTCAAAATCCCATAGCGGTCGTTCTCCGCGGGCTGGTTTATACACGCAACCAAAGGTTTGATCCTGATAGGTCAGCGTGCACAGAAAGGTCCGATTGGATCCATACAGAAACTCGCCCTGCAGCTCATAGGCACCCTGCTGCAAGGCGAGTTCAATGTTCAATTGATTGGGCATAAGTGATGAAGTCATCACGCCAGCTCCAAATTACTTGCTTTTGTGGCCATTCTTCTTGACACAAAAATGGGGTTCGTTTTCGATGGGTTCGCTGCATAAGGGACACACTTTTCGGCCCTTGCCAACCACTTCCACACCCCAGCGTACCATGTTCCTCAATTGACTTCGGCTGCACCAAAAACGAATCAGTCTGGCTTCCTCTGCCGGCATATCTTCGGCCAGGTTCTCTCTGGCAACCAGAATCAGATAATCGCCGTCCTGTTCATAAGCCAGTCCTAATTCACCGGTTCGGAAAAGAGGATCAACAGGGGGGTGGATATGCATTTCCAGTTCGTCATAATCTGTAACAATTTCTGATAAATTGGGGAAGCGCTGAGCCAACTCAATAATAAATTGCTCCACCCCAATAGCCAGGGTTTGAATCTGGATTTTCTCAACCAGTAGGGTGATGGTTTCATCTTCGCCTCTGGCTTGGATATAAAAAACCCGTTTACCCGGTTCTCCAATGGCGTCTACAGTGATATGCAATACAGGTTTCAGGTCAATTTCATGAGTTTCCATAACAATCCGTGCCCTCCATTCAGACCTTAAGTATACCAGAGCTGGCTATTTTTTCTTTCGAACTCTGGCAGCAGAACTGGGTTATTTTTTCAAAATGCGCATGAACTGCAACGTTCCATTCTCAGCGATGATCGCCAATGTTTTTCCATCCGGCGAAATCTTTGCATCCCTCATGTTACCGCCCTGAGAGGCAGCCTGCCAGACATTCGCTTGAGTTTGAACCTGCCAGATACTAACCGTGGTACCGCTGCTGACCACCAGCAAAGAGCCGTCCGGTGAAAACCGAACATGGCTGGCTATCGATTCTCCAGTCGGTAAATTCGCGAGGATTTGGCCGCCAAACGCGTCCCAGATACGCACAATGGGTTTGAAGTCTCCATCGATGGTACCCACCGTGGCTGCGGCCAGCATACGTCCATTGGGCGCCAGGTCGGAACTATTGACAAAATCTTCATGCCCCATAACCGCGCCCAACTCCCCAGTTTTTGCATCATAAACTTGCACCGTACCCCGGGCGGTCCAAATGATACTGCTGCCCTTGTCATTGTAGCGGGCATTGTAAACCGGTGCCGCTGTTTCAAACCCCTCAACCTTACTCATCATCTGATTGGTTTCAACGTCCCATTCCTCGGCGGTAATGCTATACGCGGAGCTGAGCAGGAAACTAAATCCATCCGGGCGAAAGGTGCCGCTCAGGAACATCTCGTCCGGTTTCAAGGTCGAGAGAACTTCTCCGGTATCCATGGAACGAAACTCAATCGAGAGTTGGTCGGTGGTCACCGCAATGATTTCACGCTCGATGGAAGCATCCATCAGAGAATAGGGTGCTGCCAACACAATGGATTTCAATAAGGCGGCATTTTCCCCTGAAAAAACAGAAAAACCATTGGTACTCAAAATCCCCAATCGGCTGGAATCCGTGGACCATAGGATGGAAACCGGTGCTTCAACCGTCGCTGTTGCAACGACCTGCAAATCCTCCAGACGATCCATTTGGATGACTTCATAATCCGGAATCGGGGTTGGAGAGGGTTGGTGGGTCGCGATTGGTTCCGCAATGGCTGGTTCAGTCTGGATTGGCTGATCAGCGGAGGGTGCTTCAGCCGTGTTTTCAGCAGTCACAAGGATCGCTGCGGGGGATGCCTGAAATGGAAATCCTTGACATCCACTCAGGATCAACCCAACGATCAAGAAAAACATCAAATTCTTTTTCAACATGTTCCCCTCCTGGGAAAAAGACAGGGAAAAAGCAGCCCGGTTTTTTTTCTTATTGTACTCTTAAATTTGGGGAATGGTTTTATGTGTCTGATCAAGGTTGAAAATGAGATTCAGATGTTTTTTTATAAACTGAATTATGAATTTATCTGATCCGGCAGTTTGCTTAAATTATCCAAAGGTCTATTTACTACCTTAAAAAAGAGACGCCGGCAAAATTCGCGCTAAATATTTACCCAATTCAGCGCCGGCAGTTGACACAGCCTTTGCCATTACAATACATGCAGGTGGTATCCCCCAAACAAATTGGATAGACTTCTTCTTCAGAAACGGCGTACTCGCTGATCAGTTGTTCGATTTTTTGCAGAAAATCCTTTGCTGCGACAGGGTTCTGTTCTCCGGAAGATGCGTTGGATTCCGCCTGAATACGGAGCATGCTGCCATCTTCAAACATGACATGCAGGCTTTCCTGATCCTCATGCGCCATCTTGTTGATATACAACACCTTCGGTTCGATTGGATTCATTCGGTACACCTTTTTACTAGCCTTAACCAGACCAAATTTCATTATATCAAAAACTACTTGATTTTAAGATCGGCTGGTGAGCCACAGATTTCCAATACGTGTCCTTTTCGGCCAGCATTTTATTGACAAGTTGTACTGGCATGGGTTTATGGAAATAATACCCCTGACCGTAAGGACACTGGAAACTTTTTAGTAACTGAAGCGCTTCACTATTCTCAATGCCTTCAGCAATAACATCCATGCCCAGGGAAGACCCAAGCTGAACAATGGTATGGGCAATCTCAATCTTGTTGCGATCCTGTAGAATTTCCCGGATAAACGTCTGGTCAATCTTAATCACATCAATGGGATATTTATGCAGCACATTTAAGGATGAGTATCCCGTGCCAAAATCATCCAGATATAATTTCACCCCTGTCTCTTTGATGGCATGAAGTTTTTTAATCGTACTTTCATCAAATTCCAGCACAGAGGATTCAGTAATCTCAAGGGCGAATTTTGATGGAGAAACTTTGTGATCAGCAAGTCCATTCCGGATATTTTCGATCAAGGTCTCTTCGTATATTTGTTGAGCAGCGATATTGATACTCATTGTCAAAGCCGGGTCCGTCTTCTGCCAGATCGCCAACTGACGCAAGGATTCGTTCAAAACCCATATCCCGATCCCTTTTATCAAACCGGTATGTTCTGCAATGGCCACAAAATCACCCGGCAGCATTAAACCCTGTACAGGATGCTGCCAACGAATCAGGGCTTCAAATCCGGAGAGCGACATGCTCTCCAAATTGATAATCGGTTGATAAAATAACACAAATTGATTCTTCTCCAAAGCCTGACGCAGATCGGTCTCAATGGAAAGAGAATCAACAGCCAAACGCCGCATTCCCGGGTCGAAAATCACATAATGGGAGAGGCCAAGATTTTTTGCCTGATACAAGGCTATATCTGCATCCCGAATGATCTCATCCGAGTTCTGATAACCATCCGGTCCAACTGCCACACCGATACTAACGCCCACATAAACCTGTTTATTATCAATCTCAAAGGGTTCGTTTAGGCTTTGATGCAATAGTTGAATTTCAGAAATAATCAAATCCGGGTTATCCACATTTTCCATCACAATAATAAACTCATCTCCGCCAAATCGGCTGACAAAATCGCCGGGTCGGGTCCGTTCCTTCAATAAATTTGCAACCTTAATTAATAATTGGTCCCCTTTCATATGGCCAAAACTATCATTGATTAATTTAAAACGATCCAAATCCAAAAACATGACCGCAAAAGAATTGGAAGATTCCTGGAGCGAGTGATTAAGTATCTGCTTTAATTTCTCTGTCAGAAATTGACGGTTGGGAAGACCAGTCAAACTGTCATGATAGGCTGCTGTGTGGAGCTTCGCTTCAAACTCTTTCTGAGCCGTGATATCCGTTTGAGATCCTGCCATGCGACAGGGTTTTCCATCAATATCAGTTTCCATGATCGCCCGATAACTGACCCAGATAAACTCATCCTGTTTATTCTTAATGCGAAACTCGCAGCGAAAAAATGGGGATTTCCCTGCCAAATGCTGGTTGAGATAATAACTGACTGTATCGAAATCATCTTTGTGGATTCGATTTAGCCATTCCTCAGGTGTTGAACCAATCTCATGCTCTTCATAGCCCAAAAGTGATTTCCAGCGCATGGAATAGTGAACCTGATCTTCCAGTAGATTCCAATCCCAAATACCATCATTGGAGCCTTTCGCCGCCAGAGCATATCGTTCCTGACTGATTTTTAAGGCTTGAGTGATGCGCTCTCGCGATTCAATTTCTTCCAGCAGACTTTTATCCCGCTGCTGAATCCTTTGGGTCATATGATTGAAACTGTGGGCAACACGTCCAAATTCATCCTCACCTTCAATTGGAATCTGATGTTGGTACGCACCTTCAGCAATATAATCGGTACCTTTTTTTAATTCCAGTAATGGAGAAAATATGCTGTGATTCAACATCCCCAATAAAAGTAAGATAACCAGAACGCCAAAAACAGTAAATCCCAACAAATAAACCAGGAGTTGAATCATACTTGCGCGCGTGATCTCAGCGTCCTCAATCGTGGTCAGGATCAACCATCGATTATTTTCCATCCGTTTGGCAGCCATTACAATATTTATATCGTTGAAATTGATTCCTTCTCCATAGAAGATTTCATCGGTGTTTGTTAGGAAATTTTTAGCATAGGCGGCATCCGGAACTTTCTTTTTCGCCAGTACATATTCGTAATTTGTGCTGGCCATAATTTCACCGCTTTCATTTAGGACGGTTATGGTTCCCGTTTTTCCAAAGTTAATGGATTTCACAATGGACTGAAAAAATGAGACCTGCATGCGGATTGCCAGAATTTCATCTCCACCAGTCGGTTGAGCAATGATGATATAAGACTGCCCATCCTTGTCAATTTGCAAATCACTGGTATAACGATTGCCTGATTTTGCCTGAATAAACCAGTTGGATTGCGTCGCAGTAAAACTATTGGTCAGCATTGGACTGTCCAACCAGGCAGTCGCTTGAATTTCACCCGTGGGTTTTAACAAGACAATTTCATAAAAGTAGGGGGAATTCTCCAAAATGGTCATCAAATATGCTGAATCCAATGTATTTTCTTGAGATGCCAGACTGGAAATTTGATCCATATATTGATAAACATTTTCAAAATGCGTATCCATCAGCGAGGCAGTATGCAGGGTAACTTCCTCCTGACGCATTTTCCAATTTTGCCGATCAATCTCCGATGAATATCCAAAAGAAATTGTCCCCATGATGAACATGGAAACTAAAATAACCGAGATGATGGCAATAAAAATTTTCCAGCGTACATTACGTTGAAAGATTTGAGAGATATTTCGCTTCCACACCCATGGATAATTCATACAGTGATTCCCGATGACCTAAGGTAATTGACCAATAAACTGTTCCCATAAATCAAGCTGTTTTTGACTACATTCTTCAGAAATTGGCATAAAAATTTCTGAATTCAAGAGGTTTGATGTTGTTGGAAAGATAATTTCATCCATAGCCAATTCCGTCGGTAAGGAAGCTATAACCTGGTCATTGGCGCTGGCATAATTGTTATACGCCAAAATTCGAGCCGCGATATCCGGTTCAAGAAAAAAATTAATGAGTTGTTCTGCTTCTCGTTTATGGGGAGAGTGATTCGGAATGACATAACTATCACCCCATAAAAAAGTACCTTCATCCGGTAAAAGGTAAACCACATTCAAATCCCTGCTTCTGGCTTCGAAAACATCGTCCGCCCAACCAATGAGGAGATCCACTTCTCCTGCCTGCAAAGCATCAATGCCTGAACCAGCATCCGTATCTACTTGAACGATAGATGGAGAAAGGGCAACCAACGCCTGATAAGCTTCATTCATCGAGGCAGGATCACAAGTATTAATCGAGTAACCCAACATCTTCTTTGCCATTGCAAAACTATCAAATGGATCGTCTTTTCGGATGCCAATGCGGAGGTTTTCTGAGTAAGTCCACAAATCAGACCAGGATGTTATTGGAGGCAGTGCTTCATCCGACAACCAAATCAAGCCTGTTGATCCCCAATTGAATGGAACCGAATATTGATTCCCAGGATCATAGACCAAATCACGAAAATTTATAGAGATGTATCGAAAATTAGGAATATTTTCATATACGAGTTCATGCAGGAGATTATTTTCTACCAAAATCGGGATCGAGTCATTATCCACTACGACAACATCATAAATACCATTTCCATCCAGTAAATCTTGTTCGACGATAATATCAGAGGAATAGGATTCATAAACCACCTGAATACCCGTACGCGCAGTGAACTCCTCCAGAACATCTGCAGGAATATCATCTTCCCAATCATAATAGATTAGCTTTATGGATTCGGGAGGCGCAGGTTCTGGTGTGGGCAGGCTATTTTGGCAAGCGGCTAGTAAGAAGTTTAAACCGATAATTACTAACCAGGGGGTCAGCAGTCTGCGAATCATTTAAATGACCCTTTCTTTTAAGTGATTTTTTCTACCAATATAGTTAAGATTATCGGATAACTTGATGCTATCCAACATAAGGTTTAAGTAAATTATCCCTGACTAGCGTGTTAGCCCAAATGATCGCTACCATTGACAATCCGCGTTTCTACGCGTATTATTGTTTTTCGTGCAACTACGTGCACTTTCAGGAGGCAAACCATGAGTGATGCATTCAATGTAGAGTTGCCAGACGCCCGCAGGCAGGTTATTTTGGAGACTTTGAGTCGGGATGGCAGGGTGCTGACTGGCGAATTAAAAACCCTTTTTGGCATCTCCGAAGATACCATTCGTCGGGATTTGCGTGAAATGGCCAAAGCTGGGCTGCTCACCCGGGTACATGGTGGAGCCTTGCCGGTAGCCCCAGTGCGCAACCGATTCGCTGATCAAGGGTTCCACAGCCCAACTTCACAAATTGAGCTCGCAAAAACCGCGGCTGGATTGCTGGAAAATAACCAGGTCATCTTCTTCGATGGCGGAACCACGACGCTGGAGATCAGCAAACATCTGACCCCTGCTATAAAAGCCACCGCAATCACCATCAGCCCGCAAATCGCCATCGTGCTCAGCTCCTATTACAATCTCGAAGTGGTTTTATTAGGCGGCCGCATGAACGCCCAATCCTTAACCACCGAAGGAGCGGCTGTGATAAAACAAATCCAGGAGATTCGCGCGGATATCTGCCTTTTGGGGGTATGCAGTATTCATCCAAAAATCGGCTTAACTGCCCTGGATTACGAGGAATGCCAAATCAAAAAAAGCATGGTTCAGGCCAGTGTCGATACTATCGCCGTGGTGACCGCGGATAAATTCGGAACGGTTGTGCCTTATACCGTTTGTGCCCTTGAAGAAATATCTCACTTGGTGACCGAGCATGGCGTTTCAGAAGATCAATTACTTCCATATCGCCAAGCCGAGATCGAAATTATTTTGACATAATAAGGAACCCACCATGAACGCCAGCCCAATGATTGCATTGCCGCAGCTCAAAAACGCCCGACTCTCTGTAATGGCCATCTTCTTTATTAACGGAGCCATTCTAGCCAGTTTTGTCCCCCACATTCCATTCATTCAGCAAAAACATCAGCTCAGCGAAGGGTTTTTAGGCTTGACCCTGCTCAGTCTATCTCTGGGTGCCATGTGTACCTTGTTTCTCGCCGGTTGGTTAATCAGCCGCTTTGGCAGCCGCACTATGACGCGCGTTGCTGGTATCATTTTTTGTCTTACTTTGCCCCTGCCGATTCTGGCTCCTTCTTTCCCCTTATTGATTCTGGGGATGATTTTTATGGGCGCTTCCAATGGATTAATGGACGTTTCCATGAATACCCAAGCGGTATCCATCGAAAGAGGCCTGCAAAAACCCATTATTTCCTCATTTCATGCGCTGTACAGCCTGGGTGGATTGGTTGGCGCCAGTGTGGGTGCGTTGGCGCTTAGTTTGGGGGTTACGCCGCTGCAGCATGTGTTCGGCATCACGATCCTCATGTTTATTGGCCTTGTCTTCTCCCTGATTCGATTGCTGCCTTCCTCGTTGGATGGGGCCGCACAAAAAACAGTGTTCATTTTGCCCCAAGGAGCGCTATTGGCGCTCAGTCTGCTTGGCCTGGGAACCATGCTGAGTGAAGGCGCCATTGCCGATTGGAGTGCTGTTTATATGAAAAACAACCTACAAACCTCAGCAGGTATGGCCGCAACAGGGTATGCCGCCTACTCCCTCACCATGACTATCGGCAGGTTGACCGGGGATAAATTAAGAGCCTGGTTGGGCTCGGTGCGATTAGTACGCATCAGCGCCACCCTGGCAACCGTTGGATTGGCTGCCGGGTTAATTCTGGAACATCCGATCGCAGCTCTAGTAGGATTTGCCTGTGTCGGTTTGGGATTATCCAATATCGTCCCCATTATTTTTAGCGCGTCCGGGAATGTGCCGGGCGTCAACGCCGGGACAGGGATTGCCGCGGTGGCCTCCATTGGTTATCTGGGTACGCTGGCAGGCCCTCCCTTGATCGGATTTGCTGCCGATGCAATCACCCTGCCCCTGGCTTTGGGAATCTTGGTACTCATCATGGCATCAGTAGCCGTCTTTGCCAATCGATTGAAAACCGAAGCGCGATAATTCCACCGCAGAGATTGGCAGAGAAGTGAAATAAATGGGATAATAGGATGGGTTTTATTTGCATCCTGGAGGTTAGATTGATCCGGTTATTAACTTTTCAACCCGATGGTACCATCGCAAAAAATGTTAGTATCAAAAATACTAAAGAATTGCCCCCAATCAAAGAGGGTATTTATTGGATGGATATTTTTGATGAGCCGGCTAACAAAATTCGGGGGTTATTCAGCGATCACTTCCATTTTGATTCCCTGGCCATCGAAGACGCACTGGATCAAATTCACGTGCCCAAAGTGGATGATTGGGAGACTTATCTCTACATCACCCTGCATTGCCCCTCAAAGGTGGAAGAAGATAATTCCTTGTTAATGACAGAAATTGATATCTTTCTTGGAGAGAATTACCTGGTCACTTACCACGACAGCGCCAACGAAGTAATGGATTTGGTTTGGTCAAATACAGACCATAATCAACGCATCAATAAAAAAGGACCTGTGGGTCTCTTATATCAGGTTGCAGATCATTCCATTAACAACTTTATGTCGATCATTGATCATTTGGATGAGAACATTGAAATGGTGGAAAATGACCTGTTTAACGAACCCAAGCCATCTTTGTTGCAGGAAATCTTTCATATCAAACGTTCTCTATTAACCCTGCGCCGCATGATTGCCCCCTCCCGGGAAGTGATGAATCGACTTTCCAGAGGGGATTTCGCCCTCATCCCGAATGAACACCGTATGCTTTTCCGTGATCTGTACGATCATTTGGTACGCTTGCATGATATTCTCGAAAACCTACGCGAGCTTTTGGGCGAGGCCATGGACACCTACCTATCCGTGCAGAATAACCGCATGAACGATATCATGCGCATCCTGACCATCATCACCACCTTTTTCATGCCGTTAACTTTTCTGACCGGCTTTTTTGGTATGAATTTTTTCCAACCCGTTGCGGATTTCTCAAGCTGGACTTCAAAAATTGCCTTCATTGCCTTACTGATTGGCATGTTCATCTTCCCCTGGTTAATGTTCCGCTGGATGCGCGGAAAGAGATGGATGTAATTTAATCCAGGTAAGTCGTCCTTGGAAATTACACTTTCGCGGCGCCCATGCCTTTTTGGATGGATTTCACTACCCAAACCAAAAAAGCAACACATAGTATTCCAAAGCATCCCCCTACAAACAACCACTTGACAGGCGTAAATACTGGAGCCAATCGCACCGCCCAAACGGGTGATTGCGGATAATAATGCATGGCTATGGCTGCACAAAGGTTCTCCAGGAAATCAAAACCTACGGCGAGCAGCGGTAATAAATTTAGCAGCCGCCATGGGCTGTTTTTGGGCAGGATGCGCTGCAACACCCAACTGATGCCAACGCACAAAAAGATGCCATAGACCACCGGCCAGAGAATATCAAACTCAATGCGCGCCTGAACATAAGCAGCCCGGCCTGCAGGGCCATAGTCCTCTGCCATCTGTAATAGATCTGCAGCACTATAAAACAGCGATAAATCAGGAGATCGATCCCCACCTGATGCCGAAAACTTCTCATTTTGAGCAGGCAAAACCAGGCCTGTAAACAAAAGAAAGAGTACCAACACCAACAATGCCGTTTTTGACCCGGATCTTCGAATCAACCATTGAGAAAATCGCTGCATGGATTATGCCTCCATTTGCATTACTATATCATAAGAGCCTGATTCAATTCTCTCCAAATAGAATGTATTTTTATCAGGACGCCAATTAAAAACAGGCGCCCTATCGGACGCCTGCAGTTTGAATTTTCGCAAATCTATTGTTCGCCAAGAATTTCCGGCATGGATTTCAAGATAAAGGCCACTGCATCCACAGCCACTTCCCCCAGAGTGCCTTGCTTAATCCCCATCTCCAGACGCAATTCAACCGGATAGGTAAAATAGGGGGGGATTTCCCAATCCCCAAGCGAGTACCAGCCGTCCTGATATTCACTTTGCATAACGCTAATGGGTCCTTCGCCCTGTGCCGAAGTCAGCGGCTGGTCATTGGCATAGAGCTGATAAGTCACTTCAGCATTTCCATTTAGCTTCGGAATAAAGACTACCACTTCATAGGTACCCAGCGGCAATAAATCCTGATATTGCCAGGTGACTTTGTCATCATAGCCGGGATTGATCAAGATAGTAGACTGGCTGCCCCAGGAACGGTTTTCGGTCACATCCACCGGGAAGGTATCCGTCTTTATCTTCGCGGCTTTATCATCCAGAATATTGCGTGCTATGCCTTGCGGAAGTGTCTCGAGTAAACTTCCCGTATTGTCCGGTAAATGACTGATTAAAATGCGGTCTATCGCCACAATAGTATATTCATTCCGCGCCGGCCATTGGGTGGAAACAGAGAGCAAGTTGGCTTCCGGCAATTGGAACACCCCAATACTGTGCCATTGATCGCCGGATTGAGCAGTATTGCCCTGACTGGAACGGAAAGTTACTTTCTGGGTTCCGGTTAGAGAAGTCATTACATTTTCGCCGTTTTTGACCTGGTAGACCAGGGATCCGCCTGAACTGTAATGCGTATCCAGCACAAAGAGTTCATAATACCCAGCCGGAAGGGCTACATCCATCGGCCAAGTGATTGACCCCTCACTAAATGTTGCGTGATATGGCTCGGTGAAATCGGCTCCACCTAATTGAACCGCAATTTGAGAAGAAGGGATCCATAAAGGATTGCTTAATTCTGGTGACACAATCGCATTGTTCTCATTCAGAATGATCGGCTCATTCACATATCCCGGAGGAGCAGGTTCCAGCGTCTCCATCTCAGAGAATTTATAGATGGATGTTGGCAATGGGATCGGGCTGGGGGTTGGGGTAATGCTCGGCACAGGCGTCCAGGTGGGAGCCGGTGTAGGGGTATCCATGGGAGTTGAGGTGGGTAAAACCGGGGTCGCAGTGGGGTCTGGGGTCACCCAATCCCCAATCCAGGGGCGATACAACCAAATGATCAGAAGTAAACAACAAACGCCAACTACAATTGCGATCCAACGCAGGATGACTTCAACAACATCCCGCTCGGCTGCTGGCTGGGAGGGGGCTGCGGGTTCTTGTTCTTTTTTGCTTTTTAATGGAGCCATGTTTTAACATCCTGTGCTTACCAATTTGTACCTATTCTAAGCACCAATTATAACGAATAATTGCCAGCTTGGCGTTTAATTGGGGAATTCATCTGATAAAATAGGCTATAATATACCGATTCGCTCTCATCCAGACAAATTTAGCATGTGTTGAGTAATCTAATGAAACAAACGAACCCTACCGAAAACCAGACCCTGGTAATGAAATTTGGCGGAACATCCGTGGGAAACGCCCAGGCGATGCTCCAGGTCGCTCAAATTGTACTTGACGCCAAAAAAGAATGGCGCAATGTGATCGTGGTTACTTCTGCCATGGCAGGTGTGACTAATTTTTTACTTGAAACTGTGGACCTGGCCATCACTGGGGATCGGGAAAAAGTAAGATCAGCTGTACAGGAATTAAAAGAGAAGCATCATTCGATCTTAGCTTACATTTCCCTCATGCCTGAATTAAAACAAACCGTTGAGTCTCAGATCACTGAGTTAACAGAAGAATTACGCGAAACCTGCAAGGCCATCACCATTTTGCGCGAAGCCTCCCCGCGTACTTGGGATGCAGTCGCCTCTATGGGAGAGCGTCTGGCAGTTCGAATCCTGAGTGCAGTTTTAACCTCGCAGGGGATTCTCTCCAGTGCCGTGGATTCAACACAGCTCATCAGAACCGATGATTGCTTTCAGAACGCCCAACCGGATTTTAAAATTACTGAACAACAATGTGATGAAATTCTCCAACCCCTGATGTCCAAAGGCTTTACTCCAGTGGTGACCGGCTTTATCGGCGCCACCCCCGATGGGGTCATTACCACCCTGGGCCGCGGCGGAAGCGATTATTCTGCAGCCATCCTTTCCGCCGCTGTGCATGCCAATGATGTTTGGATCTGGACGGACGTGGATGGGGTCATGTCCGCTGACCCGCGCTTGGTGGAAGACGCCCTGACCATCCCAGAATTAACCTTCAAGGAAGTAGCTGAATTGGCCTATTATGGCGCTAAAGTGCTGCATCCCAAGACCATCCGCCCGATCATTGAATCCAACACCGGCTTACGGGTTTGCAATACCTTCAATCCGCAGCATCCAGGCACTCGTCTGGTGACCACCCGCGAAATCAAAAAAGGCGGCATCAAAGCCGTCACAGCTATTCGGGATATTGATTTACTCAGTATCGAAGGCCGCGGTATGCTGGGCGTGCCCGGTGTGGCTGCCCGCACCTTCAGCGCTGTAGCCGAAACCGGCACCAGCGTACCCATGATTACCCAGTCCTCCTCCGAGCAGACCATTACCTTTGCGGTACCCCAAAAATCATCCGCGAAAGTGATTGCTGCTCTGGAAAAGACCTTTGCCAGTGAAATTCGACGCCGTGACATCGACAGCGTATCTAAAACCGGATCGGCTGCCATCGTCACCATCGTCGGGGCTGGCATGGCCCATACGGCGGGCATTTCCGGAAAAATCTTCAGCGCCCTTGGAGATGCCGGGGTTAATGTCGTCGCCATTGCCCAGGGATCATCGGAAGTATCCATCAGTTTGGTTGTGATTGAACAGGACCTGAAAAAGGCAGTGCATGCCATTCATGCGCTGATTCTTAAAAACTAACACTTTTTATGGAGAAATGAAATGAAAAAAATACCAGCAGCAATTTTAGGTGCAACAGGCAGTGTAGGACAACGATTTGTCCAGTTGCTCGACCAACATCCCCTCTTTGAAGTCGTCTGTCTCACTGGTTCTGATCGAACTATTGGCACTCGCTACGGGGACACTTGCCGCTGGTTATTGGCGGACCCGATGCCAGAATGGGCAAAGAACATCAAGGTGGTTGCCACAGATCCGGCTCAAGTGGATGAATTAGTCATTTTCTCCGCCTTACCCGCGGATATTGCCCTGACTGTGGAAGCCGATTTCGCTGTCAAAGGCAGCATGGTCTTCTCCAATGCCTCTGCCTACCGCATGGCCGCGGACGTCCCCATTCTCATTCCGGAAGTGAATGCCGACCACGCCAAATTAGTGGACATTCAGCGTAAAGATCGCGGTTGGAAAGGCGGCATTGTCACCAACTCCAACTGCACCAGTACCGGCATCACCGTGGCTTTCAAAGCCCTGTTGGATGCCTTCGGTATTGAAAAAGCCTTTGTCGTTTCCATGCAGGCTCTTTCGGGCGCCGGCTATCCGGGTGTGCCTTCCATGGATATTTTGGATAACGTCATCCCCTACATCGGCGGCGAAGAACATAAAGTGGAAATTGAACCACTCAAAATGTTGGGCGCTTTTGATGGTAAAAAGATTGTCGATGCTTCCTTTGTCATTTCCGCCCACACCAATCGTGTGGCCGTGACCGATGGACACATGGTCTGCGCATCCGTAGCTTTGAAGAATAAAGCCAGTGTTGAAGATGCCATCCAAGTCATCCGCAGCTATCAGGGTCCTGAAATCAGCCAAAATCTGCCGTCTTCTCCGGTTCCGGTGATGCTGTACCGCACAGAAAATGACCGTCCCCAACCGCGCATGGACCGCATGACCGGCAAGGGCATGACCACCGTGGTGGGCCGCTTACGCGAAGATCCGCTCTTTGATTTGAAGATGGTCATCAACAGCCACAACACCATCCGGGGTGCAGCCGGCGGTTCGGTTTATAATGCCGAAGTCCTGCATAAAATGGGTTATTTATCCTGATTTGTCTCTATCTTAATCAAAAGATTGGTCATGCTCGTTGTGACCAATCTTTTTTTATTCCTACATAGAAGCCCCGTATTATTTTTTCGGAATCAATCCAAACACTGGCTGAGTTTTCCATTGTATTTACCATGGAATTTTGATTTTGTTAATAATATCAAGATCACAGCCCTCCCGAGGTCGGGGGGGTTGGGGGGGATTGTAATGCCCGAAGAGGTTCAAGCCGCTTTGCATTTAACATCGATTGCTTTTGTTTTACCATCCAGCGGATTGATTACCTCATGCTTGTCTCCTTTTCCCAGCTGTAAGTCCCCCTCCTGCACCTCCCCCATTTTCTGGAAAGCGAAAATAGGGGAGGAAAAATCAAACCTCTCTCTGAGGTTTGTGCGACTGGAAGATCAAAAATTATTATGAAAATGCAACGTAGGGGCATCCGGCGGATGCCCTGTGCCGGCTATAAACCATTCAATTTCTTTAGCGCACAAATCGGTGATTACACCATCATGCATCTCAAGCGAAAATGGAGGAGAAAAAAACATGAACTTGAAAATTAAGGATTCTGGTTATACAGATTTACTTCATCCGGCTTTCATTTTAATTTCATCTTTAATTTATGGACAAGTTAGGCTTAAAACGTGAAAATAGAACCACATCAAGGAAATTGGATCATTTTTAATGGGTTTGCCATTTTAGGAGTTTAAACTATGGAACGACAGTTGGTAGTATTTGAATTGGGTACGGAGTTTTTTGGTGTCGGTATTGACGCGGTGGAAAGCATTGTTAAGATGCAGGAAATTACCCGCATGCCGCAGGCTCCCTCCTTTGTGGAAGGGGTAACCAATTTACGGGGTACCGTCTTACCGGTAATTGATTTACGAAAACGACTCAGTATACAAGTCAAAGAAGAGACCAAGGAAACCCGAGTCGTGGTGGTCAACATGAGCGGCATGAAAGTCGGCATGATCGTAGATGGTGTGTCTGAAGTGCTCACCGTCTCGGATGATGTCATCGAACCCCCGCCCTCCATGTTTAATACCATCGACACCCAATATATTACGGGTATTGCCCGCCTGGAAGGCCGTTTGATTATCCTATTGGATCTGGCCGAAGTATTATCGATGAAGGAAAAATTGGCCTTACAAGAAATTTAACTTCGTTTGAGAATAATTGAAATAAGCATGATCGGAGGCTATTCCGAATCATGCTTATTTTTTTGTATGCAGCATGAGATATATTTTTTCCGGCGTAAACGGCGGGTTCTTCAGCCGCTTTCCGCACGCTCTGGCAATGGCGTTCGCCAGGGCGGCAATACTGGGAATCATGGGGTGCTCGCCGATGCCTCTGGCACCCCACGGGCCGTCATCCTGGGGAACTTCCACCAGTACAGTTTGCATTTGCCGCGGTAGATCAGCAAAAGTGGCAATGCGGTAATCCACAAAACTTGGGTTGAGGATTTGGCCCTGCTCCAACTGTAGCTCTTCAAACAAAGCAGAACTGATACCCTGCATCATGCCGCCCTCGATTTGCGCTTTTACCAGCTGCGGATTGATGGCTTTGCCGACATCGAAGGCCGATACCGCATTGATAATTTCAAGCTGGCCGCTGTGGGTATCGATCTCCACTTCAAAGGCCTGGGCGCCGACGGTGAAATGCACCACCGGATGTTCCCCCTGGCCCGTTTCAGGATCCATCCCGGTCAGATAATCCGGCATGAAATGGCCATCGCCAATAATCTCTCCCGGTTCCAGCAAAAAAAGCTCGCGGTATGGCATCTCCCGTTCTGAGAAGGTGGAGAAAACCAAACCCTCTCGAATACCCACCTGCTCAGGGGATTCGTCCCAGATTCTAGCCGCTTTTTCCATCAATTGCTGACGGGCATGCGTTCCCGCCAGGGAGATGGCATTCCCCATGCTCCAGGTGATCCGGCTGGCGACCGTCTGCCATTCGTAGGCATGGGTCAGGGTATCATTTTGTACATCGAGGGTTATCTCATCGGGATGAATCTGCAAGCTCTCCCCCGCAATTTGTAAGGCAGCCGTAAACACCCCCTGCCCGATTTCCTGCCCGCCAATATTTAACTTCACCCCATCCTGCGAAAGGGTAAGTTGGGCATTGGAACTGGCAGTCATCGGCATGGCCGGCGCCTTCCAGACAGCCGCCAATCCGCGGCCGCGCAGCTTATTGGGATCTGTGACAGAAAGATTCTCATGCCAGCCAATTTTGATGGCTACTGCCTTTAAACATTCTTCCAGCCCATGGGGATGCATGCGCATGCCATTGACCAACGTATCCCCGGCTTTAATCAGGTTCAGTAAACGGAACGCTAATGGATCCATCTGCATGGCATCCGCCAGCATGTCCATGCACTGTTCAATGCCCGTGTGCAGCTCCGACATGCCAAATCCGCGGTAGGCCCCGCCGATGGGATGGTTGGTATACACACAATAGCTGTCCGCGGTGACATTCGGAATGGCATATGGCCCGGTGCAGCTATATCCCGCCGCGCGGGTGATGTTCACGCCATACTCGGTAAATGCTCCGCCATTCCAGTACATCGTGTTTTGCATGGCCAGTAACTTGCCATTGGCATCGCAGCCCAATTTCAGGGTGATGGTCAACGCCTGACGTACAAATGTGCCGTAAAATTCTTCTTCGCGGGTATGACGAAACTTCACCAACCGGCCAGGCACTTTCAGCGCCATGGCCACTGGGATGGCTTCCATGGTGACCCCGGCTTTACTGCCAAAGCCGCCGCCCAGATAAGGCGCAATTACACGTACCTTTTCTTTGGGGATACCCAGCCAATCCGAGAGCATGGCCTGTTGGGCAAAAGGAGACTGCACCGCCGCCCAAAGGGTAATACTGCCGTCTTCTGCTACTTGGGCACAGCCATTATGCGTCTCGATCGGGGTATGTTGAATATGAGGGATCTGGAAAGTCTCTTCAATGATAGCGGCACATTGCGGCCATAGTTCATCAGGATTCCCTTTGCGAATTTTAAAATGATTGGAGATATTGCTGCCGGGTCGGGGAAAAATAAAATCCGATACCCCGTATGAAGCAAGATCAGGGTGCAGAAGAGGTGCTTCCGGCTGGAAGGCTTGCACGGCGTCAAAGAGGGCCTCAAGCGGTTGATAAACCACCTGGATGAGGTTCAAAGCCTGCTCAGCGATCTCCTCGCTATCCGCAACCACCGCCGCAACCGGTTCCCCGCAATAACGCACCCGATCCATGGCAAAAACCGTTCGATCTTTCAGATACAGGCCAATTTTTTGTGGGAAATCCGCCCCGCACAGCACAGCATGCACGCCGGGGACTTGTTGAGCAGCGGATAGATCAATGGAAATGATGGCTGCATGCGCATGCGGACTGCGCAGAACTCTGCCGTAAAGCGGGGTTTGTTCAAAGCGCAAATCGTCGGTAAATAGGGCCGTTCCGTTGACTTTGGCTGGTGCATCCCGCCGGGGATAATTCTTGCCAATGTAACTCGAGCTCATGTGCCCCTCGGCGCCAGGGATTCTCTGGCTGCCCGCTGAATGGCCTGGACAATCACCTGATATCCGGTGCAGCGGCACAAATTCCCGGACATGGCTTGAATGATTTGTTCTTCCGTAGGGGAAGGATGAATACGCAGCAAAGCATAGGACGAGATCAGCATGCCGGGCGTGCAAAAGCCGCATTGCACAGCGCCTTCGTCGAGAAAGGCTTTCTGCAAGGCTTGCATGCCGGGTGTTTCATTCAGTCCCTCCAGGGTGTCCACGCGGTGCTGATCACATTCCACTGCCAGCACCATACAGCTATTGACCGGTTCGTCATCCAGCAGCACCATGCAGGCGCCGCACTCCCCGCCGTTGCATCCGCTCTTGGTGGCAGTAAGGTTTTGTCCATCCCGCAGGAAGGACAGCAAGGTTTGCTGCACAGGCACCTGGGCATGCACAAGCTGTCGATTGAGCGTTAAAGTAATGGCTGCGCTTTTCATCGGATGGGCTTTTCTCCAAATGCCGTAAAACAGGCCGTCAGGGCCTGCAAAGTGAGTTCATACACCATGGCCTGGCGATATGCTGCGCTGCTGCGCAAATCGCTGATCGGCTGCACAGCCTGTGCAGCCAGGCGGGCAGTGTGTTGGAATACGGCCTGATCAGGCTGATATCCGGCAAGATATTCCCTTGCCGCTAATATTTTGATCGGAATGGGGTTGGCGCCACTGACCACAACCTCGGCTTTGGTTCCGGAAACCGCCGATTCATCAGGCGATAGCAGCACAGCCACACCGCAAATGGAAAGGTCGGCGGCACGATTCCTGCCAATTTTTAGGTAAACACCCCGACTGTTTGCTGGCTGTATCGGGAGGATGATTGCTGTTAGCAGTTCATCCTGTCTGCAAACCGTTTTCCCGGGAGAAAGCAAAAAATCCTCGACCCGGACTTCACGGCTGGTTTGGCAGCTTTGTAAAACCAGGCGGCTGTTCAGAGCCATCAAAGGGGCAATACTATCCGCCGCAGGGGAAGCATTGCACAGGTTTCCAGCCAGGGTGGCTCGATTCCGCAAGGAAGGCGTGCCCAATTGCAGGATGGCACTAGAGAGCACCTCTCCCCCTGCAAAATCATGCAACCAGGGGAGCAAATGAGCCAGGGAGATTTGGGGGTTGATTAGCAGCTCCCCGGTCTTTGTAAGCTGGGTGGCAGGAAAATCTTGAATCGATTTTAGGTCCACCAGAAGGTGAGGATGGAATTGCCGGCTGCGAATCCGCGGAAAAAGATCCGTGCCCCCCGAATAAGCTTGGGCAGCCGTTTCCGCGCTTAATAGCTCCAGAGCCTCTTTTAAGCTGGCTGGCTGGCGATAATCAAAGGCTGGCAATCCGGAGAGACTGAAGCTCATATAATTCCTGTTTGATTCATCCACGGCCAGTAATGGTAAGTTGTCGGATGAACAAACTCATTTTACATGATTAACAGCCGATGATGCGAGGATTAAATTTAAACCATTCTTTCTCCCTGAATGAAAGAAAACAACCTTTCAGAACCCCTTACGGAACAGGCGACCAAACCGGGTCATGGGGTTTGCCCAAAATGCCCGGCATCGCGTTAAAATCAGTCAATTGAGTTTCTTGGGTTCCATCCACTTTGATTTTAAAAATATTGGTTTCGTTGTTATCATTTTGGGAGGAGTAAACCAACCATTCCCCATCAGGCGACCATGAGGGATGTTTGTTGTAGCTCCCGCAGCCAGCCGGGTTTGAGGTCACGGCATGCACATCTGTGCCATCAGCGTTCATAATATAAACTTCAAATTTACAGCCTGCGGGTTCTCCATCCATGGCAAGGAACATTCCGTCAGGAGACCAGGCTGGGTTGTGAAACGCACCGCTTACGTGGGCCAGTAAAATCCCCTCAATATCCATTATATAAATACCTGAATCTTCTGTCCCACCAAAAGATGAAAAAGCAATTTGGGTACCATCCGGAGACCAGACTGGGTATCGATCCGAGGAAGTCCGTTCAAACAGTTTACTCACCTCTTCACCCGTTTCGTTCATGATGAAAATATCATAGGTGCCATCTCGATCAGAGCAGAAAACGATCCTGCCATCTTTGGACATGCTGGGGTCATGATCGCTTGCCTGATCATTGGTCAGGCGACGCTGATTTTGTCCATCAACATCCATGATGTAGATTTCATAATTACCATCCCGGTTGGTGGAAAAGAGGATCTGCTTTCCATCCGGCGACCAGGCAGCCTCGTTATCCGATCCACGATGCAGGCTGACTGGAACAATACCAGTGCCATCCGCATGCATCAAAAAGATTTCCGGACCGGCACCGGGCACAGCCCAACCCGTCCCGATAAAAGCAATCTTTAGATTTTGATCCACAGGGATTAATTGGGTTGCGGTGGATTGATTGGATGGGGTTGGGATTTCATCCATGGTATTTTGCTGGGTTGCTGATTCCCTGTCATTTATGGGTTTTCGAGGATCAAAACTTGAGAGCAAACTGCAACTCAACAGAATCAAAGCAGGCAGCAGAATGAAACACGCAAAAAAGACTCTGTTTTTCATTGGGTAACCTCACAAAAGACAAACTGGAATGATTTTGGATTATTCCAAGTTGGCCGTGGTTAATTTACACCCATGAAAGATCTGTGTTTGACCATGTTCCTGGCCGAAAAAGAGCGTTTAAAAGTAGTATAGCACGATCAGGGTATGATTTTTTAGAATAGATTGGCTATTGTCGCGAGTGACAAAGTAAATTAATCTGTTTCCCAGTTCTATTGATTCATCCGACGAAAAAAATCGCAGAGGATCCATACTTGGACCCTCTGCGAAAAAAGATTAGTAGTTCTCTTTTAGATAATTCCTCAAGCGCAAGCTGTTTGTTACCACAAAGATGCTGCTGAAAGCCATTGCGCCTGCCGCCAGCATGGGGTTTAACCAGCCCATGGCCGCCGCTGGGACCAACAGAATATTATAGAAAAACGCCCAGAAAAGATTTTGTTTAATAGTTTTCAGGGTACGCCGGGAAAGCAGAATAGCTTTCACCACATGCTGGACGTCGCCGCTGATCAAAACCACGGGGGCTGAGGCAATCGCCACATCCGTGCCGGTGCCAATGGCAATGCCCACGTCTGCTTTAGCCAGGGCAGGCGCATCGTTTATGCCGTCTCCCACCATGGCGACCACTGCCCCCTTGGCCTGAAGCTGGCTGACGATATCCGCTTTTTGGCCGGGCAAAACTTCCGCAAAGACAGCATTCAGTGAGAGTTTTCTGGCAATGGCATCCGCGGTAAGTTGATGATCCCCAGTGACCATATTGACCTTCAATCCCATCTTTTGCAATTGATGGATCACATCGGCGCTGTTTTCTTTCAAGGTATCGGCCACGCCAATCACGCCGGCAATTCGCCCGTCCACTGCCACAGACATGGCCGTTTTGCCGTCTTTGCGCAGTGAACTTAAGGCATCTTTCAGCGTTGAGACCTCATAACCGGATTCTTCCATCCACTGTTCATTGCCTACATAAACAGCCTTGCCGTCAATCTGAGCTGAAACACCCCGCCCGGTGACGGTGGCGAAGGATTGCGGATCAGATAAGGCCAGCTCGCGCAGGTTGGCTGAAGCCACAATGGCTTCTCCCAGCGGATGCTCACTGCCTTTCTCCACCGAAGCAGCCAGACGCAGTAATTCATTTTCATTCAGGCTTCTATCAAACACGAGTACGTCCGTCACTTCCGGTTGCCCACGGGTGAGGGTGCCAGTTTTATCAAACAAAACCGTGGTCAAGCGACCCGCTCGTTCAAGCGCTTCGCCGGATTTGATCAACACGCCCATCTCCGCACCGCGGCCCGTACCAACCATAACGGCGGTCGGGGTTGCCAGCCCCATAGCGCAGGGACAGGCGATGACCAACACGGCAATAGCGCGAATCACGGCGCGTGTTAAGGAGTCTTGATTCACGGCAATGGGGATCCATAAAAACCAAATCGTGAAGGTAAGCAAAGCAATGACAATAATGGCCGGCACAAATACAGCCGAGATGCGATCGGTTAATTGTTGGATGGGTGCTTTACTGCCCTGGGCTTCTTCCACCAACTTAATGATCTGCGCTAATGCCGTATCCTTGCCCACTTTTTCAGCTCGAAAATGGAAATAACCGCTGCGATTCAAGGTTGCCCCAATCACTGTATCGCCAATTTTTTTACTGACTGGCAGGGATTCACCGGATATCATGGATTCGTCCACCAGGGTTTCCCCAGAAAGGATCACCCCGTCCACAGGAATTTTTTCACCCGGACGGACGATGATCTCGTAGCCCTTGTGCACATCTTCCACCGGAATGGCCTGTTCCACGCCATCGATCAGAACTGTAGCCGTCTTGGCCTGCAAGCCCATCAACTTCTTGATGGCTTCGCTGGTTCTGCCTTTGGCTTTGACTTCCAGATATTTCCCTAATTTAATCAGGGTGATGATCACCGCTGCTGTTTCAAAATAAACATGTCCGGGTATCCATCCCAGTACTACCAGAATGGAATAAAAATAAGCAGCAGAAGAGCCCATGGCTACCAGCACATCCATATTGGCAGCCCCATTGCGGATGGATTTATACCCACCTACATAATACTGCCAGCCGACAAAAAATTGCACGGGGGTGGCTAAAACCAGCATCACCCAACCCAGCCAGGTGGCATGGCGCATTTCCATGGGCAAAAAACCCAAATCAGCGGACATGGAGAGCAGGAAGAGCGGTAGGGTAAAGACCAAACCGACCATCAAAAACTTCCACTGTGTCTTGATTTCTGCATCGCGAGCCGCGGCTTCTGCATCGGCTGCGCTTTCATTCCCCAGCAAGGTGGCTTGGAAGCCGATCTTTTGAAAAACTTTTTCAAGATCCTTGGGATCCATTAAGGTTGGAATATACTTTACAAGTACTTTGCCGCTCGCAAGGTTTATCCGCGTATCGGATACCCCCTCCACTTGCTGCATGGCATTTTCCAGACGGCGCACATCGGCAGCATCCGCCAACTGGGGAATCAGGAAATCTGCTTCCCCATTGGCAATACCATAACCGGCTTTTTCTATGCGCTGGAGTAATCCAGTTAAAGTCGTCAGTTGTGGATCAAAACTGACAACAGCCCGCTCAGAAGACAAATTCACTGTGGCGGAATCCACCCCTTTCTCTTTTTTTAAACTGCGTTCTACCGATAACACACAATTGGCACATGTCATACCGGTAATGGGCAGGGTAATATGTTTTTGTTCAGACACGGAATTTACCCTCCACCTGCTTGTATCAAAGGATCTGGATCATACAGCGGCAGGATAGTTAATCTCCAATAGAGTTTCACGGATTATTTTCTCATCTGCAGGAGCATTGAATTCCACAGCAACTTGTTTGGTCTCAGCAGATGCCATAACATTGGCAACCCCTTCCAGTTCACCTAATTCCGTCTGAATGGTATGCACGCAGTGTCCGCAAGAAATATTGGGTACATTAAAAGTAATTTTTTCCATGGTTCCTCCAACCTACAATTAGTTTTTGTTAACGGCTTCAAATAAATGGACAATCTCGGCTAAAACCCGTTCACGTTCATCAGCATCGTCTCCCCTAACCGCTGTGGTCAGGCAGGATTTCATATGCTGATCCAAAATAGATGTATTGATTTTGTTTAAAGAGGCTTTTACAGCATTGATCTGCTGAATCACATCCATACAATACGCATCTTCTTCCAGCATACGTTGAATTCCGCGCAGATGTCCCTCGGCAATTTTTAATCGGCGAATATGGTCCTGATGTTCGTGCATAGGTTTCCTTATTTTAATACCCCCACCCAGGGGGTATGGGTATATATAGTTTACTACTTTTATCATAAATGTCAAGTTAAAATATATAGGTTTAGCACATCCTGAAGATTCGGCGGATAACCTTTTCAGTTGGGTGCCGTTGGACGGTTCATACCGAATTACTGGACCTCAACTACCCAGCCAAACGCACCATCATCCAAATGGAGCGTTTTCCATGTGTATTAAATGTTCCGTATAGTTCGCATAACAAGGTGGAATTTCATATTGTCATGTAAACCACATCACAACTTCGCTTTTATCAGAAGGATACATTACAATAATCTTGCACAAGATATATATATTTGTTCAAACTAAGAAAGGATAATCCCATGGGAATGCATGGCGGTGGAATGTGGAGTTACATCCATTCATCTGAAGAAAAACCCAAAATAACCTGGCAGCTGCTCAGAAGGGTGATGGCTTACGCCAAACCTTATCAAAACCAAATTATTGGTATGCTGGTCTTAATTCTTATCAATACTGGTTTGCACTTATTAACTCCATTGGTTATCCGGGATCTGATCGATCAGACCATTCCACAAAAAAATATATCCCGGCTGATTTTTCTTGCATCCGCCTTATTACTCATCCCCGCATTTGGCGGTCTGATAGTCATCATGCAGCGCCGCTTAAACGCCATCATTGGAGAAGGTGTGATCTTTGACCTGCGCGTGGGCTTATTCTCCCGCTTGCAGCAGATGTCACTTCGTTTTTTCACCACCACCAAAGTCGGAGAATTAATCAGCCGGCTTAATAACGACGTGGTTGGCGCCCAAAATGCCATCAGCAACACTATTGTCAGCATCATCACCAATATCGTCCAAACTGTCGCCGTTCTGGCAGTCATGTTTACCCTCGAATGGCATCTCACCCTGATCAGCATTATTATCCTGCCACTCTTTTTCGTTGCCGCCCGAAAAATGGGTGGACGTCTGCGGGACATTGCTCGCAACGGAATGGAAGCCAACGCAAAAATGAACGCAATGCTCAACGAAACCTTGAACATAGGCGGCGCCTTACTGGTAAAATTGTTCGGTCAGGCAGTGGATGAAACCAATCGGTTTGAATCACGCGCAAAAAAAGTCCGCGATATTGGTATCCAACGAGCTGTCACTGGGGTTGTCTTCTTTATGATTATCGGACTCCTCAGTGCCGTCGGCACTTCTTTCATCTATGGTATCGGTGGATATCTGGTAATAAAAGACGTATTCACCATCGGTACCATCGTGGCTTTTGGTTCTTATCTCACCAGCCTCTACTCCGCATTACAAAATTTAGCGAATGCTCCAGTTGAATTTGCCACTTCAATTGTCAGTTTTGAGCGGGTGTTTGAGATCATAGACCTTCCCCGTGAAATCCAGGAAGCCCCAGACCCGGTGATTTTGGAACGTGCAAAAGGATCTATCTGTTTTGAGGATGTATCCTTCCGCTATGAAAGCCGCAGAGAACTGGAACTGAGTGAGGTAAAACGATTTGGAAAAATGGAAAAAGTCACCGCGGTCTTGTCCGACTATACCAAAGATGAAACCCAGACAGAATCGACTGAGCTAAGCCGGGATGAAGAATGGATTCTGGAGCATATCTCTTTTACGGTGAACCCAGGTGAATTGGTGGCCCTGGTCGGGCCAAGCGGTGCAGGCAAAACCACCATGACCTATCTCGTCCCCCGGCTGTATGATACGACTTCTGGAACAATCCGCATCGATGGCAGGGACATCCGCGACTATCAATTGGATTCCCTGATGAAGCAAATCGGTATGGTGACACAGGAGAGTTACCTGTTTCACGATACTATCCGCACCAACCTGCTCTATGCCAAGCCAAACGCTACCGAAGATGAACTGTTTGACGCCGCAAAAGCGGCCCACATTGACACATTTATTCGCCATTTGCCGGATGGATTTGATACCATCGTTGGGGAGCGCGGCTATCGTTTAAGCGGCGGGGAAAAACAGCGCATCGCATTAGCCCGGGTAATCCTCAAAGATCCGCGCATTCTCATCCTGGATGAAGCCACCAGCCACTTGGATAGTGAATCGGAAGCATTGATTCAACAAGCCCTGGATCAAATCATGAAAGAACGCACCAGCATCGTCATAGCCCATCGGCTCAGTACCATTCTGGCTGCAGATCAAATTTTAGTTGTTGATCAAGGGAAAATTGTGGAACAAGGCAATCATGAAAGCCTTCTGAAAATAAACGGCTTGTATGCCAGTCTGTATCACACGCAATTTAAACCAGCAAATTCATAGGGTGCAAAAATGGGATGTCCAAATTTGTAATATTCTTCTAGAACCATCACATATTCGTTCTTCAGGATCAAGAAATTTGTACTCGTAGTACTCGTATAGGGGCGAACGGCGTTCGCCCTGCTTTTAGAACAACCCCCTCATTTTCCTTTTCGTTTTGTACGGGCTTCCAAAATAAACTCTTCCAGAAAATCCGGAAGAGTTTTATCCTTACGTAATTTTTTCCAAAAATCGTCCGAAATAAAATCAACGTTATTGTAAACTTCCGGTAATCGGTTTTTTAACATTTCACCGGTCACCTCAGACAACGCGTTAAGATAGCGCCATTCTCTGGCTGTTACCACCACATCATTGGCAATATCCCGTTGAACTTCGGTTAACAGGCTAAAAATATCAGTTGTGTGCCGAGTGAGGTAATCATTCTTGAGGGATAATTGCTCATTCTCCAAACGGGTTTGTATTAAAACCTCATTCACATTAGCCAGGTTCTGTGTCAGCCGCCGAACCAGTAAGACGCCCCAGGTCGGTTCGGAAAAAATCAACTGCAAATCTGGTTTTTGGAAATGGTAAACCACTGCGGTTGGCGAGTTGGTAATTACCGTTACAGTTCTGGGTCCGCCGTTGACGATGGCCATTTCTCCAAAAAAGTTCACTGCGTTGATATAGGCAATAAATTGATTCTGACCATCAATATGCTTATAGATCGAAACTTTCCCGGTTCGCAGTAAAAACAAACCGTCTTCATCCGTTTCACCTTCCTGAAGGATGACGGCGTCCTTGCGATAGACCCGCATGTAATCTCGAAAGGTTTCCAGCTCCTTTGCAGGAATATCCGATAAAGGCATAAATTATCTCCAGAAGAGAAATTTTTTTGGATTTATGAGTTAAGGTCTGGATCAATCATAAATAATAGGATTGGGTATTACAATAAGGGTATAGTGAAGATTATATTAAGCTCACATAAATGGTATGGTTATTCAACAGAAAAAATGGTACTCGCGCTGCCGTTTACCCAAACCGTATAGGTTCCATAGCGCAGCGCTTTGGAAGATAACTCGACCACAAATGGGCGAACACTTCCCCCACCAGCCGTGGATGTTGCGGCAACCACTTCAATGCGTATATTTTTCCCCATATCCGGCTGTTCCATGCCCACCTGAAGATTTGAGCAACTCTCTGTCATGGTTCCACTTAATCGAATCATGGCATCATGTGGATTGGGAGTCGGGAAACTTGTACTGACATTATCAACCAACAAATAACACTCCCCCCCTGAACTGCCTTTTTTTGTGAACAATTCAGGATTGAAAGAGAGGGGTTCGGATTTCGCAGAGCTGCAGGCAGCAAGCGACATCATCAGCAAACTGACCCATAATACACGGAAGATATTCTGCACTGCACGATTCGAAGATGTATTCATCAAATTGATTATAAAGGGTTCGAACCATGAAAATCCAGCTCTCCAGACGGATTTTAGCTGGATTTTATAACCACCCCTGCAGACGGTACACCAGTAAACCAATATATTCCTTCATAACATTCGTGGTCAGAGATATATTACTCTCCGAAGGAATGAGATTTAATAAAGTGGAAGGAAATTCAAATTTCCAAAGATCATCCCAAATAGATTGGGTGATACGGTAATCTGTTGGAGCCGGGATGACCTCCAACCCCTCATGCAAAAAGAGCGCTGCTGAACGAGGCATATGCATGGCGGAAGTGACCAGAATAATTTTCTTAATCCCCATTTCTTTGAGGATTTCGGTAGAATAAACGGCATCCTCATGGGTGTTGTAAGAGCGGGTTTGTAAAACAATGGCATTTTCCGGCACTCCGAAGCGCATCAGCAGTTGTGCCATTTCCAGGGATGGCGTACTTTGCCCTTCCTGCTGCCATTCGATACTGCCACCGCTGGAGATAATCAGGGGGGCTTTTCCTTCCTGGTAAAGTTGAGCCGCATAAAGGACACGATCCGCGGCTCCATTGACTTCCACCCCGCTGCGAGGATATTCTGCCGCCATGGTAGCTCCACCCAAAACAACAATGGCTTCAGCCTGAGGAATCTCCGCCAGAGGCAAGTACTGCCATTCCAGGGATTTTGCACCTGAGTAAGCCACCCAGCGATTTCCGCAAACGAATAAAACCAGCAGGCTCAGGCCCAGTGCCAATTTGCGGAAGGTTTCATGTTTACCGAAATAAAGTGCCAGTGCAATTAAGAGAGTTATCAAGCCGATGGGATAAATAAATAGCGGCAGTAATTTAGATAGAAATACAAACATAAATCACATCCTTTGAAATTTCAAGTTCTCTCCCCAACAATATGCTCAATCTTAACCGCAGGATCAGAATAATGCAACACACCCCTGTCAATAGGTTACAGTCACAAATATCCATAGA
>DHVR01000001.1 GCA_002412765.1 Leptolinea sp. UBA5203 | reverse complement strand
CGCGAATAATAATTTGATAATTTTCCTTCGTAAATGTCGATTGAATGGAACGTAAATATTCACTGAAGCGATAATTTGCTTTATCACCTTCCAGGGCAAAATCCAGATCCTCTGAAAATCTACCATGGGAGAAGAGAAACCGCAAAGCTGTCCCGCCATGAAAAGCTAATGGAATCATTGCACCTGATCTTTGTAAATCAGAGAGAATTCTTGCCTGAAGATACTCTCTGGCAATGTTGATCCCTTCAACGGGCGTTGCTGCTCTATGGACAAGTTCCTTCAAAAAATCTTTCATAGTTCCTCATAGGTCTGGTACTCTTCTTTGACCAACAATTCAATCATCCGGATTGCTCTGTGAATTTTCGGTTTGTCAAATAATTTTCCTTGTTTTCGTAATTCTTCGATATTCAGATTTTCCAAATTCTGTAAGCGTAATTCTGAAATAAACGCAGGAGTATCACCACCAGGTTGTAAATAAATCAAATCCAATATTGCCTTTTCCGGCGTTGCAACAAAAGCCTTTTGTCCAGCGATATCCAATAAGTGATATCCCCCAAAATAATTTTTATTAATGTGCCTGAATTCAAAAACACCAAGATGTGTGTTCAATCGTTCATTTCGAACAGGTGTCACGCTGACCGTTTCATTGACAATATCGGGAATCATGCCATAGAACGACAAAGCCGATTGCATGCTGACGTATGAAGGCTTTTGTAACCTATTCGCAACCAGAAATGGATGGGGTTTTTTCTTTTGGTAAGGAGCAGCCAGCAAATAAATTCCGCGCCGAAGCTGGTGAATTTTTCCTGCTTTAATCCAGCGGTCTAATTGAAGGCGAATGTACTCTGGCCGGACATCACCAGCAAGTAGGAATGAACTCTCAAATACTGGCTCATCCCCAACAATCTTTAATAATTTTTCGAATTCCATATCATTATATTATCATAAATGATAACTTAATACAATAAATTTAGTGTAATGTTTTCATCTTTAAATCTACCTCATATGCTACAATATTTTTATCGTTTGGGAAATTTTCATCCATTTGAACATTCATTCCATTCAAGATCTTTCCTTATTTTTCAACAATTGATTTATTTTCATTATTTCTGAGGTGTGGCAATGAAGACAGTTTTCAATCCTTTCATTTCTGTTTTATCATTCTTTTCGTTCATTGCTCTAATTTCCTTAGCCTGCAATTTACCAATCAATCAGGCAGAAGGTCTCACAATCAGCCGAAACGACAAAAATGGCAGTATTTCAGGTAATTACCATACCGGTAATCAATCGATTGAGTTTTCAGTCTCTTCTGATGGGCTGGCAACTTTTCAGACAGGAAATGGTACCGATGCTGAGAAGTTAGTGGTCGACATGCGTGATGAAACCACGGCAACGCTTAACTGGCAGGGTACGACCATTGATGGGTTGGGAGAATTGTCTGCCGAAGAGTTGCAACATCTGAATGACCTGTTGGCGAGTCAGCTGGCAACTGGTCTGTCCATGATCCCGGTTGATGCGGGTTGTCAGGGCGATGAAATGATTGACGACAAACAACTGCCATTGTTGAAACAGTCCAGTGAAATCTAAACTTCCCCACTGACTGCCCTTGTACTGAATGGATCAGCACCAATTCGCGATGAATTCGGACCCTGCCAGGCAACCTGCCGTGGTGCCTGCGGCGCGGATTGCACCACCAAAAATTGCAGACACGAAAGCAAAGAGCGCTGTGAAAAGGACGAGTTTGGCAACAATAGAGGATTGAGCTCGATTATTCACACTTATACTTGCGGAGTACATCCAGCCTGCATTGCCCATGATGAGTGCTATGATGAGTGCAATTAACGCCATGGTTGTGGTAGTTGGGGAGCAGCCTACTGCCGGCATGGAGAATATGGTGATCCGACCAGCTTGTTGGAACCCTATTTCAATAAATATGCTGGGGTGCAATTTTTCTGCGACAAGGCAGTCATTGCCGATGAAAGCCTATCCGATGTGCGCGGCTGGGTAAAAGGAGCAGGTCCCCAACCTTTAAGCCAGGTATATGAATATACCGATGAAATAGTCAAAAATAATGTCGATCTCAAAAAATGTCCACCTCCAAATAGTGAAGAGCAGGAGGAACCTCGGCCCGTCATTCCTGAACCACCTAAAGTTCCTGAACCGGTTGAACAACCTCCGGCTTATATTGAACCTCAATTGGTGACGGCTGTTTCTCCACCAATATGGATTTGTGGAGGGGTAGAATTACCCTGGACAATTGAATTTTGGAATGTTGGAGCAGGGGGCGGTGATGAGTACTCCATGATTGATGTGTATGCAAATGGTTGCAATCATGATGTTGTGACCGAGACAACTCATTGGTACGGAACATTTGAGGGAGGACCAAACGGAAAAATGACTCTTTACGACAGCGAGCTTATTGATTGTAGACTCGTAGATGGCGAAGTGGTGTCGTGCTCTGGTTTTACATTTTTCGATGAAGAAATTACACTTCCATTTGAAGTATTAAATCCTGAAGCATTTGAAGATTGGAAATAATCAATTGTCCAGAAGACTCTCTATTTTCTTCTTCAAATCCGGAATATCAACTTGAATGGTTTGCCACACCAACTCAATGTCAATTTCGTTATAATCATGTATTAACCGGTTCCTCA
>DHVR01000033.1 GCA_002412765.1 Leptolinea sp. UBA5203 | reverse complement strand
TCTATGGATTTTCGTTACAGTATCAATTTTTTTTTGAATTTTGGTGGTTTTTTTACTTTATTTACAGTGTTACCCGGGTAACTTTGGCATATACTTGACTACTTTCCATACTTTTCATTGGATTCCAGTTCTCCTAGGTGCTGAAACTTTTCGATGGATATTAATTATGTGCAACCTGCTGCCAAACTACCCTTCTTGGATTATAAAAAGAAAGATCTTTATTAAGCCAAAGATCTTTCTTTTATTGAATTCTCCTATAACCGTCTGCTTTGTTGCTAATTTCCAAGAACCCCTAATTCATACAAAACACTGACATCCAGATCCTGAGTTTGCATGACTACCTTATCTAGTGTAACTGTACTCCCTGTTTGTACAAGAGCAAGGTCAGCAATATCGAGTGTAATAACATTTGTTGCAAAAATGGAAGCTGGACCATAGACAGATTTCTTGATATATGCAGAAAAGGCAGCATAATGTATGCTATCCAAATTAATTCGATCTATGGTTACAGTTGATAAATCTTTACTTGCAATTCCAATATTTGCATCAACAATCTTCAAATTAGTAATGGTGATAAAACTTTTCTCACCCGCTGAGACACCTTTATCCGTGATCAATGTCATGAAGGAATCATTGATCGTGACTTTGGATCCGCTCACATCAACCGCATCCCCGCCGATAGAAGAGAAGCTACAGTTTTGAATGCTGCCATCAGAAAAATCGGTATCCAGTGCATCTGCCTCGGTATTTGTAAACGTGACATAACTCATTACATAATCGCTATGAATCAGATTAAGGGCATCTTCCCCCTGGTGATTCGAAAATTGTGTCTGAAATAATGTTACCGGACTCTCATAGAATGTGACGCCGCCTGTTAATACCCAGCCATCCCTTTGTATACCACTTGTTCTCTCAATCAGTACATTTTCGAGGGAAGAAGGCTCCACAGCGGATAACACAACCAGCCCCCCCCAATTCTCCCTAATGGGCAAAAAACGAATAGGCTGACTTTCTGTACCATTAGCGTGTATCTGATTTCCTATAAGGAATATTGCATTCTCCTCAAATCGCAAAGTTACACCCGGTGGAACGATGATTTTATACTGGACTGGAATAATCAAATCATCTTTCACTTGCCAATCACCCGGAAGGATGAACAGAGTATCCTCATCGATTTTATTGATAAACGCATGTTTGCCAAGTTCTATCTCAGCATCAGAAAATAACAAAGCTGGACGCTGTTCAAGAGAAACTCCAGATTCTCCCACTAGGATGGGTATCTCATATACTCGAGATGAGCCAGATATTTGAACGTGAGCAGTTATGGTCGCATTTTCATCTTGAGACAAGGAATCTGCTATATCTTGTGAAATTGGAATTGATAAATTCAACTTTGGAGAATCAATTCCTTTTTGCCCATTAACATACATAATCTCGGGATATTCAAGGTCACTTAATACTTCTCCAGAGTTGGAATATTCACGAGCATCATAGAATATAACCTCATCTCCGATTTGAATTTCCACGCCAATTAATTTTACGGGTAGAATCATCAGATTTTTGATTTTTATCCTTAACACAGAATCTCCAATCCCTCCATCCAGCGAAAATCGACCAATGACCGGGAATGCAGGGTTTATCTGATCGTGAAGAAGCACTCGACGTTGTTCAAGAAAATTCCAGGGGATAGAAATCATCTCCTCACCATACTCTTCCCGCAGAGCAGGTATGTACCGAGTCATTCCATTTTGTAATTGCCTTTTGATTTTCTCAGTGTACCCAGGTTGTGTGATTCGCTCCAATTCGGCTGCATAAGCCCGACGGAGTTGGGGATTATCAAAAAAAGTCTCATTTCCAAACACATTTGCCAAATGATTGGAAAGATATTTACCACTATCTCCATCATATCCAATCGGTTCAATCAAGGAGGTGATGGGATTATAGTAGTACCGCAAATTATGCCAATAAGCTGCATGATTTGCACCCCATAAGTCAGTGATTGCCAGAAGACGTCCGAATTTTTTTAAATCAAATACCTTGTCCGCAGACAAATCCCCATTAATATATCCTTGTAAAAGTGCAATAGCTGTCTCAGCTTCAGCATTCAAGGTGGGATTTTCTGAAACAGTGTTGCTCTGGAAAACTGTTAATTCGGCTTGTTCATTATTCGTTACCATGAATAGTCCATCTTGGCGTGCCGAATTGTAGATTTCCATGCTTTCTTCCATAAAATTTGCACGGTTTATCCATAAGGCTTCTTCATCAAACCGCAGTATAATCCCCTGTCTTTCCTGTTGGGACTCCAATAATTCTACATTGAAACTTTCTTCATAAGCGTAGATGCCCATCTGTTGTCCGTTCTCAACAACATTGATAAATCCATAGCGTGTGGTCAGTACGTCTTCCAACATTAGATGTTGATGATAAGCCCACTCATATAGAAAATTACGAGCTTCCGGAGCTTGAATTGAGAATTTTGTCATTCCCAAAATCTGACCCTCACCCTTTGCATGAATTCGGTAAGACCATTTAGTATTCACCAGATGGTCGATCCAATCCCCTTTCAGTCGGAGATCTACTTTTATTTGATTTTGTTGGTTGAGATTCGCATGTGCCGGAACAAAATCCAAATCATTCGAGAGCAGGATACCTGTCTTATATGATTGAGTTCGTTTGTCCAGAATTTTTTGATAACTACCAAATGGAATATCAAGGAAAAGCGTATCCAATTGGTTTTCTTTTATAAGATATGACTCGTTTTGAAATTGTTGATTAAAAAATGTAACCCAATAATTTTTTCCCCTGAGCAGATAATTCTCAACAGTAGGCTTATCAAAATATAATACCCCCATCAAAGCACTTATAATCATCGAGATAACTAAAATAATGCACAATACAAACAAGTCCCAAAACGGGATTTGCTTTTTACCAGCCAACAACATTTTAGATTTTATCTGCATTGATCACCCTCTGAAAATCCATGAGACAAGATATTGAATTATAAATCTATTGTTAATGATCTAAGTTTGAATTATGAATATTTACGAATTTGCGGATTATTCTTCCTAAACAAAAAAAGTCGACACCTAAATATAGACCTTTTCTGTCAGAAAATCCTTAATGGTATTGTAGGCATAATTTCACGGAATACCCAAGTCATGCAAAAATCCGACATCCAGATCGTGAATTTGCATGACAACCTCTTCTAAAGTAAACGTATTCCCCATTTGTATGAGAGGTCCAACAATGTCCAATATCCCAGGAAATAGGGGGGGGAATATAGATGTATTCCACGTACCCTTGATACAGGAATACTACTGCAATGCGACCCACTGTTGCTTTTTGCAGATATACCCACCTAAAGGCTGAAAAGATGCGATTACTCTGCCATTCTCATCCATCTCCAATAATACCCAGGAAGGGCCGCCATTCATCGAATTCGGACCAGATGAACCAGGATTAATAACCCATTGGTTGGGGTAATGGCGAATTTCGGCAAAATGGGTGTGTCCAAAACAAAGCACATCCGCCTCCGGGAATAAATCTTTTCCTACGGCATGAAAATGATCAAAATGATACCCATGCAAAATATAATCTAGCTTGTCTTTAAAATAGTGCTTGATTGATTTATAACCATGATACAAACCAACTTTTTTGCCGAACAATTCAATTTCTAGTTTGAACGGTAAATCCAATTTGGAAAAGAAAGCGTCTCTATTTCCCATGACAGCCAATAGAGGCGCAATACCTTCCAGGTCTGAGAGGACAGATTGGTGTGTACTGTCGCCACAGTGAAGAATCAGATCAATATGGCTCTTCTGAAGAGCAGGAAGTAAATTCGGATGAAAGTCATTCACCCGATCCGGAATGTGCGTATCCGCAAGGACTGCAATTCGTACACAATGCTGATCCGTCTGGATACTGATTTGAGAGACTTGAAGATTTTCAATAAACTTAAGCATAACTAAAAAGGAAGGAATTCCTGTAAATCCTTTATGATTTGATCCCTATTGATAAAACGAATACCATGTAAACCCAATTTCTCAGCAGCTTTTACATTTTCCGGCATATCATCGATGAAAATAGCAGCGTCCGGCTGCACCTGCAATTGATCCAACATCCAATGGTAAAAAGCAGGGTTTGGTTTTTCCATTTTTAATTCAGCGGAAAAAACACTGACATCAAAGGCATATAGAAATCCGAATTGTTTCCCAACCGTTTCGCGTGCGTTATCCCAGGCATTGCTAAGTAGTCCAGTTTTGATAGCAGGTCGTAAGTGATCAATACGCGCGACCAATTCCTCATCCAGAACATCGCCGGCCCAAAAGGCTCGTTGAAACTCAGGCAGGAAGTTATCCTCCATTTTGAGCAACGCCTTAACTTTCATCCAATGCGCATCCGCCGTGATGCGCCCCACACTAGCTTCCTGAGCCGAACTGGATCCGTAGACGATGCTTTCCAACATCTCGTAGGTGAAACCAAATTTCTTGGCTAATTCCGTTCGGGGTCTGCGGTCTTCAGTCCGGATTAATACGCCCCCCATATCCCAGATCACCGCTTGAATTCCTGTCTGTTCTAAACCCATTCCTAATCTCCACTTGAAAGATGATCTAATCATACCAGAAATCAGTTCTTCGTTTTCAGGAGGTTAAAACCATCTAAGGTATAATAAACTACGATGGATGATTTAAAGAAATACGCCTTTGACCTGTTCCAAATCCGCTTGAGTCCCTCACAACTGGATAGTTTTTTGTTATACATGGAAGAATTGATGACCTGGAACGCCATTCATAATCTGACGGCCATCCGGGACAAGGAAAAAATCCTGGTCAAACATTTCCTGGATTCATTAAGTTGCACTATTGCATTCCAAGACAAGCCTCCGCGAAAATTGATCGATATTGGCACCGGCGCAGGATTTCCTGGCATTCCGCTAAAAATTCTTTATCCGCAAATGGAATTAACATTGGTGGAATCCGTGGGAAAGAAAGCTTTGTTTTGTGAGCATATTGTTAGAGAACTAAAACTAACCCAGGTAACCATCCTTAAAAATCGGGCAGAAGAATTGGGGCAATCCAAAGAACATCGTGAACGATATGATTGGGCCGTTGCCCGAGCTGTGGCAGCTATGCCGGTTTTAATGGAATACCTGCTGCCTCTGGTAAAAGTGTCCGGTACGGTTTTAGCGCAAAAGGGAGAGACCGGTCCAGCAGAAGCGCAGACCTCTGAAAAAGCCATCCGCGTCCTGGGAGGACATATTCGCACTTTACAGAAAATAACCCTGCCGGGGGTAGCCGATGAACGCTACCTGATCTTTGTGGATAAAATCGCTTCCACTCCCCCTCTTTACCCCCGACGGGTTGGTATTCCTACAAAAACGCCCCTGGCCTAAACAGGTCTGAGTTTTACCACGCCCTGTTCCACATCACAAATAGTTGTCTGCGCAAGAAAATCGGCTGCAAACTGACCAGTGTCGGTAGTGGTGACGATTGTCTGATCTGTGTTGAGTAGATACCTTGCCAGATCGTCACGCCGTTCAGCATCCAATTCAGCATAAATTTCATCCAGCAATAGAACAGGCCAACTGCCCGTTTTTTGCTTGAGCCATAACAACTCAGATAATTTAAGGGTTAGAATCGCGGTGCGGATTTGTCCCCGGGAACCGTACTGGCTAATATCCAAACCATTAGAAAACAAGACCATATCATCCCGGTGTGGGCCATACAAACACATCCCCCGGTTGATTTCTTTGGAACGCTTGTGCAATAATAGTGCTTGAAATTCCACTTCAAAAGCCGACTCGGTTTGATCAAAGAGCCAGGCGAATCCCTTCTTCTCCAGATCCGACAATGCCGGTTGATAATTCATGGTCAGGGTTTCTTTCCCATGGGTCAGGATTTGATGCACCTCGGCTGCGATGACCCCAATCTCCTGAATAGCATGGTAGCGCGCACGCAGCAGATAACCGCCGTGTTTTACCAGCAATTGATCCCAATAACCGAGCTGCTTGTGATCTCCTCCCCTCTCCTGTAATGCCTTCAACAAAGCATTACGCTGCTTGAGCGTCTTAGCGTAACGGCTCAAATGCGCTGCGTAATGGGCATCACATTGAGTGATGGCAAAATTCAAGTAGCGCCGTCGTTCATCCGGTCCGCCTTCTAATAAACGCGCCATCTGAGGCAAATAGATCACAGAGGTAAATAATCCCACAGCTTTATGGGCTTTTACCTTGACCCCATCCACCAAAATTTCCTTGCGAAAGCGCTGGCTGGTCTCCAGGTCACCTTCCAAAATCAAACGGACTTCGATCTCATGATCCCTGCCCTCTTTTTCAAAGGTCCCCTTAATCCTGGCCACGCCCGGATTTTGTTCAGCGGTTAATAAATTAATGCACTGCCGATCCACAGAGTTCAGGGCATTGGTAAATGTTGCCAGATAGTAGATGGCTTCCAGGATGGTGGTTTTTCCCTGAGCATTCCCGCCTACAAATAAAAGCAGCCGCCGGGGCAGGGTCATGTCCAGGCGGGTGATTAAGCGAAAGTTTTCCAGGGAAAGATGCTTTAAGTACATAAATACGATCTACGCTGCTGCGTTATATTCCTCTTCCGAGTCTGGCTGCCATACACGTTCAGCGATATCCGTGAACAAAACCGCATTCAGATGATCAATTTCATGTTGAAAAATCCGTGCCAGCCATCCTTGAGCCTTGATGCGGATGGGTTGACCCATTTTATTTTGCCCTTTGACCACAATCTGTACATGGCGTTCCACATCCCCAATCAGGTTGGGGACGGACAAGCAAGCTTCAATCCCCATTTCAGTTTCAAGAGATTTTTTAATAATCTCGGCATTGGCGACCACATAAAGTTTCTTGGGAGCTTCTTCGTTCTCATCATCGCCGTATTCGACAACAATCAGTTTTTTGGAAACGCCAACCTGCGTCGCTGCCAGCCCCACACCCGGTGCTGCCCGCATGGTATCTACCATATCATCAACCAGTTGATGGAACTTTTTATCAAACTCAACTACTTTTTGTGTCCGCATGCGCAATACATCATCCGGTACGGTTACAATTTTTAATTCTGCCATGTCAAACGAATCCTTCTATAGGCCAATAATTTATACTATTATTTTACCTTAAATATTATATATTTTCCGTAAAGTTTTTATCTTGTTGTTCATTCAAATGATGGTAAACCTCAATCCAATCCGTCAGGCGCTGCTCATCTTCTTCCACCGCCTTCTTTTTCAATGACCGTTCTTTTTCTGAAATACGTTGAAACAATTCCCGCTGCACACTTGCCGGATTGTAGACATGATCAAAGGTCAGGGTGGTTTCCCCAACTCGAATACTGACGGTGCCAAAATTCAAAAGCAAACCGGCCAAGCCAACTCGTTCAAATTCAACACTCTGCACGGTTCTTAGGGGCGCTGTCTTGCGCTGCTCCAGTCCCAAGGGTTTACGATTTACATCAATCAGGTATTCATTAGAGACGATATAAACGTCATTTTTCCAATCCACGGCTTCATAAAGAATCATGCCCATAAACACCCCACCCACCAGGAACAGTAACCAAAATAAAGCCTGGGTGGAAAGCAAGAGAAAAACCCCGGCCAGATTAAAAGCCAGCCCAACGATTAAGATGAGGAGACCAGCCATGGGAAAAAATGTCCTTTTCAGTAAAATCCACCAATGGGTTCGATATAATATCATGCCCTTGGATTCCACCCGGAGTTGGAATAAATCCGCAAGTCGATCGAAGAGCCCCTTGCCAGGGTGATGGGTAATCATTTCTGGATGAATGGATTCAACGACGGGTGTTTGAATGGTCTCTGCGCTATGGAACAGGCGCTCCTTGATCATTTGCTCCACCCGGGCGTACTGGTCGGCCTTTACCAGACCCTTCTTGGCCTGCTCCCATTGGGATTCTAATAGAGCGGCTACTTCATTAGGGGAGGGAACATTAGATAAATGGATAATCCCGGCATAAGTTCGTACGATCACGTTGCCGTAGGAAAAGATTCGCCCCAAGGCGCTGGTCTGAACGGAGACAGCCAGGACAGAATCCAATGGGGCTTCCTGCCGGCTTTCGTAGAGTAATACCACCTTTTCCTGCCAAACAACCCGTTGATTGGTAATCACAGCGAAGTCATTACGCCAGTCTTCGACCACCCAGGCTGCATATCCCAGGATGAAAAGCAGACCCGAAATAGCAACAATCAAGGGCGTGAGATACGACAAGTGGCTGGCAATTAAAAAAGTAGTCAGCGGGATTAAACCCATCAGTAGGAATATTGGCAGGACCAGCTTATAAAACATAAGGATCCAATGCCTGCGATTGGCATAGAGAATATTCTCTTCCAAATTTCGCCAGAGGAAATTCGACTGGGAGGATCGCAATAAACAGTTGGCCAAAAATAGAATACTGGTTCGAAAGGATTCAGATTGCGCAGCCGTATATTCCAAAAAATCATAAGATAGTTCCAGCACCAGGCAATCGCTCCAGGCTACAGCTTGATATTGATAGGTGTCTTCCTGGATGGTCTCATACCCAAATAATTCGCCGGTATTCAGCGCCATCACTGGATGATCATGCTGGTTTTTGTCCATGTGATTCAAACCGACTGTTCCACGAACGATAATATACAGCGCCAGAGCTTCATCCCCAACCTCGTACAGTACTTTCCCCTTCTTAATCCGCCGAATGGGGTTCATATCCACCATGTTTTCCAGTAGATCCAGAGACAACCGGCTGAATGGATACAATTGGGCGACGATTTCAAGTGCTTGTTCGCGAAAAGTGATCATATTCATAAGTATATCGCATTCGAATCATCCGAGAAAAAAAAGATGCACCCTGTTTAAGGATGCATCTCGCATACCGTATGATATTTTACTTATCTATTCAACCGGGACTTCTTCTTTAGCTTTAACAGGTGGCTTCTCGGCCTCCTGTTGATCTTTCGAAAAAACGATGCCCTCTTCACCTACCACATCCGCATAAACAGTATCCCCTTCGATAAACTCGCCGGATAAGAGTTTCACCGAAAGCGGACTCTCAATAAACTTCTGAATCGCCCTGCGCAGCGGCCTGGCACCAAAGGCAGGATCATAGCCTTCTTCAGCCAACCAACGCTGAGCCTGCTCGGTCAATTTAACGTTCAAGCCGTGTTCCAACAAGCGTTCCTGAACCTCTTTCATCTGGATCTCCACAATACGCACCACATCTTCCACTGATAAGGGGGAGAACATGATCACATCATCAATCCGATTTAAGAATTCTGGTCTGAAAGCATCCTTCAAAGCTTTTTCAATCTTGATATGCGCTTCGCGTTGTTCTGCTGTTACGCCAGATTTTTGCAGGAATCCCAGCGCCCCCCCGCGATTCACGTATTCGGTACCCAGGTTGCTGGTCATAATAAGCACCGTATTCCGGAAATCCACGGTTCTACCCTGACCATCCGTCAGACGGCCGTCATCCAAAATCTGCAACAGGGAGTTCCAGACTTCAGGATGTGCTTTTTCAATTTCATCAAACAGAATCACACGATACGGCCGGCGGCGAACCGCTTCGGTTAATTGACCGCCTTCTTCATAGCCAACATATCCAGGAGGAGCGCCAAATAATCGGGAGACGGTGTGTTCCTCGCGATATTCACTCATGTCCAGCCGCACAAGTGCGTCTTCATCTCCAAACATGAATTCAGCCAGAGCCTTGGCCAGCTCTGTTTTACCAACACCGGATGGACCGATAAAGATAAAGGAGCCAATTGGCCTGCGGGGATCTTTCATCCCGGAACGGGCTCGGCGGATGGCATCCGAAATTACTTTGATGGCTTCATCCTGACCAATGATCCGTTCATGCAGGCGCTCTTCCATGTGCAGCAATTTGACTGCTTCCGTTTCAAGCATATTGCTTACCGGAATTCCCGTCCATTGGGCAACGATCTCCGCGATGTCATTGGCATCCACGATTTCGTCGAGTTTGTGTTCCTGTTCCCACACATCCCGCTTTGTATTGAACTCTTCCACAATACGCAGTCGATCCGCTTTCATGCGGGCAGCGCGTTCATAATCACGTTCTACACCTGCCTGCTCTTCTTCGGCAGCTAATTTGTCAATTTCTGATTTTAATTTTTTCAGTTCCGGGGGAAGGGAGTATAAAGCTACGCGCAGCTTTGCGGCAGCTTCATCAATCAGGTCAATGGCTTTATCGGGCAAATGACGATCCGTCACGTAACGATCAGACAAATAAGCAGCCTGTTTGAGGGCTTCATCCGAAAACCGCACTTTATGATGCGCTTCATAGCGATCTCTCAAGCCATGCAGCATCTGGATCGTCTCTTCGATTGAGGGTTCATCGACAAAGACCGGAGCAAAGCGGCGTTCCAGCGCTGAATCCTTTTCAATGTATTTCTGGAATTCGTCCAATGTGGTTGCGCCTACGCACTGTAATTCACCCCGAGCCAAAGCTGGTTTCATCATGTTGGAAGCATCCATGGCTCCCTGTGCCGCGCCAGCACCGACCATGGTGTGCAGTTCATCAATGAATAAGATGATCTCCCCATCCGAGCGTTGTACTTCTTCAATACAAGCTTTTAAACGTTCTTCAAATTCGCCGCGGAATCGGGACCCGGCAATCATGGCTCCCAAATCCAGAGCAATAACGCGTTTTCCCATCAGGATTTCAGGGACATCATTGGAGGCAATATTTTGCGCCAGACCTTCAACAATGGCGGTCTTACCAACACCAGCTTCCCCAATCAGCACAGGGTTGTTTTTCGAGCGTCGGGATAAGACCTGCATCACCCGCAATATTTCCTCATCGCGTCCAATGACCGGATCCAGTTTCCCCTCACGAGCCAGGAGCGTTAAATCCCGCGAGTATTTTTCCAGCGTTCGGTAACGCGTTTCAGCCTGAGGGTCGGTGACCCGCTGGCCGCCGCGCAATTGTAAGATGGCGTCGTTGACCCGTTCTTTGGTGATGCCGGTGCCTTCCAGCAAACGTGCGGCTGGTGTATTTTTTTCTGAGAGAATGGCCAAAAACATATGCTCGGTTGAGATGTAATCATCCTTCAGTTTATTGGCTTCTTCATTGGCGATATCGATAATACGTTTTACCCGTGGCGTAATGAAAATCTGCCCTGCCCCGCCGCCAAATATACTGGCCTTCGGGCTGGTTTTGAGGATATAGTCCAAGCGCTCAGAGATTTCCACACCATCCACTTTCAACAATTCCAGGATTTGCGGAACTGCGCCTTGAGGTTGTTCAATCAAGGCCAATAGGATATGTTCTGTATCAATCTGATTATGCCCATAGCGTTGTATAATCTCAGCAGCACGTTGGGCTGCTTCCTGGGCCCGTTCAGTAAAACGATCAAATCTCATCATTGAGTTTTTCCTTTGTTACAATAGAAACAAATTCACCAACATGATTATAGCATCGGCGAATAAATGCTACTCCATTAGTATATTAGAACAATATTAGAAACACATTTATAATTATTTTAACTCAGGATGAGAAAAACCATACAAGCAAACTGGTTTTCATCGAACTATGTAACGGTCTTGTTCAAGGAGAGAATTTTATGGACTATCAATTTGTAGGAAACACGGGGGTAAAAGTCTCCCGTCTGGCCTTTGGCACCATGTCTTTTGGTGGGGATGCGGACGAAACCACATCCGGACAATTATTCTCGCGCTGTAGAGACGCAGGCATTAATTTTTTTGACTGCGCCAATATGTATCAGCAGGGAAAAGCAGAAGAAATTCTGGGCAAGTTGATCGCTCCCTGCCGGGAAGAGGTGATCATCAGCAGCAAGGTTTACTTTAATATCGGAACTGGGGAAAACGCCGGGGGTGCTTCCCGCCGCCATATTCTGCAAGCCGTAGAAGCCAGTCTGCGCCGATTGAAAACCGACCGTATTGATTTCTATTTCATTCACCGCTTTGATGACCGCACCGATCTGGAACAGACTTTGAGAGCCTTGAATGATCTGGTCAGCCAGGGAAAAATCCTTTATCCCATGGCCAGTAATTTTGCGGCCTGGCAGGTCAGCAAAGCATTGGGAATTTCTGCCATACGCGGCTTTGCCCGTTTTGCCGGTATTCAGCCCATGTATAATCTGCTCAAACGACAGGCGGAAGTAGAACTCCTGCCTATGGCGCAAGCCGAAAATCTGGCCGTCTTCTCCTACAGTCCGCTGGCAGCAGGCATCCTTTCTGGAAAATATTTTAAGAACACAGCCCAGGAGGTCTCCCGTTTGAAAACCAATAAGATTTATCAGGCGCGCTATGCAGATCAGGGCATCACGGACACAGTTTCCCACTTTTTGCAGTACGCTGAAAGCCACGGCTATGATCCAGCCAGTCTGGCAGTTGCCTGGGTCGCCAGTCATCCGGCAATAACAGCCCCCATTTTAGGTGCCAGAAATTTGAACCAATTGGAAAGCTCCCTGAAGGCCTTAGAAATCCCCATGACCGCGGAGATGCGTGCCGAGATCTGCGCCTTCTCTCCCACCCCGGCGCCAGCCACGGACCGCAATGAAGAAGTATCCAGCGCCAGTTTTGGCGTGCGTTAGTATGGTTTGGAGAATTAAATGACCCCATTGATTCGCAACGCGACCTTAAAAGATGCCGATATCATCGCCCAGTTTAACATCGCCATGGCCTTGGAAACGGAAAACAAAATCCTCGAGCCGGCGATAATTCTCGCCGGTGTCCGTTCTCTATTTGCACAGCCTCATGCCGGCTTCTATTTAATAGCGGAAATGGATAATGAGGTCGTCGGTTCTCTGATGATTACCACGGAGTGGAGTGATTGGCGTAATGGCTTATTCTGGTGGATTCAGAGTGTGTACATTCAACCAGCATACCGCCGTAAAGGGATATACGGTATGCTTTATAAAAGAGTAAAATTAATGGCACAGGAGCATCCTGATGTTTGTGGGTTTCGTTTGTATGTTGAGAAGGATAATTGGATTGCTCAAAAAACATACACCAAGTTGGGAATGCAACCTACCCATTATTTAATATTTGAAGAAGAATGTTAAAGGATTTACCCAGGGCTGCTAATGCCCGCCATTCGAAGAAAAAGAGGTGAACAGATGAATGAGCATGTATACAAAATTATTGAATTGGTTGGCTCTTCCAATAAAAGTATAGAAGAGGCAGTGCAAAACGCCATTAGCAAAGCAGGCGAGTCGGTACGCGATATGCGCTGGTTTGAAATCACCGAAACACGGGGCCAAATTGATCAAGGGAACATTGCCTATTGGCAGGTGACCATCAAAATTGGATTCACAGTAGAATAATGGGCAAAAAAAGGATCATGGGACGACCCATTGATCCTTTTTTTTATGCAGTTAATTTATCCCGCAGATTTACTTCTGCCATGATCGGCCTGGACCGCACCCATAACCACAGGGTTTGCACGACGTTGGTCATCATGTAAGCGGCCATGCCGATATACAAGCCTACGGTATCCTTCATGAAATAACCGACCACAAAGACAAGAATTGCGGCAGCAATAGAGAGTCCATTCGCCTCAGGGATTCCCCGGGTTTTCTTGCCGTACAAAATTGCCCCCTGGTACCAACTTTGCAGCGTTGCCAAACATGGAATCAATAAAATCATGCGGAAAGCATACACGGCCAAAGTTGCATACGCCGGCGGCAGCGCGGATACATCTTCGAACCAAAAGCGAACCAGGGGTGAAAAACTGATCACCACTAATACTATGGTCATCACACCAATAAGAATCATGGCAAATTGACGCAGATGCCTGCTCATGCCGTGTTGATCGAGCATGGCCACCACTACCTCATTGAAGGCAATCCCAAAACTGCGGAAGAGGAAGATGGTGCCGCTCAATACCGGCCAGACGGCCAGCGATTCCAGCGGGGATGGCAAGCGGCTGAGCGCCATACTGCAAATGGGGGACCATAGCATGGTAATAAAGGAAGTCATCGCCAGGGGAACATAATAACGATAGAAAGTCGGCCAGGTAAGTTCATCCGTTTCCGGTTCTCTGGATAGTTCATTTCGTACAACGGCTCTGCCACGATGCCCGGCATAGATCGCTTCCAGCAGGACAGCCAATCCCTGGGCAAAACCGGCCACTACCACACCGGGATACCAATGCGTAAAGTAACCCACCAGCATAACGCCAGTAATTGTAGTGATCCGGATGATGGTACCCACCCCCACGGCATCCGAATGTCCATATCGAATTAAGACCCCTTGATAAAACCTGCGGTAGCCAATGGACCAGGTCCATGGCAGCAGCACAATCAACCCCAAACGGGCAGGCTCAATGATTTCTGCCGGCGCACCAATAATTTTCTCTGCCACAATATAATAAAGCGGCGTAACTGCAATCAATAAATGTAAAACCGTTAATAAAAATCCGGATATCATCATAAATTTGTGGATTTTTTTAAAGGATTTGTTATCCCTGGATAAAGCCACCGATGCTGCCAGGATCATAATAATCGGTGCCTCAATAATCAGGGCAATAGGAAAAACAATGCCGCCATAAGCAGCCAGGTTGATTTCCGGTTGAGGCAAGCGGGCAATGGTAGCGCTCAGAACAGGCTGTTCCGCCGCCATCATGACCCAACTTGCAGCTAATGGCCACCAAACTTTGGTTATGGCATTTAAGGCTTTTTGATCAAAAAAATTGGTTTTGCTTTGTGTCTTCGACTCCATCTGCTTCCTTCCAATAATCGCGCTAAGTATAGCATCAAGTTCCATGTCAAACAACAAAGCTCGTTCATTAGGAATAGCCGGTCTTTTTGAACCTAGAGAGTCCTTTCAATTCACTCATATCTCTGCCGCTTGACCAGAACTGAATCGGTTATTATCATTGTCGAGAACCATAAACCTGAGGACCTATGAAAAAAGTTGATTTAATTCTCCACCCCATCCGTTTGCAAATTCTTAGCACCTTATCCGGCAGGAACCTTGCCACCCAGGAAATTGCTGAAATATTGCATAACATTCCTGTGTCTACCTTGTATCGTCAAATGCGTGTTTTATTAAATGCTAATTTGATTCAAGTGGTTGAAACACACCTGATCAAGGGTGCTCAGGAAAAAGTTTTCAGCCTGAGTACTTCGCTGCATCTTAATCAAACTGAAATGCAGTCATCATCAAAAGATCAGCACATGGATTATTTTCTCAATTTCATCCTCTCTACACTGGATGGTTTTTCACGGTATATAAATCAACCCGGCGAAAGAGAAATTGCTGCTGATTATGTGGGGTATACCGAACAATATTTTCACGTCAACAAGCAAGAGTTGATAGAATTTGGCAACAGCTTAAACAAATTACTGCTCCCCCTTACACAAAATGAACCAGGAGAAGGACGCCATTATCATAAAATAGCATTTATCACTCATCCGGAGGCCGAGCCTGGTTTCTCATCCATCCCTTGATGGCTTATGCATGATCCGATAGCGCATGGCGTAGAAACATCAATCCGTTCAACGAATTTCGAATAATAGCGTAAAATAATACAGTGAATTCTTACACGACAGAACCTTATAAAATTCGCAAATTGGATATCCGATTTGATCAATTGGCCGTAGCTGATTTGATCGAATCCTGCTTTGGTGAACATCTGGATCCGGATGGATTAACCTATATTAAACGCATCCGTCAGGCTGCAAAAGATCGGAAATCCATACAATGGCTTCAGGGGTCCAATGAGATGCTCTCTTATCCCCTCTTTGGTTTTGTATGTGAAACCGATAAGGGAGAAATCGTTGGCAACCTCTCTCTAATTCCTTACGAAAGGAACGGGCGATGGATTTATTTAATCGCCAATGTCGCTGTCGCTGAAAACTGGCGTAGAAAAGGAATTGCAAAGAAGTTAACCACCACCACGCTTTCTTATCTCTCACAACAAGGCGTACAAACAGTCTGGTTACAAGTTCGTGAAAACAATGATTCAGCCGTCAATCTTTATAAATCCTTTGGATTCCAGGAATTCTCCCGCAGGACAACCTGGGTGAAATCCACAGGTATTGGGGATGACAATGGAAAGAATATCCAGGATATCATCATTGAAAAAAGAAAAGCAAAACACTGGCTGCAGCATGCGCAATTACTGCACCGTACCTACCCTCAGGATGTAGCCTGGAATTTAAGTCTGCATATCCGCGAATTTGCTCCCGGAATTCTCCCCAGTGTAAAATCCGCGATCATGCATACCGACCTTCAGCATTTTATTGCCAAAAGGAATAACCAGGTGGTTGGTTTTGCCACTTGGCAAAGTAGAAACCTGTTTTCCGATTCCATCTGGTTAGCCATGTATGCGGATCATGAGGGAGTAGTGACAGCCCCCTTATTGGGAAACCTGGAAAAAGCACTGCGTAATAAACATCGTCCCATTACCATCAACTATCCAGCCAACCGGAATAATGAGGCCTTCGAGGAAAGCGGTTACAATCTGCTGAATACGCTGGTCTGGATGAAACGTCCCGTTTGGAAAATGAATGAATTTGGAGGTGAATGAAAATGAAAAAATTAATCATCCGTTGGGGAATTTACACTGTCGCACTCTATGCTGCTGTATTTTTGCTGAATGGCCGGGGTATTACACCTCAAAGTGACAATTGGGCATCCTTTATCTGGCTGGCATTGGTCTTTGGTTTAATCAACGCCTTTATCAAACCGGTTTTGATCATTTTGGGTGCCCCGGTGATCATTTTATCCCTTGGTCTGGCTGCCTTGTTGATTAACCCGTTTCTATTTTATTTAGCGGGAGTTGTTGGAACAAACTTTGGGATCGGCTTTACCGTTGAATCGGTATGGACGGCAATTCTGGGAGCCTTGATTGTGGGTATCATTAGTGGCATTCTCGAAGGTATTTTCAGGGTTGACCGGAAAGATAAAAAGCACAAATAAGACAAGAAAAAAAGAGAGCTGATTATCGGCTCTCTTTTTTGATGGCAGTAAATCCAATTACACCAGGTCCAAGATGGCATCCCAGCACGGGTGTCACGCTTACGATATCCACTTGGGTGTCACTGACAGGAAACAAATCTTTGGCGCGCTGATATAAAACAGCAATACGCTCATAGGCAAAAGTATGGACCAGGGACAATTTTTCCAATGGACCGAGTTCGTTTACAAGGTGAAGCAATCGACGAATAGATCCTTCCGTTGTCCTGACACGTTCCACTTCTGGATTTCCCTGATTCATTTTTAGCAACGGTTTTATCCTCAGGATGGTACCCACCCGCGCCAGCGCAACATGCATTCGTCCACTCTTGGATAAATAGTGCAGCGTATCTAAAGCAGCAAATACATAAGTTCGTTTCGAGATATCTTCAATAATAGTTAATATTTCTTCTAACGATTTTCCTTGCGCAGCCGCCTGTGCCGCAGCCATGACCACATAGCCCGCACCCAAACTTAATTGAGTAGAATCCACAACTGTGACCGGTACCTGCTCCGTTGTAGCAGCAGCTTCATGGGCTGAATCAATGGTGCGGCTTAAATTTGTTGAAATATGAATGGAAATAATCTGGCTGGCACCAGCCAATGCCAACTTTTTATAGACGGAACGGAAGGCTTCAGGGCTGGGCGCCGCTGTGGTTGGTACTTCATCACAGCTAGGTAAACGCTGATAAAATTCATCCCGGCTAATATCAATCATATCCAGATAACTTTTGCCGCACATGGTGATATAAAGTGGGACAATAGTGATCCCATATTTTTCTGCCATGCCATCCGGTAAATCGCAGGCACTATCCGATACAATTTTTATACTCATTAATAGTATTCCTTACTCGTTCTACCAGTCTGATCGTATCTACCAGGTTTAATGACGAAGGGGAGCAGACTCATCTGTAGATACATATTCAGCTTTGTCGAATAATTCACCTCTTAAATATTCATCGATCAGTGAGCTGATATTGCCGCTGGCGCCGCGAATAATCTGAATTTCATGAACAGCGAATAGCTCTTTGGCTTTTGTTCCCATCCCGTTGGCAATCACACAACTTACACTCAAATCTGCCAAGAATTTTTGAATATCCCCAGGTTGATGTTGGACAACAAATGGATTAGATACAATCATGGTTTTCTTCACCAGTTGGTTATGAATCTCAACGATCGTGAAATACGGTGAATGCTCAAATTGATCAAAAACCTGGTCATCAATCCCCAAATTAGAAGTACTGGTCACTGCAATGCGCATCATTTCCTCCTGGAGTTTTCCGCTTTATCAAGCTTACTAGATAATTATTTGATTTTCATATACTGGTGCAACTTTTAATTTCCGGTTGCGTAAATAGACATAGATAAGGAGTTAACACAATGAATAACCGAAAATTATCACGAAGTCAAAATGAAAGAATGATTGGTGGTGTGTGCGGCGGTATAGCCAATTACATGGATCTTGACCCTACCATTGTCCGTTTAGTCTTCTTAATCCTGCTCTTAATGGGCGGCAATGGGTTCTTAATTTATATCATCCTTCTGATCATCATGCCACTGGAAACAACCGGCATTTCCGGAAGTATCACGCCACCCGACAGTTCAAATCCAGAAAATAATTAGGAAACTGCCCCCCACCTGTGTGGGGGGCTAATTTTTTCCTAGTCATCATGGAAGCGTGGATAGGTCAAATCGTAGGACACGATGCTTGTTCCCATCGGTCACATAAATAATGCCTTGCTTGTCGATAGCGATTCCGGAGGCAAGGCCAAAACCGTTCAAATCAGCGCTGTAATCGCCCCACACACGGATTATTTCACCCGTATTCGTAAATTGCAGAACACGTGGACCTTCAGGATCTGTTACGAAAACATCACCGGATGGGGATATGGTGATAAAGGGTTTATTATCCAGCGACTGTCCATACCAACCAGCGACATCCCAATAACGATTCAGGACATAGGGGTCAGTGGGGCTTTCTGCACGGAATACCTGAACTCTTTGGTTCCAAGTGTCTGTTACATAGACATCACCGGATTGATCCACGGCCACACCGACCGGTTCATCAAATTGACCTGGGTCAAACCCATAAGTGCCCAATTGATTAATAAAATTGCCATTTTCATCAAATATGGCGATGCGCTTATTGCCAGTGTCCGCAACATAGACCAACCCACTTTTATCCACCGCGATGCCGCGAGGTCCCCAGAAAGCGTCCGGGGACTCTTCCTGGCCAAAGTATCCCCAGGTCATGATGAATTTTCCATGTGCATCAAATTTTTGCACGCGGTGATTCCAGGTATCGGTCACATAAACTGAACCATCCCTGGCAACCGCAACACCCCAGGGTTCATTGAATAATCCCTCAGCCGCATTAGGCTCTGTCCCGCTGTAACCACCCCACGATTCAATAAATCCGCCTGATTCAGTGAAGTGTTCAATCCGATGATTCGATGAATCAGCAACATAAATGCTGCCATCCGGACCGACTGCAATCCCTCTTGGGGCATTCATTTGCCCCGGTTCTGCACCCGCGGATCCGAAGCTGGAACTGGCCCAAAAATCAATATAATTGTTCTGGTACGGATCTTCAATGGTATCAACGATATTTTCCGGCACAATCCCATAGTCCCAAATTTGCGCCGCAATATCCTTACGGATATAGAATTTCATCTTACTGGAGGGTTCCCAGGTTTCAAGGGTTGCGGTGGTGCTTCCCGTCGCTGTGGCATATTGGCGAAAATCACGATTCAACCAGATATCCACAATGCCACGCAGGATAGCTCGATTTTTAAAGATACCCAGGAACCTGTCTGTAGTCAGGTTCCAGTAATCCTGATTCGGCCACCACAAGCGCATATAGGAATATTCGATGTAATTATTCTTAATGATCGGGCCCAGCTTGTTCATGGTGGAGTCGCCGGCCGCAATCAAAGGCTGCTGCCCAACTTCACGGGTCGGCTGATCGGCGTAGTAAATTTTATTGGGATAATCCCGTAAATACCACCAGTAGGGATAATTCACATCATTATCATAGGCGATGGAGATGTCATTACCGCCGGTGATACGGCGAGAAATCTCTTCGATTTGAGTGAGGACTTCTTTCGGGCCGCTGGCAGCATGTGCATAAACCAAATACTCTTTGGCATTATCATAGTTGATGAAGGATGCCCGATAACTTGCACGGACAGTTTGAACAGTCATCAAAGATAATAAAATCAGCAGAACCGATTTCCCAATCGCGAGATGATTCGTATGCAGATTGAGATAAAAAAGAACTGCCAGCGAGCACATCAACAAAATACCGGCAAATAAGAAATCCTGCGTTGCGGCTAATTGATTTAGGTCTTTGCCGGTAAAAGGCAGGATGTCCTGCATCAGCGTATTTAATAAGGCCCCTGCCGAAAAAATGGTGACAATCAAAACACAAAACGATTGCCAGCCTTTAGTTTGTGCCAATGCCGACCAATCATATCGTTCAAGGAAATATCCAATACCCCAGCCTGCTGTCAGGATCAACGGCAAGGCAATATGAACGGTTAGCCAGGGCATTTTCTCGCCAGCGTAACTATATGCTAGCAAACTCATGATGGACCAATAAATCAGAAGCGCGGCAACCGGAATGCGCTGTTCAGTATCTGGGTTAATGAGGTTCGTCTGAGCTGCAGGGGATATCCCTGGGAAGGAGCTGAATAATCGTTTCCTAAATGCAACAACCAACGTGATCAACATGCCAATCGCAGGTAAAAACTCATAAATAGGGATCTGGATCAGGGCGTAGTAATAAAGGGGCTGCCCTCCACGCGCTACACTCTGTTGCGATAGCCAGTAGCCAAGTGAACCCACTACACCCGTAAAAAACCCCTTGCCATTGGTGAAGAAGGTTGTATAAAAAATGATGATCAAGAACCAGAATATTGCGGCGTAGATCAACCATTTTTTAGAATCCCAGAATAAACCAAGCACTGCCGAACCCACTACAAAAAGGATCAATACGATCCCGGTACGCAACAATCCTGATTGAGTATAATCCAGCGGATCCCAACCCAGCACAGTGATTGGAAATGCTGCCAGCAATGGCAATATTAATGTACCGACAAGAAAAACAATATTGAAGGAACGAATTTGCTTAATGCGCTGCCATCCATAAGCCGTCAATAATAGATAGGCAGCCAATAGAATGGAGATAACTGCCAAACCTGTGGCAACAGATGCAATATAGCGTTGGGTATTCCATACATCCGGGAGAGATGGTGTCTCAGATAACACTTCTGCCGTGGTCGTCACTGAAGTTGTTATGGAATCAACCACAGCCGGTGTACTGGCAGAGGACCATACCCCCATGCCCAATGCCAGTGCTAATGCTATGACTATAAATAATATGAGATACAGAAATTGTCTCTTCTTGGCTGAATCTTGCCAGGTGTCTCGTAGAACCTGTTCAAGGAATAATACAAAAACAAAGATGAGCAATATGGCAGTGTAGATATAGGATGTCTCTTTAACGGTAAAATGCAATGCTGTTGCGATGGTCAATAGAATTAAGGAGAAATGGTCACCTTTGTCCAGGTATCGTAAAATCGCGTAAATGGTAACCGCCCCAATTAATTCAATGAAGGCCTCATTTCTGGTATACCGCCCATAATAAAGCATATAGGGGGAGATAAGGAAAAGCACAGAAGCAACCAGCGCGCCAATTCGGCCAATGTACCGTCTATAAGCGAACAAAACAAACCCAATCGCCCCTATCGAGAACAGAGCAGCCGGGATGCGGGATGTAAAATCATTGTCACCAAACATGAAATAAGATAAAGCTACCACATGGAATTGGAACGGACCGTGGGTTACAGGATCATGTCGATATCCTTTTCCTTCGAAGAGTTCAAAGGATGGAATAACATGATTAATCTCATCATGGCTCATCACTCTTTCACCCAACATGGCAAATCGGCTGACAACCGCCAGAAGGAGAATGATGAGGATCAACACGACTTCGATGTTGAATTCTGGGATAAAGGATCGAATCGGCTTTTGCAGCCAGGAATGTTGCTTGGTTTCTGTTTCCATTTTATTTACCCGATTTATTTGTAGTTAGTTGATTAAAACTGACTATACTTGAAAGTTATTTTTCTGGCAAGGCTGATAGATTGCCCTGATAGATTCCTTGGCCAAATTCAACAATCTTTTTCCCTAATCCAATTTGAATTGACGCGCAGTCAATCCGATTCTATACTTGTAACAGGTTTTTATTCGATTACAATAGTCTAAATCCATTTTTAGGAGCATCCAATGCCAACCAAATCTGTCCGCTATTTGATGTTCGGACTACTTTACTTTGCTCAAGGCTCCATCATGAGCTACTTCACATCTTTGAATGCTCTTTATTTACAAGGGTTTAAGCTAAATATGGCAGAAATTGGTACGATTGGAACCGTTGCCATGACACCCTTCATCTTGAAGATATTTCTGGGCATGCTTTCCGATAAATATGATCTGTGGCACATGGGACATCGAAAGCCATACATCATCCTGGGACTAGTCATCCAATCCCTGGCCTGCCTGGTCGTCCCTTTAATCAACCCAGCCTCGCAGTATGGCATGTTTCTCTTGCTGGCCTTCATCATGATGTCTGCCATGGCCTTATATGATACCTGCACAGATGGTCTGGCACTGGATACCACCCCCAAAGAAGAGGAAGGCACCATTCAAGGGTTTATGGTTGGCGGCAGAGCACTAGGTGTGGTGATTGTCTCCGGTTTAATTGGCATTATTGCTGAGAAAGTCTCCTGGACTGCGGTTTTCTGGCTGCTGGGCGTCCTCCCTTTAATTCCATTGCTGATCGTACTACGTATTAAAGAAGAACCAAGAAAACCAGAGCATGCTTTCGAATGGAAGGCCTTTTCGGCATTCAAGAAAAGAAATGTGATCATGTTGGGTTTGCTAGGCGCTTTGTATTCCTTAGTGATTTATGGTGCCAATCAAAATGTAAATCCGTTTCTCTTCACAACCTACCAAATCAGTCTGATCACAGCCGGCTTAATGTCCATGGTTTGGGGGATTGGGGTTGTTATCGGAGGATTGGCTGGCGGAAAATTGACCGATCGCATTGGTCAGCAAAATGCTGTGCGCCTTGCGATTGTTACTTCACTGGTTGCCATCCTGGCTTTATCAATCATTAATTCCGCAAGTTTAGCCTGGTTCCTGGTATTCATCTTCGGCTTGGCATTCGGTTATTATGAAACGATCTACTTTGCCATCTCCATGAGCCTGTGTGAGCCGAAAATTGCAGCCTCCATGTTTTCCCTGCTCATGGCCGTTGCCAACATTGGTACCGCCATCGGCCTGTCCTTAAGTGGTTCCCTGGCGGAAGGCATCGGTTTCAGACTAACTTTTGTCATCTTTGCAATGCTGAATCTCATTGCGTTCCCTATGTTGTCATCCATCTTCCCTAAAAATCAAGGATTGGAGCAAAACTAAAACAAATGAAAAGTATTTGTCTCGATTGGGGTGATACCCTGATGAAAGATTTTCCCCAATACAATGGACCAATGAAAGACTGGCCGCAGGTGGAATGTTTACCAGGGGTACCGGATGCGCTGGCAACCTTATTTGGGCACTATAAACTATATGTCGCCACAAATGCCTCCGAATCCAATGCCGCCGATGTTCTTTCTGCTCTGGATCGGGTGGACATTGCCCAATTACTGAATGGCGTTTACACCCGAAATGAACTGCATGCTGAAAAACCTTCTCTAAAATTTTTCTACAACCTGGTAAAGACTGTCAAAGATCCAGGACTGTATTTTATTGGAGATGATTATCAGAAAGATATGTTAGGGGCAAGTCACGCAGGGTTGACCACTGTTTGGTATAACCCGAAATTTACCGCTGCCCCAGCTCATTATCCAATTCATGATGCAGAATTCTCGCATTTCAACCAATTACCCGAGATCCTCCATAAGCCGTTTCTTCCAAACTTGATCACCTGCCAGCATTGGCTGCTGGAACAAGGGGTAGGATATGGATTATTGCAACACAATCAAACCGTTGCAGCCATCGCGTACCAGATGGCCTTATGGTGCAATGAAAATGGCCAGACTGTCGATTCCCTCCTGGTTCACCGGGCAGCTTATCTGCATGATATTGGGAAAATGATGCATGATGAAACCTGTCAACATCACGGCGAAAGTGGGGCAAAACTCATAAAACAAAAAGGTTTCCCACAATTAGCATCCATTGTGGAGAAACATCCCTTATTATGCCTGCAGGATGAAAATCAACAGCCGCAAACCATTGAAGAAATATTGGTTTACCTGGCAGATAAATATGTCGAAGGCAGCCGTATTGTCCCCCTAGAAGAACGCCTGAATTTTCTGGTCAGCCGTTATCCACCACAACAAAAACAGATTCTTGCCATCAAATCGGATCTGTTTCTTCTACAAAATGAATGCTGCCATTGGATGGGTTTCACCCCAACTGAAATTCTTTATCAAATTCAACAGGCGCTAAGATAAACAGGTATATGTCAAGCAAGTAGGGGCGACCGGCGGTCGCCCTTTATTTATACGTTCATATACGCATGTGGAGTGAATATTGCCTTTGGGACAGCCCATTTATTATTGATTCAGGTTGAAATAGTTATAAACCGCCCTGGACAGGTCGGCAAATAAAATATTTGCCGGATCAAATATCAATTGTACCGGTTGATGCATGAATGCTACCAGGACGTAATCAGCATTTGGTGAAAAAACAATCGCAGCGTCTCCGATGGTATGCAGGTACCCATCCAACTCAATAATCCAACCATGCTTATGCGCAATACGCACACCTTCCGGAAGTCCTGCCTGTAAAAGGACCTGAATATCATTCAAAGCAAGGGATTTGATCATCTGCTGGCATTCAGCCTGGGTGATCGAATCCGGATAAACTGCCCGCAGGGCGCCCCCATTTTTTTCCGCACAATAATAAATATCCGAAAGCAGCATACCCATTTCCATTGGAATCGTCTGGTTATAGGGATCCGGACCTGTATCGATATCCGTACGCATATTCGCAACCGTCTCATAACGGCGTAATAAGGGTGCCCCAAAATAGAAATGGCCGGCTAAAAAGGTATTGGTTAACCCCAATTCTTGCATATGATCGGTTACATAAATCGGACCAAGATTCGGGTCCATAACAGTTTGCATTAAACGGTCCGCTGGATCATTTTCCGATAGTTCAATCATGGATTCAATTTCAGATACCACATTTATTGGTGTTGGTTCTGGGACGTTCTCAAAAACGCTTACCAAAATCGGAATTTTGATAGTGGAGGCAGCCGTAAAGGAGATGTTTGGCTCCACCGAGACACCCCGTTGATAGGCCATCTGCATTTCTTCCCCAGACTTAAGATCCAGAAGATAGACTTCGGTCAAGCCATCAAAACCCGACATGTCAATGATTTGCTGCAACTGAACTTCAAGCATGCTCATAGGTGGCTTGCCAGAATCCAGAACATTATACGTTAGCTTAACAACCCTGGAACTGGAAGACTTTAAGGCATCCTCTATCAAAACGGTTGCGCGGTCAATATCCAACTGTCTACCCGGATTACCTGAGGTGAAATTGGAAGTGCCCGGAACTGGCATGGCAGGCTCCGCAGACTGATCATATCGACTGGCAATCTCTTCAATTAAAAATGTTTGCAGCCGGTCTTCTGAAATTTTAAAGCGCAAAGGGACTTCAATGGGCTCAGGATAGGTGTTCCATAAATAATTCCAAAACTCAGTCCAGAAAGGTTGAGTGGAACGAGCTACACTGGCTGCCGCCAGCATACCTTCCAGATCCAGTTCAAACCCGGCTGTCGAGGGTTTGATATGAATAATGGCATCATCGTAGCGAAGCTCAACCGGCACCCCATAGGCTTTAATCAGCCGTTCTGCGGCTTCTTTCTGGGTGAGGCTGCCAACGGGCACACCAGCGATTTTCATACCAACAGGAAACGCATTCCGAACCCGACTGTATTGCACCAGTTGGATACCCGTAATCATTACCGCTAAAGAAATCATCACTAATGATACCCAGCGAGAAAAGAGAAGAAATCCCTTTCGATTCATAATTTATTCTCCAAAGCTTACATTCCAAACCGATTGTACCAAATTTCCGTTATTCTGTCTGGATTTCAAAACGCCGTCTGCTCTCGGTTTGTCGTGCTAATTTCAGGCATTTTCAGCAAACACTGGTAAAATTAACCTTCGATGAATAATTCAAAAACAAGGGACCAAATTTTATGTTTAAGATAATTTGCCCCGGAGGTTTATATTGAAAAAAGCAGTTATAACCGGAATCACCGGTCAAGATGGCTCTTACCTTGCAGAACTCCTGCTGTCCAAAGGGTATGAAGTTCACGGCATCATCCGTCGAGCCAGCACCTTCAACACCATGCGAATCAATCACATTTATGATGACCCACATCAGAATGGCAAAGATGTCAATTTATACCTTCATTACGGAGATATCACCGTCGGAGAAACCCTCCTGGACCTAGTTTATAACGTCCGGCCGGATGAAGTATACCACTTAGCCGCACAAAGTCATGTGCGGGTCAGCTTTGACATGCCGGAATACACCGGTGATGTCACTGGTTTGGGAACTACCCGAATTTTGGATGCCATCCGTAAAAGCGGTGTAAATACTCGTTTTTATCAAGCCTCCTCCAGTGAAATGTTTGGCGGCGCCAAACCTCCTCAAGATGAATTAACCCCCTTTGAACCTCGCAGCCCCTATGCAGCAGCCAAAGTTTATGCCTACTGGATCACCAGAAATTATCGTGAGGCTTACGATATGTATGCTGCCAACGGGATTTTGTTCAACCATGAATCTCCGGTGCGCGGTGAAACATTTGTAACCCGGAAGATTACCCGTGCGGTTGCCAGAATTCGGCTGGGGCTTCAGGGCCAGCTGTATCTAGGCAATCTCAATTCCCAGAGAGACTGGGGATATGCCGGAGACTACGTGGAGGCGATGTGGCTGATGCTGCAACAACAGGCGCCGGAGGATTTTGTGATTGCAACCGGCAAGGCCCATTCGGTCCGTGAATTTGTGGAAAAGGCATTCGATGCCGTGGGTATCCATCTGGCCTGGAGAGGTTCCGGCATCGAAGAAACCGCTGTGATCGACACGGTCTCCTTTTCTGAAAATTGCAGGAACAGCCTGAAAAAACCGCCCGAACCCGGCCAGATTGTTGTCAGCATCGATCCCCGGTACTTCAGGCCTGCGGAAGTGGAGTTTCTGCTGGGGGATCCGACAAAGGCTGAAACAGTTCTGGGGTGGAAACCCAGAATGGATTTTGAAGAACTGATTCGAATCATGGTGGAAAGAGATCTGATGGAAGCGCGAAGGGATTTTCTGGTTGAGAAGGAAGGCTTTCAGATTTACAATCATTTCGAATGATCCGAGGATGGTGTGATGCTTCCCGTACCCCCTTTGACACTGGATTCACGAATTTTTGTTGCAGGCCATCGCGGCATGGTGGGATCGGCGATTGTGCGATTGCTGAAGGCCTGCGGGTATCAACGCCTGATCACCCGGACTCACCGGGAACTGGACTTGATGGATCAACAGGCTGTACGATTTTTTTTTCAATCCGAACCCATTGATTATGTCGTTCTTGCGGCCGCAAAAGTCGGCGGGATTCAGGCCAATAATACCTATCGGGCGGATTTCATCTATCAGAACCTGATGATCGAATGCAATGTGATTCATGAAGCTTTCAGCGCAGGAGTCCGGCGCCTGCTGTTTCTGGGAAGCTCCTGCATTTACCCGAAACATGCGCCTCAACCCATGAAAGAGGCGTCTCTGCTTTCCGGCCTTCTTGAGCCCACCAATCAACCCTATGCCATTGCCAAAATAGCCGGTATCGAACTGTGTCAATCCTATAACCGCCAGCATGGAACCCGGTATCGCTGCGTCATGCCCACCAATCTCTATGGTCCGAACGATTCCTATGACCTGAATAATTCTCATGTACTGCCGGCGCTGATTCGAAAATTTCACCTGGCCAGGCTGGTGGAAGAAAGCAATTGGAGCGCCATTCAAAAAGACGAAGCTGTCTTTGGCCCGGTTCCGGATTCATTTCGAACGCACCTGGGTATTCCCTTTCGATATGGTACGGGCATCTTAGAGAAGTATACGCTGAAACAAGCCGGCTCCGGGTTCCCGGATGTCCTGTTGTGGGGAACCGGCTCTGCCAGGCGGGAATTTCTCCACGTGGACGATATGGCATCCGGATCGGTATTTATCATGCAGCTTGAGGACAGCCTCTATGATCAGGCAACGCAGAACGGAAAAACTACCCATATCAACATCGGAACAGGGGAGGATTTAACCATTCGCGAACTGTCGGATAAGGTTAAAGCCGTGACCGGGTATTCGGGAAGGGTACTCTGGGATCACACCCTGCCCGATGGCACGCCCCAAAAGCTTCTGGATGTCTCTGTCCTGAACCGTTTGGGATGGAAGCCCGCCATTTCTCTCTCGGAAGGACTTCGGCAGACCTATCAGGCTTATCAGAAGATGGCTGACATCCCGTGAAAACAGTTCAGATTCTGGAAAGCCTGGATCGGCGCATCCTTCACGGCCTGTCGTGTGAATGGGAGGCTGCCCTGTGGGCTGTAAATGCGGAGCTTCGAAAACGGATGCACAAGCCCCTGTTTGCCTTGCGGGATTTTCAGAACCGGTTGGGATACTGGTCATCTGAAAAGCGGGAAATCGGCCTTAGCCGGCCGTTTGTTTTGAATCATTCCTGGAGCGATATCCGTGACGTGCTTTATCATGAGATGGCGCATCAGTTTACATCGGAGGCTTTAGGCGCACCTCGGGAGCCGGCCCATGGCCCGGGCTTTCAAAACGCATGCCGGATGTTGAATGCCAACCCAAGGGCAACTGGAACATACATTCCCCTCAGTCAGCAGATTTTTCAGACATCGGAATGCGAGGGCGATAAAATCCGGCTTCGGATTCAAAAACTCATGGCCCTGGCTCAAAGCAGTAATCTTTATGAGGCGGAAGCTGCCATGATCAAGGCCCATGAGCTGATGGCAAAATACGAGACAGAGCAAATCGTTCGGAATACACCCAGGGATTATTTCAGCATTTTTGTTGGAAAGCCGGCGCTCAGGCATTTCGGGGAGGAATATTCCCTGGCCCATCTGCTGATGGATTATTGTTTTGTGAAAGGAATCTGGGTCAGCGCCTATGTGGTTGAAAAAGGAAAAATGGGCAGAGCCCTTGAAATCAGCGGAACAGCCCGGAATCTTCAGATTGCCACTTATGTTTTTGATTTTATAGGGCGCTTTATTGATGCTGAATGGAATCGATATAACACCGACGGTAAAATGAACCGATATCGGAAAACGGATTTTGCAACCGGCATTTTATCCGGATTCAAGATGAAACTGGAACAGGAATCGTCAGCCGGCAAGACCGTTTCGCCCGCGTTTTCGCTGGTTGCCATAGCCGATCTCCAGTTGAAACAGTATTTTATGACGCGATATCCGCGCATTGGAACTTTGCAGAGAAAAGGCAGGCACTATCATCCCGATGTGGTATCGGACGGAACTGAAATCGGCAAAACCCTGGTGATTCGAAAGGGGATTTCTCAGCCGTCCTCCGACCTTTCGATCCGATATCTGGCATAAAGGCTCTTTATTGATCTGCCGATTTACCGATATTCGAGATCGGCAATTCAATGATCACGCGAACACCGGGCCCTTTCTTCCGGTTATCGACCCGGATGCTGCCGTTATGGGATTCAATGATGTTTTTTACGATACCCAGGCCAAGCCCGGTCCCTTTTTCCTTGGTTGTGAAAAACGGATCCCAGATTCTTTCAAG
>DHVR01000057.1 GCA_002412765.1 Leptolinea sp. UBA5203 | reverse complement strand
TGACTCTTTTGTTTCTTAGGAGCCCGATAGGGCGGCCTGTACTCCGTAGGGGTAGGCAATCTCCACGCATGCTTGAATTCACTCTGAAAGGGTATAGGTGTCTATCATCACCAATTATCTTCAATTCCTGCAGGGAGATTGCCTACCCTAAAGGGTACAGGCCGTCGGGCTGCCGCCCTCCTCGCAGTAACTCAAGCTTGTCAAATCACGACGAATAAATCCACAGCGCAAACGTAATTCATTCCAAATATAAACGAGGTACCCGTAGGGGCGCGAGGCTCGCGCCCTGGCACTGGATGGATACGGCATCCGATCTTGCCGATGATTTCATTGGGATACACGAACCAAAGAACCTGCCAATGCAAAAAGCTGTTAAACCTGGGAAATAACTCCTGTATCCTTAGCCCAACATAGCGAAGCATGATAAAATCCAGCATTGACGGTAAAAAACCTTAATGAAAAAGTACTCTCCCTCTGAAAGAAAATCTCTGCGCGTTGCAGCCCTGGCTGGCGGTGTTGGCGGTGCCAAACTAGCCCAGGGTCTGGCGGCTTTGCTGCCCCCCGAGGACCTGACGATCATCGTCAATACCGGGGACGACATGGAATTTCTGGGCTTGAAAATCTGCCCGGACGTGGATACGGTGCTGTACACCCTCAGCGAACGGGCTAACCCGTCCACCGGTTGGGGGGTAAAAGAGGACAGCTTTGCCTGCCTCTCGGCGTTGAAATCCTTGGGAGAAGAGGGCTGGTTTAAGCTGGGGGATCAGGACCTGGCCACCCATCTGCTGCGTACGCAGGGCTTGCGGGACGGCAAGTCCCTGACCCAGGTGATCGGCGATCTGGCCAGACGCATGGGCATTTCCCATACCATCCTGCCGATGTGCGACGCCCCCTACCCCACCCTGCTGGAAACGGACGCCGGGGTGCTGGATTTTCAAACTTATTTTGTGCAGCAGCAATGCAGCCCCGTGGTAAAACGAATTTATTGGAATCACGAAAAGCCCGGCGAAGCCTCCCCCCAGGTGATGCAGACTTTGCAAGAGGCGGACTGCGTGATCTTCTGCCCCTCCAATCCCTTTGTCAGTATCGATCCGATTCTCTCCTTAACCGGCGTACGCGAGCTGCTTAAAACGCGCTTCTGCGCAGCGTTGAGCCCGATCATCCAGGGCAAGGCCGTCAAAGGGCCGGCGGCCAAGATGTTTCAGGAATTGGGTTTTCAGCCTTCCGCGAGTGCGGTGGCGGCAACTTATCAGGATCTTCTGGATGTCTTTTTTCTGGATGTGCTGGATGAAGCCGAGCTGCCCGCTGTACAAAGCCTGGGTATGGACTGTCTGGCCATCCCTTCGCTGATGCCAACCCTCACAGAGAGGACACAGACGGCCGATTTAATGCTAAAGTATATACAAACTTTGAAATCCCAGGGAGAAACCCTATGATCCGATGGGCCGTTGTACCCATGAAACCGTTGGAAGAAGCAAAATCCCGTCTGGCGACGATTCTGACGCCGGTCGAGAAACGCAATCTGGTGCTCTCGCTGTTCACCCATACCATTGTTCAACTGCAGGAATGTGACAAATTTGAGGGTATCGCCGTGATCACCGCGGACCCGGTGATTGCTGCTCTGGCGGAGAAAATGAATATTCACGTCATTTCGGAAGCTAAACCCAATGATTTGAACACCTCGCTCAATGAGGCTTTGCCTTTTCTGAAAGAGTTCAAACTCAATGGGATGATGATCCTGCCAGGGGACCTGCCTTATCTCAATGCGCGGGTGCTTTCGGATATGGTCTCCGAGATTGAACCGCATCACACGATGATGATCTCACCGGACCATTTATTAAAAGGCACCAACTCTCTTTATATCAACCCCATTGATAATCTGCCCTTTTCGTACGGCGAAAACTCCTTCACCCGGCACATCCAGTTTGCCCGGCAGATGCACTACAACGTGAAGATTTACCTTTCCGATAACATCAAGGTGGATATCGATTCCCCCGAGGATTTCAATCTGCATAAAGACATCCTGCAGCATCATCTCCTTGATCATCAGGATACCATCAGCTCGACCGAAATAAAATAATTGTCAAGAATCCTGCATGGGTGTCCGAATTTCAAGATACCCCAAAGATAAAATTTTTACGCGCATCATGCTTGAGGAGGGTTGGATTGAAACAAAATACGTCTGATTTTGATATGGTCATCATTGGCGGCGGGGTGGTCGGGTGCATGGTCGCCCGCGAGCTTTCCCGCTATGCTCTCAAAATTGCCATCCTAGAAAAAAATGCCGACATCGGCGCTGAAACCAGCGCGGCCAATTCCGCCATCGTGCATGCCGGGTATGATCCCCTGCCCGGGAGCCTGAAAGCGGAGTTGAACGTGCTGGGCAACGCGATGTGGGATGAACTCTCCGCGCAGTTGGATATTCCCTTCGTGCGCAAAGGCGATTATGTGGTCGCCATCGGCGAGGAAGAACTGCCCGCTTTGAGAAAATTATTCGAACAGGGGCAGCAGAACGGCGTCCCCGGGCTGGAGATGGTCTCTGCCGAGGAAATGCGCCGGCGCGAACCAATGATTAACCCGGCGGTCAGCGGGGCTTTTTGGGCCAAGACCGGCGGGATGTGCGACCCGTTCGCTGCGACTATAGCTGCGGCGGAAAATGCGGTCGTCAACGGGGTAAAGGTATTTCTGAACACCCAATTTGAAAGTTTTCTGATGGAGGGTTCCCGCATCAGCGGCGTTCACACCTCGCAGGGGGACTTTACCAGCCGGTGGGTGATCAACGCCGCCGGGGTGTATGCCGATGAGGTGATGCATGCGGCCGGGGTGCACCCGGAATTTAAAATCACCGCCCGGCGGGGTGAGTATTTCATTCTGGACCGGGCAGGCTGTGCGCTGGACCATATCCTCTTTCCGGTGCCGTCCGCGGCCGGCAAGGGCATCCTGGTCACCGCGACCGTGCATGGCAACGTGATTGTGGGCCCGAACGCCACCCTGCTGGATGACAAAGAAAATAAAGCGGTGAGCGCCGCCGGCATGGATGAGATCTGGAACGGGGCGCTAAAATTGGTGCCGGGTCTGCAAAGAAGCAGCATCATCGCCCAGTTTGCCGGGATGCGGGCGCACGGCAATGCCGCCAGCCCGGACCCGAGTATGAATTATCAGCATGATTTTATGATTGAAATCGCCCAGGAAGTGCAGGGGCTGATCAATTTAGGCGGCATCGAGTCCCCCGGACTGACTGCCGCGCCAGCCATTGCCCTGCGCGTGGTCGAGATGCTGAAATCCGCAGGCGAGAGCCTGACCGAGAAATCGGATTTCAACCCGATCCGCAAGCAGCGGCCACGCTTCAGCCATTTGTCGCATGCCGAACGGGAGAAGTTGATCCAGCAAAATCCGCAGTATGGCCGGGTGATCTGCCGCTGCGAGATGGTGACGGAAGGCGAAATTGTGGCCGAAATCCACTCCCCCATCCCGGCCACCACGTATGATGCGATCAAACGGCGCACCTGGTTGGGGACGGGCCGCTGTCTGGGCGGTTTTGACATGCCCAAAGTGGTCGAAATCCTGGCCAGGGAACTGGCCTGCAGTCCCTTCGAGATCACCAAGAAAGGGGCCGGATCCGAATACCTTTTCTGCCACACTAAAGACGGAGGCTGCGATGAAAAACCTGAGTGACATTGATGTACTGGTCATCGGCAGCGGCCCCGGCGGGATGGCAGCGGCGCTGGCGGCCAAAGAAAACGGCGCCAGACAGGTGGTGGTGATCGAACGGGATACCGAGCCCGGCGGTATTTTATTGCAATGCATTCATAACGGATTCGGCATGGAAATCTTCAAGGAAGACCTGCCGGGGCCGAGTTACGCGCAGCGTTTTGTGGAACAGGTGTACACGGCCGGGATCGAGTTTCTGCTGGACGCGATGGTAGTGGATATCTTCCCCACGCGGGAAGTGATCATCGCCAGCAAAACCCTGGGCTACCTGACCCTCAAGCCCAAAGCCATCGTGCTGGCCATGGGCTGCCGGGAACGCAGCCGGGCGCAGATCCAGCTTCCCGGTTACCGCCCCAACGGCGTTTTCACCGCCGGGACGGCCCAGCGCTGGGTCAATATGGAAGGCTACATGCCGGGGAAACGCTTTGTCATATTGGGCTCCGGCGATATCGGCATGATCATGGCGCGGCGCCTGACTTTTGAAGGCGCCAAGGTCGAAAAAGTGCTGGAGATCATGCCCTACATCAGCGGGCTGACCCGCAATTACGTGCAGTGTCTGCTGGATTACGACATCCCCCTGCAGTTGAAGCATACGGTCAAACAAATCCTGGGCAGGGACCGGGTGGAAGCCATTGAATCCGTGGCGGTGGATGAAAACCGTCAGCCCATTGCGGGCACGGAGGAGATCACCGAGTGCGACACGTTACTCCTCTCGGTGGGCTTGATCCCTGAGAATGAACTATCCAAGAAAGCGGGCGTGGTGCTGGATGCCAAAACCAGCGGCCCGATCGTCGATCAATTTTTTGCCACCAACGTCCCGGGCTTTTTCGCCGCCGGGAATGTGGTGCATGTCTATGACCTGGCCGATTGGGTGACCGAGGCGGGCTATAAAGCGGGCAAATTCGCCGCCGAATATGCCCGATCCGCGGAGAACCTGGAAGGCAAAACCCTGCCGGTGACGGGCGGCGAAAACGTGCGCACAGTGGTGCCGCAGCAGGTCCGCATGACCGGTGCAAAATCCGGGAAGGAACTGGAGATAGAATTTCAATTCCGGGTGCCCTCCCCCATCGAGGAGCCGGTCAAGGTGGTGGTGCTGGCGGGGGATCAGGTGATTGCCAGCCGGAATTTCCCCTATGCCCGGCCGGGTGAAATGATGGATATCAAAATCAAATCCGGGGATATTCCCGCAGAAGCGGCCAGCCTGACAGTGGCCTGCCTGCCGAAGAAAAGGAGTAATCCATAATGACTGAGATCAAAGAAATCTACTGCGTGACCTGCCCCAAGGGCTGCAAATTGTCGGTCACCATGAACGGCTCACAGATCATTGATGTAGAGCACGGCTGCAAGCGCGGAAAAGACTATGCGCATGAAGAATTGATCAATCCCAAGCGCATGGTGGCCACCTCCGTGCAGGTGGATGGCGGGCAGCATCCGCTGGTGGCGGTGTATACCTCCGTGCCGATCTCCAAGACCTTGATCCGTCCCCTGTTGGATGTTTTGCGCGGTGTGCATGTGACCGCCCCAGTAAAAATGGGCCAGATTCTGGTGGAGAATGTGCTGGATAGCGGGGTGAATGTCGTGGCAAGCCGGTCGGTTAACGCCGCGTAACGCATATAGGCAACAACATAATAATCCGTATCTGTCTGCCGCCGTAGGGGCCAAGCATTCGAAACGGCGCCGGAACAATGCACAGATCATCGAATGCTTTGCCCAGAATCCGGGATTGACATTATCTAGTTATACGTATTCCCCATCATAAAAAGGGCAAAGCATTTCATTAACGCTTGAATTATCCTACCGGTATAGAAATGCTTGGCCCCTACGGAATATTATCAAAGGTGTGCATGTGCAGGCACCGGTCAAGATGGGCCAGATTGTGATGAAGAATGTGCTGGATAGCGGGGTGAATGTCGTGGCGAGCCGGAGTGTGGAGCGGAAGGTAAGTTGATTTGGGGGGATTGTAGGTTCGCGATCGAAGCACCCGTAGGGGTGCTTTTTTTTATATGGTAAATAGTTCGTCATCCAACCATCGCGCGGGATTGTTTTGAATATATTCGTAAATCCGTTCATAATCCGCTTCATCACGGATGATGTGTTCATAGTAATTTCTTTGCCAGACTGGGATACTGGGTGTGTTACGAGATTGATTAATTTGTGTTGTTGTAGCAGATTTAGAACCACGCACCATGGCGCCAACTGTTTGTGATGGGGATCGAAATAATTTTTCATTTTGAGTTGTTTGATTATAATGTGTGGGAATTCCATTCCGAGGTAGGGGCGTATGGCCATACGCCCCTACGCCGGAATTAAATTCATTATCATTTTCACCAACCGGCCGGTCGCCCCTACGTGTGATTATTACGATTCCATGCATGTGATTCGGCATAATTACATAGTTATCAATTTCGATTTCATTGCGGATTTCGGCGGATTTGAGCCATTCCAGTTCCACAATTTTTCCAATTTCATTCATCACCATTTCTCCATTTACCACCGTTCCAAACAGGCATTCCTTTTGGGTTGTGCATATCGTGATGAAATATGCCCCGGATTGGGCGTAATCGTAATTTTGCAGGCGGATGGAGCGGCGGTGGTGGATTTGAGGGTTGAATTTTGGTTGGTTGGGCAGAGCGTGCATATTTGGATTATATACCCGGATTTGTCGAAACATCCGGTCTTAATGGTATGGTTTCGGGGGATTTTCGCACGCCCAATTACAAAAGATAGTAATTCGACAGCCCTCACTTGGGCACCGGGCTTAGCATTACCCCTCCACAATCTTGATCTCCTCAACTGTCAAGCCGTACAATTCATAGACAAATTACGTTGACCGGTCCGTCCAATAACAAATGCCTAATCCATCCGTAGGGGCGAACGGCCGTGGCTATGATTCGGCAAATGTCCAAATTCCTATCATCCGATTCGCAGGAATATTTCGATGAACTAGAGGCACGGAAAATGCTATACTATATAAAAGATTCCTAAAATTCTTTGCGAGGTTAAAATTCATAAAGGTGATTCTATTTTGACATGGAATTCAGGTTTATCTTTTTAAATTCCTTAGCCTGGCCGCACCGCTCAACATCGAATAGCTTGTTTATAATCTTTGAAGGAATGACAAAACCAATTCAGATTATCCAAAATAGGATGCCATGAAGCACATGCTGCGGTTTGGATTTGTTGTCTCACTTGTTTTAACTAGCCTGCTCTTGGCAGGTTGTATTGGCGAGTCGAAAACAATAAACTACACCATCGGCATCATTAACCCCTCGGCAAATCAAGAAAGTACTGTAAAGAGTTTTAAGGAAGGCCTGGCCGATTTAGGCTATGTTGAGGGCAAAAACATCACCTATATCGATCATGGACCCGTGGATGCCGGCAAAATCGATGCGGTTGCACAAGAGATGGTGAAAGCAAAGGTCGATTTGATTTTAACTATCACTACCTCTGCTACACTCGCGGCGAAACAGGCCACGGCTGGCACCGATATACCAGTGGTCTTTATCCCCGTAACGGATCCGGTGGGGGCCGGCGTTGTGGACAACCTTATGAAACCTGGCGGCAATATCACCGGCATCACCTCCACTACACCGGAAGGGAAGCGCCTGGAATGGTTGCTGCAAGTAGCGCCAAAGATCAAACTCATCTATATTGTTTATAACCCTAATGATAAAAGCTCTATACAAGCCTTGAAGACAGTGAGCGAAACTGCGGTCAAACTCGGTGTTGAACTTATCACGCGCGAAGTAGCCACTTCTGAGGAAGCTAAGCTTGCTTTTACAAATATTCCCGAGGAAGTCGACGCCATTTTTCTCCTCCCCGATTACCTGACGAATGCGAATAATGCATATACTCTCCAACGAGCTATCGAACTTGGATTGCCCACCTCAGGACCAAACACACAAATAGTGAATGACGGTGCATTGACGGGTTACGGCGTTGATCTGACAATTGCCGCCAGAAAACAAGCGGCGCGCCTCGCTACTCAAATTCTAGAAGGTGTCAGTCCAGCCGATCTACCGGTGGAAACGGCTGAACTTTATTCGGCGGTCAATTTGAAAACAGCCAAAGCCATCCATCTTGACATATCAGATGCAATCTTGCGGCAGACAAACATCATCATTCGTTAAATACGTTAGGGCACCCTCCTTTGGCGCCCATCGCCTTACAAAATGGTGTTGGCAAACAGCAATGCAACAAACCACTGAAAGGTTTTAGCGATTTAAAGGTACTATTAATTGGAAGACATAGAATATGCACCTCAGCATTCGTAAACGATTAACCCTGGCATTTATAGGCCTCTCCACTGTCCCCTTAATCCTAGTGGGGATCATTTTGGCCTGGCAAAGCTATATTGCCCAGGAGCAGCAGGCTCTTAATTTACAGCACGAGGTGGCGCAGCGTGTTTCCACCGAGGCGAAAGCCTACCTGAATGGGTTGGAAAGCCAGTTGCGCGCCATTAGCCAGGTAGGGGGGCTTCAAGATCTTGACCGGGAGAGACAGCGGGGCGTCTTGGGCGAATTGCTCGCATTCCAAAGCGCTTTTGAATCCCTTGACTTGCTCGATAGAAATGGACAAGAACAGGTTCACCTCTTGCGTTCCAGTGTAATTCCCGATGAGGAACTGGAAAATCGCGCCAGGGATGAAGCTTTTTCCATCCCCAAGACGAGTGGTCAGACCTACTTCAGCCCTGTGTATTTCGATAAGATCACCGGTGAACCAAACATAACCATTGCCGTGCCCCTGTCTGATGAGCGTACCGGTCTGGTGGACGGGGTTCTCATCGCAGAGGTTCGCTTCCAGAAAATCCGGGATTTGATTGTAGATTTGCAGACCAGTCCAGGCCAAAGTGTGTACATTGTTGATGCCCAGAATAACCTCATAGCGCATCGCAATCCATCGCTGGTATTGCGAGGCACAACTTTTCAGGTACCTGGCGAGGATGGCATTCAACCCGGTTTGACTGGTTCCAGCGTTGTACTGGCCGTTGACAGGATACATCTGGGTGGACAACTATTTACTGTCGTCGCCGAACAATCCTTGGCTGAGGCATTGGCTCTGGCAATCAATACCATTCTTATTACAACGATTCTCCTGGCGGGTATGTTAGTCATATCTACCTTGCTTGGATACGAAATATTGCGTCAGATCGTTAATCCCATTCAAGCGATGGCAGCAACTGCCAAGGCGATCAGCGATGGCGACCTATCCCGGCAGGTGCAAGTTACCAGCAGGGACGAAGTGGGTGTTTTAGCCGCTGCCTTCAACAGCATGACAACCCAATTGCGGTTAAGCCTGGAGGGCTTGAAGCAGCAGGTCGTGGAGGTTAAGCAAGCTGAAGAGTCGCTCCGGCAGTCAAACCAAACACTGCAAGCTTTAATTGACTACTCCCCCCTGGCTATCATTATGCTTGACCTGGACGCTCATGTTCTACTTTGGAACAACGCCGGGGAAAAGATGTTTGGATGGACGTCACAAGAAATACTCGGGGAGGAAATAAATATCCTTCCCGAAGGCAAACGTCAGGAACAACATGTCATCCTTGAGCGTGTCGCTCAGGGAGAAATTTTGACAAATCTGGAATCTGAATTAATCCGTAAAGACGGCTCCAAGCTTCTCTCCAGCATCTCCATTGCCCCGCTTAAGGATGCAAGCGGACGTGTTAATGCTTTTATGAGCATAGCTATGGATATTTCCGAGCGAAAAAAGGCAGAAGAAGCCCTGCGCGAGAGCGAAGAAAGACTCCGGCAAATTGCCTCATCGCTTAGCGAAGTTATCTGGTTACGGGATGTCGCAACTCGTCGGGTGCTTTACGTGAATCCTGCCTTTGAGGAATTAACCGGGCAGACCTGCGAAGCTTTTTATGAGAACCCTGACATTGTAATCGACGCCATTCACCCTGAAGATAGGAATTTGGTGATCAATGCGCTTGATCAGCAAGTCGATGGGGTTCCCGTTTTACCAGAGCACCGGATTATTCATCTGGATGGCAGTGTGCGTTGGGTATCCAGCCGAAGTTTTCCAGTTCGTAACGAAGCTGGTGAAGTGTTCCGGCGGGCATCGATTATGGAAGACATCACCAAACGCAAACAGGCTGAAGAGGAGGTCCAGCGCCTCAATGCTGAACTTGAGCAGCGTGTCATTGACCGCACGGCGCAACTGGAAGCTGCCAACAAAGAACTGGAAGCCTTCTCTTATTCAGTCTCGCATGACCTGCGTGCACCGCTGCGGGCAATTAATGGCTATACGGGCATTTTAGAAGACAATTACGCGCAGCTTCTGGATGAAGAAGGCAATCGTATCCTTCGGGTGGTTTGCGAACAGGCCACGCACATGGGCAACATGATCGAATATCTCCTGGCTTTTTCCCGCCTGGGAAAAGCGGAAATGAATTTCATTTCTGTGAATATGAATGCCCTGGTGGATGAAGTATTCCATGAACTGGAAGTTTCAAATCATTCGGAGCGCATAAAGTTTATAAGAGGTAATCTCGAAGATGTGAAAGCAGATCCCAATTTGCTGCGCCAGGTTTGGGTTAATCTCATCTCGAATGCCATGAAATATTCATGCAATCGCCCGGTAGCCGAGATTAAAGTTGGCTGTGACTGGGATGGGAATGAAGTAACCTACTGGATAAACGACAACGGGGAAGGTTTTGACATGCGGTATAGCGATAAACTATTCGGTATTTTTCAACGCCTTCATAAATCCGAAGATTTTGAGGGGACGGGGGTTGGGCTCGCTATCGTTCAACGCATCGTCCAGCGCCACGGCGGGCAGGTGAAAGCAGAAGGCAAGGTTGGGCAAGGAGCCACCTTCTCATTCACGCTCCCAAAGGAAGGATCTCTTTAAGGATAACTCCCTGTTACTGGTTCGGAAGTTCACGGAATTGAAATATTTAGCCCCTACGGATTAATTAATTGCGGGGATGGAAGTGGAGGCACCGGTCAGGATGGGGCAGATTTTGATCGAGAATGTGCTGGATAGCGGGGTGAATGTCGTGGCGAGCCGATCGGTTAACGCCGCGTACCAGATATAGGCAAAAACATAACAATCCGTTTATGTCCACCACCGTAGGGGCCAAGCATTCGAAACAGCGCCGGAACAATGCACAGATTATCGAATGCTTTGCCCAAAACGCAAGATTGAAATCATCTAGTTTTACGTATTCCCCATCATAAAAAGGGCAAAGCATTTCATTGACGCTTGAATTATCCTAGCGTTAAAGAAATGCTTGGCCCCTACGGAATAATGTCAAAGGCGTGCATGTGAATGCGCCAGATTTTGATGGAGAATGTGCTGGAGAGCCGGAGTGTGGAGAAACGGGCGGGCTCGAGAACCATGCTTCGAGACCCCCTTCCAGCCTCCCAAAAATCTGAAAAACGAATTTTAGAGGAGGAGGTCTTCACCATAAGCGATCCTTCCCTAAGTTATTTTTCGTGTGTTTCGTGGTCAATGGGTTTATGGCTGGCATTATCACAATCCTTGACAAGCCTCCTCGACAAGATAGATGGAGGTTAGTCGCAATATCGCTCAAATGACAATCAACTTTCATTTCAGCCACTGAGCCAGGTAAACATTCACAGAACGAATCATCTCTTTAAAGAAATCGGCTTCGATTTTCCGGGAATAGAATTTCTGGGCGAAGTTTTCTTGTTTTGATTCCTCTTTTTGGAACATTCCATTAATGAAGGTTTCGTCCACGGATGGATAGACTTCCCGTGAGACAACATACTGCGTGTCAAAGCGAGAGCGCAGTTGGGGTTTACTGTCAAAATGCCCCATGACGACCAGGGTGACCGGCATGGTATAAGATGGCAGATGGAAAAGCTCGCGATGGTATTCGGCTTGTTCCATGATATCGCCAATGTAACAGGTGCCCAGCCCCAGGCTTTCTGCGGCGATCACGCTGTTCTGGGCCGCGATCATGGCGTCCTGAATGGCGAGCATGAGGTCTGGGATCTCGGGTCCCCTGTAGGGAGCGCCATGATCGGTGACTCCCCGGCTTTCAAAAAAGCGTTTCCATTTGTAATTATCGGCCACAAACAGCAGGGCAAGTCCGGCCTTGGCGATGAAGGGTTGATCATCACAGCTCTCTGCCAGTTTCGCCAAGGTCTCCTTGTTACGGATGGGTATGATCGTGTACTGCATCATATTGCCCGCACTGGCGCCCCGCAGGACACAGGCCAGGATGGCCTGTTCTTCTTCATCGGTAACCGGTTGTTCATTAAATAATCGGATGGAGGTGTGGTTCTTCAGTAAATCTATGACGGGATTCATTTTAAGTTTCCTTAGATGAACTTCTGTTGAAATGACTTGTTCTTTACCCTTTGGTTTTAATCATAAGGCAAACCATAAATAAATAGGAATTAATCTTGGGGGTGAAAAATATTGGCAGCGTTCAAACAGCAAAATCCCATTTGAATGGTACAAAACAAACGATACTGCTTGACAAAAAAATCTACGCGCATTAATAAGCGGGGTATTACCCCTTCGCAGGTTTGGCCTGACCCATCCATCCACTCCCCCCACATGGACTTTTCGGTTCTGCTGGATACTGCAATTATTTCTTCCATCCCGAAAGATATTATTTCTACCCATAATTAAGGCTTATTTTCTTCTTAAAATAGAAAAACTCACAGCTATACGAAATTTATAAATCTGTAATTACCAGCGTGCAAGAATTGCCTGTTGGCCTATGGGCAAATTTATACTTAAGGCCAGACTGCATTAATTTCCCCCTGGCCTAAATGCAAGAATTGCAATCAGGCCTGTATGCAAAAATTACCTTTTCGCGATGATGCAAATTCTGCTTGTTGGCGGGAGTGCTTAATTTGCTTTAAGGCCAGAAGACCTTTTTTACCTTCAGGCCCCCTGTATGCAAAAAATGCACCCCTAGTACATGCAAGATTTGCCTGTCTATAGGGTGCAAAATTTGCCCATGTTTCTATATCTACTTAATTAACTACTCTTTAACGACTTAAGGGATTTCTTCATTTTACAGTTTTGGGATTTCATGATCCGGAATGATTAAATTCCAATCATATCTCGGGCTTTTGGAACTTTCTTTATAGGCACCCAAATCAATTTCTTTTTTCTGATACAGTTCAAGAAAACGATACAACGCCAGGGTGACCAGTTGGCTGGCCGGGATGCCTTCCTTCTCGGCGATGATTTTAATCCGTTGGCGCAGCTTGGGCGGCAAATCATAGGTGACGCGGTATTCCCTGCGTTCCCGTATTTTGGATCTTTCCCGGGCGGCCTTTTTGCGGTCCTTGGCGGGCAGGTGGGATTCCTCCTGACGCTGTTCCATGCCGGAGAGTAAATCGGCCACGGCCGGGTCTAAAATCGTTCTGCGCTGCATGGGGGGTCTAGCCATGGAAGGTCTCCAATACTCTTTGCAATAATTGGGCGTATCCGCCGGTGTGTTTGTTGCCGTCACTGTAGCCCTGGATGGCCGGGGACATCAGCGAATATTCCCAGAGGGTTTTGCCGTACGCCACGGATTCGCGCACACGCGTATCCTGTGGGATGGGCGGAAAGACCTTTCCGCCAAAGGTCTGCACGATCTCTTTAAGTTGGGTCAGGGTCTCGCGGGTAGTGCGGTCAAAGAAAGTAGGCAAAATACTGTATCCCTGAAAGGGATAGCCGCGTTTAGTGATCTCACCCATGGTGGATAAAATCTCATTTACCCCATCCACGGCGAGGGCATCCAGGCGGGTGGGGATGATGACCCAGTCGCTGGCGACCAGACCGTTCAAATGCAGCACGTCCAGGGACGGGGCCATGTCCAGCATAACGAAGTCGTAATCGGTTTTTTCAAGCAGGTCCAGGAGGATCGTCTCACGGAAGTCGGAAAGGGTGATGTGCCGTTTAACCTTCTCGGTGAATTTATCACCGGCGAGGATGTCAAAATTCTCCCGGGCGGGCTGGATGATGCTCTCGATCTTTTCGTTCAGACAGATCAGGCGGTAGAGCCCGGGGCTTTTATCCATGCCCAGGGAGAAAGCCACGTGACCCTGCGGATCGAGATCGACCAACAAAACCTTCTTGCCGGAGCGAGCCAATCCGTGGGAAAGTGTAACCGCGGTAGTGGTCTTGCCCACCCCGCCTTTTTGATTAGCAAAGGCAATAATATGCATAAAAACCTCAAAGTGTAAAATGTCGGCGCAGGAAAAAGAGGGAAATAAAAACTAAGGGTCGCCACTACCTTATTATAAGGGTCGCCGTTGGAAAAAGCAAGGGTCGTCATTCAGGGGCGACCCTGTATAAAAATAAGGGTCGCCCCATAAAGGAAATAAAGGCGAATAGAGGGACAGTAAATTCACTATAGACAACGTTACAGGTTTCGCAAGGTCCGACTTGAAAAGCGGCCTATTTATTCAAGTTGAGAAGGAGTTGGATTGGCTTATCGGAAGGGCATAATGGGAAGGGTAAAAAGACTCTCATTGGAAGGTGAAGTGTAACCGCGGTTACACTTTGGGAAGAGGTTAATGGTTACTGAATTTCAGGCTTCGACAGGCATGTATCGTTCCCTGAGCCCCGTCGAAAAGAGAAGTTAGACGGGTAGGCGTTCGGATATTCAGAGTAGAACATAGCTAACTTGTTGATTTTCTGGCTTCGACAAAGTCCCCATTAGGGGAAGTTCTCCCCTAATGGGGACAGGGCCACCAGGCATAAGCCGTTCCCTGAGCCCCGTCGAAGGGAGAGATTAGACTGCTTAACTTTGGTATTCCTAGTTATTTTTATGGATGGTACTATTTGTCCGGTTTATGAGGCTCAACATAGCCAACTTGGTCGATTTCTGGCTTCGACAGGTTCAGCCAACAGAGAGGAAGCTCTCCCCTAATGGGGACAGGGCTACCAGGCATAAGCCGTTCCCTGAGCTCCGTCGAAGGGAGAGATTAGACTGGTTGACATTGGAATTCCTAGTTATTTTTATGGATGGTACTATTTGTCCGGTTTATGAGGCTCAACATAGCCAACTTGGTTGATTTCTGGCTTCGACAGGCTCAGCCAACAGAGAGGAAGCTCTCCCCTAATGGGGACAGGGCCACCAGGCATAAGCCGTTCCCTGAGCTCCGTCGAAGGGTGAAATAGGACTGATAGTCATGGATCTCGCTACGAGTGTGTTGTCATTAACCTGTAATTTAGGATGCCATTACGACTTGGTTTCTTCCCTTTTCTTTCGCTAAATACAGGGCTTCATCCGCCTGAGCGATTAATTCGTTTATGCTGTTGCCATTTGTGGGATAAGAAGCAATGCCGATGGATACCGTGGTTGATATTTGTTGACCCTCTCGTTGTACCGAAATTGCACCCAGTTTTTGGCGGATACTGTCCGCTTTTTTTACGGCACCGTCAATGGTCATTTTTTGGAATGCCATCAAAATTTCGTCACCCCCCAGACGGCAGGAAAAATCATCCGCTCGGGTCGATTCAAGGATGCACTTGCCATATTCCTTCAGGAAAACATCCCCGATCTGATGCCCATACTCATCATTTATTCGTTTGAATTGGTCAATATCCAGAATCACAATACAAAAAGTTTGCTTGAGCCTTTGACAGTCCGATAATTGCTGAGACAAGACCTGGTCCATTTTTCTGCGGTTGAATAATCCCGTCAGTGTATCATGGGTAGCCTGGTCTGTTAATTGTTCCTGAAGGATATTGATCTCCTCAATTTGATTTTGCAATCGGTTTGCCTGCAACCGCAAGTTATCCTCTGCCAATTTTCGATCGGTTATATCTCTGGAGATGCCAAACGTGCCGACAATTGCCCCTTGTTCATCATAGATGGGCATTTTTGTGGTCAATACCCACCTGTCGGGAAGACCGTGTCTTGTTTCTCTTTCTTCAATACTGAGCGACCTGCCTGTACGAATGATTTCCTGTTCACCTTCAAAGGCTTGCGTGGCATGTTCAGTGGAAAAGAAATCATAATCCGTCTTTCCAATCATCTGACCAGGATCCTCCAGGCCAAAGGATTTCGCCAGGGAGGTTGATAGCCGAATAAAGCGACTATCAAGATCTTTGAAATAGACAAACTCGGGGACAAAATCAAGAAGTTGATTAAGGAGATAGCGATCATTAATCGGAGTTAGTTTATTGATCTTGATGTGCGCGATACCCTCATTATGGGCATCCGGCAGCGATGTATGCGTTTCTTTCTTGGTTTTTTTCATATCGACCTTCCTATATTAACCAGATATCATCCAATCGGTAGATTGAGTTTTCAGGCATATCGTATGGAATGTTAGGTAGAAAGTTTGATGTACTCGAAAAGAGGAGAGATTAAAACCTGGGTTGGCATTTATTATCTGCCTTGACTTTTATTTGTTATTTAACCCATACCAATATTTATGCTGGTTTTTCTATCAGTAATAATTCGTCTACCTACCTATATTTCCCGTCTGGTAAAGAATAGTTTGATCTTGTGGATATTGTATCATTATCGGCACTTCCTGATTTGTAATAAGTACAACATGGATTTTCAAAAGAAGGCTATTGGATGCTGTTCATTCAGTTATTTACAATAAAAAGCAAGCCTCCGAATTGGAATACTGACCATTGCCGATTTGGTTAATTTAAAGCCACAGGGAGTGCTCAACATCGTTCCCTGAGCCTCGTCGAAGGGAGAAATTAGACAGCTTGACATTGGTATAGTTTTTTCAGGTTTACCAGGTTGAATATAGCCAGCTTGTTTGATTTTAGGCTTCGACAAGCTCTCCCCTAACGGGGACAGGGCCAACGGAGCGAAGCCCCTAACGCCGTTCCCTGAGCTCCGTCGAAGGGAGAAATTAGACAGCTGGTCGATGGGAAGGCTTGATCTCTTATCGAAATTGCTTTTCTTCAGTCTTATCAGGCTGAACATAGCCATCTTGATCAATTTCAGGCCTCGACGAGCTCGGCCAACGATGGATAGTCGTTCCCTGAGCCTGTCGAAGGGAGAAATTGGATAATTTGACATTGGAAAAACCCAATGATTTCGATTTGATTTTTCTGTCCAATTATTTATACTTATTCTTAAATGCGACTCATAAATCGTTAATTAAGTTTCTTTTCCAGGTATGAGGGGATCATATGCCGTATGTATATATTCTCAAATGCCATGATGGCAGCTTTTATACGGGTAGTACAAAAAACTTAGTTCTTCGCATGGAGCAGCATTATTGCGGTCAAGGAGCTAACTATACAAAGGACCGTTTGCCGGTCGAATTGGTTTATTTTGAGGAATTTGAGCGAATTTCTGATGCTTTTAACCGCGAAAAGCAGATTCAAGGGTGGTCTCATAAGAAGAAAGAGTCGCTTATCGAAGGAAATGCAGAAAGATTAGTTGAGTTGTCGAAAAATCATTTGATGCAGAAATAGGTTTTTTGGTTTATTCCTGGCTTTGATAAAGCTCCCGAAGGGGAGGCTTGGTTAGCGAAGCATTGATGGGATCTCTCCTGACGAAGGGCATGGCCACAAGCATCGTTCCCTGAGCTTGTCGAAGGGGAAAATTATACAACTAGTCATTGGGAAGGCTTGATCTTTTATCGAAATTGCTTTCCTTCGGTTTTGTTAGGTTGAACATAGCTAACTTGTATAATTTCTGGCTTCGACAGGCTCAGCCAACGAGGGATGGGGCGGCCAGCAGATATTGTTCCCTGAGCCCCGTCGAAGGGGGAAATTAGACGGCTTGTCGTTGGGGTATCAAGCTGTCTTATTCACCTAGATTTCCTTCAGATTGATCAGGTTGAACATAGTCGGCTTGTTTGATTTCTGGCTTCGACAGGCTCAGCCAACGAGGGGCAGTGTCGTTCCCTGAGCTCCGTCGAAGGGTGAAATTGGACAAGCTGGCCATGAGGAAATCAAGATCTCTTAACGAAGTAGCTTTTCTTCAGGTTGACCAAATTGACTATAGCCTGCTTGAGTAATTTCTGGCTTCGACGAGCTCAGCCACCGGGCTTCGACAGGCTCTCCCCTGTGGGGACTTAGCCAGCGGGCGTAGTGAAATAAAAAAACTGACCCCGATGAGTCAGTTTTATAAAGGAAAATTTCTATTCCAAAGTGTAACCGCGGTTACACTCTTTAGATCCTGGCTTTCATCAGAGAGATGAGTTCTTCCAAGATGGGGATGATATCGCTGGCCTGGTCGGAGATGACCAGTTCATCCGCCAGATCATCCATGATTTTGGAGCGTTCCATCTCATCGACATCATTTACGGCGTTGGCGAAACGGCGAATCCCGCTGACGGCGGTTTTATAGGCGCGATTTTCCTGCACCGGTTTGACCTTGGCTTTGACCACCGGGTTCTTCGAGGCCGGGGGTTGCTCGATCTCGGCGACTTCGTCAGAAGTCAATTGATTTTGGATGCTCAGGCGCATGTACTGCTCCCAAAGCTCTTCCGGTTTGGCGAGGATCTCGCGCAGGACGCGTTCGGGTAGTTGGTAGCGGTTGGCCAGATCCAGCATGGGGTTGGAGAACTGGAGGATATTGAGCAATTGCACCATACGCGGACGGGTGAGCTGCATGATGGGACGGATTTTATCCCACAGCCCCACCGGCATGCGCTGGGCACGGGCCTGGCGGAAGTAATCGAATTCCTCCCCGGCGTGCTGCTGGGGTTCAATTTGCATTTCAGCTAAAATAAGCGCGGCAATTTCACAGGACTGGGAGACGGCGGAGGGCGTTTCGGCGTGGCGGTTTTCCAGCACCTGGCGCTGACGGGTGGGATGCTCGATGCTTTCGATGCGCAGCAGGGGTTCATCCACCAGCTGGTCATTGATATAGGTCAGGCAGGCGGCCCAAAAACGGCGTTCGCCGGTTTCAATCTGGAAGATAAAATCGCCTTTGGCATTGGCCTGCCAGGATCCGGTGATGGGCTTGATCTGGCCGTGTTCTTCAAAGGAACCGCCCATGGAGAGCAGGCGGTCGACCTCAATTTTATAGCTGGCATCACTTTTGGAGAGGTTCAACCACTCCCCGGCCGCCTGATAGCAATCGATTTCGCCGTTGAAAAAGCGGCGGCGGATACCGGTCGGCAGCAAGCGGCGCGGCTGGAAACGATCCGGCATCATTTTGCTGGGGGCGAGGCGTTCAATGCGTTCCACTTGAGGCTGTTTTTTCACTTCCGTCTGCACAAAAGTGGAGAGTTTACCCTGAGCTTCCTGGCCGTTTTCTTCACTTCCAGGAAATTCATCAAAGGCGCTGAACCGTTGGCGGGATTTAGGAGGCATGCGCGTTCCTTTAATTATCGGGTGGTGTTGATGATGGTTTCAACCACGGAGGCATATTCCTGAGTGGGCCGGGAACTGGATTCGATCTGGTTGGCAATGCGCTGGCGCGGCGGGCGATAGGTGAAGACGTCCATGTGGCTGGAATGCGCGTACGCCAGATCCGAGGATTTATGAATGGGCGGGAGGACCTGCTTGGGATAGCGCTTCTGCAGCTCGATGAGGATGTCCTGCGTTTCGGCGCGCTGCTCTTCACACAATGTGGGCAGATAGCCCAGAATTTTTAAGCTTGGTCGGAAATGAATGCGCACCTCTTCGATGGTGCGCTGCAGTTCCAGTAATCCGGAGACGCCCAGGTAACTGGTCTCGACCGGGATGAGGACGTGGGTGGAAGCCACCAGGGCATTGATCAGTAGGTCGCCGGTGGTGGGCGGGGTATCGATCAAAATGAAAGCAAACTGATTGAGGACGGGCTGAATGGCGTGTTGCAGACGGCTTTCGTTGGCCATCAAAGTAGGCAGGACGCGGGCGGCATCCACCATGGAAGCGCGGTTGCTGGGCAGGAAAAATAAATTCTCGTGGTGCTGGGATACGCGCAGCATGCGCTGGATGGAGGGCGGCGGGGTTTCGGTGAGTAGGGCGGAAAGGGACTCGGCTGGCGGGGCGGTATGCGTGCCGTAACCCGCAGAAAGCAGGGCGTGTCCCTGGGGATCCATATCGATCAGTAAAACGCGGTTATTGGGGGCGGCTTCATCGCGCAAGCGCAGGGCTAATCCGGCGGCCAGATTCACCGCGGTAGTGGTTTTGCCTACCCCTCCTTTTTCGTTGGCTATGGTCAAAATTATGGTCATAAGAGTTTGTCCTTGCGCGCGTAAGATGAAATTAGGGTAATTCGTTGATTTCTAACCAATATTAGCATAAAATGGGATGAAATTCAATTAAATAACCTAATTGTTAGGTCCTAGGGGTTAATTAGCGTAATTCTATTGAAATTAACCCGAATTAGTGTAATAATAGCAACAGAAAACAAGCAGGAAGTGTGCGTATGGTAAATCCATGGAGTGAAGAAGAGTGGCGAATGGCTCATCTGGAGCGATTGGGATTGCATGAAGATCCTTTTAAGTTATCCGCTGATCCGCGCTATTTATATTTAGGCCCCGAGCATCTGGCGGTTTATCGTCAGGCACAGGGCGTCATTGCGCGCCGCCGCGGATTGGGTTTGATCACCGGCGACATGGGCATGGGAAAAAGTTCTCTGGCCCGGCGGTTATACGATGTCTACAGCGCAGAAGAAGGCGTGGATGTTTGTTACATCCACACGGCTGCTTTTAAGTCCGCCATGGATGCCGCCCGGCAAATCTCCACCGCCCTGGGCGTCGGCCCCCAACGCAGTTTACAGCGTCAGATGGAAGGGCTGGAAAAGATGATGGCGGATGCCTTCACCAAAAACCGCAATGTAATTGTACTCCTGGATGACGCACAATTGATGGATATTGAAGCTCTGGAAGTAATTCACCGTTTGTACAACTTTGATTATGACGCCAAAGTGGTGCAGATTTTGGCTTTCGGTCAGAGCGAAATGAACCCCCTCTTTGAAACCAACAAGGCGGTCAATGCGCGCGTCTTTGTACGCCTGGCCTTGCCCCCCCTGACCCTCTCCAGCGCTTTGCAGATGGTTTTATTCCGTCTGCATGTGGCTGGCCGCAGCGAACCCCTGATTGATGACGATGCCTTTGAATTGTTATATGAAACCTCACAGGGCGTGCCCCGTGAGATTATCCGTCTGTGCGCCCTGGCCACGGACGGCGTGCTGCAAAGTGATGAAACCCTTATTACGCAAAATATTGTACGAAAGGTGATTAGCTAATGGCTCCCAACCCCAATCCAAAGAAATCAGCCTGGGTACAACTGTACGAAGCCCGCAGAGTACCGGTACAGGTCATGATGCGATCCCCCGGGCGACCCGCTGCACCCATTCCGCGGCGCAAAGTAGGCGTGACGCTATCCCAGGGAGAAATCTCCGAATTGACGGTCTGGCAGGAACGGTTCAGCGAGTTGCTGGAACGCAAAGTGTCGGTGGGCGAAACAGTGGGGATCCTCACGCGCATCTCCACCGCGCGCTGGAATCGGCTGATGGAAACGTCGCCCAAAGAGCTGGTGGACCTGGTGGAAGCGATGATTGGATAAAGGAATGAATTATTTCTACCCGATATTAACCCAATAAAAGGTAGAAAATACTGGCATAGTTTTTGGAATAACTTAATACTTCGTGTAGGTGTTGGGATGCTTCAGAAAACTACGTGTAGCCGAAGAAAAAGATGGCCCTTGCCGGTTCCTGGGTAAGGTTTGACGGTTCAAGATTGGCCGGCAAATTGCCGATAGGACATCCTTGATGAGTACAATGGCGGAAGTCATGATTAAACCACAGGAAACCATCAGTCCATGGGAAGCATGGGAGATGGTGACTACGCAGTTAAGACATGAGATGTCTCGTGCGTTGTTTGATACCTGGGTCATGCCGCTAAAACCCGTGGGAATGGAACAGGAAAAATTTACCGTCTCGGCGATTAATCCCTACGCCCGGGACTGGGTGGAAAGCCGCCTGAAGGGACGCATCCAGCGCATGCTGGAAGGCTATTACCAGCATCCGGTGCAGATGCGCTTTATTGTGATGAATGACCATTATCAAGCCGAACCGCGCACCGAAAGCCAGGCGCCCCTGCTGACCGCGATGCCCCAGGTGGAGGATGCCTACGAAGCAGAAGAGAAGCCCGTCAAAGGCGAGCCAGCCAGCTCCAAACGCAAGGTCATGCTGCAGCGGGCTTATGGCAGTGAACGGGCGCGCATCATCCAACCTGAGCGGGGCATGTTTGTCACCAATTACTTTTTCCAGAACTGGCTGCCTCTGATCGGCCATTCCGCCGCCACTGTGATTCTGGCCGCGCGTTCCATGTGCTACTGGAACCCGATGACCGGCGAACTGCGCAATGAAATCGAAACCGAAATGTCCGAGTTGGCCGAACGCGCCGCAGTGAGTGTGCGCACGGTGAAATCGGTGTTGAATGATGAGCTGGTGCGCAAGTATTTCCTGCGCTACAGCATCCGCCGCATGATGACCCCCAATGGGGTGCGCACCGCGGGCATCACCTTGCAGGTCAGGATGGACGATCCACTCACCCCGGAGGACCAGGAGGTCAGCGGGATTTTGGAAGATGAGCTGTGGGTGACGATCGAGGAGTATTAGGGGGGGAGCAGACTACGATTTCGGAAAGTGACCCGTGGGTCATAATTTGGAATCGAAGGATTTGCGCATAACCTTGTTCGGATTGGTCAAAGATGACCAGGAAGTCAGCGGAATTTTGGTTGATGAGTTGTGGGAGACGATTGAGAGGGGCTAAAATGTAATTAGAAAACCAACTAATGGACAAAAAAATACATATTACAAGAATTATGGAGAAGTAATGATTGAGTGGGATAAGGTACTTACTGAAGATGAGTTGCAAACAGCGGAAATATTACGATTCAAAATAATAGATCAGAAATATATTGATCTTACAAGACAATCTGGTGAGATAAACTTTGGTTGTGCTGAGATATATGCAAAGCCACCTTCAGATTTCAGTAAAGGAAATTATGATAAAGATGAAGGATTATTTGCTAGGGTTTCAAAGGATAATCACAAATATATTAAAGAGCAAGAGGATAAATATAAGCATGATCTGATAAAAATTGAAAATGGAAAATTAATTGATTTGAAACTATATTCAGTAATGAATATACCTACTTTTTGTTATTATGCTTTATTTGCGGATGATCCCGAAATTAATTATTCTGTAGAACAAATTGTTAATGAAGAAGCAACATTGCATAAATTGGTTATTCCATTTGGAAATAAGATAATCAATGATTTTAGTAATGGGCCATTTGGAATTGTTTGGTTCCAAAATAATGATGATTTTTATTCAAGTATTAAATTAACATTAGGCCGGGAAAATATTTTTTCCATACTCTCTAAAAGAATAGAATACGTAGATAGAATAGACAAAGAATGGATATGCCCTGATGATCATCCAATGGAATTATTCTATAAAGATGATTCATTTTCCTATCAGAAAGAAAAACGTTTGATAATAACTGATGAAATTGCTAACTTTTCTGCATCTAAAGTGAAGAATAAAGTTGTGAAAATTAATATTTCTAAGGAGAATGTATATGAGGTAAAAAGTTCAAGTCTTGAAATAGCCATTAACTATTATACAAAATTGTATGAATCCTAGATTATGTAATTGATTACCAGGTTAAAATATTTATTTTAGAATTTTTGGTAGCAACTGGATTTTCTGAGTTAGTAGAGTAAATTTAATCTGGATAAAAATAGTGAAATGGCTGGTAAATCACTACCAATAAATTTCCTGAGATTTAGTTGCGAAATTACGTTGGATACTCGTCTTGACTGAATTTGCACGGCTCTCGATTAAAGTAAGATAAGCTGGTCTGGAGCTTATCAAAATCTTTTTGATCATCAACTGTCCATTGTGGTTTTGATAAATAATAAAGATCTAATGAAAAACCTTGATCAAGCATATAACCTTCCGTAGCTATTCCAATCACTGTGGAGTAGTCAAGAAACTTACCTTTAGCAATGAAGCATCTGACAGATAATTCTCTCACCCTTTCTTCTCTTTCAGTACCGAGTGGCTTTGCTAGAAAAACATAGATTATTCCAGATTCGGATATGACAAGTCGTGACTCAATTAGTTTGGTTGAATGTTGCAAGAATTCTTCAAAGGCTTGTCCGAGTAATCTTCTTTGATATCTATTCTCTGCTGCCATTTTACGTAAAACCGATTCGACCTCAGACAAAGAAGGACCGAATTCCAATTCGCCTGCCAAAGTATCGTGTGAAATGGTTTCAATTAATCCATCCCACATCGCACTTTTTTTATCCGCTATTTTTTTTTGCAAATATTTTGGTAATCGACTAAAGCTATTCCAAAAACCAGAATTAATTGAAATAAAATTATGTGCAGATGGAAATTGACGATCATTAGCAAGATAAATAGCTAAAAAATCATCTTCTCCTTTATTCAGTGGGAAAACAGGTGATTTTGTGAGGAAATCAATCTTTTTTGTAAGATACTCAAAAAAATCTGGTGCAGTATCCAACTCATTCATGATGATTGAAAAGGTCGCATATGTAAAAATATTTATAAAACCTTTTCCATAGTCTCTTGAAATAGTAGGAGTTTTACTATTTGCACCTAAAGCTATGGCAATTCTGAAATATTTCCGGTCAGATTGTGCAGGTAAGGGAAGCCCTATAGTACCATCTGACCGCATAATGTGTGTGGCAGAAACTAAGGATTTTTCAGCTCCGTATATTTGTTTTGTAGAAGCTTCTATGACTTTGCGCTTCCATCTATCAGTATCACAGGAGGAATCGGATAATAGAACCCTTTCTTTTACACTAAAAATGGCAATATTTGAACCAAACATAGTCAAGATATCGCACAACTCTTTTCCGTTTGATCCATTTATAGGATTAGCGTAACTCCAAAGAGAGAGGAATGTTTGATGAGCAATATTGAATATTAATTCTTCAGATTGATTCTTGAACGTCATTTTACCTTTAGTTTTACTAGTGATTTGCTTTATGTTCGTATTAGTGGGGTGAATGCGGATACTGATTTGGATTGGAGACAACTCGAAACTAAAAATGATTGAAAATTGATTCATCCTGTTTTAACTGTATTAGTCTGGTCTGTTGCCATTCGATCTTTCCCCAAGTTGTTGAACTAATTTGTATAAATATATAAAAAAGAATACAAGCCCACTAATAAATAAAAGAAAGAAACTCCACTTATGAGTTGATGAAAATCGTTCAGGAGGTAACGGTAGAAAAAATACAGGAATGACAATTCCAACTAGGGAGAAGTAAGCTAAAAAATAAATTCCCACCTGTACACTCTGAGGCTGACCAAGTTGCCTCAATTGGACTTCAAAATCGAAAAGTAGTGTTTCAAGTGCATTTTTATCTCGCCTGATTGTTTCTATGTCTTTTTCAAGAGCACAGTATCTATTATTTTCATCTATGCTGCTAATACTAGATGAAATATTTGATTGCATAATAGACGTAAAACCATAAGGATTTTGCTGTTTATTGTATGCGTTTGATAGACTATCAAAAACACTAGTATATATTTTCATTCGATATGATGAAATATTTGCCCCGTGATTTTTCAGGAATACATCAATATTATTGCTTTTTCCTAATTCAAAAAAGTGATCTTCCACAAATTTTAAAGCATTTTCTGTAACAATAACCGCTTCATCCCAATAGGCGCGTAATTCATCTTCATTTCGATTGTGACCTGTTGTTTGCTTTATTGCTTCAGCAAGGGAAATTTGACCCCTTGATTCTATTAACATATCTACTACATCAGGGTCTTCTAGAAAATCTTTTGCGTCCCACTCCAAAAGCTGATTTTCTAAAAAATCAAGATTATGTTCCTTAATACTTAGTTGAAGATTTGTATCCCTTACTTTTGCTTGGAGACTACTTCTTTCCGCAGATATGGCTAACAGCCTACTAATGACAAACCCTGCGACTATTGCAACAAATGCAGCGGTAGATTGAACAATAGTTGAGAGCAACCAATTTGGATCTGGAATCATTTTAATTTCCCAATTGCAAGATATTGAACAGAAAAACGTTTTTCATTTTTGGCAAGTGCGGTGGGCATTGAAAATGCTCAAGTGAATAAAAAAAATATAAATGCGCCCCATAAGTCAGATACATTTCGTGTTCGGCGGCGACTTCCATTAAAAGGGAAGCCCTGCGTTCATCTTGGACCACGCAACTAGTGGAGTACTACCATGTGATAATTTCGGTGCCATTAATGTAACTAATTTCGACACTGCATCCATGAACCAAAAATCTGCCTCGGGATGAACCCAGATCATTTCCAAATGAATCTCTGGATCCCAGTCTATCTCGACACCGATAGTTTGCCTATTTGATTGTTGTGAATCAGAGTAGTCGTGCACCAGAACTATTCTTACTTCTTGCTCATATTCGAACATTGGTCGTTTCTGCAAAACCAAATTTATCGGATCAGGTGATGGTTCTACCGCATCATGAGAACTGTAACTAACTGGTACAATAGGCAATCCTATTGACTTTTTTAACCTACCAAGAGTGGTCTGAATTGCGACGCCTTCAGACGATGGACAGAAAATCTTCCATAATGCGTGCGACTCGTGCTCAGAGGCAGTCCAACAATTTATATAAGTGTTTTTACGTAGTAATTTCACCTTTTCTGCAAGTTCAAAAGTAGCATCTTCTGCTGACTGAGACGAGGGACGTTTATTAATGTGCGAGTTTAGCTGTTGTCCTAGCGGCATCAGCTCCCATTTGTCACCAAGCAGATTGGCGTTTGATAGCCATAGTCGCTTATTCTGGAGCATCCAAACAAGCTTTGAAAAACTCATATATCGCCAAACACGAGTATCGTCGGTTAGATTCATTATCATTGTCATTTTTCCAATAAACGATAATATTGGGTTAGATTTCTTATAATATTTTATATGGTGTTGAAGAATATGCAAACATTAAATACATAAATGATATTGTTGACCAATTGAAAGTTTGCACAGATGATAAAATTCTCGAATATTTCCAGGACTATGACCGTATTAAACCTAGTGTAGAAAACGGCACTGAAGAACTCATTCCAGCGGAAGTAGTCTATGCCATTCTGGACGGTGAGAACGCGCTCAAAGTCTGGCGGGAATACCGCGGCCTGTCCCAGCAGGAGACAGCCAAATTGGCTGGGATCAGCGTGCCGTATTTGTCACAGTTGGAAGGGGGCAAAAGGAAAGGGTCCGTGGGGGTGTTGTCCAGCCTTGCACAGGCGCTGAAAGTAGAGTTTGAGTTGCTATTGCCGGCATTGTAATATCATTTTCAGATTCGATGAATTAATTAATAAAAAGATACCGGTAAAATAGCCGGTACCTGATTATTGAAGGCATTTTTAGATTGTTACCATTTTGAGAATAGCATTGCACATTCAAAACAGCCTTAAATAATCCTTTTTCGTGGGTTAGTGGTCAATTCCCCGAGGGTAATTCCAGCAGCCCCTGCAGCTCCTCAAACAACGCCTGCACCGCTTCTGCCTTCACCCGATGCCGCACCGACCGCCCATCATCAAACGAACACACCAGCCCTGCCTCGCGCAGCTTCTTGATATGCACACTCACCGTCGGCCGTGATATCCCAAAATAATCCGCGATCTCGGTGATATCCATATCTGCATGCCGGATAATCCGCAAAATCCCCAGCCGTGTCGGATCACTCAACGCTCTACTTTTTTGCGCAAGTTCCTCAATCTCTACCTTTGCAGACCTGAACAACGCACTCGGATCCGAAAAACTAACCACAATCTGCCCGTTCAGCATCGCCCACGAATCAAACAACCCAAACGGCTCCAGCCACAGCACCAGCGGAACCGCCCCCGAACGCACCAGCGGCTGCAGGATCGAGCGATAATGCAGCGCATTCGTCTTCGGCAGATGCTCCAGCAGGGCAGATAGCGAAAAGCGTCCATCCTCCTGCGCAAGTGATGCCAGGCGCGCCCGATGTTCCGCCATGCCATCCGCTTTCCTGGCGCGCCAGGGCAGATAAAACGGAACCACAAAGCCATCCAGCCAATGCCAGAACGCCTCCAGCTTTTTAGGGTCCCCATACAGCGCTTCGATCTGCCTGGCCGTGCTTACCATCACCTGCCTCAGCCACGGAATCCCCAAAAAGAAATCATGCACATCCTTTGTATTTTCCTGCATCACCGCCAACAGATAATCGGATATCGTCTCCACCCCCACCGAGCGGCACATCTCATCCCAGTCCGCCGGCTTCAGCTCCCTCAGATACCCCGAAAGAATGCGATACTCCTTATCCAGCAGCTCCTGTGGACAGGCCAGCGACAGCATCTCAAACAGCATCAAGAAATCATCCGTGGCCGGTAAAAATTCCTGGCCCATCTGGAACCAGCTTTTGGGGATCTGCCGATAAATCTCAATCTGTTCCTCGTTCAGGTAACGCCGTTTGCGCTCAAAACTGAACGCGCTGATCGCATAATCCAGCTCCAGCAGGATCATCTCCCTGAATTCCACGTCGATCAAATCATCACCCTTTGGGTTCATCCTGCACCTTCAATTTGGGGTTGATCAGCGCTCTTAAGCACTGGCGGCGTCTCGACCAGCTTTTTACTCTCAACTCGCAGCGCGAGCGACATCACCCACAGCGCAGCGGTCGCCCCAAGGAAATACAGGTAAGGCGGGATGATCCCCGGTACCAGGATCGGCAGCAGGATCACCGAAAACAATTGTCCGCCGATCATGGTGAACTCCAGATAACCGGACAGGCGCCCCAGCATATGGCTTGGCGAGGTGATCTGCAAAATCGTGCTGATCTGGATGATCAAAAAACCGTTCCCCAAACCGCCTAAAAATCCGCCCGATAAAATCAGCACCTTCACCCAAAACGGATCCTGGACGAAATATCCCAACGTCATGCACAGCGGTAGAATCGCCAGCAGAAAATTCCCCAAAGCCAAGTCCTGCCAGTGACGCGTCTTGCCCTTGCGCAGCACCACCAACAGCGAGACCAGAAACGAGCCGAACCCCAAAATCCCAATAATCAGCCCCAAAAACGATTCATCCCCGTGCAGTACATCCCGGATATACACCGATCCCAAAATATCAAAACTGACAATAATCAGCACGGTAAAAAATGACGACAAAAACAGCAGCCGCAGCGGCAGGGAGTGCAGCAATACCTGCAGCGGTTCCTTATCCATCCCTTTTACCCCCGCCGCCGTGGTTTCAGCTTCAGCTCCCCCCGTACTGCCCGACCCGGCCGGCATCAAATTCGGCAGCCGCGATAAAATCACCACTGAGAGCATAAAGCTGATGATGTCCACAATAATCGCTTGGTGCGCAGTCATGATCGTCAGAAGAAAGCCGGCAAAAACCGGCGCCACAATCTTCAAAATACTGTTCAACTGCTGGAAGAACGCATTCACCTTCTCCAACTCGGCCGGGTTCCCCACCAACTGCGGCAGCGCCGATTGCCGTGCCGGGTTCATCAGCGCAATAAACAGCGCCTGTAAGGCCATCGCCAAATAAATCAGCCAAATATTCTCCGTGAAGATGATAATCGCAATGGTAACCCCCGCCCCCATCTCACTGATCATCATCAAGTGCTTGCGGTTGTACTTATCCGCCAGTTTCCCCGCCAAAGGCGCCCCCAGCATAATCGGCAATAACCCCGCCATAAAAATCCCGCTGGATTCCAACACTCCGCCGTCCCCCTTAAAAATCAACAGGGAGAGGATGGCCATCATGGTAATCCAATTCCCCAGCCCGCTTACAATACTGGAAAATCCCAAAATCAGGATTTCTTTTTTCTTCAATACCTTAATTGATTCCATCTGTTCTTGCTCCTAATCGTAGCCAAACAACTACGATATATCGTAGCTTAATAGCTACGTTTTGGCAAGGGTTAATAAGGATTAAAAAACCACCAAAGGGTTATTTTGGTGGTTTTTGGATTGAGATGTTGGTTTATAAGAAATGTAGGGTCAGGGAAAGGCTGCGCAGGTGAGTTGGTCCCGGACCGCGGCGAGGGCAGGGGGTTTATCTGGGGAGGTGGATGGGGTTTCTTCCAACTGGTCCCAGACGGCGCACAGGTAGCGGTAATATTCACCCGGACGAATGCTGCTGGCCTCCAGGGTGAGGTCTGCGGCGTCTTGCCAGCGCTCTGCGGCGGCGTAGGCACGGATAAAGGTCAGCCATTCATGCGGCGTTTTGAAGGATTCATCGGAAGGGGGCATGGTTTGCCAGGTTTCCTCCGCCAGGGCCAGGGCCGTGGCTGTATCCTTCTCCTGCAGGGCTAAGGCGGCTCTTTGATAGAGATAGCAGAAACCATGTGCTGGTTCTGCGCCGATCATATCTGTGGGGGGAAAGGCGTCATCGGTGGAATCTGAGTGGATACGTTCCAGGTTGGAAATGGGCAGCATCTGACGGGTGAGCTCCGGCAGGAGGGGATTGTTAAGATCGTCTTCGCTTAAAATCCAGAGGCAATCGGCACGCTGCGGATTGTAGGATACGAGGATCGTGTCCGGGGTTTTACCGCTGAAAGCCAGGGTGCGGAAGCGGGTTTTCAGGGGGAGATCAAAGGGCTGTTCGTAGGCATAATTATTTTTGAATCGCGGATTCATGGTGTAGACCCAATAATCCAGCGTCTCGCTGCGGGTGTCTTCCTGGGGGTACATCAGGTTAATCGCCGCGGCAGTGGAAAAGCTGCCCTGATTAGGGAAGAGTTCCTCCTCGGTCAGGATGGCGGTTTTGGGGCTGAGCGCAGGGGCGCGCCAGGACAATTGCCAGTAGAAATCCAGCTGATTCTGCCAGATGGTGGCAAAATCCTGGGCGGTGTTCCAGTGAAAAATCAGCGCCAGGCCAACCAGGGTACCGATCAGCACGGCCTTTTGTAGTTTAGACCGGCTGATCCATTCCACCAGCGCCGTCCAAATCAGCGCAGCACCCAGCATAGCTGGCATGGCGTAACGGTTGGCGTGGAAATCCTCGATAATGCGCCGCTCGGTCACCCAGGCTTGCAGGCAGCCGACCAGGACTGCGTATAGCCCAAGCAACAAAGCCTGCCAGATCCAGGGCTTGCGCTCGAGTTTGCCGATTTTTTGCAGGCGGTAAAGCACTAGCATCACCCCCAGGCCGGTGACCAGGGCGATCAGCCAGGTGAGGAGGGTGCTTTTCGTCAGGGAGAGGCTCAGGTCCAACTCAATCACTTTTCCCCAGCAAGCCAGCAGGACGTATAAGGTATCCGTGCCGATCCATCTGGCCAGATCCAGCAAGGCCGGCAGGGGGGTGCTGGTCAGGCGGTAGAGCCAATTGGCCTTGTAGGGATCCTCCCCGGTGAGTTGGATGAAGAACAGGCGCCAGATGATAAACGCGCCCAGCAGCAGCAGATAGGGCAGCCAGCGCAGCAGGGTCTTTTTGACGCGCATCGCCCAGGTTGATTCCTGTTCCAGGGTGAGAATCCAAAATATCGGCAGGCGGATGAGTTCCAGGCCGACAAAGTATTCGGTGATCGAGAGCTGAAGGATGGAGGTTAATAAGGATGCGATGGTGAAGGGTATCCGGAGGCGGGGTTGGCGAAAGGCCTGTACCATCAATGCCAAACTGAAGGTGATCAGCGCGTATTGCAGCCATTGTTGGTGAAAGGTGACGGCGATGGCCTGCTGATTGAAGACCGGATAAACCAGAAACAGCATGGAGGCTATGGCAGCCTGACGGCGCGCATCAGGCCACAGGCCGCGCAGCATCCACCAGAAGCCCAGTGCGCTGAGAAAGCGGGTTACCACAGCAAAGATCTGCCAGGTCAGCGGGTTTTCTCCCAGGATGGGGGTGATCAGGATGTGCGTCCAGGCGGAAAGCGGCCGATCCTCGGCGTAGTAGGCCCAATAGCCTTCCGGCCCCCAGAGACGATTGACCAAAAGTTTGGCCCAATCATCCCAATACAAGCCCAGTTTTGGCGCCCAAACGCCAAAGGTGATCAACGCCAGGCCGGCCAGAGCCAGGATGACCAGCAAGGCGGGGAGGAAATCGCGTTTGTTGGAAGGAGCAATGCTCATCGGGTGCCTCGATAGGAAATAAAATTACAAGCTTCATTTTACAGGGAAGCGGGTTGGTTGGGGAGGTTAAACAGGGGATTGATGGCTACTGCGGGGATATTGATGGTTGGGTGAAGATTGATGGGGTTGGCAGTACAGGTTAGGGCAAAGCATCCTGATGGCTTGTTGTTTTTTTTGAGAGGTTTGACAGGATGCTTGGCCCCTACGGTGGTACGCTTTCGGCAGGCTCCCTCGACAGGCTTGGTGGATTAATCTGCGAATGGGTTGATCCGTACGGGGAAGGGCAAAGCATCCTGATGGCTTGTTGTTTTTTTGAGAGGTTTGACAGGATGCTTGGCCTCTACGGTGGTACGCTTTCGGCAGGCTCCCTCGACAGGCTTGGTGGATTAATCGCGAATGGGTTGATCCGTACGGGGAAGGGCAAAGCATCCTGATGGCTTGTTGTTTTTTTGAGAGGTTTGACAGGATGCTTGGCCCCTACGATGGAACGCTTACGGCAGGCTCCCTCGACAGGCTCGGGAACCAGCATACGCCAGTGCGTCCGGTTGGTGGCAGGGCGACTCTCGCTAAACTCAATGGATGGGCAATGGTTATGATTATTGAGGGTTATTTACGGGGGATGTAAAGTTGAGGTGTATGGGGTAAAGTAGTATTGTTTCAGGGAGGTGGGTGGTGACGGGTGAATCTCAGGATTTGGTTCGGGTATCGGTCAAGGAGTTGATGCTGCTGGAGCTGGATGTGGCGCTGGGCGGGATGGCGTATGGGTGCAAGCGTCGGTTTTTGAATGCTGAATTGATCCAGACGTATCGGGGGTTATCTAAAACGTGGCTGATGTTGATTCCTTATTTGCTGCCTGAAGCAGACGATTCCTTGAAGATTTTTGAGATGTTTTCTTTGTTCGTTCCACCGGATTTGTTGGACAAGGACTATTTTACGATTTCGCGGTATTTGAAGTCGTTGAGCTATCTGGATTGGGAGGGGTTCAGCGATGTGGTCTGGCATGAATCTATTGGGGAGATGATGGTATCGGCTATACGGAAGCACACTTCGTGGCTGCCGGGGGTGTATTTGGATGATCCGAAGGTGAGACGGATTCTGGAGAATACGGCGATTCAGTTGGAAAAGTATGTGCTTTTTGACTATATTCAGGAGTCTTTTTGGGTGTTTCTGGATCCGTTTGTTACGTATACGTATCTGCCGTGGCGAATGAGCCACGCGGCAGGGATGGGGAAAAACCGGGCACGGTTTGAGTCAGTGATCCGCGAGGATGGCAGGATTTCTCTGAGCAGGCTGCTGGAAGTTTTGCCGAAAACGAATGCGCTGCACTACCGGGAAGGTCTGCGGCGGTTACTGCTGGAGCGGGGGTACTCGCTGGTGCTATGGGTGGAGCCGTTTGGGCTGCATGATTCCTGGGTGGTGCAGCACGGCCAGGTGATTGTGAGTGTGAGTGAGCCGGGGGAGTTTTATCATCTGGTAAAGGAAGAGGTGGAGGCGATGGCGGAGAGGAGCCGGGCGTTGAGTGATCCGTCACGGCTGGGGATTTTGCGGATTATCCGGCACGCGGATATGGATATTACGGAGGTCGCGGCTTATTTTGGTTTGGCGCGGCCGACAGTGAGCGAGCATATGAAGCTGCTGCGCGAGGCGGGTCTGGTGAGTGGGTATGGTGCCGGCCGGTCGGTGAAGCACCGGGTGGACGTGGATAAGGTGCGGGAGCTGATTGAGGATTTGAGGGGGCTGCTGGAGATACCGCCCCGGAAATTGACCACGAAGGGTGAATAGACCATGAAAACCACGAAAGGTAGGGCGACCTAGTTTTTTGGGGGGTATTTTGTGAATGGGTTTGCCAGTACGGGTTAGGGCAAAGCATCCTGATGGCTTGTTGTTTTTTGTGGAGGTTTGACAGGATGCTTGGCCCCTACAATGGACATCCCTCGACCGGGCTCGGAAACTGTGGGGTTTTCCATACAGGCACTGGGCGTATGGCCATACGCCCCTACGGCGGGATTGAATTCCGCTATTCTCCCTCGACAATTTTGATTT
>DHVR01000069.1 GCA_002412765.1 Leptolinea sp. UBA5203 | reverse complement strand
TAGTCGACCTTTTTAGACGGCCGCTACAGATTTGACGGCCTCTGGGAAATTGAGAATTAATACAAAAAGTCATCAAAAATCGATAACTTCCTGTGGGCTTGCTCCCTGCGGGAGTGCTTCGCGAGAGGGACTCGCCTGTCCCCCTTGTGGGAAAACCACGACCGGATTTAAACAAAAAAGTCATCAAAAATCGATGACTTCTTGTGGGCTTGCTCCCTGCGGGAGTGCTTCGCGAGAGGGACTCGCCTGTCCCCCCTGTGGGGAAACCTACACCTGGGTTAAAACAAAAAAGCCACAATAATGTGGCTTTCAGGTGGGCGCGGAGGGACTCGAACCCACGACCTCACGGATGTGAACCGTGCGCTCTAACCAGCTGAGCTACGCGCCCGTATGCACTGATTATAGCGCAACCCACCCTGCTTGACAAGACAATGCGATAAACGCTGCGAGAATCATGCCATGAAGAAGACACTTAAAACTCAATCTCATTATCAGGTACAATAAATTTATCCAGGAGTTAACCGGAGAGGATTATTCTATGCAGGATCAAGAAATTTATCAACAATTAGCCAGTCGTTTAGATGAATTACCCCAGGGATTCCCTTCCACCGATGACGGCGCTGAATTGCGTTTGCTGGCTTATCTTTTCAGCCCGGAAGAAGCTGTGCTGGGAGCTCAGTTGCGTATGACGTTGGAAAAGCCCGGCGAAATCGCTGAACGGATTGGCATGGATGTGCGCGAGGTCTCCGGTTTATTAAAGAGTATGGCCAAGAAAGGCCTGATCAAAGTGGGCGGGATTCCGCGCGGCGGTATGGGTTTTGGATTGCTGCCCTTTGTGGTGGGCATTTATGAAATGCAGGCCGGACGCATTGACCGGGAATTTGCCGAATTATTTGAAGACTATTATCAAAAAACACGGGCTGCCATGGTGCAGGTTCAGCCGCCTTTCCATCGGGTCATTCCCGTTGGGGAGGCCATCACCACGGATATGTCCGTGCAGCCTTACATGAGTGCGGCCTCGTTGGTGAAATCCATGGCTTCCTGGGGCGTCTCGGAATGTATCTGCCGCAAACAGCGCGAATTGCTGGATGAGGGCTGTGAACATCCCTTGGAAGTCTGCATGGTGATGAGTGACAGGGAAAATGCCTTTCCGGGAAATGAGGTCATCCGAAAATTGGATTTGGAGGGTGCCCTGGAAGTGCTGCAAATCGCTGCAAACGCCGGCCTGGTACATTCTGTCAGTAATCATCGCGATGGTCACTGGTATCTGTGCAACTGCTGCACCTGCTCCTGTGCTATTTTGCGCGGAATGAAAGAATTGGGGTTGGCGGATGTGGTGGCCAAATCGCCTTATATGGCGGTCATCGCTGAAGAGGATTGCATCACCTGTGGCGCCTGTATGGAGCGATGTCCATTTGAGGCCATTGAGGATGATGACGGAATGCATGTCCTTGAGCAGAAATGTCAGGGATGCGGGCAGTGCATTCTGGCTTGTTCTGTGGATGCGATAAAAATGGTGTCAAGAGAAACGGGAACAATACCTGACTTGGTTGGAACGGAAGAGGAATGGCTGCAAGCTAGAGCAGCTTCCCGCAAGATTGATCTTTCCAATGTTTTGTAGGATTTACTTGGACCTTGTCCCTATTTTGAGGAGGGGATGATGAAAATATTTATTACCGGTGCTACCGGATTTATTGGCAGCCGGTTGGCGAAGCGCCTGGCAGAAAGCGGGATGCATGTCACTGCCCTGGTACGGGATCCGCATAAAGCCGTCGAGCTGGATGCACTGGGTGTCCACCTGGTGAAAGGCGATATCCGTGATAAAGCTTCCATGCTGGAAGGGATGCGCGGTGCGGATCAGGTGTTTCATGTTGCTGCCTGGTACAAAATCGGCTCAAATGAGCGAGCCCTGGCTGAAGCAATAAACATTCAGGGCACACGCAATGTGATGGACCTGGTCAGAGAATTATCCATCCCGCGCTGTGTGTACACCAGCACAATCGCTGTCCATTCCAATACCCATGGAGAGGAAGTGGATGAGAGCTATCGCTTTACCGGCAGACATTTATCCATCTATGATGAGACCAAATGGCGTGCACATTATGAAGTGGTTGAACCCATGGTAAAAGCAGGTTTGCCGGTTATTACCGTCATGCCGGGATTGGTCTATGGGCCGGGGGATACCAGTTCGGTTGGGGGAGCACTGGATTCCTATTTGAAGCGCAAGCTGCCGCTCATCCCGCGGGGTACCGTCTACAACTGGGCGCATGTGGAGGACATTGTTAATGGTCATCTACTGGCCATGAAAAAAGGCACCCCAGGCGAATGTTACCACCTTACCGGGCCAAGGTTCGATATGCTCACCGTATTTAGAATGGCGGAACAAATGACGTCCATTCCCGCACCTCGGCTGATTGTTTCTGGTGGTCTGTTAAAAATGATGATTCCTCTGATGGCAATACTAGAACAATTTGTAAATCTTCCAGCTACTTTTACAGCTGAAGGGCTGCGCGAAGTGGCAGACGTGACATATCTGGCGGATTCAAGTAAAGCTCGCAGGGAATTGGGATTTACCACCCGTCCTTTGGAAGAAGGGCTAAAAGAGACACTGGTATATTTACAGCAGCGCAAGTCATCCTGAAACACAAAATGAGGTTGGAATTTCCAACCTCATTTTCTAAAGATGAAAAAGTGTTTGGTGCTCCTGGACATAGGAGTGGAGATAGAGATTTGGGAGGCTTTATATGCTACCAATAAGATAAACTATATCTATATATTAGCGACATTGAACTGATTTGTCAAGTAGCCAATTTATCATGTCAGCCAAAGTTGAAAAGGGAACCATAATTGAGTGTTAGTTAATGAGCTTGAAAACAAGGCAAAAGTAGTTCATTACAAAACGGTGCAATGTCACCGATCTGTTCCAACCATTACAAATAAAGTAAAACAAATCTGTGAAAGATTCTATTGTAGGGACGGGTTTTATCAATACCGCCAATCTATCCCAACCCTTGTAAACCCGCCCGAAGCGTCAATCTATAAAGTAAATTATTTTTAGAGTGAACTTATGAAATCTTTGTTAATTTCCAGGTCATGCAACCATTTCCAGCATATGGTGGGCGGGGTTATTAGGTGTAGTAGAAACAAGGGCGGGGGATGTGCCCGATAGGGTGCGATAGTCCCCGCCGAATTTGTAAATAAACCAATTAAACTTTCTAATGCCAAAAGCGGCGGGGTCTAACGACCACCGCCCTACGACTATTATTTTGATTATCCAAATGGTGCACTGCCAATACGCCCGATAGCAAATTCAATATATTGCAAAATGCAATCTTTTCGCCTGTCCACTAACTCAAACAAGATAGCCATCTCTTCTGAACAAAATCCTAACATCTTCCTGTTATCCTGATATCTAAGCCCACCTGACGCTTGGACGCGTTTGGAATCTTTAATGGAACGTGATATAACATGGATATGCCAACTGTATTGATCATTGATGATGAAAGACGGATTGTAGATGGGGTCCGCAAATTTTATGAACAAGCCGGTTTTACCGTGCTGGCAGCCTATGATGGAACCGAAGGATTTAACACAGCCCTCAGGGAACAACCCGATCTAATTATTCTGGATTTGATGCTGCCAGGGATGGATGGATTGGATGTTTGTCGAAAGATTCGCCAGCGGCATGATATTCCCATCATCATGTTAACCGCCAGGGTGGAAGAGACCGATAAGCTGATTGGCTTGGAATTGGGCGCAGATGATTACGTGACCAAGCCTTTTTCCCCGCGTGAATTGGTGGCTCGATCCAGAGCAGTTTTGCGCCGCTTGCAAAAGACAGAACTTTCCCTGGACGGTTCGTTCCCCGCAGAAGTAGTTAAAATTGGCGATATTGAATTTGACATTGGCGCACATCAATGCCTGATCCGAGGCGAGACGATTTTATTAACCCCCATTGAATATGATTTGTTAACCTACATGGTACGCCATAAAAAACAGGTCTGTACACGCATGCAATTGCTTCAGGCTGCTCATCTTGGGTCCTTTGAGGGTGTGGAACGGACCATTGATGTCCATATGTACAACTTGAGAAAAAAACTGGAAATTGATCCAACCAATCCGAAGTATTTATTAACGGTTTTTGGAGTAGGATACAGGCTTACAGATGGGATTTAGGCATGCGTAAAGGGTCTTTGCAATCGCAAATCACCAGTAGCTTTTTGCTGGTGGTTTTGTTAACCATATCTCTGTTTTCTATTATGAGTTATGCCATGATTCTGCAGCGGTTTTCTTCTTTCACCGCTGAAAGTGGAAAAAATTTTGTTGCCCGGAATATTTCCATCTTTACCTATTACTACGAAACGAATGGTACCTGGGACGGGATCAATGAGTTTTTCACTGAGATGCCCAAAAGGGAAATCATGGATTTTGGAACCAACCCCGGCAGTACACCCTGGATGGAAATTAAACCGCCCGAACCCGATGATACGCACGAGGTACCGCCGTCTCCTGATCGATTGATTTTATTTGATGATAACGGGACAATCATTTTTGACAGCGACCCCACAGAAGGCGAAATCAATTTATCCAAAGATGTAATGAGCCGGGCGATTCCGATTGTGGTGGAAGAAGTACAGGTTGGAATGCTAATCTCAACCAATAGCGCTGGATTTTTACGACCGGATCAGATAAATTTTATTCGCGATATTTTCTGGGTAATTCTGGCTTCCACTGTGATCTCTGTTGTGACCGTGGTATTTGTCAGCTTGCTATTGACCCGCCGCATTCTGAAACCGGTTCACTCGCTTTCTGCAGCTTCCCTGAAGATTGCCAACGGTGATTATTCCCAGCGGGTTGATGTGCATGAGCCCAATGAATTGGGTGAGATGGCAACAGCATTCAATGCTATGGCCGTGGAGTTGGAACGGCAGAATACCTTGCGCCGGCGGGCCACCTCCGATATTGCCCACGAATTACGCACTCCCTTGAGTGTATTGCAGATCGAATTGGAATCCCTTGAAGATGGATTAACTGATCCCACACCTGAAACCCTGCAAGGATTGCAGCGCGAGGTGGTGTATTTGAATCACCTGGTGGAGGATTTGCGCATCCTGGCATTGGCTGAATCGGGAGACATGGTGCTGAATCCCATTACTCTGGATATGGGTTCTCTGGCTACGGAAATCGTTAATCGTGTACGCTATACCGCGGCGGAGCAAAAAATCGCGCTCACCCTGTACAAAGTGGAAGGGGACCTCTATCTGAAGGCCGATGAACAGCGCGTATCACAAATCTTATTAAATTTATTATCCAATGCTATTCAATACACACCTGAAGGGGGCGCCATCCATGTCTCGGTTGAAAAAAATGGAGAGTGGATTGAAACCAGCGTGCAGGATACTGGAATTGGCATTGCCGAAGAAGATTTAGCCCATGTTTTTGAACGGCTCTACCGCTCCAGTCAGGCCCGTTCCCGAACGGATGGCGGCAGCGGATTGGGCCTGTCCATCGTCAAAGGGTTGGTAGATTTACATCACGGGAAGATCTCTGTTGAAAGTGAAGTAGGAAAGGGCAGTACCTTTACCTTTGCCCTGCCGATCCAGGCGCAATCCTGAAGCCTGCCTGTGCCTCTTATGGTAGAATGAGGAAAAACCTTCACGAGGCATAAATTGCTGATGAATAAAACTATTCCCATTCTGGATTTTGACCCAACTCGCAAAGCCATTATTGAACCCAGCAGCACAGGAAAACTTGCCGACATGATGCCTGAAAGGGCAGTGTTGTGCTTTTTCTATGATGTCATCGCCGAGCTGGTTGCCAGCGGCATGCTGGTAAAAATAGGTGAGTTGAAGAGTGAAATTGGCCCTAATCCGATCTATCGCATGGAGTATGAAGGCAAATCAATGGCGATTCTCCAACCAGGGGTGGGCGCACCGTTGGCAGCCGGGTTCATGGAAGAGCTGATTGGCCTGGGTGCGAAGAAGATCATAGCCGTGGGTGGCTGCGGCGTGCTGCATGCCGATACAGAAGCCGGCTATGCGTTCGTGATAGATTCTGCAATCCGGGATGAAGGTACATCTTATCATTATCTGCCCGCCTCTGAGGATGCCGTTGCCTCTCCTGAAGCCACGCAGGTAATTATTGATACGCTGGAACGCCACCAGGTGCCTTATAAAACCGTGAAATCCTGGACAACCGATGCAATTTATCGGGAAACCATTGCCAGAAGAGATCTACGCATTGCCCAGGGATGCCATATTGTGGAAATGGAAGCCTCGGCATTTTTTGCGGTGGCTGCGTTTCGGCAGGTGTGTTTCGGGCAACTGGTCTATGGCGGCGATCTGGTTGTACCGGAGGGCTGGGATTATCGCGGATGGAATGACCGCAAGGATGACCGTATGAACCTCTTCCATCTGGCTGTGGAGTCTTGCAGTCGTCTATGAAAGAAAAAACACCCTCCACACAAAACCCTGTTTTGTTTTTTGTCTCCACGCCGATTGGCAATTTGGGGGATATTACTTATCGTGCCCTGGAGACTTTGAAAGAAGTGGATATCGTAATCAGCGAGGATACCCGTAAGACTGGGTTCCTGCTGCATCATTTTGAAATTAAAAAACCGCAGATTGCTTTCAATGAATTCAACGAACGCAAACAACTCGCCAAGATTATTACTTTGCTGGAAGAAGGCAAAAAGATCGCCCTGGTGACAGATGCCGGTACGCCGTGTATCTCCGACCCCGGGTTTATTCTGGTTCGTGCGGCTTTGGAACACGGCTTTGAATTTACCGCCATTCCCGGCCCCTCTGCGGTGACCATGGCGCTGCTGCTCTCCGGGTTACCTTCGCATAGTTTTACTTTCCGCGGTTTTTCACCCCGTAAATCCGGTCAACGTAAAAACTTCCTGGCCATGGATGCGGACGCTCCCCATACCCTGATCTTTTATGAAAGCCCTTACCGCCTTGCGGCTTTTTTACAGGACGCACTGGAAGTGTATGGAGATCGCGAGGCTGCCGTCGCCAACGATCTGACCAAATTGTTTGAACAGGTAGATCGGGGGTTATTATCCGAACTGGCAGCCAAATATATTGAAAAGCCTCCTAAAGGTGAATATACTGTCGTGATTGCCGGAAAACGAGAGTAATGAGTGGGCGTTTATGAATCGATTTTTCCTTTCCCCATCAGCCATTCACGGTCAGGAAATTCAGTTTCCTGTTGACATCGCCCATCAAATTCGACGGGTGCTGCGGCTGCGGGAGGAAGACTGCGTGCTGGTCCTGGATAATACCGGTATGGCCTATAAAGTCAGTTTGCAATTTTTAGGGGATAGAGATGTTCAGGGAAAAATACTAAATAAGATTCCCATGGATTCTGAACCAACGATTCAACTGAGCCTATATATTGGGCTGACGCAGCGTGAGAAATTCGAGTGGATATTACAAAAAGGCACGGAAGTGGGGGTCAGCCGGTTTGTTCCATTTACCAGTGAACGTTCCCTGATTCAAAAAAATGAAATTGCCGAAAAGAAAGGCCAGCGCTGGCAAAAAATCATCCAGGAAGCCGCCGAACAATCCCATCGGGGAAGAATCCCAATGTTGGAAACCGCCTTATCATTCAACGCGGCGGTCGAACAGGCTGTTGCAGATCATGAGACTTGCCTCATCCCCTGGGAGGAAGAGCAGGCTCTCAGTTTGCGCTCGGTGCTAACCCAGGCCAATTCTGTCACTCGCATCGCCCTAATGATTGGACCGGAAGGCGGCTTTTCGCCTGCCGAAGTGCAACTCGCTAAAGAGTGCGGGATGTTCCCTGTAACCCTGGGCAAACGGATCCTGAGAATGGAAACAGCGGCTGTGGCAGCCGCTGCGATGATCATGTATCATTTGGGTCAGATGGAATAATTAATCGTCTTCGGGGGGAGGAGCGGATTGACCATAATCCAAAATTTCCCTGAATTGACTGTTCGGCTGAGCCGGACTGATAATCCCTTTTTCTTCCATGGCATCAATAATTCTGGCTGCACGGGTGTACCCGATGCGCAGTTTACGCTGCAGCATGGTGATGGACGCGCGGCCTTCTTTACGCACTGCTTCCACTGCCTCGGCTTGCAGGTGATCCGCTTCTTCTTTTTCGACATCATCCCATAAGGGAATTTGTTTCATCGGCAGGCTGTTATCCGGCATATCCACTATGCCTGTCGCGCCGGATTTTGGCAAGCCGTCGGTGCCATTTTCGGAGGCGGCATCTTTCCAATATTGAATCAACTTGCGAATTTCATGATCGGAGACAAACACGCCCTGCAAACGGACCGGGGCTGGGGCGTCCGGGGCTTGAAAGAGCATATCTCCACGGCCTAATAAACGTTCCGCGCCGGGCTGGTCCAGAATGACACGGCTGTCGATATTTGAAGCCACGGCAAAGGCGATTCTGGCCGGGAAGTTGGCCTTGATCAAGCCGGTGACCACGTCCGTACTGGGACGTTGGGTGGCAAGAATCAGGTGGATGCCGGTAGCCCGGGCGAGCTGCGCCAGACGGGTGATGGAGCGTTCGGTTTCATCCGGCGCCAGCATCATCAAATCAGCCAATTCGTCTACAATAGTGACGATATACGGCAGATGATCATTCATTTCCTGCTTGTTGTACTCACTGATGTTGCGCACGCCCACTTTGGCAAACTTATGATAACGGCTGTCCATCTCGCGTAAAATCCATTTTAAGGCCCCAACCACTTTATCCGCGTCGGTGATAACCGGCGCCAGCAGATGGGGAATATTGTTGTAGCCGGTTAATTCCACTCGTTTGGGGTCCACCAGTACCAGACGTAAATCCTCGGGGCTGTTGTTTAAGAGAAAGCTGCAGAGGATGGTGTTGATACAAACGGATTTACCGGAACCCGTGGTACCGGCGATCAATAAATGTGGCAATTGATCCAGGGAGGCTGCAACCGGCTTGCCTGCCACATCCATGCCCAGGGCAAAGCGCAGCGGGGAGCGCATTTTTTTATAGGCGCTGTGTTCAGAAATTTCCCGCAAGGTGACCGGGCTGACTTCCATATTTGGAACTTCAATGCCAACATAATTCTTCCCCGGTACGGGGGCCTGGATGCGGATGCTCTTGGCGGCCAGTGCCAGCGCCAGGTCATCGGCCAGGTTGGTGATTTTATTGACCCGCACGCGGGTGCGTCCGTTGCGGGTCTCGATGTAGTCCGGCTCGATACCGTATTGGGTCACGGATGGTCCGCGGTGAATTTCCACGACATGCACCGGCGCTCCAAAAGAGGCCAGCGTTTCTTCAATCAATTGAGCGTTATCCGTGTCGAGCGAGGTTTGTTGGGCAATCGGCGTAGCCGGATTGAGGATTTCATCCAGTTTGGGGACGACCCAATTGGAAACTCTTGCGGATTGGGATGCCCGTATGCCAATATCCACCAAAGGCATGTCACCCAACGAGGGAGCTGGTTCTGTTTTTTTGGCAGGTTGGGGGGGGGCGGATTGAGGCGGATTTTGAATTTTCTGGGCTGAGTTAAGGGCGCTGGTAGAAATTGGCTCAAATCCAATCCGATTTAGGGATTGCTGCGGAACAGGTTTACCCGAAAAGGAGGCTTCAGCGCCTGTCCGGGTCGGTAGTGGTTTTTGCTGCATGTCCCGAACAACAGAGGGCCGGACAGGCTTGGCGGGGGTCGGACGAGGGGTGACGGTTTCAGGTTCTCTTTCGAAGCCCTCACGGATCATCATGTATAACTCAGGGAAAGATAATTCAAAGGTCAGCAGCATGGATAGAAAGAACCAAGCCAGGCTGATGACGATGGCCGCTGGTTTTCCGATGGCAACCACCAGAATCCGTTCAAAGAAGGCTCCCAGGTAGCCGCCGCCGTTGCCAAGACCGGCAATTTCCCAGCCGCCCTGAGTGAATAAATGCATCCAGGTAAGGGCATTCAGATACAGGGAGCTCATGCCCAGGGTTCGCTCCATGGAGAGCGGAGGAATTTGTTCCAAGTGACGTACCACGATCCAGGCGCCGATCAGGATCAGCCCTACGGGCAGCAAATACGCTCCCCAACCAAAGCCCTGACGTAAGGTGGTAATCCACCATTCGGTGATATTGCCGCGCATGGAGGTAAAAAAGCTAATCACGGTCAGAATACCTAATAAAACCAGAAAATAGCCCAGCATGTTTAATCTTTGCTCACCGGTGATCTGTGCCAGAAACTGCTGCAAACGTGCACTTGCACTCAGATTTTTCGTGCTGGTTTTCTTTTTTGTTGATTTTTTCCTGGTTTGACTGCCAACGGCAGGAATGTTTTTTCTGGTTGCCAAGGGATTATCCTGTTAGATGGATTCAAATTAGGTTCACTGCCATTATTTTAGCACAACCCTGAATCTGTAGCGTGATGCGGACATGCCTGGTCAACGGAAAATCCTGAAAGAAATTGTGGGCTAAAATGAAAGGGCGACCAGCTGGCCGTCCCGTGCGCATCAACTTAAGGAAATAAATTTCAGAACAAACATCTTTTCCCGATATTTACCTGCAGGGGCCAAGCATTTCAAAAAAAGGCTGGAAAATTACGGCATCATTGACTTTCTAGGATGGAATTTTCACAGGAAAGTGGAAAATCCTGTTTTGTGGGCAGGGCAAAGCATTCGGTGGAATTGACTGATATTTGAAGCCGTTCCGAATGCTTGGCCCCTACGGCGAATGAGGAAAATTTTAATTTATTCCTGGAAGCTCCTTATAACGAGATGAATGTTAAATGAAAACTCACTTTTTTCAGGGAATTACTTGTGGGGTAGGTTTTTTAAAAGCAACAATGCCGGGCTTGACTTATAAAACCTGCTTCCATTTGCTGGTTCATACACTTGTTAATGGATCGCAAATAGCTAGCTTAACTAGATAGACTTGGAAGAATCGACTTTAAATTGTTAAATTGATACAGTAGTGGCGACCGGTGGTTACTGAGCCTGTCGAAGTACCGGTCGCCACTACTGTACATACAAGTCATTCTTTCCTAGTGTATAGAAAGATTGTAGGTTTAGTGATTTTGCCTGCGGCTAATGAAAATGGCGATGGTCCCAGAAAGCAGACTGATGAAGAGTAATACACCTCGTAAAATGAGGATGCCGCTTGTCCTGTCCTGACTGTCCTCTTCAAATGGCATGGCAGGAACAGGCAGATATTCACTCGCATCCGCAATGATCTCTCCCTGTTCTTCCACAGGTGCTATACCGAGAATCGGATTTTGCAGAGGTGTCTCAGATTCGAGGGACCTGGCCACCGGGATTGCTGTTGCAGTTGGTATTGTGAGAGATTCACCCTCCGAGGTGGCTTCCATTTGGGTAGCTTCAGGGAACAATGGAGTGGATTGTTCAAGGGGCAGTACAGTTGTTGCATCCGAAGGGGTTTCTCCGGACAGGGATAAGTCACTTTCTTCAGCAGGTGAGGGAGCCGGGGCCTCTGCTGCAAACATTTGCGTTTCCGGGGTGATGCCTTCCGGCAAGATTTCGGTCATGGCAGAATCCATGAGGGGTTCTTCCTCAGCCATGGCTGAATTATCAACCGCCGCGGCAGGTGCCTCTTGAGCCAGAATAGCTGCCTCGGGGGCCGGATCCGCGCCACCACCGCCGCCTTTTCCCATCGCCATGTTCCCGAACCATTGGATGATCATAGGCGGTTCAGTGGGAGCAGCACCTTCTTCACTGGCAGTTTCCTGAGGAGCAACCTCGGCTGAAGCCGTGATACTTTCAGCCATGGGTGCCGCATCCATGGCGTAGTTTTCGATCATTTTAGGGCTTGCCAAGGTGGGTGAGTTGAAGACATAGGTGAGGATCAAAAAAACGGCTGCCAGGACAGATGAGCTGCTCATCAAGGGAAGCCAAAAGGGAGTGACTTGTTTTTGAGGCAGCATGGCTGCCGTTAAAGTGAAGTTGTGGGGGACCTTTAATCGAGGGGCATGTCGAAGCAGCGCACGAGTCTTCTCCAGGGTGTTTAATTGTTGAAGGAGAATATCATTTTCATGCAGCATGACTTCCAGTTTTCTGCGTTCCGGGATGGGTAATTCTCCATCCAGATAAGCAGACAGGCTTTCAATCCATTGATCCTGTCGTATTTTTATCATTGCTGCTCCTCCTGATTTAAACGGAATTGGGAGGGCAAAAGTTCCGAAAAGCGCTGCAAGCAATCCTGCAATTTTCTACGGGCTCGCGCCAGTCTGCTCTTAATGGTGCCAAGCGGGATGCCAACGATTTTGGATGTCTCTTCGTAATTCATTTCCTGCATATCTACCATCACCACGATGGAGCGAAAATCTTCAGGAAGGTGGTGTAAGCAATCTTGAATGGCCTGGTTCAGTTCACCTTGCGAGATTTGTTCTTCCGGCAGGGGAGCGGTGTCGGTCAACCAATATGGAGAATCAAAGGTTTCCTGATCGTCTTGCACAATAGGCTCCAGGGCGACATCAGGGTGGCGTTTTTGACGCCGAAATTCATCAAAGCACTTGTTGGTTGCCACACGCAACAACCAGGCTTTAAATGACCCCTCTTTGAATTTTTGCACATTTTGATACGCAGTGATAAAGGTATCCTGCGTTATATCAGAAGCACCGGCTGGATCACAAAGGATGCGATAAGCGCAGTTATAGACGGTCTCCTGATGAAGTAGAACCAGTTGATTAAAGGCGTGTAAATTTCCGCTTTTTGCTTCGGAGATTAATTGATTTTCATCCATTTGGCTAAACCTTATTTCCTGCGGTCAATCACCCACATCCATTGAACATTGACAGGTTTTAAGAAGAACAATAAATTAGATACAACCTTGCAACGTGTTATGAGCAGCATGTTTTATTGGATAAACGTTCAATAACCTGATTATAACGAATACCCAAGGAATCTGCCATTCCCTGCTAGGAGGAACGGTTGAGTAGCCTACACCATCATGTATAGTGCATAATCTGGATTCGGATGGGCTTGAGGTTGGATTTGATGATTTGGCAAGTTGCTTATCGCGATAGACATGCCTGGTATGTAAAGGTTATTTTCCCAGCAGCTTGGACAACGCCTGACGGTACATTTGTGTGCTCTTGGGTTCCAACGCAATGATAGTCTGCAGCATGGAAATGGCCCCGGTATTGTTGCCCTTCTTGATATGGATTTTGGCGATTTTATCCAACTCTTTAACCGCCATCTCCACTTGACCATCCCTAACATACAGGTTGGCCAATTGATTATGTAATTCCATGTCGGTATTGCGTTCTTCGAGCACTTCTTTCATAAATTCAATGGCAACATTGCGTTTTTGACTGCGTTCCAGGCTCTGTACGATCTCTTCAATTTCCATCATCACTGTTTCACGCCGTTCGAGACGGAATTTTAATTCAGTCAACTTCGCTCGGGCACGATAATCATCCGGCGAGATATTCATGATTTTTTGGAAGGAATCCATGGCTTCGCGCCAACGCAGGCGTTGAATATCAATATCCGCGATTTTGTAGAGGATATCAATCCCAGCTGATTTATCCGCCAATTGGGTGGAGGAAAGGGCATAGGCATCCAGGTAAGCCTGGTAGGTCTCATCCAGCTCAGCCAGTTGATAATAAATATTTGCCAATTCCACGTACTGGAAGATGGCTTCATCCATGCGATGTTGATTGATCAACAAATCGATGAGTTGACGGCGCAGGGGGATATTCATCGGGGCGGCTTTGATGGTGCGTTTCATCAATTGAACGGATTGATTGATTTCGCCGCGCAAAGAATACAATTTGGCGATCAAAACGAATTTACTTTCCGCTTCCTTGATTTTTCCTTCTTTGAGCAACAGATCCCCGATCTGGATATGTAAAGGCAAATAGGTTGGGGCATGCTGCAGCATATGAAAAGCTTCTTCCATGGCAGAGTGAAATCTATCATTTGCGGCAAGCGCGCGGATTTGGGTCATGGATTCTACAATTTTTCCGCCGCTGGCCTGCAAGAAGAAATTTACGATGGGCTGCAGGAAATCTTCGGAGGAGGTCCGGCTTAATTCCATTCGGCCCAAGTGTAAATGATTACGCCAATCCACCCGATAAATTTGTTCCGAAAGATTCTGAGCAATGGAGCGTAGTTCTGTATTGGTCAGCTCAGAAGAATTGGTATATTCTTCGATGATTGGCTCATACATCAAATACAATTCTTCGGCCGCATCCTGGGGAACGGTGGTTTGGTCTGCAATGGCAATGGCGCGTAAATAAGCGGTAATGGATTTGCGGAAATCGCCAAGATCAAAATTGATGCTGCCCAGGAGAATATAAGAGGCAAAGGCATATTCAGGATACTGGATGGCGGATTGTAAATAATTAATTGCCTTGTCATTGCCGCTAATCGTATAGAGATATCCCAGGGTATAGGAAATCGCAGGATGGTCTGCACCATATTCAACGGCTTTTTGTAAATTGACCAGCGCTTTGTCGTAATTCTTTTTAGAGATAGCCTCGATGGTCTGGCCAATATAAAAAGTCTGTTGAGTCTGATCTTTTTGAGCGCCGGTCGGTGCGTCTGAAGGACGGGTCAGGGCAGAAAGACCGAGTTTGCTGCGCAGAGAATCTACCTTGCCATCATCGGCACCGCTGCCTTGATCAAATAATAAGTTAGCCAGAATTTGAGAGGCATTCTGGTTGGCCTCTTCCACTGGATCCACTTCAGCCTGGATTTCGGGTTGGTCCTCATCCGGCCTTGGGTGAGCCAGGGTCTGGGTTATTTTGCGTTTAATCTGAATGGGATCCGGTTTGGGCAGCCGTTCATTATTATGCAGCGCCGTTAAGGCCATCTTGGCCTTAAGATGCTCCGGATAGAGCTTTAGAGAATGTTCCACAATTTGAATGGCTTTCAGTCTCCCACCGGATTGCTGCATCAGACTGGCCAGATTGAGGTATTGCTCTACGGCTTCATCTTTTTTGCCCATTTTTTCATAAATCATGGCCAATTTGGTGTAGCCTAATTGATGGTGTGGCTCCAAATTAATGATACGTACCCAGTTTTCAATGGCTTTGGTGACGTCCCGAACGTTTAGATAATTATCCGCAGCTTTGGCTGCCATTTTGGCGGCTTCAGCCAGGTCATTTTGCTTTTCAAACAGGTCCGCCAGCTTTTCATACGGAACCGGATCATTCGGTGCTACTTCGGTTACTTTTCGATAGGCGTCCACGGATTGGGTGAATTCACCCTGCTGATAAAGGGCCAGCCCGAGGCTGTTGAGGGCTGAAGGATCATCCGGAATACTTTCCAGGGCGCGGCGATAGAAGGCAGCCGCCTGTTTCCAGTGTTCTTCCCAGGCTGCATTATGCCCCAGTTGCATATTGTTATCAAATTGTGTTTTGTTATCCCGCATCAATACGCCTGTTTATCTTGAGGGTAATGGAGTTAAGCTGCCCCAACTCAATCCAGACCTGGCTTCGGTCAGGATGGGGACAGAGAGCTGCAAACCGTTTTCCATAATATCAGTGACAATATGAAGTGTATCATTTAATTCGTTTTGGGGACATTCAAAGATCAATTCATCATGAATCTGTAAAATCATTTTCGCATGGAGTGAGGCAGAAATCAAGGCTTCCGGAATCTTTAACATGGCTAGTTTGATAATGTCTGCAGCCGTGCCCTGAATGGGGGCATTGATGGCTTCGCGCTCTTCCCGATTGCGGATGTTGGCGTTGGTGGTTCGGGTGAGATTGGGAAAGTACCGGCGATGCCCTAATATGGTTTCGACGTATCCCTGTTGGGCGGCCGTTTTCTTCATCTCGTCTAGGAAATAGCGCACGCCCGGAAATTGCAGAAAATAGGCTTTTACAAAGTTCTCTGCTTCACCCAGGGTAAGGCCGGTGGAACGACTGAGGCCGAAGGGGCTCATGCCGTAGATGAGGCCAAAGTTGATCGCTTTCGCATTGCGTCGTTGATCTTTGGTGACCTGATCAATGGGGATTTGCAGGATGGCGGCTGCTGTGGCAGCGTGGATATCCAGATTGGCTTGAAAGGCTTGCATCATGGCCTTATCCTGCGCCATATGCGCAACAATACGCAGTTCGATCTGCGAATAGTCCACGGCTAAAAATACATTACCGGGTCCGGCAATGAAACCATTGCGGATTTTTCGTCCCAGTTCAGTGCGTGTAGGGATATTTTGCAGGTTAGGGTCCGAAGAAGCCAGGCGGCCGGTGACAGATCCCGTTTGATTGAAAGAGGTATGTACTCTACCCGTGTGCGGGTTGATTTGTTTGGGCAGGGGCAGTACATAGGTGGATTGAAGTTTGGATAATTCTCTATATTCCAACAATAGATCTATGATGGGATGTTGGTTGACCATCTCTTCCAGGATATCCGCTGAAGTGGAATAAAAACCGCTGGCTGTTTTTTTCTTTTTATCCGGGGGTTCCAGCCCAAGGGTGTCAAAAAGGACGGAAGATAGCTGCTGTGTGGAGTTAATGTTGAAGGGCTGCCCCACGATTTTATAGATGGCTTCCTGAATATCGTATAACCGATTGGTCAGTTCCGTTTCCATCTGCTGGAAGAAGGCGGCGTCCAATGCGATGCCTTCTTCTTCCATGCCGGAAATAATCTTTACCAGCGGCATCTCCATGGTCTGCATCAGCTTGTCGGCGCTGCGTTCGGCTAATTTCTTGCTTAAGATGGGGAAAAGCTGGAGGGTCACCTCTGCATCTGCGGCCGCATAGGGAGCCGCTTTGGCGATGCTTACTTCCGCCATAGTGATTTGATTCTTGGCTTTGCCAATCAGTTCCTCAATATGCACCATCTGGATATCCAGATAGCTGAGGGCCATATCTTTCAGCCCCAGGTTGAAGGAGGAGGGATTAATCAGCCATTCGGCGATCATGCTGTCAAATGAGAGGGGCGAGGTTTCCAACCCGACACGTTTGAGAACCTGATAATCGTATTTGATGTTATGCCCTATTTTTGGAATATCCGCACTGGTAAAAGCCGGTTTGATGGCCTGCAGGACCACATCCAACGGCAATTGATCCTTTTCGCCTTGATGGCCGACCGGAATATAATAGCCCTTGCCTGGGTTTACTGCAACGGAAATACCCACAAGGTCTGCCTTAAAGGGGTCTGTGCCGGTGGTTTCAGTATCGAAGGAGATCCTCTCGGATTTCTGCAAAGTATTTGCCAGATCCGTAAGGAGTGCCGGCGTATTCACGATGATCGTTTCCAAACCATCTGCGCTTGATTGTGGGGCAAGCGTGGCAGTTTCAAAGAAGGACATCTGGCTGCTTGGGGTGATCTCCTTGGAGCGTTTGGAGAGATCGGATAAGCGGCGCAGCATGGAGCGAAATTCCAGCTCGGTGAAGACCGCCTGAACGGCGGAAAAATTGATATTGCTGATATGAGCTGCGTTGATATCAATCGAGATAGGAACATCCGTGACGATGGTGGCCAGTTTCTGACTGAGATAGGCCATCTCTTTGTTTTCTTTAAGTTTGTTTTTCACGCCCGATGGCAGGTCTTCAACGGCCTCGTAAATGGCATCCAGGGTTTTGTATTCTTCCAAAAGTTTTGTGGCAGTTTTATCGCCAATGCCGCGTACGCCGGGAATGTTGTCGGAAGTGTCCCCGACCATGGCTTTGTAATCCACCACTTGATTCGGAAAAACGCCCAGATATTCTTTTACGCCCTGTGCGGTAAAATCCCTTGGATCACTGAAACTTTTTCCGGGCAGGGTGACAATTACCCGGTCATCCACCAATTGCAGCAGATCGCGATCCCCGGTATAGATTTTCACGCCAAATCCGCTCTTAATCCCCTGGCGGGCGATGGTTCCTAACACGTCATCGGCTTCAAAGCCTTCGGCTTCCAGGCGGGGCAAGTTCATCGCGTCCACAAATTCACGGATGCGTGCCATTTGGGTGCGCATATCATCGGGCATTTTTTCGCGGGTGGCTTTGTACTCGGGATAAATTTCATCCCGGAAAGTTTTTCCGGTATCAAAGGTAAAAGCCAGGTATTCCGGTTTATCATTTTCCAACAGGCGAAATATGGCGGAAGCAAAACCGTAAACTCCTGCGGTTGGTTCGCCTTTGGAGGTGGTAAAACTCTCGCCGCCGGTTGCCGTCATGGCAAAATACATGCGGTATGCCAGAGCGTGACCATCAATAAGATACAAAACTGGAGGCATAGATTCTTCCTGTTATCCGTTTGATTTATTTAAAGGTGGGCGCTATCCACAAAAGCTTGAATTCTTTTTGAATCCAGTTTTTCCTGATCATTGAAAATAATCTGCCCGGGAATCCATAGGTCATTCCCCTTCAGTTCATCACTGAAAGTGGCATAATTTTCCAATATTTTTAGTTCAAGCTGCTTTTTCAACTGCAGGATGGTTTTTACGATGGAGGATTTTCCACTGAGTTTCAACTTGATTTGAATATGATCCGAGAAGAAACCGCACCCATCCGATTCGCATTGTAAAAACTGACACGCCTGATGAACATATAACTCGAACTTGTTTTCAAAGGATTGCCCCAATTGGTGCAAGGCAATTCTGGGGATAATGACCACAGTATAACTGCGTTCTTCCACGGTTGGTTCAGGTTCATCCAAATAAACTTGCTGCATCGCATCTTCAAAACTCAGGGGAGGTTCAACTTCTTTTTCGGGGCCATCCAACATCACCGGAGCTGTTTCTACGGGGCTGGATGGTTGATTCTCTCCTTCCCAGGGTAGAGTAAATTCAGCGGTGTCGGCTATGGTTCCTGTGATGGGTTTTTCAGCCCGTTGATCCTCCATGACCGGCAGGATTTCCTCTTGGTCTGGGTCCGGCGAGGGTAATTCCCGCAGGATGGAGGCTAGTTTTTCTTTTTGTTCCTCAAGGTCAATATCGGTGTCATCCTCGTCTTCGAAAAACTCATCCAGTTCATCCGCCAGCATGGCCAGTTTATTATCCGTGATGATATTTTCATCATTGGGCAGACTGACAGGCTGGGTTTCAAATTTGGCTTCCGGTTCATGAGTTGGAACAGACCATGAATCGAGAGGGATCTGATCGGGTAGGAACTCCGTATTATCTTGGATCGCAGGTTGCACAGCAGGTTCGTTGCCCAATAACTCGTCCATGCTGGGTAATAGATTTTCCGAGGTTGGTTCATCGACTTCTTGGATTTCTTCAGCGAGGGGTTGGGTGACTTTTTTAAGGCCAGGTGCGCCATCCGGGTGTGAACTCTCTGGCATCTGCTGTGGGAGCGGCAGTTCATCCGCAATTGTGAATTCACGATCCATACTTTGTCGTGCATTTTGTTCGAAGAACTTGCGCATTTGCGCGGCCATGGCTGCATCCACCGGAACGGTCTTTGCAGCATAAGAAGCCACAGTTTGCCCGGACAGAGCGCGGATGATGCGTTTGGTATGCGCTCTGGCCATACTCAGCGTGGGGGTGTCTTGATAATAGAGGGTCAGGATTAAATTTTGGAATAGATTTGCAGAGAAGATGAAGCCAGTCACTTCCCCATTTTGATTCTTTAAGTAACGGGTCAGGTCGCTCTTCTGAATGGGATCCCAGAAAGCGTCCAGCACCTGTAGAATTTTTTGCTGAGTCTTGGTTTCCACGTCCCCAGCCAGTAGGAAAATCTCACTGGTGGTTGTGATCAGGATGGATTGAGCGGGAATGGTTTTTAATAGAGCCTGTAAAATGCTCCCGGTCTGCTCTTTGTTCCGAATCCAGTCCGGAATTCCAGGCGCGGCACTTTCAAATTTATCCCAGATGGTTGAGTTTCGATTTTCTTTTTGTGGTTGGTCCATCATCTATGTGCTCTTCCCAGTTATTTAAAGGGTAGTGATGATTTTTGAGGTTTTTCTGGATGTAAAAAGTATAAATCATCTTTAACCAGTTTATCATGTGCATGATTTGGAAGCAAGGAACACAGAACCGGCAAATCCACGGGTACCGGCTGGGTATCCACAAGCAAACCTTCGCATTCTTTGGAAGGTATGGGATAATACAAAAAATATTACGCTTGGAGAGACCGTGAAACTGGAAAAAATCTGCGTATTAGGTCTGGGTTATATCGGATTACCAACAGCGAGCACCTTCGCATCTCACGCCATAAAAGTTGTCGGTGTGGATGTGAACCCGCATGTTGTGCAGAGCCTGCAAAATGGGCAACTGCACATTTATGAGCCAGGTCTACGCACCATGGTTCTCTCAGCGGTGCAATCGGGTAATCTGGTGATTAAATCCCGACCTGAAGCAGCGGATGCCTTTATCATCGCCGTCCCCACGCCATTTAAAGAAGAAAAAAAAGCGGATCTCACCTATGTGGAATCCGCAGCAGAATCGATCGTTCCGTATTTACGCAAAGGCAATCTGGTGGTTCTGGAGAGCACGTCTCCTCCTTTAACCACCACTCAGATAATTGCCCCGATCCTGGAAAAATCCGGTTTGATAGCCGGCGTTGATTTCATGCTGGCTTATTCCCCGGAACGGGTCCTGCCTGGTCAGATTTTGCGCGAGCTGATTGAGAATGCCCGGGTCATCGGCGGGATAGACCGAGCCTCCGCGGAAGCGGGGCGGGAATTATATAAAACCTTCGTGCGCGGCGATATCATCCTTACGGATGCCACCACAGCTGAAATGGTTAAGCTAATGGAAAACACCTACCGGGATGTGAATATTGCCATCGCCAACGAATTTTCCAGACTGGCGGACCGCTTTGGTGTGGATGTTTGGGAAGCCATCCAGATTGCGAATTTGCACCCCCGGGTGAATATTCTCAATCCCGGACCAGGCGTCGGTGGTCACTGCATCAGTGTGGACCCCTGGTTCCTGGTGGAAGCAGCCCCGGATATTACTCCCTTGATCTTAAACGCCCGGCAAGTCAATGACAACCAGCCGGCATTTGTAACGGAGCTGGTGGAAAGAGCATTGGGTCGTAATTTGGCTGGTTCACGGATTGCGGTCCTTGGCCTGGCCTATAAACCGGATGTGGATGACATGCGCGAAAGCCCTGCCGTTGAGATTGCCCATAAGTTGATCGATGCAGGCTGTTTGGTGCAGGCTTTTGATCCCTTTGTTCCCGGCAAGGAAGTGCAGGGAATTCAAACGGTAGCCTCGCTGCAGGAAGCCATTCTGGGTGTGGATATCATTGTCCTGCTAGTGGCCCATCAGGAATTTAAGAAACTAACCCCGGCTGCCATTAATCAAGAAAACAAAACCGCGGTGATTCTGGATACCGTCAACGGTTGGCCTGCAGCGGATTTTGAAGCTGCCGGTCATCGATTTTTTAGATTGGGTGTCGGCTAATCATCCAACCTGGAGGAACAAAAATGCGCGTACTCACCATCTTCGGCACTCGACCCGAAGCTGTAAAAATGGCGCCTGTTATCCAGCAGCTCCAAATAAATGCTGAAATTGAATCCAGGGTTTGTGTCACCGCCCAGCATCGTGAGATGTTAGACCAGGTACTCTCCCTGTTTAATATCACCCCCGATATTGACCTGAATCTGATGCGCCCGAACCAAAGCCTGGCAGATTTGACGGCTCGAATTATGATGGACTTGAATCCCATTTTGATGCAGGAAAAACCGGATTGGGTCCTGGTTCAGGGGGATACCACTACGGTGATGACCACGGCACTGTTGTGCTATTATCAGAAAATTAAAGTGGGACATGTGGAAGCCGGTTTGAGAACCTTTAATAAATGGCAGCCTTTCCCTGAAGAAATTAATCGCAAAATCGCCGGTATTGTGGCTGATTTGCATTTTGCGCCCACAGAGCTCAGCCGCGATAATTTGTTGAAAGAAGGCATCCCGGATTGGCGAATCTGTGTGACGGGCAACACGGTGATCGATGCTTTGAACCAGATCGCCAAATTGCCCATACCGGAATCCATTCAAACTTTATTGAGCGAAAAGCGCATCCTCCAGGGAGAGAAACAACTGGTGGTGATTACGGCCCACCGGCGCGAAAATTTTGGCCAGCCACTGGAAAACATCTGTCAAGCGATTCGCCAACTGGCGGATACCCTGGGGCATCAGGCTCATTTTGTTTATCCGGTGCACCTTAATCCGCGGGTGCAGGAAACCGTCTATCCGTTATTGGGCAACCATCCTGCGATTACTTTATTGGGGCCGGTAACCTACACCGAAATGGTGGCTTTGGAAAAACATGCCACCCTGATGTTGACCGACTCAGGCGGTATCCAAGAGGAATCCACGGCATTTGCCATACCCACCCTGGTGCTGCGCCATAAGACGGAACGTCCCGAAGGGGTCAGCGCCGGATTTTTACATCTAGTGGGGGATGACAAGGCTCTGATTGTTCAAAAAACCACTGAATTTCTTTCCAATCCTGATCTATTGAAGAGAGTGAAAAGTCTGCAAAATCCTTACGGGGATGGAAAAGCAGCCCAGCATATTGTGGACAGCCTGCTAAAATTTAAAGACCTGGAAGCATCCATGGATGACGGATTTTCCGGATGAATGAGCAGCGCATTTGCATCATCCCAAAACTTGAAGGATTAGGCGGCCCGGCTTCTTTTCAGCGGCGATTGATCCCTGTTTTGGAGGAGCGTGGCTATCTTGTCCACCATGATTTGACTGATAAAGAAACCGGCGTTATCCTGGTGAATGGCGGCACACGCGATATTCTGGGACTGTGGCGGGCGAAACGACGTGGGGTGCGCATAGTGCAGCGCCTGGCACAGGTCAATTGGGTTCATCGCTACCGCTTCGGGGGCTTGGGGTACACTTTTCGCTCTATTCGCAATAATCTTTTGTTGGCAGTGATCCGGCGCTTCTTAGCCGACCAGATCATCTATCAAAGTGAATTTGTAAAGAACATTTGGGAATCCACCTATGGCGTGGTCCCTGCCCAGACGAGCATTATTTACAATGGGGTGGATGTGGCAGAGTTTTCGCCCGCCTTGTCGATAGGTGCAGCCCAACGGCCGATACAAATCGCCGTGATTGAAGGTCACCTGGGGGAGGGAAATGAAATTTTCCTGGCCAACGCGGTAAATTTTGGGGAAGCGCTGGCTGCCTTTCTGCAAACCCCTGTGGTGATGCGGGTGGCTGGGGATGTTCCGCTGAATTTATCTCAAAAATGGCATCGCAATACCGCTTTATTTCAGACACACTGGATGGGGGTGATCAGCCGGGATGAAATCATTGCCCTGAATCGTTCCTCCCATTTTTTGTTTTCTGCCGAATTGAATGGCGGCTGTCCGAATGCCGTCATCGAAGCTCTGGCTTGCGGTACGCCGGTGCTAGGCTATGCCACGGGTGCGCTGCCGGAATTATTAGCGGGTGGCGCGGGTATCTGTGTTGCCTATGGGGGAAATCATTGGCGCCTGGATCCGCCGGATGTGCAAGGCTTATTAACCGCTGCTCAAGAACTGCTGCAGCATCTCCCGGACTATCAGGAAGCAGCCAGAAAGAAAGCCGTGGATCAGTATGCCATCCAGTCGATTTCAAATCTTTATCTTAAAGCCATTTTGGGTGAGAACTAAGAATTAACCCTCAGGAGAAAAACCGGGCAGGAAAACCACATCTTTTCCGCGATCCACTTCCCAGGGATAAACAATATAAGCATCGGTGGTTGCGGCAAAATACTGCGGTGTGACGCCTTCAAAGATGTTGCGATAGGGATTAAAGTGCAAGACGCAGGTATGCGGCATGCCGCCGGCTGCGCTGATGCGGTTTTTTACGGCAATAATGGTTCTGCCGCTGCCCCAAACATCATCCACCACCAGAACGTGCTGATCGCGCAGCAGCTTATCTTCAGGAAACTGGAAAAATTTTGGCCAGGCCATCAAGCGGCTGCTGGTTTTATTTTTACTGGATTGCATTTCAGAGGGGAAATCGACAGCGGCGGTTAAGATGGTTTCAATATTGAGCAAATCGGCTAAGATTCCCCCGAAAACCAACCCACCCCGGGTAATGATAATCATGGCATCAAATTTAACTTCAAACTGGGGAACAATGTGATCAATCAGTGCTTCTACGTCAATCCACGATAATATTTCACGCCGCATACCGTTCAACCCTTATTTTGTCACTGTACTTGATATTCAAATTATAGCAGGTAATAAGGGTTTCCGGCGGTATCGTTTCCATTCCCGCCGCAGGTTAATTTTATATCCTATGATCGCTGATGCGCTGCATCGCATAGGTTTGGTTTGGGCCAGTGCAATTAGCCACCCAACCCATCATGCGCAAGACGCGCCGATTGACATGTTGGAAATAATAAGCTGGAACACGCTTTTCGGTATTCAAGATAGCCCGGGTTTTGCGTAGGATTAAGCTTGTACGCAGGTCGGTGATGCTTTCGCCTGAAAAACTGGTGACCGCATCCCCCACGGTCCAATAAATATGGGAATCGGAATTACCCAAAGGGCTGAGTTGATATTGCTTGGAAAACTCGGCAGCCAATTGATTGGATTTTTGATACAGCAGCCCCGAGTTGATGGATTCCACACCCAATAGAATTTCCTTAAAATCCGGGATACCGGCTGCGATGGACAAGCTCCCTTCACTTACAGAGTGTACGAACCTGGCAGCCGGATGGGCCGCAGCACAAATGCCCCCCTGTTGTCCAACCAGTTCAATGGTTCGGATCAGGGATAAATGCGCGGGGATTTCCTGATGGATGAAATAAGCCAGCAGATGTCCCTCCGCGGTTGAAATTTCGACCCCTGGAATGACTTTTAATTGATATTGGGCAGCCAGTTTCATGGCTTCATCATGCCCTGCAATTGTATCGTGGTCAGTAATCGCTACGATATCCAATTTTCTATCTTTGGCACTTTGAAATATCGCTGAAATAGTACTGGTGCCATCCCAACTGTAACTTGTATGGATATGTAAATCAGCAATTCCCATGAATTTCTCCTTATTTTTTCTATGTTTAGTATGCCGCCAGCAAGTTAAGGAAATGGAAACAACAGGTTAAGGTTTTTCTCCACCAGGTTAATAAAAAAATGTATGTTAAAAAAGCAAGAGCGACCGACCGGTCGCCCTTACATTTTGGACATCCACTAGATTGAAAAGATATACCTTTTATTCGGCGGGTAAAGCTTTCACCTTACGTTCCTGCCAGCTATTCAGCAGGACGAGAAGGATGGCACCAGCACCAAACAAGGTCATCATGCTGCGGATCACAAAGCCAAGGAAGGGAACATATCCTAAAACAATATACAGGACCAGACCCAGGATAAGGGGCAAGGCACGTCCCTGGGTGGGTGTTTTGGACATGATCTTCAGCAGCCATTCACCGACGAAGTAAGCCACAAGGATCTTGGACCCGACGAAGGTCAGGAGCAGGAAGAGGGCGAAGGCCATAAAGTAGGTGGAGAAACCGATCAGGAAGAAGTAGAATCCAAGGGTTCCAAAGGTAATCACAGCCAGGAAAGCGGTGAAGCATACCATGATGACGAAGCCGAAGAACAACAGGGCAAAACCACCGAAGTAAGCCAACAAGCCATAGGCAAATGATTTTCCGGGTTTGCTTTTCAGGGTCTGCAAACTCTGTTCAAATTTGTTAGGAACCAGCCAGAAAGCCAGCAAGGCTATGAGCAACAGGGTGATGAAGGCTTTGACCACATTCCATACCCAGGTCAGAATCATACCGGCTACAAATGCGCTAGTCCCTTTTTCAGCATCCTGGAAGACAATCGGGCGTTCGCCTTGTTCGACAGTCTCTGGTTCGGGTACCGGAGTTTGGTAGACAGTCCCCTCAGAAGGGGCAACCAGAATGGTTTGTTCCTGGGGCTGTGGGCTGGTATAGGTTAGTTTGCCGCCAATTTCGGCAGAGTCACTGATGGTCAGGCCTGGCTTCTCCTGAATCGGAATCAATTCCTGGGCTTCTCGTGGCAGGTCCTGATTTTGTGCATTATTCATGGGGAACATGTAGTAGGGCGCGGACTCGCCGTTGTCCGGGGAGGCGACGTCCATGGTTGCATTTCTGCCGATGCTGCCAGTCAGTTGAACTGCGGCTGCGCTGACGTTTAAATCCCGGCCAATGGAGCCAGCCAATTTGGCTTGATAGGCACCGATGTAGGCATCTGAACCGATGGAAGCGGAATCCATCAAGTCAGTTGAGAAAGCGCCATAATAAAAGTTACGGCCAATGGCTGAGTTTTGATCCAACACCAGCGTGTAACTGCCACCAGCCAGACTTCCATCCACTTTTCCAGCAATGCGCATGACATACCCACCGCCGAAGATATTACCGGTAATGTGGGCATTCTCGCCAATCTCAATATAATTACCCAGGGCGATGACGTCCCCGTTAACAGTGCCGTCCACCAGGGCGTGATTGCCGAGGATAATCAGCATGCCGTTCACAGTACCGAGCATACTTGGATTTTCAGCAGAAAGGACGACATCATCGTCAATGACCTCATCGGCTCCCACGAGCCCATCGCCTGGGGTTTCAGTTGCATAAACCGGATGACTGATGAGTGCCATCATCATCAAAAGTACAGGTACAATTAATAAAGTATTTAATTTAGAATTCTTGATCATTGAAATAGCCTCCAAAACGTATAACTAAACGAATCAAACTATATACGAGACAAAAATTGAAAAGTAGCAAAATGCACAGGAAGCCGTAATGATGAATAAACGATTTCTAGAGGGGATGTATCCTTGGCATTGGGTTTACCAATTAAGGAACAGCCTTGATTTTCCCCTGCGCAGTTTAATCTCTTGGAAAAGACCCTTACCAGCACTCGAAAAGTCAACAAATTCCCTGCCAATATCCTGTTTTCCCTACCCAATTCAAGGACAGGCGAAGACCCTGATCCAGCAGTTTCACCTGAATGAACTTCCGCTTTCTTTTACGGATTTTCAACTGGGGGTCAATTGTTACTATCTGGATGTGCTCACTCAGGTGTTTTCTACAATAAAGGTGGAATGGGGGGCAACGCTGCGGGCTGCGGATGTTGGACCTTCGGACTGGTTCTATTTACCTGCTCTGGTCCAATTTCTGAGCTATCATCAGGCTTTACAAGCCAGAGAAGTTTCTCTGGAAGGGTTTGAGATTGATCCTTACCGTGTGTACGCCGACCTGCATTCCCGTTTTGATCACGCCCAGCAGCAGTGTACTGCCTTTCCCGGGGTGATCTATCATCCCAGGGCTTTTCATGAGCAACCTGAAAAATATGATGTTTTGATTCAATTCTTTCCCTTCCTGTTTCTGAAAGATCATCTGGAATGGGGACTGCCACGCTCGTTGTTTGATCCAGAGAAATTGTTTGGTTCGCTGGCAAGCAGCCTGAAACCGGGCGGGACTTGGGTGATTTTGAACCAGGGAAATGCGGAACATACCCTTCAGAAAGAGCTTGTTGCAGTGAGTGGTTTGAAGATTCTCACAGCTTTTGAATTTCAATCGGTCTACAAACACTATGAAAAGAGCCACTGGGCCATGGTGATAACAAAATGACACGAGTAGAAGAGGATCAAACACCGGCATTGGATACGATCCGAATGCTGGCTGAAACCATAGGGCCGCGGCCGGCAGGGTCACCTGAGGAAAAGCAGGCCATGGATTACCTCACCGGAAAATTGGAATCGGCTGGGTATCAGGTATCGCGCACCCCAGTGGCCTTTGCCCCGGAAGCGCTTTATTCGCCATTTTTTGGGCTTGGAGCGCTCTTCCTGATCGCGGCGGGTTTTTTACTGCCGGTTACACCCATTCCTGCCTTACTATTGCCGTTCCTAAATTTATGTCTGCCACAGCTCAGCCGCCTGGCGATTCAAAAGCGCAAGCCAACCCAGATTTCTGAAAACCTGTTTGCGGTATTACCGGAACAGCAAAAGAAGGACCGCTTGATCCTCTGCGCCCATCTGGACAGCGGTAAAATGAGCGGTATCGCTCAACCAGCCTGGATCAAGATCTATCATCAGTGTTTGTTTTATGGCCAGCGGATTGCCATCTTTTTGTGCCTTTTAGCCATTGCCTGTTTGATGGGGGTCAATCTGCCAGAAACGCTCTACACAGGTATCAAGGTTTTGGTATTAATTGTGGGCGGTTTATGGTTCAGCCTGGATTTACTGGATCAATTTGGTGCAGCCGGTGAATATGCTCCCGGCGCCAATGACAATGCTTCTGGGGTTGCGGTGGCGCTGGAACTGGCAAAGATAGCTTCGCAGAAATCTCCCAAAGCGTATGAAGTTGCCTTTCTTTTTACCGGGGCTGAAGAGACCGGGCTCCATGGAGCGCAGCAGGCTGCCGCAGCGTTGGACCCGGCGCATGATGTGGTTCTGAATTTGGATATGGTGGGGACGGGCAGGCAGCTCTATTATGTGACGGCAGAAGGTACGCTTTCCATTTTACGTACCGATAAGCGGTTAAATCAAGTCATCCAGAAGGCTGAAACCAATGCGCGCGCTGCCTGGTATACTGTACGCAGTGGCGATTTTGCCGCTTTTCTTCGCCACGGCATTCGGTCAACCTCGTTGGAACTGCGCTCCGGGGATGCCGTTGGGCCACATTATCATACGCGGCTGGATCAGGTGAATACAATTGATCCGGAATCCCTGGAATACATGGTTCGATTTCTTAAGTTTTTTTTGGCTTTCTATGAGGATGAATTTGAGGACAATCAGTCATAAAAAAAATCGGATTACCGATTTTTTTTATGATTCAGATCAGGGGTTCTTTTGGTTACTGCTGCCAGTGTCCCGATGGTGATGATTAGCAGGATCAAGATACCCGCAAACAATAATCCGTTGGTGTCTTTGGAAGTCATGGCCCAATCCGGAAAAGGAGTAGGAGTAGGCGTATCAATTTCCGTCGGACTTGGCTCAATGGTTGCTGTTTCGGCGATAAATGGAGTGGCAGAGCCGCTGATCCCTTCACCTGTTACTGGGACAGGGGTGGATTGGATCTGCAATTGTTGAATTGGAGAAAGCGCGGCAGCGCTTGAAACCCACAGCATGAATCCCAATAGCATCAGGAGATAAAACGGTTTTGGATCTAAAATACCTTTCTTGAAATTCATTCAAATACCCTTATCGAGGTCTTAATGGATTCATTGCTCTGGAAGTACCAATTTCTCAACGGCGGCAGCGGCCGCATTTGTGGAATTCAGCTCTCGTTTGATTAAACGTGCTACTGATTCCTGTACGATGGGTCCTATGGTGGATGTTAAATCATTAGCAGGACGAACATGAGCAGCGATGACCAGTTGACTGAGCAATGTCTTGAGATTCAGGTTCGTCTGGGCACTCAAAGAAGTTGGCCGAACAGGCAGATACGCCGTTTGTGGGGACCATTGGGCCAGAAAATTCCCGTCAACCAGATATTCTGCAAGGGCAGTGCCAAGAATTTTTCTCTCTGAATTTGTATCGGCTAAAGCCCACATCCAACCATCCGCTACCGTATATGCTTCTTCTCCCAGCGTAGGCAGGGCTATAGCGATGGAGTCTGCCGGAAGCTCACTTAAATAGCGTGATGTCCAGGTGACTACAGCATTGGCAGTATGATCTCTATATGCTTGCCATGCCTGGCTATCGGTTTGATATTGGGTGATCCAAATGGGGAATACCGCATTGCGTGCACCATCTTCGTACAGTTGAAATACCTGGGTTAATGGGTCTATCTCCAACATTGGGCGAAGCTGGGTATCCTGAATGGAGCCACCCAGGGATTTGTACATCGTAAGGGTAAGTAATCCTTCAGGATCTGCTGCCGGGAAGATGATGGGCTTTTGCATGGATTGGATGGTAGCCCAACTGCTTGGTGGGGTTGAAAAAATGAACGGCCGGTAAACCAGCAGGGCTGCATCCCCCGTAAAGGGCAATCCATATACAGTGCCCTGAATGATGGCTAATTCTCTGGCGTAGTCGTACCAATCCGGGTTATCAATGGCTGCACTGATCTCATCCAGAGGACTGATCATGCCCTTGAGGGACGCTGTTTCCATACCGGAACGATTCAACAAAATCAAAGTGGGCAGGGCATCCGGGGCTGCTGCACTGGTGGTGGTCAGCGATTCCAATAAACCACCTGGACCACTTACCGCTTTGATGCGCACATCGATTTGCACATTGGGGTATTCAGACACAAAGGATGCCAGTCTGTCCTTGAATAGTTCACCAGATGGTGTCCCACTTTCGGGATCAAATTGTGGGGGAATCCAGAGGGTCAGTACATGCTGGGTTGTGATCTCTGCAATACTATGTGGATTGGTCGTGGCGAGGGCTGCTTGTTCCGATGGGGAAATAGTTGGGGTAAGGATGGGCTTGGGTTCGGGGGTTGTGGTTGCCTGAAGAAATAATCCGCGGATGGTATCCAAATTAAAGGAGCATGCGGAAAATAATGAAACACAAAGCAGCAGACTAATCAGCCAGAAGAAAGTTTTTATGCTTCTTAGCCGGTGCGGGATAAATCCTGCCGCGCGGGGTGATCCGGCGGCAGGACAGGGATTCTTTTCTGAAGTGCTTGTTTTGATCAGTTTACTCATAAGCTCAATTGTATCGGATTACTAAGGTAATTCACCAGCAATTTTACTGCATTCAAGGCATCATTGTAATCAATCATCTCGGATGGCGAGTGAACATAGCGGGTGGCAATGGAAACACAGGAAACAGGGATGCCGGAACGCACTACTTGCATGGCTCTCGCATCCGTGGAACCTGCTTCCAAAACTTCCAATTGATAGGGGATTTTTCCATCTTCAGCAGTCTTCACCAAGCTCTTGACCACACGTGGATCGGAAATCATACCGGAATCTTTGACTTTAATGGCAGGACCGGATCCCAGTTTCATGGCCATGCGGGCACATTTGGGCATATCGCCACTCGAGGTAATATCCACGGCGATACCCAATTCCGGATCAATGCCGTAAGCGGCGGTTGTGGCACCCCGGGTGCCCACTTCTTCCTGCACACTGAAGACAAAGAAAATTTCATGCGGCGTGTTCGTGATTTGTTTAAGGACCTCGATTTGAATAGCCACACCAATTCGATCATCCATGGCTTTGGATACCAGACGGTCGCCCAGATCCACAAAGGGACGCTGGAAAACGGCCATGTCGCCCACTTTTACCGAGCAAGTTTCTTTGCTGGTGGCGCCGATATCAATGTACATTTTGTTGAGCGGAGGAAGTTTTTCGCGCGACTCCATGGCATCATGATAAATGACACCCGTCTCCCCGCTGAGGAATTCCACGCGACTGGCAATACAGTGGGTTGGGAAAACACCGCCCACGCTGGTAAAACGCAGGAAGCCGTTCTCATCGATATGGGTGATAATAATGCCAATCTCATCCATATGGGCTGCCAGCATGATACTCATGCCCTCGGGTTGTTTTGACCCTTTACGGACAATCAGGTTGCCCATGGCATCAATACGAAAATCATCGGCATACGGTTTAATCTCATCCACGATCACATTGCGGATTTTATCTTCGTAACCGGATGGGCTGGTTGTTTCAACTAATTTCTTGATTAGATTTTTCATCATTATCTCCTGCAGGATCACCGGATGGTTAGTTTCTGTCGAGAATGGAAGGCGTGCAATTGTTCAGAACCGCCAGAATCAGGTTTAGGGAAGCTTCCCAATCTGAAATGCGGGCGAAACTGATGGCGGTATGGATGTATCGCGTAGGCACAGACAAGGACAAGGAAGGGATTCCAGCTCTGGATTTATGAATGGCACCGGCATCGGTTCCACCGCCACCGGGTTGTCGAAGTTGGAATGGAATTTGATTGGCTTCAGCCACTTCCATCACAAATGCAATCAGGCGGGGGTCCGTGAGGGTGGCGGAATCGGCAATATATATAGCTGGGCCAGCTCCTGCACGGGTATTGTATTGAATGTTTTCTTCGCCGTCATGAGAGGGTAAATCATTGGCGGGTGTTGCATCCAAAACAAAAGCTACGTCCGGGTTGAAGGTGAAAGCGGCGGTTTTAGCTCCGCGCAAGCCGATTTCTTCCTGAACGGTGAAAGCCGCCTGCAATTCAATATGCTCCGGGGCGTGCTTTAAACATTGGATCAAATTAAACACACCCAGGCGATCATCCAGGGCTTTGCCGCGGATGGAGGGTCCGTTAATTTGAAATTTAGTTGCGAAGGTGGCCATATCCCCAGGGTGGACATCCCCATTCTTGCCGATGCCTATATCCATGCGCAGTTGATCGAGAGGAATGACCTGTTTTCTTTCTTCCCTGGTGGTGAGATGGATGGGTCGGGCACCGATGATGCCGGTGATGTGTTTTTTGCCAATGCTAACCGTTTTACCGATCAATTGGCGTTTATCCACACCGCCGACAATATCAAAATTATAAAGGCCGTCCTCGTCATCCTTGGTAATCAAAAATCCAACTTCATCCATGTGGGCTGCAACCATGATTTTCATCGCACCAGGCTGTTTGGACTTTTTTATGGCTAATACATTGCCCATGGCATCCACATGGATCTCATCGGCGTAGGGTTTGATTTCTTCCAGAATGATCTGTCGGATTTCTTGTTCCTGGCCGGCGATGCCGTTGGCATTGGATAATTTTTCAATCAGTTTGAGGTGTTCATCCTGAATCTGGATGGATTTGGAAAGCTTCATTTTGCTGGCTTTCATCCTTCTTCCTCCCAGTTAATTTGTTGAGTGAATTCCGGTTCCAATCGGGCAATAAACTCCGCCAATAAGTGACCGGTTCGTTTGATATCCTTCATTGCTACGGCTTCCACGGGCGTGTGCATATAACGTAAAGGAATTCCCAGTAACCCGCATGGATACCCTTCCCCGACGACTTGCATGCCGTAGGCATCCGTGCCGGAATGGGAGGCTAGATATTCCATTTTGTAGGGAATATCCAGATCATCTGCCAGTTGTTTCAGGGCTTTGGTGATTTTAGGGTGCAGATTGGGTCCGCTGGCGATGGCCAAACCTTTACCAAATGGTACCGTCTCTAAATCCGAACTGGCTCCAGGACCTTTGGCGAAAGTGACATCTACGGCGATAGCGATATCAGGCTGAATGCCGAAGGGTGAGGTGATGGCGCCGGCCATGGTGACTTCTTCCTGTACGGTGGCTACTGCCCACACATTCCAATGATGTTTCATATGCTGCAATTCGGATAGGCACCAGGTTAAAGCAGCCACGGAAGCTCGGTTATCCATGGTATGCCCGGCGATGACGTCCCCATTTAAGTCCAGGGGTTCCGTGGCAAAGGAAATGATATCCCCGACTTTTATCTTTTTCTCTACTTCTTCCGGCAATAAACCGGTATCCACAAGCAGTTCTTCCAGCGGTACGGGTTTTCCGGCCAGAACTTCGGGCAAGAGGAAATCCGGAGGTTGGACGATCACCCCAGGGATGGGTTCCGTGCCATACACCATGACAGGCTGCCCTGGCAGAATGCGTGGATCCACACCGCCTATTTGGGTGACATGCAAAAAACCATCCACGATACGGGTGGTAATGAGTCCGATGGCATCCATATGCACTGCAATCAGAATATTGGGAGCGTCCCCTTCCCGATCTCCTACTTTTAGGGCATGCAGACTACCTACAGGACTGGTGGAACATTCATCAACGAATGGTGTCCAGGTTTTTTTAATAGCATCATGAACCGGTTTTTCATAACCGCTTAAACCTGGTAAAGAGAGAAGCTCTTTTAGAAATGGTTTAAGATCTTTCATAGTTTTCCCTCGCCTTACTTAGGGCGTGACCTCCTCGGTGGAATTGACAGGTTGGGTTAGTGTAAGGGCTTCCGTGGGGATGGCTGTGCTCGGAATTGTAACCGTATCCGACGGTATGGGTGTTTGGGTGGATGTTGGGGTGATGGTGGCGGTAGGGGACAGAAATGGGGTATAGGTCATCGAAGCTGTCCATTTGGGGGTCAATGTTGCTGTAGGTGAATAAGATAAGGTAGGTGTGAAAACCGTTTGGGTTGGCAGGGTCAGGGTAGTGGTGAGCGCTGTTCCTTCCACAGTCGGCGTGGGCGTTCCACTGCTATTCTGTGGATAATACTTTAAAAGGATTAATCCAGAACAATAGCAGGGAATGGTAGCAGCAATAATGACTGCCAGGGTAACTCTAAAACGGTGTAAGCGTTGTTTGTTTGAGAGGGATTTCTTCTTCATTTTGCAATCATCTTATCATCAGCCTGAATTGAATGCAAGCCGCAGAGGCAACCGGAATAAGGGACGTTCGACCGGATGCATTATTTGCGGGCATTGATTTCATATTTAATCGTTGAATACAGGTGGTCTGCTTTTAGATCACGCAGGGAATAACATTGGGCGTTAAGATGGTCGGCCAACTGTACTGCCAGACCCTGATCGAATTCAACGGCTTCCATGTTAATGACCACACTATGGATATTCTTGCTGGCCACCATGGCCGCCAGACGATGCGTCTCCTCAATGGGAGGCAGATTCCCCAGGGAAACATTCCCCGCGCCGTCCGTTAGAACAATCAGCATTGGAACCACTTCTGGATGCAGAATTTTCTCACGTTCCAACACATCCATGGCCATTTTTATACCCGCGGATAGTGGCGTTCTACCGCCGATGGGAATGTATTTCAAGGCTCGTTGGGCTAGTTTGATGGAGTTGGTGGGGGGCAGCACCAGGGTGGAGCGATCCTTCTGGAAGACGATCAAACCCACCCGGTCACGCCGTTGGTAGGCATCCGTCAGCAGGGAGAGGATGGCGCCTTTGGTGGCTTCCATGCGTTCGGCCACCGCCATGGACCAGGAGGCATCCACCAGAAAGAGGATCAGGTTGGCGCTCTGGCGCATGCGGATTTTTTTCATAAAATCGCCGCGATGGATGGAGAAGGCCAGGTTGGAATTCTCATTTTTTCGTTGCAATTGGAATGGAGCCGCGGCACGCAGGGTGGCATCAAAGGCAAGGTCATCCACTTTGTCCAGCGCGGGACGGGCCTGAATGTACCGGCCGCGTTTGCGGTTGGTACGAGTGCGGGAACGGCGTCCGGCTTTTCGGCGGATCATCTGATCGAGGGGGGTATTTAAACGACGAGGTTCAAAGACCTCGCCGATTTTTGCTTCTTTGCCGCCTTCCCACCAAACTGCATTATGGTTCTGAAATACATCGGATTGCTCGCCAAGCGGTTCACCCGCGCTGGCAATGATATCCAGATTTTCATCGGCGGTCAGGCTTTTTTTTTATCGTCAGGAGTGCCGTCCTTATTCTGGTCATTGGAGTCGGTATTTTTCTCACTGGCTTTGACAGCTCCGCGTAACTGTTCAATACGTTCTGCCAATTCTTCCACGGTCATATCGGATTCCATGAAGGGGCCGTGTTTTAAGCGGTGAGGCAGGGCTAATTCCGCGGCGATGGCAATATCCAAATCCGACATACGGGTTCGTGCTTCAAAAGCGGCCTGAGCCCGGGCGGCTTTGAGAATCACCAGATCCGAGCGATGGCCTTCCAAATTAAGCGATGAGGTTAGTGAGGCGATGGAGATCAAATCGCGGCTGGTATGCTGAACTTTCTCCACCAAATTTCGTGCGGCAAGAATTTTAGCGCCAAGAACTTGTTCCTGGGTCAGCCATTCTTCGCGGAATGCCTGGGGGTCTTCTTCAAATGCCAGATGACGCTCCATGATGGTCACCCGATCGCGGGGATCACGGATGCCCTTGATATCCACGGAGAGTGCGAAGCGGTCCAATAATTGAGGTCGTAAATCGCCTTCCTCCGGATTCATGGTGCCCACCAGGATGAAACGGGATGGATGGCTGAAGGAGATGCCTTCTCTTTCAATAATATTCATGCCCATGGCCGCGGAATCCAGCAGGATATCCACCACATGGTCATCCAGTAAATTGACTTCATCGATGTACAACAAACCGCGATTGGCAGCAGCCAGGACGCCAGCTTCAAAATGGCGCTCGCCTTTTTGGATGGCGCGCTCGATATCCAGGGTGCCTACCACACGGTCTTCCGTAGCGGAGACCGGTAAATTGATAAAGGGGGTGGGCCGTTTGCTGACTGGCAGTGGATGCTCAGAAAGGTCTCTTTCTTTACATTCAGAACACCAGGCTGAGGGGTTGTACGGGTCGCATCCAAAACGGCAGTCCTTGACGACTTCAACTTCAGGAAGTAGTTCAGCTAAAGCTCGGGCTGCGGTTGATTTTGCGGTACCCCGCTCTCCACGAATTAATACCCCCCCGATACGAGGATCAACGGCATTCAGGATTAAAGCGCGCCGCATTTGTTCCTGACCAACGATTGCAGAAAATGGATAAATTACTGACATAAATCACCACCAACTTGTTGTCTGATGGGCATAGTGTACCACAAGCCACGGCAGGTTTGTAGGACTTGAAGCAGAGGATGCCAAGTAGAAAAATGTTTTTATCTTGAATAGGAAACCATCCATTTTGTTAGGAAAATTGTCCTTTGATAAATTTAGACAAACGGGTGCGTTGCCAACGCACCATTTTGGGATTGCGCAGGGATCGCATTGTAAGCGAAAAATTGACAAGAAAATTTTCACTGCCATTCGGACAAATGGTGTGTTGGGCTGGGTTGTTTAAAATGCGAATACTCTTTCCATACCGCCCAACAGCACCCTACAAAAAAATTGAAACCATCCATTTTTGTAAGGTAGAATGCCTCTTTTGACCTCTTGATAAATTAGAGAATCCGTTTATACTTTTAGCGTGCCGGCTATAGATGCAGTCAGGTTGTTTCTTTCTTGCCGGAATCTCATTGATTGCAGTGAATTATGAAGGAGATCCATGGACGATCTGTCAACCCAAGCTTTGCTTGATCAAGAACCACAGCAAGAGGATAACGAAAAGCCTCCTGATCGCAGCCCACAAGGGCGATTTTCGCTTTTGTGGACGATAACCAAAATAACCGGGGGACAACCATCCGGGCGTTATTTCAAAACAATTCCAAATGTTTTCCAACTGAATAGATTTGATCTGTGTGCATTCACAAATCGAAGCCAAAAATATTTTTGTTTAGGTAAGGTAACTCAATGAAACATTTTCGCGTTGCTGTTTTGGCAAATTTAAAAAAGAATGCACCTGTATCAGCGGACCTGCCCCCTGATGTATGGGCAGATTTGGATTCAGAGAAAACGGTTCTTTCCATTTGTGATGCCTTAAAGGCTGGCGGACATGAGGCTGATTTTTTTGAAGGTGATATCAGTCTGTATGATAAGTTAAGAGATTACAAACCGGATATTTGTTTTAATATTTGCGAGGGACATTTTGGGGATGCCCGTGAAGCGCAGGTGCCGGCTTTACTGGAGATGATGAGGATTCCTTACACAGGAAGCCGCGTTATGACGCTGGCCTTATGCCTCGACAAGGCCATGACCAAAAGGATTTTGTGCTGGCACGATCTGCCTACCCCGGCCTTTCAAACCTTTGAACGTATGAATGAACCCTTACAAGGAGATTTGAAATTTCCCTTGTTTGTAAAACCCAGCAGCGAAGGAACAGGCATGGGAGTGAGTGCAAAATCGGTTGTTCATAATGAAGAGGAACTTCGAACACAATTATCCGTTGTACTGGAACGGTACAAACAAACTGCGCTGGTTGAGACTTTTATTGATGGCCGTGAAGTGACGGTGGGCATCGTTGGAAATTTGGTCGGACCGGCAGCCCGACGCTTGCCGGAGGACCCGGCAGCAAAACGAATCAAAGCCGGGCTGAATTTTCTTCCTCCCATGGAAGTGGATCTAAAGCCGTATTTGGATAGTGATGCCGTTTACAGCAATCGATTAAAAGTGGATGTGCCTGAAGAATTAACCTATCTTTGCCCGGCACCTCTGGATGAAGTCATGGTCCAGCAGTTGAACTGGTTGGCGGCGGCAGTCTTCCGTGTGACAGGTTGTTTGGATGTTGCCCGGGTAGATTTCCGACTAGATTCGAGAGATCATTGGAAACCCTATATTCTTGAGGTAAATCCTTTACCGGGTCTATCTCCCGGTATATCGGATATTGTCATTGAAGCTGCTGCCCAGGGAATGGGCCACACGGAATTGGTAAATACAATTTTGGAAAATGCTTTGGAACGGTACGAGATGATCTAGAAGTTCAACGCCCATTTCATCAAGAAATGGGCGTTTCTTATCCCGCGTATGACATCCTCGCAGGTTAATAATGATATCCTCGGTATGAAAACATGATTTTATACCCCTACGAGGATCACCAAGATCGCGGATAATATAGATCAGGAAAGAAGTTTGAGTTTGAATTATTCACGGGAGATGGATATGACAAAGAAAACCATTCGGGTATTAATTGCAAAGCCAGGATTGGACGGCCATGATCGTGGCGCCAAGGTCGTTGCCCAGGCGCTGCGAGATGCCGGCATGGAAGTGATCTATACCGGTTTGCGCCAAACACCGGAGATGATTGCCGAAGCTGCCTTACAGGAGGATGTGCAAGCCGTTGGGCTTTCTATCCTGTCCGGAGCGCATATGGCCTTGGTTCCCCGTGTGTTGGATTGTTTGAAACAGAATGGACAAGAAACTGTTTTGGTCTTTGTTGGGGGCATCATCCCTGATCAGGATGCCAAACTCTTGATGGAGATGGGGGTCAAGGCAGTTTACGGGCCTGGTACCCCGACGACTAAAGTAGTTGAGGAGCTGAATCTGGCGATTCAGTAGCGCAGAGGACTCATGATTTCTTTGGATGCCATAAAACAGGGCGATCGTCTTGCCATTTCACGCTTATTAAGTGCCGTGGAAAATGATTCGCAAGAAGGGCGTAACATCATGAATGCCCTTTTTTCGTTAACCGGTCGGGCCTATGTTATTGGGGTCACGGGTGCCCCAGGCACTGGAAAATCCTCCCTGGTTAATGAACTGGTCTGGTATATGCGCACCCAACTTAATGTTAAGATAGCCGTCGTGGCGGTGGATCCATCCAGTCCTTTCAGTGGAGGGGCGTTATTGGGGGATCGTGTCCGCATGCGGGATTTATATGGGGACGAGGGTGTTTTTATTCGCTCCATGGCATCTCGTGGGGCTTTGGGCGGTCTGGCAGCTCGAACCGCTGCCGTGGTCTCTGCATTTGACGCTACCGGATTTGAAGTGATTGTGATCGAAACAGTTGGTGCCGGCCAATCCGAAGTGGATATCGCCAAGCTGGCTCATACCGTGCTGGTTGTGGAGGCTCCCGGATTGGGGGATGACATCCAGGCTATTAAGGCTGGAATTCTGGAAATAGCAGATATTCTGGTAGTCAACAAAGCAGATCAACCGGCTGTGGATAACACTGTGCGGGCTCTGGAAACCATGCTTTCGTTGGGTTCTAGAAGACAAAAGTATGCAGCCGATTTGCATCATGGTTTCCAAGGGCTGGGTGTCCTTCCAGAGAATAATGCTCCTGTTCAAGAGACTGAACAAGAAACCTGGGAACCGCCCATTTTGAAGACGATTGCCCCGGAACGTGAAGGCATTACAGAATTGTGTGCAGCCATTTTTCGTCATAAGGAATATCTGCTGCGATCCGGTGAATATCAAATCAAAGAGGGTAGGCGCTTGCAGGCGGAATTTCGCTCGACTCTAATGCAGGGACTATATACCCAATGGCGTGAGCAGGTCGATGAGGAGATGCTGCAAAATGGATTATTGCAATTAACATCCAGGATGATCTCTCCCCAAACATTGGCTTTGCAATTGTGCAAATTTCATCCAACTGATTCGGAAAAAAAGACAACTCTTTGATACAATTAAGGCGTATTCAGAAAGGAAATCAACCTGTGTGAAAACAAGTCCCTGCCAATGGTGATGAACCTATCGCTGTGGGCGGGGTAATCAATTTTAGCGGCAAGCAGGTTCCTTGGTGATTTGCCGGGAATAGATACAAAAATAGGAGGCTGTATGATCATTGGTGATGGCATTCGGTTACGAGCTGTTGATCGAAGTGATTTGCAATTATTTGTGAATTGGTTAAATGATCATGAAGTACGTCAGTTCTTAACCCTTTACTACCCACTTTCCATGTCCATGGAAGAAAAATGGTTTGAATCGATGATCTTATCTAGTCCGGAAGAACAACCCTTGATGATCGAGGTGATTACTGAAAAGGGTTGGAAACCTATTGGCGATCTTGGATTAATGCATGTATCCAATGTTGATCGGGATGCCGAATTAGGAATATTTATTGGTGAAAAATCTGAATGGAATAAGGGTTATGGCCGAAAGGCAATTAAATTAATGTTGCGTTACGCGTTCATGACCTTGAATTTGAATCGGATCTATTTGCGAGTATTTGAAAATAACCTGCGCGGAATCAGCTCATATCGTGCTACAGGCTTTGTCGAAGAGGGTCGCATGCGGCAGGCAAAATTTTCTGAGGGTGCTTACCAGGATGTTTTGCTTATGAGTGTGCTTCGATCTGAATGGCAGGCTGAAAATTAATTCTGGAGTATCTGATGCCCATTACCTTTCAACATCACGAACGCATGATGTACGGCGATATTAAATTATATTCTGGTACCTCATGTCCTGATCTTTCCAATCGTATAGCTGCTTATTTGGGAGTTCCCCTGTGTGAACGGGAAGTGATTCAATTTCCAAATGACAATTTGTTTATCAAGTTGAAAACCAGTGTGCGTGGAAAAGATTGCTATGTCATTCAAACCACTGGCAAACCGGTCCATCAAAACTTAATGGAAATGCTGATCATGATGCAGACCTTGCGTCTGGATTCAGCCGCCCGGATCACAGCGGTCATGCCGTATCTGGCGTATGCACGCTCGGATAAGAAAGATCAACCGCGTGTTCCGATTACCGCCCGACTAGTTGCCGATATGATCGAAGTTGCTGGTGCTGATCGATATATCACGCTGGATTTGCACGCCGGTCAGATTCAGGGGTTCTTCTCTATCCCCGGCGATGTGTTGAGTGCTTTCCATATCACTGTGGATTACTTACGCTCCATCTTCTCCTCATTTTATGAGCCCGTGGTGGTAACGGCTGATCTTGGATTCGCTAAGAAAGGTCGTAACTATGCAGCCGGTTTGAATGTTCCGATGGCCTTCATTGAAAAACGGCGTATCAGCAATGAAGCCAAATCTGAAGCGCTTACCTTGATTGGGGATGTGAAAGGCCGGGATGTTATTCTGGTGGATGATGAAGTGGATACCGGTGGTTCCATGGTTCAGGCTGTCACCCTTTTGAATGATAAAGGCGCCAGAAACATCTACATGGTCTTTATTCATCCCATCTTAAGTCTGCAAGCACCAGAACGGCTGGCCTCTTTACCGGTAACTCAATTTGTGACCACAGACAGTATTCCTCTGGGTCAGGATAAGTTGAAATACTTTGGTGATCGAATCAAAGTTCTCTCTGTGGGCAATTTGATTGGAGAAGTAATACTCCGAGCTCATGAAGGTCGCAGCGTTGGCGAGATGTTTAACGAATAAGACCAGGAATGCCAGAATTACCAGAAGTTGAAACGATTGTGCAGGCATTAAAATCAGGAGGGCGGGGTGGGCGCCCTCTTCTTGGTTTAACCGTAGATGAGGTCAGTTTGCTCTGGCCGCGCAGCCTGGCAGAACCAATGGAAAGCCTGGAGCTACAGCGTCTGAAAGGGCAGTGCCTACTGGATATTAAGCGCAGGGGAAAATTCATTCAATTTGACTTTGATGACGATCTGCTATTGTTTCATCTGCGTATGAGCGGGGATATGCGTGTTGCAAATAGTTTGGATGATCCTGAAGATAGGATTTCTTTACAAAAACATGATCGATTTGTGATATATTTTAATCAATCAACTTCGCTGTTTTTCAATGATACCCGCAAATTTGGCCGCATCTGGTTGGTTAAAACTGCGGATCAGGTCACTGGAAAATTAGGACCGGAGCCCCTGGATGAATCCTTGGGGCCTATGCAGTTTCACGAGAAGTTGCAAGCCAGCCATCGGCAGATCAAACCCTTATTATTGGATCAGACTTTTCTGGCAGGGTTGGGAAATATCTATACCGATGAATCGCTTCATCAAGCTGGTATTCATCCTATGCGGCGGTCGAGTGATTTGACACTCCAGCAAGCCGGGCGATTATTAGAAGCTATTCGTAGTGTATTAAGCGAAGGAATTCGCCGCAACGGTGCAAGTATTGATTGGATATATCGCGGCGGTGATTTTCAGAATTATTTTAAAGTTTACCAACGGACAGGCGAGAAGTGTTTTAATTGCGGACAACCCATTCAAAGGATTCTCGTTGGACAACGTGGCACTCACTTTTGCCCTCACTGCCAACCGGTTCCCGGGAATGAGAATCTAACCTAAGTTAGTGAGGAGAAGTAAATGAGCCCAATCCTGAGCCAACTCCTAATGGGTTTATTGTTTGTAACCATAGGTTTTATTTCTGGGGCTGCCATCAGTTATTGGCTGCTGGAACGTGAGAAGAATAAAAATCCTATCGAGGAAATTCCGCCTTCCCGTGAACAAACGATTCCTATGGAACAGGCTTATGAAGAAGTATTTCGTATTTATCGCGACAAAGTCAGCGAGAAAATTCTGATAAAAATTGATGATCGCATGATTCCAACGCGTGTTGATTTAAACAAAGCTCAGTTGATCCTGGTGGACCAGGTGGTTCATGAAGCCATGGATTGGATTGGCATTCAAATTCAGCCGCAGCCTGCTCAAGCAGTCTCACCCTTGGTATCACCTTCACTCGATTCTTCCCGAGGGGCAATCAAACCAACACCCCTGCCTTCCTATGAAATGCCCATGCGGCCAGATATGAAGACTAAAACCGCAGAAAAACCGGCGGCTCGCAGTTTTGTAGAACAGATTGATGACATCTTGCAAGATATGCTGGAGTTGACTCCGTACAAAGACCAAAATATCAGTCTGGCTGAAGATCCCAAAGACGGGGTGATCGCCTGGATTGGCAGCAGACGTTACATTGGGATTGATTCGATTGATGATCCGGATATTCAAAAACTAATAAAAATAGCGGTGGCAAAATGGGAAAAATCCATGGAGCGTGCGGGTCGTACGACTTAATTGGTAAAAATCTGGAGCAAAGATGACAACATCGGATGAACGTCTGAAAATATTGACCATGATCCAGGAGGGGAAGATAACCGCCCAGGAAGGGTTGGATTTGTTATCCACTTTATCGGATCAGGCCGACCCTATGGATGCCATGAGCGACAGCAATTTATACCGCCGATCCCCCCGATGGCTGCGGGTAAAAGTGACAGATACGAACTCTGGCAAGACAAGAGTCAATGTGCGTCTGCCGATCAGTTTGGTCAATGCCGGTATGAAAATGGGGGCAAAATTCGCACCGGAAGTGGACGGTATGGATATGAGTATGATCCTCAACGCCATCAAGGATGGAGAAACCGGAAAAGTAGTGGATGTTTTTGATGAGCAGGACGGGGAGCACGTCGAAGTTTTTATAGACTAAAAATGGTCAGTTTCCTGACCATTTTTTTTGCTAATCCAATTGTTCGATTTGCCCCAGTTCAGGAAAAAATTGTCGCAGAGTCCCTTCTATCCATCCCTTTCCAGTGGTCTCCGAGATTGGGCAATCTACACAAGCGCCGCCCAAACGGAACTGGACATTTTTCCCGTCGAAGGAAATAAGCTCCACGGACCCGCCGTGGTAATGATTGATATAAGCATCCAATTGTTCAATCAGACCTTTTATTTGTTCTTCCATGGTGAAATCTGGTTTTTGCTCACTCATTTTCACTTATCCTTTTCCAACAATCATTCGATAAATTCATTTCTGAACGGAAACCTTCCAAGACTTCTCGATGGGTTCCTTGCAGCCGTACAGAAATGATCGTTGCCAGTCTTTGTAAAATTATAGCACCACAATCAGGGGATTGCGCGCACAATGACAATAAATCGCATCCTCTGATCTGATAGACCTGGCTGTCTTCTTCGGCAGTGGCTGTGGATGTGTACTTCTGACGTTGCAGGACTGCCGACCAACCAAAAATATCTCCCGGATATATCCGTGTAACCACCAGCGGCGGACCGTCATAGGGTTTGTAGCGAATAAATACTTCACCCTTGGTGAGGATGTAAAAATATGCTGCACTGGAATCTTGTTGAAAGATGACTTCGTTTTTATAAAATTGTTTAATAGTGAACCCGGACAAGACATGCTTGATCTCGTCTTTGTCCAGATCGTCAAATAGGGGAATTTTGTTGGTCTTTTTTGTTTGCATCGAATTCATCTTAATCGATGCCTGGCAATGAAACCAGTGGCATCTATCCTTATCAATGAGATAAACATCATCCACAATATTTTTACTTTTTTGAATTGATTATGACACAATCAGGGAATCGGTACCAAATACTGTTATCGATGGTGAATGATATCCTGAATGGGTGATGCCAGGGGGAGAAATTCATTGCAAAATGTAACCCTTTGAGAGTCTTTGCATCAAATTAGAAAATTAGTAAGATTGGAGAAGTATCATGGAGATGATCATCGATTTTCCGGGTGGGGCAAGAGTGGACGCCCATTTTGGCGGAATGACTGTAAAAACCGATCAACCAACAATGGGTAAAGAAGTAACCGATCCAACCCCCTTTGCATTATTTTTGTCCTCTATCGGCACCTGTGCCGGGATCTATGTGCTAGGATTTTGCCAGCAGCGAAATTTACCCACAGAAGGGATTCGCATTGTTCAGCGTGTCAATCGGGACAATGCAAGCGGCATGGTGGATTTAATTGATCTGGAAATTCAGGTTCCTGAATCATTTCCTGCCAAATATTATGAGTCTCTGATCCGTTCTGCGGATTTGTGTGCGGTCAAAAAGCACCTGGCTAATCCGCCTAAGTTTAATGTATTTACCAAGGTTGTCGATCCTGCCTAAATAGTTCCTTCTAAGTTTTGTGACAAACGAGTGAGAATTCTCACTCGTTTTTAATTAAAGGATATACGGAAGGCACCTTTCTGGTAAAATACATTTTAAGTGCCAACACCATATTCTCTGCATCCCATTATATTGGAAACTACCAATTCTCTTACTGGAGAAAACGGAATGCCATCATTTAAGAGTGCCATTTGCGTTGAATGAAAAATTGGGGCAGATTATATATCTGCAGTGTAAGCATACCCCACTCCTTGGGGCTGGTAATTGACATAATATTTTTAATTAGGTGATATCTTTTTGGCACGATTTGAATGGAAGATGAGGCCACTCCCGAATGATTTTGGGGTCTGGCTTATGATATCGAAGAACAATAATCCAACTAATTTGAAAAGAGGTGAGTTTATGCGAACGCCATTAATAGCGGGCAACTGGAAAATGAATAAGACAGTAGATGAAGCCTGCGAATTGGTATCAAAATTACGTCAAACTCTTGCCGCCTATCCTTCGGTGGAACGAGTTGTTTGCCCTCCTGCAACAGCCTTGCTGCCGGTATCGGCGATTCTGGATGAGAGCACCATTGGTCTGGGTGCACAAAACATGCACTGGGAAGATGCCGGCGCTTTCACTGGCGAGTTATCCCCCGCCATGGTGCAGGAATTTTGCAATTATGTCATTCTGGGTCATTCCGAGCGGCGCGAGTATTTTGCGGAGACCGATCAGACTGTCAACAAGAAAATCAAAGCTGCGCTCAAAGTAAAAATTACCCCCATCTTCTGCATCGGCGAGACTCTGGCCGAGAATGAAGCCGGAAAAACCGCGGAGGTTTTAACCCGCCAGATCAAATTCGGTTTGGAAGGGCTCTCCGAAGCCGAAGCAGGCAAGATTGTGGTGGCCTACGAACCGATTTGGGCCATTGGCACGGGTCGGGCTGCCACGGCTGAAGATGCTAATAATGTCATCGGCGGTGTAGTGCGTGCTCAATTGAAAGCCCTGTTTGGCAACACCGTTGCCGAATCCATTCGGATTTTATACGGCGGTTCTGTTAAAGGCTCCAATGCCCGCGAATATTTCGGCCAATCCGATATCGACGGCGCCCTGGTGGGCGGCGCTTCCCTGAAAGCAGAAGATTTTACCGCTATTGTTGAAGCAGCTGCGGCAAAATAGAAATTTCAATATAATAAAGGTTCTGAGCAGGTTGTTTCTTTGGGAACAACCTGCTTTTTGCTATTTATTGTCACAACGTATTTGTTGATCAATTATTAACACATCGCATACACATTTTTGATGTGGGTTCGATATGCTTAAAAAGAATAAGAAATTAGTTGTAGAATATGATTAATAGGTTTACTGGAGGGGTTTATGAACTTTGAACGATATACCCAAAAAGCACAAGAAGCAGTTTTTCAAAGCAAAGAAATTGCGTCTACTTTAAATCATCAGGCCATTGAGCCGCTGCATTTATTAACCGCCTTGTTGGAGCAACCCGACGGGGTAGCCGCCGCTGTGGTGACAAAAATATCCGGAAGTACCGCAGGTTTGCTGGAAGAAATCCAGAAAGCATTAGAATTACTGCCGAAGGTATACGGGGGTAACATGGATGCTGGACTCTCCCAACCTACCGGAGGAGTGCTGAAAGCGGCTGAACGGTATGCCAAAGGGATGGGTGATGAGTATGTTTCGGCGGAACACTTATTACTGGGACTAACCGAAAGCTCTGAAGCCAAGCGTTTGGAACAATACGGCATCACCAAGGACAGTATCCTGCGCACGCTGAAAGAGGTGCGGGGCACGCAGCGTGTCACCAGTCAAAATCCAGAGGCAACCTACGAAGCCCTGGCGAAATACGGCCTCGACTTAACCGCAGCCGCCCGGCAGGGCAAACTGGACCCGGTGATTGGGCGGGATGAGGAAGTACGCCGGGTGATTCAGATTTTATCCCGGCGGACAAAAAACAACCCGGCTCTGATCGGGGAGCCAGGCGTGGGCAAGACGGCCATTGTGGAAGGGCTGGCGCAGCGCATGGTCAAAGGCGATGTCCCGGAAGGATTGAAACGCAAACGCCTAATCCAATTGGATATGGGCGCGCTGGTGGCTGGAGCCAAGTTCCGCGGTGAGTTTGAAGAACGTCTGAAAGCAGTATTGGCCGAGATCACATCCTCGGAAGGCGAGATTGTGCTGTTCGTGGATGAAATGCACACCGTGGTGGGCGCCGGCGCGGCGGAAGGCTCGATGGATGCCAGCAACATGTTAAAACCCATGCTGGCTCGCGGTGAGCTGCATTTGATTGGCGCCACCACTCTGAATGAATATCGCAAGTATATTGAAAAAGACCCGGCGCTGGAACGACGTTTTCAGCCGGTCGTGATTGCCGAACCCAGTGTGGAAGACACAATCAGTATATTACGCGGCTTGAAAGAGCGTTATGAGGTGCATCATGGCGTGCGGATTACTGACTCCGCAGTGATTGCCGCGGCGACTTTATCCAACCGCTATATCACCGATCGTTTTTTGCCTGACAAGGCCATTGACCTGATCGATGAAGCTGCTGCGCGGCTGCGTACGGAAATTGATTCCAAGCCGCTGGCATTGGATGAAGTGGATCGCCAGATCATGCAGTTGGAAATTGAACGCCAAGCGCTGCAAAAAGAGAAAGATAAAGCCTCGCATGAGCGCCTGACCAAGATTGAAGAATCACTGGCCAATCTCAAGGAACGATCCTTTGAACTAAAGACGCGCTGGCAAACCGAAAAACAGGCCATTACCGAGCTGCAGGAAATAAAGGAGCGCAGTGAAGCGACAAAGTTGGAAATGGAGACGGCAGAACGGGTATCAGACCTGGAAAAGGCGGCCCGGATTCGTTATGGAGAACTGCCGGAATTGCAGACCCGCCGTGCGGCAGCCGAAGCCCGTTTGCAGCAGCTGCAAAAAGAAGGCGCTTTGCTAAAAGAGGAAGTGGATGCGGAGGAGATCGCCGAAATTGTCTCCCGCTGGACCTCCATCCCGGTCAGTAATTTACTGGAAGGTGAAATTCAAAAACTGCTGCACATGGAAGAACGCCTGCATCAACGAGTGATTGGGCAGGAAGAAGCGGTTCAGTCGGTTTCCAATGCAGTTCGCCGTTCCCGTTCCGGTTTGCAGGACCCTGACCGGCCGATTGGTTCCTTTATATTCCTGGGGCCTACCGGCGTGGGAAAGACCGAACTAGCCAGAGCCCTGGCAGCGTTTCTGTTTGATGATGAGCATGCCATGATCCGTATCGATATGAGCGAGTACCAGGAAAAGCATACCGTCTCGCGTTTGATCGGTGCGCCTCCAGGATATGTCGGCTACGACGAAGGCGGTCAATTGACCGAAGCCGTCCGACGCCGGCCGTATAGTGTGGTGCTGTTTGATGAGATTGAAAAGGCGCATCCGGAAATTTTTAATGTATTACTGCAATTACTGGATGACGGCCGCCTGACGGACGGCCAGGGCAGGACGGTGGATTTCCGCAATACGGTGGTGATCATGACCAGCAACCTTGGCAGTGCGCTCTGGCTGAATGGCAATGATTCCGTCCAGCGCGAGGATGTTCAGCAAGTGCTGCAGGCACATTTCCGTCCGGAATTTTTAAACCGGGTGGATGAAATCCTGGTGTTTCATCCCCTGCTGCCCAAGGATTTGGAAAAAATCGTGGTGATTCAGTTAGCGCGGCTCAAGAAAATGCTCCAAGAGAAAGGATATGGCCTGGATGTAACGCCGGCTGCTTTGGCTCATCTGGCGGCGATTGGCTATGATCCAAATTACGGGGCACGGCCTTTGAAACGGGCCATCCAACGCGAGATTCAAGATGCCTTGGCGCTTAAAATTCTGGCGGGTGATTTCCATATCGGGGAAACCATTCGAGTGGATGCCGATGAGCATGGCCTGATGTTTGAATCCATCCTGGAAGGCGAAGTGATTGATGAGGATGGCAGCTAAGCAATATTTATAGGGTAATAAAAGACCTGCCGGAGAGAAGAAATCTAGCAGGTCTTTTTGTATTAAATGGGTAAAAAAAATCAGTGTCCGTTCAAACCTGCAAAAAGATCTTTCAACGGGCGTTTGGATGTGAATTCCGGCTGGGCTTGCATGAAGGTTTCATAAGGGGTGAGGAACCTGCGGAAAAAACCGAGCAATCCGCTAGAGATGCCTCCGCCGCCCTGGCTGGCGTGGCAGATTGCTGCTGCGTCCCTTTCCTTGGCGACACTGCCATAGTTGATACGGTAGTGGATAGGAAAAGTTACTGAGGCAATGGAGGTCAGGTCAATATCCTCATTTTTGCCAAAACGGGATGGGTCCTTGCCTGTTAATTTCATCAAGTGGATCATCCAGCGCATCATGCCTTTGGGGAAGGTGCTGTAAATCAGTTTGCTGGAATTAAAAGCTGGCAGTTGATTAATAGGTACGGATGCATCTGCCGCGAGTTTGTAAGCCAGCACGGTGGCATGATGAATGGCAATATGGTCAGGATGCCGGTATCCGCCAATCGGGTCGAAAGTGATCACGACATCGGGCTTAACATTGCGGATGATCTCCGCCACCTGATGGGCCACTTTCTCCACGGGTTGATTGCAAAGCGCCTGGGGGTGCTGGTTTTCGATGGAGCCACTCATCCCGGAATCGCGGTACTCCAGAAAATGAATCTTCGAGATGCCCAAAATCCCGGCTGCACAGCGCAGTTCATTGACGCGCACATCTGCAGAAGTCATATTTTCCTGCATGAATTGCGGTTCCATTTCACCGACTTCCCCTTTGGTGGCGCAAACCAGTTCCACATTTACTCCATGTCGGGAGTAATAGGCCAAAGTACCGCCAATGCCAAAGGATTCATCATCCGGATGGGCTAAGACGGCTAGAAGGGTATTTTTTTTTGATTCGTTTGTGAGCTGCATACCATTAATCCTTTGTGCCGCAGATGGGACATGCGGCATGTTTCTTAAGCTTAACCAACTGCGTTTGCATGGTTAAGGTATCCACCATTAATAATTTTCCGATCAGGGGTTCCCCCAAATCAAGAATCAGTTTAAGAACTTCCGTGGTTTCCAGTGAGCCAATTATGCCAGGGATGGCTCCAAACACGCCCAGATCCTGTGAATTCTTCTGCGGTTCAGAGGTTGGCGGTTTATCAAAAAGACATTGATAGCAGGGGCCAAGTTTGGCATCAAAGACGCTGACCTGCCCTTCAAATTGGTATATGGCGCCGTAAATATAGGGTTTTCCCTGACGAACGGCTATCTCGTTAATCCAATATCGGGTGAGCAAATTATCTGAGCCGTCGATTAAATAATCATAAGGAGCGGCGATTTCAGCGCCATTATTAAGATCAAAATATTTAGAATAGGTGTCGATTTGTGAATGAGGATTCAGCGCATTTAAAAATCGGCGGGCACTCTCCACTTTGGATAGGCCCTGATCCTGGGTGCGGTGAATCGTCTGGCGCTGCAAGTTAGAAAGATCGACTACGTCTGAATCCACGATACCAAGGCGGCCAATGCCGGCTGCGATCAGATATTGGGAAATGGCTGAACCTAACCCACCCACCCCAATTAACAGAGCGGAGGATGATTTCAACTTGATCTGACCTTCCACCCCAATCCCAGGCAGGTGAATATGACGGGAATAACGCTCCATTTCATGATCTGATAGGCGGTTTTGCATAGGATCTCAATTTCCTTGAAGAAAGGTCATCTTACCAGAACCCGGATGAGAATACCAATTAATGAAAAACCTGGCTGGTTAATCTAAAAGTGTGAAAGTGAGACTCTTGATTTATGCCGTGCCAAACTGACGATCCCCTGCATCCCCGAGGCCGGGAACAATGTAACCAATATCATTAAGATGGTCATCAATGGCGGCCAGATAAATGGGTACATCCGGGTGATGTTTCTGCATGGCGGCGATGCCTTCGGGAGCACCAATTAAACCTACAAATTTAATTTTGCTCACACCCCAGCGTTTTAACACGTCCACGGTTGCTACAGCGGAACCGCCGGTTGCCAGCATCGGATCCAGGATCAAACACATGGATACGGTTGGAGCGATGGGTAATTTGTTGTAATATTCCACGGGTTTCAGCGTGTTTTCATCCCGATAAATGCCAATATGCCAGACTTCTGCGGAGGGCATCAATTCCCAGACGCCTTCCACCATACCTAATCCGGCGCGCAGAATGGGCACCAGGCCGATTTTTTCCTCTAAAACTTTGGCTTTGGCAATCCCCATGGGGGTTTGGACTTCTGTATCCAGGGTGAGCAAGTCCATAGTGGCTTCATAGGTTAATAAGCTGGCCAACTCCCGTACGATTTCACGGAATTTCTTCGGCTTGGTTTCCTGATTTCGCAGGAACCAAAGTTTATGGGCAACAAGGGGATGATTTGATACGTGAATATTTGACATAAATCGCTCCGGTTAGTAGTCTTCTCCCATTATAGCCTTTCTTGATTATTCTTGAAACATCGGAATGCGGATGGATTTCTAGTAAATAAATTTCGATCACCGGCCGGATGCGGTATAATGGTGCTCATGAGCCCCGTCGAAAACAGATTAATTAACCCCGCGTCCAACTCCGATGAAGCCGTGGAACCTGGCATTCGTCCCAGGACTTTGGCTGAATTGATTGGTCAGGATCATGTCAAAGAAAATCTGAGCATTCTGATTGAAGCCGCAAGGCAGCGAGCGGAATCTTTGGACCATGTATTGTTTTATGGCCCGCCCGGATTGGGTAAAACCACCCTGGCTCATGTCCTTTCCAATGAAATGGGCGTGCAAATTCGGGTTACCTCCGGACCTGCCATTGAACGGGCCGGTGATTTGGCCGCGATTTTAACCAATTTGAAGGCCGGGGATATTTTGTTTATTGATGAGATTCATCGACTGGGTAAGGCGGTAGAAGAAGTGCTCTACCCGGCCATGGAAGATTTTGCCCTGGATATTGTCATCGGCAAGGGACCGTCTGCCAAATCCATCCGATTGAATTTACCGCACTTTACCGTGATTGGCGCCACTACCCGACCTGCTATGGTCAGTGCACCGCTGCGGGCGCGTTTTGGGGCTGTTTATCGCCTTGAGTACTATGATCAGCCAGCCATGGAAGCCATCGTAAAACGTGCAACCGGCCTGTTTCAGGTGGAAGCCCAACCTTTGGGGATTTCTGAAATTGCCCGGCGTGCCCGCGGTACCCCGCGGGTGGCCTTGCGGCTGCTGCGGCGGGTACGGGATTTTGCCCAGGTACGGGCCAACGGTTTGATTGATAATCAGGTGGCTGCGGATGCATTGGATTTATTGCGCGTGGATTACCTTGGGCTGGATGATTTGGACCGCAGGGTTTTATTGACTATCATTGAAAAATACCACGGCGGCCCGGTGGGGTTAAACACTATTGCGGCCTCGATCAGTGAAGAACAGGATACCATCATGGATGTGGTGGAACCGTATTTATTGCAGCTCGGTTTTCTTAGCCGAACGCCTCAGGGCAGGGTAGCCACCGAGCGTGCCTACAGCCATCTGGGGATTCACTATCAAACGACACAACAACAACCAGGTTTATTTAATCGTGAAGACAACTGATTTTGATTATGGATTACCGCAGGAACTGATTGCTCAGACGCCTATTGAACCCCGCCACAACTCCCGACTGATGGATATGGACAGGCAAACCGGTGAGATCATTCACCGGCATTTTTATGATCTCGAAGCTTTGCTCCAAGCGGGTGATTTATTGGTCTTGAACCACACCAAGGTGATCCCTGCCCGCATTCATGCCCGTAAAAAGAGCGGCGGCAGGGTGGAGTTATTGCTTTTAAGACGAATGAATGAAATCCACTGGGAATGTCTGATTGGGGGCAAAAAAATGGGAGTGGGGCGCGAATTTACCGTTGAAAACGGACCGCACGGTGTAGTTGTGGAAGAATTGCTAGGAGCTAAACGCACGGTTTGTTTTGATAGCCCCATCGAATCCTTTTTAGACCTTGCCGGTGAAATGCCCTTACCGCCATATATTCATGAGCGTTTGAGGACTCCCGACCGCTACCAGACTGTCTTTGCCCAAACCCCCGGGTCCGCAGCGGCTCCGACTGCCGGGCTGCATTTTACGGACGAGCTGCTGGCCTCTGTGCGAGCCAAAGGGATACGGTTTGCCCAGGTCACCCTGCATGTAGGGCTGGATACTTTTGCTCCGGTGATGGAAGAGGATCCACGGGAACATCTCATTCATAAAGAATGGTGTGAACTGGACGAACAAACCGCTCACCTTGTGCGGGAAACGAAAGCTGCCGGAAAGCGGGTGATTGCTGTGGGGACGACTTCTGTCCGAACCCTGGAGAGCGCCGCACGGCAAGCTTCATCCAGTGAAATTGTTATGCCTTATCAAGGGGATACGGATTTGTTTATTTTGCCGGGATACACTTTCAAGGTTGTAGATGCCATGGTCACCAATTTCCATTTACCCAAATCCACCCTGTTGATGCTGGTCAGTGCCTTTGCCGGAAAAGATCGAATCGATGCGGCGTATAAAACGGCAATCGCCGAAAGATATCGATTCTTCTCCTTCGGCGATGCAATGTTTTTGCATTAGCTTAGTTTGCTTATTGGCCTTCAATTGCGCGGTTGATCACATCCATGACCGCGTACATGTCCGGCATCAGTACCATGGCGCCTGCACCTGTGACATAATCATACACTTCACTCGGTCCAATTAAGTATCTTTTGACACTCTCTTCGCCGTTCATATGGACGGCCGCGAAAGCCAGGCGCATGACAGCTTCGTAATCCAAATTTGTATCCACATAATTGATGAACCGTTTATAGATGGCAGGAGCTTGTGCCAGCACATCCAGGCTGACGACTTTCTTGGTCATGGCTTTAAGCACTTCCTGCTGGCGGCGAATACGATCCAGGTCGCTGGTGGTTTTACGGGAGCGCACATACCAGAGGGCAGTCTCAGCATCCATGTGAATGGTTCCCGGCTCCACTGCGCAATAGGTATCTACTTGCTGGGGAAGATCACATTTGTCTTCCAACGGTTTTTCCACTTCCACATCCAGTCCGCCAAGTTTATTGATGATCTCAATAAAGTTATGGAAGTCGGTCATGATGTAGTATTCCGGTCGCACACCGAAATTGGATTCGAAGGTATCTGCCAGCATGTTAAACCCACCATACGTATAAGCACTGTTAATGCGTCCGCCACCGTATCCGGGAATGGTGATAAATAAATCGCGCGGGAAAGAAACCAAACTGACGGTTCCTCGATCCGGATTGACCATGACCAGGATAATCACATCCGTACGGATATTGCCGTCTTCGCGGACATCTGAACCAAGGATGAGAAGGTTTATCTGTCCATCAGGCATGGAAACTTCATTCTGCCAGGGAACAGGTGTAGGTGTTTCAGTTGGAAGCGGGGTAGCAGAAGGGATGGGAGTCTCGGTAATGGTTGGTGTCATGCTGGGTGTGGGGGTTTCGGTGGCCTCGACAGGTTGAAATGGAGTTTCGGTAGCAGCGGAGTACAGGCGAATATTTTCCACACTCTGGATGGAGGAGGCTTGGGCATGCTGTGTGTCGAAGATCAACATATAGGCCGCGAATAGAATGATGAGGAAGATCAAGACGACGTTTAATTTTTCGATATTTACCATGATAAGTGCCTGCCTGTTGAGTTTAGTTCTGCTACAGAGACCTATAGTTACAAGAAGCATGCCACCCTTTCTTAATGCACCGGTTATCTTTTTTATACGGTTATGCTACACTGAAAATCAGGAGAATTTATGCACAAAGAGACGATTGAATATCCATCCTGGAGCAGCTTAAATGCAACCTTGCTGGCATGCACTCAATGTGAGCGCCTGGTTGCCTGGCGGAAAACTGTTGGACAAAAAAAACGACGCGCTTATTTTGGCGAAGAGTACTGGGCCAAACCCGTCCCGGGATTCGGCGATACTCAAGCCCGGGTGCTGGTCATCGGTCTAGCTCCCGGAGCGCATGGTTCCAATCGAACCGGGCGCATGTTTACTGGGGATGCATCCGGAGATTTTTTATTTCCAGCTTTGTACGAAAGTGGTTTTGCCAATCAATCCCAGGCCGGCTTCCGCGGGGACGGTCTTGCCTTGAAGGATTTATTTATCTCCGCAGTTTGCCGCTGTGCACCCCCGGATAACAAACCCAACCCGGATGAAATTCAAAATTGCCTGCCCTATTTAAGGGCAGAGATCAATTTAATCACCCATTTGCAGGGTATTGTCTGCCTGGGGAAAATTAGTTTTGACCAGACCATGCGCTACCTGCTGCCTTCAGCGGAATTACGAAAGAAATATGAATTTAAACATCTTGCAGCTTATACCGATGAGGAGCTGCCTTTTTGGGTTTTGGCATCGTATCACCCCAGCCGGCAGAATACGCAGACCGGCAGGTTAACCCGAGAGATGTTTGCCGCCGTGTGGAAAAAAGTGCGATGCTTACTGAATGAGAAACCCTTGTGAGAGGAGAATGATTTATGAAGAATTGGAACCTGATCCTTGTTGTTGGTTTATTGTTGACCGCCTGTCGTTCCACTCAACCCTCAATACGGATGGATTTACAGGATGACGCAGCCCTGGAACAGTTTTCATGGGAAAACATGAAACCAATCGAAGAAAATTTGCTGCCTGAAGCCCAACCCATCCTGGCAGAGATGGAATCTGCGCCATATTACTTGCTGGATTTTGAACTGGACCCGCTGCTTAAATCGGTGAAGGGGACGGTGGTTGTGCGTTACACAAACACCTCACAGGATGCTCTGCCGTATCTGGTGTTCCAACTCTTCCCGGTGGTCTATGGCGGAACGGTCAGCCTGGGAGAGGTGAAAGTCAACGACCAAACTGTTTCGATAGAACTTGCGGATGAAGGCCGGCTTGTGCATGTCGTATTAGCGCAGCCTTTGCAGGCCGGTGAGAGCATTGTGGTCAGTTTACCGTTTGAATCCAGCATTCCCCGTGAAATGGGCGGAAATTACGGTTTGTACGGCTACTTTGATGAGATCCTCGTATTGGATGGGTTTTATCCTCTGTTGGCCGTCTATGATCAAGGGGAATGGCAAACCAATATCTCCTCCCCCAATGGGGACATAAAATACGAGGAAATGAGCCTTTACACTGTTATGGCGGAGTTGCCGTTGGGTTTGAAAGTAATTACAACGGGCCAGGTGACCACTGAAACCAGGAACACTAAAACACAAATACTGACCATCGCCGCTGGCCCGGTAAGGGAGTTTTATCTGGCAGCCAGTGAGGGGTTTGTGAGCAAAGAGCGTATCTGGCAAGGGATAACGCTGAGATCTACGGGGCTGCAAGGAAGCGAAGAGGCTATTGATTTCGCCCTGGATGTTAGTGAAGAAGCGGTGAAAAGTTATTCGACCCGCTTTGGCCCGTACCCTTATACCGAACTGGACGTGATCAGCACTCCTATGCAAGCATTGGGGATGGAATATCCGGGCGTATCTACCATTGCTACTGGGTTGTATGATTTGTCAGGCACAATCCAGGGTACATCCAATTGGGTTATGCTGGACTCCGTGATTGCCCATGAGATTGGGCATCAGTGGTTCTTCAATTTGGTGGGTAATGATCAAGTCGAGGAGCCCTGGTTGGACGAAGCCCTGACACAGTATATTGTCAAGTTGTATTTTGAGGATACCTACGGTGAATCCGCTGCACAGTCCTATGCAGATTCCTGGGAGGCACGCTGGTCCCGGGTCAATTATGCTGAAACGCCGATTGGCTTGCCGTCTTATGAATATGATCCACAATCGTATGGGTCTATTGTGTATGGAAGAGGACCTTTGTTTGTTGAAGCATTGGAAACTACGATGGGGAAGGAAGCTTTTGCAAAGGCGATGAAAACATATTTTGAAACCTATGAATGGCAGATCGCAACAGGGAAAGAATTTAAACAAAGCATGGAGACTTCCTGCGGTTGTAATTTAACGTCTATCTTTGATCAATGGGTGAATGAATGACTGAAGTTGTAAAAAAAATAAAACGCAAGCCGTTTCTTTTGATTCTGGGTCTGCTGATTCTGGCAGGGATTCTCTCTTTTATTGGTTATACCCGCTTATTACCTGCGGATGACATAGCACTTGCTGCCATGGAAAGCACGGATCAGGTACAGGTCAGTGATCAACCTATGATGCTTGTCCTGGTTCCAAGAGTGGATGCCCTGAACCGTGGTTTTGTATTTTATCCTGGAGCGCGTGTGGATCCGCAAGCTTATGTGCCTATGTTAAAACCTCTGGCCGAAGCCGGTATTCTGGTGGTGATTCCAAAAATGCCTTTGGGATTCGCTGTGCTGGGCATTGACCGGGCAGCGGAAATTCAGGCTGTTTATCCGCAGATCTTATGCTGGGCGATTGGGGGTCATTCTTTGGGCGGCAGTATGGCCGCGGAATACGTGGCAAAATTCCCCGAGGAGATGCAGGGTATCGTCTTTGTGGCTTCCTACCCGGCGAGGAACACATCGCTGGCTTCTTTACCCATTCGCGGTTTGGTCATCAGCGGCAGTTTGGACGGCCTGGTGGCCGCCGAGGATGTTGCTTCGGTTGAGACTAATTTTCCACAGGAATCGGAATTTGTGCTGCTGGAAGGCGCGAATCATGCCCAATTTGGACATTACGGACCCCAGAGTGGGGACAATTTGGCTGAGATGTCTGCTGAAGAGCAACGGGCAAAATCAACACAAGCGATGCTGGACTTTTTTTCAAATCTCAGGATGGACTGCGGCTTGACAGAATAAGTTGAAAAGGAGTGAAGGATGGAAAAAAATGTCATGATTTGGGGCGCAACAGGTGGAATAGGCAGCGCTTTGGTGCGTTTGCTTTCCAGCCAGGGTTGGAAGGTATCTGCCTTCGGCAGAGATTTCGATCAGTTGCAGGGATTTAATGGGTATAAGATTTGGGTGGATTTGCAGAGTGAAAGCAATGTGGAAGCAGTGGTGGCTGCCATTGGAAAAACCGTGACCAGTTTCGATTGGTTCATTTATGCAGCCGGCGACATTCTTTTACGCTCATTTGATAAGATGAGCCTGGCAGAGTGGCGGCGGATTCAGGATGCCAACTTGAACGGCATGATCACTGCGCTGCATTACAGTCTGCCGTTGTTGACCCCAGAAGCGCCTGTTTATTTGCTTGGCGCAGTCAGCAAACGGCTGCAATTGGCTGGAATGGCTGCCTACGCGGCTTCGAAAGCCGGAGTTGAGGCGTTTGCCACTGTACTGGCGCAAGATTTGGACCGTCCTGTGGTTTTATTACGCCCTGGGGTGGTAATGACCCAATTATGGGAGAAAGTCCCCTTCAAACCACCACCTGGGGCTCTGGGCGCGGATGATTTTGCCCGGCTCGTGGTCGAGGCTTATCAGGATCACTATAATCAGGTATTTCTGGATATTTAATAAAAACGGATGAGCATTGACTCATCCGCTTTTTGAAAAAAGCCCCTAAGGGTTTTTAAAAACCATTAGGGGCTACTAAAGAATTGGAAAAATTTAGTTGTGTTTTTGTTTCAGAGCATTCCAACCGGCGTATTGGGCGCTATCACCCAATTCGGCTTCGATGCGCATTAATTGATTGTATTTGGCAACGCGATCGGAGCGGGCAGGAGCGCCACTCTTGATCTGGCCGGTATTCAAACCAACGACTAGGTCGGCGATGGTGGAATCTTCCGTCTCGCCAGAGCGATGGGAAACAACGGCGGTCCAACCAGCTCGCTGGCACATATCCACGGCTTCGATGGTCTCGGTTAAGGAACCAATCTGGTTTACTTTAACTAGCAAGGAGTTGGCTGCTTTTTCTTCGATACCGCGTTTGACACGGGAAGGATTGGTCACGAGCAGATCATCACCGACGATCTGGATGCGATCGCCCAGAGTTTTGTTCATCAATTTCCAGCCATCCCAGTCATCCTGTGCCATGCCATCTTCAATGGAGACGATCGGGAATTGATCCACCCAGTTCTTCCAGAAATCAACCATTTCGGAGCTGGTGAGTTCTTTCTTCTCGGTGCGCAGAATGTATAATTTCTTGTCGGCATCATAGAATTCGGAAGCAGCAGGATCCAATGCAATAGCAACATCGATACCGGGTTTGTAACCGGCTTTTTCAATGGCCTGCATGATGGTTTCAACGGCTTCGATATTGGCTTTGAAAGCGGGGGCGTAACCACCCTCATCACCAACCAGTGTTTTGTATCCCTTTTCTTTGAGGAGGGTCTTCAGGTGATGATAAATCTCAGCACCCCAGCGCAGGCCTTCAGCGAAGGTAGGTGCGCCGAAAGGCATAACCATGAATTCCTGAGCATCGGTGGACTGCCAGTTGGTGTGTGCACCGCCATTGAGGATATTCATCATGGGGACAGGCAGGACGTGGGCATAAACACCGCCCAAATAGCGGTATAAAGGCAGGCCAATCGCGTTAGCAGCGGCTTTTGCTACAGCCAGGCTGGTGCCTAAAATGGCATTGGCGCCTAATTTGGCTTTATTGGGGGTGCCGTCCAGATCGATCATCATATTGTCAATTTCGACCTGATCGAGCGCGTCCCATCCCAACAGAGCTTCTGCGATTTCGGTATTTACATTTTCAACAGCTTTGAGTACGCCTTTTCCAAGATAGCGTTTTGGGTCGCCATCGCGTAATTCCAGGGCTTCATGAATTCCAGTTGAAGCTCCGGAGGGGACAATAGCTCGGCCCCAGCTACCATCGGCAAGGACAACCTCAACCTCAACGGTCGGGTTTCCACGTGAATCAAGCACTTCTTGTGCAGAAACAAATTCGATTGTTGTATCCATATTTTTACCTTCGAACAAATTTAATTGGTTTAATTTTTGTAACATTCCAGCGTTTCATTATAGCATACTCTACTTTTCCCGAAAGGAAAACAGAATTGCTGACTGCAATATCAATAAATTGGTATTTATTGCGTGTAGGAAACTGTCAGGTGACAAAATCAAAAAGAGATACAATTTCGTTGTTTTGAACCTTGAGGAAGACTGAGACAGAAATGGCGGCTTGTTCGGCTAAAAATTGTGCATTACCATGCTCTATTGAGGGATTTGATTTGCATGGACTTTATTTTTCCCCATGCTTTTGGCAGCGTATAAAGCCGTATCGGCAATTTTGATGATTGATCCCAAATCAGTTTTAACAAGGTGTGTACACATGGTCATCCCGATACTAATTGTCACCCGGATTGAGGTGCCATTGTTGAGATCCAACGGAATGTCGGTTATTCCTTCCCGGATTTTTTCAGCAATAACAAGTCCACCCTCATCATCTGTATTGGGTAAACACATGATAAATTCATCTCCCCCAATTCTGCCGACGATATCGCTTTCCCGCATGGACTTCTTTAAATAATGAGCAAATTTCTGGAGGACAATGTCCCCGGCATCATGGCCAAAGGTATCATTGATTTGTTTGAAATTATCGATATCGATGTAAAGGACGACCATATTCATTTTGGATCTTTTTATAAAATGCAGCAGACTTTCAAATGCAATCAGAAACGCGTTTCTGTTATATAAACCGGTCATGGTATCAATTGCAGCCAGCTCCCGCATTTGTTTTTCCAATTCGCGGATTTTTAATAGTAACCCGATAAACGACCAGGATAATAAGGGGGCGATCAATATTGGTGAGGCGACCGAAGCGATTTTACCGGATACGGGGGGCTGGGTATGCATCAAGCCATACGTGATGTAGGTGATCAATTGAGACGCTACTAATGCAAAAAGGGTAATGAGAATTGTTGTGCGAAATCTACCCAATTTCTCAACCAAATAAATCATTGCCACCACCATTAATAGAAGGATCAAAGAAACCGTTAGGATTTACGTAGATTGGAATGTAGATTGTTAAATTCTGGGTTAGTTTAAGAATGATTAAAACATAAGTACAATAAAAGGTTCTTTATTGTACTTGCTTTTGGTATTTAGTAGAGAATTAATTGGAAAATCGCATTTCTCTGAGTTTAGATAATCAGCTTGGTGGGCGTTACACCAGCTTGTTTGCACACAGCTTCCATGAAAGCCATAAATAAAGGATGCGGCCGATTGGGCCGGGAAAGGAATTCAGGATGGAATTGAGTGCCAAGCATAAAAGGATGATCTTTCAGTTCGGCGATTTCAACCAGCATGTTATCAGGGGAAACTCCGGAGAAGACCATGCCGTTCTCCTCAAAGATCTTTCGATATTCATTGTTAAATTCAAAACGATGGCGGTGCCGCTCTTCTACTAAATCTTCTTGATATGCAGCGGCAGCTTTACTGCCCGGCAGGAGATGGCAGGGATACAAGCCAAGGCGCATGGTGCCACCCATATCGGTAATATTGCGCTGCTCAAGCATCAAACTAATCACCGGGTTGCGAGTGGCGTGATTGAATTCGGTTGAATTGGCTTGAGGATCATTATAAATATGGCGGGCAAAATCTACGGCCATCAATTGCATCCCCAGACAGAGGCCGAAATAGGGGATAAGGTTCTCGCGGGCGTAATGAGCAGCGGCAATTTTCCCTTCAATACCACGACTGCCAAAGCCTCCGGGTACCAGAATGCCATCCACACCATCCAAGCAGGAGCCTGGATTATTGACATCCAACTCTGCGGAGTGAACCCATTTGATATCCAATTCAACGCCGTTATGCAACGCGGCATGTTTTAAGGCTTCACGGACACTCAAGTACGCATCATGTAATTCAACGTATTTACCCACCAGGGCAACACTGACACGCGGCTTTTCGCTGCTGGTTTCGGTTACCAATTGCTGCCAAATTTTCCAATCCGGGTCCTTGGTTTGCTGTAAGCCCAAGCGTTTGAGCACATAGTCTCCCACGCCTGCTTTTTCGAGCAGCAGAGGCACTTCGTAAAGGATGGAAGCCGTCACCATGGGGACGACAGCGTCTTTATCCACATCGCAGAACAGGGCAATTTTTTCCCGCAGACTTTCTTCCACAGGGGTGTCTGAGCGGGCAATGATCATGTCCGGTGTAATACCGATNNGAGTGCTGGGTGGGCTTGGTTTTGATTTCATCGGTGGCGGAGATGTAAGGAAGCCAGGTAACGTGGATATACATGGTGTTTTCACGCCCCAGATCCGAGCGTAGTTGACGGATGGATTCGAGGAAGGGGAGGCTTTCAATATCGCCAACCGTGCCGCCAACTTCCACCAGGACAACATCCGCTTTGGTGGTTTTAGCGACCATGCCAATGCGGTGTTTGATCTCATTGGTGATGTGGGGAATAACCTGAATAGTCCCGCCCAAATAATCGCCGCGGCGTTCCTTGGAAATCACTTCTGCATAAACCTGCCCGGTGGTGATATTGCAAACGCGGTTCAGACGAATATCGATAAATCGTTCGTAATGACCCAAATCCAAGTCCGTCTCGGCGCCATCATCCAGGACATAAACCTCGCCATGTTGATAGGGGCTCATGGTACCGGGATCGACATTAATATAAGGATCCAGCTTTTGAACTGCGACAGAAATACCACGCTCTTTTAACAAACGACCCAATGCGGCGGCGGTAACGCCTTTTCCAACNNGAACTGACAACACCACCAGTAAAGAAAATATATTTTGTTGTCATGCGGTTTTACTCCTCTAGATGATCCTGTCCACAGATGTTATGAGATTTGGGTGATAAACAAAAGAAGTGGGGAGGGCCGATAATCGGCGCCTCCCCACTTGGTTGCGCTTGAAATATGAAAGTTATAGTGCGTGTATATCAGATATTTATTCATATTAACAATTGAAAAGATCATCAGAAAGATTCACCCATATGGATGGAAAAACGAACCTATGCTGACGATCTACTTAAGATCAGCTTTAACTTACTCTAGTTTATCATACTAAGAAACGATTTGCAAAGATGGAGTTAAAAAACAAGAAAATATTCCGAGCCAAAGGTTTTTTATTTTCTCAGATTTTCGAGAGAAAAACGTATCCCTTGATACCCTTAGGTTTTTAACAGCCTTCTCCTAAGAAACAAGAGAATTATTCAAAGGTTTTTTCGTATTTACCTAGTTTTCTGTCGAATAAAGAGCGTAAGCACTGAGGATTTACTTGCAATGGCAATTCAAAATTTCATGTCATTGCGAGTAAGTCCTCTGCGCTAACGCACTTCAATTTAGAGGAAACTGGGTTCATACTTTCAGTGCTTACGAATGTGTCTTTGCGAAGGAGCGCTTTTCATCGACTGCGGCAATCTCAACGCATGCCGGATTTTCCTCCAACTTGGTATAGGTGTCTGTTTGTTTCTTAGGAGGCCCAATAGTTTTTGTTGTGGGTTCACGTGATGGGTCGTGGCAATCTCCCTGTAGGAATTTTGGGATAGTAAACACATTTTCCATACCGACGTTGAGATTGCCACGGTCGCTGAGGAGCGCTCCCTCGCAATGACTATGGGTATCTCTATAAAATCATCGGCAATCGCGGATTTCGTATCCATCCAGCGTGAGGGCGCGAGCCTCGAACACCTACCGCTACCATGTCTCTTTTTGAATGCAGTGGTAGTGCTTGTGGATTAACTGGCAAAAAAAACTGCTTTGAACATTTCAAAGCAGTTTAATTCATCTTGGAAGGTGGTGTGTAAGCTACAAAACCTGATTAAGGGGCTTTGTTCTCCAGTGTACGTTCCAGAATATCTTCCTGTACCTGTGAGACAGCTTTGGAAGGTTTGCTCTTCTGCTGACGGCTTTTTGCTTTTTCCATGGCTTCACGGATAGCAATTTCCATCGCAGTAGGCTCTGCCACACCAGGTTCTGAATCGGAGAAGGTAAAGCTAAATTCGCCGCCTTCACCACTGCCTGATTTAGGCTTCTTGTCTTTCTTTTTCTTTAATCGTTTGTCTTTATCTTTATCTTTATCTTTGTCTTTATCTTTTGCCCAGGCAGCAGGTTTCGGGGGTTCTTCTTTGACGGGTTCGGGTTGCAAAGCTTTCATACTGAGTTTAATCTGTTTCTTCTTGCGATTAACTTCAATAACTTGAGCTTCAATTTCCTGGCCTTCTTGCAAAATGTCAGAAGGAGATTTTACGTAGCCATGCGCCATTTCACTGATGTGGATCAAACCTGGGCGTTCTGCACCGATTTCAACAAAGGCCCCAAATTTTTCCATACGGACTACGGAACCTTTGACAATCATCTCTTTTTTAATTTCACGCCATTCGAGTTCAAGAGGTTTGATCATGGTCAATTCGACATGATCATCTTTAACTTTTTTGATCCAAACGTCAATTTCCTGACCAACTTGAAGAAGATCACTGACGTTTTTGTTCTGGTTTTCGGGTTCACTTTCTTCTAAAACTATTTGGGAAACATGCAAAACTGCGGGCTGATCTATACCGATATCGATTAGGGCGCCTGCCAAACTTACTTTGACAACCTTCCCCTTATAGCTCATTTTCGGTTTTAAATCGTCTTCCGCCACAACACTACCTTCCATATAAACACTCTCCACTTTCGTATTTCAGCAAGGGTTGATTATAACTCGCCCTTGCGAAATTGTCAAATTCGGTTTTAAAAACCAGACGCTAAAGGTTAGTGCGAGCTTGTGTCGAGAAAACCGATTAATAAACTGATACCTCTATTCTATCAAAAAAACACGGCAGGATCAAACCTGCCGTGACTTTCATTTCATATTGCTCAGTACTTCTATGGCTTTATCGAGCTGTGGATCCTTTCCAGCGTTGAAATCCTCTTCGGTAAAGGGGATTTCAATGTCTGGCGTAATACCAACCTGATTGATTTGACGGTTCTTGGGTGTCAGCCAGCGGGCTACCGTGATGCGCACAGCACCTTGATCCTTATAGAGCGGTGTCCATATCTGGACGGATCCTTTGCCATAACTCTGTTCGCCGATGATTTGTCCACGCTCGTAATCTTGAATGGCCCCCGCCGTGATTTCTGATGCTGAAGCAGAGCCCCCATTAATCAACACTACCAGGGGAATGTCCAGTGCCAGTCCCCCATCCAGGGCGGCGTATGTTTTCTTGGTTCCGTCCCCAAATTCCTCGTACATTAACACTTCATCTTTCTCAATAAACTCTGAAAGGATTTCGATGGATGTGTCCAGATATCCGCCGCCGTTATTTCTCAAATCTAATACCAGACCGGTGGGATTCTGGGATAGAAGATCAGTGAGAGCCGTTTTTAATTCATCTGTGGTTTGAACACCATAGGTGATCAAATGGATATAGGCGATTTGGTTATCCAACATGCGGCTTTCGATACTGGGTACATCGATTTTCCTGCGGATGATACTGACATCAAAAGGTTCCAGCACGTCTTCCCGCTGAATTGTGAGGACAACCTCGCTATTGGCGGGTCCTTTGACTTCCAATAAAACCAGATCGCCATCTACGCCGGTCATGTCTTTTCCGTTGACTTTTAATACAATGTCTCCGGATTGGATACCAGCTTCTTCGGCTGGTGAACCTGGCATGGGGCTGATGATGGTCAGGTAGTCGCCGGTAGTATCCACCCAGGCGCCGATGCCTTCATAGGTGCCTTCCAGGGGGGCATTGATTTGTTCATATTCTGATGGGTTCATGTAGGATGTGTGAGGATCTCCCAGGGCATCCAGCATACCGGATATGGCGCCTTGAACCAGTTTAACATTGTCGACGGGTTGATCCACGTACTCTGCATGGACCAGGTCCCAAGTTTGCCAGAAGGGCGTAAAGAGTTCTTTTAAATCGCTATCATCTGATTTCTCTGTCGGCAGGGCTTGTTGACCGCTGGGCGATATATTGGGAAACAAATAAGAGACGAGAAATTGTCCTTGAGATGGATTGAGCCAGGCTACCGCCAAACCACTGGTGAAAAGAGCAATCATCATAAAAATCACCAGGCAACTAACAAGTAGATAGCGAATAACTTTCATTTTTTCTCCTGATACCCTGTCATTAATAAAACAATCTATGGTTAGGATACCACAACTGTTTTGATTTATTGTTTGACTTGTATTTCATTTGTATTAGAAATTTGAATGAGTTTATTGATCATCCGCAAGCAACTATTCTGGTTTATCTTTCTCATGCTCTTTCAGCACTGCCACTTTATCTGCAAGTTCCTGCCATTGGTCATTCTCTTTTTTCCAGGGGTCTTTTAACAGTTCTGATGATTTTGTGATGGTATTCCAACCAGTCGCTTTGTTTTTGCCCGCTTTATGCTGCATGATTAAGCCCACATTGGATGCCAGGATAACGAACAGGAAAATAAGGATCGTCAGCAGACCATGTTCACGAAGAAACGTGCCTAACATGATTTATTTCCATTCGGGAGCGGCAGACACTGCTCCAATTGGTAGATATTTTGGATGACAGGAAATTCGGGGTTTTCCACCGGTTGATTCTTTTTATTAAGCCAGATGACCTGGTATCCCAGTTGATGCGCAGAAAGAACGTTGGCCAGTGAATCATCAATAAAGACAATTTCACCGGCGGGCAACAAACCTGTTTTCTGGCGGGCGATCTCAAAGGCTTCCGGCATAGGTTTGCAGAGGGGATCAATGGTCATGATGTCCACGATCTTGTCATCAAACAAATCGCGAACTTTTAAGGTGCGCATAACGCGCTCTGCATGCGAGGCATCCGCGTTGGTGAAAATCACTTTTCGCACGGGGTATTTTTCAAGCAGGGTGCGTAACTCTGGATCTGGAGCTAAGAATTCGTCAATGGGGATGTCATGTACAAATTTGAGATAATCGATCTTGTCCAGGTTGCGAGTTTCGGCCAGTCCGCGCATGGTGGTGCCGTATTGGTTAAATAATTCTTCCCTCAAGGCACGCACATCCGCTGCGGGAATGTGCAGTTTTTGAATCATGTATTGGTTGATATTCTCTTTAATGGCGGACCACAGGCCTGTGTTGCCGTCATACAGGGTTTCATCCAAATCAAATAAAATCAATTTATAGCTCATGGGCTCAAGTATACCTGAGTGGGGAAGACTCCTGCAAGGAATCTAATACAGGTGGTGATGAATACGAAGAAAATATAGACCCAAAGGGTTTTTAAATCAGCAAATTTACAGCACTTACACACTTTATTCCAAAGAAAACTGACAGATGTGAGAGGAACATTGTCTGACCCTCTTATTCCTTAGTAGTAGTGCGGTCTTAACTTCCTGCCACAAACAACCCCCACCTCTTATCCTCCCCCAAAATCCTGAAAAGCTGGGAATGCCCATCTTGTTTGCTTTCGGATTTTTATGGGAGGAAGGCAAGCAGTTCAACTATCATTTTAAAATCCACAGGGTTAACTGCATTCATAATGAAACGGGGTTACTATAGGGGCGCAAGGCTCGCGCCCAAACGCTGGGTGGATACGGCATCCACTTTTGTCGATGATTTCATTAAGATACTCAGATATTAATATTGGGGTAAATTCAAAGCGTTAACGCTCTTCATTCTAAAAGAAAGAGTAGAGATATGAGAAAACATCATCAATCATTTATATTTCTGCGGAGGTGAATAACGCGCCAAACCTGTAGTGTCGAGGCATGCTGACACTACAGGTTTGGCGCGTTTCTTGATTGAAGAATGTTTACAATTGGTTAAGGTAGTTGACGATCAACGATGATTTTTCTTGTAGCCCCCAAACACCCTCATAGACAGGGTTGCATTGAAAATTTAAGTGTCTAAATCGTTTATTCTTCGCTGAAATGATGCGGCAGGATGAGCGGTTTGCCGTTACCGGGATAAGGCATGATGCTCACTCCGGTTTGATAAACCTGGCTGAGCAATTTCTCCTCCAACACCTCGTTGGCATTGCCTTGTGCGACCAACACCCCCTCGGAGAGGATGCCGATCCGGTGGCAAAACTGTGCCGCCCAGTTGAGATCATGCAAAGTGATCAGAACCGACAGGTGGCGCTCCTGAACCAGTTGTTGGATTTGTTTGAGGATGGTCACCTGATGTTTTAAATCCAGATACGTAATCGGCTCATCCAAGAGAAGAATGGGGGTGGCCTGCGTGATGGCACGCGCCAGCAGCAGTCTCTGCTGCTCGCCGCCGGAGAGTTCGCGAATCAGTCGTTTGGAGAGATGCAGGGTATGGGTGGCCTGCATGGCTTCGGTTGCCAGGGCTATATCGTGTTCGGTGGGAACTCCGGTCCATTGTAAATAAGGTGTACGGCCTAATAAAACCACGTCCCAGGCGGTGAAGTTGGCGGGCAGGGTTTTTGCTTGCGGAACGCTGGCCATCAACTTGGCTCTTTTCTGAATGGGAATCTGATGTACGTCTTCACCATCCACCATAATTTTTCCGGTATTGGGGGTCAACAAACCGCTAATGGTACGCAGCAAGGTGGTTTTTCCGGAACCGTTGGGGCCGATAATGCCGTAGATCTCGCCTGCCTGAACATTCAGGCTGACGGATTTGAGAATGGGGGTTGACCCAAACGTGATCGAACATTGCTCTACTGTCAACATGGGTTGGCCTACCATTCCACCTTCTCCTTGGACTGTTTTAAAATCCATAAAAAGAAAGGCGCACCAAACACGGCGGTAATGATCCCCACTGGCAATTCGCGCGGGGAGAGGAGGGTGCGGGCGAGCATGTCCGAGAAGAGCAGGAAAGCCGCCCCGTTGATCATCGAGAGGGGGATGAGATGCTTGTAATTCCCCGTCCAGAGCAGACGCACGGCATGCGGCACAATCAGGCCAATAAAGCCGATAATGCCGGAAAAAGCCACCGCGGCCGCGCTGGTCAGGGAGGCTGCAATGATTACAATCATTTGAATTTTCTTTACCGGAATGCCCAGCTGCTGCGCTTGTTCCTCGCCAAATTGGAGCACATTGAGGGGATGCCCCATGCTCAATAACAGGGTGCAGCCAATCAGCCAATAAGGCAGGATGCTGAATACCGGCTGCCATCCGCTCATGCTGCCGCCGCCCAACAGCCAGGATAGCGCGCGGTGCAGCTCCTGGGTGGAGACCAGCATCATCAGGGAAGTGATGGCGGTGAAAAGAGAACTGACCGCCACACCAGCCAGGATCAAATTGGTGGCGGGGATGGTTTGACGGATTTTGGCCATTTGGATGACCAGCAAGACGGTCAAGATCGCCCCCAGAAAGGCAGCCAGGGGAATGATCATCATATTGCCCAGTTGATAGGGCCATTTGAAGCTCATGGCAATCACCGCGCCGAGGCCGGCACCGGAAGCGACACCAATTAAATAGGGATCAGCCAGCGGGTTGCGGAACAGGCCCTGATAGGCCGCTCCACTGCCGGAGAGGGCGGCTCCGGTCAGCGCCACCAGGATAATGCGCGGTATCCGGATTTTGATCAGGATGGCGGATACCGCTCTCATCGATTCCGGCAGTTCAAGGTGAAAAAGCTGACTTTTAAGGATTTGGAAAATATTGGACAGGGGGATAAAGACGCTGCCCACGGCAATTCCAATCAGCAGCATGAGGATTAACAGGAGGATGCTGAACAGATATGGGTGTGCAGTAAAAAATCTCTTAATCATTAGTATTGAAATCTGTATGGAATATCTTCACCAAGGCTTCCAGACCGTCCACCATGCGGGGGCCGGGCCGGCTGGTCAGATCGTCATCAATGGGATAAATATTCCCTTTTTGGACGGCTTTCAGCTCTTCCCAACCGGGTCTAGCCATGACCATCTCGGTAGTGGTGCCCCATTTTGCATCCGCCAGGATGATGATGTCCGGATTCTTTACCAGCAAATCCTCCTGACTGTATTGGGCCCAATCCGATTCAAGTTCAGCGGCAATGTTCTGGGCACCAGCCATGGTGATTAAATAATTGACAAAAGTTCCGCCGCCGCTGGTCCAGGGTTTGGCTGGTTCGCTTGCGTCCAGTTCAAAGAACACGGTGGGCTGCGTTGTACTTTGTTTGACCGTTTCCAGAGCTTTATCCACCCGGGTTTGCAGACTGGCGGATAAAGCTTCGGCTTCGCTGGCGTGTCCCGTCAATTGGCCGACCGTCTTCAGGTTTTGATACAGGCCGTTAAAATCATCCGGATTGGAGAGATAAAAAACCGGAATATTCAATTTTTCCAGCGCTTTCACCAATTCGGGCGGGTTGATTTCAGCCACCAAAACCAGATCCGGCTGCAGGGCGGTGATTTTTTCCATGTTGTAGTCATTCATCCCGCCGCCGATACTTTCAACGGTCAGGGCTTCTTCAGGATAATTGGAGAATTCATCCCGACCGATGACCTGGGCGCCGGCACCCAGAGCAAACAGAATCTCGGTGTTGGAGGCTGCGGTGGAAACGATCTTCTGAGCCGGCTGGGGCAGGCTGACTTCCCGTCCCAATCCGTCTGTCAGGGTGATGTTTGTTGCGGCAAGCGGGGCGGCGGTTTGGGGGGCACACCCCGCAATGAGGCTCAGGATTAGCAGGGATGTGAGCAGAAAAAGAAAATTGCGTTGCTTCATAAGGCTTTCCTTATCAATAAAAAAATAAACTCCCTATTGTCTTAACAGGGAGTTTCTTGTCAGCGGAGATGGTTACCGGATGACGTTCTTACCTCCTGTCCACGAGGTGTAAAGAACATCCAATGGGAGTATGACCTGGCTTAGAACGAATTCATCACAGTTGCGGGACAGCACCGGATTTCCACCGGATTTCACCTCATGCGCCTCAAAAAGAAAACGCACCCAATTGGATATCTATGTCTTTATTTCCTCATTTTATGGCGCATGGGAGGGTTTGTCAAGCCGATTGGGTTATTTTATGGTATGGAATGAGTGGCAGTCTTGATACTTAAAATAAACCACGAAACACACAAAACACACGAAAGAGGGATGTGAGAGAGGATGTGTTTTTTTCAAACATCCAATTCTTTCAACAAAATATATATGCTATTCCTACTCGCCCTTTATTTAACGCGGTAGGCCGGTGCGGCGATGACGCTGGTTTTACACAGGCGGCCGTCCAGGAAGCGGCTGCGAATGCGCGGATCAATTTCTTCCATCATGGCCGTGGTGGTGATGACGGTGGGTAATTTGGCGTAATAGCGATGGTCAAACAATTGGTACAGTTTTTCCTTGGCCCAGGGCGTGGCGCTCTGGATATCCAGATTAACCAGGATTAACAGGTTGGTATCCCGAATTTGATTGAAGAGTTTGTCATACGAGATGGGGCTGCTGGGGCTGAAGGTCCCTCGCAGATGGTCCAGTAAATCGGGCACAGTTTTAAAAATGGGATTATCCCCCAGGCCGACGCGGTAATTTCCGATGGCGGCTGCCAGGTGGGTTTTGCCGCAGCCGTGGGGACCAACCATCAATAGCCAGCCCTGCGGATTCTCTGAAAATTTCTGGGCTGCTTTGAAGGCAGCATCAAGAGTTTTCAGGGCTGAAGCTTCCAGGCGTTCGTCTTTGCGCAGGCTAAAGGTGCCAAAGGTGCGCTCGTTATGATAATGCAGGGTGGTCAACTCCCCCTGGGAACGGTCGCTCATCGAGTCGCGATAATCCGGGGCGGTGATATCACATCGGGTGACGATGGCGGAATCTTTCAAGCGCGAACGCACGCGTCCTTCAATGCTTTCCAGATCCACGTTGGTAGTGATCACGACCGGCAAGTTATGGATATAGCGGTGGTTGAGAATTTGGAATAGCTTTTCCTGTGCCCAGGCGGTGGAATTCTGCGTGCCCAAATCATCCAGCACCAATAAATCCACATTGCGGATTTCTTCAAAGCGTTCTTCAAAACTGGTATCAGGATTGCTGTAGGCAAAGCGCAGCCAGTCCAGCAGATCGGGCACGGTCAGGAAAAACGTGGGGATTCCCCGTGCGACCACCTCATTGGCAATAGCGGCGGCCAGGTGGGTTTTGCCGCAACCGTAATTGCCGACCAGCAGAATCCAGCCTTTTTGGGTATCCGCGAAGGATTTTGCCTGGATAAGGGCATTTTCCAGGGAACGAATTTGATACTCCGCCAGACCAACGTGGCCTTTGGCGGAAAAAGTATCAAAGGTCATCTCCTGAAAGGCATCCAGGTTACTGGAGCGGATCAGGTTTCTTTGTTTGGAAAGTAATATTTTGCTTTGCCGGCAGGAACAAACCACCAGCTTGCCGAAATCAGGATGGTCAATGGGCAAATCCTGATGAAGGAGGCCAATACCGCCGCAGATCGGGCAGTCTTTATCGGCAGAGGTCGGACCGTCTTGATTATCCATTGTCACCATATTCTCCTTCGAGATATTTTTGCCAAGGTTTTTCAGTGTTTTGTCGAGACTCTCCATCTTTGCCATTCTCCTGCCATCGTTTTAATATCGCTTCAATATAGCGCCAATTACGAACATTTTTTGATACTGCAATTTCAAAGGCTTCCCGAATTTGGTCATCCGGATACTGGGTTTCCGCATCCTGTAGCAATTCCGCCATGATGGGGGTGATGGCGCCAATATGATCTTCAAAGAGTTTGAAAATATTGGATTTTTGGATTTGGGCCCGTACCGGTTGGGTGTGGCGAAAATCCAATTTCCAATCCCCATTGGCCAGCGCGGCAGCGGAAGCCCGTCCTTTGGGCGAGTTGATGAAATATATTTTCTGATCCGTGGTGCTTCCTGGAAAATTCATCTGTAAGAGAATTCCTGCCAGTACGGTCTTTTCAATGGCATCCTTGATGGTGGGCAGCGGATCCGTTGACTTCTTGGTCTGAAACGCCAAACAGACAGATTTCTGCGCGAAAAAATCATCCTGCGTTAAATACTTGGGATCCCGCTCTTGAATCTCCAGCAGCCAGAAAGCAAACAAAGTCAGTTTTTGTACCTGAATATCCTGAGACGCGGCTAGGACCTGGGTAAAAAAGGATTCGGGTACGCGGATCAGCCGTTCTTGGGATGGATCAAATTGAAAGACCGGGTTCATCAATAGATCCTTGCTTACTTGCGCATCGGAGCGGCGTTATCAAATTTTGCCAGATTCTTGCGGAATACCATCTCGATCCCCGGATGGGTGGGGCCGTTACGGTGTTTTGCCACAATCATCTTGGTAGCGTTTTGATTATCGCTATCCATATCCATCATATCGCGATGAATGAACATGACGATATCCGCATCCTGTTCCAAACTGCCGGATTCGCGCAAATCGGAAAGCTGCGGCGTTTTATCCGCACGCTGCTCTACAGCACGTGATAACTGTGCGCCGACCAGAACGGGCACGTTTAATTCCCGGGCGAGGACCTTAAGCATACGGGAGATATAAGAAACTTCCTGAACACGATTGTCGGTTCTTTTATCGCCGCTCATTAATTGAAGGTAATCCACGATGACCAGATCCAACTCGTATTCCATGTGCAGACGGCGGCATTTGGTGCGCAGCTGCATGGGGGTGATGGCCGGGGTGTCATCCAGATAAATGCGGGTGTCGCTGAGCACTTCAATGGCATGGGTGAAAAGCGGCCACTCGTCATCTTTAAGTTTACCGGTGCGTAAGCGCTGGGTATCAATGCCGGTTTCCTGTGCGATGATGCGCTGAACCAGCTGTTCGTTGGACATTTCCAGTGAAAAGACGGCCACATGTTTTTTGTATTTCTGTGCGGCGTTCTTGGCTACGGAGAGCATGAAACCGGTCTTCCCAGTGCCAGGGCGACCTGCGATGATTAGCAAGTCGGACTTTTGCAGCCCGCCGAGGAGTTTATCCAGATCGATCAATCCGGTCGGTACGCCGTAAATTTCTTCGCTTTGTTGGGAGAGGTGATCCACCCGGTCATACACTTCACTGAGCACGGTTTGGATGGGTTTCAGGTCATGTTGAATGCGTTTTTCGCTCAGCCCAAAAACCGATTTTTCCGCTTCATCCAGAATGGTATCCACGGTGTATTGATTGTCATAGGCCAGCTTTGCCATGCTGTTGGCCGCCACCAGCATTTTTCTGCGGATGGCATTATCCTCCACAATGCGGCCGTAAGCTTCGGCATGCAGGGAGGTGGGGGTCTGATTGACCAGCGCCATGAGATAGGCTTTGCCGCCAACTTCCGTCAGACGATTCTGTGTATCCAGAACCTCGGATACGGTGACGATATCAATGGGTTTGCGATTCTCATGTAAAACGTTGAAGACTTCCCACACCCATTGGTTGCGGATGATATAGAAATCCTCAGGTGCGAGAAATTGAGCAACTTCATAATAGGCTTCCGGATTGATAAAAATGGCGCCTAGAACCGCTTCTTCCGCTTCCCTATTATGAGGCTGAGATTGAAATTCCGCAGGGGAATTGGAAACGCTTAGGGTTTGATCACTCATGGTTTGACCTTGTCAACTGGGATTGCTTGAAACTTCTCGAAAAAGCCGGGGCAGTGATAACCCCGGCAATCATTGCATGTGCCAAAGAATGAACTTATTGTAAATCTGGTTCCTGAAAATCGTTTTCCTCGTCATCGTTATCGGAACTGTCCAAATCCAGATTCTGTAAGAAATCTTCGAAGACTGAAAGGCGTTCTTCAGTTTCCATTTCTTCTTTGATGGCTTCTATCTCTTGATCCGTCTCGTCCTCTTCATCTCCACCCGGCTCGATTTCAGGGACAATGCCTGCGGATTCCATGACCTCTTTATTGACAAAAATAGGGACACGGGAACGGACTGCAACAGCCAAAGCATCCGATGGCCGGGTATCAATATTAATCTCTTCACCATCATGACTTACAACCAGATTTCCATAAAAAACGTCGTCTTTTAGTTCGGAAATTTCCACCCGCGTCAATCTGCCGTTCATGGAAAGAATCAAGTTCTTTAACAAATCATGGGTTTGGGGTCTGGCGACTTCAATTTCTTGTAAAGCAATGGTAATGGACTCCGCCTCGTAGGGGCCGATCCAGATAGGTAAATAACGCTCGAAGTTTATCTCTTTTAAAACTACAATTCTTTGTTGATTGGTTAAGCTAACTCGGACGCTATCAATTAATACTTCTACCATTGCATTCATAATGCCTCACAGAAAGATACGAATATTTGTGATGATTTATTCTATCATGTGCAATTACCCAATGCAACTTATGGTAAGCTTGTCTTGTGGAAAGTGAGCAATCCTAATTGATTGGGTGATGAAGAATAACATAAAAAAAGAAATTGCTCATGGTCACAGGTAAAGTTGACAAAAAATAATACCAATAATTCACGTGCAATCCAAATCGTCTGATGGTATGATTAATTTCTATCCTGTTTTTTATATTTCAGTATATTATTTTATACAAAAACAAATTAAGAATTTGAAATTGGTTTTTTTGATTCTTCTTAACAATTTATATTTCTTTCGTGTATAATAAAGTCAGTTTCTTTAACAATTGCTTATTGTTATTCGGCAAATTCGATTCCGGGTGGTAGATCAGGGATCATATTCTAAGTACATGAGTTTATTAATACGACATTAAAAATAAACAGACGAAGCGAGAACAGCCACAGACTCATGAAAGGTAAAATTCTACTAGTTGAAGGCAAAAGAGCAGACCGTCCATCCTTTTTTAACGGACTGTCTAAAAAGGGTTATCAAGTACGCAGTGTGACCAGCGGAAAGAAAGCTCTGGATTTGCTTAGCCTTGAAACTCCGGATATTATTTTAATTGATGCTTCTTCCATGCGAACCAGCGGCATACGAATTTGCAATGGAATCAAAGAAATCTCGCCTATGTTGCCCATCGTCCTGTTGGTAGATAATGAATTTCAGGATGACAAAAAAATCCAAGCAGAAGTTGTTCTTGCGGAACCTTTCACCTTACAGAAGCTGCTCAACCGAATTCGCCCTTTAATCCCCTCCCCGGATAACAATTTATATACCGTTGGACCCATTCAATTGGATGTTGACCATAATTGGGTGCGCTGCGGCACACATCAATCTCAGTTGACCCCGCGATTGGTGATGCTCCTGCGTGCCTTAATGGGATCCGAAGGCTATGTGATTAATCGCACTGAACTGTTCAAGACCGTCTGGGAGACGGAATATATCGGGGATACCCGCACGTTGGATGTGCACATTAGCTGGCTGCGAGAAGCCATCGAGGATAATCCACGCAAACCCAGATACATCAAGACGGTGCGCGGCAAAGGATATAAATTGGATATCTCCGGGATGTGAGCTTTTCACAACCCGTTTTTTTTATTATAATGATGGAAACGAATAACAAAATAATGACGTGCTCAGGAACAAGTAACTGAAATAACAGAGAGCCAGTGGTTGGTGCGAATTGGCAGAAACAGTGAAATCCATCCTGACGATCCACTAGGATCCGTTGTCTGTGCAGGGACATGAATTGTCGTAAACAGACCGGGGAAGACCGTTATCTTCAAGACAAGGTTGCCTGTAGTTCGGCAACAAAAGCAGGTGGCACCACGAGCCAAACCTCTCGTCCTGCAAGGAAGAGGGGATTTTTTTATTTTATATACAGGAGTAACTGGAATGTTGGATATAAATTTGCTGCGGGAAAATCCTGAAATTGTTCGCGATGCCTTGTCGCGCAGAAATATGGAGACATCCATTGTAGATGAATTATCATCCCTGGATCAGGATCGTCGGACTTTGTTGAAAGAAGTCGAGGACCTGAAAGCGGAACGAAATCGGGTGTCCAAGGAAATTGGCCTCAGTAAAGATTCCAGTGAACGGGAAGCGAAAATTGTTGCCATGCGGGAAGTGGGTGAGAAAATTACTCTCCTGGATGAAAAAGTTCGTCTGGTGGATGAGAAATTAAAGGATGGCTTATCCGGTGTACCGAATATTCCTGATCCTTCCGTGCCCTTAGGGAAAGATGAAAGTGAAAACCGGGTGGCACGGCAAAGCGGCGCTCCCAAGGAATTGGGTTTTGAACCCCTGCCGCATTGGGAACTGGGCACCCGGCTGGGCATCATTAATTTTGATCAGGGTGTAAAAATCACCGGATCACGCTTTTATGTTTTGAGCGGCGCTGGGGCTCGCTTGCAGCGGGCTTTGATTGCCTGGATGTTGGATCTGCACAGCCGACAGGGATATGAAGAAAAATACACACCTTTCATGGTGCGTGCGGCCACTTTATTTGCCTCGGGTCAACTGCCAAAATTCGTGGATAATTTGTATCACGACCATGAAGAAGATTTGTGGATGGTTCCAACCGCCGAAGTGCCGCTGACAGGTATCCATATGGATGAGATCATGGAACCTGGTACCCTGCCACGGCACTATACGGCCTATACCCCCTGTTTCCGTCGCGAGAAGATGAGTGCCGGCCGAGATGTGCGCGGCATCAAGCGTGGACATCAGTTTGATAAAGTGGAGATGTACACTTATTGTGAACCCGATCAATCCCAGAAAGAATTGGTCAAGATGCTGGCGGATGCGGAAGCAACCTGCGCAGGTTTGGGGCTGACCTATCGCATCCTGGAATTATGCACCGGCGATTTGGGCTTCAATGCCCGCCAAACCTTTGATGTGGAAGTTTGGGCTCCCGGCTGCGGGGAATGGCTGGAAGTATCCTCCGTTTCCAATGTGGGCGATTTTCAGGCTCGGCGTGCCGGTATTCGTTATCGCGATGATGCTGGAAAAATTCAGTTCCCCCATACCTTGAATGGCTCCGGGCTGGGAATGCCGCGGACATTAATCGCCGTTATGGAAAATTATCAGCAAGCGGATGGTTCCATCCTGATTCCTGAAGTTCTGCGTCCCTGGATGGGCGGTATCACCCGAATTGCTGCGGACGAGGTCTAAGATGTTTCCTTGGATGTTGGTCGTAAATGTACTACTGTTGTTTGTGATGATATTTGGATTGCTCAGTTTGAGTATTCCATTTATACCTGGCCTGGTAATCATCTGGGTGCCGATTTTGATTTACGGCTTAATTGATGGATTCACCCTCGGTTCCGGAATCATCTTTGGCTTGATCACCGTGTTACTGATTGTTGGAAACCTGTTGGATAATGTGCTCATGGGTACAGGGGCTAAACAAAAGGGCGCTTCCTGGGGAACGATCATCCTGGCTCTCCTGGGTGGTTTGATCGGCACCTTGTTCCTAACGCCGGTCGGGGGTTTTCTCATTACGCTGCTGATTATTTTTCTCCTGGAGTACTTGCGGGAAAAAGATGCCCGTAAGGCCTTTGAGACAACCAAAAGTATGGCTTTTGGTTTAGGCTGGTCTATTCTGGCTCGTATGGGGGTTGGGTTTGTGATGATCCTGCTGTGGGGTTTGTGGGTGTGGAAGTTCTGATTCTCAATAAATACTAATTATTTAAGACCTCAAAGGCTTTTCAACCTTTGAGGTCTTTTATTAAAACAAGCCATCCATCATCAATACTATTTTGTTAAATAGTCTGGTTTTGAACGGGAAGGACAAGGAATCCGTCAGATTCATCTCCCCAAGAAGCAACATTTTCGGGGTGATGGTGAGAAAGCCAGGCGGTATAAGCGCTGACCATTGCGTTCAGTTCTTCCGGAATTAGGATGTTTTCCAGAGATACTTTTCCCGTCAGAAGTTTGTGGCGGGTTATTTCCTCAAAGAAGATCATGGGGTCCTGCACGGGTAAATGATGTTTATGGAGGATTAGTTGATGCTGGAAACGCCATAATAACGATTCTTGCTGAATGGCGGTGTTTAATAACTGATGATAGCAAGCTTCAGGACAGGTTTCGATGAGGCTTCTTTGCATCGCGGAAGGATTGCTAAAAGAGAATTCGTATTGCTGAAGAGTCTGGATTAATTGATAGCCTAAACGTAAGGGTGCAGATAATCGGCCAGGTTTGACACCCGTAAAATCACAGGGAATATTTTTCTGCCACAGTTGGTATTCACAAGTGCGATATTCTTTGGCCGGGAAAGCATCCTGGGTTTGATTCTCCAAATCTGCTGCATGAGATGTCCCTAAAAATGCAGGGGCGTGAATCGCCACTATCACTTTTTTTTGGCCGATGAGAAAAGAGAAAATATCCCTAAAGGTTCCCTCACCAATGGCTGATAGGCTCAAGCTATCATCCAGGGATACAAAAGAAAAACCATTGCTGGTTGTCAATGGTTCGATTCCTACAAAGCTGAAACGTTGACTATCTGACATATAGGTTCAGTTTAACGTAACTTCATTCTATATGCAACTTATCCTGCATTCAGGATACATGTCATCATTGTTTTGACTTGCCAATTTTGATTCGTTATACTTTTAATGATTGTAAAGCTTAAAAAATATGAAAAGGGAAAATCGATTAGGAGGTTCAATTTTATGCCAGCTAAAAGTTCATTTAAATTGACTTATGCAACAATGTTCAATCCTCCGGAGGAATTACATACCAATTTTGAACAGGCTTTGACCAAAGTCAAATCCGAATTGGGGAAAGAATACCCCATGTTCATTGGCGGGAAAAAGGTTTATGCGGAAGAAAAATTTGAAGATCGCTCCCCAATCGATACCGGTCTGGTGTTGGGTGTTTTCCAAAAAGGAACTGCAAAGCATGCCCAGGATGCCCTGGCGGCGGCTCGGAAGGCTTTTCCCATTTGGAGTGGGATGAAATGGCAGGATCGAATTGCTTTGGTTCGCAAAGCGGCTGATCTGATCGATGAACGTATTTATCAGCAAGCAGCGGCTATGTCGTTGGAAGTTGGAAAGAACCGTATGGAATCCCTGGGGGATATTGCCGAGGCTGCCGATTTGTTTCGCTATCCCTGCACCCAGATGGAAGAACATAATGGTTTTGTAAAAAAACTGGCCTCGGATCCCCTGGCTGGCTATAAAGCCACAAATTATTCCGTATTGAAACCGTATGGGGTTTGGCTAGTGATCAGCCCCTTTAATTTCCCCTCTGCATTAACCGGGGGGCCAGCGGCCAATGTATTAGTGGCAGGTAATACCCTGGTGATCAAGCCAGCCTCGGACACCCCTTGGCTGCCTTATTTGATGGCAGAGGTTTTGCATGAAGTGGGTATTCCAGATGGGGTGGTTAATTTCGTCACCGGTCCCGGCAGCACGTTAGGTCAGGCGTTGGTGGATAGCCCAGAAGTGGACGGCATCACTTTCACCGGTTCGTATCCGGTTGGAATGAAAATCTATCGCGATTTTGCCAATGGCAAATATGTACGTCCCATCGTTCTGGAACTGGGAGGCAAGAACCCCACCATCATCTCCAAACATGCTGATGTGGAAGATGCGGCTGTAGGGCTGGTACGATCCGCCTTTGGGTTGCAGGGACAAAAATGTTCAGCCTGTTCCCGGATTTACATTGAATCGCCCATTTATGATGCAGTAGTGAATCGCTTTGTGGAATTAGCCGGCAAATTGACCATCGGCGACCCGACCTTGCGCGAAAACTATTTGGGTCCGGTGATTAATAAGAGTTCCTACCAGGAGTATCAAACCTTCTGTGCTGACCTTGCCAAACATGGAAAAATCCTGATTGGCGGAAAGATCCTTACCGAGGGCGAATTTGCGAAGGGCTATTTCTGCCAACCGACGATTGTGGCAAATTTACCCCGCGAACACGCCTTATGGAAGCAGGAAATGTTCCTGCCCATCACCTTTGTGGAGAAAGTCAACAATCTGGATGAAGCCATGACCCTGGCAAACGATGTGGATTATGGTTTGACCGCCGGTTTCTTTGGCGCTCCGGAGGAAGCGGAATGGTTCTTCAGTAAGATCCAATCCGGTACCAATTACGTCAATCGTCCGATGGGTGCTACAACCGGTGCCTGGCCTGGATTCCAGGCGTTTGGCGGATGGAAGGCCTCCGGCGCTGTTGGCAAGAATGTAGGCAGTCTATATTACTTGCAGGGATATATGCATGAGCAATCTCAAACGGTGATTGAGCGGGAATAATTGCATGATGGTGTGGAATAAGAGATTGTCTCCATATACATAACCCGCCATACGTGTAGGGGCGACCGGCCGGTCGCCCCTACTTTGTGACAACCTCTTTTCTTAAACAGGAGCGGTGATGCAGCGAAACAGTCGATTAGGGTCTTTCTTTGTCTTCCTGGGTGCCGGGGCGATCGTTTTATTTATTCTTTCAGACAGCACGCATTTACCCGATTATCGATTCTTGTTTTGGGGGATTGGGTTGATTGTGGCAGGGAGTGTGATGAAAATGCTGCATCCAAAATCCGATCAACCGAAATCCACACGCTTTCGCGTGCTGCGTGGACGCGATTCGGAAGAAAAATAAAGTCCCTTGGATCTGAGCTGAGTTACTCCCTTTTGTATGGCGTTAGGAAAACTAAGTTACGGAAGGATTCAGGTTAGGTAGCATCAGCAATGTTTTTCTTCCATGTATCGAAAATTTTGCAAATTAGACTAATCGCTGATAGGATATACTAACCCTACTAATTTATCTGAGAGTGTGCGATGAGTCCTAAACCAAAAACTTATGTTCTGATTCTGATTCCATTAAAAAAACAAACGCTGGCCATGCTTCGGGAAGAATTCCCGAAGGTGGAGTTTCACCAGCAGGTTATTAAATCCGTTCAGGAATTACCGCGTCAACTGTTGGAAAAAGCAGAAATCGTCATAACGGATTCGATGATCCTAAAAGCAGAGGACGTCCCGTCCTTAAAATGGTTGCATATTTTTAAGACCGTAGTGGATGTACGTCTTTTTGATAAAGAATTTATCAAAAAACCTGAGCTGGTAGTGACCAACAATAGTGGGGTAACGGCACCCGCGTATGCGGATATAGCCTTAATGCAGATGTATTCTCTTGGGTATCAATTATCACAGATTTATAAGGCCAAAGAAGCCCACTCGTTTACACTGGATGCCGGAAAATACACCGTATCCCGTATGTATGACAGCACCATTGGTTTGATCGGGTATGGCAGTGTAGGGCGAGAGATTGCGCGAATTACCCATGGATTGGGGGTTAAGATTTTAGCTGTCAAACGGGATTTACTGCATCCTGAAGATCATGGGTATACGCTGCCCGGCCATGGGGACCCAGGTGGCGATTATTTTCACCGGCTTTATCCCCCTCAGGCGATCGGTTCCATGGTCAAAGAATGTGATTTTGTCCTGGTGACCGTTCCCCACACGGCGGAAACCCATCAACTGATCAATGCGGATGTTTTCTCCCAAATGAAAACTGGTTCTTATCTTATAAACATGAGTTTGCCGGATGTACTTGATCTGGATGCCATGCAGGTGGCTTTGAATGAAAATAGAATCGCTGGGGCTGCTTTGGTTCAATTCCTTGGTCATGAGTTCCCGCCAAGTTCCACACTATGGACTCAAGAAAAAATAATGATATTTCCACCCTTCTCCGCTTTGATCCGAAACGAAGAAGAAAAAGCTGTGTTATTATTGATAGATAATTTAAGGCAATACCTTATTGGAGGCCTGTTAACCAATCGCATCGATTTTGAGCGTGGCTATTAATGGGAAAGATTGCGTTATGGAGTCAAGAATTAGGGGAGATTTACAGGTAAAACCTGCCATATTTTTTGATCTGGGTAATACGTTACTGTATTATCAGGGTGACCGTGTTGCCATAGAACTGGAAGCATATCAAGCCCTCGCCCAATCCTTATCCACCAGCGGCATCCCCATACCAACAAAAAAATTCCTCAAAAGATTTCAAAATGTGATGCAAAGTTATTATCGTCGGCGTACTACCACGCTGATTGAAGAGACGACCATTCACCAACTTCGTTGTGTTTTATCAGAATTTGGTCAGGAAAATGTCCCTGATTTGATTTTACGTAAAGCATTGGATCAAATGTATCAAATTACTGAACCTCACTGGCAGCTTGATCCGGATACCCAAACATGCCTTACTACCCTACGTGCCATTGGTTTTCACCTGGGATTGATCTCCAATGCCAGTGATTCCCCCAATGCATTTCGTTTGCTGCGCATGCATGGTCTATATTCTTATTTTTCAACTATTTTGATTTCATCGGTTGTTGGATACCGCAAACCGCATGAGAAGATTTTTCTCTCTGCTTTGCGAACTTGTCCAAATGCTATTGGCAGCCACATTTTCATGGTCGGTGATCTTATGTCAACGGATATCGTGGGTGGTTATCGAAATGGGATGCAAACGGTTTGGCTTTCCAAACATGCTGACCCCTTGGAAGATGCGGAATCTGACCCCCAACCCAAACCCGATCTGATTTTTTCATCTCTGGCAGGGCTTGCTGCTTGGATGCAAGAACAGTACGCCGCTTAATACTTAACTTTACAATTTAATTCCAGCCAGTATTGGATAATCATCTGAATCAGTGTGACGAACTTACTGTAATCGATGGGTTTCAGCAGATAAGAATTAGCTCCGAGTTGATACGCGGTGATAATATCCGTCTCCTCATTGGAAGAAGTAAGGATGACTACCGGGATGCTGCAACTCTTGGGGGATTGCCGGAGAATTCTTAATACATCGAAACCATCCATACGCGGCATTTTTAAGTCCATTAGGATAAGGTCAGGTGGAATTTCCAACCCAGCTTCCCAACGTTGGATAGCCTGGTTGGCTTCCTCTCCGTCTCTGGAAATATCAACCGTGCAATGGAGCATTTGTTTTTTAAATGCTCGCTGTGTCAGATCAATATCCACAGGATTATCTTCGACGAGGTATATTTTGGATTTAAGTTCCCAATTCTGATCAGATGTCATAATGAGGCGAGACTCCTTTATTCAATTGTGGAATCGCAATGGTAAATTCTGCACCGTCATTTACCCAACCGACAGCAGAAATCTTGCCATTGATTCGTTCAACCCCTTTTTTGACGATGGTTAATCCGATGCCAGTCCCCGGGTATTCGTCCTGGTTATGCAGCCGATTAAATATTCTGAAGATATTCTCATTATACTTATTGTCAAAACCAATACCATTATCTTTTATTTTAATAATGCAAGTGGAGTCTTGTTCATAACTACTGATTTCGACTTGATGAGCCACACCCTTACGCGCAAACTTAAAGGCGTTGTCAATTAAATTTCTCAGGATTTGCATCAGACTTTCATAGTCTGAAAATACTTTAGTTATTTTTAAATCAAGGATCAGCGTTGTTTTGTGTAAATCCGTGATGTATTCCGTCAGAATCCGTTTAATTAATTCGTCAATATCCACTTCTTTTAAGGCGATACCCCGCCGTTCCATTCTGGAGTAGGTCAATAAATCATTGATCAATTTTTCCATATGCAGTGTGGAATTTCGAATAGTCTGCAAAAAGTATTGAGCGTCGGAATTCAATTGAGGTTGAAATTCATCCATCAATAGACGGCTGTATCCATCGATTCCACGCAGCGGGGCTTTTAAATCATGGGAAACGGTGTAGGTGAAAGTCTCCAGTTCTTGATTTTTTCTCTCCAGTTCCATTGTTCTTTCATGGATACGTTCCTCCAATTCCATGTTCATTTGTTTTATTTTTTCATTGGCTTGTCTAATATCAGTGATATCGATCATGGAAACGACCATGCCATCAAAATTTTTGTTTGCATCTAGTAATTTGGCGGCGTTCAGTAAAACGTGATACTCCTTCTCATCATGCTTAATGATGCGTTCCAAATTGTATACCGGTGTGTCAGACGTTTGGACTACCTCAAGCAGCTTGCCCGGGTTCTTCAACAAGGTGAGCTCCGGATCGAGAATATGAATACTGATCTCCGTATACTTCTTGCCGATGATTTCCGCATTTTGATGGCCTAGTAATTGCTCGGTAGTTTGGTTGATATAATTAATAATGCCCTCTTTATCGGTCACAAAAATAGCATTATTGCTGGTACTCATAATCAATTCCAGAACATCCCGTTCTTTACGGATGGTCTCTTCATCTTCTTTTTTGCGGGTGATATCCGTATGGATGCCGCTGATTCGTTTGGGAATTATTTCCTGCTCAAAGGCTGTTATTTTGAATTTTGACAAAATCCAACGATAGCTTCCTTCTTTTGTTCTCATGCGAAAGGTAAGTTCATGGGGGTCCCCATCAGGAGCATCCAACAGTTTATTTAATGATTTGATTGTTTTCGCCCGATCTTCCGGATGAAGCAAATTGATCCAGCTTTTAAAACTGGCAGGAAAATCAGTCATGGTATAGCCCAGCATGGCGTAATAGCGCGGGCTGAAATAGGATTCTCCAGCGAGAATGTTGAAATCCCAGATGCCGTCATTGCTGGCTTCCAATGCCAGTTTCAGCCTTTCTTCACTGCGTTCCAAAGCGGCTTCTGAGGTGTGTAAATCAGTAATATCATTGAAAAAAACGAGCAGGACATCCTTGTTATCCCAGGTTGTGCGCATCACATTGTTGATCAACCATCGTTCTTGTTGGGATTTTCTACTCACAGCTTTATAGGTATATTGATTGGGTATGTTGATGCCTTCAAGACGGCTTTTGTAATAATGCTTAATTCGCGATTGTTCACTAGGATGTGGAATGGAAAAGAAATCTATACTTTCCAGGGGTTCGTCTTCAATTTCCAGAATTTCCCTGGCTCTTGGATTGGCAAAAATAATTTTGCCATCATAGATGATACCAATCCCTTCTGATGCATTTTGAAAGATAGCTCGAAACTTGGCTTCACTGCGAAATAGATCGGCGGTTTTCAAATCCACTTGTTTTTTTAATGATCTGCTCCAAATGAAACTAATGATCAATAGGAAGACCAGGATAAGTAATCCATAGGTCACTGCCCGTAAAGTAGCCAGGCTGCCATTTTTTTTGTAGGTGAAGAACCACTTGGTATTGATGGCATCAAACTCCCCGGTGGATTTGATAAGAGTCAACCCTTCTTCCAGTTTATCGATTATCCCCTGGTTTCTTTTCAAAGCGGAAAAGGCATATGCCCTGGCAGGAAGATCGATGTTATGAATGGCAAGATTTGTAAGTCCATAGGAGGTTTTGAAATATTCTCCCTGGGAGATGGATGAGAGTAAGGCTGCATCGGCTTTTCCATCAGCCAATAACCGCAGAACTTCATCAGGATCCTCAACTGAAATGACTTTCACATCCAGTTGTTGTTCCCGAACAAAATCTTCCATGATGTCGCCATCCTGAACCAAAACGTTTTTGCCTTTCAGGTCATCCAGGTTTTGAATGTCGCTATCGATTAAAGTAAACAGTCCGGAGGATACATAGTTGTGTGGGGTTGAGAAGGCATACGTCGCTTTCCTGGTTTCGCTGACAAACATCCCGGAGAGAACATCCACGCTACCCTGATTTAAATCATCAAGGATTTGTCCCCAAGCTTTTCCTACGTAACGCACGTTATACCCGCTGACACGCGCAACAGCATTCATAATTTCAATGTTATATCCAGTAGGGACGCCATCTTTGAGATATTCGTAAGGAGGAAAACTGTCATCAAAGCCGACCACCAGGGTAGGGTTCCCGGGTTGGTAGGCAGGCATTTGACTTTGGGTGAATTGGGTTTGCTGTTTGAGATGATCAAATAGGAAGAATATTGACGCAGCCCCAATAATAATCCCGCCAATTATTAAAGCTAAGTACCGGTATTTCCGTAAAAGAATCATTCCGTACCCTTATCATTGAGGATAAATTTCTCAACTTTTACCTATTATAGCCAATAAAGCCATTACCCCCTAATTAATCTAGTCAGTAAAAAATCATCCCTATTTCACCAAAGGTAGAGTGTTGATTTACAGTATACTTAAACCACTATGGACCTATTTGATTTTGACATGAATCAACAACTACATCAACAGTCACCTTTGGCGGCAAAAATGCGTCCGCAAACGCTGGACGATTATGTTGGTCAGGAAGAAATTATTGGGCAGGGGAGGTTATTACGTCGGGCGATTGAATCCGGACGATTATTTTCTTCGATCATTTTTTTTGGACCTCCCGGGACCGGCAAAACAACCCTGGCGAAAATTATTGCTCAATACACGGATGCCCATTTTGAGACCATCTCCGCTATTCTCGCTGGTGTAGCGGATTTACGTAAAGTGATTGTTGAGGCGCAGGAACGGCGGAAACTGTATCGGCGCAGAACCATCCTTTTTGTGGATGAAGTCCATCGTTGGAATAAGGCCCAGCAGGACGCCCTGCTTCCACATGTAGAAAATGGATTATTCTTGTTGATTGGCGCCACTACAGAAAACCCCTACTTTCAGGTTATTCCGGCATTGGTTTCCCGCTCACGGATTTTTGAATTAAAACCCCTGCGGGATGAAGACCTGGCCGTTTTGTTGGAAAGAGTATTACTCGACAAAGAACGAGGCTATGGCGCTAGAAACATCCAACTGGATGAGGATGCACGCCAGCATCTGATCAATCTTTCCAATGGAGATGCCCGAAATTTATTAAATGCGCTGGAGTTAGCGGTCGAATCCACCAAGCCGGATGATGCCAACATCATCCATATTGATATTCAAACCGCCCAGGATTCCATCCAAAAACGGGTTGTGGTTTACGGAAAAAACGGAGATGCCCATTACGACACGGTCTCTGCTTTTATAAAATCCGTGCGCGGCTCGGATGCAGACGCGGCCCTCTATTGGCTGGCAAAAATGCTGAAGGCTGGTGAAGATCCGCGATTTATTCTTCGCCGTCTGATGATCCTTGCCAGCGAAGATATCGGCATGGCTGATCCGCAAGCCCTGGTTGTGGTCAGTGCAGCTTTGCAATCTTTCGAATTTATCGGCATGCCGGAAGGGATTTATCCGATTACCGAAGCCACCTTATATCTGGCTACCGCCCCAAAATCCAATTCTGCCGGAAGTATTTATGGCGTACTGGATTGGTTGGAACAGCACGGGGACGATGAAATCCCCATTCATTTGATGGATTCCAACCGGGATAGTAAAGGGCTCGGTCACGGACAAGGCTATCTGTATCCGCATAATTTTCCGGGCCATTTCACTCCGCAACGTTATGTTCCGTTATCCGTGAAAGATCAGGCTTTTTACAAACCGTCGGATCAGGGGTATGAACAGCATCTTGCTGAACGGGTGGAAATGATTCGAAAACTTCAACTGGAATACCTGGCTGCCCAGAAAGGTAAAAAATAATGCCCCATCTCTTACTGGTACGTCATGGACTTAATGATGCAGTCGGTAAACGTCTGGCCGGCCGGGATATGAGCGTACAGTTGAATGAAGAAGGGATTCGACAGGCAAACCTTGTTGCGGATTGGTTGGTGAAAAAAAAGGTATCCGTTATTCTTTCGAGCCCCATAACCCGAGCCAGACAAACCGCAGAACCACTGGCAGCTTTAATTGGCCTGCCTATTCTCGAACGAGTTGAATTAGTGGAAGTGGATTATGGGGAATGGGCGGGAAAAACTTTTGAGGAGTTGGAGAAAACGCCTGCTTGGCAGGAAGTGATCCGTACACCGAATAGGATGCAATTCCCCCATGGAGAATCCATCCAGCAGATCGAAGCACGCTTGCGGCATTTTTTGGATGATTTGCAGACAACTTACGCTGAAGAGGAAGTTGTGGTTTGTTTTTCCCATGCCGATATTCTGGCCATATTAATGGCCCTTTGTTTGGGGCTTCCCTTGGAAAATTATCCACGAATCACCATATCCCCGGCTTCCATCAGTGGATTGACATCCTCAAAGCATGGCTGGCAGATTCGTTTTGTGAACCTGATACCAGGAGAGGAATTCCATTTTCCTATTGACCTGCAAAAAGATACGCCAAAATAAGCCCTATGATTCTAGGTGCGTGATTCGGTGGCTTCGATTTTGATCCAGGTGGGCAAGGATTGAGCTGATTGAACTTTGGATAATCGCTTGAGCGTCCAAAGCAGGATGTTATTATTTTCCGTGCAGGAAACTACCTCCCATCCGTCATTGGAAAGATGATTCAATGCGACTACCGCTTCTGAAACACTGCGCCTGCGGTAACTTATTTTTTCCCCACTGGGCGGAAAGAAAACTGGAGCCGACATTTCCACCGCATAGGTCAATACGCCATATTCCCATTTTTGTTCTGACATAATTTCACCCCGATAATAACTACAACAAATAAAAGGTATCCATAACAGTAATGTTGTTGAAAACAATAAATTCTACATCTACAGTGTAGCAAAAATAAACAAGATAAACAATATCTGAATAAGAGAAAGTGTATAGATGGTTAGTTGATTCAGGTAATATGAGAAATAATTTGATTTTTTTTCAATAAAAAAACGATCTCTTCACTTTGGAGAGATCGTTTTTATTTTAAGATGATGGAAATGTTATTCGATTGATTTTTTAGGATAAAAAGCGAACAGCGCAATAAAGGCAATGGCGAGGTAAGCCAGGGTTTTGGGCATCATCAACATTCCCAACATGGGAATTTGATTTACAAACAGGATGACCGGGGTGTAAAACAGATAAGAAAGAAAGACACAAAAGCCAATCCAGAGGAAAGTCTTATCCCTGGCTTGCCAGGCAGACCAGAGGATCAAGACCAACAGGCCAATACCCTGAATCATTAAGGGGATGTTTCTGAGGATGCCCATGGGTTGAGGAGGCATGACCTGCCCCCAATGATTGCCAGGTAAAGCCATCATCACCATACGGATCAGCCCCACAGCGAGTAGCAGCCAGGTAAACCCGTTATGCTTTTTATCAAAGCGCACACGCCAACCTTCAACGAAAATCATGTAAAAAACGGTGACGGTATAGGCGGTTGCCAACGACCCCATGCCGACCAACAGCGGACTATTTTCCAAAGGTCCCCGGGTATAGGCCAGCACACGGAAGCCCACATGCCCGGTATCTCCAATGGCAAGCAGGAGGAACATCCAGCGCAGCAGTTGGGCAACCCTCTGGTTTTTCGCCAGAACTGTCCCCTTTCTTTTGAACATGAGGATAAGTAAAACCCAGATGGTGATCAGGTAGGCCAAATCAAAACCGATTTCAAGCCACATGAGAACATTTTCAGACATGCCTTACTCCTTGGTAACGGGATTTCTTTGAAGTAACCACGATGGTGCGATTAAATGGTGGGTTTAGAGAACCGGTCTATCAGGCAGGTTAATGCCTGCAAAAGTTCATCTTTTTGATCTTTCGGCAGATTGGCAGCTAGCTCTGTCATCCATTGTTGCCTGGCCTGGTTGCTGGCTTGGACCAACTGTTTTCCGGCGTCCGTCAGCGAAATCAGCCGGGTGCGTTTATCCGTATCGGAGGAGTTAAGTTCAACCCAGCCCGCTTGGTTCATGCGGTGAATCAATTGTCCGGCACCTGCCTTTGAAATTTGCAGCTCCCGGCTGATGGAAATGATATCGGTTGGGCCGTGCTGCTGCAACCTGGCCAGAACGCTGATTTGTGAATACGACAGAGAATTCTGGCGCATGAAATGCATAAATCCAGCCATGGATTGCTGCATATACAGGGTGGACCAAGTGTTAAGGGCTTGTTGGAGGGGTGATATTTCATTCATATAGTAAACCTGTGTTTACTATATCTGGAGGCTGCATTCCTGTCAAGAGATTCGACAGGGTTGGATATGCAATTCTCGCCTTCACTTTTCACCTTTGGTTTACAAGAGGATGTTTTGCGCTTGACATGCGCGTAAAAAACGCATAAACTTTTTAACAGCACGCCATGCAGTTGGGGGCAAAACTAGCGCATCCGCCCACAGAAAAAACAGAACAAAAATAACCCGTCGGGACCAAGCCCGAAAACAATATAGGTAGTTACTGGTAGGAGGGAAAAAAATCAATCCGAACTCACGGACAGGTTTTTGCGTTGCTTAAACCAGAGGGGATGGGTGTATGCTTGAAAATGAATTAAATACCACGGGTCTGAATTTTGATCCGACCCTGGCAGGCAAGCGGTTCTTTGATTTCATCCTGCCGGTGCTGGCAGGCTTTGTGGCTTTTGGCCTGGGTTGTTCCCTCCAGGCGCCTTTTAGTCCCGGGGTTTTGATTGGCTTGTTGCTGATCGTTCCACTGATCCTGTTCCTGTTCATCCCCTTGATTCTAAAAATTCCGTTCTTAACTCACCAAGTGGAAGCCCTGCCGGACTGGCTGAAAACGGGCGTGCATTGGCTGGTTTTGTTCGCCTATGCCCTGCTGCTGGGCACTGGATTTCGCCTCAATCTTTCAGCCGCGCCTGTCTGGACGATGCTGTTCCAGGCTTTCCTGGTCCTGAGCGGTTTGTTTTTCATGCTTTTTATCACCCGCCGCAGTTGGATCCACTATCTGCCGCTGGTTTTACCCTGGGAAGGCAGAGTGCGCCTGATTAATTTGCTCCTGTTACTGCTCATGCTGGCCTGGGGATTTCTGTTCAAGCAAAGTGCCCCGGCCTTTTTGCTGATGACCATCTCCGTGTGTTTGGGCTTATGCCTGGCGCTCAGCCTGCTGCGTCTGTGCCGCGAGAAACGAAGTGTGCAATCCTATTTGCAGGAAGTGAGTGGATTTGTCTTTCTACTGATCGGCTTTCTGATGCTGTTATTTTCGGTTCGTTAGGGGAAACTATGAAAAAGACATTGCTTTATGTGGGTTTGATCCTGTTTGCAGGCATGCTGGCCGGCGCGCTGGTGTGCGGACTGGTCTGGATGCAGACGCTGTATGAACTTTCCATGTCCTATACCATATTCGCGGTCGTTTTTTGGTTGGAGATGGCCGCAGTGGTTTTATTTGGCATGAGTTTACGCAGGTACTTTCCAGCCATCTCTAAAGTATGGGTGTTTTCCTCAGTCCTGCTGTCTTTAATGTGCTGTTATTTGTTTCCCCAATTCCTGACCCCAAAATGCAGTGGAATTCCAACGGTGAAGGCGGGGTGTACCACTACTTGTGTGCAAGTATGTACCTGGTGGGTTGATAAGGATGGCACATATACTATTAATGGAATAACACATACTTGTACCGTATCAGGTACAGATAAAGGTTGCTGCGTTTGGTACGGACCAAGTTGTACAACAGAATGTACCTATTATCCTCCCACTGTCAACGGCTACACCACATGCTCTGTAATTGGGAATGATGGCTGGTGTGTAAATAATGGACAATTGCATATGAGCGGCACTGATCCAGAGAATTTAACGATTACAATCAGCGGCACCATGGTTGGACAGGCTTTTAGCTGTGCGCCGGGTTATTCCTGCCTGAAACCCCTGATTGAAGGCAATGGAAATGCCATTTTTCATAGCCATAATGGGCACCTTTCTTCGGGGAATTTTTCTGTTGGGTATAAATTTGATGCCACCGCACCGACCCTGAGCCCTGTGGTAACCGGTACGGCTGGCAGTAATGGTTGGTATACCACGACTGTGAGTGTTGCCACGGGTGCCACGGATGCGACATCTGGGGTGGCAACTTCCCAAATTCGTTTGTTGAGTGGAACGTGGCAAGACAGTCTGGATATCCTTATGGAAGGCACCCATACTGTGGAAATGAGCGCACTGGATAACGCCGGAAACGAAGCCACCCAGCAGGCGCAAATTATGGTGGATACGGTTCCACCTGTGCAGGAAATTGGCATTACCGCCGGAACAAAGGGCAGTGCCAGCTATTATGTTAGCGATGTAACGGTTACGGCCACCAGTGGCGACGCCACCAGCGGCGTAGCCAGTGTGGTTTACCGTGTGGATGGCGGCGGCTGGCAGGCTGGTACGACCGTGACCGTCAGTGCAGATGGAACCCATACCGTGGATTTTCTTACGACAGATACCGCTGGTTTGACCGACATGGACAGCTTGAGTTTTTTACTGGATCAGACTGATCCACAAGTAACCATTACGCCTACAGGTACCTTTGGCCTGGATGGCTGGTATGTCACCCCTGTGGCTGTGCAGGTTAGTGCTATCGACCTGACCAGCGGTGTGACAGTTCTGGAATATAGTCTGGACGGCTCCGATTGGACTGCCTGGACGGACACACTGCTGTTAAATGACGGTGTGCATAGCTTACAAGCTTACGCCGAAGATGCGGCTGGAAATAATTCCTTAAGCAACCTGGTATTATCCATAGATACCCTGCCGCCCGTTCCATATGTGCAGCCAACAGGAACAGCGGGGATCCATGATTGGTACCTTTCGGATGTTTCCTGGCAGGCTGCTGCCAGCGATGCCACCAGCGGTGTGGCCAGTATTGAAGTCAGCCCGGATGGAGGCGTATGGATAGTCGGCGACACAGCCGCTTTTAGCACGGAAGGTCCGCATACCGTTGATTTTCGCTTTACCGATGAAGCTGGAAATTCAGCTTTGACTCATAACGCTTTCAGTATAGATAAAACCAAACCCACGGTCAATATCACTTCTCCGCTGGAAGGGGCGGTGGTTAAACAGATCGTACACATAACCGGCACCGCCGCGGATTCCCTATCCGGACTGGCGGATGTCGAGATTTCCGCAAATGGCGGCGCAACCTGGCAATCGGTACCCTGGGCAGCCGATGGGACCTGGACGCTGGATTGGGACACTACCGATGGTCCCAACGGCATATTTGCTATTTTAGCCCGCTCCACGGATGAAGCCGGAAACAGCACCACCCAGCAGGTGAACGTGATTGTGGATAACGCCCCTCCCTCCGTGAGCATCACTCCCTCCTGGTGGATTTGGGAGACGGCTGACGCGGCGGTATATGAACAAATCATCCCGCTGGGCAGCATCAGCATCACTGTGGAATGCGGGAACCTGCCAGACCGAACCTATGACTATAACCCCAACCGCGGACCGTTCACCTATCAATGGGACCGGCGATGCGGGGATGGTCAGGCGGCAGCCAGCGGTACTTACAGTGTAGTGCTGCGCGCCTGCGATATTTACGACAACTGCGGCAGTGCGCGTGGCAAAGTGGAAATTCCTTTTATCGCTCTTGTGCCGGCAACATCCACGCCCATGCCAACCCTGTTACCCACCCAACAAAGCGTGTGGTATCAGACGCCCACCCTGGTACCCTCACCCACACCCACCGTACAACCAACCCTGGCTTTCCCGGTCCTGCCGGCCATTGGCGGGAATGAAGGCGGCGGAGAAGCGCAGGGGAATCCGCAGCCCTTATTACCTCTGGCCGCAGCAGCACTGGGTACCAGCGTGTTTTTAGCCGCCGCCAGCCGAAGAGAAGAAAAAGAAACCCTGACCGCTGAAATTAGAGCCGCCCAGGAACAGGCCTCTAAAGATCAGCAGGCCGCCGATCTGGCGGAACGTCAAGCAGATGTGGCCGCACAGACCATAGCCACGGTTGTCGTCGAAGAACCCGCTATTGCCGTGAGCACTTTGGCAACGTTGGCAGGCGTGGTGAAAACCAGTCTTGACGGCATCTGGAATGAGGCCGTACGTATCTCCCCGGCAGATGCACCGATAACAATTGTGACTCATAATTGGGTAAATGGGGTGGATCCGATTAAACATTTAGCCGAGGTTGCCAAAAACAATGCTTTTATTGCATGGTACTATCAGAATGTATATAGCAAGAAAGTAGAGCAGGAAAAAGCTGAAGCGGCCGAAAAAGAAGCTGCAAATGATGCCAGAAGATATGCGGCAGAATCAGTACGATATCAAGGGTTGGCAGATACTTACTTCCGGCAGCAGGCAGCCGATGAAAGGGTGGAACAGGCAGCCAAAATGCAGGCGTATTATGCTTCACAAATAGCAGCGCAGCAGGCGAAACAAAAAACTACAGTTGAATCAAAATTAACCCGAATGGAAGAGGCTACAGAGGGAAAAAACGTAACAACACCGAATCCAACACCAATAACACAAACATCACCGCCAATGCCCGGAATCGCAGCCTCTATAGCAGGCGTGAATTATAGCGGCAAGAGCGTATTTACACCGGATCCCAAATTGCAGGAAGTAATCGATACAAATATTGCAAAGCAGGTAGAAGGGAAACCCACAGTAAAAGATTTGTTTGTCAATTTTTTGAATTCAGCCAGTGCATTTGCCGGAAAGGTCTATGAGGCAGCCAGGACACCTACTGAAATCAGAAATTATCAAGAGAATTATGGCCCTGTTTCACCAACTTTTGGCGGTGCGCCAGGATCAATTGATATTTCTTCTGATGGAAATCCGTTTGGAGGGTATAAGATAAAGATGGTCCAGGGTGACTATAATACCGAGATACCAGAATGGATGTTGGAAATGATGTTATCCATGATTCCTTTTGTTGGTGATGGCGTAGGTATTATGCGGCAGTTAATTAATAAATACACCACTGGTGAAATGGATGAACTGGATTTCACCCTAAGTTTGATTGGACTTGGAATGGATTTACCTTTCGATGCCGGTATTGTTGGCGATACGGCAGTGGCTGTGCTGAAGGGCTTCAGCGCCATGATTCCAGCTGGTCCAGCAAGAGAGGTATTGCTTGATGCAGTGAAATTACTGTTTGACAACCCGGAAGGTATTTCCGCCATGGCAGGCGCTGTCTGGAAAATGATGGGCAGTGAGGATTTGGTTAAGCTATTAAGTAATAACCCCAAATTACTAAAAGCCGCCATTGAAAGCAGTGAACATGCAGAAGAATTGTTGGGAATGGGTCCTGATGCAGCCAGATTAGTGGAAGAAATCGGAGAAGATGGCGTTAAAGCGATGCTTGATGGTGGTGATGAAGCATTAGAAGGAGTTGATGATTTTATAGGAATATTGCATGGAGAGAAAGTAACATTGCCCAATGTATCTGGACAAACGATTCAATTTATAAAAGTAAGTCCTGAAGAAGTACTTGATTTAAGGAAAACATTTAATACTACAGAGAGAAAAGAATTCTTAGAGTTTTTATCAAAAGATGAAAATATAATGCAAGACCTAAGAAAAGCTGGATTATCTGATGTGGATATTCTAAAAATCGAAAATGGCAAGGTTCCGACTGGGTATGAAGTTCACCATAAAATTCCATTAGATGGTGGTGGAACAAATGATTTTGATAATCTTATTTTAATTAAGAAAGATCCATATCATAAAGTACTTACAAATACCCAAAGAACCCTCACATCTGGTTTAGATGTTGGTGATACAATTGCACTTGATAGTTGGCCAATACCAGAAGGCTATATTTATACGGGTAATTAATCAAAGGAGGAAATGATGAAGGAAATATTACTTCGGGTTGAAAAAGTTGCCAATCAATTCAATGAATCAATTATGAATCCTGCAACCGATAAACAAATTGAAACATTTAAAAAATGGGCTGCTGAAAATGGAATAGAAGCCAAAGAATATATTGATTTTGTCAAAATAGTGAATGGAATGGATTTTGATGGTTTGGTTGTATATTCTATTAATGATTTAGATAATATCAATATTTACAAATTAAACAGCGAATGGCATGAAGTTGAAGAAAATTTGCAGTATATATTTTTTGCAGATTCAGATATGACCTGGTATTGCTTTGATAAAAAAGGAAAAATGTTTTGTGAGTTGAGTAAACCATCAGCTACTTTACTTAAAACATATACAAATTTTTCGGAAATGATTTTGCCCGCTTTAGAATTATTATTGTGAAATAATAGGAAAATATAAAATCGCTATACAAAACACAATACTGATATCAATCAGTATTGTGTTTTGTATTTAAACAGAAATGGATGAAAAGGCTTACTTCGAGCTACGTAGAAATTAACTTTTACTTTGTAACAAAATTACTAAACAAATTTATGACCGGTGAAATGGATGAATTGAATTTCACCCTGAGTGTCATCGGCCTGGCAATGGACTCCCCATTGGATGCCGGTATATTTGGCGATACAGCGGTAGCTACATTGAAAGCATTCAGCGCTATGATTCCATCTGGTCCGGCAAGGGATGTTTTGCTGAATGCAATCAAGCAGGTCATCAAAAACCCGGATGAGATGGGTGTTTTGCTGATACAGCAAAAATATTAATGAAGAACAGTGAATTATTGGATGCCCTGGTAGAAAATCCAAAAGCCTTGGGAGCTGCTTTTGAAGCCGGGCCGGAAGCTGTTGAGCAATTGGCAAAACAAGGGGATGCAGCCATTCAAATGGTGAAGGGTCTGGATGAGGGTATGTTGAAGACTGCAATGGAGGGCAGTGATGATGCACTGAAGAGTGCGGATGAAGTTGCGAAAATTCTTACAGATGGTTCTCATTTAATAACAGATAGCAAAGGAAAAGTTGTTGGATTAAAACCAGATGTAACTTATAATGCCGGTGAATTTGACTATATCTATAAAACTGATGATATGGGTAGACTAAATTCATTTGAAACAGATAATTTACAATTTACTACCAGAGATACCCGTTTAGTGCACAATCCAGACACACCCGGAAAAGTAGCTGGGCAGGACCATGCAGGGCACATAGCAGGAGACAGATTTGGCGGTTCACCTGAACTTGACAATCTAGTGTCGCAGCTAGAGAATGTAAATTTGAGTAAATATAAATTGATTGAGAATGAATGGGCAAGAGCGCTTGAAGAAGGTAAACAAGTTGCTGTAAATGTTGAAATAAAGTATGGTGCTGATGGATTAAGACCATCGGAATTTCTTGTAGAATATACTATTGATGGTAAATTTGTTACCCAAACAATTCCAAATTAGGAGGCAAAATGGCAAAAGTGTTTGAAGATTATTTCAGTGAAATACAAGCTGATATGGTATCAATTTGTTTAGAATATGTGAATGGTGTGGCGGATAAGATTTATATTTATTGCTCATATGAATCAGGTATGATTGCACCTTCCTATTTCTATTCTATTAATGGGAAATTGGTAGAAAGACACAAACTCAATGATGTTGGTTCAATTCAATATGATGTGTCTCCCGAAAGGCAAAAACAAGTATTTAGTATAATCATTGATGATATAAAAACAATGATTAAATTGTGTGATGAACATAAACGAGAAATGCCAACAGAGATGAAAATGATCTATGATGTGAAAACTCGAAAATTCAAAGCGGATTATTCCTATGAGTTGATTTATACAAATGTTCCAGATAAGATAGCGGATCACGTAGCCAATGAATGGTTTGAAGAAGTGAAAAAGACCAGTGAATCCTGCGCGTGATAGCAGGTACCATGCAACCAATAAGCAAGAACCAACCGTCGGACGTCCGGCGGTTTTTGCTTGTATGTCCATTCACGCTTTGCGCAGGTGTCGGATATACTGGGTGTAGGAATAATCTTTCAAATGGGAATAGGGATAGTAGATGAAGCCGGGAATAGTACCACTCAGCAGGTGAACGTGATTGTGGATAACGCCCCACCCTCCGTGAGCATCACTCAATCCTGGTGGATTTGGGAAACGGCCGAAGCATCGGTGTATGAACAAATCATTCCGCTGGGCAGCATCAGCATTACCGTGGAATGCGGGAACCTGCCCGTTTAGAAGGTTGTTCATTTCAGTTAACATTCATAACAAAGTAGCAAATTTTTTGCCAACGACTTTTCCTGTAATGGATTATGGATGATCCATTTTTAGGCAATTCTCCCCATCTGGAAGAGAGTTTCTGGAATGATTTATGTTTGACTGGTTGCAAATCATGCACTATATTTAATTGGATGATTAAGTCGAATTTGGAGGGATATAAATGGAAACCATTAAAGCGATCCATGCGCGCAAAACCATTCGTGATTTTCAAGACCAAGTAATCCCAGTAGATATTCTGGAAACTTTATTACAAGCAGGGTTAAAAGCGCCCTCGAATAATCATATGCGCGAATGGGAATTTATTTTGTTGCAGGATCGGCAAAAAAGGATTGCCTTGTTGGATCAATTGCTGCATCCGGTGGGCGAAAAAGGAGCCTTGGATATCATTGACCGCTGGGGATTGAAGGATGAGGATCAGCGGGCCATGTATTTGGATGCGATTCCCAAGCAGTATGCCATGTTGGCACAGGCGGCTTGTTTGATTCTGCCGTGTTTCAATCAGCCGTCACCTTTATTATCCCCGAAAACGCTCTCGGATTTAAATGCCTTTGCCTCCATTTGGATGTGCATTGAGAATATTCTGATCGCCGCTGCGGACGTGGGTGTTTTTGGGGTCGTGCGTATCCCCATGGAGGATGAACGAGAAAAGCTTAAGGAGCTGCTTAATATTCCTGCTGCCTATGAAATTCCGTGTTTTCTGGCTTTGGGATATCCGGCCGACGATGCGCGCAGTGCCAAACAGGTGCAGATTAATTTGCAGGAAAAGATGCATTTGGACCAATGGTAAAGTGACCCAACAAAATAAATCAGATTGTCCAAAAAGTAGGGGCGACCGGTACTTCGACAGGCTCAGTAACCACCGGTCGCCCCTACGGGTACAAATATAATCATTCTTTAAATCATATACTGTGGTGTCAAATTCTTAAATTATCTTTTTGGACGACCACTTTTTTTGTCACTGGTATGGCTCACTCCACAATCACGATATCACTTGCGCTGCGTCCAAACACTTCCGGTGTGTACATCTCCTCTGCTTTTGCAGGAGGGACGACGAACCGTCCTGGGGTTGTGGCTCTGGCCAGATAGCTGTACTGATAGGTACCTTCCCACAGCAGACTGGTGAATGCCTCCGCGCGTTCATCACGCATGTTTTGATGTTCATACCAGGGTCCCCACCACCAATACCGATTGCTGGGTTCCTCAGCCGTTTGTGCGCTGGTGCTGGAAACGGCCAGATCCGGATTGACAATCTCCAAACCGGCTGGCAGGGGGTCTGCCAAAGCAACATGGTAGCGGCGGTTATCTGCCGTCATACTTAGCTTGACCCTTACCTCGGCACCGGCTTTGATGTGCCAGACACCATCACTATCCTGGGTCACATCTTCAGGATTGTTCACGCCTTCGTAATAGCGTTCCACCACAAAACCCATGTCCAGCGGGTCCAATTGCAGATTGCTGGGGGCGTACCGCAAACCCATGCGGTAATACAGACGTCCGCTGCCTTCCTTGTTGATAATCAGGTTTTGAAGCGCTTCACCGGAAACTAAATATTCCATCGGAATCTTGGTTTCTTTAATCTCGGTTGTCCGTCCGCTGAAGGTGTTGCTGCCGGCGTAGGCATCGCCCAGCCAGATTCTGGCTACAAAATCGGGGGTTTGGTTTTCATAGGTATTAAAGTAGTGATCCAACGCCAGCAGGACAAAGACATTCTCCTGGGTGTTGCCCCATTTACCTTCCACCCGGTGAGCCAACAAACCATTGACCAGCTTGGGGATCAGGTCGCTGTCCGGCATATCCAGAATCATGGTGTCCAGCAGGATGGCGTCCGTGCGGCGGTCTGAATCCAGCAGCAGATAGGACTGCTCATCATAGTTGGTGGTGAAATTAGCCGCGGAAGGCGTTTCAACCACACGATTGGCAACCAGGGTTCGAATTTCATCCAGTTTTCCGGATGGGCTGTCAGCCTGTGCCAGCACCTGCCACAACCAGCCCACCGCAGAGAGATTGAAGGATTCCAATCCGTATTGGTCAATCAGTTGTTCGGTCTTGAAGACGTCCACATCTTCCATCAAAGCCCGGACGTAAAGGGCATAGGAGGAGAGGGTCATGCGGGTTTGATCCCCATACCAATAGGGGTAATAGGATTCAATATTGACCAGGTAATTTAACAGGGACTGCTGCATATCCTCCGGCACCACATAGCCTTTCATTTCTGCACGCTGCAGGGCGTGAGCCACATGGATGGTATTGAAGGGGATGGATTCCTTGCCGCGCTGCCAGGTGGGGAAACCACCGTCATAATTTTGCATGCCTTGCAGCCGCTTAATATCTCTTTGGACAGAGGCTTCCATCTCCGCTGGGCTGGGCAGTTCATCGGCTTCGAAGGCAGTCAGCACATCGCGCAGGGCGGCAATCCCCAGCACACGGGAGGCGATTTGCTCCGAACAATCGTATGGATAGGAGGTAAGGTAAAGAACTGCGTCCGTCAGTGCCTGGAGGGCGGTGGAGGAGGTGCTGATTTCCAATCCGCCGTATTGCGGGAAGACATCCTTCGGTCTGGCCAGCGGCTGGAAGACACTGCCGCTGTCGATGACACCATAGGTGGCAAAAGCTTCTGTTGTGGCGGGAGTGTATACTGGCAGGTCAATAAAGGCTGCATCCGTGTAGATTCCGGAAACCGCGGCCACCTGGAAGCTGGCTGTACCGGCCATATCGGCTTTAGCGGGGAAACGGACTTCGATGCGGTTGCGGGCGGGAACTGTGACCCGCATGCCCTGGTTGCCAGTCAGTATGATGTTACTGGTTCGTATGGCTACATCGACAGTCATGTCTTCGTCTGTTTGATTTTGCAGGACAACGGGCAATTCGAATTCATCGCCAAAGTTGAGGAAGCGCGGAGCAGAAGGCCGCACCATCAGAGGCAGGCGGGCAGTGACGGTGGATTCCGCGGTGCCAAAACGGGCGCCGGAACCATCCACCGCAATAGCCGTGACCCGATAACGGGTGAGGTTATCCGGAACGCGGATGGTGACTGTGGCTTTACCGGTAGCATCCGTTTTCACGACCGGACTGAAGTTCGCCAGGGGATTGAAATCACTTCGCACGGCAATGGGGCTGTTGGCGGCACCTGCTTCAGCAGCTGGGGCGAATGCCGTATCCATGGCGGATTCTTGCAGGGCCATGGTGGCCATGGGTGCTGCCATGGGCATCATACCCAGGTCATTTAGACCCTTGGCAGTTTCGCGCTCTTGGTTGGCGGCTGCCAGACTGAGCGGATCCACCAGGATAATATTGGAGCGGCTGTAAATACTGCTGACATCCGCAGAACGGGCACTGTAGAAGAAATCTAATGGATCGCTGGTTTGGTAGTTACTTAAAGCCAGCACGGCTTCATCCACCACCCACAGCGTAACCTCAGCGTTGGCCACCGGTTCACCGCTGGCATCCAGCAGGGTGATCTCCACCTCGGTTTCTTCACCGGGCTGGAGTTCCATCTCTTGGGGGACTGCCTGAACTCCTAAGGTTCGTTTTAAGGGTGGCACCGGTAAACTGAGCTGGGCGCTGGCAAACGCAGGGCGAGGTTCCACATCCTTCAGGGTGTTTCCACTGTCATCCGTGCGCGGGGCTGAACCCACCAGATCCACCTGGATATTGATATTGGGGGTGTACGCCTCTTTGATGGGTATCGAGAGGGTGATAGTATCTTCTGTGATTTCAAAGGACTGGGTGTATAGGAAACCGCTGCGGCTGACGGTCAGCAATCCTTGAGCAGGTCCGAAGGGAGATTGAACTAAAACTTCGGCTGTGTCCCCAGCCTGGTAGGTGTCCTGATTGGGAATCAGGGTGACAACTTCCTGCTCGACTTTCCGAGAGGTGGGCTGCTTTCCACCGCTGACCCAACGGGTAAATTGGGTTTGATTGACGCGTCCCATCTCATCGCTGATGGTGGCTGTGATTTTATAGCTGCCGCCAATGGGGGTTTCAAAAGTGCACTTACCCGGTTCACTGGTGGAACCAGTTTTACAGGTCTGCACATCTACGGCTATTTCGTGCCAACCGGAGGCGCCATTTTTCCACTCCATACGCGCGGCATTAATTTCCACTACGCGGTCGGCAACCGGATTGCCGTCGAGGTCGGTAACAATGAAATCAATATTCAGCGGCTGCCCTTGCTGCACAAAATAACGATCCGAGTGCAAACCAATATACAGGGAGGCTGGATGCACCAGCAATTGTGTGGAACTGGTCCATGCCTGGCGGTTGACGTCCATCACCGTAGCCTCAGCGTTGATGCTCTGCGGCCGGTGATTTAAATCCGGACTGAAATTCAGGGTCAAGGTATGGGTTCCAGCGGCGTTGGTTCGGCCTTGAAAATTGAGCATGGTACCGGAAGAAGGGTTGTCCCATTCATCCCTGAAGGTCCACCAGGGCGTCCAACTGCCGAAGGTGTAATCCGGCCAATTAGGCGGGCTGTACTGACTGGGCGTGGTGGTGACCAGCCAATTGACTTCAGCATCCGGCAGCGCACCGCCGGCGTAGTAATTGGCATCCACAGCCACCACAGCCTGCTCTCCAGCCAGGAAGGGTCCTTCACTTTTTTTGCTTGCAATGACCTCAAACTCCGGTCGGCGGAATTCCTGTATCTGGAAGGTATGGTATCCGGTCAATCCATAAAGGTTGGGCAAATTTCCCTGGGCATAGAATTCAATGTTGGTATAGCCCAGGTTGACGGCATCCGGCAAGGTGGTGTTGAAATCAAACCCTCCCAATCCATTTACCGGGATCTGCCCAGTGAGAATTTCATTTCCCTGGGAATCACGCATGCTGTAGCTGATCTGGGTAAGGTTGGATCCTACCAGGCCAACATCGCCGTCCTGTTTTCCGCCGATACGCCGCAGCCAGCCTTTAACGTGAATTTCCTCACCGGGACGGTACATGCCACGGTCATCAAAAATGTACCAGCGCAGCTCATCCTGAACGCTGCGGGTCTGCCAACCGGCGTTATCCCAGGGGTAGATGGAACTGGGTAGAATGGCGGTATCTGTACCCTTGCGGGCAACCAGATAGGTGGTGCCTGTAGGAATGGCAAAGCGGGCCAGACCATCGCTATCGCTGGTAGTTTTCAAGCCGCTGGATCCGGCCTCAATACTCACGCCGCTCAAGGGTGCCCCGTTTGTCAGAGCGGTTGTCCAGGTGACCATTTCGCTGTGATCCATCAGGGCATCCAGACCAATCTGGGTGATCTGCACCCAGGTTTGGATGGTCTGCCATTGATTGTTCGAATTAAATAGTTGGCTGGGTGGTCGAACGATGACAATAAACTGCCCATTCTTCCCGTCCAGGTAAGGTTTTAAATTAACATCAACCTGATTGAGTGTGTCGTCCTTCCCTTCTACGGGCAGGCTGCCGCTAAACACCCGATTTCCAGGGATCTTAGGCGGGGTATCGGTTTGCTGATATTTTTGTAAATAAGTGATAAACAACGGCCAATCAGAAGGCTGAACGGCGTAAATCTCCACGTCAAGCTTCGTGTAGTTGATTGTGTAAACCGAGAGAGCAGGATTGCCAGCCGCCGGGTCCAGGGTGACGAAATTCCGATCCGGACCCACCAACGTGGGTGTGGCTTTGCCTATGCGGAATTTTAATTGTTGGTCCCGTCCCAAGGTTTGGCCGAAGATGTCTTTCACATCTTTGCTAACAGTGACGGTGTAGGTGGTTTGGGCCTGGCTGGCACCTTCAATGGAAATGGAATTGCCATAGACATTGGCATTGACGCCGGGTAATTCCGGGCTGATGCTGAGCATACCTTCTTCGAATGCGGCTATGTCCAGGGGATTGTTGAAACGAATAAAGAGCGGAGAAAGCGGCTGACAGGGTTGATCCGACCAGGAGCAACCGTACTCGTCAATTTTAAGGGGGGCATAGGTGGAGAAGCCGAAGCTCAAGTCCTGGGGTGTTAAAAGCGGACCTTCCGCGGACGGTGCGCCGGTTTTCAAGGTAACGGCATAGCTGGTATCCAACGGCAGCGGCTTACTGGATTTAAACACTAGCCAGCGGCCTTCCAGGGCATTCTTCGTATAGGATGTCAGAGCCTTATTTTCAGCCAAATCGGCTTCTGGAACCAGGGCTAATGGATACTTGCTGCTGCCGGCAGTTAAGCTGATATACGGCAGCAAGGCATCGGCATTGATGCGTTGATTGAATTCAATGAAAATCAAGGGGTCCGCCGGCTGCGGATCATATTCGGGATAATAGTGGATCATATGCAGGGGTGGGGTGGTGAATTGAAAGGTGACATCGGCTGCCAGCTTTCCGCCGCTCATCGATTGTGTCCCTGCCGGGATGGTGACGGTGAAGGCAGTGGCTTTGGGCAGACGGTCATAAAGCGCAGAATCACTCTGGAAAGTCAGGGTTTTGGTCCCCAGCCAGCGCCAGGTGCCTTCTATGGCGGGTTCCACCTGTACCGGGACGTCTAGTTGATTGAGTTGCTCCAAGGTCGTGAGGGGTACCATGGGCTGATTAAAAGTGATGCTGATAAATGGAGCCACCGGGATTTCCCCTTCGGGGGAATAACGCAAGACTTGCAGTGGACCGCTCTCCACTTCGGGGGCTGGTCCAGCTTCACTTTCCGGAGGAAAGGGCTGCGAAATGGTCTCGCCGGTCAGAGGCGGCGGGATGGGATCCCCTGCCAGATTGAACGGCGACTGTTGTTCCGAAGCGGGTGCAAGGGTGGGCAGTCGATCCAGGATGGCCAGTATTTCCTCTTCATCCAGGGGAATGCCCTGGGCGGTGGGGAGCACTTCATAAACCTGAGGTACGGCTTGCCCTTCACTTAGGGTAAGGGGTACTTTAGTGGATTCAGTTTCCATCGTAGTTGTTTCTCCGCTGGTACTGGGTTCATTTACCGTAATGGGCTGAGAGGTTTTGGGTTTCAACCATCCGCTTTGGAAGATGACAATCGCGGTTACCACTACAACCATGCAGGCGGCGACCAGGATCAGCAGACAGGCACGTGAGAAAATAGATTTTTTAATCTCCATGAAAATTCCCTCCATCCAGAAATTACGGTAAACGAAAAATCAATTGGTATTAATGCTATTGTATACCGTAATACGATAACGAAGGAAGCTGGCTTTTGGTTCCCTTGGAGTGGGTGGCTTTTGAAAATGATTGGAAGGACATTAATAAGGAAAAAAGCAAACTCTATGGGATTTTTTGGTTAATAGAGGCGGAGTTTTCCTCCCCTATTTTCGCTTTTGGAAAATGGGGGAGCGCTGCCCTGAGCGTGCCGATGGGTGCAGGAGGGGGTGATTCTTTTTGGATAATAACTCCTGTATGATTTAATCAATCGGTGGGATGAGCGACTTATCTTTTTAAGGCCTGATAACTCTGAAATGCTAGAAATCCAAAGATCATGGCCAGGTAGAGGCTGCGCAACAGGAGCAATCCGGCCACCGCCACCAGAGCGCCGCTGACCATGGACAACTGATAGGCTTTGCGCTGACCGGTATAAGGGTCGGCGATCAGGAACAAGTGTTGGGCGATGTTGCCGCCATCCAGAGGGAGCACCGGCATGAGGTTGATGATGCCCCAGAACAGGTTGACCCAAACCAGGCTCATCAACAGGCTATTGAGCAGTACATTGCTGCCGGCTAACTGAATTACGGGGAAGGGGAGGAAGCCAAACAATAAGGTCAATCCCACCAATCCGCCGCTGAGTTTAATGAATACCAGCACAATGGCAACCAGGAAGAATCCCATGAAGGAGCCGGCCAGGGAAACCAAGATTTCCTGTTTTCGGCTGAGGGAAACATTTGCCCAAGTGGTACCCCAGGCTTCTGCACACGGTACAGTCAAACCGCCGCCGTAATAGAGAATGACCTCTGAGCTGCGTCCGAATCCACGCATAACCAGGGCGTGCCCCATTTCGTGCAGCAGGAGGGAAAGAAAAATCACCACCACCCAGATGAAGTATTGCAGCAGTCCGCGTGTACTGGAGGCAAAGAGCAGAATCATCAACCAGAAAATGGGGTGAACACGAACCGGAATGCCGAAGAGATTGAAATTCAGATCGTAGCGGGTAATGGGTGGAGGTTGAAAGAGCATCATGGGTTGGGGGTAATCCTTTAGATGAAAAAAAACTAGTAATCAGTGGGAATATTATGATAACAGAAAAGAGGAAAGATGGATTGGGCGAAAAACAGAAGGCTAGGTCCCCGGTAGGGGAGAGTCCGTTGGCTATGTCCCCGCTAGGGGAGTGCCTGCCGAAGCCTGGCGCTTGACTGACATGCTTGTGCCCTTCGGTAAACTCAGGGAGCGGTATCGTTGGCTAGGTCCCCGTTAGAGGAGAGCCTGCCAAAGCCTGGCGCTGGTCCGGCATACATGCATCCTTTGGTAAACCCAGGGAGCGGGAAAGCCGTTGGCTATGTCCCCGTTAGGGGAGAGCTTGCCGAAGCCTTGCGTTTGATTGGCATACACCCTTCAGTAATCTCAGGGAGGAATTTCTCAGGGATCTGTATTTGTCCGTTTACTCCCCTGAATTAAGTCCCACGCCGTGGATGCGGGCAGGATTTCTCCAATGCGCAGGATAGTGTCCGGGAAGTGGGTGAACAAGTTGAAAAGGAACAGACTCAATGTACTGTGGGTTTCACCCGGCAATTCAGTGCTTTCCCCATCCGGAACAGCCAGGATTTTCGGGTCGGGTTCTGATCCTTCCCATAGCTCCAATACCCCAACGGGATTGCAGCGAACAATACTCCCGGCTTTGAGCGGTGTGTGGGTGATGACGAAGCAGTCCAGACCATCCCCGTCCGCTGCGCAGGTGTGCAAAATGAACCCATAGGGCCAGGGATGCTCCATTGGCAGCAGGATTTCTATCTGGATTTGCAGGGTGCTCTCATTTACACGCAGCCGATTGGCGGAGTGGGCTTCGGCTTGGATGAAAACTTTGATGAGGTTGTCTCTTTCGATTGATCGCATTGTCCAGAATCGTCCACTTCAATTTGAGATAATGGTTGATCAGATTAATGCAATTATCTTACCACACCTCAATTTTCAGGCGCAGACCAGTCGTCTTCAAAGAATGGATTAGAGCCAACCTCGCCGTATAATCATTTGGATCAAATAAATGAAACATATAATTGGAAATATGCCATAATATTGACAGTTGATTCTTGCAATTTTTCATGAAGGGACCGTTCTATGACAAAACAAAATCATTTACTATGGATATCCATGCTATTTGGCATGACCTTGCTAATGGGCTTGGGAGCCTGTTCTCAAACCACTCTACCCAAAATCACTTCCCCATCCAGTACAGTTACACTCACCCCTCAGCCCACGGATCTGGCGCCTGCGTCAATCCCGGGTGAAGTAGTTTATATTCCCTTTCCTGCGGCCATTACGCTGGATGGAAACCTGGAGGATTGGAAATACATACCAGTGAACCAGGTGGTGGATGAAAACGCAATTGATCCTGCCGAGAACGGTTCATTCAGCTTTTCCGTTGCCGCAGATTTGGAAAATTTCTACATCACTATGCAGATGCCGGACAAGAATATTATTGCCGGCCAGCATGGCTCGGAGTTTTGGAACGAAGATTCGTTTGAATTTTATATCAACGCTTCCGGTGATTTGGATGCCCCTTCCTACCAGGATAAAATCTTTCAAATCAATATCAATGCTGCCGATTTGGGCAATACCGATCCGGACAAGCTGACCATAACCGGCGTATTTTGTACCGGTTATTTGGTACGCGGTTATGTATTCAAAACAGCAGATGGCTGGGGCATGGAAGCCTCCATGCCGTTGGAGGGTCTGGCTGAACCGCAGCACGGCAAGGAAATTGGTTTTCAGGCGCAGATCAATGGAGCAACGGTCAAGGACCGGGATGTTAAAATCACCTGGTCCAATGCCGATACCGCGGATGAATCCTGGAAGAAACCGTATTTATTTGGGCGGGGCATCTTTTTTGAGGTTGGCCGTACGGATATCCCTGAAGCAAGCGCCAAGGCGCAAGTCGCGACTCCCATGCCCACACCCACACCGGTGGTTATTCCCCCGCTGATCAGTGTGAATCAAACCGGTTACTTTATGAATGGTGAGAAAATCGCTTCGCTGGCAGCTTCTGAAACTACACCGCTGGGCTGGAAATTGGTTGATGCCGCTGAAACCGTTTTATTGGAAGGCAAGACGACCGTGAAAGGTAGCGACGCTTCATCCGGGGACAATGTGCATTTGATTGATTTCACCTCATTCAAGACACCGGGCAGCGGCTACCGCATTATAACGGATGCACTCCAAAGTGTACCGTTTGACATTTCAGATGATATATACGGCACCCTGGATACGGAGGCAATGGCGTATTTTTATCACAACCGCAGCGGTATTGAAATTGACGCTGCCTATGTGGGAGACGCCTGGCAGAGGCCCGCTGGTCATCTGACGGATAAGGATGTCACCTGCTATAAAGGCATCGATGGAGACGGGGTAACTTGGCCAGGCTGTGATTATTCGCTGGATGTTTCCGGCGGCTGGTACGATGCCGGTGATTTCGGCAAGTACGTGGTCAATGGTGGCATTTCGGTTTGGACCTTGATGAATTTGTATGAAGCCTATCCGGATGTCTTTCCGGATGGATCGCTGAACATTCCTGAAAACGCCAATAAGGTGGCGGATATTCTGGATGAAGCGCGTTGGGAAATGGAATTTTTACTGCGCATGCAGGTGCCAGAAAGCCAGGAATTGGCCGGCATGGTGCATCATAAAATGCATGATTTAAGCTGGCCGCCGATTCCCATGCTGCCGCCCAGTGAAATCGATAATGATAATGAAAACAAATATGTGGGTACCGGCCGCTATGTTTACTCCCCTTCTACGGCGGCAACCCTGAATTTAGCTGCTACGGGTGCGCAGTGTGCGCGAATCTGGCAAGGACTCGACGCTGATTTCTCTGCAAAATGTCTGTTTGCTGCAAAAACAGCCTGGCTGGCAGCGCAGGCTCATCCTGATCTTTATGCAGGGAATAACCCCGGGAGTGGCGGCGGCAATTACCCAGATACTGATGTATCCGATGAATTTTTATGGGCGGCGACGGAACTGTATCTCACTACTGGAGAACAGGTCTATCTGGATGCCATGCTGGAGAGCCCTTTGTTTGCCACCAGCGATGCCTTCGATTGGGGCTTAACCGCACCCTTGAGTACCATCTCTCTAAATGTTAATGCCGCAAAAATCCCTGAAGCTCAGGCAGCACAAGCTCGCAGCAGCATCCTCGCCTTCGCTGATAAGATGCTTGCGCTTCAGAAAAAGGAAGGCTATGGCATCCTGCTGGATGGAACCTTCCCCTGGGGCTCAAACGGTCAGATGCTAAATAATATGATGCTGGTCAGCCTGGCCTACAACTTGACCGGCGATGCAAAATATCTGGATGCAGTGCGATTGAGTATGGATTACCTGATGGGGCGCAACCCGTTGAATCACAGTTACGTTACCGGGTATGGCGAATATGCCACCTTGCATCCTCACCACCGCTTTTGGGCGAACGATCCAGGCAATGGATATCCGCCTCCACCAGCGGGAGCCATCTCCGGTGGACCATTTGACGCACCTCAGGAGGAAGAGTTGCTGGCAGACGGGGTGATGGACGAAGCACCTGAGAAACGCTACGCAGATATCCTAGGTTCGGCTTCAACCAATGAAGTGACCATTAATTGGAACGCCCCATTGGTTTGGATGGCTACTTTTCTGGAGAAGGTAAAGTAGCAGCCATAAGATTAGTCGACCAATTTTAAGCAAACTAAAAGCGATGGGCAGATGTTCCATCGCTTTTATTCTCATTAAGGAGGTATTTTAACTGGCTGGTGCGATACTATCGTGCTTCCGGGCTTTCTCTTTTTGTGATAGACTCCCTGCTCTGGCAGCTAGAATCGCCCCGATGCTAAAAAGGAGAATATTCAAGATGAACGGCCAGGTTTTATTAATTTCCGATAAGGAGCCGGCTATCCAGCCAAACGGAGCCGTGAGCAGGATAATCCCTACGTACATGATGGATTGGATGCGCGCTCTTTCTTGTACGTTGATGGTTAAAACCATCATTTGATCCAGCAAAGGAACTACGGTGGCAAAGCTGCAAGCCTCCAAGATCACACTTAACACAATAAAGTAATAATTCTGCGCAGGGGAGGTGATGAGCAACAATTGACTGATGACATAGACAAAGAAACCACTCACCAGAGGTATGCGGTAATGCATCCGTTTAATCATCGGTAAAACCGTAAATAAGAAAATTAAAATCACCGCAGATTTGATGAAGGGAAAAATAGATAAGTAGGCTGCGGGCACCATCAATTTTTGGGTAAGCAGAATTGGCCAGAAACTGTTGATGACCATATAAGCAATGCTGATGGTAAGCATGATCCCGGCGGTATACAGCGTTTGGGGAGTGTGAAGCAATTCAGCAAACACATCCTTGTATCCTTGCAGGACATGCAGCATACTTTCATGACGGGTTTCATGCATGCGGATTTTACCCTGCTCGGTCTCTTCGGTCATCAGATAGGTGACAATAGCTTTAAGTGTGAACATGATCGCAGCCATGTAGTACAAACCGTGCACAGTTGGGATGAGCGAATATCGGCTGATGACCAGCCCGGCCAGTGGCGCAACAAAGCCGGAGATTTGATTGGCGATGTAGATCCAGGTATAGATATCCACAATCTCATTGGGATCCGCGTCCTCCACCAATAAGCAAGTCCAGGAATTTTGGGTTACCCGCCAGACACTGTTAACCACACCGGCTGCTAGAAAGAACCAGAAATTTTGTGCAATGGCAGAAATGAAAGCCGGAACAGCCCAAGCCAGGATATCAAAGGCCAGGGTAGTCATCCGCCGGCCGAGTTTATCGGTAATCACCCCGCTGAACAGGGCAAAGACTAATTGAACTGCCCAACTGATACTGACGATCAATCCAATTTGCGTGTCCACCAAGCCAATCGCTACCATATAAATGGAAGCATAAGGACTATACAAATTGTACGGAATACCCCACAAGGGTTCAGGATAAACGCAGCCCCGTGGATTTCCGGTTAAATTCTTCAAAAAAGTAACTAGAGAAGGAGTTTTCAAACTAATTTACTCATCATGTGAACGATTATTTTGCATTTGTTGGTGGGTGAGAAATATTACTTTCCAACGGCTTGAATTATACATTTCCGTTTCGCATCATTTTACACCTGAACCAATAAGGCTGCCAACTGATCGAAAGACCAAAAAAAGTCTGGGCGATTGGCGACATTATATTAAAGCACAACGGTGGTGAAAACGGAAAACGTATTACCAATAGAAGACAACAAAAAACCTGCCAACAAGACAGGTTTTTGTGAGCGCGGAGGGGCTCGAACCCTCAACAAATGGCTTAAAAGGCCACTGCTCTACCATTGAGCTACGCGCCCGACTAACGACAAAATAATATCACTAACAAAACCATCCGTCAACCTTTGCCCCGATAATAAACGGTTTTCTCAAATTTCTTTAATCTGCCTGCCGCCAAGGCTCAGACAAGGTCTACGCAGTGATTTGTCGTTTAGTCAGTACTTTCATTATCCCAGCAGCCAGCAGACTACTTCCGATGAGGTTGGCAGCCAGGAGCACCCAGAAATGAGGATCTTCCATCAGAAAGCGTTGCAGCCGCATGGGATGTGCCCAGGGGGATAAAACACCATATTTTTCCGATTGACCCACAAAATAGTTGGAGATCATCATGATCGTGCCAAAGGCCATAACTGTCAGAAAATTATCCAGAGACAGGGCTGTCAGGCTGTGAATGGTAATCAGGAGTAGAGACCCCAGGAAAACCAGGCTCATTCGTTGGAAAAGGAGCCCATAATCCAGACTACCTGCGAAGCTCTGTCCGTTGATGGTGCATAGAAAAAAGCCAACGAACAGAATCAGGACGAAATAAATTAAGTGTGAGAGTGCTGCCATACTGATATTCATCATCCATTTGGCCATCATCACTCGCCAGGTGGAAACCGGTTGGACAAAAATGTGTTTCCATTGGTTATTCCGGTATTCCACATTGGCATTCAGAGCTGTCATCAGGGTCATAGCCATGGGCAGCATGATGAGTGCCCACAAATTGAGCGAATTATTGACCACGGTTTTCATGATTTCCGCTCCGGAACTCTTGGTGCCGTAATATCCGCCCATGCCGACCAGCACATTGAAGATGGTCATCAGGCCAGGGGCCAGTACAAGAATCAAGCCGGTAAGTGAGCGTTTTTGCTTTAAGGCTTCGGCGGTAAAAATATTAATCCATTCAAGCATTGATACCTCCTTCTAAAGGACGTCTTTTCGGACGAACGATGGAATAGCGATCAGGCAGCACAACAAACTGACAACTAAACTGGTCGCCAAGGCTTTGGGGATGGAGAGAGTCAAATCCAAGGCAACATAGGTAGAGACGGCTGCCATCGGCAGGGTCCAGGGAAACAGATCCACCCCTACGCTGCTGTAGGTGATGCCCATAGAGAGGGTGACAGCGGAGATCGCTAATCCAATGGCCGGGACCAATCCGGGCAGCAGCAGCGAGAATGCAAATTGCAAACTGGCAATGCCCAAGGTTGAAATGCAAATTTGCCAGAAAATAGTCAGCATATCTTGAGCGCTTAAGAAAAAAATGAAATTGATATTCGGCATGCTGACTTGCAGGATAGGAAAAGCCAGGACAAAAAGAACCGTCAAGAGTAAATTTGCTGCGGTCAGAACGGTCACCTCCACAAACCACTTGGCCAACAGGATTTTTTCTCTGGCAATGGGCAGGCAGAAAATATGCTTCCATTGACCGCTGATTTGTTCACTGCCGCTGATCAGCCCGGTTTCAATGGCCATAAATAATGGCAGCACTAAAATCAACCAGGAGACATAGACACTTTGCAGCATACTGGAAAACATCTTCTGGTCATAATTTTCTGGATGTTTGTTCAATAAGGTGCCGATCATTAATAAAATAATGCATACGGGTATGAGGATCACCAACCGACCCGCTATAGAGCGTTTGAGTTTCAACAATTCTGCTGAGTAAATAGCTCCTAATTGTTTCATCTCAGCCTCACTTCTGGGTTAAGTTGATAAAAATATCTTCCAGCGTGGGCTGCTGAATAGTAGATTGCTGGATTAGATACCCATGATGCATGATCAGGTGATTAATCTGTTCGGCCTGGGAGGGGGAAGTAATTGAAACCTGTAAGCTGCCGTTGTTAGCGGTAACTGCATAACCATTTAATTTAAGCAGTTTCCCAATCTCATCTCTGTCACTCACTTGTAGGTACAGCCGTGGTGCATGGTGGGATTGCAGCTCAGATAATGTTCCCTGGAATTGAAAATCTCCTTGATGGATAATGCCGATATGGCTGGCCATTTGTTCCACTTCACTAAGCAAATGGCTGGAGAGAAATACACTCACCCCGGAGTTTTTAGGCAGATCACGGATCAAGTCGCGGATTTCGTGGATGCCAGCCGGATCCAAGCCGTTGGTGGGTTCATCCAGAATGAGAAGCTGTGGATCTCCCAACATGGCCAGAGCCAGCCCCAGGCGTTGTTTCATCCCCATGGAATAGCCTTTTACCAAGCGGTTGCGGGCACTTTGTAAATCGAAAATGCGCAGCACATTGCCGATGTTGGCTTTGGGCAAGTTGAGCATACGGCGGGTAACTTCCAGATTTTCCTCACCGGTCAGGTGCGTATATAAACTGGGGCTTTCCACCAGAGCGCCGATTTTCCGGAATATTTGAATGTTATTGCGCGTCATGGGTTCATTAAAAACCTGCACGCTGCCCTGGTCGGGTCTGATCAGACCTAAAATCATACGAATGGTGGTGGTTTTACCAGCACCATTGGGTCCGAGAAAGCCATACACACTTTGATAGGGCATTTGTAAATTCAGGTTTTTAACTGCGGTGACATTTTTAAACGACCGGGTTAAGTTTCGGGTCTCAATACAATAGGGATGCGATAAAGCAGATGCTGTCATAACAACCTCCTTTTATTGTGATAAATCAATCATAAAAGAGGGCTGTCGCAGGGCTGTCTGAGCTTTGTCGCAAAATTGTCGCAGATTGGTTCCCTGTAAGTGGGGTTTAATCGGAGCGGTCAATTCCAATGTTTTTTACCATTAAGGTTTAGAAATACATATAATGATCTAAAGGGTGAAAATAATATGACCCGATCTTGATTATAATTACTGAATCGAACTCAGGAGGAAAGCGATGGATATTACTTTCACGGAGAACATTCCTGAAAAGCACGCCTACTATAATCTTTTCAAAACGACTGGCTGGCAGACTACGGCTGAAGCAGCTGATTTGATGCTGGCTTTACACAATAGTTGGTTAACGCTTTCCGTCTATGATCAGGAATATTTGGTTGGATTTGGCCGGGTTGTTTCAGATGGGGTGATGTACGCCATGGTTTATGATTTGATCGTTCGGCCGGAATATCAAGGCAAAGGGATTGGAAAAGCCATCCTGGAAAAACTTATTAATCGCTGCAAAATGCAGGGAATACAGCAAGTGCAGTTGTTTTGTGCCAAAGGAAAAATCCATTTTTATGAACGATTTGGTTTTCAGATTCGGCCAGAGGATGCACCTGGGATGCAATTAAATTTTAGCTAAGTCCAAAGTGATCTGTTGACCTTTCTGAATTGGAAATTGAATTTCAAAACAAGCGCCGCAATTTGGTTCACTTTTAACTTCAATGGTTCCTCGCATGGATTGAATCAGCTCCTTGGAGAGAGTAAGTCCGATTCCAGCACCGCTGGAACGAGGGTGTTTCTGGAAAGGATCCCAAACTTTTTCGATCAGATCGGCCGGAATACCTTCCCCGGTATCTTGAATGGTTAGAAGGAATTGATCTTCCATCCTGGAGGCTCGGATTGAGATGATCCCTCCGCTTGGCGTATAGCGTACGGCATTATGGATTAAGTTATGCAAAACCTGTGACAAGCGCATACGATCCACCTGGATAAAAATTGGGGCTAAATCAAAATTAATCACCATTTCGATGCGTTTTTCTTCCCAGGCATAGGATTGTAAAGGGGAAAGTAAGGGGGTAAGATCTTCCGGGACTTGAAGGGATTCCATTTGCAGACTGAGTTGGGCATGCTCACTCTGTGTGAGGGCAAATAAATCCTCAATTAATCGATGCAGGCCATCCACCCCTTGTTGAAGGATCAGTGTTCGTTGGTTAATCTCATCCAAACTTTCTGGCGGTGTGCTTTCCAGAACCGCTTTAAGGGTGGTGACAGGGGTACGTAATTCATGGGAGATTTTCAACAGCCATTCTTTTTGACTAGCCAATAGGGCGCTGATTTTTTCCTGCTTTTGCATCAGTTCCTGCTGCGATGTTTCCAGGGCTGCTGCCATTTCATTGAAATCCGTGGAAAGGCGGCTGATTTCATCTTCCCCCTCAACTAAGACTCGAATCCGTAAATCCCCAGTTTTCATCTCTTTGACGGATTCCACCAGGTACTTTAATCGGCGGGTATAGTGTTTGGCGATTCCCCAGGATAACAAGAACACAAAAGGTAAAGCCAACAAAACCGCAAGGACGCCAACTCCGGCGGTGAGTCCAGTCAAAGGAAATAACTGAGTGGCGATAGTGGTGAAAAATTTACCCAAATAAGTGGCTGGCGGTGTAATGGCATAGGTTGTTTCACGTCGATTAATCACTGCATTGAAAATCAAGAACCCCATTACCATCAGCATGGGCAATCCAAGCACTACTAAACTTAATGTTTGGGTCAAATTAAGGGTCATGGAGCGGCGGCGTATGGTATTCCATTTACCCAGCAGGAAAAAGAAAAATTCGCCACCCATGGCAAAGCAAACCGTGATAAAGAAAAAAAGCAAATAATTTAAAAATTTATTGGATGGGGTTGAACCGGGGGTGTAGTTGAATGGCCAGATAATTTTCGCAATCATGAAAATAGTCGGATAAGCGAGAAGTAGAAGACTATAGCTGATCCATTTAGCAAAATTTCCTTGTTTGAGCTTAGCCCGAGTGAGATAAAAATACATAGAGAGGAAAGCGCTGCAAAGAAATGCAAGTAGATACATATTTTCATAATGTACAAAATAAGCGATGTCTTTGGCGCTGTATTGCAATGCAAGGATATAAATCAGACACAACATCCAACAAAAAGTTAAAACCTTCCAGGGGATTTTTTGTTTCATTGGATTTTTTTATTAACCGTGATTGAATCGGTATCCAATACCCCAGACCGATTCAATGGCATCTCCCAGTGGATTAATTTTTTTACGCAAACGCAGAATGGCATTGTCGATGGAGCGATCCCCTGGCAGGTAACTTTGTTCCCAAATGGTTTCCATCAGATAGGAACGATTAAACACCCTGCCCGGATGGCGCAGAAATAATTCCAATAGATCAAATTCTGTTGGGGAAAGTGAAACGACCTGTTTTGCGACCCATACCTGATGCTGTGTGCAATCCAGTAACAAGGTTTTCCATTCGATCTCGGTTTTCGGCAGATCGTTGTTATGATTTGCTTGTGATTTGACCGCACGACGCAGGATGACATTAATGCGGGTCAGCAGCTCCCGCATGCTGAATGGCTTGGTCATGTAATCTTCTGCACCTAATTCCAGGCCGAGGATTTTATCCAGTTCATCGGTACGCGCAGTGAGCATCAGTACCGGTATTTCAGTGAATTTTTGGATTTCACGCAGTACTGCCAGACCGTCCATTCCGGGCAGTGTCCAATCCAGAATGACCAAATCTGCCTCATGAGTATACAGGTAATCAAGTCCCTCTTCGCCGCTGAGAGTATGTAGTGCGGTGTGTCCATTTTTATGAAGTTCCTGGCAAATGATTTCCGCCAGGTTTTCTGCATCTTCAATGATCAAAATGTGTGCCATTGGGTTAGTTTAGTACAAAGGCTATGGAACGTCAATTTGTATTGAGTATTGGTTTGGTTGTAGTTGATAGATGGTAAATCAGTTGCTTGAGTCAAAAACCGGTTCAAAGGAACCGGCTATTGACTCAAGGATAATCTAACTATTTATTCTTCTGCGATAACGATGATTTTATCCCCTTCCATGAAGGTGACAGAGTCTGATTTCTTGGGATTAACCACCACACCATAAGAGCTGGAGGCATCCTTGGCATAGGCCTTACAGCGATAACCGATGGCGATTTCATTGCGCTTGCGGGCTGCATCCATGACGGTGTAGAAGTTGACCGATTGTCCTGGTCGCACATATTCGCTGGCGGATTTGAGGTAAATTTCCGATCCATCCGGATCAAAGATGTCTTCCAAAACCAGATTGAGATGTTTGTTCTCGGATACCTGAGCCAGCATTAAACTGATGATCTTATCACTGATGATAAAGTCATCAGCTTGGGTGACTTCAGCCAATGCCCGGTTGCGTAAATCTAACATTTCGCTGGTGATGGAGAAATTGACCCCGCTCTTTTTGGAAATATCACGCAGGTGAAGCAGGGTCATTAAAGTATTTGCATCCGCTTCCTGAATGCCCATGTGATCGGAATAGCACAGGAGAATGACGTGTTCGTAGTCGGCAATATTGAGTGCATCCAAAACCTGTCGATTGGTGGTGTCTCCATCCGAAAAGGTGAGGGTGGTATTGGTCAATTGCTCGGAGAAGGTCCGAACAGCTTCGCCGTCTTCTGGGTAGGCAGAAACCACATGCGTGGAGGATCCCTTGGGCATGTAGTAATCCATTTCCTTGATCAGCGAAATCCCCCGCCAGTTCCAACCCAGTACTAGATTTTGCTCTGCTTGCGCAGGTTGAGCGCTGAAATCGGCGATGGCTTCAGGTTGGATGCCAAGGTCGGACAAGTGAGATAAATTGATGGTATCGTCGTCTTGAGAAATGACGATGATTTGATCCCCAGCCTGAACCTTGGTATCCATGGGGGGGTTCAGCGTGGGCAGACCCGCTTTGGGCATGAGTCCCATTACGGATGAAGTATCATAAGCCATGAGAACCTCACCCATGGTTTTACCAACCAATTGAGGCTCTTCCTTAAAGTAAATCTCATCCCCGCCAAAGTCCAACAGCTCAGTATAGATTACAGATAGGCCGGATTGGCGGCAGGTTTGGGCAATGATTCGGGAAATGAGGTTGCCCACCATGATGACTTCCACTTCTTCTTGTCCAACCATTTTTACGATGGGGGCATTTTGTGGGTCACGGATTTCAACCACAATGTGATAGGGTTCTTCTCTACGTTCAGGGCTGTTAAGAATGGCCAATAATGTCTTGATAACTTCTGCATCCGGATTATCTTTTTCTTGTGATAAAACGATGATGGATTTCGAGGTCTGTGGGCTGACCATTCGCAGGTCATTTATATCAATGGGATTTCCGGAACGGCAAACCACTCTGGTTTTGCCAGTGCTTTCCAAATTGTTCCGGATGGCATCTTCCATTTCAACTTTATCAATATCACCCAGGATGACGATGCAGGAGTCTTTCAGGTTCTCATTGGCAGCCGCCAACTCAGGAATGATGGTGAAAATTTGCGCTGACCATCCTAAAATAATGGTGTGTCCGGATTCAATTACTTTGGAGCGGCCTTTGCGCAGCTCGTCCAGTTTCCCTTCCACAGCACTGGTCAATACACCAATCAAGGTGCTGATAATAAAAACCCCACCCAGGGTGACAACAAACATGATAATGCGAAACCCCCAGCCGGTATCGCCACCCATGGTGCCAGCATCCAGGGTGCGCATTAAGCTTAACCAGGCTGCTTCGATAAATCCGACCGGCTCTTCCCCTTCGGGCGCTATCTTAAAGAGTGCGATAACCAGAGCAACAACAGCAATAATAATGGCCGATAAAATACCCAAACCACCAATCAGAGCAATCGTGCCTTTTGCCATATAATTGTCAAATTTGTATTGAAAATTTTCCATCCAAGATGCTTTTTTCATATAAATTCCTTAATGATTTAATGGATTTGCAATAATTTAAAGCTCCCTAAAATCTATCGTAAAATTGCTAACAAATCAAGAAAAAAAGCCTAAGAAAATAACAAAAATGGAAATCACGGTGGATTTGAAGAAAAGACCAGGCTGTCAGCTTGAACAGTCTCCATGAATCCAGTATCCCTGCTGGCAGCCGCATTCTAAAATGCGATTTCCTAAACAGTTTTCTTGAGCTTGAGCTAAAAAAAATATGCTGAAGAGGTTGACAAGAAAGAAGGAATATTCTATAATCACGTACGTTGATAACAACATAGTTTTTCAAATGCGGGCATAGTTCAGTTGGTAGAACACCTCCTTGCCAAGGAGAAGGTCACGAGTCCGAGTCTCGTTGCCCGCTCAGTTTTCAAAGAATGTATGGCGACGTGGCCAAGTTGGCAAGGCAAGGGTCTGCAAAACCCTCATCATGGGTTCGAGTCCCATCGTCGCCTCTCAAAGACAATAAATAAAAACTCCGCGCAAGCGGAGTTTTTTTCTTTAAGGACAAGCCCTTCGACGGTGCTCAGGGTGCGGGATGCTGAAAATCGTTTGATGGAATCGGTTTCCCCCTGTAATTAACTTGTGCGTTAGGCAATCATACAATATCGGCCGATTAGCTAAATAAATTTCTTTAACTGTTAAGCCCGTTGACAATATTTGAGCACACTTCCTAATAAATGTGGAACCTTTAAATAGAAAAGGGCGAACGGCCGTTCGCCCCTGCTGGTATGTGTTATGGTGTTGGTCGATTTTTTTGGGGGTATTCCCAACAATGCCCCCTTCGATGAGCTTTGATTGAAAAACAACCTACTTCTTATATTTCTGCATGGCCTGGCTGGCGAGTTTATCGGCTTTTTCATTGTATTTTGTACCGACGTGTGCCCGGGTCCACTGCCATTGGATGGTATGTTTCCCTTTTAGCTCCACCAGTGCTTTCCATAAATCCTGGTTGGCCACCGGTCCGCTGCTGGCGCGCCAGTTTCGTTTGATCCAATTCGGCAGCCATTCCGTAATCCCTTTCTGCAAATACTGCGAATCCGTAAATAGGATGATCTCGGAAGGGTTTGCTACCGATTGCAAGGCCTGTATGGCGGCGGTCAATTCCATGCGGTTGTTGGTGGTTTGGGCTTCACCGCCTGAAAGTTGAATTTCTTGCTGGTCAGGGGTGAGGAGGATAGCCGCCCAGCCGCCCGGCCCCGGATTGGGTTCGCAAGAGCCGTCGGTATAGATGGTTACTTTGGGTAATTGCACCATTAAGGTTTTCCTATAAGTTCGAGGATGGTTTGGTCCAGTTGATTAAGAATTTGGAACATGGTTTCGCTGCTGTCTTCAACTTCGGCTTGTTGATAAAGCTGCCAGGTGGCATCTGCAACAACGCTGCGCATGCGGCTCCACTCCGCGCCATTGGGCATGGCTTGAAGGGTCGTTTGTTTTGCCACGAAATCCGCCCATTGGACATTGCTATTGCCATAGGCCTCTAATTTTTCCAAGACTGAGGTCGTGACCGGAAAGGTGCCAGTCTGGTTAACGATTTGCGCTTGATAATCTGCTGAATTCATCCATTTCATGAACAACCAGGAGGCGAGCTGCTCTTCCGGTGAAGAAGCAAACATGCCGAATGATTGACCCTCGACCAGGGTGATTTGCTCTTTTTCCAGGCCGGGGTACGGTATGATAATCCATTGGTCTGTTGATTCCCTAAAAGCCATGTTCGAGCGGATATCTGCCAGGTCGGAAATTTTTGCTGAGAATACCAGGGCATGCCGGGTGGAAAAATAGGCGTACGGGCTGGGATTGCGCGATATCCAACTGCATTCACTGTCAAATAAATAGCGTAGATACCGGAAAGCCTGAACTGCGGTTTGATCTTCAAATTGATAGATGTCTTTTTGTAGGTTAGAAAAACCGCCATATCCGAAGGCCAACAGCCAACTGAGGGAAGTGCCTTCATCGTTACTGACAATCCAGCCGCCGGTGCCGTCGTTCCCGGAGTCCGTGTCCTTCATTAGTGCCTGTTTGGCAGAGCAGATTTGGGATTGAAATTGTCCAGGTGTGACCGGTGGATTAGGGAACCCCAACTCCTCTGCCCAGGTCTGATTGTAGACCAACACATAAGCATCTCTCTGGATGGGGTAGCCAAAACGGGTACCAGCCAGGGTATCCTGCTGCCAGATAACCGGGGTGAAATCCGCCAGTTCCTGGTCCCTCAGGCCGTATTCCTGCATATCGATATACTCATCCAGATTGATCAGGTTTTCAAACTCACCCTGCCAGGCAGCCAGCATGGCGGAAGGCGCGATGACCACATTTGGGATCGTGCCGTCGGTCAAACTTTGATTGACAGCTTCCACCAGCATGGCGGTGCCGTCCGGGGCATAAATATTAACCGTGATGCCCCATGGATTGGTGTTGTTGAATTCCACCACGCGGTCCGCGGTCTTCCAGGCCAGGTCTCCCTGCCAGGGATACCAGAAACGAATCTGCGTGCCTTTAAGCGCGGAAGCCGGAACATTGAGATAATAAGGTTGGGTGGGGGTGGAAGTTGGTGAGAAAGTAAGGGTGACCTTGGGTTTGGGGGTTGCGGATTTGGAAACCGTAGCTGTGCCGCTGGGGACTACGCGGACATCAATGTTCAACACGTCGCAGGATGAAAAAAAGAAGCTGCCGATCAGGACACAGATCAGGATGACAAACAAGGCGATTTGAGTGTGATATTTCTTCATCGGTTAATCAAAATCCGTGGGTCGGGTTGGGTCTGCATGGTGCAGGAACATGAGTTCAATCTCATCCAGGGTGGTGCGGGCGATGGAGAGCGGCGGCAAGTCGTCCAAGCCATAGAAGCCGGATGAACCGGTTTCAATACTGGGCGTGGCCGTTCCGCCGATGTAATCACATAAAATGAAGAGTTTGTAGACATGGAAAAGAAAAGGCGGGTGAGGGTGACTGTTGCGGTCAAAGACCCCGGCAATTTTGCGGGCCTTCACCCGATAACCGCTTTCCTCGAAGACTTCCCGTTCCACCGCCAGACTTGGCGGTTCATGGATATCAACCCAGCCGCCGGGCAGGGTCCACAAACCGTCGGCCAGTTCATGTACCATTAGCAGTTTGCCATCCCGAAAGACCACGCCGCGCACGTCCACTTTGGGCGTGGTGTAGCCTTTCTCTTCGGCGAAGATATCATGCAGGCGCTCCAGGGGCAGGTCGGACTGGGCTGCCAGCATTTGCATGGCCAGCTCACGAATCTGCTCGTAGCGCTCGCGGTCAAAGACGTTTTCGGTATATTGCAAGCCGCTCTGCGCGATAGCCTGGAGTTTTTGTGCCCAGGTGAACCATTGCTTGTTTTCCATGGGGATAATTGTATCAGTTTTTGGGAAGAAGAAATGGGAGGTGGGGTGGAAAAGCTTGGGAGTGTGTAAAGGGCTGGATATACCTGCATTAATTGTTTGTACCCAAAGGGTAGACAATCTCCTATCCTGAAGAAAGACCACCACGATAAGTTGAATATATTAATTAGATTAACACACCAAACCTGTAGGGAAGCGG
>DHVR01000070.1 GCA_002412765.1 Leptolinea sp. UBA5203 | reverse complement strand
TTTGGGGTGCAGTTCAATTTCCCGGGTTGTTTTTAGTTAATAAGGAAATAACCTCACGATAGGGGCGGCGGATTTCAAATCTTCTGATTTTTATACCGCCGGCTGCCTGGCTGAGTGTTTGAATTATATTAATACTAATTAGATAAATTGTATAAGATAACTCAATATGTTAAACTATTATTATTGCAGGGATGCTATTTTGCATATTGGGAACTATTGTGAGAACAAACTATACAAATGTGATTGATAAGCTGTTGAATTGGCGGTAAAATTAATTTTATAGAAGACATGCCAGGTACACACCTGGAGAGATTTGAAGTTGTAAGGGAGAAAATACGCATGAAAGAATATGATCTGATTGTTATTGGTGCCGGACCCGGCGGATACGTAAGTGCCATCCGGGCGGCTCAGTTGGGTTTAAAAGTAGCCATTATTGAAAAACAGTGGTTGGGCGGTGTGTGTTTAAACGTAGGTTGTATCCCTTCAAAGTCCTTATTGAAAAATGCGGAATTGGCTCATACCCTGCGGGAGCGGGCTGAAGAATTCGGCATCAAATTCAAGGAACTGCAATTGGACTTTGGCGAGGCGGTCAAGCGCAGCCGAGCCGTATCCAAACGGCTGACCGGCGGGGTTGGCTTTTTGATGAAGAAAAATAAAATCGAAGTCTTCATGGGCACAGCCATGTTTAAGAGTGCTCATCAACTGGAAGTGACTCTGGAAGACGGCAGCAAAGAAGAGCTTAAGGCCAAGGATATTATTGTGGCCACAGGCGCCAGCTCGGTTTCCATCCCCGGCATTACTGTGGATGGTGAGAAAATCTTAAGCTATCAGGAAGCCATTTTACAGGAAAAATTACCCAAGAGTGTGGTGATCATCGGCGCCGGCGCGATTGGCATCGAGTTCTCCACCATCTGGAGCAGTTATGGCACGGAAATCACCATTGTTGAGATGATGGACCGCATCCTGCCTTTGGAATCCAAAGATGCCAGTACTGAATTGGCGCGGGCTTACAAGAAACGCAAAATAAAAATGCTGACCAGTACCAAAGTGAAAGGCATCGTAGCGACACAGACTGGTGTAAAGGTTACTGTAGAAGATGCCGATGGAAAAACCAGCGAACTGGAAGCGGAACAGGCTCTGATGGCCATTGGTTTCCGCCCTAATAGCAAGGGGCTCGGACTGGAAGAGATTGGCGTAAAACTGGATAAACGCGGGTTTGTGGAAATTGATGACTTCATGTCCACCAACATCCCCGGTGTGTGGGCGATTGGCGATGTAACCGGTAAATTACTACTGGCGCATACTGCCTCCACCCAGGGTATGACCTGTGCAGAGAAGATTGCCGGACTTGACACGCACCCCATTAATTACAAAATGATTCCACGAGCCGTGTTCAGCCATCCCCAAGTAGCCTCTTTTGGTTACACCGAGGAAGAGGCAGCGGCAGCCGGTTATGAAGTAAAAGTTGGTAATTTTAGTTTCCAGGCCAATGGAAAAGCGCTGGGTTTGGGTGAGGCCAACGGATTTGTTAAAATCTATGCGGATGCAAAATACGGCGAGATTTTGGGCGCCAGCATGGTAGGTCCGGATGTCTCGGAATTACTGCCTGAATTAACCCTGGCGCAGCAAATGGAATTAACGGCCGATGAGATCGCATATAATATTCATACCCATCCTTCGCTCAGTGAAGTTGTCATGGAAGCAGCCCATGGGGTGAATGGCAGTCCGATCCATTCCTGATTCATATCCAATTTATATCAAATGCTGCCGGGAAACTGGCAGCATTTTTATTTAAATGAGTCATTCATCATGCTTTTGTATATCAAAATATATAGAGTTTGTATAGGTTTTTCTTATAAAATAAGGAGTATAATAGACTTCAGGTAATAAAAATGCAATCAAGTATGGTATGTACAATATGGTAATTCAAGGTATGGACGGCGAAACTTCTTCCTTATCTGATGATGTACCTGACCATAAGCGCCTTTCCCGATGGTTTTTAATTCAACTCGATAAAACCATGCTAAGACGACCTGATCATTGTCGTCATTTTCGCACGTCCCAAATTCTGCAAAACGAAATGGAAAATCGCTATACCTGAAACAACAGGGTGTCAATTTGCACATCTGGTTGGATTTCTCTGCAGTCATATCTAAGCAGAATTTTCAGACAGATCAATAAGCAGATGCACCTGATGAGCTCAAGGTAGTTTTTTTGCGTGTGGATTTAAAACTAGGATCAATGGAAACTTATCTATGAATATTGGACTGATTTACAACTCTTTTGCTGACAAAGAAATGCTCCCTGAAGAAAAGGAAATGCGGGATACAGGGCTTGGCATTGGCAAGCACCTTTCCTTGTTTGGACATTCGGTGCAGTATTTTGATATGGACAACCCCGAATCCATTGAGAAGCTCTGTCGAAGCAAAATCGATGTGGCTTTTGATACCTGTGAACGAATCCATGGCGATTCGCGCGGTGAAGCCTATGCTGCCGGTTTACTGGAATACCTGGGCATTCCGCATACCCGAACCAGTTCCTGGTTGATTTCCCTGGGGATCAGCAAAGAGCGGGTTAAATCCATTCTTTCTTATAACGGGATTGCCACTCCTCCCTATCAAATCTTTTATAGTGATCAGGATCAACTTCGCGCTGATTTGAAGTATCCTCTCTTCGTGAAGGGACTGGCGACTGAGAACAGCATTGGTATTGACGAGCACTCCCTGGTGACCTGCGTGGAAGAATTGCAGTCCAAAGTCAATCAAATCAATACAAAATTACTTCAACCTGCCTTGGTGGAAGAGTATATTGATGGCAGAGAATTTACCGTGGCCATTCTGCCAGGAGAAAAGAATCTGACTTTGCCCATCTCTGAAATTGTCTTTAAGGATTTGCCGTTTAACCGTCGATTCCTGGATTACAGTTCAAAATGGCATGACGAATCGGAACAATTCAAAAAGACCACGCCGGTGTGTCCGGCTCAATTGACTGCCACTGAGCAGGCCGCCATTAGTGCAGCCGCCATGCGCTGTTTTAACATCCTGGGTCTGGATTCGTATGCCAGAATTGATATGCGCTACCGGGATCATGTGGCTTATATTTTGGAAGTGAATCAGAATCCCAGCATTGGCGAAAAAGATAGCGGGTATGTGAATACCTGCATCCGCTACGGATTGGATTATGAAGGCATGCTCAATACACTGCTTAAAAACGCTATGATGAGGAAAAATGAAAATAGATCTATTGGAACCGACCGAACAAAACAGTTTAGTTTTAACCAAAATCAAAAAAATCCTGTTGCTGTTAAATCGGCTGGGGTATGAAGTTACCGAACAAGCTTGTGGACCAGCACTGTATGAGCATGTGAGAAAAGACCACCCGGGCGTAGTGTTTAATCTTTCCAGTATTTATGGTTGGGATAAAGCTAACCTGGTACCAGCCGTGCTGGAGATTGCCGGGGTGCGTTACACGGGTTCCGGAATGCTCGGCCTCTTGCTGGCTCGCAACTATACAAGATTATTCCCCATATTGCAAAATTCAGGTGTGCGGGTACCCTCGTTCCGACTTGTTGGAGCAAGGGATCTGGCTGCTATTCACGGCATACAATTTCCTCTGCACCTCTATCAGGACGGAAAAAAGAATGCGCTGTTTATCAATAATAAGATTGAACTGGAAAAAATACTGAGAAAACTAACTTTGCATGAAAAAGTATTATTGATGGAGCCGATTGCCGGGAAAATGGAGAGCCTGTTCATTCTGGATGGGATGCCTTTCCTGAGGATACCCAGACAAGCAACATTGGAGCTTGCCCAGAAAGCTTACCAACTTATGGAAGCCAAGGGATTGGCGCGTTTCGATTTCATCCAGGGAAGTCAACCCATCCTGATTAATATTGAAATTTCTCCTGACCCGTTAGGAAAGGATTTACTTAGAGAAGCTGAATTAGCTGGCTGGGATGCAGCCCATATTCTGAAACTTCTGGTTGAACATGCGGGGAATGATACATCTGATGTGCTGCAAAACCCGATTTTTGAGCCGGTCAATCCATATTTATCTCCTGTAAGGTAAGATATCCATGAATACGGAAATCACCATTCGACAGCTCGCCTGGCAGGAGTCTGAACTTCAGCAAATATTGAAAATTGAAACCTCTGTTTTTAATGCCTTTGACGCCTATCAACTGGAAGATTTTGAGCGATGGTTTCATTACAACCCGGACCTGTGTCTGGTGGCTGAGATGGAGGGCCGCATTGCCGGATACGTGATCACGCGCATCCTGCCCCGGCATGGCGACCTGGCTTCCCTGGCCATTCATCCGGACTATCACCGGCTTGGTGTCGGGTCTGCCCTGCTCGAAGCAACCGTGGAAAGAGTGCGGGCTTACGGGAAGAAGAAAATCACCATTGAAGTGCGAAAAAACAACCTCAGTGGGTTGGCTTTTTGGAAAAAGATGGGGTTTATCACCTTTGGCAGGCAGCCAGATTTCTACGAAGACGGCGAAGAAGCCATTTTGATGAAGAAAGTGCTTTCCTAAGAAGATAGGTTATAAATTTTTATATCTGTTAGTTTGCCATTGAGCGGCTAATTTAATTGTATCGGATAATGTATCCCTTCTTCGGTAATCGCAAGATTGAAAATGTTTTTAAAATGCATAATCGTGTATCTGTTGTTTCTTTTCCTTTTCACATTTTTCATTGGCACAAAAATAGTAATTCAAACCATAAAAATAACTTCCAGAGTTTTTCAACGATCAGTAAATTCTCAATGTAGGTGCAATCAAAACTGTAGAGGCAATTCATGAATTGCCCCTACAGTTTTGACTGCACCACAAGATGGAAAATGTTTTCAATCAAAAAATATAAGGCGTGCCTGAGTTTCTCTACGAGTAGAGTTCTCCGGCATGCGGATATTTCTCAATGAAGCGTTGATTTGCCAGAATCATATTTTCTGTATACTCCAGATAGGATGGGCTTAGAATTTTTAAATTGTGAATAAGCACATCGTAATAACCGCTTTGCTGTTGAAAGTTGATCAGACATTGTTGGAATTTATAAGCTGGGGATGCTTTGAATTCCTGTGATGTGCGTATTTTTAGATAATCATTCAAAGCATCTTTGTTTTGTTCCAGGTATTCTTCCACATTGTCCAGCATACTGAACAACGTTTCATCCATTTTTTCCATATCAGGTTTATCCAAACCTGAAAAGCAATTAAGTAGATGGCCCTCCAATTCTGCAGGGATCTCAAAATCATCCTGATTATCCAGGTATTGGATGATCTGATTATAGGCTGCTTCTTTTTCAATGGAATCAATTTTTCCATCAAGAAACCGGCCAAAATGAATCGATAAATAGAGACCATAATTTCCCGGGAATAATTGGAGAAGTTTCTCTCTTATGGAAAATTGGTTTTCCATTGCCTTATCTAAATCATCAAATTCTCGTTGGATGTTATAGTCGCTGATTAAGTGATCCAGACGTTGGTACTGCATTTTGGTCTTCTCAATCATCAATTCCATGGATCGTTTACATTTGGATAACGCGGCGGTTTTGTCATCGCTTTTAAGAATGGCTTCAATATCCACAACCTGGATGCCTAATTTCCGTAAAACGGATATTTCCTTGAGAATTAAGACATCTCCTTCATCATAGATCCGATATCCATTCTCAGCCAATTTCGGTTTCAATAACCCATTTTTCTCATAATATTCAACTGCTTTTTTAGTCAGTTTACTTTTTTTGCATACGTCATTGATTAGCATATTGTTCACCTCAACACTATCATAAGCCAACACCCAAGGGGATAGTCAAGAGTCAATATTAATAAGAATTAAGATGGCGGTTCTTCAAAATTCTAGTAAATTGCATTTATATTTCCCAGCCAATTGAGCTGATCATGGATTTACAATGGTAACTTATAACCTTCAACTATTTACCCTGCCTGAGAACTCAAATATATAATTTTTATAAATTAAGGTTCAGAGAGTGGTGTTGTGCTACAATTATCGATTGAATCAGTAGAAATGTGTGTATAAACCATTGTGAAGAAAGGTGAAGCCGTATGTTTAAGAAAATTATGCAGGCAATTGGTGCCGATCCAAATACTCGGGAATTAAACCGCCTGATTGAAAAAGTTCAACTTATTAATGCTCTGGAACCTGAATTAGAAAAACTATCCGATGAGGATTTGAAAAATAAAACTACTGCTTTCCGTGACCGCTTAAGGGATGGGGAAACCCTGGATGACCTATTGGTGGAAGCCTTTGCTGTGGTTCGTGAAGCCAGCAAACGCACGATTGGACTGCGCCACTATGATGTGCAGATGATCGGCGGTATGGTATTGCATGATGGCAAGATTGCTGAAATGCGCACCGGTGAAGGCAAGACCCTGGTAGCTACCCTGCCAATTTATCTGAACGGGCTCTCCGGCCGCGGTATTCACTTGGTGACGGTCAATGATTACCTCGCCCGCCGGGATGCGCGTTGGATGGCGCCTATTATGAATTTTCTGGGGTTGAGTGTGGGCGTGCTGCAAATGTCCAACCGTTCGGACGGCGGGCAGCGTGCATTCCTGATTGACCTTGAAAAAACTTCCGGTCAGGAAGATCAGCATCAATTGGTGCCGGTCTCCCGTAAGGAAGCTTACCTGGCGGACGTTACCTACGGTACCAACAGTGAATTTGGTTTTGACTACCTGCGTGATAATCTGACCATGTCGCTGGAAGCCAGAGTTCAGCGTGAATATGTCTACTGTATCATTGATGAGGTTGACAACATCCTCATCGATGAAGCCCGGACTCCGTTGATTATCTCCGGCCCGGCAGCCGATGCTGCCGAATGGTATACCAAAATGTACCAGGTTGTGCGTCAGCTTAACCCGGAAGATTATGAAATTAACGAAAAAGACCGCACGGTTACCCTGACTGAGCTTGGCGAAACCCATGTGGAAGAAATTATGGGAACCGCGCTGCGCGACCCTGAACGTCCTGAGGATATTTCCCCGGAACAGGCCCGCATTCTGGGTCACTTGGAACAGGCTCTACGCGCCCAATTCCTGTACAAACGAAACAAGGAATATCTGGTACAGGGCGGCAAAGTTCACATTGTGGATGAATTTACCGGCCGGTTGATGGTTGGCCGACGCTGGTCGGAAGGCCTTCACCAGGCTGTGGAAGCCAAGGAAGGGGTGAAGATTGAACCGGAAAATATTACTTATGCCACCATTACGCTGCAGAATTATTTCCGAATGTACGAAAAACTCTCCGGTATGACGGGTACTGCAGAAACGGAAGCGGAAGAGTTTGCGAAAATTTACAAACTGGAAGTGCTGCCCATTCCAATGAACTTGGAGTATATCGCCAGCCAAAAAGACACGGATATGGTTTCCGTGGATACGAAAGACGATGATGGCTATAAATATACCTATTACACCCTGCAAAGTGACCTGGAAAAGAAACCCCTGTTTTGGAAACGAAAAGATTTCCCGGATGTGGTTTATCAATCGGCCGAAGCCAAGCACCGCGCTATTTTGCAGGAAGTGATTCAGTATTACGTCATCGGACGGCCTCAGTTAGTAGGTACCACTTCCGTCGAACATAGTGATTTGCTTTCTTCCTTGTTAAAACCGGAGCCAGTTCGCCGCTTGTGTCAGGTCATTATGCTGCGTCAGCGTTGGATGGATGTCAATAAGAAAGACTATATTGAAAAAGCTATCCCTGAATTGGCGCCTTTGAAAGTCCCATTATTGGATATGAAACCCGGCGATTTACGCAATCTGGCCCGCTCTTTGGATTTCTCCCTGGCTTTGGAAGCCGATGAAAGCCTGGATTATTTATTACAGATCTTATCCTTGAATCCTGCGCATAAACAACGCCTTTTAGCGGTTATTCAAGGCGGCGTGCCCCATAATGTCTTGAATGCCCGCAAGCATGATGAAGAATCTATGATTATTGCCAAAGCAGGCGCCTTTGGGGCTGTGACCATTGCCACCAACATGGCAGGCCGTGGTGTGGATATTAAACTGGGCGGCGATCTCAATGAAAGTGTACTGCGAGATGTCAATCGAGTCCTCAGCCGAAAGATCGATAATCCTTATGAAATGCAGCATGATGCCCGAAAGGCTGTTTTGGATCAGATGACCCTGGATGATTACGGCATTTATGAAGAATCTGTGAAAGAATTTTTACAGCATGTAGAAAATATGCACAATGTGCGCCGTTTGGGCGGGCTGCATGTGATAGGTTCCGAACGGCATGAATCCCGCCGTATTGATAATCAATTGCGTGGTCGGGCTGCTCGTCAGGGTGATCCCGGATCGAGCCGTTTTTACCTCTCTCTGGAAGATGATTTAATGCGTCTATTTGGCGGCGCCCAGGTGGAAGGGCTGTGGAAACGCATGTTCTTTGATGACAGCCAGCCAATTGAGATGAATATCATTGGCCGCCTGGTGGAACAATCCCAGGAACGGGTTGAAGGCTCCAACTTTGATGTCCGCAAGCATTTACTGGAATATGATGATGTTCTGAATGCACAACGCGGCCGAATATACGGGGAGCGAAACCGCGTCTTTACCAAGGAAGATCTCAGTCAGGACGTGCTGGACATGCTGCGCAGTGAGCTGCAGCATCGTGTCCCCACTGCACTGAAGGATGAGGAAGGTCCCTGGAAATTATTGGCCTATCTGGAAGATATTCAACCCACGATGAATTTTGACACAGTGGTTTATCCCTCCTTTACCATCCGTTTGCTGGTGGATGAGATTCAAAGCCAGCTTAAAACGGATTCGGTGGCCAAACCCAAACTGATTGCTGTGATGCTAAAAATTGCCGAAGAAACCCTGGCTGCAGAGAAAGAGCATTTATTGAATAATGCCCAGGAGATTTTACTGAAAATTGAAACAAGTATTGATGAACAAAAACAGGAACGCTTTGATGAAATAGATACCTTCTTCGAAACTCTTGATGAAGACGATGAAGAACGGGAGCCCCGGACACCGACCGAACTCTTGAATGAGTTGATACAGTTGACGCACATTCCGATTCGGTTGAACTCAACTCAGATGAAAGCACTCTCCGAAGGGGATGAGGAAATTCAGGATTTAATCAAGGATCAGGTTGAGACGTTCTTGATCCAAATTAACGTGCAGCGCATGATTGGTTCTCTGGAACGCCGTTTGGATGAGGCCCTGCCAGTTCGTAAAGCCGACATCATGGATATGTCCTGGGATGATGCTTCCAGTGAAATTCTGGATAGTGTTGAGCTGATCTTCAGCCAGCGCGAGGACAGACTTTTGGGTGCGAATGGCGCTATTGCTCAGGATATGGAAGCAGGTTTACCTGAAATTATTACATTATCGGATTCCGGCAAGGAATTAAATTCCGCGTTGATGTTAATGGCACGCGGCAGCCGGGTGGCCTTTGATGCCAAGACGCATCGCCGCGGCAGCAAGCATTATTCCCGCCTGGGTTATGTGTATCTGGCAGCCAGATTATTCCAGGATGCCGACCGGGATGAGATCACCAACCGGGTGTTAACTCATCTGGAAGGGGCGATTAAGGCCTTTGAATTTGCACGCGGTATTGCGCTGTACAAACGACTGATCCTGATGAATGCGAGTTTGCAGCAGTTGGATGAGCGGTACAAGGCTCGCCTGCTTTCGATCATCGGAGAAGATCTATATAATTCATATATGTCCCGGTCTCTGGATGCTTTGTCCGAGGATGAGACGGTTGAATTACAACATCTTCTCGGTACACTGGCTCAAAATGAACTGTATCGCGAGCTTTTATTACGGGTGATCACCGATCAATGGGTGGAATACCTGACCAAAGTGGAAGCTTTGCGTATTTCCATTGGCATGGAAGCCTATGCCCAGCGTGACCCGCTGGTACAGTATAAATCCAAAGCTACTGATTTGTTCCAGGAATTACTCGCGGATATCCGCCTTGCTGTGACTACACGGGTGTTTATGTATAACGTTCAACGGGCTGCTCCGGCAGACGCAGTGGACAAAGCTGTAGAGGGTCAGAATAAAGAAAGCGTTGCGGCTGCCGAAACGGAAGATACCGAGAGAAAAAAGAAGAGAAAGCGACATTAGTAGGTAATGCAATAGATCCTAAAGATTTAAGGAACAAGGGTTTTCTCCCGATAATTGCTAATATAAGCAACCACTTAGGCGAAATTGTTTCATAGATCTTTAGGGTCTGATCCCTACATTGTTTTCCAGTTATCTTGATAATATTTTCTTAACATAGATTAAAATTAGTTAAATACTATCCGCTTTATATGGTACAATGATTTATGATAACAGCCTGTATAGTCTGGATTGTTTCTTGCTTATTCAGTCAATCCAATTTATAATGGCAGTTACATTAATATTATTCATCTGGAGTACAAATAACGTATGAATCCAAACGACACCCAACTCGGACAGGGGGTATCGCCCGAGAACGAAACCAATGAATCAAATAATATGGCGGCCCTATTAGAACAAGAAGGCCTAGGCATAGACTTTCCCAACCAGGGAGAGATTAGGGATGGCGTTATTGCTAGTATTTCCCCTGGGCAAATATTAGTTAGCGTCGGAACAAAATCTGAGGGTGTCATCAGCGGTAAAGAGCTTGAGCAGATCCCCGAAGATGAGATGCAGACCTTTGTTGTAGGAAAGCAGATCCCCGTCTATGTGATCAATCCTGAAGATTCTACTGGCACACTGGTACTATCCTATGTACGCGCCAGGGAAGAAGTCAGTTGGAAAGAAGCAGAAGACTTGCTGGAATCCAAAGGTGTTAGCCATGCCAATATCATTGGATACAATAAGGGCGGCCTCATCGTGCCCTTGGGTGTACTGCGTGGATTCGTACCTGCATCACAAATCAGCCTGGGCCGTCGCGCTGGTATTGTCGGGGATACCCCCGATCAACGCTGGGGTAAGATGGTTGGCGAAGAAATTGATTATGTTGTCATCGAAGTGGATCGTTCCCGACGCCGCTTAATCCTTTCCGAACGGGCAGCCAGCACAGAAACTCGCGAGACAGTGAAAGATCGTGTAATTCTGGATATCAATGAAGGCGATGTCCGCCGCGGCCGTGTTACTAGTTTGGCTGATTTCGGCGCATTCATCAACATCAATGGTGCTGATGGCCTGGTTCACCTCTCCGAAATTTCCTGGGAACGCATCAAGCATCCCTCCGAAGCTTTGGAAGTTGGACAGGATGTTGACGTAAAAGTAATCAGCGTAGACCGTGAAAAGAAACGAATTGGCCTTTCCATCCGCCAATTGTTGAATGATCCCTGGTCCCAGATTGTAGAAAACTACTCTGTTGGACAATTGGTCTCCGGTATTATTACCCGCCTGACCAAATTCGGTGCCTTTGCCCGATTGGAAGAAAATTTGGAAGGTTTGATTCACATCTCTGAAATCAGCGACCGCCGAATTGAGCATCCAAAAGAAGTTTTGACTGAAGGCGACGAAGTCACCTTGCGCGTCATCAAGATTGATCCGGGCGACCATCGCATCGGCCTCAGCATTCGTAAAGTGGATTCCATGGCCTATGCAGATATGGACTGGAAGACTCTCCTCGAAGATGAAGAAGGGGTTAGCGTCGTCACAGCCGCAGATCAGGCAGAAGAAGCCCCCAAAGTGAAGGCTCCGAAAGCGCCTAAAACTGAAAAAGCTGATGAAGTAGCTTCTCCTGAAGAAGCAGCTCCCAAAGTAAAGGCTCCGAAAGCGCCAAAAGCTGAAAAGGCTGAAGTCGCTGAAGAAGTAGCCGCGCCCGAAGTTTCTGAAGATACCACCGAAAAAGAATAATTTCCTCGAATCCAAAGAGCGCACCGATTCCGGTGCGCTCTTTAATATACTGGAGAAATCATGCCGTTATTTATTGATTCCCATCAAGATTTGGCGTTTAATATGATGATCTTCAAACGCGATTATCGTAACTCTGCGCTAGAAATCCGTAAATCCGAAATGAACACGACAATTCCTGCTGAAAATGGTCAGGCTTTGTTGGGTTGGCCTGAATTTCAACAGGCGCAAACGGTTGTCATTTTTGGAACTCTATTTATTTTACCTGCGGCACAATCCAAACCTCATTATGTCCCGGCTGGCTATAAGACATCTGCTCAGGCAAAAATTCAATACCAGACCGAAGTGGATCTGTATCATCAATTAGCTGATCAGAACCCCGAGATGTTTCGGGTCATCCATGGACGGGAAGCCTTAAAAGAAGTACTGAATGCCTGGCAGGGTTCCGCCGCTGAGTATCCCGTAAAAACACACCCGGTCGGGCTGGTGTTGTTGATGGAAGGGGCGGAAGGCATAGCGGAACCCAAGGAAATGGTTTATTGGTGGGAACAGGGTGTGCGCCTGGTCGGCCCGGTATGGAATGGCGGCCGTTTTTGTGGCAGCGGCTCACAACCTGGCGGCTTCACCTCAGAAGGCAAGGAATTGTTGGAAGTGATGGCAGAATTGGGCATGGGACTGGATTTATCCCACATGGGGACAGAAGCCACATTGTATGCTCTGGATCACTATGAAGGCCCCATCGTGGCAACCCATGCCAATGCGATCAAGTTGATCCCTGGATTTCCAACGGAGCGCCATTTCACTGACGAAACCATTCAGGGTTTGATTCAGCGGGATGGGGTGATGGGAACAATGCCGGTCAATATGTTTCTGAAAGCGGATTGGAAAAGTGGGGATGACCGCACAACTGTCCCACTGGAAAAATTGATCTGTCAAATTGATTATATCTGCCAGATGGCAGGCAATACGCGGCATGTTGCCATCGGGACGGATTTTGATGGTGGATTTGGATTCCCTGATGTACCCTATGAAATTAATACCATTTCTGATATACAATTAGTATCGACGCTATTAGAACGGCGCGGGTATCAACAGGCTGATATTGATGCTATTTTTTATGGAAATTGGGTACGAATGTTGGAAAGGATATTACCATCCCATGGATGAAAAAAGTGAACCAGATCCGACAAGCTCCGAGAACACTGGAAATACACAACCCCGCTTGATTTATTCCAGACGCAGAATTCGGGTTGGATTGACGGTGACTCTGATTGGTTTTCTTGTCTTTCTGCTCGGAATTCGCCCGGATGCTTTTGGGTTGGATCGCAGCCCGGTAATCGGTTTTGTTCAGGTGGCGGTATTTTTAATTGGTTTGGCGATTTTATGTATTGGTGGATACATCAGTTTGATGGCTTTATGGAAAAACGAAACTCCATCCATCCTGGCTGATTTTGGCCTGCGGATTGTAACTACCGGATATGTGGTGTGTGTGTTCACTGGAATGGCGGATGTGTTTGGATTTGGCACCGATCCGCTGCCCTTTATACCTTATTTTGGTCCGCTTCAAGCCATCGGGGTGCAGATTGGCCAGTATTTGATAGTTATTGGCTTATTGATGCTGATTCCATATCACCGATTTTATCAATCGATTTCGAAATGAATTAGGGTTTGCCCATCTGATATTTATTTTGCATGAGGCTAGTTATATATAAATATCGGGGCGACCGGCAGGTCGCCCCAATTATATTAACATTCCCTTTGATATTTCACTTGGGCACTCCACCTTTGGTACAATTAGCTACTCTTTAAATAAAATGGAACCCATGAATGACAGAATCCAAGATTACGCAATTTAAATTGCCCAATGGGCTACTGGTGCAGCTTAAAGAAAGCCATACAGCCCCAATCATCAGTCATTGGGTCTGGTATCGAGTGGGGTCACGGAATGAAATAGCCGGAAAAACGGGCATCTCCCACTGGGTGGAGCATATGCTCTTCAAAGGGACGGAGCAATTCCCTGCCAGTGTTTCAGATCGTCTCATATCTCGTGAGGGAGGCATGTGGAATGCCTTCACCTTTTTGGATTGGACTGCGTTTTTTGAAACCATGCCTGCCGATAAAATCGAAATTGCGCTGGCCATGGAATCTGACCGGATGATGAATTGTCTGTTTGATCCCGAAGAGGTGGAATCGGAACGCACGGTGATCATTTCCGAGCGTGAGGGGAATGACAACGAGCCGCTGATGCGTTTGGATGAACAGATGCAATTGAAGGCATTTGATCGCCATCCGTATCGCAATGAAGTCATTGGCCTGGTGGAAGACATCAAGGCGATCACCCGCGATGATTTATATACTCATTACCGGCGCTATTATGCTCCCAACAATGCCGTTTTGGCGATTGCCGGAGATTTTGATACCGACGAAATGATTGAGAAAGTGAAGCAATATTACAGCCCGATTCCCGCATCGGACTTAACCCCTCAGCCTGTTGCACAGGAATCTGCACTAACGGCCGCGCGGCATGTTGAAATCGTCGGCCCTGGGGAAACGACTTACCTACGCATGACCTATCGCGCACCTGCCGGAAACCAACCTGATTTCTTTGCCATGAGTGTGCTGGATAGTTTACTCTCCGGACCTTCCGGATTGAACATGTTCGGCGGCGGCAATATTTCCAATAAAACCAGCCGCTTGTACCGGGCTTTGGTAGAGAAAGAAATCACCGTTTCGGTGAGCGGCGATATTCAGGCTACAATTGACCCGTATGTGTATGCCTTGACCATGATCCTGCGGCCGGATCGAACCCCTCAGGAAGCCATTGCTGTTGTGGATGAACAGATTGCATTGTTGCAAGAGAAACCTGTACACCTTGATGAAGTTAAACGAGCGATCAAACAGGCCAAAGCTATGTTTGCCTACGGATCGGAAAATATTACCAATCAGGGTTTCTGGCTGGGTTATGCCGAAATGTTTGACCAGTACGCCTGGTTTGAGCAGTATATGGAGCAGATGGAAAAAGTAACGCCGCAGGATGTGATGAAGGCTGCCAGAACTTACTTGAAGGCGGAACAACGGGTTACGGGTGTTTATCTGCCTGATTTCTCTGAAGGAGAAACGGAATGATTTCAATCAATCAAAAAATGGTGGATCATCTGCCTGGTGCTGGGGATATTCAGCGATTTGTGCTGGAAAATGGTATCACCCTGCTCACTCGTTATCATCAGGGGAGCCCCTCCATTGTCATTAATGGCTATGTCTCCAGCGGTAGTTTGTATGATCCCGAAGGTAAATTGGGCCGTGCTCATTTTATGGCGTCATCCATATTGCGCGGAACACGAAAAAAAACCTTTCAAGAAATCTTTGATACATTGGAAAGTATGGGCGCCAGCCTGATGTTTGGCGCCAGTGTGCATTCCACCAGTTTTGGCGGACGGGCTTTATGTGAGGATTTACCGGCACTGGTCTCCCTGCTGTCGGAAGGATTACAGGAACCCGTATTTCCTACTGACCAGATCGAACGACTGCGCGCGTTGCTAATGGCCTCGCTGGCTATTCGCGCTCAGGATACCGGCTCCATGGCTTCCATGGCTTTTGACCGCCATATCTTCAAGGATCATCCTTACGGCTTACCGGAAGATGGTTTTGTGGAAACCATTCAAGCGATTACCCGGGATGATTTAGTGGAAGCGCATGCCCGCTATTTTGGACCGCGCAATATGGTCCTGGCAGTGACGGGCGGCGTGGATGGCGAACAGGTACGAAAAATCATGGAAGACAGTCTTGGCGGATGGATAAATGATAACCAGCAAGCCGAGCGGTTTTTGGACGCTCCACCGGCTCCTCAACAGGAAATTCGCGAACATATTGCCATCCCAGGGAAAAGTCAGACGGATCTGGTGATGGGCAACAGCGGCTTGAAACGCGCTTCTGATGATTATTTCGCTGCCTCTTTGGCAAATAATATCCTGGGTCAGTTTGGCATGATGGGACGAATCGGTTATTCGGTGCGGGAACAGGCTGGCTTGGCTTACTATGCCAGCAGCAGTATGAATGCCTCGATGTGCGCCGGTTCCTGGGAAGTCAATGCTGGCGTAAATCCAAGCAATGTAGAAAAAGCCATTGTACTCATCAAAGAAGAAATCGCCCGATTTATTTCAGATGGCGTAACCGACGAAGAATTGGAAGAAAGCCAGGCGAACTTCATTGGCCGCTTACCGCTCTCCATGGAATCCAATCAAGGCGTAGCTGGAGCTTTGATTAATATTGAGCGCTTCCAATTAGGGTTGAATTATTTCCGAACTTATCCTGGCGCTATCGCGGCCATTACCAAAGATCAGGTTCGTCAGGTAGCCGAGAAATATTTGAATCCAGCAAAAATGGTGATCATTTCCGCGGGGGTAGCCTCCTAAAGGCAGCCTGATGTTGCGATCCGGGGTTGATATATTGGAGATCAATCGTTTGGTGTCCATGAAAAGGGATCATCCGGAGATTTATCAACGGTTTATTTGCCGGGTTTTTACCGAAAATGAAATTAAAGAAGCCAGAGATCGCATTTCCTATTTTGCTGGGCGGTTTGCAGCCAAAGAAGCTGCATCCAAAGCCTTGCATTGCGGCATTGGTATTTTAGGCTGGCACTCGATTGAAATTCTTTCCGGGGAACAAGGGGAGCCTATCCTGCATTTTAATGGAAAAGCGGCTCTTTTAGTAGAACACGATCAAATTTCTGAATGGAGTGTCAGCATCAGCCATACTGATACCTTGGCGATCGCTTTTGTGATGATGCTATAAAAATTTCCTTCAAGGAAAGAGCAAAAAAGTAACGCGATGAAAATTTTAGCTGTTAGCGACGTTGAATTAGACACCATGTACAGTAAGGATTTAAAAACAAGATTCGGCGACGTGGATTTGGTTGTTGGTTGTGGAGACTTGCCTTTTTTTTATCTGGAATACATCATCAGTGTGCTGGGAACGCCTTTGTATTATGTTAGCGGAAATCATGCGCCTCAAGTTAATCGTCCGATTGGGGGATACCGCACCCAGCCAGTTTATGGGGTCAATTTACACGCCAGTGTTCGCAGGGATACCAGCGGGCTGCTCTTTGCCGGGGTGGAGGGTTGTCTGCGTTATAACAGAGGACAGTTCCAATATACTCAGAGTGAAATGTGGGACAATGTCTTTGCTCTGGTGCCTAGGTTGATGATCAATCGCATGTTGTACGGCAGGTTCCTGGATGTTTTTGTTACGCATGCTTCCCCCTGGAAGATCCATGATCAACAAGATTTACCGCATCAAGGGATTAAAGCTTTCTTGTGGCTGGATAAAGTCTTTCAACCTCGCTATCATTTGCACGGGCACATCCATGTTTACAGTCAATATACGCAAATATTATCTGAGATCAAGAAAACCAAGGTATTAAATGTCTATGGCTATCAGCTGATAGAGATATAAGCCCCCTTCTCGTTTTGGAAGGGGGTTGGTTTGTTAAGCAACGGCTTGATTTTCCTGTAAGCCAATCCAGAGATGATTGGGAAGGACCAGTTGATTCGGGCGGATGTCGATCCAATTAGACTGAGTCGGCTCCGTATTGATCATACTGGGGTGAAGGTAACAAATTGTGGGGGTTATGCCATATTTTTGTTTATAGTAAGTGGTTGCTTTTTCAATTTTTGAAAGCAAATTTAATTTCGGGTCATTATCGAACCAAAGCATTCCTGTATTCATTGTGTACTCCTTAATCCTTTGACAGTGAGGGTGTAACCCGTTCACAGGCTGATATTAACTATGCAAATTCCTTGCCAATAAAATTAGAACAAAAGAACTAATTAAAACAATTATATACATAGAACAAATGTTTGTCAATACACAGTTTTGAGGCTGACGAAAACCCGAAAATAAGCCAATTGCTATGGGTTTAAGGTTAGTTGTAGCCTGAAAGGGCTTGTTTTATCAAAATCATGCCACTTGGACGCTTGCATTGAAATCCTAATATCATTTTCAGTCTCCTCAGGTTTAGTGAATTCTTCAAGTGTCCACATGGTTCAAATAGCGTACTGAATATATATAGCAAAAAACATTAAATTGCGGTATGCTTAACTTGTTTGCTGAACACCTAACGTGGGAATGTTGAGTCTTGTGCTATACGATAAGGAGGATATTGTGATAAAGGAAACACTCAAAGATGCTGAAAACCGTATGAAGGGTGCTATCCAATCATTGGAACTAGATCTTTCAAGCATACGCACGGGTCGGGCATCCTCGGCATTGGTGGATCGACTGCAAGTAGAATATTACGGAGCCCCAACGCCGCTGCTGCAACTGGCTACGGTTAGTGTGCCAGAGCCCAGAAGTTTATTAATTAAGCCGTTTGATCCCAAAACCATGCGGGATATTGAACGAGCGATTTTAGCCTCCGATTTAGGGATTACCCCCAATAATGACGGCAAAGCCATTCGATTGAACCTGCCTCCTTTGACGGAAGACCGCCGTAAGGATTTAGCCAAGCATGTCAAAACCCGCGTGGAAGAAGCCCGGGTGGCAACACGCAACGTTCGCCGGGATGTGATGAAAGATCTGAAAGAACTTGAAAATGAAAAGTTGGTTTCAGAAGATGAACTTAAGAAAGCCGAAACCGATTTGCAGAAAATGACCGATAAAATGATTGAAGAACTGGAACATATCGGCGATAAAAAACATAACGAAATTATGGAAGTTTGATTGGAAAAAAACAAGAATCCAATGATGAATGAAGCAACAATTCCAGAAAGGGTTCCCCGACATGTAGCCATGATCATGGATGGTAATGGACGGTGGGCTAAAACCAGGGGATTACCCCGCTTGGCTGGACATAGAGCCGGAACCGAAAACTTAAGGACCATTATCAGTGCCTGTGTTGAATTTGGAATTCAATATTTAACAATTTATGCCTTTTCCACAGAAAACTGGGGCAGACCTGAAGACGAAGTTCAAGGGCTTCTGCAAATTGTCGAAACAGTCATTGATAAAGAGCTGGATGAATTACATCGTAATGGGGTTCAGTTACGCCATATTGGCCGCCTGGAACAGCTATCCCCACGATTGCAAGAAAAGGTTTTAGGCGCCATCGAGTTGACCAAGAATAATTCAAAACTGGTGCTCAATATTGCCTTCAACTACGGCGGACGCGATGAAATCCTGTGTGCCATTCGGCGCATTATTCAGGATGGCGTCACCCCTGAGAAAGTTACCGAGGAGCTGGTAAACTCTTACATGTTTACCTCGGGTTCCCCTGATCCGGATTTGATCATTCGGACTTCAGGTGAAATGCGTTTGAGTAATTTCCTGATCTGGCAGGGTGCATACTCTGAATGGTATGTAACTTCCAAATACTGGCCTGATTTTGATCGAGAATGTTTGTTAGAAGCTATCATTACCTACAGTCAAAGAGACCGGAGATATGGAAAACTATCTGCTCCATCTGAAGATCGATCAGGGGTTTGTTAAGCGTTTACTGGTTGTCATTTTTCTAATCCCTTTTGGTATCGTTGTCATCGTTACTGGGGGATGGGTTTATTATCTTACCATAGCAGCTATTCTGGGGGGTGCCGCTTGGGAGTTTTGGCGCTTATTTTATCGAGGAGGATACCATCCTTCTCGATTTATTTTAATTGCCGGAACGCTTTCCCTGGTTATCTTCCGGATCTTGTTCGCCTTTCAGGGTAGTGATTTTCTGATTGGGCTTGTGGCTATCAGCGCCCTGGGTATTCACACCATCCGTTATGGAAAAGAAGATCAAAATGGCGCGATAAACTTTTGCATTACACTGGCTGGGGTTCTGTACCTGGGATGGTTAGGCTCTTATCTGATTTCCATCCGCATGCTGGAGAACGGTCAATGGTTATTGCTTTTGATTCTACCCAGTGTTTGGCTGGCTGATGCCGGAGCTTATTTAATCGGCCGCCGATTGGGGAAAAACAAGTTTGCACCGATGGTCAGCCCAAACAAAACCTGGGAAGGCTATTTTGGCGGCATCCTTTTTAGTACTCTGGGCACTGGATTATTTACCTATTTATGGGGAACCCAAATCCCCTTGTTCACACCTGCCATGGGCATGCTGATCGGTTTAGTGATTGGCATCGTGACTCCCCTTGGAGATCTTGGTGAAAGTATGTTAAAACGTCAATTTGGCGTGAAAGACTCAGGAAACATCCTGCCTGGGCATGGGGGATTATTGGATCGTATCGACTCCTGGTTATGGGCAGGATTTATTGGTTATTATCTACTGGTGGTATTAATGTAGGTCCGTTTGGAGAGAGACTGACCTGCTGAAAACAAAAGAAGAGGAAGGTAGAGATGATAGACACAAAACCGACCCGCAATCTGGCCCTTGAGCTGGTTCGGGTGACGGAGGCTGCGGCTTTGGCTGCAGGCCGCTTTGTGGGCAGAGGTGATAAAATCGCTGCTGACAAAGCCGCCGTCGATGCAATGCGACTTGTCTTGAATACCATTCAGATGAATGGCACCATTGTGATTGGGGAAGGGGAGAAAGATGAAGCCCCCATGTTGTACAATGGTGAAAAATTAGGCACAGGAGAAGAACCTGAACTGGATATTGCCGTTGATCCGATTGACGGCACCTCTGTGCTGGCCAATGGAACGGCCAATGCCATCGCCACGGTAGCTCTGTCCCCCAAAGGCACCATGTATAACCCCGGTCCTTTTGTTTATATGCACAAAATAGCAGTAGGTCCGGAAGCCAAGGATGTGATCGACATCGAAGCACCGGTTGCGGAAAATCTGCGCCGCATTGCCCGAGCCAAAGGCGAAGATATCGATGACCTGAAGGTGGTTATCCTGGATCGTGAACGCCATCACAAATTGATCGAAGATGTGCGTAAAGCGGGCGCTCGCATCCGTTTGATCCGGGATGGGGACGTGATCAGCGCTTTGATGACGGCTATCCCGGATTCGGGTGTGGATGTTTATATGGGGATTGGCGGAACGCCGGAAGGGGTATTAGCTGCTTGTGCCCTGCGTGCCCTGGGGGGCAACATCGAAGGGAAATTGTATCCACGAACGGAGAAAGAAGCTGCCATTGGGCGGGAAATGGGCTATGATTTGCAAAAAATCCTGACCATGAATGATCTGGTTTCCAGTGATGAGGTCTTTTTTGCGGCTACCGGCATCACCACCGGTGATTTATTGCGCGGGGTGGATTATTTCGCCGACGGTGCCCGCACCGACAGTCTGGTGGTCCGTGGATTGACTGGCACGGAACGCCGCATTATTTCAACCCATCGTTTGGGAAAATTAGAAGCTGTAAGCGGTATCAAATACTAAAAAAGCCCCTGGGTTTATTATATAAGTATCCTGATAACCATTTTTTATACAGATATTGACGAAGCATTAGATACGTTAGTGACCAGGTAGGATCACCCCCACCTCTTATCCTCCCCTAAAATCTGCTTTTCAGGATTTTGGGGGAGGACGGTTAATCTTTCCCTCACAGAGTGATGGCAATTGTTTCCCCTATTCTGTATTCTTAGTCGCCTGAATATCACATTTTGTTGGCTAAAATTGTTCTGAAATCTATAAATGATAAACTCAGGTACAAAGATAATTTCTTATCCAAAAGAAACGGTGGTCTATGCAGCACCGTTTTTTTTACCGTTACCGGAGCAAATTTAACTAACTTTATTTTCAACTCTTTTGTATGATTAAAGAAGAGAGGCAAAATGAAAAGTGGGTTAACCTGGTTTCGGCGCTTGATTTCACCACCGCATATCCTATGGCAGGCGAAGCTGCCGGATGGATCGGTGCGGATTATGATGCAGCAGCCCATCTGGCTGATCTTGCTGATATTCTTGCTGGTTGCCTATTGTTTTGCCCAAATCAAAGTGATTGTGATCGGCTTATTCAGTGTGGCCGGTGTGCTGCTCCTGTGTTGGTGGTGGGTCAAGCAATTGAGCCAACATTTATTTGCCGAACGTAAACTGCGTTATGCTGCAAAGCAGGTGGGGGATGAAATGGATGAGACCATCCGGCTATGGAATGAAAGCTGGCTGCCCGCCCTCTGGATTCGCCTGGACGATGCCAGCGACTTTCCGCATTATTCCATCCGTTCCATACGCTGGGTGGGGGCATTGGGGAAAAGTGAATGGCATCACCGCCAGATCTGTTTGCAGCGGGGCGTTTTCACCCTGGGACCCTGGTCTGTGATAAGCAGTGATCCTTTTGGCATTTTCCTGGTGCAAAGGGAATACAGCAAAGGTCAGCAGATGATCGTCACGCCGCCCCTGGCCCAACTGCACGCGGACTTGCTGCCCCATGGACGTCAGCAGGGAGATTTGCGGCCTTTGAATCAACCCATGATGGCCAATTCTATCCTCTCCACCCATGCCCGACCCTATCAGCCGGGAGATCCGCTCAGCCGTATTCATTGGCGCACTACGGCCCGGCACGGCAGCCCTTATGTGAAAGTCTTTGATCCCGAAGCGGCATCCCGCATCTGGCTGATCCCGGATCTCGACCCAGCGGTGCAATGGGGAACGGGGCTGGATTCGAGCGAAGAAACCCTAATTTTGTTGATGTCCGCGCTGGCAAGAGATTTGTTAAGTCAACAACGGGCAGTGGGGTTGTTTGCCACCACGCATCCAGGCTGCATTGTGTTGCCCCAACGCGGTCCTGCGCATCTGATGACCCTCCTCAGTGCTCTGGCGCCCCTGCATACCACCCAAACAGTACCCTTTGCGGATAGTTTATCCTTAGCCGCGGGTTTAATTTCTGCGCGCGACTTGGTGATAACCGCTTCGCCTTCCTATCATCAGGGCTGGATTCGAGCCCTGGCGGAGTTGACCCGCAGCCGCTTTACCAGTGAAGGCTGGGCTTACCATGTGGAGCGATCTGATGGAAAAGAACCCCCTGCAGGAATGTTGACGTACGCCAGCGGGATGGGCGTCCATTTGCGGGTTGTTCACTCGGCCGATATCCAAACCAAACTAGGCGGGTTTGGCAGCATCCGGCGCTGGGAGTTTATCACCACCGGAACAGGAAAAGTGGTGGTTAAGAATGCCCCGCGGCAAGTGGAATTGCCGGAACGAAGAAAGAGGGCTGAGGGATGAAAGCCCGCTTGTTGGTATTCCTGAGACTGGATCGATTGCGGCATATTCCCTGGCTGGTTGGATCGCTGGGCAGCGCACTGGTTCTGCTGTTGCTGCTCAGTTTGAACACGGATAGCTGGCGGCCAGAAGCGCCTGCTTTACTCTGGTATGCGCTGGGGGGTGCCATTCTGGCGGTGTTGCTCAGCCGCACGCGCTGGGGAGGGCTTGGCTGCCTTGTGTACACCCTGCTGCTGGCGTTTGCTGCGGCTGCTCAACAGATTGGCGAAATCGTGCCTCTGTTGAAAGGCCTCTCCTTGAGTGATTGGCTGGTACAGCTCAACTGGCAATTTTTTTTATTTTTTGAACGTCTGCAAGCCTGGATTCAAATCGCCCTGACGATGAAACCCATTCAGGATCCAGCCTGGTTGAACTTTTGGTTGATTCTTGAAATCTGGTTGGGGGTGGCCTGGTTGGTGTGGGTCATACGGCGCATGGGGCAGGTGTGGCTGGCTTCTCTGCCGATTCTGCTGCTTATGGCCATCCCGGTCCAGAACGGTCATTCAGACAGTCTCTATTTGGTTCTGGCTCTGTTTCTGGTATTGAGTTTATCGGCTCTCAAAACTTATCAAGGTCTGCAAAAAAACTGGAATACCAACAAGCTGGATTACCCGGATGGGTTGTGGCAGGATTGGCTGGTAGCGGCACTGGTGATCTGTCTGCTGGTTTTACCGGCAGCTCACACGGCTCCCTTGCTAACTACAGCGGAAGGCTGGCAAAAGATAGAGACCTGGTACGATGAAATCCGAACCACGGCGAAACGTGGAGAGACCGCTGGCAGCGGCACAGGGCAGCGGCCGGCCAGCATCTCCAGTGCCAACGCCCTGGATCATTTGCTCAGCGGACCGGACGTGACGCGGGTGGGCGCGCCGTTGCCGCAAAATGACAAGCTGGCCATGTGGATTCGGGTGGGGGATCCCACACCGCGCCCCTGGCGCACTGCCATTTACAGCACCTACACCGGCACGGGCTGGCTGGAAGCGCCGCTGGAAGAAACTCCGGTGGCTTCGCTGGAGGAGCCGCTGCAAGCCCCGCTGGGCAGTAAGATCCTCAAGCAAAGTTTTATATTAGTGGGTAGTTATAACGAAAATCTATTTGCCGCCGGTGAACCCCTACGGGTGGTGGGGGAGGGGATCGACCTGCGCGCGGTTGCCCCGGACGGCAGCAACGTGCTGCGCGGAAAAGCCCATCGCTATGAAGTCTGGTCGCTGGTACCCAATATCCGTCCGGAAAACTTAAGCTTGAGCAGTGTGGACTATCCGTCAGAAATTCAGGAAACCTACCTGCAATTGCCGGAGGACTTGCCGGCTCGGGTTTCCGCTCAAGCCAGACGCGTGGTAAGCGGGAAGGACAATACCCTGGAACGCGTGGTGGCGGTGCAAACTTTTCTGCGCGGCCTGGTACCCTATGATTTGAATACGCCCCTGCCGCCGGCAGGTCAGGATGTGGTGGATTATTTTCTCTTCGACGCCCCCTCCGGATTTTGCAGTTACTATGCCAGCAGTATGACGGTTATGCTGCGCGCGGTCGGTATTCCGGCCCGCGTGGTGACCGGCTACGCCGCCGGATCGTACATCCTGCAGCAGGGGATTTTTCAGGTGCCGGGCAATGCGGCGCACGCCTGGGTGGAGGTGTATTTTCCGGACTTCGGTTGGATTCCCTTTGAGCCGACACCCTCCCAGGAGATTCCCTATTACGCGCGCGTCCAGGAAGTGATCGAGCCGCCGGCGGCTGTCAGCCGGCAAAGTGCCATCCGACAATTGTTCTGGATGCGTTTGGGGTTGGGTTTGCTGTTCGCGGCACTTGGGATTGGAGCAGGCATTTTAGGCGTCAGAACCTGGAACACTCAGCGCAGCATCGCCAGACAGTCGGGCCATCCACTGGTGCGGCAGTATTTGATGCTGCGCTACCGCTTGCAGCGCGCCGGATTTGAGATTACGGCGACGCAAACACCCAGGGAAGTTTGCACGGCTCTAGAACCCCAGTTGACGGAGGTTCCGCACATTCAGGCAGCCTTGCAGAGAAGCACGCTGGGCGTGGAGAAAGTGCTGTACGGCACAGATTTACCGCTTGGCGGGGAAGTGAGAGCCATGCGCTCTATGCTGCGGGCTTGCTGGCGGGAGTGGATCAGGTTGGGGTGGAAACGGATGCGAAAATAGATATAGGTAGGGGCATGTTGCACGTGTCCAAATTGGCAGGATGTGAGAACGGTATCTGCCCTGGATTGAATTTAGTAATTTATCTGGAAATGGATTGCAAAATAAAATTATCTTCTCAAACATGCTGGGTGTCCGCCGGACGCCCCTACCGCTGGATTTTATATCTGGTATTAAACAGGTAGGGGCACGTTGCACGTGCCCCAGGTAGGATGGAAAATGAGAATTATTTGGCCTAATATCTCCTTTTGCCTTGGGTAAAATTGGTAATTAAAATGGAAGTGGATTCCATATAAGAATGTCGGGTTTCGGCGATGAATCTTGAAATTTATTTGATAGTTTTCGCCTCAACCACGACCTACTTATATAATATGATATATATTCGTATGATATACATCAATAGATATAATATGATTATTTTGCTTACTTAAACTGCATCCCCGCGGTGTTATAATCCAACTTTGTGAAGCTAATTGAACCGAATTATCTTTTTAGAGTTTTAGCCATTGATTGACAATAATTACTTTTCTGTCCGAGGTTTTTCATGATTCAACATCCATCCCTTTGGGAACAAGAACTGCGTGTGGACGCGTATGAATGTGACTTTAATCAATGCTGGAAGCCGGCGGCTTTTTTTCAACATCTGACAGAAATCGCCGGGGTGCATGCCACCCAATTGGGATTTGGCTATCAGGCCATGCTGGATAAGAATTATTACTGGGTGCTTTCGCGCATGAAAATTCAGTTCCATGCTTATCCCCACAATGGGGAAATCATCCGCGTGCGCACCTGGCCCAAGACCATTCAACAAAAGTTATTTTTCATCCGTGATTTTGAAGTGGAGACCCTCAGCGGTGAACCGCTGGCCTCGGCCAGTTCGGCCTGGCTGGTGATTAATACCCAGACCCGCCGCATGGTACCCTCCTCAACGATTGATTTGGCGCTGCCCAATCTGCCCGAGCGCAGTGCGCTGGCTGAGCCCCTGGATAAAATCGTCATTCCGGAAATCACCGAAGAAGGTCTGCAGGTACTGGCCTCTTATAGTACAGTGGACGTGCAGGGGCACGTCAATAACGGCCGCTATGTGGAATGGATTTGTGACAGTTTTGATATGGAAAAATTCAAGCAAGAACGCCTCGCCTGGATGCAGGTCAATTACAATAGTGAAGTACTGCCCGGCGAGCGAGTTTCCATGCGTTCAGCCGTCAGTGTTGAGGATGCCGACACTTGTCTGATGGAAGGGGTTAACTTAGCCAGCGGTGTAAGAGCCTTTGAGGCGCAGATCAAGTGGAAGAGGTTTGAATAAAGGTTGCCAAAATGGAAAAGGCCTGCCAAATTTTTATCAACCTGGCAGGTCTTTTTTTATTATTCCAGTGGACACTTACAAGCAATACCCACGCCGGGCTCTTCAGCCCAGCAGTGATTGGCTGAGATGCAGGCTGATTTATCCAGTGTACCGGCTTTAAGAGCATTGGGGAAATCCGGCTGATTGATCAGGGGACGGCAGAGGGAGATGAAATCCGCCTCGTTGGTTTCCAAAATTTCTTCCATAACCGAACGGCTGCGCATGCCGCCGACCAGAATAATGGGCAGGCTGGTATGTGCGCGGGCAAACTGGGCCAGTGGACGGAAATAGGCTTCCCGATCAGTCTGGTTGATGCCGCGTTTTGTGTTGCTGGCGCGCAATCCGCCGCTGATTTCCACACCATCCAGGCCCATGGTGGCCATCATGGCAATGACTTCCGCACCTTCGGCGGCGGTGAGTCCATCCGGCAGGCCATCCTGCATACCGAATTTAATAAACACAGGATAGTCCTGCCCGACCTGTTTACGCACCGCATGCGTGACTTCGCGCAGGAAGCGGGTGCGACCGTGCAGGTCGCCGCCCCATTCATCTTTGCGCAGGTTGGAATAGGGAGAGATGAATTGGTTGATCAGATATCCGTGCGCGCCATGCAATTGCACGGCATCAAAACCAGCGGCTTTGGCTCTCCGGGCAGCCTGGGCGTAGGCGTCAATTAGCATCTCGATCTCATCAACGGTCATGGCGCGCATGGGCTGGCTGATGGAATCTGCCAGGAACGCACTGGGCGCGATAGGCTGGGGCACACTGAGTGGATCACATTGCAGTCCACCATGATTAATTTGGGCGGCCACCAATCCGCCGGCTTGATGCACCGCGTCTGTTAGTTCCCGCAGGGGGACAATCTGGTCATCGCTGAAGATGGCGGTCATTTCCGGGTGGCATTTTCCCGAGGGATGCACATACATGTGTCCGCTGATGATTAATCCGCAGCCGCCCTCGGCCAGGGTCTGCCAGCAGGCTTTCAAGGTGGGCAGTGGCAGCCCGGTGATATCGTCCGCCATACGTTCCGCGGTGGCGGAGCGGATGATGCGGTTGGGCAGGGTAAGCGTACCTAATTTAGCAGGAATAAAGAGCAGGCTCATGGGGTTCTCCTTGGAATGGGATACTTAAATTTTAGCAGGAATTTGGGTTGTTGAGAAAATTTGACAGGTTGTAAAAAAAAGACCTGCCAGGTTTGAATAAATCGATTTTGTATATATACCAGACCTGGCAGGTTTATGTGGAGTGCCAAGATGACCTGCCAGGTTTATTGATTATTGGTTTTGTATTATTACCAAACCTGGCAGGTCAGGTATAACAAAAAAAGATTCACTACATTTCCACAGCCTCTTAACAAGAACTTCACATCTTTTCGGTAGGATTGAAAAATAAGAAATAAGAATTTTCTTTTTACTCATCAATAAGTAGGTAGGGTTTATTATGAAAAATAAACAGGTATTTAACTGGTTTTTTGATGCACTGATCGCCATCCTATTCCTGGTGGAATACTGGTTCGACTTTACAGGATTGCAGATTCACGAGCTGTTGGGTTTAATCGTCTTCGCATTACTGTTAGTGCATCTTCTTACCCATGAAGACTGGGTGGTGGCGGTATCCAAATGCCTCTTTCAATCTCTTACTAAAAAAGCCGGATGGTTTTTTGTGATTGATTTTGTTTTGCTGGCTATGTTCCTCACCATTACGGTGACCGGTTTAATGATTTCTTCTCTATTGAGTTTGAATTTGGCGAATTATGAAGGCTGGCGCTTTGTGCATGTCAGTGCCTCGTATTTGACCCTTGGGATGGTTGGGTTAAAAATCGCCCTGCACTGGAAATGGATTGTCAATACTGCCAGCCGCAAGATTTTCAACCGTCCAATGACACCCGTTCGGACGGGAAATGTGGCCAATACGGTGAGTGAAACTAGAGAATCCAGGCAGCTCAGCCGAAGGCAGTTTTTGGAGGGTACAGGTATCTTTGCCGGAGCGGTGTTGTTTGCCGGTATTGAATACTCAAGCTGGGTATCCAAAAATGTAGTCGATGCCGTCAAGGAAAATGCTGTAAACCAAACTCAGGCTCAAACCACGTCGACACCGTTTCAACCCCAAACGGCCACCAGCCTGACCTCTCAGCAAGCCGTAGGTTCAATAAGTGATGCAGCCAACGTACAGCCTACAACCCAACCCACGACTATGCCGACCTTGAGTCCTACGGCTGTTCCGGTTGTTCAACCGGTTCTAGCCAGTGTGCGTTGTAACCGCGGATGCAGTTTTCCGGGACACTGCCGGCGATATGAAGATACCAATAACAATAACCTTTGTGATCTCTCAGAGTGGTAATAAACAAAGCGGCTGCCCAATTATGGCAGCCGCTTTGTTGTTGTGAAGAATTGATTTGGATCTGTTGTTTTACTTCAGTTCGTAGATAATATTGGCGGACATGCTGATACTTAATTGTCCGGCTGAGATGGGCACTTCACTGGCAGCACCAGCGTAAACGCCGCCTTTTCCTTCATAGTAAGGGGTGGGGATTCCAGCAGAATAGGTGCTGATATTGATGATGTCCCCTAATTTCACACCGGCAGAGGCAGCGGTAGCTTCGGCCAGTTCGCGTGCATTGGCGATGGCTTTGTCCCGGGCTTCCTTCAGCGCTTCATCTTTATTCTGAACATCGAAACTGATGCTGTTGATGGAGTTGGCGCCAGCCTGGACAGTATTGTCCAAAATCTCGCCTAACTTGGTCAGATCATGTACGGTGACCAGGATGATATTATCCACTTGATAATAGGTGGAAGGCATCATGATGCCGGTGCCATCATCATAACCCATTCCAGTCGGACCGTAGTCCTGCATGGGATAAACATTGAATGATGAGGTTTGTATATCCCCTTTTGCAATACCCAAAGCTTCCAGGGTGGAAGAGATGGCTGCAGCCAGGGCATTATTCTTATCCAATGCAGTTTTCACATTCTCGGATTTACTCTGTACACCGATATTGATGTAGGCGATATCCGGTGTGATTTTTACCATACCCGTACCTTCCACTGAAAGAGAACCCTGGGTGTCATTGGAATTTATACTAAAATTGCAAGCCGTTAATCCAACGACAATCAAGAAACTAAAAAGGAATGCAGTGATTTTTTTCATTTGTATTCTCCTGTATCTATTTTCTAATTCTAAACGATTCGGGGGCAGGAAAAGTTCCCGAAATAAAAAGAATCCGGTAAGAACCGGATTCTAAGGAGTAACCTTGTTTCATCAGGGTTGGGGGATGATATTGATATCCCCAAAAGGCACAGATACTTTGATGGTTACCGGATCACCCTTCACGTCATATTTCGGGGAGTAGATTTTATTGCCGATTTGTTTGAATCCAGCAGGTAAATCCACTGTATCCAGGGATGTGTCAATCAGGATCATGGCATTGGCGTGTTGAGGGACAGAAACCTGAAGTTCTCCGAAGATTACACTGCTGTAGATGTTGACGTCTCCCTTTTCAGGTAAGATGACGACGCTTTTACCAAAAATAACCGTATTTTCCAGGTCCAACTGCTGCATGCCGCTTAATTCACTGGTCATCTCGCCGGCTATCAGGACACTATCCATGGTGGTGGGGATGTTTTTGTTGAGTTGGATATTCCAGGCTGAATCTTGAAATTCCATGCTGTCGTCCTGAACCGATAAGAATTGAATTCCGCTGCTTTTCATGGAGAAGTACCCGGTTTTTTCATCCGTGTATTCATTCTTGAAGATACGGCTCTGGTCAAAGAGATTCAGGGTGCCTTCAATACGGTTGTCAGGTTCTGCATTGGTACCAATTTTCAAAGTGCCGGCACTCATCTGCAAATCCACATTGGAATCCTCGATCCCCGCAGCAGGGACTGAAAATTGTTCCTCTGATAAGGATTTGCTTTGTTGCATGACTGTATTGGTCACCATGTAGACAATCCCTATCATCAGGGCAAAACCCAACAGCAAACCAAGTAAACTGACCCATAAGCTGCGTAAGGGAAAAATGATGTCCAGACCGAGGGCAATGATTAAAACCGGCCAATAACGCAGGAGGAAATGCCAGTTGGCGAGGCTGCTGTACCCCAGGTTGGACATCAGCAAGATGGTGCCCAAGCCGATAAAGATTAAGGAACCAATCAGGCCTTCTCGTTTATAGATGGAATCCAATCCGCCGACGATGAACAACAGCGGCCAGAGGGATAGCAACAAGGTACTGGTTTGGAAGGGATGGGCACTGAAGTTATTGATCAGCATAAAGACCCCGATGGCCAGCACTAACAAGGGAAAGAAAATGCTATATTTTGGTTTGAGAGTAGGGGTAGAGGTTTCCATGGTTTACTTCTCCCTGAGGGTACGAATGAAGATGAAAGCCCCGGCAGCAATCAACACCAGGGGTAAGGTGATATTGCGCATCATATGGAAAAAGTCCGGGATATATTGTTTCAAGAGGAGGGATGCGCCCAAAAGGACCAAAGCGCCGCCGATGTAGATGGAATAGTTCACATTAGGCTGCTGCACCGCGTTGCGAACATCCTCTCCAACACCTTTAAATCGTTCCGACCATTCCTTGTTGAGGGTTTCATTTTCTTCCGGAATAATAACCCATAACAAAATATAGATCCAAAAACCAATGTCCAGGATGAACAGGGTAGCCAGAAAAATCAAACGCACGAAAACGGGGTCAATGGATAGATAATCTCCGATGCCGCCGCACACGCCACCCAATACCCGGTTATCCACACTTCGGGTAAGTTTCTTATTCATTTTGACCTCGTTTAAACAGGCGGGAAATATAGGGCAAGGCTAAAACAAAACCACCGCCCAAAATTAACAGAATGGGGAAAGCCAGGCGCATGGTACTTGAACTCAACCCAACAATCAAGGCAATCATGAGCAGTACACCGGAAGGGATCCAGGCCCAGTTGAACTGTCCGCTGGGTTTGGCCAGTAAAGCTACCAAGGCAAAGGTAGCAGAGAGGCCGACAAAGAAGACAAACTCAGCAGGAATCCATCGGGAGATGGGATCAACGGCGATCAGGCTCAGGGTGGTTAAGGTACCCGCAGGGATCATGGCCCACCAGCGGGAAGCTGGTCTGAGCAGATAGACGACCCAGAAAGCCAGTGCAATACTGCCCAGGAACAGGCCACCGCCTATTTGGTTGGTGACACCGGGTAGATAATTATCCCCGAAGATCAACAAACCAATTCCCATTAAGACACAGCCGGGTATCACTGCCCACCAGTTTTCATCCAAGTTCTGGAATAAAACCATCAAGAAAATCGCTCCACCCGCAAAAAAGAAAACGGAAATCAGCATGGAGGCGACATCCTCTGATTGGGGAATAATATTCAGGGTTTGCAATAGAAAGAAACCGCCTAACAGTAATAATAGGCCACCAATAAAAAGACGCCAGGGTATATTTTTCATCATAACTCCTTGTAAACCTACCGAATATTCACTTCGCCCAGACCGGGATTAATTTCCAGATCCAATTTTTTCTCCGCTGTGGCGTATTCAGCAGATTCATAGCGATCCCCTTGCTGGATAAACCGAGTGGTATCCACTTTGATGCTGGATAACTCTTTGCCATTTACTACAATGCTGGCGGCGACTTGGGTGGGGACATTAACAATCACCTCAGCCACTCCAGCACCGATTTTTGCCCGGGTAAACAGGGATTTTTCTGAAAAGGTGACTTCTGTTTTACTGGCTCCGGTGGAAATATCCAGGCTTTTTAAATTCACTTGGGAGAGATTGAGGAAGGTATCACTGGCTCCATCACTCAGTTTAATACTGATAGGCAGATCAGGGTTCAGTTTTACATCCCAGTTGAGGCCATGGAAATTTCCCGGGATTATGATGTTTACTGGATCTGCGAATGGTTTTAGATTAACTTTGGTGACGGGACCCTGTCGATCAACTTTGGATTCCACACCGTTTAAGAAGGTGCCCTGCAAAAGGGTAGTGGAACTCTGATCCGCAGAGATCCGTAACTGTCCGGCGCCGTGTGAAATGTCCAAATCCAATTCAGTTTCCCCTTCCCGTGAAATGGAAAGACTTTCCGGCGCATCGGGGGTCTTTTGGAAGACAGAATTGATGATAAACCAGACACCTAACAAAATTAATACGCCAGGGCCGACAAATTTCCATACATTCATGTGGATAAATCCAAGGCTGTTGAGCAATAAAAGGGATCCTAGAAGCATGACGCTCAATCCCCAAAATAGACGATTTCTGTTCATCCTAACTCCGTATTATTCTTTATTGATACTATTTGAAGATTGACGATTGAATAATGGCTTGGCGAGCATCAACAAGCCAGCCAAAATGATCAGCACCGGCCAGAAAGGTCCGATCCAATTTTTTCCACCCAGCAAGGTGCTGAAGAGGAAGAACATGACCGCGCTAAACATCATATCCCGCAGCCCTTTCATCAAGGCTGATGAAGGATCAGGCCGCATGTAGCTGGAAAGGATCATACCTGCGCCGGAAAAGGCAGGGAATAAGGTCCAAAGGTAGGCCCAACTGGCCCAATCCTGAGTTTGAACCTGGTAGGTGAATATAGCTCCCAGTCCAATGAAGAAGACACCACCATTGATAGATTCAGGGTTACGGGAGATGAAACCGAGAAGAATGAGAAAGAGACCAAAGGCAGCGATAAATACCGGCCAGGAAACGAAGGGGGCAACCCATTGACGTAAATCCGGCACCAATTGAAAGCTCAGCATTAAAATTCCAACCACCAGGAGAGCTAATCCGATGGAGATATGGGAAGAATTTCTATTATTCATTTTATATGTACTCCTCTCTATAAATACGCAAAGGTGAGCGTAAAGTTGCATAACAAGACTCTGTCTGTGGTGGTTTATTGAGGTTTGATTAAAACTTTGTAAGAAACGGGTTGCATCGGTTGACATTCCATCCAAAGCTGATATTATTATGATAAATTAGATACTAATTAAGGAGAAATCATGCAACAGTGCATGTGTATGGGACGGGGCTAGCGGCCGCCGTCCTTGATAAAGTTTCACGACTGGATCAATTGGTAACTGGCGGATTGCAGCCCTGGCATTCTTGGGTATTTGGCAATCCGTTTTTTGTTCCCAATTGATTTTTTTTATTTTATAGCCCGGATTGGATTTATCAAAAGGAGTTGAGATGAAAATAGCAAATAACGTTACTGAATTAGTTGGAAATACCCCGTTGGTGAAAATTCAACGGTTAAATGCGGGCAGCCAGACTACCCTGGTGGCAAAATTAGAATATTACAATCCCGCACATAGTGTCAAGGATCGCATCGCTGTTGCGATGTTGGATGCCGCGGAACGGGATGGGTTGATCAACCAGGATTCCGTGATTGTGGAACCGACCAGCGGCAACACAGGCATTGCCCTGGCCATGGTATGTGCCGCTAGAGGCTACAAGGCGATGATCTTGATGCCGGATACGGTCAGCCGGGAAAGGTTGTTACTCATGAAAGCATTTGGCGCAGAAGTGATATTGACTCCCGGTATTGACGGAATGGCAGGGGCCATCAGCAAGGCTGAGGCATTGGTCGCCAGTGACAAGAAATATTTTATGCCGCAGCAATTTACCAATCCGGCCAATCCTGAAATTCACCGCAAAACGACCGCGGAGGAGATTTGGCGGGACACGGATGGCAAAGTAGATTTTGTCGTGGCGGGCGTAGGTTCCGGCGGAACCATTACGGGGATTGGGGAGCGATTGAAAACTCTCAATCCGGCCATCAAAATTTATGCTGTCGAACCTATTGACTCACCCGTGCTTTCCGGCGGAGAGAAGGGTGCGCATCCCTTGCAGGGGATTGGGGCCGGGTTTGTGCCCAGTGTCCTTAATACGAAAATCTATGATGAAATCATCCTGGTATCCGGGGAAGATGCATTTTTCACTGCCCGCGAGATGGCCAGAAAAGAAGGTTTGCTGGTCGGGATCTCCTCCGGTGCAGCCACCTGGGCAGCCCTCCAGCTTGCCAAGCGTGCGGAGAATGCCGGAAAGTTAGGTGTGATTATCATTCCATCCTTTGGTGAGCGCTATCTCAGCACTGCGCTGTATCAGGATCTATTGTGAGCAGGAATCCAGAAAGGATAAAGACCTGATGAAAAAAATTGCCATTTTAAGAGAAGATGTTCAAGCAGCGCTCGATCGCGACCCGGCTGCCCGGGGCGCCTGGGAGGTTCTGCTGCTTTATCCTGGACTGCATGCGGTTTGGGTTTACCGGATTGCCAATTGGCTCTGGCGTCATCGGATGAAACTGGTTGCCCGATTGCTATCCCAAGTAACGAGGGCTTTTACCGGTGTTGAGATCCATCCTGGTGCGAGTATTGGCCGCAGGTTGTTTATTGATCATGGCATGGGCGTGGTGATTGGCGAGACCGCCATCCTCGGTGACAATGTCACCTTATACCATGGGGTAACCCTGGGTGGGGTTAACTTGAGCAAGGGCAAACGTCACCCGACACTAGAGAATAATGTGGTGGTTGGGGCAGGCGCGAAAGTTTTGGGGAATATCCTCCTGGGGGAAGGAACCCGTGTTGGCGCCAATGCCGTAGTGGTGAAATCTGTTCCGGCCAACTCGGTGGTGGTTGGGGTGCCTGGGCAGGTGGTGGTTCGATCGACACCGCAGAATTTATCCCCGGATTTGGATCACAGCAAGCTCCCGGATACACTCGGAATTGCCCTGACGGCTGTGCTTTCCCGATTGGATGCGCTGGAAAAGCAGCAGATCCATCTCGAAAAAGATGCGGGGCACAATGGATCCAAAGGCGATCAGCCAGTATCAACATCCGAATTGGAGCATATGGTCCCGATGCATATGCCGGATCATGGGGTCTGGCATGGGGAAGATTTTATGATCTAGGTGCGAGTAAATTTTACTGTGCAAAATCACAATGATCCATGTGAGTGTCACTGCGAGGAGGACGGATGTCCGACGCGGCAATCTCAACGGTTGACGGATCTCACTTCAAATGAGTATAGTTGTCTACAACAATGTTAGATGATCCGCACACCTGTCGGAAGACTACAATACAAATTTATTGGATAATTGCTAATCAAAATTAAACCATAAAATCGGTAGAGTCGAAGCATGCTGTATACAGCAACATGGGT
>DHVR01000051.1 GCA_002412765.1 Leptolinea sp. UBA5203 | reverse complement strand
TATATTTTAATCATACTAATGACATGCAACTTGTGTCATTGCGAGGAGGGCGCTTTTTGCCCGAGGTGGCAATCCCTTCGATAAACTCAGGGCGACGCTCAACGCCAGCCGTGAATTCGATAGATAAATTGGGAGCTCATGAATATCTTTGATGATTCTAATGAAAATCCATCAAATATGGAGATTGCCTACCCCTTCGGGGCACAGGCCGCCCCGCCAGAATGAACTCAGGACAGTGCCGTATGGGGCTAAAATGACACGACTCTTGTGAAACAAGGGGATCGATTGTGTTTTTATCACATCTCCCCCGTTCCCTAAAGAGTGAAGTGCGTTCCCTCTGTGGATTTTCTCACAATGACACTCGATCTTGTTATGTCATTGTGTGGGCATTTTCCGGGTACGGACTAAGATCCACAGGATGTAAGCTTTCTGAGGGATGGAAATCCCATAGATCATAAAAAAAACGCCTCCCGATTTGGGAGGCGTTCTGCATACCTGAATATTTCTTATGCCATCAACAATACTCTGCGGATTCTTTCCAGCGCCCAATCGATGGTGGCTTTGTCAATCACCAGGGGCGGGGCGAAGCGGATCACATTCTCATGGGTTTCCTTGGCTAGGATGCCTTCGGTCTGCAAGGCTTCACAGAAACGACGGGCGCCTTTGGCTTCGGACTTCAATTCGACACCAATCAGCAGACCCTTCCCGCGCACTTCTTTGACGTGCGGGCTGGGGATTTCCGCCAGTTGATCCATGAAGTATTCGCCCAATTTAGCGGCGTTTTCCACCAGGTGTTCTTCCACCAGAACCTGCAGGGCAGCCCGTGCCACAGCTGCAGCCAGCGGATTACCGCCGAAGGTGGAGCCGTGTTCGCCGGGCTGGAACAGCCCCAGGAGTTCCGGATCGCCCAGGATGGCTGAGACGGGGTACATCCCGCCGCCCAACGCCTTGCCCAGGATCATGATATCCGGGCGGACATTCTCGTGCTGGCAGGCAAACAGCTTGCCGGTACGGCCCAGACCGACCTGAATTTCATCGGCCACAAAGAGCACGTTGTTCTTTTTGCACAAGTCGGCTACCTGTTTCAAGTATCCGGCAGGCGGAACGATGACACCCGCTTCACCCTGAATGGGTTCAATCATGATCGCGGCGGTGTTCGGGGTGATCGCGGCTTCCAGAGCTTTGGCATCCCCATAGGGGACGTTGATGAAGCCGGGGGTAAAGGGGCCGAAGTCGTCCCGATAGAAAGGCTCGGTAGAGAAGGAAACGATGGTGATCGTCCGTCCGTGGAAGTTGTTGCCCACGGTGATGATTTCCGCCTGGTGGCGGGGAACTTTCTTGACTTGATAGGCCCATTTCCGGATCAATTTGAGCGCAGTTTCCACAGCTTCCGAACCGGTGTTCATCGGCAGGGACATTTTGTAGCCGCTCAGATCTGACAGTTCCTTGTAGAACAATGGCAGCTGATCATTGCGGAACGCGCGCGAAGTGAGGGTCAGTTTTTGGGCCTGATCCAGAAAGGCTTTGAGGATTTTAGGATGTAAATGCCCCTGATTGACGGCCGAATAGGCGCTCAGGCAGTCCAGATAGCGTTTTCCATCCACATCATAAACCCATACCCCTTCCGCACGTTCAACAACGACATCCAGTGGATGATAGTTGTGTGCCCCATATTGATCTTCAAGATTAATATAATCTTGGGTCTTCATAAACTTAATTCTCTCCCATGACCTCCACCAAAACGGCCTTTTGGGCGTGCATGCGATTTTCCGCCTGATCAAAGAGGGCTGAATGCGGGCCGTCGGCAACTTCATCGGTGATTTCCTGGCCGCGGTGGGCGGGCAGGCAGTGCATCACAATGGCTTTCGGATCGGCTTTGTTCACCAGATCAGCATTGACCTGGAACTTGGCAAAGACCTTCAGCCGCTCGGCTTCTTCAGCTTCCTGGCCCATGCTGGTCCAGGTATCGGTATAAATCACATTGGCCTGTTTGACAGCCTCAATGGAGTCTTTTTCTATGCGGATTTTGGCGCCGGATTGTGCGGCGAGTTTGTGGGCAATGCTCAGAGATTTTTCACTCAGGCCGTAACCTTCGGGGCTGTTCATGGTGAAGTTGGCGCCCAGCATGGTGGTGATGTGCATCAGGGATACGGCCACATTGTTGCCGTCCCCAATGAAGGTGACATTCAAGCCTTTGAGATTACCGAACTTCTCATAGATGGTGAGTGCATCCGCCATGCCCTGGCAGGGATGGTTGTAATCACTGAGGCCGTTGATCACCGGCACTTTGGACCATTTGGCCAACTGGACCACATGCTCGTGCTCAAAAACGCGGGCCATGATGCCCTGTGTATAACCGGCCAATACTCGAGCTACATCCGCAATGGATTCCCGTTTGCCTAATCCGATTTCGTTCGGAGAAAGATAGAGCGCATCACCACCCAGGTGTCGCATGGCCATATCAAAGCTGACGCGGGTTCGCAGGCTGGGTTTTTGGAAAACCATGGCCAATACCTTGTTCTTGAGGATGGGTTTATTGCCACCCGCAAAATGCTCTGCTTTTAATGTGACGGCCAGATCCAGTAACGACTGGATTTTTTCGGCTGGATAATCTGCTACTGCTATAAAATCTTTTTTCATTCTTCCTCCGAATCACGCTCATCATGCCCGGCATGATGAAAAAATAGTTTATCCATCCGGCGGATCAACCGCCGGATGGGGGTTCGCATGTTATTTGGCGAATTTTTTATGCAGAATGTCGCTCAAGGTTGGCACACCAATCTCCTGCAATTCATAGCGCACACGCTGCATCGGTTTCTTGACCTTGACCACGCGGGTGATATCAATCGGCGTACCGGATACAATTATATCCACATCTGCGCGATCGATGGTCTTTTCCAGGTCTTTCATCATTTGTTTGCCGTAGCCCATGGCGGGCAGGATGGGGCCGGTACCGGGATATTTCTCATACGTCTCTTTGATCGTGCCCACAGCGAAGGGACGCGGGTCGACGATTTCGGCGGCGCCAAAGCGGCGGGCAGCCACCCAGCCGGCACCGTAGGTCATGCCGCCGTGGGTCAGGGTTGGGCCGTCTTCGATCACCAGCACGCGTTTGCCGCGGATGGCTTCCGGATCGTCCACAAAGAGAGGACTGGCGGCTTCAATGACGATGGCGTTCGGGTTGACCGAGTAGAGATTCTCGCGAACCTTGAGTACGTTGGCGTAATCCGCGGTATCGACTTTGTTGATCACAAAGACATCCGCCAGACGGGCATTGGTTTCGCCGGGGTAGTAGGTTAATTCATGGCCGGGGCGCAAAGGATCGGGGACCACAATTTGCAGGTCGGGGACGTAGAAGGGGAAGTCGTTATTCCCGCCGTCCCATAAAATGATATCCACTTCCTGCTCAGCCTGGCGCAAAATGGCTTCGTAATCCACGCCGGCATAGACGATGACGCCGTTATCGAGATGGGGTTCGTATTCTTCCCGTTCTTCGATGGTGCATTCGTGTTTGTCCAGGTCGGCGTAGGTGGCGAAACGCTGTACAGCCTGTTTGGCCAGATCGCCGTAGGGCATGGGATGACGAATGGCGGCGACTTTGTAGCCCATCTCGATCAGGATCTGGGAGACGCGGCGGGTGGTCTGGCTTTTGCCGCAGCCGGTGCGCACGGCGCAAATGGAGACGACGGGTTTGGTGGATTTCACCTGGGTGGTGTTGACACCCATCAGGCGGAAATCGGCACCGGTGGCGTTAACCAGGCTGGCTTTGTGCATGACAACTTCGTGAGGGATATCGCTGTAAGCAAATATAACCTGTTCAATGTTCTCATCTTTAATCAAGCGAACCAGTTCGCTTTCATCATAAATGGGGATGCCTTCAGGGTAAAGTTCACCGGCTAATACGGCGGGGTATTTGCGGCCGTCAATATTGGGGATTTGAGCGGCGGTAAAAGCAACAACTTTGTAGTCCTTGTTGCCACGGAAAAACACATTGAAGTTGTGAAAATCGCGGCCCGCTGCGCCCATAATCAATGTTCGAATGGGATTCATAAATCAAACTCTCCTTCTAAAATAAAATGATGTTGCCATCCTTTGATGACAATGCAAACCGGAAAACAGATACGCTGGCAATCCGGCGTCTTCCCACTCCTCCGAGTTCCCCGCTTGCAGAAGCGGGTGATGACGAAGGATTTTGAGCATTGTTATTCAAATTTCTTCAAGCGGGCTGAGAATGACCGCTGATCGAGATGCATTCCGATGGATTTTGCGAACTTAAAACAAAATACCGCCAGAATGGAGGATGGCGGAAAGCTTGTTGGCGGTGTATGGCGAGGTTCTCCACAAGATTGGGCGTATGCAGACTTTCGGCAAGCTTTCCCCCAAAGCCCAACCAGAACACCGATACTCCCAACTTCCTTCAACGCGATCAGTAAAACGAAATATTGTCTTATATATTATCCACAGCGCGCTCACGCCGGGGATAAATTTTCTCTGCACTCTTGAGTATATGGAAATTTGAGGAATTGTCAATGGTGGGGTATGGGAGATGTCAAATCAAAGTAAAAATGTCCTAAAAGGTAGAAGTGGGAATAGGAGTGATAGTGTTATAATTAATTTCACCATAATTTGTATTATTGTTATAAAATATGTCTTACAAGTAATAACAAGTTAATAAACAGGTTGTTTCTGTTGACAATTGTTGATGAATATGTATAATAAATACAGATGTAATAATTATTAAATTCCCCCTTGACAGATTTGTTTGTTTTTGCTAATATTTTATCTGTACTTTAATATGATTTATATTCGTATTTTATGCGGAAATAATGTGGGGTCGCGCATTTTTGGTTTAATATGTAATAAATCAACTTATGATATAGAGGAATTATGGAAAAGAAGTATAGGGAAAGCAATGGAAATAGTGGGGCCATTCAATTGGGGCCTGAACGAACTTCTTTTTATACGTCAGATTATTGTCTAACTGAGAGACAAAAATATTTACATAGAGTATATGGAAGCCAGTTTTTTGGATTTAAAAAAGATAGTAAAACAATTGCTATTAAAAAGAATGAATGATGCAGAGTAAAAAGAAAATATCTATTTTTTATTAACGGCCTCGAATAAAAAGACGCAGTAATTTAGTTTACTGTGTCTTTTTTTAATGCGTTTGTCATTACTCAGGAGGGACAGTGGATATTGAAAAGAAATCGACGAATCTGCCGGCAAGATTCTATTACGGTGCTAGTATCATTCTCTATCGTTGGATGTTAAATGAATCTGAGCATCAAAATTTAAAAAATTTTGATTTTATGGTTTGGGGATATTTTGATCAAATGAATATTCAATGCAATATTCATTCTATAAGGGACTTTCATTTTGGAAAAAAAGCAAGCGAAAATATTCGTTTCGAATCACAACGGATGTGCATTTATACTGATGATATTGAAGGCATAAATCTTTTATCACCAAACCTTATTGTTGATAATGACCACTACCCCCTCATTGTGATAACAGAAATAAAATTAAATATTCCCAATAGCTTAGATACTCTTTTACAAATGGATTATTCCAATTACTATACTTATTGTGAAAGAAAAATAAATGAAATTCTTCTACAAAAATCCAATGTTAAACCAAAGATATTGTTTCATCAATTCTATTCGTTAGGTTATAGCGATCTAGTAATTGTATTTCGCGGACAATCATATTATGAGATTATGAATTTACTATTGTGCCTTCGAGATATTACAGCAGACGATAATAATATAAATAATGGGAAGCTGAAAGTAAGTAACACAAAAATTATTAGTTCAACTTATTCAATAACAGGTGTTGATTTACAACAATATTTGTATGTACGTCAAGAGAATGTAAGCCTGTCAGTAAGAATTTCATTAAAGCCAGGTTGTGATCTAAATAAAGCAGTTTGTAAAATTTCAGAATGTTTGCAATTACAAAAAGATAAGATTCGTCCAGTATTCGGAAAATATGATTTAGACGTTATTTTTACAACGACTGACCCCCGGGATTATATAAAAGTGTGTGGTATAAATTTTGATAGCATATTGAATCCTAGATCAAATGAATATCACGATTATATTAATTACCGAAATACAAGATGGATAGGCAACTTTGATGATATGACACTTTTACCAGGGAGTTTGTTATCACAAGTTATTAACATATATTATGATAACAAACAGCCAGTAAAAATATCGGCTGAATCAGATAAAACAAAAGAGTTGTATTATGTGTGTAAATTTTTGGAAAAAAGTTGTGTTTTACCAGAGCCATTATTTTCGGCATTTTGGTTATTGACAAAATGTTATATTCAAATAATGCAAAATGATGTTTCAGATATCATCTTATCTCGAGAGATGGAAATAATCCTTACATATTTTATTTCTATGTTTTTCTGGAATTTGAGTTTAAATGATGATGAACAAAAGACAATTAGGAAATCAGGAAAACTTTCTAGAAACATTGATAGAAAACAATCAACACTAGATATTAAATCATTTGAAAAGGGAATAAAAATATTTAATGATGTTATGCAAAACAGAATACATGCCAGTCGCATGATATTTGAGATGCCAAGTTACAATCAAAATATAATTGATACATCAACAGACATTGCAAAAGTATATTCGAATATTGTAAGCATAGTACAAAATGTGTTACCCATTTTGAAAAATAACCACTCTGGAGTTGATACTGTTTTTTTTGTAACATTTAATAATACTTTAGAGATAGAAACTCACTCATTATTTCCTTTGCTTTCTGAAACGAGTAAAAAAAGATTAATTGGAATTCATCTCAACAACACCTCATTATACGATTTTAAATATAGTATTCCGTACATATTTCATGAAATCGGTCATTATATTGATCCTATAAAAAATGGAGAAATAAATAGAGCTTATCATGATTGTCTATGCTATATAATTAGTCAAATAATTTTTGGTGAGTTATTTGACTCCCCAACTTTTGGGGAATCCACCAGACGATTTAATAAACCAATACTGCGGAAATCAATAAGTGAAATTATACAAAGCTTTAAAGAAGAAATTATAAATGAAACAACAATAGAATTTGACCAAAATCCAAAACTATTTGCAAATACAATAAAACATCATATATGGAATTACTTTCATGATATTTCGGAGAATAAACCAAAAAGAAAAAATATAAAGAAATTACTAATGAAATCATCATTGTTTACTGCTTGTGAGAATTTTAGAATATATATAAAAAATAGTGATGATACTGAACGAGCTGAAGATTTGATAACTTTTTTTGCGAAATATGATTTATTGGAAAATAGATCTAGTAGTTTAGATAATATCCAAAATAAAATTGTCACATATTTCTCAAATGATTATTTCCGAGAAGATTTTAATAATATTGCAAATTACTATTTCAATTTGTATGGTGAAATAATTGCAGATTTTGTCATGATTAGGATGTTGGGGTTAGATACAAGATGTTATCAAGATATAATAAATAATTATTTCATTATTCATGGTAGCAAACATAATCGTGATGATTATCTGTTAGAATCTGATATTAGACGGTGTGTATTGGTTAATTCAGGGATAATCAGACCAAAAGTTAGGCCGAAGACTGCTGACGCGAAAGCGATTGTTGATTTGTTATCACCATTATCGAACATATTAAAATTGTATGACCAGTCAGGAGAATGGGTCTCAATAATTAGTCATCCAACAATTAAGTTAATAAGAGAATTATACATAAACCATATCCAAAATGCATCGAATGAAAATTCATTTTCAGATGAAATGAAATTTATTTTATCTTTGTTGAAAGGCTTTTCAAGATAATGGAAATAAAAAATTTGCCGGTTAGTTGTATGAGTGAACTATTTGATTATATATCAAATGAGTATTTTTTTTGGGAAGAAAAATGTAATGATAATGAGAGTGACAATAAAATATCGCTAAATAAGAAACCAAAAAGATTATGGTATCGTGGTCACAAATCACGGGATTACTTATTAATTCCATCTTTATATCGCAAAATTGGTGATTTATCAAATAACACCGTAAATAGCAGGTTGTTGAAATCTAAGGAAAATTTATTATTAGAAGAATTTTCTACTAGAAACTATTTTCGTTTCCAGTATAAATTGCCCGAAAATGAATTGTTATGGATGTCAATTATGCAGCACTATGGAGTATCGACTCGATTGTTGGATTGGTCTGAAAACATAATGCCTGCTTTATTTTTTGCATTAGAAGAATATTTCAAAAATCGAGATTTTAATTCAATAGATGTACCATGTATTTGGGTTATGAATCCCAAAATGCTAAATAATGCATTTTCACATTTTTCATCAGATTGGAAAACAATTGCAAGGATTCGTAATAATGACATTCCAAGTTTGATTACGAAAAATCTATATTCTGAATTGGAACATGCCAATTTTCCATTGGCAGTAAAATCCCCAATTAATAGTGAAAGAATAGAAAAGCAATCAGGTGTATTTTGTTTATTTCCATTCAGAATTCAAAAAAAAACAGAATTTAATCTATCAGAAGGTAGCCTTGAGCATTTACCTCAGAGTAAAAAATTTTTACTAAAATTTACTTTAATTGAACCTCAAAGAATTAGCGATGAGCTTAAATTAATTGGTATGACACGAAGTATGTATTATCCTGAAATGGCAATTACTTCACCCGAAATCGAAGAATTTATATTACGTTAAATTATGAGTTTATATGCAATTATTACAAATGCATTGAATTACCTTCATTAGATCTGAGTGGTTAATGTTTTTAAGGGTAATTAACCTTCCTTTACAAAAGAGTAAGAATTTCAATTAAATATCATAAGTGTATACAAATAGATATTTAATGTGCAGAAGAATTTCAGTTTCTTGGGAGGATAAATTAATAGTGGATTCGAGTAAACCATTTTGTTTTGTAATTCAAGAATTTGATGGTGGAACTTTTGATTTAAGATATAAAGAAACAATCATGCCCGCCCTTAATAAAGCAGGTGTTGATCCAAAACGTGCGGATGAAATATTGGGCCTACAGCCAATTATCCAAAAAATTGAAGATGCCATTGAACAGGCTGATATTTGCATTGCAGAAGTAAGTAAAGATAATCCAAATGTATTTCTAGAACTTGGCTATGCTTTAGCTCTAAATAAACCCGTTGTTATTTTATGCGATAAAGATTTTAGGCAAAAACTACCCTTTGATATTCAGCATCGACCTGTTATTTTTTATCGAACCAATTCGAAAAGCGGCTATGATGATTTAGAGATAGAAATAATTAAATACACAGCTGATCAATTACAACGTGCTCAAAGTACAAAGATAAAATCACCGATATTATCTGAAAAACAATTTGAAGATATTGAAGAATTTAAAGATTACGAGGTTTCAATTTTACTTGAGTTGTTGTCTTTATGGCCATCAGACTCGAATGGTTCAGGGATATGGAGTTTCGGAAAAAGAGTAGAAGATTCAGGTTTCAGTGAAGCAGAATTAGCTCTTGGATTGTTAAAGTTAATGGAAAAAGAAATGATCAAAGAAAGCATTGATTCTGACTTCAATGGAAATGAATTTAAGATATATCAAATTACTCCCTTAGGTATTGCGTGGATTAATAAAAATGAAGAAAAGATCAATTTAAAAGTGAAGCATGCATTTACTACCATTAATGAAGATGAGATTCCTTTTTAAATTCTAAAGTCGTAGGAATGCACGCCTTTCACTTCAAGATCAACCACATCCTGCTCGGATTCAAACCTGGTTACGGCCGTCACTTTACAGGCTGACAGCTCCGCACCCGTAAAGATTGTATCGCCCGCTTTGATATTTTTTGCATAGCGCCATTGTTTATGGATGTCGTCGGTTAAAACCCGTTCGCAGGTGTGTGCCATGATTAACGAAAGCACACTTTGTGTTTGATGGAGGACATCCCTGGCGGGGATGCGCAGGACGGTTAGTCCCAGGTTTTGCATGAAACGATCCCGTTCCGCGTCATAGGCTGCCTGTTCGGGGCTGCCGTGGCTGGCTGCGCCGTCCACTTCCACCACCAGGCCGGCATCGCGGGTGTAGAAATCAGCGATATAGGGTCCAATGGGGTGTTGCCGGCGGAATTTAACCCCTAGCTGTTCATTTCGTAAAAAGCGCCACAGCACCCGCTCCGGAGGGGTGGCTTCCTTGCGCAGGGTACGGGCATAGGCGAAATGGGTTGGCGGAATGCCGCTCCAGTTGCCGTTGGGGGTGATCTGCTGTACTCTGCGCTGCGTGAGCAAAAGATGGTCAGGAGTGAATGTCAGGGTTTGATCGGATTGGTCATGCTGGAGGGTAATCATCGGGCCGTTATAATGGCGGGTATGCACAGCCAGGACGCGATGGGGTTGGCCGTCGTGCCCAATAACCAGGTCGCCAGGCTGGATGGATTCGATGGGTCGGGCATAGAGGGCTTGTGCAAGTGAAGAGCCCCCCTCAATCCCCCCGACCTCGGGGGGAGGCAGTGACTGCTCATTCCGCCTGATCTCTGGGATTATTGATGTTTTGCCTTTCCTGAGATCAGAGGAAGGCGGTATTTGCTCTATGTGGGCAATTTCTGGGGTCGGAAATGTACTTAGCCCCCCGAGGTCGGGGGGTTGGGGGGTGAAAACCAGTGTACCCTTAACCACGCCAGTGATCATGGTAACAGGCTCAACTGTGATGGGTTTTCTCTTCTTCCGGGTATGTTCCAAACAGCACCTCTGATGTTAGGTGAGAAACGATATTTAAAATCAAGCTGGTACTCTATATGCATTATTCTCAACATATTTGGAAATTGTGCAAGTTATTAAGCCCCCCTCAATCTCCCCGACCTCGGGGGGAAGCGGTGGCTGGTCGGTTCGCTGGACCTTAGGGATTGGTGCTGCTTTAAGCCCACCGAGGTCCGGGGAGGCCAATGTCTGTTCAAATTGCCCTATTTCCGGAGTCAGTAATGCATTTAGCCCCCCGAGGTCGGGGGGGTGGGGGGGTCAAGACCAGCGTGCCTTTAACCACACCACTGATCAAGGTAAATGGATCAACTTCGCTGGATTTTCTCTTCTTCAAGGTATGTTCCAAACCACACCTCTGATGTTTGGTGAGGTACACCATGAAAAGACAAGCTGGTTGTGTATATACATAATTCTCATCATATTTCGCGATTTTACAAGGGTTTTCAGCCCCCCTCAATCCCCCCGACCTCGGGGGGAGGTGGTGTCTTCTCATTCCGACCGATCTTGGGAATTGTTGACGCTTCAGCCTGATCTGATCTGGTTAGGCTATCTCTTTTCATATTGAGAAATCCGCATGATGAACAAACTAAAAAAATCTCCATAAACAGTAGATGATCTACCGGTTTATGGAGAAGGTAATCCATCACTTGGTCTTTATTGTCTAATCCCTTATGGCGTAAAGGGGGAACACTCCCAGAGATTAAAAAGCACCCCAATTCCCTCAACTTCTTCAGTATAGCCTTTGCAATTGGGATATTGTGCCTGAGCAGCTATATGATCGGCTTCCAACTGTGGCAAAAACACAAAAGCGACATTCTGCCCCTGAGGTTTTGGATTCTTCTCACTGCCCCATGGCTCATAAGCGTCCAACCCCACCGTATTCGTGGCCAAAAAATCCAGACTGGCAATGGAGTGATACCCCATCATTGGGCTGCCAAAAAATACAACCTCCCATTCGCCTGGTTTGGATTGCAGCCAGTCCGCCAGGCGCTGGGCAACCAGTGTGTTGATATCCTTATTAATACTGGATGGGGTATAGTCGCGAAAATAAAAATTGATATTGATTCCCATAGCCGTTAACACCAATAAACCCAGACACAGATTGGTAGCCCATTGGGGTATCTTTGGCCATAAAGTTTGAAATCGATTTGCGATCTCATCCATGGCCAGGGCAACAACTATCATGGCTCCGGCAACACTGGCTCCATAGCGCTGGGATGCGGGTGCAGATTCACTCATGGCAGCCATTACGCCAAACGCAGCTAACCACGAGAGCAGCATCCAGGTTCGAGGATCACGCCAGTGAAACCATAAAAGCAGAATACCTAATGTAAAAAAGCCTGCCTCTAAAAATAATAATATGGGTGCCGCGGGTGTATACCAGTGCCGGGTTACCACAAAACTATAGGCTCCCAGACCATTGACCAGTTGTGATAGATATACCTGCCATACGCTGGTCTGTCCTGCGGTCATCATCTGATTCGCCATTTCAGGTGTGAACATAACCCGCGACATGGGGGCCATAAATGAATCTACGGAACGTACCAAATACAGAGCTAAAGGACCAAATACCAACCAGGATAACCAAAACATCAAAAGCAGACTGCCAAGTTGTTTTTTTAATTTCTGAAAATCAGTAATCGCCAACAAAACCAACCATACTATTGAAAGTCCCAACAAAATGCGTGAGCTGGCATAAAAGTACTGTGATAATCCCAGAACCAGGCCTGCCAATAAATACAACTTGCGATCTTCTTTTTGCCAGGCTCGCCAAAATATACCCAGATACAATACAAAAAATAAACCATCCCAAATATTATTAAGTCCAATCCGGCTGAAATGAATATGGAAATGAGAGGCTGCCAATAAGGCTGCGGCGATTACACCTACACGGTGATTATATAAAACCCGCCCCAGTAGATAGAGCATTCCCACCGTCAGGCCCCCAGCCAGCGCAGAAGGCAGACGCAGCGCTTCGGTTGTTTGACCGAATATGGAGATTACCGATGCAGGAATGATGAAATATAAAGAGGGAAATTCATACCAACCCACGCGAAAAATATTATTCCATCGATGATCCAAAAATTCCAACTCAAATAAGCCTGCAGATGCTTCATCTCCCGTTAAGTTAAGGGGAATATGGGCGATATCAATAGCTCTTAGAAACACGCCCAACACTGTAAAAGCCAGTACCCAAACCCCGATTTGCCAGACCTTTTCCCAATTCCACCGATCGGATGTCTTTTTCCATCCGCCCAAAAAACCAAAAATGATCGAAAGAAGCCAGGCTCCAACCGCCAGCCAGGGAATCTTCATCATTAATTCATTCCCCGCTGAAATTCGTACAAGAATCAATAGGAAAAGAGAGAGGAATAGCAACCCCAATTGTACAGGGTATAAACCCGTGTTTTGCTGAATTGTTGCAAATAATTTCTCCAGCTTATGAATAAATGGGATCTTTTCTGGTGGAATCCAGGTTAATAAAAATAGAACCAGACCAATCAGCATCAAAATCCATGGCTGCCAGGTTGGAAAATCCAAACTTGCTTTCATCATTGAAAAGCTAAATACCACAATCAGGATACTGATGATCATAAACATAGGCCGCATGGGGAAGGGGTTATTCTGTGGAATATCTGTTTCTTTTGATACTTCTTGTGCGATCGTTTTTGATGGATCAGACATTGAATTTCACCCTTGTTTATAGAAAGTTAGCCCCTGTATCGTTTCAATGCGGTCAGGGATTGAGCTTACAAATAATTATAGATTACATAAATAAATTAAGTAAAGCAACACAAACTAAAACATGCTGTCGGTGTGCTGATTTTGCAAGGTTTATCAGACCTCTACTATCGGAGAGGTGAGAACCAGGCTGACTTCTTAATTATCTCCCACACTACTGTATAGCGGAGGGCGACCCAGCTCAATTAACAGGGCATTCACCTCCCGCTTGAGCTCCAGAATCCGTTCCTCACGTCCCATGGTGATTTTATGCCAGCGGCGCAGTTCAGTGAGCTGTTCTTCAATTTTTGCTTCGGCGATTTTTCGGGCATGGATATCTCTGGTTGTCCCTGCAATACCAATGATTTCTCCCTTTTCATCATGGATGGGATTTAATACTACTTCAAAAAATTTAGTCGATCCATCGGGCATGATGGAAGTTGTTTCCTCAATCACGGTGGTATTCGTCTGATAGACTTTTTTATGGAATTCAGCCCATTTGTCGCATAAATCCTGTGGGTAGCCCAACTCTTTGTGTGTCTTGCCGATGATTTGGTCCACAGTCAAGCCTATTTGTTGGCAAAGATAAGTGTTTGCATGGGTGAATCGGTTTTCCTGATCGTAGCTGTAGATCATATCTTGGCTGGCTTCATCAATGAGGAAATACCGTTCTTCACTCCTGCGCAGGGCCTCTTCTACTAGTTTCCGTTCCGTAATATCAATGGTGTACCCTGCCAAGAGGGATTTATCTCCCTGTTGAATAGGAAATTTAATGGTGGTATAGGTACGATCGTTCAGGTACTCATCTTCCCTGAAGACCTCGCCCTTGGAAACAACAGCCCAATCATCCGCGGTAATTTTTTGGGCAAATTCTGGCGGGAAAAGCTCATCCATGGTCTTCCCAATCATTTCACTGCCAGGAATGCCGATCATTTCTGTAAAATTTTCACTGGCTTGCAGAACCAGGCTTTTTGTTGGGGTGACTTCCTTGATAAAGATATAGATGGGGGAATGCCGCATAAACTGGGAAAACATCTCATTGTTGATTCTTAAGGCTTCCTCTGCCAGTTTTCGTTCCGTGATATCCACACAATGGCCGATATATCCGAGAAAAATTCCGGCGCTATCATATCGTGGGCTGCCATTATCCTGAATCCAGCGGTACTCCCCTGTGAAATGGCGTAGACGATATTCCATCTGGAAATTTTCACGATTTTCAAAGGCATGGGTATAGATCAGAAGACAGGCTTGAGCATCCTCAGGGTGAATTCCTTTTGTCCAACCGGTGCCTAATTCCTGCTCCAACGGTCGTCCGGTGAAGCGCAGCCAGGGTTCACTGAAATAATCGCACCCCTGGTCTATGCCGGAGGTCCAAATTAAAGCTTGCCCCGAATCGACGAGGGTTCGATATTTGAGTTCACTTTCCTTTAATGCACTCTCGAGTTTATTTTGTTGGGTAATGTCCCTCAGGACGCAATGGGTCTGTTTAAATCGACCGAATTCATCATGGCCTATTTTTCCATCAAATTCAACAGTGATCATTTGACCATCTTTCCGCACCATTTGAAATTGATTATGGACTTCACCGGCGGCTTTAAAACGGGGAAATCGTTCGCGAAAAGCCTCTACCATTTCGGGGATCAGGAAATCTCCAAACCAGTGCCCGAGGACTTCTTCCCGTTGATACCCAAGCGTGTTCAACCAGACTTGATTCACTTCGATGAAATATCCATCTGCATCCAGGGATTGATAACCGATTGGGGAGCGTTCATACATCTGCCGGAAATGTTCTTCCCTTTCGCGAAATGCCTTTTCCACCAGCTTTCTTTCAGTAATATTCCGGCAAAAACAAATAAACCGCCCACCGTCTGCATCCAGGTAGGTTACCGAGACTTCCACATCCAGGGGAGTCCCGTCTTTTTTACGATGCAAGGTAGTGAACATTTCCGCACCATTTTTAATAATGCGATCAATCCGTTCGATCGTCGCACCAGGATCTTCAATCATATCCAGATCCGCGATGCTGAAATTCAATAATTCCTCTTTGGTATAGCCGATCATCTGACAATAAGCATCATTGACATCAACCAGTTTTCCATGGGCATCAAGCAGCCAGAAGCCGTCCTTGGTGGTTTGCAGGATATTTTTGTAATATAAATTTTGTGTTTCTTTCGGTTCATGGTTTGGAATAGGTGGATATTTTTTTTGATCCAATTCAGTATCCTCGATTTTCTGATTCTTTATTTTCCATGAATTACCTCTGTAGAGAACTTAGCATTCTACTTCTCTTTATGTATTGGCATTTCCTGAAATGAGTATTCAATGAATGGAGATTGGAAGTCTCCGCAAAGGATTTTTTGTAAGGAGGATGATGACAATGTTATTTATCTGTAAATATCTATCAAAACCATCAAATTCTAGAACGGACGATGATAGGTTTGCAAACCTTAACCCTGTTGATTATTGTTAAACCTCATACCTATCATACAATATTCTTGATAAAAATAATCCCAACTATTTTGTTTGTTGCAACTTTTCTAGTCATTTCAGCATTTTGTGAACCTTGCAATGGATAACCCGCTCCAAACAGGATAAAATTGAGCCACTGCTCTGAAAAAAAGGGCAGTTGAGGATAAATTAATCCATGCAAAAAACTGCACTAAAAATCACTGCTGGAATCATCCTGCTCTCGTTAACCGTTTGGTTGGCATACAAAGCCGGTATGAATCCTGGCAACACCCTTGTCTATCTCGATCAACCCGGATCCGGGCATGAAAAAGTTATCAGTACGGATTTGAATGGGAGACAGAGTATCTTGCTGGAGAACTTCGGATCATTACTGGAAATGAGTCCTTCACCGGATGGAAAGTGGCTGGCCTTGATTACGGAAGCAGATGATGGAACCCAAGCGGTTATGTTATTTTCACTGACCGAAAATAAAATCCTTGTATCTTATCCATGCGTAGCTGCTTTCTGTAATGCTCTTTTCTGGCAGGCGGATTCCGGGATGGTATATTTCCATTGCTCCACTCTCGACGACGAGGTTTTTAACCATCAGATTGTTTCGCTGGATGTAAAAACCGGCCATTCGACACCCCTTTCCTTTAATAAAGGCGTCATTCCCCTGACCTTCAGCCTTTCTCCGGACGGCCGCTATCAAGCGGTATATGACAACGCCAGGAAAGGATTCTCCATTTTAGAGGATGGCCAGAAAGAACTTGTCTTGATCCAATCCCAGGATGCTTCAGCGGTACTTTGGCAGAGCAATCCGGCGCGCATCAGCGTGATTACCAGTGAAAACCTGGATAAGATTCCGGTCAGCCATCTGGTGGAACTGAATCTAGAAACGTTAACCAGCCGCTACTTGAAAGATCCTTCCATTGAAAACATGGATTACAGTCTATTGATGCAACATCCAAAAGAGGATGTCTTGATATTTGGCTGCCGCCCGGTCCTGCGGACGTTATCCAGGCAGATTTGCTCGGCCTCATTAAAGGAATTTGTGGTGGAGCAGCGCACGGATTTTCCATCCCGCAATCATTCTGCTGCGGTGATCTCACCGGATGGAAAGGTCTTGGCGTATCAAACCCTGAACCTGACCTCCAGTTCCGCAAAACCCGCTGTGTGGGTGATGGATTGGTCAACCGGCAACTCGACGCTCCTGGCGGAAAATGCTGCCATGCCGCAGTGGATTCCATGAGAAAGACAATGAAATGGATTTATCTTTCCCCTCATCTGGATGACGCTGTTTATTCCTGCGGGAGTCTTATTCACCAGCAAATGAGATCCGGCCTTCATGTGGAAATCTGGACGATCTTCGCCGGTTATCCACCCAGCCTGGATTTTTCTCCGTTTGCACAGGCGATCCATGCGCGCTGGGGAACAGGCGCTGCCAGTATCGCTGCCCGGCGGTCAGAAGACACGTCCGCTTGTGCGCGATTGGGGGCCATCCCATTTTATTTCGATTTTCTGGATATCATCTATCGCACGCATCCCTTGACCGGACTGTCTGAGATAGTGGAAAATGACGACCTTTTTCGCGGCTATCAGGATTCTGATTTTATATTGCGGCAAGCCATAACCCGTTGTTTGCAAGAAAAATTGGCTGGATTGGAAGATACTCAGCTTGTTGTGCCGCTGGGTTTGGGAAATCATGTCGATCATGCCCTGGTACGCAGAGCTGCGGAAGAACTGACTTCGCCTTTTCCCCTGGGCTACTATGCGGATTTTCCCTATGTCATGAAGGCCGAAAGTGAGGTGGATGTACCCTTCGAGCAGAATTATCCGGTTTTGGAGCAGGATGTTGCTGCCTGGGGGGATGCGATTACTCTCTACTCATCTCAGGTAAGTACTTTTTGGCAAAATGAAGCCCAAATGCGGGAAGAATTGAGCTTGTACGGGCAGAAGGGCGGGGGAAGCCGGTTATGGTTTCAGGATCAGTGATACAATTAAGATAGTATAGGTATACGCATAACCTATCAAATTCGCGGGGCTTTCATTTGGCGTAGGAAGGGTTATTCTGTGCTATACTGGGAAAAATATGGAAAAAATTTCCGTATGGACGAAGTGGGCGCAAAACTTGCATCGTTGGGGTATAGAGGGTCCTGCCGAGATATTTTTGAATTCGATTGGACCGGTCTCAATTGTCTTTGCCCAAAGTTTGATGCTGATCAAGCCACTCTTCTCCTCCAGCAATGAGTGGGATATCCTGGCAGAGATGATCGAGGACCCAAGAGAACGAAAGGCATTCAGCGGCTACCTCCAGGAAGGAAATTGGGATGAATGAGGCAATGAGTACATTCTTTGGATACCTTATTTTGTTGGTCACCATCCTAATGATGATTGTATTTTCAGTTCCCAATTTGGTCAAATTTCGTCGAGTAGTACGTCCCATCCCGGCTGTCACCAAGATCAAACGAGCTATGGCGACGGCGGTTGAATCCGGCAAACGTATCCATATTTCATTTGGCAATGCCCCATTAACTGAACAAAATTCTGCTGCTAGTTATGTGGCATTAAATGCAATGAAAAAATCCGTGCGCATGGCAACCCTGGGCGATCGTCCTCTGGTAGCCACCAGCGGAGATGGGCCTCTTTCCCTGCTGACCCGTAATGGTCTGGAATCAGCCTATCGGGAACGGAACGCCAGTGATCAATACGAAATTTCACAGGGTCGCCTAACAGGGCTGACCCGCTTTTCTTACCTGGCTGGCACCCTATCCGTGATTACGAATGATAATGTTTATGCAAATTTGTTAATAGGCGACCTGGGTCCGGAAACCTTGTTATTGAGCCAGGCAGTCCGCCGTACAAATGGCAAACTGCTGGTTGCTTCCAGCAGTATCCCGGCGCAGGCGGTTTTCTTTGCTGAAGCCGAAGATACGCTGATTGGTGAGGACGTTTTCTCTGTCGCCGGTTATCTACAGGAGGACCGCGGACAAAATGCGGGCCTTTTGGTACAGGATATTTTGCGTTGGGTAGTAATCGCCGGTATGCTGCTTGGCGGTATGATTAAACTCTCCCAACTATTGATGGGAGGCTGAATCGATGAAATCACCCATTTCAACCGCTATCGCTATCGCTGTAGGATTTCTCGTACTGTTGGGTACCATTCTGCCCATTCCCATTCTGGCCAATATTCGGGAAGTCTTGATCAATTGGGCCATTGTTGTAGCTGGTATGGGCGCCCTGGTGGCGATTGCCCACTTTTTACGTTTGCACATCCGCAAGGTTACTCAGCCACGGGACAGAGATGGCTATAGCCTCTTATTAATCATTGCTTTTACCGCCACCTTTATGTTTGGCGTGTTTTATACCCCGGCTGATATTTATTTCCGTCCCATCGTCACCGCGTTGTTGATGCCCATTGAAACCAGTTTGCTGGCTTTATTATCGTTTTCTCTTGCAATTGCCATATTCCAGGCTGTGCGCCAACGAAAAGGATTTTCGACAGTTTTATTTTTGTTCAGCCTGATATTCTTTTTATTCTATTTTTCAAATTCCTTACCCGTACATTCCCAGATTCCAATATTGGATCAGGGAATCTTGTTTTTGGAGCGACTTCCGATCGCTGGTGCCCGAGGTTTAATTTTAGGTGTGGCATTAGGCAGTTTGATCACTGGAGTTCGAATATTACTGGGTATGGACAGACCTTATCAGGGATAATCAATGGACGAAATTCGCTGCAGCATGTGTGGAAAACCAAATTCGGCTGACAATTCAGTTTGTCAGCATTGTGGAGCACGGCTCACCCCGTTGACTCCCTCGAATGCCGGAAAATTTACCGGTGGTTTGAGCTGGCTGGATGCTTTTCGAGAAGAGACGGGAGGCAGTGGAAAGAAAGAGCAAAATCCACCCACCCCTCCAACCCCCGAACCCGAAGAACCACAATCTGAAGAATCACCGGAATGGTTAACCCATATCCGTGCACGAACCGATCAAGGAAGCCTTGAAGAACGCGATCAGGAAATTCAGTATGATGAGCCGGAAGCGGATGAGCAGCAAGATTCCGGGGTTGATGTCCCGGATTGGCTGCGCAATCTTAAAGAAGAGCCCCCTCAAAAGAAAGAGGAGGAGGCTATCCCTCATTGGACAGCGGCATTAAGAACCTGGACGGACGATTCCACCCAGGAGCCTGCAGAAGACGAGATTGAAGAAGAGGAAACTGCCACACCGGATCAACCACCTAAGGTCACGGATTGGTTTAACCGCATATTACCATCCGGTGAGAAGCCTGCCCATGAGCAGGCGGATGAAGAATACATTGATGATCGTGATCAAAAAGTATTGATGGATGATGTGGATATGGCAGATTGGCGGGACAGCTCTGCATCGCTATCCTCCATCCGTGATTCCAAAACCGTTGAACAAGATGTTCCCTCCTGGCTTGAGGATGATACAAGTGCATCATCGAAAGACCCCACTGAAAACCTGATGGAGTGGCTGCAGAGCCTGGATCAAAAAGAAGGGGGGGCTGGCAAACAAAAAGCCCGTTATTGGATGGGAGAAGTGGATACCGGCGAATTAGCCAAACAAAAAGAGCTGGACCCACGGTTTGCAGAGAAGGAAGATGCCAGCTTACCTGTTTATGATCCATTTTCCGGTGAGGAAATAGGTACGGAACCAAAACCAGATCATAAAGCTACCCAATTCTTTTCCGAGTCCGAATTGGATGAGAATGATCAATTTAAAGACAATAGGACTCTCCAAACGGTTTACTTCGAGGAACAAGATGAGACTCCCTCGGAAGAAGATCTGCCCCCGTGGATGAAAAAAGTTCCGGATGTACCGCCAGCGAAGCCATCGCTTGCACCAAAAATGACGGCTGCTCTGGACGAAGGCGATGAAGAAATCCCGGACTGGATGAAAGATCAGCCGGAAGATAAATTTACTAAACCCTCCTTGATGACAGCGTCATTAAGTGGTTTGGATGATGAAGCCCTGGGTATGGATCTGCCGGCAGAAGAAGTGCCCCCCTGGATGAAAGAACAATTGGAGGATAAGCCTGCTTCTCCTAAACTCTCCCCAGCCATGACAGTCATTCTGGATGACTCGGGAGAAGAGCTCTTTGGAGCATCAGAATCCCCTAATTTGGAATCATCTGAACTGCCCAAAACCCCCATTTTAACAGCTCAATTGAGTGGTTTGGATGATGAAGATTTAGGCATGGATTTGCCGCCGGATGAGCCCGCCCCCTGGATGAAGAAAGCAGAAGAGCTTGAACCGCCTGTCAAAAAACCGCCATCGATCTTTACCGCTGCACTTCAGGCATTGGAAGAGATTCCATCTGATGATGAAGAAACACCGCCATGGGAGATGAACGCGGATGAGGTTGGAAAACCCATCAAAAAACCGCCGTCGATCTTTACGGCTGCACTTCAGGCGATGGAAGATATTCCATCTGATGAGGAAGAAACGCCTCCCTGGGAAATGAATGCAGATCAGGTTGAAAAACCCATCAGTAAAACACCATCGATGTTTACAGCAGCGCTGCGTGCGTTGGAAGAAATTCCATCCGATGAAGAAGATACACCACCTTGGGAATTGAACCCTGAAGCCGTTGAAAATCCCATCCATCAAGCGCCATCGATGATGACCGCTGCGTTGCGCATATTGGAAGAGGAACCAACTGAGGAAGAAGAAATTCCGTCCTGGATGAAAGAACTGGAGAGTACCGGTTCGACATCTACCACCCCCTCAGCGCCGAAGAGTGATATATCCGGTGAATTGGAAGAAAAACCTGCCCAGGAAGAAGAGATTCCTTCCTGGATGAAAAACATTGAAGATGTAACGGCTCCTTTGCGTCCCTCCGCTTCCATGATGACGGCAGCATTAACTGGACTGGATGAAGAAAAACCTGCCCAGGAGGAAGAAATTCCATCCTGGATGAAGGAGCTCGAAGAAGCTGCGCCACCTATCCAAACCTCTGCACCGAAGATGACGGCTGCATTGAGTGGACTGGAAGAAGAAGAACCTGCCCAGGAGGAAGAAATTCCATCCTGGATGAAGGAACTCGAAGAAGCTGCGCCGCCAACGCGACCCTCTGCACCGACGATGACAGCTGCATTGAGTGGACTGGAAGAAGAAGAACCCGCCCAGGAGGAAGAAATTCCATCCTGGATGAAAGCACTCGAAGAAGCTGTGCCGCCCGCCCAAACCTCGGCGCCGATGATGACGGCTGCCTTGAGCGGGCTGGATGACAACGACCTGGGAATGAGTGAATCCGATGGTGATTTACCTGCCTGGATGAAGAATCTCGAAGAGGCTACGGCCCCACCAAGATCTATGATGACCGCTGATGGTGGTGAAGTAGAGGGTTTCGAGGATTTCAGAAATGAACCCATTGAACGCGATGCGAGTACTTCTCAACCGTTGATGACGGCTTATTTTGAACAAGAACCGGAAGAGATGGATTCTTCCGTTGACTCTTTACCCAAAGATACCTTTGATGAGGATGAGCGTATTCCAACCGGCATGGGTTTGACCAAAGCCTTGGAGGAGGACATTCCGGATTGGTTAACTTCATTCAATGATGCCATTGAACCTGCTGGAGAGCCCCTGGATGTTTGGACTGGCGCTTCCAGTTCAGTTGATCTGTCAGAACAAGCGAACAACCTGGAATTCGAACAGGAGGAGGAAGAGGAGATAGGCAATCTTCTTCCGGAATCCACTGTACCCGATTGGCTAAATGAAATGAAACAGGCTGGCGAAAGCAGCCAGCCTGAGGTAAGCTCTGCATTTACATTTGAATCTGATGATTTAACGCCTGAGAACCTGGATACCTCCCATCCATTTGCCGGTGATGATTTACCTAATTGGTTGTCCCCGGAAATTTGGCAGGCAAACGGGAAAAAAGCAGAAGAAGTCTCTGAAGAAGCCCATATAGAAGGCGTGGAGAATATCCAGTGGGAACTGGAAGGTCTGGAGAAAGGGGAGCTGCCCACCTGGCTGAATCAAATCAAACCGGGTCAACCAGGGAAAACCAAACGACACAAACCAGAACCCGGCAAAGAGGATACACAAACAGAGAAAATTGGCCCTCTGGCAGGGTTGATGGGCGTTCTTCCGGCGCGTGACATGGATATGATGTACCGGAAACCGCCGATCTATTCCGATCAGATTCAATTGACGGATCGACAGTCCAATCGAATGCAAGTCCTCACCCGCATGATTGAGAGTGAAGCCAAGAACCAACCTTTGAAGGTAGCAGTTGAAAAAGTCCCGCTTAATTTGATGCGAATCCTCTTTGCGGTTCTGTTAGTCCTGATCATGTTGATTCCCTTTAGTGGATTCATTCTAATGCCGGGGTCACTGCCTTTTGTGGCCAGTGATCCTGTCGTTTCTTTCCATAATCAAGTTGAACAATATCCGGAAAACAGTTCTGTTTTATTGGTAATGGATTTTGAATCCGGCTATACGGCTGAAATGCGCGGCACACTGGATGGACTATTGAATCGCTTGTACGAAAAGAGGGTTAATGTTGCCATGATCTCCACACTGCCGATTGGTCCGGTACTGGCTGAGGAAATAGCCCAGGACATTTGGTTAAAGCATTATGCGGCCCATCCGGAAACCAATGTGGCGGAATATGAATCCAGAGTCGTTAATCTGGGTTATTTGCCTGGCGGTTCTGCTGCCATGCTGCAATTTCTGCGCTATCCACACCAAACCGTTCAATATGGTTTTCGCTATGAGAAAACCCCTAGTTCGGTGTGGAATTCAAATGTATTAACTTCCATCCAATCGATTGATGAGTTTGCTGGTTTAATTGTGCTGACGGATTCACCAACCCTTAGCCGTGATTGGATTGAACAATCCAGTCTAAACACCAAGAACCATATGATGATGGTCACCAGTGCGCAGGCCTATCCTTTGATATTGCCCTATTGGCAAAGTGGACAGATCAAGGGGCTGATCGCCGGGCTTTATCAAGGGTATACCTATCGTTCCTTAATTAATCAATCCGCCGGGTTGGCCGCCAGATGGTATTCTTACCAGTTTGGAATGAATCTGGTTACCTTGATTGTGATTCTCTTAACCCTCGGGTACATTGTACGAAACACCTTCTCCGGAAGGAAAACACCTCGTTAAGGCTTGGTTAACATGTTGAATGCTGATTTTCTATGGACGCTCGCTGGATTCCTGCTGACACTGATTGTGCTCAGTTATGTCTTTGGCGATCATGTTCTCTTCCGAATGGTCAGTTATCTGTTTGTGGGTTGTACCGCCGGATACGTTGCTGTGATTGTTATTTATCAAGTCATTTTACCCCGCTTGATCTGGCCTTTGATTTATGGAACGGGCAATGAAAGTATGCTTGCAATTGGCGGCTTACTTTTATCTGGTTTCTTGTTTGTTCGCTTAATCCCCGGCTTGTCCAGGGCAAGTAATCTGCCGCTGGCTTATTTGGTTGGGGTTAGCTCGGCTGTAATTATCAGTGGGGCGATATTCGGTACTATTTTACCGCAAATTAGTAGCGCTGCCGGCATGGAAACGGGTTTGGCAGGTACCAGCATTCTATATCGATTATTGGAAGGTTCAGTTTTTCTTCTTGGCAGCGTATCCGCCCTGGCTTATTTCCATTATGGAGCACCTGCGAAATCTCAGCAGAAAAAACGTGCTCCGATGATTGAATGGCTAGCTCGAATGGGTTCTGGTTTTATTGCCATTACCTTTGGTGCGGTTTTCGCTGGGGTTTATGCTGCGGCTTTGGCTGCCTTGATGGATCGTCTGATTTTTATCCTGCAATTTTTCCAACAATTACTCCCGGGATTGTTCTAAATGACAGCTATAACGCCTACAAAAGAAACCTACTCTCTCCTTGCCATCGATCTTGGGACGGTATACACACGTGTTTTTCTTTTTGATATGGTGGAAGGACAATACAGCTTCATAGCCAGCGGTTCTGCTCCTAACACGATGAAAAAACCTTATTGCGATATTAATGAGGGCTTACATCGAGCCTTTACTCAACTGGAAGAAAAAACAGGGCGGGGAATTATCGATTCTCAGGCCAAATTATTATATCCTTCCACCCACGAAGGAATGGGTGTAGATCGTCTGGTATTGACCTACTCCGCCGGCCCGGAAATCCGCATGATTTTGGTTGGCTTGCTCTCCGAAGTATCCCTGGAGAGTTTACGCATTGTGGCTAACTCTGTTTATGGTACAGTGGTGGACAGCATTGGGGTTGGGGATGGTCGCAGTGTGGATGAACAGATTGATACCGTGTTACGTCTTTCCCCTCAAATTATTGTTTTTGCAGGGGGGATGGAACAGGGTGCCAGTCGATCGGTATTGAAGATGGCAGAATTGGTTTCCTTGATTTTGAAAGTCCTCCCGGAAGAAAAAAGACCGGAAGTGCTCTATTGCGGAAATTCCCAATTAGCCCAACGAATAAAAGAAGGGTTGGAACATTGGACCCCTGTGGCAACTGCAAAAAATATCCGTCCCAGTCTGGATGATGAAACCTTTATGGATTCCCAGGCGCTATTATCCCAGATGGTGTTGTATCAAAAGAGCAAGAAAATACAAGGTCTGGAAGACCTTTCCCAAATTTGCAGTACCGAACCGGAATCCACAGCAATGGGATTCCACCGAATTATTCGCTATTTGGGAACAGAAAGCAAAATTCAGCGCGCCGTCCTGGGTGTGGATTTAGGCGCTTCTCATGCCACCATGGCCATTGCAGACCGGAGTCAATCGATTGTGGATGTGTTTGATTTAGGACTGGGTACTTCCATGTCCAATATCATCCGCAAAGCAGGCCTGGATGCCGTATACGAATGGATTTCAGCAGATATTCCTCCTTCGGTAGTTTTGGATTACATCTGGCAGAAGAAGCTGCAACCTGGACAAATTCCTGCCAGCACGATTGCATTGGAAATTGAGCAGGCAGTTGCCAGAGTTGCTTTACGCCTGATGATTCAGCATTTACAACAACGCTGGCCGCAGGAAAAAGCGAATTTTGATCCTATTCTGGTATCCGGCGCCGTGTTTGGCAATGTACCCCATCCTTCGGATAGTTTAATGATGGTTCTGGATGGAATCCAACCGATGGGTATTACCACCATCACCCTAGATACCAACGGTATTACCGGTCCCTTGGGGACGGCTGCTAAAATTCACCCCGCTATTCCCGTTCAAGCTTTGGAATCGGGAGCTTTTCTCAATTTGGGTACAGTCATCTGTCCGATCAGTAGCGAAAGAAATGGTAAACCTGTTTTACGGATTCGCTATGAAACAGAAGACGGGCAAACGGATGATATTCAGGTCCGCAAAGGCACAATTATACAAATCCCCATCAGTCAGGGCAAGACGGCACGCATCATGGTTTCAGGTATTGGGCGTACCATAGTTGACCCTGTGGTAGGGAAAGGATTGGCTGCATTTAAAACGGTGGGCGGCGTGTGCGGCCTGGTAATTGATGCACGCGGTAGAAATATCGCCCTGCCTACCGCTGTGGAAGAAAGACGAGAACTTCTCCATCTTTGGAGGACAACCTTGAAGGGGTAAGGTTGGTATAAAACATGCAACAATTCAATTGGAATAAACTTCTATGTTAGCAAAACAACCCACCATCATTCGTCCTCTGGTTTGTATAAACCGTAAACGGGTATTATCCAGTGCGGGTGAAGTTTTAGTTGCAACCGGTCAGGAGGTTAATGGCAGTGAAGTTGTTGCCCATGCTGACCTGCATGACCATCATATTTTGGTGGATGTGCGTCAGGCCCTACAAGTAAAAAAAATAGAAGCCGTCATGGCGCTTCTTTCCTGCAAAGTTGGGGAACGCCTTGAAGAAGGGGATATTATCGCTGAGACAGGCGGATTCCTGAAGCGAGTTGTTCGGGCGCCCATGAATGGCGTTGTTACAGCCATCTCCGGCGGTAAAGTCATTTTGGAAGTTCAAGGGCGTCGTGAACAGGTACGGGCTGGGTACTCCGGGGTTGTATTGGAAGTCTTGCACCGTACAGGTGCAATTTTGCAATGTCATGGGGCTCTGGTGCAAGGGGTATGGGGTAACCATCAAATCAGCTCCGGATTATTAATGCAAATCGGCAATGACGCCACATCCGAACTGGATCCGCGTTTTCTGACGGTTGATTTGCGGGGCGCTGTTATATTTTCTGGTACTTTGAGAAACACGGAAGTATTGAAAACACTGACTTCCTTGAATATTCGCGGTTTGATTCTGGGCACTATGGCAGCCAGTTTGCAGTCTTTAGCCATGGAAGTGAAATATCCAATTCTTTTAACGGATGGTTTTGGCGACATAGGCATGAATCTTGCAGCATATCAGATATTGAATACGAATATCAATCGGGAATTGAACCTGATTGCAGACCCTGCGGATGAATTGACCGGCACCAAACCGGAAGCCTTCATTCCGCTGCCAGCAGTAGGAGAGGAACCCAATGATGTTCTCAGTCTTAAGCCTGGGAGAATTGTGCGGATTTTATCACACCCTTACCAGGGGCAAATCGGAGAAGTACTCAGAATCCATTCCGGTAAAACGAAATTAGCCAATGGGATTCTGGCCAGAACTGCTGATTTACGATTGAGTGATAAAAAACAGATTACGATACCCATTGATAACTTGGATTTGCTGGAATAAGCAAAACCGGATCATCCTGTAGGAGAAGCGCTATGTCGAATTTTGATGATAATTTATTTGAAGATTTTGATGCATTCGAGGGGTTGGATGATGGAAAAACTTCCAATCGTGCCCCCAAGAAAAAAAGCAGTAACCGGAATTTTTGGGTTGCTATTGGTGTGATTGGCGTTTTTGTGCTGTTAATTGTGGCTGCCATGGCTGTGTATATGTTGGTGATTTATCCTCAACAGCGCGCCACGCAAATGGAGCAGGCTGCCCAAATTAATGCCCAGAATACCATGACTGTCCAGGCTGCTACCGAGATGGCCTATGCTCAGGCACTCTTGCAGACGCCCAGCCCAACGATCCCTCTGCCAACGGAAAAACCAACCAACACACCGGTGGTCGTTTTCCCGACAGCCACAGAAGAGCCTACCATGGCCGCTGAAGGCATGCAGGCTGCTGGTGGAGATTTGTTCTACCGTACCCAAACGGTTGCCGCGTTGTTGACGCTGGCGGCTGGCGGAACGGTAAATACGCAAACCCCAAATGCCCAAACCGTGACAGCCCTGCCAACAACAGGTTTCGCGGATGAGGTAGGTCTACCTGGTTTGTTTGGTGTGGGTGTTTTACTGCTGGGTCTGGTATTTGTAGTCCGTCGATTACGCACCGCAGCCAGTGCATAACGGTTTTGATTTTTTATAAAGCGCTTTTCCAAGAAATATTTTCTTAAACATTAATAATAAAACGATGTTTCCACACAGGAGACATCGTTTTTTGTTGGGGATTAAATACAACATGAGGTTGTCCTATAACGAGGGGCTTACATGGTAGACAGCCCCCTGCCTGGGATGGAATTGGCTTACAGCATTCGCACGGGTACCCGCGAGGGGTACCCCTACTCATTGTAGATACTGTTAACGACATAAGAGCCTTCATTTGCTACTCTTCGAAAGGGAACGCTTTTACCCTGAGTGGATCTTCTGCTAGACCCGATTGTGCAGTACGATGCAAATCGATCATCTTTGTCATTAGGTTTATTTATCGATTTCGAATCTATATAATTCAGGTAGACAAATTTTCTAAAAAAAACCTCACAAGTCCGATTTCGACTTGTGAGGTTTTTTGATTGACATTCGTTCGGGTACAGACACTGTGCCCCTAATGATACATTTTATTTGAATAATGAAATTAAACTCAGGAGATACTGGAAGCAATGCCCTCGCCATAGGCCATGAGCGCATCGACCATCGCCATGGAGCGGCCTTCCGCATAAACACGCAAGACGGGCTCTGTCCCGGAGGGACGAATCAGTAACCAAGAATCATCCGAGAGGATATATTTGATGCCATCCACGGCAATAATTTCCTGTACCGTTTCACCGCCGATGGAAGCCGGGGCTTCATCTTTTAACCGCTTGCTCATGCTGGCTTTGGCTACTGGACGTTTCAGGCGCATATCCTTGCGTTGGTAGAACGCAGGACCTACTTCCTGGAGCAGCTCCTCCACCAGATCATAGAGGGGAGTGTGGTAATAGGAAATGATTTCGGTAAGTAATAGACCCAATAAGACACCATCGCCTTCGGGAATGTGGCCTTTAAAGGAGATACCACCGGATTCTTCCCCACCGATCAGGATGTCTTCATTGAGCATGTAATCAGAAATATGGTTGAATCCAACCGGGGTTTCATAGAGTTTTAAACCGTATTTTAAGGCCAGACGGTCCAACATACGGGATGTAGATACAGTACGAACAACAGCGCCCGTCATGCCGCGCACTTCCACCAGATACTTCAGGGCAAGGGCCATGATTTTGTGGGGGTCGACAAAATTACCGCGTCCGTCCATGGCGCCGATGCGGTCCGCATCGCCATCTGTAGCCAGGCCAAAATCACCTTTCCCCATACTGATGGTGCTGGCCAGGGCGTTCAGATAATGGCCGATGGGTTCGGGGTGAATCCCGCCGAAGCCAGGGTTCAGGTCGCCCCGAATTTCTTCAATTTCACAGCCGGTTCCCTGCAAAATGCCGCGAATTACCCCGCGGCCGGAACCATACATGGAATCGATCACGATGCGGGGTTTGGCATCGGCGATCACATCCATATTGATCAGGGTACGCAAGTGCTCATGATAGGCTGGAATGGGGTTAAAGGTGGCAATTAACCCCTGATTTTTAGCAGTTTGAAAATCCATTGAATTTGGGCCGCGGCTTTGGATTTCATTATCATTCAGGTACACTTCAACCCTGCCGCATTGTTCAGGAGAGGCGGAGTTCCCCCGGGCTGATTTTAGTTTGACGCCGTTGTAGCGTGGGGCGTTGTGAGAAGCCGTAATCATGATACCAGCTTTGGCGCCCATTTGCTGCACAGCAAAAGAGATGGCAGGGGTGGGAGCATCTGCCTGACTGAGCCGAACGGAGAATCCATTGGCCGCTAAAACACTGGATACTTCTCTGGCGTACCGATCCGAGAGGAAGCGGGTATCAAACCCCACAACCATCTTTAGAGCTTCTGATTCAAGCTGGGACGAAATGCCATTGTTCCAAGTAGGGGATACCACGGCATCGGCAATGGCCTGGGTGACAAGACGAAGATTGTTAAAAGTGAAGGTGTCCGAGATGACGGCTCTCCAGCCATCAGTTCCGAAATTTATTGGCATACTGCTTTGCTCCTGTCTTTATATCAATAAAATAGTATTGACGAGTTTTCAAGGTTTGGGTGTTGCGGTGATCAGTAAAACACGGACCATCCAGCCTTCCTGGCCTTCCAGGGTGCGTACGTGTACCCAGGTGGCGCCTTCATTACTGGTGACTTCGGGCAGGATTTCTACCAACATACCATTTAATAAACTGGTAACCAATGCACCACGGAAATTGGGCTCTGCACGCACAAATGCGCCATCCGAATCCCCTGCGTTGACTTTAGCCCAGACCGGGGTAGGCCCTATCGTGGGTGTACGGCTGGGGGTTTGGGAAGGAATCAGGGTGTTGGTGGGTGTTAACGTACGAGTAGGCGGTAAGGGCGTGTTAGTAATAGTGGGGGTGTTGGTGGGCGTGCCGGTCATGGTTGGGGTTCTGGAGGGCAGCGCCACATGAGCGGTGTATGCTGTTCCAACGGACACCAGGGCAATAAAAGCTGCCACGCTGATCAGGGCGATGGTGGTACTGACGGTATAGCCGAAGATATTGCGCGGGCGTAACCCCAGCAGACTTATGGTGATGGTGGCGATTAAAACAGCCCAGGAAAGATGTACCAGAAAGACCACCAGACCATCCGGCCACAGGCCAGGGAATCCACTGGAAAGTCCGAATCCGGCCATTCCAACGGGAATTAGAATTTCATAAGCCAGCGCAACACTGGCAACCCGAGGATAACCGCTTTTGGAACGAATTAAAAAAACTGCGGTCAAAATGGTGCTTATGGAGAGCAGGATAAAATTTGGAATAGAGAAATGGGTGAAATACTGGCTGTGAAGATTAGTTTCAATCAACCCGGTTGGCAGAACAAATCCTGCACCCAGGCCAATCCCAAAGACGATCAGGCTGCCGACAAAAAAACTGCCAATGGATTGTAAGAAGTATGAGACGGATCCAGCAACGGTAGCAAGACTTAATCCCAAGATCGGGGAAAGAAAAGGTGCTAAAATGGCGGCCAAAACAAACAAAGCCGGCGAATCGAACCATACCGCCGCACAGATTATGAATCCCATCAAAATGATACTGAGGAAGAAATCATAAGACGGCATGAGCCGCTCGGCAATTTCTTCCAGAAACTGAGCCTGTTCACTTGAATCGGTGGGTATGATTCTACGCTTCATCCTCCGTCGTCGAGCGGGAGGCAAATCGTTTGGATCCAGAGGTTCGAGAGGTTCGCTGGTAGGTAAACTCATTGTCTTAGACTCGCTATGATCCGTTGGGGATTCTCCAGACAATCAAAAGCGCTCTGAATATCAGGAAAAATCAAATCTGCTGCCAGTAAACTTTCTCGAGATAACCCTTCCTTAGAAAGGATGGCTATACCGATTGCTGCTTCTGCCAACATCCCGGCATCGTTAGTACCTTGTCCAATTGCAATGACTGTATTGGAGGTCAAGGTTTCAACATAGTTCTTCTTTTGCTCCGATTCATGTCCGGGATTCAAGCAGATGGCAGGAAATCCAAGAACTTGATCAATTTCTTTTTGTTTACCATGTGTGTTGGCTGTTATAAGATGAACCTGAGTATGTTTTCTCAAGCGATGAATGGATGCAGCAACCCCGGGTAACAAATCTCCATCAAAGGCGAGGGTACCATTAACATCGCAGACAATATGCTTGATTGTAAGAGCAGCTCTGCCAGGGACATCCATCTTAATCATCTATTTATTATAATACACTCCCAAAAATACGTTGTAGTGGAGTAAAATTGATCACATGGTAAAAATCTTGCGTTGGACCCGTACTTTGGCTGCATTGTGGCTGGTTTTGTTCCTTTCTGCTTGTCAGTTGAATGCTGCCATATCCCCAACCGAAACCCCAACTCCGACGAGTATTCCTACGGAAACGCCCATACCCGCTACGCCGACCCCGGAGCCATTACGAGCCATTTGGGTCAGCGCAGATCAGGGCGAAAGCGCACAGCAAGTTGCCAGTGTGGTTCAACGTCTAGCTGAGGAAACTGGCCTTCAATTTGAATCTATCCAGACTCTGGATGTAAATCAGATCAACGACGCCATGCGAGTGATCATTGTCAAAGCCCCCGATATGGATATGGGTGTGCTGGCTTCAGCCCATCCGGCTATACAGTTTGTCGCCATTACGGATGCTAACCTTCAATCCACCGCTAATTTATCTATCATCAATACCAACGCCAAACAGATATTGTTTGCCGGGGGGTACCTGAGCATGATTTTATCTCATGATTGGCGTGCTGTTGGATTGATTGCCATCGACACCCCGATTGGAACGGATGCTGCCTGGGCATTTTTTAATGGCGGCGGCTATTTTTGCGGCCGCTGCAGTCCTATTGTTCCGCCCTATGTGCAATTTCCCTTGTTGGTAAACTTGCCCGCTGCTACAGATGCAGCAGCATGGGAAAACGGCTATCAAGCTATTGAAAGTAATTTATTCAATGTAGCTTTTATCGATGGCAAGATCACTAATCCGGAAGTATACAACCGTATGGCGCAGCGCGGCTTAATGCTCCTGGGGTCAGGAATTCCACCAGCAGGACTCGAAAATGTTTGGGCTGCCACCATCCAGGAAGATATCGCCGGGACGCTTGAAAAAATCTGGCCGGATTTGGCCGCGGGGAAATCCGTGGGCAGCCTCAATGCGGCTTTGCAATTGACGCACGTCAATGCTGCCCTGGTGGGGGAAGGCAAAATTCAAGCATTCGATCAGATGGCTGATGAATTAATGCAGGGACTGATCTCTACCGATTACCAACCGCTCAACTAATTTCCTCTGATTGGATAGACTCGGGAGTTGACCCGGTAAAGTATTCCGTGGTCGCCTGTCCGCTTTGTGATATTCCTTCCCGCAGCACCACTTTAGCCAGGGTCAGGATGAGAATTCTAAGATCCAGGCTCAGCGACCAGTTATCCACATACCAGACATCCAACTCAAATTTCTTTTCCCAGGTGATGGCATTGCGGCCATTGATCTGTGCCCAGCCGGTGATGCCCGGCAGGACCTCGTGGCGACGTGCTTGTTCCGGGGTGTAAAGGGGTAAATATTGTACCAACAGCGGCCTTGGACCGACCAGACTCATTTCTCCCCTCAACACATTCCATAATTCGGGCAGTTCATCCAGGCTGGTGGAGCGCATAAATTTTCCAAATGCGGAAAGTCGTTTTTCATCTGGCAGCGGATTCCCATCAGCATCAAAAGCATTGCGCATGGTGCGAAATTTATGGATGTCAAAAATCTTTCCCAGTAGACCAGGGCGTTTTTGGCTGAAGAACACTGGACTGCCCTGAATGATAACCAAAATGATGGAGAGGAACAGAAACAGGGGCGATAGCAGGATCAGGGCTGGAATACAAATCAGCACATCCATATATCGTTTAAGGAAGGGGACGCGCCCGGGAGGGAGGGTAGGGTTCATACCTGCATTTTACCAAAAAGCGGGGTTCACTGTTATAATTTGGAGAGAAAATCGATAGTTCTTAACAATTCACATCAGGAAGGCTTCAATGAGCACAAAAAAAGGTCGAGTTTTTTCCGGCGCCCGTCCGACCGGACGTCAACACTTAGGCAATTATCTGGGCGCGATTAAGAATTACGTGGCGCTGCAAGATGATTATGATTGCGTTTATTGTATCGTGGACATCCATGCCCTGACGACGATGGAAACCACGGTTGATCTAAAACAGAATACCTTGGAAATGGCTCTGGATTGGCTGGCAGCAGGGATTGACCCAGAAAAGTCCATTGTTTTTGTTCAATCGCATGTGCCCCAGGTGATGGAACTGCATACCATCCTTTCCATGATTACGCCCTACGGCAAGTTAATTGAGCTGCCCACCTTTAAAGAAAAGATTAAACAGCAACCCAAAAATATTAATTATGGACTGGTTGGGTATCCTGTTCTGCAGGCTGCAGATATTACGTTGTATAAATCTCACCTCGTGCCGGTAGGCGTGGATCAGGCTCCCCACATTGAATTTACCCGTGAGGTGGTTCGCTCGTTTAATTTCCGTTATCAAACCGACGTACTGATTGAACCGGAAATGAAGATCACCGAGATCCCCAAGGTGCTGGGTACGGACGGTGTACAGAAGATGAGCAAGAGTCTGGATAATCATATCGAGCTGGCCGCCAGTGCAGATGAAACACAACTGCGTATCATGACCATGGTGACCGATCCGCAGCGCATGCGCCGCGCCGATCCAGGAAATCCGGATGTGTGCAATGTCTTTTCCTTGCACAAGATTTTTTCGAGTAGAGATGAAGTTCAATCCATCAACACCGAGTGCCGCAAGGCCGGCATTGGCTGTGTGGATTGCAAGAAACTCCTGGCCAAGAACTTGAATGCGCATTTCGCGCCTTTCCGCGAACGGCGGGAAGTATTCGCTCAAAAACCGGATCAGGTGTTTGAGATTTTGCAGGACGGTGCCCAGCGCGCCCGTTTGATTGCAGACCAAACTATCCGTGAAGTGCATGACGCGATTGGCATGTTTTAGTTTTTGAAAGATTAAATAAGAAGCGGCTGGTGAGAAATCATCAGCCGCTTTTTTGTTTGGGTTTTCAGAGATAGGGTACGTTATCAACGCCGCATTTGATTAATGAAAACCGAGTTTATTTTTTGTGCAACAATCTCGTTTTACATCGATTCGGTATTCAGAAACACACCGTAATTTGTAGGGGTTTAGCATCCGCCAAATCATCTGATTGTTGATGCGTCTAACGGATGCTAAACCCTCACCTGGATAATTTCTACATCCCTATTCGACGAAATGAATGAACTAGTACTCACTCATACATACTGCTACGCAGCCTGCTATTTACCCGGCATGCGCGAGGGTTTAGCATCCGATAAATAGGATTAAAAGCCTAATTTCTTGCCGGATGCTAAACCCCTACATTTTTAATATTAATTAGGGAGTAGGATACGTTATCAACACACCGTTTTTGATGAATAAATTGTCTTTGGTTGGGTTAAGGAGATATTCATCCGGTTTAAGATAAAAGCATCCATTGACAATTAATTATCATTGGATGCTTTGTCCCTGCTTGTTATTTTCTAATTCCACTACAACGACGGGGTGCGGAAATCTTCCCAGGTGAATTCGTGTTCCTGCAGGCGATCGGCAACAATCTTCCAACTACCGTCCATGCTGACGATATTGATAAACCAGCATTGGGCAAAGGCGATCAGATCATCCTGATAGAACTGTTCGATCAGGTAATCGCGCATTTTGCCGCTTAGATTGGTCAATAATTCCTGTTTCTTGACCATGCTGGAAAAATCAATATGATTAGCGACACTTTCCAAGCGTTCACGCCAGGCTTCGTGAAAAGATTGATGCTGTTCTTTGCTCATACTGGCAGCCAGAATCCAGCCATAGGTCATCCACTCGACCAGCCTGGCTTTGTCCTGTTGATAAAACTTACGGGATTCAGGATCATCAATGTGCAGGATCATAGCCTCGGCGTGAGGCTGTACCTGTTCCAATAACTCCTTGAAAAATTGATGCGCTTTGGATTGACGGCTGCTTGGACGACTTCTTTTCTTTTCCGTTGGCATAGTTCCAATCTCTCCTTGTGAACCGGATTGCAGCCCCCTTTATCGGTAAGCTGTCAGTATGGTGTTAATCTCTTGTACTTCATCTGCATTAAGCTGCCATTCGGCGGCTTTTACATTGTTAGTCACATGGTCCATTCGGGTGGCACCGGAAATAACGGAGACCACAGCGGGTTGTGCGGCCAGCCAGGCAAGCGCCAGTTCATTCAGCGTTCTGTCACGGGCCGCAGTCCACAGGGTTAAGGCTTCCAAAATGGTAAAGTTGGTATCCGTAAAATAACTCTGTACATAATCATCGCGTTCCCCGCGGGAACCAACAGGCGGTTTTTCACCCCGTTTGTATTTTCCGGTAAGGAAACCACCGGCAAGGGGGAAGTAAGGAATAAAACCAACTCCGTGATCCAGGCAGTAGGGCAGAATCTCTTTCTCCACGCCGCGTTCCAGCATATGATAATGAGATTGAAGGACGCAAAAGCTGCTCCAATTTTTAAACTCGGCCAGCAGATTGGCTTCCGCCAATTGCCAGGCCGCAAAATCCGAGGCGCCGATGTAGCGCACCTTACCCATGCGGACCAGATCATCCAGAGCACGCATTGTCTCGGCGATGGGGGTGGAAGGGTCCCAGCGGTGAACGTAATAGAGATCAATCGTCTCGTGCTGCAGGCGTTTTAAGCTGGCTTCCACGGCGTTCATCAAATGATAACGGGAGGTTCCTGTATCATTCGGACCATCGCCGACGGGAAAGTAAAATTTCGTGGCAAGGACAACTTTCTCCCAGCGGCCTTTGAGTGCATTTCCCAGCGTAGTCTCGGATGCGCCCATTTTGTAAACATTGGCGGTATCCAGGTAATTGATGCCGTGTTCCAGGGCGATATCGATGATCGAGTTGACGGTTTTTTGCGGGACTGCCTCCGACCCGAATTGATTGGTTCCCAAACCAAGAACTGAGACTTTTACCCCTGCCTTTCCAAGATTTCTATATTCCATTCTTTACTCCGATGCCAACCATTAAGAATTAAGTTTTAAAGTATTAAATTCATTCTACACGATTTATTGTAGAATACTGAAGTAGATGTCCGAACATTTTTTCTGGGTATGCGATTGTAGATGTACCCAGGAGGGGAAGTTAATGAGGGGAATCAATGAAGCGATGGATATGTTTAAAGTTCCTTTTGCCAGGCTGTTGGAAACAGGAAAGTCCCTGCTTCATTGACTGGAAAAGGCTGCACATCTACAACGGCTTCCAAATTCAGCGGGCCATATAGATGGGGAAATTGTTCAGCCGTACCCGCTGCAGATTCGTAGCATAGCTCCGAGGTTAGTTGGCCTGTTTCCACGAACAGGAGCAATAAACCGGATTGATGGGCATAAAAGCGGCTGGCAGTCGCAAGTACTTGCTGCGGGGTGGAAAAATGGATGAAACCTTCAAGCTGAAGGGAAGCAGGCTGGTAGCTGCCTTCATCCTGGGCTTTTTTCCAATCCGTTTCAGAAATGATATGGCAGATTGTCATTTATCGTATGCCCTAAGGGGTGATCAACAATGATTCTATCATCGCATCCAGTTGGTTGAGCTGCGGATTGAAACTTTCAGCGGGCTGCGAATTGATCTGATTGGTGATGTCATTTAGATAACTCTCGTAATTGTTTCCCAGGTTGTTGATATCGCCGGCATAAGCTTCCCCATTGGCCGGCAGACTGGAATGACTGACGGGCAGAATGGCGGAAATGTAGTATTGGCCGTCGTTGGTGATACCCTGAAAGGTATAGAACAGGTCTTCATTATTAATCGGCCAAAAGGATTGTCCGTATTGGGTCAAGTACCGAACCCCCTGGCCGTTGTGGAACGTCAGATAGGAGGTTTGCATATGCATCATTTGGGCAGCATTCCATTGTGGCAAGAAGGGCATGTGCTCCAGATTAGTGGATTGAGCCTGGATCGCAGTTTGTAAACTCGTGATGCTTTCCTGAGCGAAGGGATTAATGGCAGTGTAGGCAGCAACTGGATAGACATGCATGACTGGTGTATGGAAAGTTGGGGAAATGGCATAGCCTTGAAACGTGAATTTGATATGCGACGGTTCATGAAAGCTCTCGCTCATTTCACTGACAATTGCAGGAACCATTTCATTGGTTACACTGCCAGCCAGACTTGGCTCATAGCAAAAGGAGGTACCCTGGGAATTAACCAAGCTCTTTCCGGCACAAGGATCGTCTTGAGGAGGGTTAATGGTAACAATTTCCTGAGGCATAATTGTTGGATCAACGGGAAGAACGCCCTGAGCCTGGATGGTTTGCTGCACAGAGATTGCGACCTGGGTTTGGGCAATGGCTTCCTGAGTAGCAGCCAAGGTCTCACTATTGGCAGGCGTTTCTCCACCAATTACACAGGCAAGGCTGGTCAATATGATGATTATTATTAATCCCATTTGATTGAGCGATGAAATTTTTGTCATCACACTACTCCCTTAGGAAAATAATACTATTTTCTTTTCCTTAATTATACAGTGATGTGAGCGACATATTTAAGGATTTGATTTTGATTGATTGTATTTCTGAACCGTTTTTGCGTCGGGTAGAAAGAAAATCAAAGGAAAACCCACCAACATGGCGATGGCGCTAATTGATATGGCCGTACTGAGGCTGTAACGATCGCCCATCAGTCCTACCAGGTAGATACCAGTAGACGAGGTGATGAAGTTAATTGCCATGTAGATGCCGTTTGCCAGTGAACGGCTTTCGGAAAAGCTTTCCTGTACCAGTGCCATCATTGGCGGAGAAATGGATAACATACTGAACCCAATACAGATCAGCCAGAGTACAGAAAATATACCACTGGAGAAGAGGAAGAAAAAGGTAAAGAGCGGCGTTGTTAAAATGGAAAAAATGATGATGGTTTTGCGGCCGATCCGATCCGAGATTGACCCGCCAAGCAAGGCACCTACAATACCTGCTCCTTCGAGAATGGAGAGGGCTGCCCCACTAAAAACGAGACCGGACCCTTTTTCCATTAAATATGTTGGTAAATACATGGTACTGCCTGCAAAGAGCAATCCTCGCAGGGCCAACAGGACGAACATGGGTACCATTAAGGCTCCCATTTTCTTGAAAACAGCCTTAATCTGCGGACCACTATCTTCTTTTGGAATGATTTGTACGGGGGTATTTTTGAGTGCGAAATATAGCATCAGGGATGCCAGTATACCAATCAGCATGATCCAGGGCGTGTTCTTTAGTCCCATTTTATCAATTGCAACCACTATCAACAGCGGACCCAGAACGCGTCCCAATTCACCCCCTACCATCCAGTAACTCATCCCCCGTCCGAGATTTGCACCCGATAATCTTCCACTGATGACAGGCGCTACGGCGTGAATGGCAGCAGAGCTGGCGCCTGCCAGGAAAACCAGCAAGGCAACCCAGGCGTAGGTGGGAGCTACCCCAACCAGGCTCATCACGATGGCCGTGATGGCTGGCGCCAATATCACCAGGATTTTTAGATTGTAGTGATCAGCCAGATAGCCGATAAAAGGTTGGAACAGGTTGGGAATACGCATAAAGATAGATAGCAATCCGGCAGCCGTTTTTGTAATGGCCAGGTTTTCAATCAGAATGGGCAGGAGGGGAGGTAAAAAACCGCTGAAGGTATCATGGGCGGCATGTGCCGTAGAAATACTGAACACATGCTTGAAATGAAACTTTTCGTAGTAACCAGCGGCTTGGGCGTTGTCTTGAGCGCAGGGATGAAGGCTGTTTTGCATTCGCTATCCTTTCAACTTGGGTGGTCAATACTTCCTTTGATTATACTAGAGGAATGATCCTATCCTATAGAGTAGCAAATTTAATGATAATGGAACTTGCCCATTATTTTGCAATCAAGCGCCAATTTGATGCGATAAATCCATGGAACAGAAGGTCTGTCCTGTCGCTTGACAGTTTTTAAAAGTAAGATATACTGACAGAAGAGGGTATCTGAATTAAAAAGGAGTCGGGATCAGTGAAAGTATCATTTTGGGATGTTCTTTCCATACTGGGTTTACTGGCTATCTGTTTATTGGCCGGCTTATTCACCAGTATTTTCGTGGCTCCCAATTCGATGTTTAACCCTTTCCCTCCCCAGGCTTTACCTGCGCAAGTGGTCATCCCCAGCTCCACGCCAACCTCATTAAGCTTGCCTCCTACATGGACGGCAACCCCCGGTTCAGCGTTCATGACGGCCACCCTGGCGCCTTCGCAAACCATGGTGCCCAGTTCAACCGGCTTCCGTCTGGCGACCTTTACCCCAACGCCAACCAATACCTATACCCCATCCAATACACCGACGCCGACTAACACACGTACGATAACCTTGACCCTGACCCTGACGAAATCCAATACGCCAATTACACCTAGTCCAGATCCAGATCCAATAGAGTGATACCAGACTCTTGTTGTATTATGGGTATCCAGGTTAAGAAAATAAAAAAAACTGTGTAATAAAATGAAAAATACATTTTGGGATGTTCTCTCCATATTAGGCTTAATCTCAACGCTGTGCATCGGCGCGTTGGCGGTGATGGTATTTGTTAATCCGCGCATCAGTATCAACCCATTTCCCCCTCCTACTGAAATTCCCACCGTGATGATTCCCACGGCTACGCCCACCATGCTAAAACTCCCCCCCACCTGGACGCCCACCTATTTTGCTATGGACACGGCCACGCTGGTGGCTTCACAAACGCCCATACCGACCAGCACCTCTTTCACATTACCCACCTTCACCACGACTGCCACCGCCACCCGCACACCGACCAACACGCCGGTCGCTACCATGACCTACACCGCCGGCAACGATCAGGCCCTTGAAATTAGCCAGTCTCCATCTGATGGCAGCTCCCTCTCCACCGGTGCAGATTTCGACTTGATTTGGGAAGTGAAAAATATTGGTACCAATAATTGGACCACCAGTTACTTCTATGAATATCAGAGCGGGGTAAAAGGCAGCGGTGGGGATCGTTATAATCTTTCCACTGGAACCAACTCCGGCTCAACCATCAAACTGATTGTCGATATGGTTGCCCCCTATGATGCAGGGTCGTACGATTCAACCTGGGTCTTAAAAAATGGCAGCGGGGATGTAATGAAGACCCTGAAATTCTCGTTCAGTGTAAAATAGAGTTGCTGTAGAGCAACTTTATTCATAACAGGAGCAACAATCATGAGTGAGAAAATCTCCCCTGATGTATTTGCGCACCTGGTGGATTTGGCTTCCCTGGCTTTGGCCGGTGACGAAGCCGAATATCTGCGCAGGGAATTAAATAACCAATTGAAATCGATTGATGAATTGATCGCCATCCCCTTAGATGCCCGGATTACCGGTACCACGCATGGGGTTCCCATCCCCGATGACACGCGGGCTCCCTTGCGCAAAGATGACTGGAAACCCTTTGAAGATATTCAGACCATTCTGAGCCAGGCACCTGAAACCGATGAAGGTACGATCGTTGTGCCGGATATCCCCCACACCACGCTGGAATAAACTATGCAAATCTGTGACCGAACTGCGACTGAATTGGCGGAATTGATCCGCAAGAAAGAACTCTCCGCTGTGGAGGTGTTGGAATCCTGCCTGGAGCGTGTAGCGGCAGTAGATGGCCGCCCCGGCGCCATCCGTGACGCGGCGGATGTTATGCAAGAATCCGATAAACAGGCCGTGCATGCCTTTATTACTCTGACCGCCGAACGCGCCAAAGCGCAGGCTTCCGCCATCGACAAGAAAATCAGCCTGGGTGAAACCGTTGGTCCTTTGGCTGGGGTGCCCTTTACGGTTAAAGATATCTTCTGTGTCAAAGGTACCCCTTCCACAGCCGCCTCGAAAATTTTGGCGAATTTTGTAGCTCCCTACACCGCCACGGCCGTGGAACGGTTGGAAGCCGCGGGCGGGGTGATGCTGGGCAAGGTCAACCTGGACGAATTCACCTATGGTTCCTCGAATGAATCCACCGCTTTCCAACCAGCGCCGCGCAATCCCTGGAAGTTGGATCGCGTTCCTGGCGGCTCGTCCGGCGGAAGCGTCTCCTCGGTGGCAGCTGGCGAAGCGCCTTTATCTCTGGGGACGGACACCGCAGGTTCCATCCGTCAGCCGGCGGCCTTTACCGGTGTGGTGGGGCTGAAGCCAACTTACGGCCGCGTCTCACGCTATGGACTGATTGCCTTCGGCTCCTCGCTGGATTGCCCCGGACCGGTGGCCCGCAATGCCCGTGACGCAGCCCTGATGCTGGAAGCCATGGCCGGAGCAGACCCTCGCGACAGCACAGCCTCCATGCGCTCGGTTCCGCGCTACTCCGCCGGATTGGATGAATCGATTAAAGGAAAACGGATCGGCCTCTCGCCGGATTACTTCATGGTTACTTATCCCGATCCCGAGACGGGCGAGTATATACAGCGCCCCATCCCGGAAGAGATGAAGCGCATCGTGCTGGAGGCCGCTGATCTGCTAGCCAAGGCCGGCGCCGAGATTGTGGAAGATGTACCGATGCCCAATACCCGCTATGGGATTCCGGCTTATTTCGTCATCAGCCGGGTGGAAGCCGCCTCGAATTTACACCGCTTTGACGGGGTGAAGTACGGCTACCGCACCCCGAATCATGAAGATGATTTACAGATGCTGTACCGCCGCTCCCGCGGGGAAGGTTTTGGCCCGCAGCCGAAACTGCGCATTTTGATGGGCATGTATGTCAGCGCCGCGCAGTACAGCGAGCAGTATTACAAACGCGCCCAGCAAATCCGCGCCATGATCCGCAATGATTATGACGTGATCTTTGATCCGCAGGGGAAATACCGGCTGGACAGTCTCCTGACCCCCACTACACCGACCAGCGCCTTCCCCATAGGGGATGTCTATGGCGATACGGTCTTGATGCAGTATGCGGACCAGTTCACTGTGCCGGCCAATCATGCCGGCATTCCGGGGATCGCCATCCCTGCCGGGCTGGATGCAGAACGCCTGCCGCTCAGCATCCAATTATTGGGGCCGGATTTCTCGGAAGGCGACTTGCTGTGCTTTGCCCATCACTATGAGCTGGCAACTGCGAATGCAACCTGGCGGCTGGAAAAACCGGACGTTTTACGTGCTTAAGAGGAAACGAGATTAAATGAATTTCTTGCGGCATCGAACACAACAACAAAAACTAACAGCCCTGATCGGCTGGGGCTTTATGTTGGCCTGGGTTCTTTCCGCGTGCAGTGTTGCTGGCGTTCAGATTCCTCTGGATGGGAGGCCCATTCAAATGGAACCCGGAATAATTCAAGCCAGCATGGTCGATTGGGTGCTGACCCCCAGCCTGACCCCCTTTCAACCTGTCCTCCCCGGAACAGACGGATTGGCGTTTACTGAAGCTGCCACGCAGTCTGTCATCCCTGCTCCGGTGACCCTAACGCTGACACTGCAGGAATCGTTGACTTCATCTCCCACCACCATAATAAGTGAAACGGTCACGCCAACCCTGGCAACCGTCACCCCCACCCTGGCAGAGGTTACGCTGACCGTGACCGGAACACGTTTTCCCTCGCCGACGGCTAAAGCAACGGCTACCCTGCAAAGTGGGCAGCCCACGCTGACCCTGACCCGCGGGTTCACGCAAACGCTGACGCGAACGCAGGTGCCGGTGAACTATACCCAGACCTTGACACGCACCTCACCGCCAGCCACGGCTGCATCAACCAGTCAGCCGCAAAACACAGCCACCCCTACGCTGGTGCCAGCCACAAGGACTGTGACCTCCGCTCCAGTGGGTTGTGCCTATAGCGAGAATGGCGGGTTTGAAAGCACCTTAATTAATTTAATTAACACAGAACGGACCGCAAATGGATTGGCGGCGTACGGCATCAACGGTTTGTTAACCAGCGCCGCACGCGGCCATTCGCAGGATATGGCCTGCAATGCCTATTTCAGTCACACCGGTTTGGACGGCTCTACTTCTGCCAGCCGTGTGGCTGCACAGGGGTATTCTTATTCCTGGGTGGGTGAAAATATCTATGCAGGTTCCGGCGGTTACAATTCCCCTGAATCGGCCTTTACTTATTGGATGCAAAGCCCGGCGCATTATGCAAATCTAATGAATGTAAATTATACCGAGATCGGGATTGGATATGTTTTTTATGCCAGTAGTCCCTACGGCGGATATTTTACGGCGAATTTTGCCAAACCCTAAAAAGACAATCAGACGCAGGATTGGAAGAAACCTATGACAACCTATGAAGTAATAATTGGACTGGAGACACACATCCAGTTGAACACCAACACAAAAATATTTTGCTCCTGCAAGGCAGATTCGTGGGGTGCGGATGCCAACACGAATATTTGCCCGGTGTGTACCGGCCTGCCAGGCGTTTTACCGGTCTTTAATGCCGCAGTGGCTGAAAAGGGCGTTATTCTGGCGCATGCCATGCACGCCGATGTGCAGAACATTTCTATTTTTGACCGCAAGAATTATTTCTATCCGGATTTACCCAAGGGCTATCAAATATCCCAATTCTTCAAGCCCATCGCTTTGGGCGGGTATCTGGATGTTCCCATGGCTGCCAGCGGGGATCAGGAAGCCTATACGCGGCGGGTGGGCATCAACCGCCTGCATTTGGAAGAGGACGCTGGAAAATCCAAACATGCCTACGGCAAAATGCAGGTGGATTTCAACCGCTGCGGTGTGCCGCTGGTGGAAATGGTCACCGAGCCGGACTTGCGCACTGCACAGGAAGCCTCACAATATCTGACCAATTTACGGCAACTGCTGCGCTGGCTGGGTATCTCCGAAGCGGACATGGAAAAAGGCCACCTNNTCTCCATCCGCGAGAAGGGCGCCACGATTTTGAACAACAAGACCGAGATCAAGAATGTCAACTCCATTGACGCGGTGGAGAAGGCCATTGAGAAGGAAGTCGAACGGCAGATCAAACTGGCTGAAACCGGGGAAGAAGTCCGTCCCTGGACACTGGAATGGGACGCGGATCAGGGTATCTTGCGAAAAATGCGCTCCAAGGAAACCGCTGCCGATTATCGCTATTTCCAGGAGCCGGATTTGCTGGAAGTGAAACTGAGCGCGGAGGATATCGCCGGGTTCTTGAAGGATTTCCCCGAACTGCCACTGGAACGCTGCCAACGTTTTATAGATGCCTACGGTCTGCCCAGCTATGACGCTGAAGTGCTCACCGCAGAACGGGTGCTCTCTGAGTATTTTGAGCGTGCGGTGAAAGCCTACGCCGGGGATGCCAAAAAGGTCTCCAACTGGGTGATGAATGATATCCTGCGCATGATGAATGACGACGGGATCAACGCCGAGCAATTGAAGCTCAGCCCCGAGGGTCTGGCGGCGTTGTTGAAAATGCTGGATGACAAGAAAATCAATCAACCCACGGCCAAATCGCTGCTGCGCAAGGTGCAGGAGAGTGGAAAATCGCCGGAGCAGATTGTGAAGGATGAAGGTCTGGGGCAGGTGAGTGATGATTCGGCCATCCGCGCGGTGTGTGAAAAATTGATCGTGGATAATCCGAAGGAAGTGGAGAGTTATCGCGCCGGCAAGGATTCCCTGATCGGCTGGTTTGTGGGCCAGGTGATGCGTGAAATGCGCGGAAAAGCGGACCCCGGCATGGCCAGGGACGTGATGGAAACGCTCTTGAAGGGATAACAGGTTTTGTTTTTGTTTGCCGGCTTATGGAGATAATTACGAAATTTCCCGACATCGTTGAGATTGCCGTGCCCATGGGTTTCGCATTGACATGACAATATTGAGTGTCATTGCGAGGCCCAAAAGGTTTTATTATGGGTTCAAACCGTGGGCCGGCCTGTGCCCCGTAGGGGTAGGCAATCTCCCTGCAGGTATTGATGCTAACTGGTGATAGTAGATACCTTTACCAACCCGGCGTTGAGATTGCCACGCCCTATCGGGCTCCTAAGAAACAAAAAGACACCAAAACCAATTTGAAGGGAAATCCTGAATGCGTGGAGATTGCCACGCCCCGCCAAATTGAACTAGGGTTAGGGCTGTATGGGGCTCCTAAGAAACAAACAGACACCTATACCAAGTTGGAGGAAAATCCGGCATGCTTTGAGATTGCCGCAGTCGCTGAAAAGCGCTCCTTCGCAATAACACATTCGTAAGCACTGAAAGTATGACCCCAGTTTCCTTTAGAATGAAGTGTGATAGCGCTGTGGATTTACTCGCAATGACATGACACCTAAGAAATTAGGGAGCAAATGGTCTTCTGATAACATCTAACTAGTTTCCTTAAGAATGAAGTGCTTCAGCGCTGTGGATTTACTCCTAAGAAACAAAAAGACACCAA
>DHVR01000055.1 GCA_002412765.1 Leptolinea sp. UBA5203 | reverse complement strand
GGAATTATTGGGGAAATCATCAAGCGTTTTGGGCTAATCAAAATACGGGCAGCCAAACACTTTTTTTGAAAGTCTGGAGGGAATTGACTGGCAGATTTATATCAATACTCCTTCTGCCGGCTGATGACGGTGATGGCCAGGGTGGTGGTTTGGCCCAACTTTTCCATTTTCTCCAACTCAATATGTTCCACGGTGTCCTCGCTGGTATGAGCGAACTGGTCCGAGCCGTCCCAACTGACCGAGGCAGTAGTGGCGGTGCGGTTAAGCAGGGGTCTGCCCAGCGGCCAATCAAAGTGCGGATCGCGACCGCGGGTGGTGATGGTGGTATCCAGCATTCTGGCGGACTCCTGGAAGACATTTACCAGGCGGAAGGAGCTGCCCGGATTGATGGAAATGACGTTGCCGCTGCCGCCGGCTACACCGAAAAGCTCAATGACGCTCTCCACTTCCAGACTGCTGAAGCCGGTTTTGGCATTCATTAGATTATCCACATTCAATTGATCCCCGCGTTCTCCGCCGCTCCAGGCCACAAAAAGGATGGTTTTATAGGGCGGTATCTCGCTTTCTTTTAACACGCGGGCAATTTCCAGCATGGCTGCCACGCCGCTGGCATTATCATTGGCACCGGGCACTGCGGGAGAGCCGGGGTTATTGCCCAGGCCGTCAAAATAAGCGCTGACGATGATCACATGCTTATCCAGTCCCTGGCCCATGCCTTCGCCGGTCAGGGCGCCGCTGCCCGGAATATAACCGATGACGTTGATGTATTTTCCTTCGCCGAATTGGGATGTACCGCTCACCTTGAGTGTGGCAGAAGTGTTCAGGATCATCGTGCTGATTTGGGATGGGTACATCTGTGCGCTCTGCTGTTGGAAGGCTGCCCAGGTGGTGCCGCTGCCTTCGAAAAAGCGCTCCGCTGTGGCCGGGCTGATGAGGATAATGGGAAAGTTACTGTTAGTGTTATAAGGACTGACGTATTTCTTTTGCATGACTGCCGGGTCATCGTCGACGATCAGCACACCGGAAATGGGGGTACGAATATTTATAGCTTCATAATCCGCTCTGGATAGCAGCAAAACCCGTTCCACGCTGCCCTTGGCCGAATAAGTGATGGCTTCCGGTTTATCCCCGCTGCCTAGCAGGACGGCGTGCACCTGACCGGTGCCTTCACCGTAGCCGGGAGCATTACCGACATATTCGACAAAGTCACTGCGATAGGTCAGCGGAATTTCCTGTCCGTCTGCTGTAAGCAGTGAAAGCAGAGGCGTTTCGGTCAATTGGAAGCGCGGATTGGCAAGCTGCTGCAAGTAGGTATCGTGTTCGCCGGCTGGAAAGAGGCCAATGGCTTCCATGCGCTTGGCGATATATTCCGCGGCGGTCAAATTACCGGCAGTACCCGACTCCCGCCCTTCGTATTTTGGATCGGTCAACTCCTGTATGTCTGCCAGCGTATTTTGAGCCTTGAACTGTTGGGCCTGCTCTTTATACATGGCATAGGGAGTATGAGAGCGGAAAAGCCAGACGCCACCGATTAAGAGGACCAGAATCAAAAGCAAAGCATAGCGATTGATAAATTTATTTAACACCAGGCGGGTCTCGCTTAAGAAACGGCGCAGGCCCTCGCCAAAAAGGTTGAAACTGAGGATGGCCAGCATAAACATCATGCCGGGGTACCAGACCATCCATGGATAACTGCGCCAATAGTAGCGGATGTTGGCGAGCAAGGCACTCCATTCCGGCATGTCCGAGAAGTGATAAATGGCCCCGGAGACCAGCTCCACTTTGAAGCCGCCGCCGAGGAAGATGTTGAGATAGCCCAGTTCCGCCAACAGCATCAGCACACTGCCCATCTCCATGACCATCAAAACCAGGATGGTGGGAAAGAGGTGCGGCAAAATGTGATGCAGGAGGATGTCGCTAGATTTTGCGCCCGTGGAACGGGCTGCTTCAATATATAAATAGGGCTTTTGCTGGATAACCTGACCGCGCACCATTTGCGAGATTTCATCCCAGCCGATGATGCATAGGGCGATGATGAAGACACTCATGCCTTTCTGGATGCCCAATCCGAGGATGAGGATCAGGGCAAAGATCGTATTCGGAAAAGCAGCCCAAACGGAAATAACCGCCTGGGTGAATTTATCAAACCAGGAATGCTGCAGCCAGCCGGAAATCAGGCCGATGACGACCCCCAGCAGTACTCTGGCGATAGTGGCCAGCAGCGCCAGGGTCAGCGTTTGACGGGCGCCGGCCAGTACCAGTTGGCGCATATCCCGGCCGACCAGGTCGCTGCCCCAGGGGAAGACACTGGAAGGGGGAAAAGGCGGCCCCTGAATGACATCTTCGATAAACATCACTCCGTGCATGGGCACCATGGTACCGCCTGCGAGTTTTTCCCCGAATAAAGCCAGGAGCAAGAGCAGCAGCAGGATCAGACCATTGATCATCAAGAGCGGGTTGGTTAGGGCGCTTTTCAGAATGGATTTTTGTTGGGAATAGGCTGGGCGTTCCCCAAGGGATTCCCTGGGCTCCAGTATTGGAGCTTTCTCCATTGTTTGCTCGACCTTTTTCTGCGGCTGAATGGCATTAGAGCGAACGGACTTCTTTCTTGGTGTTAGTAAATTTTGCAGGGTGTTTTTCCAAGAAGCTAGTTTCTCTTCCTGTTGGATGGTTTGGGTGTCGTTCAGGCGCGGATCCAGCAGGGGATAGGCAAAATCCAGCAGGGTATTGAGTAGTAGGAACATAAAACCCAGCGCCACCACCAGGTCGGTGATCAGGTAGGGCATGTCCAATTCGATGGCCTGCAAAATGCCAAGACCCAGCCCCGGCCATAGGAAAAAGCTCTCCACAATCGGCAAACTGGCCAGGGAAAAACGCAGGGAGGTGCCCAGGGTGGTCAGGATGGGGATGGTGATATTGGGAAGGATATGCTCCCATAGGATCAGACGCTCGGAGACACCTTTGGCCTTCGCGGCACGAATATAGTCCTGTGAAAGGGCATCCGAGACGCTAAGCTGGGTGACCTGCATGATTTGAGCAATGGGGCGGGCTGCCAGTACCAGGGCGGGAAGGATCAAGTGTTTGTCCCAACCGAACCCGGTGGGAGGGAAGGGGGTGGTCTCCAGGTTGAACCAGCGAAAGATGGAGACGTTGATCACCCAGAAAAGCATGGCCAGTAGAAAACTGGGCGTTGAAACCCCGAGGATGGAGGTCAAAATTATCAGCGGGGTAAGATTGCGTTTACGGAATAAGGCCGCGGCCAACCCCAAACTGCCGCCGATGGCGGTGGCTAAGATCAAGGAGATGAGCAGTAGCCCGGCGCTTTTTGTGAACAGGTCGGCCACCAGGCGGGTAGCAAGGATGGCTTCTTTGTGCCATAGGTAGGTCTTGGGGTGTAGAAAGACATATTGGAGAAAGGAGACCGATGTGTCTTTGAGGGTGTCTGCCAGGGTAATGGGCAGACCGGAGCGTCCGCGCTGGGCCAGATACAAGCCGAGCAGGGAAAGGATGGCGATGCTGGCTAAAATCAGGCCGGCATAGAGCAGCCGTTTAAGAATCCGGCGCAGCATGTCCTGCTGGACCAACTTTTCTCTAGACGGTTCTTCCGGCGGGATATTCTCAGCCATGGCTAGGCCTTGCGGTAGATCATCAACTGACCGGGTCGCAGTTCGAACAATTTGGGTAGATGGACATTTTCATGGGTCTGGTCAGTCAGGGGCACGCTATTACCGGCAAAGAGATCGTTGTGCCCAACGAAAATCGATTTGGTTTGGCAGGCCTCAGCCAGGTCCAGAGCTTCCTGCTGGTGCAGATTGCCCACAATGCCCAAAGCTTCACGCTGGGCATCACGCCCATTGACGGGCAGCATCATTAAACGAATGGGGGTAAAAGGCCTGAGCGCGTCTAATAAACCGGGATAGACAATGGTATCCCCGCTGTGATACAGCCTCAGCCAGCCCCAATCCAGGATGAAACCCAGCCAGCGGCTGCCTTTTTCGGGGTCCAGTTCCACTTCATAATGGGCGGAAGGAATACTGGAAATGCTCAGGGACTTACTCTTAAGGAAGTTCCCCAGCCTGGCAACCTGCATGCGCTTGACATCCAACCCGGCCTGCTGCAAACTCTCGATGGCCCAGGTGCTTGTGTAACACACCGCCTGTGGGGAGGCTTTCAGAATCCCTGCCAGGGTGAGCGGATCGGCATGATCCAGATGCTCATGGGTGCAGAGGACGATATCCGCGAAGTCAACCTCCTCCGGGAGTAGAGGGCTTGGAAAGGTTCGAGCAAAAAAAGCAGCCATGTCAGGGAAGGTTTCGGCCACCACATTGGAAAGGATCGGGTCAATCAGCAGGGTTTGCTGATCCGCATCCTTGATGCACAAGCCCATTTGTCCCAGGCCCCAAATGACTATGCTCTCGGGTTCAACGATAAAGGTACGAATTTGCTCAGCCAGGTTGGCGCTTTTATTCATGGGTGTGCCTCCGATACGTGATAGTACGATTGTATCAAATTCCTGGATAAAAAAATCCGGCGAACCGGATTTATGGAGTTTAAGGGGGAGAAGGAAATCAGCCGGGCAGTTTTGCTGCCTGTTTTTTGGCTCGGAAATCCGAGATAGCAAAAGGCAGGTACATCACAAAACACAGGAAAACGGCCAGTCCTTCAATATAGAGGATGTAGATCGGCCATTCAGGCAGTATATCCAACAAGCTGGCGGTGACGGGTTTATGGGCGATGAATAGATAATTGCTACCCAAAGCCCAATTGACCAACCCAACCAGGGCCATGTAAAGATTACTGCCCACAATCACCCGCACCAGGGACGAGGGTACCGGGCGGAAACCTTCCTCCCAGGTCATGTAAACGGCGGCCAGGATAATGCTGCCGTGGGAGATGAAGATTTGAAAAAAGCGGTAGTGGGGGAATCCATAAGGCCCAGCATCCGGGGTGAGGATGGCCTGCATAGCGCCGACGATGCCCAGCAGATAAGTGAACTCATAGATGTGAAATGATTTTTTGACCAGCATATAAGCGGCCAGCCAGACCAGGAGGCTGCATAGGTGGAAAGGCAGCATGGTTTGAATATTCCATTCTCCAATCCAGGCATTCCAGATGTGCCAGCATGTTTCGTTGGCTACTAAGACAATAGCCAAAGTATAGCGGAAAATTTGTTTCCCTTTTTCACTCATTCGAAACCGAAAAAAATAGAGGAGAAGAATACAAAGAATGATTACACTGATGGCGATTAGATGACTGGTTCCAAACAATTCAAAAGCCTGTCCGTTGAAATCTTTTGCAAAGAATTGGTCCATGGGTTCCTCGTGTGGTACAAATGGGGTTGATTGGATTTTATCTTAAAACACACCAGATCAGAAAACGATTCCCGACACCAATTGCGTGAAACTTTCTTTAATCCATTCCCGTATATAGGTATTGGAAAACATTGAAAAGCCCCCATTAATTTTTCGATGGCTTTCAGGAGGTACTATGCTACATCTACGCAAGAAAACTGGAAAAGCAATCACAGCGGAAGTGCAAACCGTGACACCCACCATGGGTGAAGGCATTATCCAGATTCGTGATTTGTATAAAAGTTACGAAACAGCAGCAGGGTTGTTCCCTGTTCTGAAAGGTATTAACGTTGGCATTCAACCGGGTGAATTTGTTGGCATTATCGGTAAATCTGGCAGTGGTAAGTCCACGCTGATTAATATGATTGCCGGTATCGATCATCCTACTGCGGGCCATGTGTTTGTGGCGGAAACTTCCGTGCACAATATGAATGAATCCGAAATGTCCAAATGGCGCGGACGCAATATGGGCATCGTGTTTCAGTTTTTCCAACTGCTGCCCATGCTGACCGTGTTGGAAAATGTGATGCTGCCCATGGATTTTTGTAATGTATATGCCCCGCGTGAGCGTAAGGCCAAGGCACTGGAAATGCTAGACATGGTGGAAATGGTGGACCATGCCAACAAGCTGCCTTCCGCAGTTTCTGGCGGTCAACAGCAGCGTGCGGCCATTGCCCGTTCCTTAGCTAATAATCCTCCCGTGATTGTAGCCGACGAACCTACCGGCAACCTGGACTCCCAAACGGCAGAAGCGGTCTTTGGTCTATTCGAAATGCTGGTCAATCAGGGTAAGACTATTTTGATGGTGACCCATGATAATTCCCTCGCCCGGCGGGTGACCCGCACCATTTTACTGGCCGATGGCGAATTGGTGAATGAATGGTTGTTGCGTGCCTTGCCGACCCTCTCGCATCAGCAGATGTTAAAGGCGACAAAGGGCAGTGAGCCGTTGTCGTTTGCCGCTGGCGCCCAAATTGTCAAGGAAAATGAGGTGAATGATCGTTTCTTTATCATTACCGAAGGCTTTGTGGATATTGCCTTGAATAAACCCCGCGGTGAAAAAGTTACGGTCAATCGCATGGGACCGGGCGAATATTTTGGCGAAGTGGAATTGATGAACGGTGGACACGCTATTGCCACTATTACTGCCGGGGAACTGCCTGTAAAAGTGATTGCGATTAAGAGAAGTCTGTTTGAAGAATTGCTCAATGAAAACCGGGATACCAAACGTGTTGTGGAAACTATGGTATCCCGCCGGGTTAGTGAGAATCAATCCGCGCGGAGTAAATAATGAACATCAGTCCGCGTTGGAAAAAAGTACTGGCTGATCTATGGAGCAACAAGGTCCGTACTTTGTTGGTTGTACTTTCCATTGCTGTGGGTGTATTTGCCGTGGGCATGGTCAGTATTACTTTTGATATTTTGATGAATGATATGGACAAGGATTATCAATCTTCCAATCCCTATCATGCAGTTATCTACACTGACTTGTTGGATGCCGATACGATTGTTGCCTTGAAAAAGACGGATGGGGTCGGTACTGTGGAAGGGCGCGGTTCTGTCAATGCTGAGGTGCAGATCATAGATGGAACATGGAAAACTTTATCGGTTACTTCCATTCCGGACGTGAAGCGCATGGAAATTGGGGTAATTCGACCTCAAATTGCTAATGGTCCGCTGCATCTTGACCGGCACCAGATCTTTATTGAACGATCTGCGCTGAGTGTTTTTAACGTAAAACCAGGGGATGTCATTCAAGTTCGTCTTGCGGATAAAAAAATTAAGGAACTGGTGGTCAGTGCCGTTGTTCACGATGTTACTAGCTATCCTTTTGCTTTCACAGATCAAATTACAGGGTATGTCAATCAGGATACCCTGGTGTGGTTGGGCGGCTCCTATGATTTCTCCCAATTGTTGATGACCGTCTCTGAAAACGCACTGGATGCTGCGCATGTTACAAAAGTAGCGGAAGCTGTGGGTGATAAATTAGAGAAAAGCGGCAGAAAAGTTTACTATACTAGTGTCTATGAACCAGGGAAACATTTTGCTTCCAGCATCACCAGTGCTCTAGGCGTGATCATGTCTTTTTTAGGTGTGCTGGCTGTGATGATGAGTGGTTTCCTGGTGATCAACACGATTACTGCGCTACTTACCCAACACATCAGTCAAATTGGGATCATGAAAACCATTGGCGCGGAACAAAAGCAAATCTTACAGATGTATCTGGTGATGGTGATTTCTTTTGGTGTGCTGGCTTTTTTGATCGCCTTGCCCCTCTCGGCTTTGATCAGTTTTGGTATATCATCCGGGGTTGCAGGTTACCTGAACTTTAACATCCAGGGATTCCGTATTCCTTTTTTATCCATCGTGCTGGAATTAATCGTAGCACTGATCGTACCCCTTGTGGCAGCCATGGCTCCAGTGTTGAGCGGCTCACGCATTACCATTCGGGAAGCCTTCAGCACCTATGGGATGGGCAAAGCTGCGAGTAAAGAAAACTGGATTGATCGATTACTGAATAAAATTTCATTTTTGTCCCGGCCATTGATTATCTCTATCCGCAATACTTTCCGAAGAAAAGCGCGGCTCATGCTTACTTTGATTACCCTGACTCTGGGCGGTGCCATCTTCATTGGCGTTTTCAATGTAAAAGCGTCCTTGTATCAGGAAATTAATGATGTCATGGGATATTTCATTTCAGATGTCAATATCGGATTTGGTCGTTATTACCGTCAGGAAGAAGTGTATCCTCTGGTTGATAAAGTGCCTGGCGTGGAACTTGTGGAAGGCTGGGGTGCCTCTCTGGGTGAAGTGTATTCCGGAGAGAACGTTGCCGAACAGATTTTGATTTATGCACCGCCAGCAGGTTCTGAAATGATTGATCCGAATATTGTCTCGGGACGCTGGTTGTTACCGGAAGATGAGAATGCGATTGTGATTGGGAATCATTTCTTAAAAAAATTCCCGAATTACAAAGTTGGAGATACCCTGACCATTCGCCTGAATGGAAAGGACACCGATTGGAAAGTGGTGGGAATATACTCCATGGCGGGCACCGTTGTACCACCGATTTTGTATGCTAATTATGGTTATCTGGCCAGTGTGATGGGCATGGTTGAAAAAGTGAGCGAGATCCGTGTACAAACCTCATTTTCGGATGCCATCAATCAGCGCCGCATTGGGGACGAAATCAGCAAAGTTTTGGAAAGCGCCGAAATTTCGGTCTCGAATATGGCTATTGGGGATGAGATGATCCGCTCGCAGAATGCCAGTATTGATGTGCTGATCAATTTCCTCTTGGTCATGGCAGTTTTGATTGCCGTGGTCGGCGGGTTGGGACTGATGGGACTGATGTCTATGAACGTCCTGGAACGCACCCGGGAGATCGGGGTGATGCGTTCCATTGGCGCTGCGGATCGCTCCATTATCACCATTGTGATTGTGGAAGGCGTAATGGTAGGGCTGATTAGTATGGTGTTTGGCGGCATCCTGGCGATTCCCATCACCCAGGTCTTGGATTATGTGGTGGGTATGGCATTTATTGAATCACCGGTCAAATTCATTTATTCGCTAGAAGGTGTTTTCTTCTGGATGATCTTGATTGTGGTTCTTTCGATCGTAGCCAGTATCTTGCCCGCCCGTAACGCGGTACGTCTGACGATTCGGGATGTGTTAGCTTATGAATGATGATGAAATATTAATAGAAATGCACTATGATTGTATAATAGGATTTGTTTTATCTAGAATAAGGAGATTGATTCATGAAGGCGAATAAAATAACGGTATACCTGGTTGTGATTGGAGTGATGTTTGCTGGTGTGATATCCGGGTGCAGCGGTACAGCCGCGCCTGAGGTTCAGGCAACAGAAACCATAGCACCGGTACTGGCCGATTTAAAAATCGTGGCAGAGGGTAAAGTAGTTCCTGTCCGCAGTGCAACCCTGAGCTTTATCAGCGGGGGCGTAGTGGATGATATTTTTATTGTTGAAGGAAGTACTGTGAAAAAAGGCGATGTGATTGCTCAATTGAGCGGCACGGAGCGTCTTGAATCCCAACTCTCATCTGCAGAATTGGCTGTGATTTCAGCACAGCAAGCCTATGATAATTTGTTTGATAATGTGGATGTGATGAAAGCTCAGGCCGAGTTGGCCGTTGCCCAAGCGAAGATTGCTCTGGAAGACGCCGAAGATGAGCGAGGACGCAAGGATTACCGCCGCAGCAGTGATACGACATTGGATGGTATCCGTGCGGATGCCATAATTGCCAAAAAAGCTTTGGAGGATGCAGAGGAATATTATAATTTTTTCGAAGAAAATTATAATGAAGACGATCCTATTCGAGCCGGCGCCATGAGTCAGTTGGTGGCTGCCAAAAAGGCTAATGATAAAGCTCAGTACAATTTGAACTATGCCATGGGGTATCCGGAAGCGAATATCGTGGAAGAAGCAGATGCCAAAGTTGCTCTAGCAATTGCCAATTTGGCTGAAGCCGAACGTAAACTTGAAGGGCTGAAAACTGGAAAACCTGATCCTGATGATTTAGCATTGGCGGAAGCAAAACTTAAAGAAGCCAAGGCTAGTTTTGAAGCAGCCAAAGCAGCACTGGATGATATCCGCTTGACTGCCCCATTTGATGGTCAATTGGTTGCCAATAATTTGAACATCGGTGAATTTATCACACCGGGTTCACCAGCGGCAGTGATTGGCGATGTGTCCAAATGGGAAATTGAAACCACGGATCTGACTGAATTAGACGTGATCAATATTAAAGAAGGCATGCCCGTAACCATTGAATTTGATGCTCTTAAGAATGTTCAGTTGAAAGGTGTGGTCAGCAAGGTCAAGATGTTGGGTGAGAACAAACAGGGTGATATCACTTACACGGTGAAAGTTAGCCTGGATGAAACCGATGAACGGCTTAACTGGAACATGACTGCTTTTGTGACCTTCCCGTTAGAATAAGGAATACAAACTGGGTAAACATCGAGAGGCTGATCATTTTGACAGCCTCTCGTTTTTTAAATGACGCAAAATTAGTCTGGCAAACGGGGCTGGCTAAATAAGTCATTTTCCATAGACGATGCCGACATACATATCCAGGCCATCACCACATGTAGCGGTAATTCATGAATTACCGCTACAAATTAGGCAGCCTCTCGTTGAAATTAACCCAGATAGAAATAGCCAAAATTGACAATATGCGTTTTGGGAACTCCAACAGTAACACTTGTTGCTGGGGTCCTGGCGGTGTAAGTAGCAGGAGCTGGATTAACATCCACACAGTAGGTGCCGGGATTAATGCCGCCAAAATTATATCGGCCGTCTGAACCTGTGTTTGTAGAGGCAATTTCTCCACCTCCGGAACCGCAGGATCCGCTGTATAGATGAACACTCGCGCCACCTAGAGGAGACTCACCCGATTGATAGGCTAAATCTCCATTGCCGTCCCGAAAGACGATACCCGTGATATTGGAGGGTACCAGGCTGGGGGTGACGGTGAAGGTGGGTGTGGGCGTAGCCGGAACAGAGCAAATGCCGGGTTCATCCCCCTTGGGTGCAAACCCAACCGTCCAGCGGCAGGTGTTATCCACCTCAAACAAGGCTTTTATGGGGTAATGCTGGGCAACTTCTTTAAGTGGGGAACCTGCTTCTGCATGAGTGAAGTGATCGTTGTAGTCAAACCAGGCGGCATTCATCACCCCCAGGTCCGTCCAGGCACCCCAGATGTATTCGGCATCATTATTAATGGCGCTGGCTTTGAAGGCAATATCTACCGCATTGGTGTTGGATGGCGAGCGGCGTACCCAGGCCAGATCGGCATCGGCTCCAACGCCGGCATCAAAGATGATTTTGTCATAACCATCGCCTGCCTGAGGTGGATCAGAGGAGAGAATTGCGTTGTCACCCACGTCATTGTTGCTGTCCTGCCAGACGCGAACATTGTCTGTGCTCCAGGCAGCGCCGGGTTGTCCGCCCATGATCAGCACATCCCCGCGACCATCCAGATCCATGTCCACTTCTAGCCCATAAAATCCGCGCATGGTTCCTTCAGGTGAGGGTCCTTTGAGGGTGATGACTACATAAACCCAATCCCCAGAACGGTTTAGCACGCCTTTTTGGATATCCAGATCAGGGTAATAGACATCCATGGTGTTGGCATTGAAAGGACGCTCGTATAGGTTCATGGTGAAAAATTCGCCTGCTCGGGCACGCTGCTCTCCGGCTGTGCCGGAAGAATCCGCATCGGTCATGCCGCTATGTGTACCACCGGGAGGTTCTCCAGGCAGCGTTTTGTGTTCAATAGTGGCAGTTGGTAAGGCGGTTTCAGTTGGGGATGGGGTAACAGTATCCACTATTGCGGGGATGGGTGTATCAATGATTGCCGGTGTAATGAGCATAGCGGCCTGTGTTTGGGCGATGCTTAAATTGACGGCCGCAAATGTCTGCGTGATGGCTGCGCTTTGGTCTTCTCCTGCATTGATGGTTGGAAAGGTACAGGATGTCAGGATAAGAATGAAAATTAATAAACTACTCCAATAAGCTCTTGCAAAAAGGTGATTCTTATTCATTGTTCCTCCACATAAAAACCTGGTTCATGGATGACGAAACATGCGTAATGGAACTTGAATGATGATCCCCTCAGATGTAATCATTATATAGGATGAAAAACTTAAATTCAAATCCGGGATTGGGGATGGTTACAGAAGGGAATCATTATCGCCCTAATCTATCTGTTTATTTCCAAGAAATCATCGGCAAGAGTGGATGCCGTCTCCCCCAGGGGGTAGGGCGCGAGCCTCGCGCCCCTACGTTAACCCTGTTTCTCTCAAACGCATCTTATAATCAATAATAAAGATGTTACTTGAACTGACCAGCACTTCCTCCCCTAAAAATCCGTAAAGCCCAGATTGGACAACCAATTTTGTGGATTTTTGGTCGCGTAGCACGCCCTTGGGTGGAGAGGTGCAGGAGGGGGTGGTTTTTGGCAGGATGTTGAGATCACACCCCATCGGGGCGAGAACCACATTCATAAGAAGCAAGAGAGCTAGCTAGTGTTTTCTCACTATTGACAGATACTGTAACGAAAATCC
>DHVR01000017.1 GCA_002412765.1 Leptolinea sp. UBA5203 | reverse complement strand
CTTCTTTCTTTTGGGACAGCCTCTACAGATTTGACGGCCCAAGGTGTTGAACCAAATTACTTCTGTCATTTATTAACATCCAGTTAATAGATCATTATTAGTTAAAATGCAGGTCAGTTACCTATATAATCAATATGGGTGCGTTATGATTCAATGGTTAACTCTCTAAAGTACCTGGATGCTCCATTAAATTCTCACTTAAATGGGAAAATTAAAAATTTATTATTAGCAATCGTATTAATCAAAAGGACTGACTATGGAACCACACGAACAACACCATCGAACGATTTTAGCCCGCATTGCTTATCAGGCCATGCTGGATCGAGGGCTGCTGCCTGAATTTTCTGCGGAAGTACTCAAGGAACTGGATCAGATTCAAAGCCCAGCAAAACCGAATGGGAAGGAAATCCGCGACCTGCGGCAAATGCTTTGGGCTTCCATCGATAATGAAGATTCACGCGATCTGGATCAATTAACCGCCGCGGAAGCTTTGGCAGATGGCAAGGTGAAAATTTACATCGCTATTGCGGATGTGGATGCTCTGGTCAAGAAAAACTCGGCCATTGATCTACACGCGGCTCACAATACTACCACGGTGTATGTGCCAGGCAGGATTTTCTCCATGCTGCCAGAGAGGCTGTCCACCGATTTTACCTCGATGAATCCGGATGAAGATCGGCTATCTGTGGTGATTGAAATGATCTTGAATGCGGACGGCATTTTGACGGATTCAAGCATCTATCGCGCGGTTGTACGAAATCATGCCAAACTGGACTATAACAGTGTGGCCGCCTGGTTGGATGGAGAAGAGAGCATACCGCAGGAAATATCCGAGGTTCCGAGATTGGCCGAATCCATCCATCTGCAGGATGCTGTTGCCGAAAAAATGAAGAATTATCGTCACCTCCAAGGGGCGCTCAGCCTGGATACTATTGAAGCGAAACTGCAATTTGAAGGTGATCAGCTCAGCAGCATGGAAACGGAAGAAAAAAACCGCGCCAAACAGATTATCGAAGATTTTATGATTGCTGCCAATGGCGTGGTGGCCCGCTTTCTCGTGGAGCACAATTTTCCTTCCATTCGGCGGGTTGTTCGCTCCCCCAAACGCTGGGAACGCATTGTGGAACTGGCTGAAGAGTTTGGGGGTAGCCTTCCTATCGCTCCGGATTCCATTGCCCTTGAAAAGTTCCTTAATCAACAAAAGGCGGCTGATCCGCAGCGTTTCCCAGATTTATCCCTGGCGGTGATCAAATTGCTGGGTGCCGGCGAATACACCGCCGATTTACCAGGGGATAATCCTCCCGGGCACTTTGGCCTGGCTGTGAAAGATTATGCTCATTCCACCGCTCCCAATCGCCGCTATACCGATTTGATCACTCAGCGGCTGGTGAAGGCTGCCATTGATAAATCCCCTGTTCCCTACAGTTTGGACGAATTGGATGTCCTTGCCAAGCAATGCACAAACATGGAAAATGCTGTGAATAAGGTCGAGCGCCAGGTAAATAAATCTGCTGAGGCTATGCTGCTTGAATCCAGAATTGGCGAACAGTTTGAGGCTATCGTGACCGGCGCTGCCGATAAAGGTACCTGGGTGCGTTTATTATCCGTGCCGGTTGAAGGCAAACTCGTACAGGGATTCGAGGGATTGGACGTCGGTCGTCGTCTGCGGGTAAAGTTGAGGGCGGTGAACGTGGAGAAAGGGTTTATTGACTTCGTGAAGAGCTAGAGCTAAGTGTTCTGTTGCTAATTAATTGTAAGGTAAGCAAGCTGAAAGTTTAGATTTGTTCTTTTTTGTCCCTGATGCAAGAGTTTGATTTCTGCACTAGGGACGACCGATGGGATTCCTGTAGTAGGTCAATCGGTTTAGCAGGGATAAATTGTGAATTAAAGTACATAAAGACAAATTACACAACTTTCTCTCGGCAGATTATTTTTCTTGATCAAGGGTACCCTCTTTGCATGGAGGGTATTTTTTTATCAAGGGCATGCCTTAGGGCCAAGGGAACGGACGGCGTATCCATCCAGCGTTAGGGCGCAAGGATCGCATCCAAATAGTTATTCTGTTTTCTTTAGATTAAAAGGCATTAACGCTTTGGATTTTGAAATGACATTTGAATTGGCTAGGTCTTCCTCCTCTAAAAATCCGAGAATAAATATGATGGGAAGCCAAAATTGTGGATTTTTGGGGGAGGTGCAGGAGGGGGTGATTTGTGACTGGAAGTTGAGATAGCATCACTTCGTGGCAGAAAGTATATTCCTAAGAAACCAGAGAGACAGCAAGTTTTCTTTCGAATGAACTGCAAAAGTGCTGTGGCAGGGTATCTCCATGAAATTATCGGCATGGGCGGATGTCGTATTCACCCGGCGTTAGGACGCAAGCCTCGCGCCCCTACTGTTTCCCGGTTTCGTTCAGCAGGATACCTTTTGCATGATGGACCTCCTTGCAAATTCACCCTCTTTTTACGTATCCATCTTGCCTGTATCGTGTTTTCTTTCCTGAATGGCAACCTTATTTCGGTCACTATGACCCGCGAATGGATTGCATGACCCAAAATGATGACCTGCTGCACTTCATCGAACTCCGCTTTGCCTTTATGATGAAGGCTATGATTTTGAAACAAGCTTAGAGAAAATAGGAATCCTTAATGGCTACTCAATACCAGTTATTTCAGCACCATAAACGATTTGTCAACCATTACATGCGTCTGCTGACGAAATTTAATAAGGTAGAGGAAAGCATCCTTCCCAACCAGCCGGTGATTTTTGCATCCAATCACCCCACCACTACCGATCCGTTTCTCCTGCCCTTATTGGTAAACGATCCGATCCATATTCTGGTGATTGAAACTGCTTTTGAAGTTCCTGTCCTTGGTAAATTGATTGCCAAAGCCGGTCACCATCGCGTATCCCGCGAACGCGGCAGCGGCGGTAAATTGGTTGAACAGGCATTGCAAAGTTTGCGTGCCGGCAACCATGTGGGTATTTTTCCTGAAGGCATGCTCAGCGCACCGGATGGTACCATGGGACACGCTCACAGCGGCGCGGCGCGTATTGCGCTGGAAAGCGGAGCGCCTGTCATCCCGGTGGGGATTCATGTCAGTCCAAATGCTTCTATTGAAATCAAACTCAAAGATCAGCCGGGTGAGCCCCCTATTCGCTGGATTGTGCGCGGCTCCTATTACATGACCGTAGGTCGCCCCATCCATCTTGAAGGCGATCCAAATGACATCACTCAAGTTCAGGCTGCCACTCAGGTGATCATGAATGCCATCCAGATTCAGGCGCAAAAAAGCCGGCGCCGCATGCAGCTTTATCCGACCAACTGGAACATGGTATTCCGCATGATTCAACGCGTGCAGGCGATTTTCTCCTAAAAGAGTCAGATCCATAAAATACCTATATGAAATGAAAAAACGCTGGAATTCTTCAGCGTTTTTTGTTTTAAAATTAATCCACCTGACCCTTTTTCAATTTGAAAAAATGTGTATAATTATGCTACATTAGAAAATCATTAGAATATGGTTGAACCACCACAAACGCCGAGTGGTGGTTTTTTTAATTTTGTCATTCCTGCTGATGGTAAATTGAATAATATTGATATCTGAAGGGGAGAAAAGGGATGATTTCATTCGGATTTCAATAATGTTAATGCAAAATTTACACTAGCTTATTGGTTTTCTCTCAAAAAAATCATACAATTCAATCAATGATAATTAATCAATATACTTTGTTTCTTATTCTGGCCGTATTAACCGCAGCTCTTTCCTTAGGTGTGGCAATTTATGCTTTTCGTCATTCCCATGTTCCTGGTGCGAATTTCATTGGGGTTTATCACATCCTGGTGATCGGCTGGTTATTCTTTAATTCCATGGAACTGATCGATCCTACTGAAACCGGCACCTTGATTTATGCCAAAATCGCCTACTTTTTCATTATGACGATCCCGGTGTTTTGGCTGTTGTTTGTCCTGATCTATACCGGCAAGCGTGCCTGGATCACACCCGTCAAAACTGCTCTGCTTTTTGTCCCAGGGATTTTGACCCTTCTTATGGTTTGGACAAATGAAGTCCATGGATTAATATGGAAATCCATCTCGTTTATGCCCATTGGTAACCTGCTTTACATGCGGGTGGAACACGGCACATTTTTTTATGTGCAAATGGTTTACCAATATCTCTTGATTGTGGCGGGTATCTCTTTCCTGGTTTACCATTCTTCCAAGATTAAAACGGTCTATCGCAATCAAACGCTGGCTTTATTAATAGCCGCTGTGATTCCCTTCCTTTTCAATGTGGTTTATATCTTTCACCTGATTCCCGGTCTGGTTAAAGATTTCAGCCCCATCAGCTTTTCGATCTCCGGTTTCGCCATCACCTTCGGGATTTTTTATTACAGTCTGTTTGATGTCGTCCCCATCTCCCGGGAAGTGATTGTGGATTATATGCAGGATGCCATGCTGGTGGTGGATCATCGCGACCGGATTGTGGATTGCAACGCTTCTGCCCGACGTTTATTCAATTCTTGTGAGGGGCCAATCGTGCCGGATCAAATTGAAAATGTGCTTCCGGAGTGGCAAACCTGGATGAAAAATGCAAAAATCGGAGAGCCTTCCGTTATACAATTTCCTCATCTCGACCGCCAGTATGAAGCCAAAATCACCTTATTCTCTGACTTTAAAGACGGTATGATGGCTAAATTGGTCCTGGTGCAGGATGTGACCGAGCGCGTAAAACTGATGGATCAGTTGAATACCTATGCCATCACGGATCCGCTGGTTAACATTTACAACCGGCGCCATTTCCTGGAGCTGGCAGAGGAATTGCTGCCCAAAATCGCTGCACAGCGTGAGCAGGTTTCTGTTTTGATGATCGATCTGGACCATTTTAAGAAAATCAATGATACCTACGGACATAACGTAGGGGATCAGGTTTTGCAGATGTTTGGCAATGACTGCCGCATGTTCATCCGCGGACAGGATATTTTGGCCCGCTTCGGCGGGGAAGAGTTTGTCATCATGCTGCCGAAAGTGGGCCTGATGCAGGCATACCAGATCGCTGAACGGCTGCGTGCTGAAATTGAAGAAAAGATTCTCTACATTGCGGAATACTCCATCCAGATCACGATCAGCATTGGGGTGGCTTGTATCATTCCGGATGCCAACAGCCAGGTGACGGATTTGATTGACCGGGCAGACAAGGCTGTGTACCAGGCCAAGCAGAACGGGCGGAATCGCGTGACCCTGTTTTACGAGTCCGAGCCGATTTAAAAACGTCAATTTAAAATTCCAATCCGCTTTCAAGTTGCCGGAAGTTCAGCGGCGTGTTAAAATCGCTGCATGGCAAATTCCATTTATTTTGGCGACAATCTAGCTGTCCTGCAAACCATCCCCGAGGCTTCGGTGGATTTGTTGTATATTGACCCTCCGTTCAATACCGGCCGTGTGCAAGGACGCACCCAGCTCACCACCGTGCGCGATGAGAATGGCGACCGGGTCGGCTTTCAGGGCCTTTCCTACCGCACGATTCGGGGCAAGGAACGCGGTTACCAGGATACTTTTGATGATTACCTGGGTTTCCTCGAACCGCGCCTGCTGGAAGCCTACCGGGTGCTCAAACCCAATGGCAGCCTGTATTTCCATATTGATTACCGCGAAGTGCATTATTGCAAAATTCTGTTGGATGAAATCTTTGGCCGGGATTCGTTCCTCAATGAAATCATCTGGGCTTATGATTTTGGGGGACGCTCCAAGGACAAATGGCCCGCCAAGCACGATAACATCCTCTATTATGCCAAGGATTCCAAGTCCTATACCTTTAACCGCGACGCAGTTGACCGCATCCCCTATATGGCGCCCGGCCTGGTGGGGAAAGAAAAGGAAGAACGCGGCAAGTTCCCCACGGATACCTGGTGGCACACCATCGTGGGAACAAACAGCAAAGAGAAAACCGGCTACCCAACCCAAAAACCGGTCGGCGTATTGCGGCGTATCATCCTGGCCTCCTCCAATCCGGGGGATACGGTGATGGATTTCTTCGCCGGCAGCGGCACGGTTGGCAGTGTGTGCCTGGAGCTGGGACGCGAGTTTATTCTGGTGGATAATAACCCCCAGGCGATTGAGGTGATGAAACAGCGCTTTACCTGGATGGATCAGGTCGAGTGGCTTGATGTAAACGGTAAACCTTTATCTCCTGAAAATGAAAAAGGATGACGAACCAAGTTGTGATGCAAAATAAAAGTTTAGCCAAGCAAAAAATATTCACCCTGGCTTCCCCAATCCTGATCCTTATTCTGGGTCATTTCTCCGCGCAATATTTTACTGCTTTGTGGGGAAATTGGGCCTGGCCGGGTGTCTTTTGTGTCTATTGGGGATGTATGCTTGGCATGGTCAGTTTATATGGCGGAATGAAAAGGGTGAAGGGCTGGTTTGCTAAACCCATCGGTAGCAGGTGGTGGCTGGTGTTGGCCGTGTTAATCGGACTGAGTGCATTTCCAATATTGTTTTTTCCCAACCTTGATGTTTTGAATTCCATTCCCATGATTGCAGCCTGGTTTTTATTTGCGATTATAAATTCTACCTGTGAAGAGCTGTATTGGAGAGGATTTCTTCTTGATGAGACTGCTGAGTTACCCTTTCATATAGGAAAAATTTATACCAGCCTGCTATTTATTGCGATGCACCCATTGATGTTAGGGGTGTTCTCAAAAATGCAATCATTTGATCCTGATAATCCTTTCGCCTTATTGCCATTTTTAATGATTCTGACACTAATAACGGTGGTTTACTGCCTGATCTACTTAAAAACACGAAGTTTGCGCTGGCCGATTTTATCCCATTTCCTCACCGATTTAGGTAATCTTTCGATTTTCGTCTTTATGAACCTACTAACTATCGGGTAGAAAAGCTTTTCCAATCATAAATATTCAAATTGTGGAGAGTAGTGCTTGACGATGAAGATGTTTGATTTTGATGCAGAATTTCGCCTTGGCATTCCCGTGGTGGATGAGGAACACAGCGTGCTGGTGGATTTGTTGAATGACTGTTACAGCTTGATTGCCGAAGGCAAAAAAGACGAAGCCCGCCAGATTTTCAACGAAACGCTCTCCAATTACGTGGATGAGCATTTTCTGCATGAAGAACTGTTCATGGCCGAGATCGGCTATCCCCAGTTGGAAGAACACAGGCAGATTCACGCCAATTTCAAAGCGTCTTTTCTCCAGTTGAAACCCCTGATCGAATCCTACGATGACAAAGCCTTCCGCAATGCGCTCAATGACACTTTTACCTGGATCATTGGTCACATTGGCAGGACGGATAGAAAGTACGCTGCCTATTACCAGGGGGATTGAAGAGGGTTGGCAGGAAGAAATGAGCGGCTCGCAAGAGTCGCTTTTTTGTTGAATTTGTGTAGAATGGAATAGATGGGTGGTTATTGGTGGGTGTAATTAGTCCTTGCGAGTTGAATTGCTGCAAGCTGAGTTGAAGTAAAGTTATGTTGAAGTCCGCAAAAAATTGTTGTGGATTTATTTAAAACTTATACTATTGCACCATTTTAAAATATGAATTAAATATCAGAATTATATTAAAGAGTGTCATCCCTACTTGTATTCTTCGAGCAATTGTTCTATTATTATCGGGATAGACAACAAAATATCCATTCCTTCTCAAGAAAGAAATGGATATTTGTGAATAGGAATTTATGTTTATTAATTTACTAACCTTATTATTATACATGATCTCCCTATCAAGAGGAGGTGAGAAGTATGGGTAAAGCTAGCAGTAAAAAACCTGGTCAAATTGCGAATACCTCTGGACAATATGAGCAAATTGGACCAAAAGGTGGAAAGACAGGACATGAAGTAACTGTTACTCAAGGCGAACCGCTTCCACCAACGCCTAAGCCAGGAATGACTTATACGTTAGTTGATAAGACTAAACATAAATCTAAATAAGTTTAACTGGTTGAAAAAACGGGGTTGTCAACAACAACCCCGTTTTGAAGAATAAGTTGGACCGTGTCATTATAAAGGTTCTTTCCAGACCATATATTTGCTAATGTGTACATTGGGGATTATTTAATATGAGTGATTTTCTTGGACAAAAAGAGGTTTTAGCAGCAATTGTTGGTGCATTTGTTGGTGGCATCATTGGTATATTGGGCTCAGTGATTTCATTTTTAATCCGAGAATATATAAGAAACAAAGGCAGATTAATTGTTTTATCTAATGAGTCAAGTATCATATTTAGAATTCGGGATAATGCTGGTGGATTAGATGTTACGACTGATATAAATAAGGCAGAAAGTATAGAATTTTCGATAAATGTGGATGTATATAATCAATCAGATATTCCAAAAACAATAAGCGGTTTCGAAATAGAATTGTGTAGTAGTGAGAATAAAAAGAAGTTTCCCGTTAAGCGTTATAAAAGAACATCATCTGGTATTCCCTACTCTATTACAGTACCCACCTTAACTATTTTTCCAAAACAGCCCGCCAAAATTGAATGTACTTCATATTTTACACAACAAGATTTTTTACCATTTAGTTCAAGAATCCAATTCTATTTGTTTGCAAGTTTTCCTGATAGAAAAAAATTTAAAACAAAAATTCTAGAGCTGGACAAGACCTTGAATTTCAATAAAGATTAGCCAATAGGTTGATCAACTTTTTTATGGAATCCATGTAAAAAATCGTTCTCGTATCTTAAGTTAATAAGAAACGGAGTATACCGTGCAGAGCTATTGACCTGAACCAGTCCCCACAAAGGGAAGATGGATAAAAAATACGCCGCCAATCTCAAGGGGATAGGAAAGTAGGAAGTAGGAATAAAATGGGCGGCTTGAAAGAATCGCTTTTTTGTTGATTTTGTGTAGAATGTTTATGGGTGGTTATTGACGTTATTCAATGAAAACCCCAAAACTGGCACTGATTCTATTAATTCACGGGAAATACCCCTTACTTCATAACAAAGTCAATGCTCCAGAAGGAAATTAGTATTTATGTATTAATTATTCCTTAATTCATAAAAAGTGGTAAAACTAAAGGGTTAGAAATATTTAATTCACACTATTACACAATACTTGATCCATATAAAGAATTACAATAATGGTAGCTGGTTTGAGTAATAGTATGAGACCTAATGAAAATGTAACTTTGCTCTGTGGAAATGTACGATAGATATGATTTGACAATGTTGGTTAAGGAGCAATTTGTTGAATATGAACTTTGAAGATCTCGTTATACCTAAAACTTTTTTCGATTTTCGGCATTATTATACTGACACTGGTATGTATCTTTCATTATTATTATCACAAAGTATTGATGATGTGTTTCAACTTGAAACTCTATCTATTGGTGCATATTTTGGTAACATTAATGGTGAAATCAGTGAGGAGACGATTGTTTTCATTAATAATGTTCTTCATATAGCTAAAGTGACCAATGATGATCTTACTGAAAATAAGGCATATGAAGATCTAAATGAAATAAAAGGGGGACTAATCAATTCAGTACGAAATTGGATTTCAAATGAAAAAGGTTTTCATAATCATTTAAACAATGCTGAGAGAAATCAATTCGTATTTCTTGAAGTTTTAGAAAATGAGCCTTCACTTGTAATGGCAACACAATTATTAAAAGTATTTTATTATCGATTTGCGCTTAAGATAATTGAGATTGACGGGGATAGATCACCAAAGCAGAAATTGGCATTGCAAAAGTATAAACAAAGGCTGTTTGGAGCTAGCGTGCCAGATATCACTTATGATGAAGTTGAACCAGATATGGGGATATTCATAAATGATAAAATTGATTATATAAAAACACCCGAAGAAAATACAAGCAAATTAGTAGGCCCATCCTCCAAAAAGCAAGACGCTATTCAAAATTCTTTTGACGAACTTATTACTGAATTAAATTCCTTAGTCGGCTTAAATTCAGTAAAAACAGACATAGACCAATTAGTAAATTTCCTGAAAATCCAACAATTACGACATGCTAAAGGTATGAAAATTGAACCCATTTCACGGCATCTTGTATTTTATGGAAATCCAGGTACTGGAAAAACAACAGTTGCAAGGTTGATATCTAAAATTTATCAATCACTTGGTATTATAAGCAAAGGCCATTTAATTGAGATAGATCGTGCCGGATTGGTTGCGGGTTATGTGGGGCAAACAGCAATAAAAGTAAATGAAGTTGTAAATAAATCCCTTGGAGGTGTTTTATTTATTGACGAAGCTTACACATTAAGTTCCGGTGGCGATAAGGATTATGGACAAGAAGCTATTGATTCCTTATTGAAATTAATGGAAGATCATAGAGATGATCTCATTGTAATTGTTGCTGGATATAGTGAAAAAATGGATAACTTCTTGTCCTCAAATCCTGGTCTTCGTTCCCGTTTCAATAAATTTCTTAATTTTGAAGATTATAACCCAGATGAGTTGACTCAAATATTTGAATTGTTTTGTGATAAAAGTCACTATACAATTTCACCTGAAACGAGAAAATGTTTATTAAGTATATTCACCGATATGTATGCCACTCGAGATCATACTTTTGGTAATGGGCGTTTAGTCCGAAATATTTTTGAAATGACAATCAATAATCAAGCAAATAGAATTGTGTCTATGGTAGATATCAATGAAGAAGATTTAATAAATATTTTGGATATAGATTTACCAAAAAAACCAGTTACAAAATAATTTAGTTGGATCGCTTTTGATCCCACCACTTTCGGTATTACCATTGGGGCATTTACCTTGTTGACACTGTGCCCAAGAAGGATACCCGCCTGATGCTGGAATCGTGCATCATTTCTACAGGTCAAGCTGTCAGGTCTGCCAGCCATCCGTGGGTTGGCTGGGGCTGCACTCGCCAAAGGATAAAATACGGGAAGGCGGACTGTGGATTGTCAATGAGCTGTATAAACAACCTTTCACCCAGGCAGAATTTAATTATTTCCGCAACTATCTATCGGGACTGCCGCTGAGCTAAGCACAAGATGGACGGTTATCCCAGGCATAGGCCTTTGCAGGAAACCCGAGCAGAGGTGCCTATGCGGAAAAAGGTATAATCGAAAATACACAGTTTAATCCGCCATCCCTTGGCGGATTAAACTTTTCAGGGGATCTGAAAAGGAGCAACGATGAATCCATCAAAAGCTTTAACGTCTTCCAAACCTGTGATGACGGTAACCGGGCCTCTCCCAGTCGATCAACTTGGCCTCACCCTTGTCCACGAGCATATTATGGTGGATGGGCCGGTCTGGTTCGCTGAACCTGATTCGGCGTTGCGCCATTTGCGCGATGTACCGGTTGATGCTTCTTTTTATCAAGAATTGCGGGTCAATCCTTATGCGAGTAAAGATAATGTGTTTATGCTGGATGAACAGACAGCCATGGATGAGTTGGCCATCTTTAACGCCCTGGGGGGCCAAACGGTGGTGGATGTTTCCTGCCGCGGCATTGGCCCTTTCCCGGAAAAATTGAAACGGATCAGCGAGGGGATTGGAACCCACATTATTATGGGTACAGGTTATTACTATGAGGCCTCTCATCCGCCAGAAGTGAAAAATATGACCATTCGCCAGCTGGTTGACCAGATGGTAGAGGATATTACGATTGGCGTAAATGGGACGGGAATCAAAGCCGGCATCATTGGTGAAGTCGGAGTAAGTTGGGATTTTACGGATGAGGAAATTAAATGTCTACGAGCCGGCGCCCAGGCTTCAACGATAACTCAGGTCCCTATGACCATTCATCAGCCCAGTTTTTATCGTATGGCCAATCGGGTAGCAGATATTGTGATTGAAGAAGGCGGCCAACTGGAACATACGATCATGGGACATATGTGTGCCAGCGGCGAGGATATGCCGTATCAGGTACAGATTCTGGAACGCGGTTTTTTTATTGCGTATGATCTGATTGGTTCTGATTTGTATTATCCCGAGCTGGGGACCGGACAACCGACAGATGAGCAAAACGCCTTTCATATTAAGCGCTTAATCGATGCTGGTTTTGTCGATCAAATTCTCCTCTCCCATGATATTTTTATTAAGATCTGTCTAAAAAAATATGGCGGAAGAGGATACGGACACATCCTAAAGCATTTTGTACCCAGACTGAAAGGAGCAGGCGTTACAGATGAGCAGATTCATACCATGTTGGTAAAAAATCCACAACGGGTATTTTCATATAGGAATTAGAGCCGAAGACGTTGGCAGACTTATGCCGTAGGATAAACTTAGGTGTCCATACTGTTATGGGATGACGCGCTGAAGATGAAATCCTGTCTGGCCTGTCATATAAAATTGTGCGGCCCTGCACGAAGGCAAAGTAGAGTATTGCTAGCTATGGAAAAAATTCCCATGTGAGCTGGTGAATCAATTGAATAAACAACCCTTCATGCATGTGGAGTTTGATTATCTAAAAAGTTACTCTCAACCCAGCAAGCCAGACCATAGAAAAGAGCACGGGACAGGCAGCTCAATCGGGGAGGAATACGGGTTGAGTTATTGTCAGATGGACAGGAATTTGTATAATTAGGATCAGACGTTGGTCAACTGCCCAGACTGGCCAACCACAGAGGTCCAAATGACACAAACGCAAGATGAGCAGCATTTACAGATTTTATCCATTTTTCAGTACGTCGTTGGCGGGCTGGCGGCTTTGATCGCCTGCTTTCCGCTCATCCATCTGGCTATCGGCATTGGCATTGTGATTTCCAGCCTTACCCAGCCTTCGGTGGATGGTCCGCCGGTTTGGTTCGGTTTCTTTTTCATCGGCATCGCGGGTGTGATCATCCTCATCGGATGGGCCTTTGCGGTCTGTATTCTGCTGAGCGGATGGTTTATGGCCAAGCGAAAGCATTACACCTACTGTCTGGTGATGGCGGGGGTCGAGTGCATGTTCAATCCCTTTGGCACGGTGTTGGGTGTTTTTACCATCTTAACCCTGGTACGTCCCTCGGTTAAAGAGGCGTTCACCTCCTGAGACCTTTGAAACTTGCTTCAGGAATGATTCTGTCGCCAAAGGTGGCATGGATAGCGAGATGTCAAAACGAACGGATCCAGTGAAAAAATCCGAGATGGTTGATGGAATCACCATCAAATATCATGCCAATGGCAGTACCATCTGGTCAAAGGGGACTATTGTTGACGGAAATCCCGAAGGCTATTGGGAGTGGTATCGCCAGGACGGTACACTCAAGCGCTCAGGTTTTTTTGAGAGGGGGGAGCCGGTTGGCGATTGGACAACATACGACGCCAAGGGTGAGATTTATAAAGTCACCACAAGGAAACCAGCGGTACGGCAATCCGGTGAACTTGATCAAAATTGTCCCGCTGAGGCTGGATCGAAAGACTAAATCTTATTGGGCTGTTATCCTTTGAGTTTGGCTATTCTTTTAATTATTTAACGCCCTTATTCCATCCATTGACAGAATAGAACGCAAATTCTATAATCAAATAAAATCCAAACCCTCCAATCCATTTGGATGGGTTCCTTTGAGGTGGTATGAATATTGAGCGATTGAAACAAGCCGAAGCCGATTTCTTACGGCGCTATCCCGGGGGTTTTGATAATCCGGAGATGCAAGAGGTTGGTCGTAAACATAAAATGGACAAAATGATGGAACTGGCTCGCGCAGCTTTTGCCAAGGAGCAGTTCAACCGCCCGGAGTTGATTGTAGATCAAATGGCAAAAATCATCAGCCGTTCCTCGATGATCTCTGTCTTTGAAAAACCAAAGTTTCGAGATTTTATCACGGCCCTTTCCGCACAGGATCGGCGGTTGCTGGTGCATGGGCTGGAAGCATTGCTGCATGGCGACGAGCAAGACGGGTTTGAACGAGTCCTGGATGTCTTAAAGCAGGGCAAGCTGGCCAAATGGTCCTTGATGACCATTTGCCAGACCTACTACCGTCCGGAGGTGGAAGTGTTTGTTAAACCTACTACCACCAAGTGGGCGATTGAGTATTTCGAGTTGTCACCCCTTACCTATCATTCCACCCCAACCTGGGCGTTTTACAGCGCCTATCGCGCGGTGATTAATGAGATGAAAACCCTGGTGGATGCCTCCCTCTCCCCGGCCAATGCGGCTTTCACGGGCTTTCTGATGATGAGCATGGATGCCAGGTTTTAAACTGATTTCGGCACCAAATGAGCGAGTGTCGTTATAATTAATCGCCGGGCGTCCTTCTTTGCAGGGATGCCTGAATGATGCGTAGGAGCAAACATGACGACACACGGGAAAGGCATTTTAATACTGGGCGTACTGCTGGCGCTGGTGAATATCGGCGGTGGCATGCTGATGGGTCCGGCAAACACCTGTTTTTCACTGCTCGCCTTTCTATTGGTGGTGGTGATTGGTGGTTTTTTGCAGGGGAAAGCGCAGCCGGCTGGCAGGGCTGGCTGGTCCGGCGGGCTGACCGGCGCGGTACTGGGTGTGGTGAATTTGTTGAGCCAATCTGTGGGGACGCTGCTCTTCGGGCTGCTGCTTACCGGCGTGTTGAGCTTGTCAAATTTGCGGGATCAACTGGATGAAACCCTGTTGACCCAGGGTGCCAATCTGGGTTTGTGGTTGTTGGGTGGGATGTTGGTGTTGAAGGGGCTGCTTTTTGTGTTAGGCGGTGCAGGTTTGGGCACCCTCGCGGCGAAAATCGCCAGCTTTCGCAAGATGTAACGGATAAAGGAATGTTCAGTCCATGGCCCATGGGAATTCGGAAATGAATCAGGAGCTGAGGCATTTTTTCACTTGCTGGTTTTCGGGTTGGGCGCAAGGCCTGGAAACACTGGATGCAGCTTCCCGCACTCGAATGCTGCATGCCTGCGGTAAAGCCTGCGCTGCATCGTACACCTTGCAGGTGTTTCGCGAAGCAAAGGCTGCCAGTACAGATCTGAACACATTCATGCAAGAATTGTCACTGTGTTTTCCGGATGCCCGTTATGAATGGGATGGGCTTGACACCATTCTGGTCACCTATCTGGCCTGTGGGTGTGACCTGGTGCGCTTTGGGTTGGTCAACTCCCCGCTTTTGTGTGAATGTTCCACCGAAAATCTTAAAGAAAATTTCCAGGCAGCGCTGGGGAAACCCGTCTCGGTGGTTTTGGAAAGCTCCATTTTGCGAGGCGGGGCTCAGTGTATTTTGAAAGTTACACTTGGAAATGTGGATTAAATTGTGCGGCCACAAGAATCTGCAAGGGCATATAGGACAGGATGCAAAATAAAGCCAAGACCGTAGAGGAGTATTTGGTTGAAGTTCCAGGGGATAGGAAAGAAGCTATGCTCAGATAACGTGCAACGGGTCAAGCGGCTTTATTCGGCTTTGATGAATCCACACAATGTTTTTTCTCCTGTCACAGATCACTTCATCCGAAGGGATAGGGAATTAAATTGATTCTTTTAAATGGGTTATGCTATTTAGGTCTCGCGCCGGAAATCTGGTTCTTACAAACCCGGATGGGGCAGGTTGGGACGGCCCGGCATGTGCAAAATGGATTGCTGCTGAGCATGCTCTTTGCGCTTTCCATTCTGGCTTTCTTGTTTTGTCAAACCCTGATATCGATTATTTATCTGCAAAATTATTGGATTGCCTGGCAAGATCCGATTTTTGCTGTATTGGATTTTCTTTCCCTTGCGCCGATTTTTTTATGGTGCATTCTTTTTGTGATTTGGATGCTTTTGGCAGTCTTTGGCAGGACATTTTCTTTTCCGTTTTTCACAAAGGCGTTCAAGAATAAGGGTTTCCGCAGTTTTGCTCTATCCACCGTTGTTGGCCTACAACTGATCACCCTGTTCATCCTGGGAATTACGCTCAGAGCGAATACCCTTACCCAATCCCACATGGATACTGCTTCCGTATATTTGCTGTACGAAAATGCACTTTATATCGGGGGTAAGGTGCATGGAGTGCCGGAATGGTTCTTCTCACTTGGGTTTTATCCCATTGCAGAAAAAGCTGCTGCCCGCTGGGGTGATGCCAGTATCGCGGTTGAGCCGCTTTCCAAAGGGTCGCTTGAAACCGCTTTAAAGAATGGACGGTTGGTTTTTGTGGCCTCACACGGCGGATACCAAATGGGCGGCATCTCCTTAACGCCTGATCCGAAGGATGATTATTTGCCTGAAAGTGTCAACAAAATGGGTGGCGTTGGAAAGAATCTTCAGTTTGTCTATCTGGCGGGTTGTAATGCAGGAACCCTTTATAACGAGTGGATTCAAGCCTTATCTCCAGCGAAAGTTGTGATGTTTGACCGGAATTCATTAATTTCAGAACATATTAGTTGGCTTATGTTCGATGGCCCCAAAGTGGTGATGGAATTGCAATAAATCGTTGGAAATATATACGCAAACAGCTAATAACTCAGTCCCTGTTTTTTTTCGTGTATAGTATTTTGAGGAGGGGTTATGATGGCAAGTGACTTGACAAATAAATTTCCTGTCTTCTTTCAAAAAGGTTGGTTTTTAGTTGTGTTTGTTTTGCTACAGCTAATTCCTCCTTATGCATCCCACGGGTATGCCTGGCAGGATTTACCTTTGGTAAATGCCTATATTCTGACCCATCCGATAAAAATTTTCTCAGCAAACCTGTTTCCGATATTTCAACTCATACCTCTGTTATTGCTAGTAGCAGTTTTCTTCTTAGGCAATCGGGTTTCCCGCATCTTCAGTCTCTATGTTGCATTAACTTATTTCCTGGTTGCTTTTCTGCAAAATATCTCGATAAGTGAGAAGTATGGATTGGCGATCTGCGTGGGAAATGTCCTGACGTTTCTGCTGTTGTCAGGTTTTTGGTTTTGGGAGTTCATTTTGCCTAAAAATGAGTTTCTTGTGCAAAAGCGGCCCCTGTGGAAATATTGGCCAATCCTTCTCGCGCTAGTGGCATTCTGGGGACCGATCAATCCAGGTACTTTATTGCCTGATTTTAATCCAATGTATATCCTAACAACCGGGTCAGGTTTGTCCTTTTGTATGGCTACGCCGCTCTATTTGGCAATCCTGATAACATTTTCCGGTCGGATAAATCACAGGGTATGGATGGCCACCAGTTTCATCGGAATTATGATGAGTTTGGGGAATATGGTCCTCGAATTTGTGGTTTACCCATCCTATTGGTGGATTGGCGTATTGCATTTTCCATTATTAATCCTGTCCATGGTTGGTTTTATCTTGTCAGTACGCCACCTAATAGGTAAGTAAAATTTTCCGCCAGTTGAAAGCTTTGTCTTGGCAAATACCGGTTCAAGATAATCTGATTTTATATGTCATGCAAACATTTGAAGGGAACCTATGGCACACCTTAATTTCTATCGTTGGATCACACTTGTTAGTATATTCATTTGGATAATAATCTATTGGCAGGCGGGTCGAAAGGTGTTTGTGGATATTCGAGCAGCCGTGTATTCGAAGGCTTCGCGGCTTGATTTGATCCTTTTAATCGTACTTTCTTTGTGCTCCTTTATGGTTTTGGTGACCTGCCTGTTTGGAATTCTTAAACTTCTGCCGATTGTCTTCATCCAAAATTCCGTCATGGTTTTCATGGGTATGCTGTTGATCATTTCCAGTATCATTGGCATGTTTGCTTGCCGTCATTATCTTGGGAAGTTCTGGACTGCGGAAATTAATCTTGCCGAAAGTCACAAAATTATCGATACGGGTCCTTATCGAATCGTGCGGCATCCAATTTATACGTTTGCCATTTTGATGTACCTTGGAATGGGTATGGCATTTCTATCTCCCTGGACAGGGTTGCTGATAGGATTAATTGTTGCAGCTTATTTCCTCAAAACAAAAGAGGAGGATAACTATTTACAGCAAAATTTGGCAGGATATCGAGACTATGTTTCCCGGGTACGCCATCGTCTGTTACCGGGCTTATGGTAGAGCTTGGAGCCAATACATTGTTGTATGCTGCAAAAACTTGCAATAGAATAAAGTAGGTATTGTTGTTATTTTCATCTTATCCAAATCCGCCAGGCACCATGTAGAGGAGAAAAAACCTTATGTTTCATCCTATTCGCCAACCCATTCAAGATCGTATGAAGTACCTGGAAGAAAAGGACACAAAAGATCGGGAAGACGGAACCCCCCGCATGCAGCGCTTGCGCCAGATACCGCCGGAAACTGGTAAGTTTTTGTCGCTTATGGCTGCCAATGCTCCTGAGGGAGTAGTGCTTGAGATTGGCACCAGTGCGGGATACTCATCCCTTTGGATTGCCCTGGCCTGTGAAATGCAGGGGCGAAAGATGCAGACTTATGAAATCTTGCCGGATAAAGCGCAGTTCGCCCGCGAGACATTTCAATTGGCTGAGATGGATAAAACCATACAACTAATCGAAGGGGATGTGCTGGACTTTCTGCCATCCTTTGAAAATATTGCCTTTTGTTTCCTGGATGCCGAAAAAGAAGTCTATGGCGCCTGTTACGAAGCGATCGTTCCCAAATTAGTGCCGGGTGGTTTTTTGATTGCGGATAATGCCATTAATCATCAAGCTACCCTGCAGCCCATGCTGGATAGGGCCTTAGCCGATGAACGCGTGGATGCAATGATCGTCCCCATCGGCAAGGGTGAATTGGTTTGCCGCAAGATCTGAGGAAGAAATAATGGAAAATCCAATGGAAGCGAATCTGATTGCTCCCTGCGGCCTCAATTGTCGTTTGTGTTATGCCTATGGACGCAAGAAAAATGTCTGCCCTGGCTGCCGCGGAGATGATGCGCTAAAGATGAAATCCTGCCTGGCCTGCCATATCAAAAACTGTGAAAAGGTGCAATCCGGGTCGGTGACCTATTGTTATGAATGCAGTCAATATCCCTGTGATCGGGTCAAACACTTGGATAAACGCTATCGCACTAAATATGGCACTAGTGTCATTGAAAATTTATCCACAATCCAGGAGAACGGCTTGGATGCACTCCTCAAGCAGGAACTGGAGAAATGGACCTGCCCAACCTGTGGATCGCTTCTATGTATGCACAAACCGAATTGTCTGGTTTGCGGGTATAAATGGAATGGATAACTTGGAAAACCCAATGAGCAGCACTGGAACCATGCCAACCCAATCCTGGGAAGACCAAACCATGATGTGGGTTTTGATGTCCATTCTGTACGGCGGAGGTGAAAACGGTGCCGAACTGGCTGGCATAATTTCAGCTTCTGATTATATCAACCATGCCGTTATTTCCTTTACAGAATTACAGGCTGGGTTAAACCGCCTGCACAGCTTGGGAGTCATCCGGAAGAAGGATTCAAGGATTTATTTTACAGCTTCCTTTTGGAAACAGATTGCTGAAATAGAGGCGCGGACACGGTCTTTGCACAAAAAATGGCGGGGAATTGAAGCGGTTCTGGCAGGTTTTTCAGGAAAGGCCGACAGGCATGGGGCTCCCTGCGAGAAAATCTTCTTCAGTGAGGAAGAAGTACAACAATCCATTGAAGAGTACCTGATCAGGAATCAGGTGAGATAAATGGGGTTGATTTTTCTTTCAGATGTGATTGGATCAGGGTATTGTAGAATAGGATAAAGAGAAGTGGTGTTTTTTGATTAGGAGGGAAGAATGAAAGAACAGCTTGATTTCTTATACGCCTATAACCGTTGGGCATCGAAATTGATGTGGACGGCGATTCATCAACTGACCGAAGAACAATGGCAGCGGCCACAGGAATATTCGCAGGGCTCGGTGCATGATCAGGTGGTGCATATGATGTATGCACCTACGCGCTGGTTGTATTCCTTGCAAGGTCAAGCAAAAATGCCAGCGCTTGAACCGAAGCATTTCCCTCATTGGCAAGAGGCTGAATTTCGCTGGGAAGGATTGTGGAATGACCTTTATGCGTTTGTGTTTGCCATGCAGGAAGAGGAGCTTCTGCGGGTCATCCCCTGGGGGCCATCCAGCCGCGGATTTCAAGGTCATACCCCGGTTTGGCAGATTCTGACCCATCTGGCCACCCACACCCTGGATCACCGAGCGCAGATTTTTATGCTGATGAATACTCAATTTGGTGTGGCAACCCCAGAACAGGACATTTTCTTTTACTTCAACGAGTTGGGGGAATCAGCCCGGTTGAAGGAATGACAAGATCTTTTCAGGATTTATACAAAAAAAATCATCACGGATGCGCAGTGATGATTTTTATTATAATGAAAATGAGGTTAGCCTGCGGATTGAATCAGATTTATGATCTGATAGATGGTCATGCCGCCGCCGGCTGTAAGAGCGATAAAGTAGATGATGGTGGCAAGATTAGAGACGTGCCCCAGCAGGATACAGACGCCATCCTTTTGCATATAACCGATCGCCAGGAAGATTAAAGCGATGGCCGGCAGGGTATTGCTGAAGGGCACAAATCCGAAGGGCACCATGAGCAGCAAAGCACCAAGGATAAAGGAAAGTTTGTTAAGAATGCCCACGGCGCCATCTGCGGACATCCAGGGCAGGCGGTGGGATCGGCTGATTTTTTCCAATCGGGTAAACCATTTCAAGGCTTTGGTTAAGCCTGCCTTGAGTTTTTCGGATGATAAAGTACGGTTTCCGATCCGATCCGGAAGCCACAAGGGGCGGCTGAACAAACGGGTGATGCCGATTAATAGAATGCCGGAACCGAAAACGGTGCTGACGCCCGGAATGGAGACTGGCACGAGAAACACCAGGGAAAGGAAGATGGTGACCAATAACAGGCTGTCCGGACCGACGATCTGCAGGATCTGGATTAAGGTTACCTCGACGGGCGGCATGTTATCGATGATTTTAACAATTTTTTCGCCTAATGAGCCGGTCTCCACGAGTTTTTCTATGGGTTGAGCGTTCTCTACATGATCCATAATTTTACATTCCTTTTTAATTTGACCTTTTCCAGCGAGTCCATGAGAAGGATATTCTGGTTTAAGGACTTCCACCTACAAGTTTGAGGTTCAAGGTCCATAATTTGATGAGCAGATAAAATCCGATGTAGTGCATTGCGCCAAAAAAGAAATGATCCGTGGGGTAGAATATGAGTTTCCCTAAGGAATCGGCTGACTCCCCCATACAGGGTTAATCATAAAAGCGCAGTGACGAAGGAACGAATCAAGAATGGATTATACCGCTGCCTGTAAAAATAGAGAAGAGAGAGCCGAAGCAACTGCCCCGGATCAAGACCCAACGAATCCAGGCCGGATGAGGTATAATTAAGCCTGATATTAAGGCGTAAAGGAAGCAGATTGCATGGATATAGGCACCGTTCATACCACAGATATTGATCAGGAGATGCGCACCTCGTACCTCGATTACGCCATGAGCGTCATCGTTTCCCGTGCGCTGCCCGATGCCCGGGATGGGCTAAAACCGGTGCATCGTCGCATCCTGTTTGCTATGCATGACATGGGGATTCGCTCCACTGGAGCATACAAAAAATCTGCACGTATTGTGGGTGAAGTGCTTGGTAAGTATCACCCTCATGGAGATTCAGCAGTCTACGAAGCCATGGCCCGTATGGCCCAGGATTTTTCCATGCGTTATATGCTGGTTCAGGGTCAGGGTAACTTTGGTTCGGTGGATGGGGATTCCCCGGCAGCCATGCGTTACACGGAAGCCCGCATCGCCCGCATTGCGGAAGAAATGCTGACCGATATTGACAAAGACACCGTCGATTTCGTCGATAACTTTGACGGTTCCCTGCAGGAGCCGGTCGTCCTGCCCTCACAATTACCAAACTTGCTCTTAAATGGCGCTACTGGTATTGCCGTGGGTATGGCGACCAATATCCCACCGCATAACCTGAATGAGATTAATCAGGCCGTCGCCTATGTGATTGATCATTACGATGAATATGATTCCATCACTGTGGAAGACCTGATGCAGTTTGTTAAAGGACCGGATTTCCCAACCGGCGGTTCCATCGTCGGGCAGGAAGGCATCCGTCAGGCGTACAGCACCGGCCGCGGACGCATTGTCATGCGCGCCAAATCCAACATCGTTGAAATCAAGAATGGCCGCTTTGCCATCATGATCACCGAAATCCCCTATCAGGTGAACAAATCCACCCTGATTGAACGGATTGCCGAATTGGTGCGCTCCGGCAAGATCGATATGATCTCCGATCTGCGCGACGAATCCGACCGAACCGGCATGAGCATCTATATCGAGCTCAAGAAAAATGCCCAACCCAAACGGGTTTTGAATAAATTACTTAAGTACACCTCCCTGCAATCCACCTTTGGGGTTAACTTGTTGGCTCTGGTCAACGGCGAGCCCAAGGTCCTGACACTCAAACGCTGCTTGAAAATCTTCATCGATCACCGCACTGAAGTCATCACCCGACGATCCGCTTTCGAATTGGAAAAAGCACGCCAACGGGCTCACATCCTTGATGGTCTGCTCATCGCCCTTGCCAACCTGGACGATGTCATCGCCACCATTCGTCAATCCCCGGATACCGAGACAGCCAAAGAACGTTTGATGACCCGCTTCAAACTGAGTGACCTTCAATCTCAAGCTATTCTGGACATGCAATTGCGCCGCCTTTCCGCTCTGGAACGCCAGAAAGTGGAAGATGAACATAAACAAATCATGGACCGTATCGCATTTCTGGAAGATCTCCTAGCCCATCCCAAGAAAATTCTTGGCATGATCAAGGATACGCTGCTGGAGCTCACCGAGAAATACGGAGACAAACGCCGTACCGTAATTGCCGCAGACGCCCGTGAAGAATTCAACGAAGAAGACCTGGTCCAGGACGAACCTACCTTGGTCAGCATTACAGCCCGCGGCTACATCAAACGCGTATCTCCCACAGCCTACCGCACCACCGGTCGCGGCAGACGGGGTGTTTCCGGTCAGGGCATGCGCGACGAAGATGAAGTACTGAACATGATTCAAGCACGCACCCTGCAAACCCTGCTCTTCTTCACCAATAAAGGCAAGGTCTATTCCGAGAAGGTCTACCAGATTCCGATGGCAGGAAGAACGGACCGCGGTGTGCCGATTGTCAATGTCATCTCTGTCGGCCCGGACGAAGTCATCACCGCCATGGTGGCCGTGAAGGATTTCAGCTCCACCGGTTTCTGTATCATGACCACGGCAAAAGGTTACATCAAACGCATCGAACTCTCACAATTTGACAGTGTGCGCCCTTCCGGCTTAATTGCCATTACTCTCGAAGGGGATGACACATTGGGCTGGGTACGTGTAACCAATGGCAGCAATGATGCCATCCTGGTGACTCAGGAAGGCAAGGCATTACGAATGGCCGAAAAGCTGGTTCGCCCGATGGGCAGGCAGGCCCGCGGTGTGCACGCCATGAAACTCAGCAGTACGGATTGTATTCAGGCAGTGGAAGTAGTTGAGGAAGGTGGATATCTGCTGGTGGTTAGTGAACGGGGCTATGGAAAACGCACACCGCTGGATGCTTACATCGCCAAAGGCCGCGGAACCAAGGGTATGTTCACTACCGACGTTAAGGCCATGGATAAAATCGGCAAAATCGCAGCCGCCTGTGTGGTGCTGGATGAAGAAGAAATTACGTTGATGTCCAATAATGGAATTGTCCTGCGGCTCAAAGTCAACGGCATTACCATCTCAGGCCGGGCAACTCGCGGTGTTCGCCTGATGGATATTCACAATGGCGACCAGGTCGCCTCCCTGGCTCGCATGAGAGCAGAAGATAATATCATCGAAGAAGTTGCCGAAGAGCCTGTACTGGGCGAACTGGTGGACGAGCTCATTGAAGAAGAACTCATCGAAGATGAAATCATGGAAGAGGATGAGGATTTTGAAGATGAGGACACCTATTCTGACGAAGAGGATGACGAAGAATAAAAAAATAAAGTGGTGCTGCTAGAATAGAGGCAGCACCACTTTTTCTGTCAGGATTAAAGCAAAACTACCCAAGACACACACCAGAAAAAACAAAAGCATAACAATCACAAAACGCTGAGGAGCTGTCATCCCCAGAAAGTTATTACCATTCTCTTCCTGCTCATCAGACGAATTATAAATTTCTTCCGCCTTGGGTAAGGGGGCACTGGGGCGGTCAGGGTTGGAATCTGGAGTACGTAAATTATCTATCATAGGTATTCCCTCTTAATCAATAGGTTCTTCTGCAGGCCGAAGATGAACATCCCCAGCCAGAAAGGATTGTACTATACCTGCTGAATTCTGTAGCAGCAGGGCGCCAAATGAATTGATACCTACCAGTGTACCGCTTAATGGTTCCCCTTGCACCGGTTTAAGCTGTACTTTCTCGCCCTTAAACGCCAGGTGCCGATTCCACTCATCGAAAAAAGTAGATGAATTAATCGATAATCGCCAGGCATTCAAGGCAGTAAGCAGCGCATTAAGAAATTGGATTCTATCTATCTCCTTGCCTGTCTCTGTTGCAATACTGCCGGCTGGAAACATCCCGGGTTGTGCTTCAGGTATGGATTCTGATGCAATATTCACACCAATCCCAAGCACAATAGCAGCAATAGTATCCTCCTGCCAGACAACTTCCGAGAGGATGCCACAAACTTTTTTTCGATTCAGGAGTACATCATTCGGCCACTTGATCTCGGCTTTTCCGCCGTAGGGAAGAATCGCCTCGCAAACCGCCAGAGCCCCCAGAGGTGAAAAAAAAGAACAGGATGGAATTTCACGAGGAGTGGGTTTAAGAATATAGCTAAAAGCAAGGGAGGCATCCGCAGCCGTCTGCCAGACACGGCCCATGCGTCCGCGCCCGCTGGTTTGGCGGTTAGCAATCACCAACGACCTGTCTTCAGCGCCCTGCTGCACCCACTGTGCGGCAATTTCATTCGTCGAGCCGACTTCATCAAAAGCTCGAACTTCTGTCACAGGCAGGTCTTTTAGCCTCATTTTCCAATCTTCCATCGTGTCTCCTTCCTGTATTTTACCTCTTTTTATGGGTGCAGAGGTTAACGAAAGAGAGCCGGAATTTTCATTCCGACTCTCTTGACTGGATTCGATGCCTATTTGGCTTGAACTTTTATGGATCTGGGTAAGGCTTCCTTGGCTTTGGGAATCCGCAAGGTCAGGATTCCATCCTTCAAATCAGCCTGGGCATTCTCAGCATCCAGCGCAATATTGAGATTCAAGGTTCTTTTGAACGCACCAAAAGGTCGTTCTGCCAAAAGATAAGAGGCATTCTCGTCGCGATGATTGGGAAAATTGCCTTCAATAGTGACCACGCCATCGGCGATGGTGATATTGATATCTTCATGGCTTACACCTGGCAAAATCGCACTGATTTCAAAAGCGTTTTCCTCGGTTTTTACATCCGCAGGAAAATAAACGGATCGCTCCTGTTCCACGGTATCTTCAAAGAGCTGCTGCATCATTCGCCGGGAAAGTCTCGGCATCGGGTTGGTGATATAGTATGTCATGTATTCCTCCAATGGTTTCCTTTCATGAACGCAATGTTTGTTCACAAAGAATTAATCATTTTTAATGGTGTATTTATAGTTCTTTTGATAGACTAATAGTAGTCTTGTACTATAAGAGAAAAATAAACAAAAAATCGGTTTAATATCAGAAATTTACTAACGAAATATATATTACGGTTGGCATTATTAGAAATTCCTATGAAAATCTCCAGCCAGATCACAAGTAAACGATAATATGGTATGATTCGCTGGTTGAAGAGGTAAACATGGACGATAAAATTACGATCATCGAAGGTCCGCCCCCTACTTTTGAAGTAGTTATGGATGGCTGGGCAATGGGTCTGAACGAAAGCCCATTCTTGTACGATATGATGATGACTCGCTTGCGCACTTTTAATGGGCAAGCTCTTGTTGAACGCTGCCACCGCGCCTGGCGAAATCGATCGCCGATTTATCTGCATTTCCGCAATGACGAAGGTTTGGAAGAAAAAGTACCCATTTTTGCTGCCCGATCCATTGATGGTGAAGAAGGTCAGGTTTTACAATTATGGATTCGGAAAGAACCCGACCATACTGGTTTTGATATGGAACTGGATGTCGATGATGAAGATGATTACGATGATGATGAGGATGACGACGACGGCGATTATGTAGATTAATCTTCGTACAACCTAAGAAAAGAGGCTGTCCCAAAAGAAAGA
>DHVR01000044.1 GCA_002412765.1 Leptolinea sp. UBA5203 | reverse complement strand
GATTCCGAAGATTCTTATTGAAGGGGAAAGATAAGGTAAGAACTGAGTGGGGTTTGCTCTGTATGGCCCATAATATGGCAAAACTGGCGGCTAATTAAGCCACCAGTTTTTTTTGTCTCTATTTTGCTTTACTTTTTCCGTCCTTCATTCTTGTTTAGTGGACCTTTTTGGACGGCTACGATTGTCTTTTTGTATTGTCGATTGATGTTCTGATGCTTGGCTGCATTTTGCGAGGTTTCAGCCGATGATTCAGGTGCTGGGTTGTTCGGATTGCGGTTTTGTCCCCGTGGATGATTGGGTTTTCCGCGGAAATTCGAGTTTCTTCCGGAACCCTGATTGAGCGCTTTTTTCTGTTGGGCTCCCGGATTTGCTTTTTCAAATTTCTTTCCCAGAATGTGTTCAATTTTTCGTATTGAGGCAGTTTCTTCATTCGTCACCAGGGAAATAAACTGAATGGACTGCCTGACTTCAGCATGCGACCGGGTATGGCGGATATATTGCTGTGGACTTTTGGGTACATCATAGAAAATGACGATATCAAAATGCTCCCTATAATTTGCTTGCACAATGGGTTCACAAGTGATATAGATTTTTTCCTTTAAGTCAGATTCGAACTCAGAAGATCCTGATTTCTTCCGGATCGGATCAAAGAAAGTACCCTTAAGCCGGTTTTCTTTTAAACTGGAAATAATTTGTGATGCCCGTTGGATACTGAATGTGATGATCAAGAAATTCTGATCCGGGCGTTGGTGAATAATTTCAGCCAGATGCTGATCTTTTGTCGCTGGGCTGGTTGGGTACAGAATATGGGAAGTGCTGACGGTACTTTTTATATTGCCAGGGTTGATGACGACTGCTTGATTAGTGACTTCCTTGGCAAAATTCTGTAATTTTCCGGATAAGGAATTTGAGAAGAGAAGATTCTGGCGTTGTACCGGTAATCTTCGCATGATTTGTTTCACTTGTACATGCAGCCCCTGCAAAATCAATTGATCTGCTTCATCTAAAACCAGTGTTTCAACATGAGTCAGGGAGATAGCACCCCGTCCCAGGATTTCCAATAGCCGGGTGGGGCAGGCGACTACAATTTCCGCGCCGTGGCGAAGCGCCTGAACTTGTTCCGAGATTTCTTCCCGGGTACCCAAGAGCACGCTGCGCATACGAGATTTTTCACCAACTTTTCGTAATAACTCAAAGGTTGTTATCGCAGATTGTTGGGTTGCGGAGAGAATTAAAACTCTGAGATGTCCATGTGGACCTGAAACTATATTGGATAGGAGGGGAAGGAGATAGGACAATGTCCTTTCCTCGTTTTCCTCTCCAACTACCAGAACGTCTTTCTGGTTCAAAATTGCAGGTATTGCATTTTCGAGAATTGTGGTTGGCCCATCATATTCGAGCTCTTTGAAACCAATTTCCACAATCTCCTGGAGTTGCTTTTGTTCTAAATCCACGGATTACCCTCAGCTAAGTTGGTTTGTCTTTTTGAAAGTATATCATAAAAGAAAACCTGAAAAACCGATCCTGGATGTGAAATTTATAGAAACTTTATTTTGGGCGTATTGACGGAGGGGTTTGGAATGTGCCATAATGAATGTATTCATACTAATGTTTATTATTGGGACTTATTCTTTTAGTCGTTGAGGGTGATATGACACAAATTGGCATTTTCCGGCAGATATTTCAAGATAAAGGGTCCATCCGCTTGATGAATGTTTATAAGGGGATTCCCATTTCGACCACAGGGACAATTTTGGCCGTGGACCCGGACTCCATTACTGTACATACGGAAAAAAGCCAGGTTGTCAGTATGTATCATGATAAACAAACTTTCGTTCAAACTGAGCTATTGAATACGGTCTATCGAGCGACTGTCGAGTCACTGGATTTTAAAAATGTCAATGCAGTTTTGACTCATTTTGAAGCTGCCGATGATCAAATTGGGAAAAGGACTCAGGTGCGAGTCGTTCCATCTGATCCCATTCGCAGTCTGGTCAAAACCAGTGAGATTCGTACGATCAATCAGGGCACGCTGGCGGACATATCACAGAATGGATTGGCGATTTTTATCCGCAGTGAGGATTTTTCGCCTGTCGTCTATAAACCCGGGGTACGGATCAATATCTTCTTGAAGTTTCCTCTGCCTACAAGACAAACCGCGAAATTGCAAATGCCGGAAATTAAAGTCAGCCCGCGATATAACAACATTTGGTCTCCCACTTTTGACCGGTCATCTTCCGAGACTGAACCGGCTGAAGATAAACGCGAAAAGTTGGATCCGGAAGTTGAGCTGATGGGTACGATTGTTAATATCCATTCTGATAATTGGAATGGACGCTACCGGGTGGGGGTGAAAGTAGCCATGAAAGACCCTTCCAGAAAAGTGCTGGCCAGCTTTATCTCCATGCGCCAGTCGGAGATTATTCGCGAGATTCGCGAAGCGTATCAAGTGTTGGCGTCAAAATCGGATTAATTAGCCTTCACATCATCACAGATAACTTTGACCGGTATTGCAGCGCCTCGGCGATGAACATGGGAGTGATTTGTTCTTCGCCGGCTAAATCCGCTATGGTGCGTGAGATTTTCAGAATGCGATGATACCCCCTGGCAGAAAGCTGCAAGCGATTGACTGCGGATTGCAGCAGGCTTTTACATTCAGCGGACAAAGCACAGAATTTACGAATCTCCCCTATGCCCATATCGGCATTGTTATGGATGTCCAGACGGGAAGCTTCCTCAAGGGATAAAAACCGGCTGCGCTGGATATCTCTGGCTGCTTGAACGCGGGCTTGCACCAGGGTTGAATCTTCACCTAAACGGGTATCACTTAGTTTCTCATATTCCACCCGCGGTACCTGGACACAGATATCCATACGGTCCAGCAAGGGGCCAGAGATGCGCTGCTGATATTTGGCAATCATGGAAGAAGAGCAGCTGCAGGATTTTACTGCATCGCCATAATAGCCGCAGGGACACGGGTTCATAGCAGCGATCAGCTGGAAACTGGCTGGAAAGGTCAGCGAACCCTGAGCCCTGCTGATGGTAACCGCTTTGTCTTCCATGGGTTGGCGTAATACTTCCAGCACGCGGGAACCGAATTCCGGAAATTCATCCAAAAACAGAATACCCAGGTGGGCCAGGGAGATTTCTCCTGGATGCGGCCAATTTCCTCCACCGACCAAACCGGCATGTGAGATGGTGTGATGCGGCGCACGAAAAGGCCGCTCCTGAATCAAAGGGGTGCCGGCAGGCAGCATATCGGCTACGGAATAAATGCGGGTGACATCCAGGGCTTCTTCGATGGATAAGCTGGGCAGGACAGAGGGCAGCGCCCTGGCTAGCAGGGTTTTTCCGCTGCCGGGAGAGCCGATCATCAGGACGTTGTGTCCGCCTGCGGCAGCAATTTCCAAGGCGCGTTTCACCTGTTCCTGACCTTTAATATCTCGAAAATTGGTGGCGGTGATAATCTGCTGATTTTCAAAGTGGGGTGTGGGGCAGGGCAAAATCTCTTTTCGCCGGCTTAGAAACAAATCAAGCTCAGCCAGATCCTGGATGGGCATAACCTCAATTCCAGGGATCAGGGCTGCCTCTCTGGCATCTTCGGCAGGAACAAAGATGCGCTTAAATCCATGGGATTTTGCGGCAACAGTGACCGGTAGAATTCCACGGATGTGACGCACAGAACCATCCAGGGAGAGCTCCCCAGCGAAGATACTGCTTTCCAGAGACTGAAGCGGAATCTGGCCGGTGGCCGCCAGAATTCCCACTGCGATGGGTAAATCATAGGCTGGTCCTTCTTTACGAAGGGATGCAGGCGCTAAATTGACTGTGATTCTTTTACGTGGGTATTCCAGGTCGGAGTTCTTAATGGCGGAATGAACCCGTTCACGACTTTCCTGAACGGCGGTATCCGGCAATCCTACGATGGTCATATTTGGCAATCCTGGTGTGGTATCCACCTCAACATCGACAATTACGCCATCCAATCCCCATATTCCACAGGCAGATACTTTTGCGAGCATAGGTCCCCTGGCTTGTGCATCTGTGTTGAATTATTTTCCAAGCGATGATTTCTCAGCGCCTACTCGAAGTTGAATATTTCCGGACCAAAATCGATTTTGGGTAAAACAATTTGCATATTTCTGAGTGAATTGACAATATGATATGCCACTATGTAATTCCGTACCCATTTTCGATTGGCAGGTACAACGATCCAGGAAGCCCAGGGGGTGCTGGTTTTTTGTATCACATCCTGATAGGCCAGTTGATATTCTGCCCAGCGTTCCCTTTCTTTGATATCTGCTGGATTGAATTTCCAATGTTTTTCCTGGTCATTCAAACGTTCCAGAAGGCGGACTTTTTGTTCTTCTTTCGAGATATGCAGGAAGAATTTTAGAACCGTTACACCCTCATCGTTGAGCATTTTTTCGAACGTATTGATATGGTCAAATCGTTTTTGCCATACGGTGTCTGGAACCAGATGTTTTACTCTGGCAATGAGCACATCTTCATATTGGCTGCGGTTGAAGATGACTATTTGCCCGGTTTTTGGAACATTTTTGTGGATGCGCCAGAGATAATCGTGGGCAAGCTCATCATCAGAGGGTTTCTTAAAGCTGATTACAGAGACGCCCTGTGGATTGACCCCTTCAAAGACGTGTCGGACTGTGCCATCTTTTCCACTGGCATCCATACCTTGTAAAATGATCAGCAGCTTATGTTTCCCTTGTGCATAGAATTTTTCCTGCAGAATTTCTAGTTCCTCATTCAGGGATTTCATTAAGTCTTTAACGCTGTCTTTTTCATTTTTCTCAAATTCATTGGCATCCGGGTCAATATCATTGAGGTAAAAGGTCGATGGATTCTCAATTCGATAGTCATCAGCAGGTTTGGCCATTTGATTCCCTTTATTTTACAACTTGTCGTTTAAATTTAAGAACTTCCATTCGATAAGAAGCGCCGTTTACATCCGTAAATTTCTGCGTTCGACTGACCTTGCTCCACCCAAGTTCATCCATGATTTGGTCGACATAATCCTTTGAGACAATCATACCTTCCTGTACCCGTAATCCGCTGGTGGTGCCGGTGATAACCTGACAATTTCCCGGGTCATTATTGGCATTACTATAATTTTCACAATCCAGATAAACTTCTGCATAGCGGTAGGTGGTTTCCTTCTCTTTACAGCCGGTTAACAGGAAGCCACTGATGGTCAGAAGGAGTAGAGAAAAGAGGATTCCATTACGGAAAAAATTTCGCAGCATCATAGTATATTCGCCTTTTTAGGTATTGAGATTTTTATCGATGTACCTTGATTCACTTGACTCTCAATTTCAATGGATCCGTTAAGATGATCAAGGATTTTTTTGCAAATGACCAGTCCCAATCCAGTACCTTGAATCGATTGATGGATATCTGTAGCCCGATAGTATTTATGGAATAATTCTGGCAGCTCATTTTCAGCGATACCCAATCCCGTGTCTGTCACTGTGATGGATATCAGCTCTGCTTGTTCTTGTAATACAACGTCAACCGTGCCAAATTCTTTATTGTATTTTATACCATTGCTTAATAAATTAAGCAGGACTTGCTTAATTTTATTTCGATCCGCAAATGCCATGATTGTACTTGGACTGCTATTGTGAATATTTATGCCGATATGCTTATCCATGGCCTTAATGGAGACTATATCCATACATTCTTTACATAATGCATGAAGATCAAAGGATTCCATGATAAATTGCTCGCGTCCTGATTCCAAGCGCGAAAAATCCAAAAAATTAGAAACTAATTCACTCAAGCGATTCGTTTCAGATTGGATGGTCGAGACGAAGGTGTTCCTTTGATCGCTGGTCAATTCTGAGCGGAGCAAAAGATAGGATATTGTGTTAATTGCATTCAATGGGGTACGAAGTTCGTGAACAAGATCCGCAATTGTATCGGATTGATGGAAAAGGCGGGCATTTTCAATTGCAATGGCTGCCTGGGTCCCCAGGGTGGAAAGGATATCCTGATCGACTGGAGTAAAATTTGTGTTCCTCTTATTCAGCACTTCCAAAACACCAACAAGTTTGGTCTTTACAAGCATGGGAACAATGCACAGATTCCGGGTTTGATATTTCAGTTTCTTTTCCACATGATCTGAAAATCGTCCATCTTCATGAGCATCATCAATGATTAACGGCTCACGGTGCTCGGCCACCCATCCTGCCAAACTTTCCTTTTGAACCAGAATTTGAGACAGTCCGGTATGATATTTCATATTCGTGGCTGAACGGAAGTAAAGCTGCTCTTTGTTGTGATCATAGAGCAAGATAGAGGCAACCTCTGCATTTACTAATTCCATTGCATGAAGGGTAATTAATTCCAAAATGCTGTCAATATCCAAGGTGGAAGCAAGATCATTGGATATCTGAAAGATAGACTTATATTTTTCTACCGTAAGCTCATTGGTTACTTCCATTAATCACCCAATAATTGACTTAAAGCCGGAAGGATTTGTTCCACGTTTTCACGGATTACAACCTCAGCAAAGGTATCCATGGCTGTGGGTGTATTGTTCAAAATAATTAAGCCGGTTTTGTTTTTGACTGCAATAGCTGGTAATTCATTGGCTGGCCCAACGGTCAGGGAGGAACCCACCACAATCATTAAGTCGGCTTCTTCCACTGCAGCCACCGCATTTTCCCAAACCTGAACCGGCAGCGCTTCTTCAAATAAAACAATTCCAGGTTTTAGAATCTGGTTACAGCCTGGGCAGACAGGGGGAATCCCTGAATGACAATATTTTTCATACAACTCGTTTTGTCCTTTTATTTGATGACCTTGAGGACAAACCCACTGCCGAAGATTCCCGTGCAATTCAAGGACATTCTGATTCCCGGCCAGGGTATGCAGCCCATCAATATTTTGGGTAATGATTGTAGACACCTGACCAATGGTTTGCAGCTCTGCAAGGGCAAGGTGAGCTGGATTTGGCTGGGAGTGATGAATTTTATTTGCTAGTGGGAAGAGCCAATTAAAAAAAGTATCCGGCTGATGGGAAAATGTTGAGAATGAAGCGACTTGATAAGGATCGGTTTTCAGCCAGAGGCCGGATTTTTCTGAACGAAAATCAGGGATACCGGATGCCGTTGAAATCCCTGCGCCGCTTAGCACGACAGTCCGTTTGGATGACCGCATTAATCCGGCGCAGTGGGTCAGGCTCGAGCTGTCGAGAATTTTGCTCATACTGCAATATGCTTGACGATGACATCTGCAACCCGACTAATTTGATGTGCGATCAGACTATCGGGTTGTATTTTTATGATTGGAATATTGCGCACAGCCGCCTGGTAGGCGATTTCGGGAGCTGGGGGAATTACATCCATAACACTCTGTCCGAAGGTTTCCTGCATTTGTGCTACAGAAATCTGCATATCTGCTCGCACGCGATTGACCGATAAGATGTTAATGGGTTTTGACTTCCCAAACCCAAGCTGACCATATTCTTTCAGCAGTTGAACCACCTGACCCACGCTGGCCGGGTACGGTTCTGTGATGATGAGGAGTTCATTACAATACGTGAGAACTTTTAATAAGTTTGGTAAATATCCTGAACCAAGATCCAGAACGCTGAATTTTGCCAATGAAGGCAAATTTTGGAGAATGGCTTCCATTTGTTGTTCTGCCTTCATGTATTTCAAATCAGCAGGTTGGCTGGATGCCATAAGTAATCGAACTCCATAAGAGGTGTAATAGAGTTGTTTTTCAATGCTGTTGGGTTTGATTTCCCCAGCCGGCATGGCAAGCAGGTTCTGTAAGCCAGCTTGTTTTTCCTGGCCCAGTTCATAGGCCCAGGTGCCTTTACCGGAATTAACTTCCATGGCAACGGATTCTATTTTGTATCGATCATAAAGGCTGATGCATAGATTCAGCACAACCGTGGAGACTCCCAGCCCGCCCCTTGGACTGATAACCCCCAGAACGTATCCTTTTGCTGTGGGGGTCGCGCGGGATTTGTTTCTGGCAATCAATGCCTTAACATGGGCGCCTAACTCAGCCGGATGGATGGGTTTGGAGACAAAGTCATCCACGCCCGCTTCATACCCGGCTACTTTATCGTCCACCTGGTTTTTTGCAGTAAACATTAAGATTGGAATATATTGAGTAACAGGATTGCTGCGCAACTGCCGGGTTACCTGATATCCATCAATATCCGGCATCATCACATCAAGAATAATCAGATCCGGTTTTTCTTTGCTGACCTGGTTTAATGCCTGGGAACCGTTATTTGCCGCCACGATGTCATATCCCTGGCGTTGGAGCATTAATCCAACTAGGCGCAATGTTTCAAGATCGTCATCAACGATAAGGATTTTTTCGGACATGTTTACACCAATTAATGTGAACTTTGCTTCAGTCTAGCATAAATAACCACATTGTTGCAAGGGAAGGATTTTTTCTTTACGAGAATTTAAATTTGTTTTTAGGTAAATCACACAGGCCTCTTTTTTTGAGGAAATTCCCTTTTGATTTATAATCAATTTCACAAGTAATTTTACTAAAAAACAGGGAAATTAATGAATCAAAACGCCATTAAATTTCATATTCGTCAAACTTGTAACCTTCAGGATGGAACTTCCATCCTTGTGGGGGTTTCTGGTGGAACGGATAGCCTTGCTTTGCTTCATTTATTAAATCAATTGAGATTCAACCTTACCGCTGTTTACGTGGACCATGCTTTACGGCCGACCTCTTTTCAGGATGGCCAGCATGTTCTGGCTCTTTGTAAATCCTGGAAGATCCCTTACCTGAGCGAAACCGTGGATGTAAAAGGTTACGCAGAAGAAAAAAAATTATCCATCGAGGAAGCCGCCAGGGATTTACGCTACAAGTGTTTATTTGAAATTGCTACCCGAATTGGTGCTGAGACGGTTGCCGTTGCGCATCATGCGGATGATCAGGTGGAAACCGTGTTGATGCATCTGCTGCGCGGATCCGGCATGTCTGGTTTACGAGGCATGCCGTACCGCATGGAGCATCACGCCTGGCATGATAGTATTCCATTAATCCGCCCGCTCTTGAGTTGGTGGAAGGAGGATATTGAAGCATATTGCCGGGAACATCAAATTGCAGCCATCCAGGATGAGAGCAATCAGGACATTTCTTTTTATCGAAATCGAATCCGGCTTACGTTGATCCCCGAACTCTTGAGCTTCAACCCGGATTTCAAGACGGGTTTGCTTAGGCTCTCCACTATTTTGAAGGATGATTTTGAGGTTCTTGAAGGCATCACAGAAATCCAAGCGGAGCAGATTGACCTGACTTTTGCCCATGGGCAGGTGACTTTCCTTTCAGCAGAATTTCTGGCCCAGCCGCGCAGCATTCAGCGTATGCTCCTACGCAAGGCGATTGCTTCTTTACAGCCCACCCTGCGGGATATCGGTTTTGATGCCATCGAGCGCAGCATTGATTTTATTGAAAGCCAAAACTTTTCCGGGCAAATGGATATCTTAAAAGGCCTGGTCCTTTTTCTGGATCAGGACCGCTGTGTGTTGATGGAAATGGGTCAGACCTATATTTGCGATACGCTCCCGTTGTTGGAAAAGCCAATCCCGTATCCCATATCCGTGGGTGAATGTATTTCTTTGAATACTAATTGGTGGTTTGAAGTGCAGCGATTTAAGCTGGACGATGGGCAGCAAGAAGTTCAAACCGGACCCGATAGTTTTTCCGCAATTGTGGATGCGGAGGCATGCGGCTCGCAGGTCTGGATTCGTGCCATGCAGCCAGGCGACCGAATGGCTGCTGTTGGGCTGTGCGGGCACAGCCAAAAAATATCTGATATTCTGATCAATCAAAAAATTTCCCGCTGGGTACGGCCGGTCTACCCCATGGTTTGGAATGAACGGGAGATTATCTGGGTGCCCGGCTACCGGATCGCGGAAACTGTAAAAAAAACACCTGCAACCAGGCAGGTGTTGATCTTGAAGTTTTTCAAAAAATGACTTGCAGTATGGAGGGGGACTTTGTCAAGCCAGCGTGCGAGGGTGGAGTTGATTCAGCTTGCTTAGTTTCTGGCTGATTTCACGCCATTGAATTTTTGAGATGCCCAATTTTTGACGGATCAAATCCTGGTCGACACTGTCCTGCCAGTCACTGACCACGGCTGTCCAGCGGCACATATCAAAGGAGAGATGTTTCTCCAGGCCAGCCAGGTTGCCGATTTCTTCGAGGATGTATTCCAATCGGCGCGGTGACCAGGGGAAGAGCTGATCCGTGGGTTGATATTGTTTAAGGTATTCCTGATAAGCTTCCACCCACTCGCCGGAGAGATCAATTTTGCGTTCTTTATATCGGTTCTGTGATCCACTGTAACGAATGTAAACATAAGGGCCGTCGGGATCATCCAGTTCGAGGTGGTTCAAGCTGATGCCCAGACATTCCCCTTTTTTGATACCGGTGGAAAGAAGCAAAAACAGCAAGGTGAAAGGACGGGCGTCTGGTTTTTTGGCTGTACGTAATTCTTTGGCCACCAACATGACTTTGGCAATTTCTTCTTCAGTGAGAATCACCGGCAAGGGACTGATGACCGATTTTTGCACGATTTTCTCGGCCGGATCCGTGGTGATCACGGCGTTGTTAAACAACCAGCGAAAGAAGGATTTCAGCGAAGTGATGCGGCGGGCATAGGATTTAGGGCTGCAAGGAATCCCTCTGCCATTTTGGAGCCAGTTCAGGAAGTGATTCAAATCGGTGGTGGTGATTTTCCCCAAAGTGACATCCGCGGGCAGATAAGAAGCGGCTAAATTCAAGTCCCCAATAAACGCTTTAATCGTATAGATCGATTTAGCTTGATCTTGCAGATATAGTTCCCAACCCTTAATGCTGGGCAGCAGGGTAGTCTCAGATGTCAGATGGGCAGGTGCAGCCATTGTCATTTCCCTCCGAAAGGATTTCGTGTAGATAAGGAAAGTGTACTGGATTTTGGATTAACTGTCAATTCCCCGCTGAGAAAGTATGGTCAAAAATGCCTGCCGAGCTGTTCGCCGCATTCCACGGTGATACTGATGCTCCCCAGCGGGATGATTTGTTCATATACTGCCGCTTCGGCTGTCTCCCAAATCCACCATGATTGAGTGATGCTCACGGAGGGCGGAGCGATATCCACGATTAAATTCATCATCCCATTCCCCCATTTAAGGAAAACCACCCTCAATAATAAGTTTCATCAAAATTATGTTATTGACACATTTTCTTTTTCTACAGTTGATGGTAAATTAGTTTCCTCTTCCATTTTCCGTATGATCAGGAAATAAAAACCTATCATGTAAACCAGTGTCGTAATCCAAACCTCCTCAGGTAATGCCCAAGAGATCTTTGTATTTATCTCTGATAAATGTCCGCTTGAGAAAATGAAAGCCATAATATAGCCTGATATCACAGTGCATATTAGTACAACTCCATAAGCACGGTTTTTTGTTTTTACCTTATTCAATATAAACCTAATAAGATTAACTACAACTATGCTTTCAATTAAATAAATTATTAAAAAACCGATAACCATCATGACCTTTAAAGCCGGCACATCATTTTGAGCAATCATCGGGAAATTAAAATCTCCCATACGAATCAAAGGTATCGAAATTCCGCATATCACTGCATTAAAGATGCCGATCAGATTACTTAGAATTATTATTACCAGTTTATTTTTCATAGTACCTCGTATGATAATTCTTAACTATTTATGGAGTATTGTTTTGTGTCGTAGAGCTAGTACTATTTGATGTAATAGTTTGACTTGATGTTGTAGTTGATGTTTGGCTCGGTGTCGGAGTGAGTGTTTGTGTGGGGGTCTCTGTAGCTGTATTAGATGGTGATGGTGTTTGTGTTTTAGTGGGTGTATTGGTTACCGTAGGTGTATTCGTTGTTGTAGGTAGAGCGTTATATGTCTGCTCATCAACAAATACAATACATTCATTTTGTAAATTAATTTCTACATTTTCATTGATTGGAATATTGATTTGACTATTATATCCATTCATCGTATTTCGCAAATATGTAGGATAATCCGGATCGCTACTATCAATGTAGTTATTCCCATATGGAGTTGGATCCAAAAATACATATTCTTGAGTTGCATTATCACCACCGAGAAAATCAATCCAATGGTAACCACCATTTGTTGTCTTGATGAGTATCGAAACTGGATTACCCGTTTCCTCAATCCAGCGAACCAAATCCTCTTCCGTGGCTTGCACCCAGACAGCTTTGTATGGAATTCCATTGTCCTTAAGAAAATTATTTGCTGCCTTTTCATAAGCCCAAGGTGGAGTAGCATGGTATGCTGTATACAGCAACATGGGTAACAGG
>DHVR01000067.1 GCA_002412765.1 Leptolinea sp. UBA5203 | reverse complement strand
TTTTATCACAGTTACTGCGAGGAGGACGATAGTCCGACGGCCTGTACCCTTCAGGGTAGGCAATCTCAACGCCTGCCGGATATTTGACAGACTAATTGACTGCTTCCATTATATTTATCTTTGGTGTTTATAATGAAATTCCCTCAATCGTTGAGATTGCCACGCCCCGTTAAGATGAACTTAGGAAAACGCCGTATGGGGCTCCTAAGAAACAAACAGACACCTATACCAAGTTGGAGGAAAATCCGGCATGCTTTGAGATTGCCGCAGTCGCTGAAAAGCGCTCCTTCGCAATAACACATTCGTAAGCACTGAAAGTATGACCCAGTTTCCTTTAGAATGAAGTGTGATAGCGCTGTGGATTTACTCGCAATGACATGACTCTTAAGATATAAGAGGGCTGAAGGTCTTCTATTATATTTAACTAGTTTCTATTCGAATGAAGTACGTTAGCCCTGTAGATTTACTCTCAATGACACAAGAAGACTGTGTGGCAATGTTAAGTTACACAATTAAAATCCGACTGTGATTTTAGGGCAGGCCACTAAGGATATTTTCTGCGCAAGTTTCCAAAGCGTTGGTATAATCAGATCAGACTGTAACATCAGTCTGATTTTTTTCTTAAGGAGCTCCTCCATGGCCTACGCAGGCGTACTTGAACGTTATCGATCCTATCTTCAGATTCCCGACCATACTAAAACAGTATCCTTGCTGGAAGGTGACACGCCCCTGATCCCCATGCCGCGTCTCGCGGACGAGTTGGGCGGTGGTTTTGAACTCTATGTGAAATATGAGGGCCTGAATCCTACCGGCTCTTTTAAAGACCGCGGTATGACCGTGGCGATCAGTGAAGCCTACGGACGCGGTGCAAAAGCCGTGATCTGTGCATCCACCGGCAATACCTCGGCCTCTGCAGCAGCCTACGCCAACCGCGCCGGGATGAAAGCCGTGGTGATCATTCCTGAAGGCAAAGTAGCCGCCGGAAAACTGGCTGGGGCTATCGCCTACGGGGCGCAGGTAGTGCAGATTCGCGGTTCCTTTGATGATGCCCTGACCCTGGTGATGAAAATCAGCAACCAGCACCCGATTGTGCTGGTCAATTCGCTCAACCCATACCGCCTGGAAGGTCAGAAGACTTCGGCCTTTGAAATCTGCGACGTCCTCGGCTCTGCCCCGGATTGGTTGTGTCTACCGGTAGGCAATGCCGGGAATATCACCTCCTATTGGATGGGTTTCCTGCAGTACAACGCCGAAAAGAAAACCGGTCTGCCCCAGATTTTGGGCGTGCAGGCGGCCGGCTCTGCACCGTTGGTGCTGGGTCATCCGGTGGAACATCCGGAGACGGTGTGCACCGCCATTCGCATTGGCAAACCTGCCCGCGCGGAACAGGCGCTGGAAGCGGCTGAAGAATCCAAGGGCAAAATCATTGCCCGCAGTGATGACGACATCCTGGCCATGCAGCGCCGTCTGGCAGCACATGGTGTGTGGGTGGAACCCGCCTCCGCGGCCGGTCTGGCTGGTTTGAAAGCTGAACTGGACGCCGGTATGATCAATGTAAAAGGCAAGCGCGTGGTGGTGGTCTGCACCGGCCACGGCATGAAAGACCCGGACATCATCGTTAAGAATATGACGGCTCCCGTTGTAGTGGATGCCGATTTTAAAGCACTGGAAAAAGTGATTTTACAATGACCCTGCAACATGAGAAGGCCTACGTACGTGTGCCGGCTTCCTCGGCAAATTTGGGACCGGGTTTTGATACCCTGGGTCTGGCGCTCAATATTTGGAATGAAGTGCGCTTTCAAGTGACCGGGGATTCCCTGGTGGTACAGAACCGCGGGGTGCTTTCCGAATTCATCCCCAAGCCGGAGGAAAACTTGTTGGTGATCGCCGCCAAGCGGGTATTCGCCCAGTGCGGTGAGGAATTTCCACGCGGCCTGACTATCGAATCACAAATTCATATTCCGGTACGTTCGGGGATGGGCTCCAGTGCGGCCACCATCCTGGCCGGTATTCTAGGCGCGGACAGCCTGTTGGGCAATCCGCTGGACCGCGGCGAGATATTGAAAATCGCAGGAGAGATGGAAGGCCATTATGATAATGCCGCTGCCTCTTTGTTCGGCGGCCTGACCCTGGCACTGGATCGTCCCATGGGGACGCTGGTGCGCCGCTATGACGTCCCGGCCTATCAACTGGTGATCTGCACGCCAAAGTTAGGTGCCACAACCAATGAGATGCGCAAAATTTTGCCGCAAACGGTCAGTTTGAGTGATGCAATTTTGAACATTGGCAATGCCGTGGCGGTGGTGGACATGCTGCGCAGTGGATCGATTGGCATGCTGGACGTGGTCATGCAGGACACCCTGCACCAACCCTTCCGCTTGCAATTGATTCCGGGCGCCGAGCAGGCCATGCAGGCTGCGCGAGCGGCAGGTGCTAAAGCCGTGGCGATCTCCGGCGCCGGCCCCAGCCTGATTGCTTTCTGTCAACCGGACCAGGCCGCCCAGCCGGTGGGCCAGGCCATGCTGCAGAGTTTTAGGCAATTGAATCAGCCGGCCACTTTCCTGATCACCACCCCCGCGGAGACCGGCGCGCAAGCATTTTCGTAAAACTCTTTTCCAATACATAAACAGCTATCTTTTTTGATGGATAGCTGTTTTTTTTCCGAGAGAAGGTTTGTAATGGGAAGGGGCTGTGATGTTTTGATCCAATTCCCTATGGTGCATTCGTACAGGGATTTGGCAACACTTCTATCTCGTAAAACATCCTAATTTCTGCAGAGTCATTTTTTTTATCAACACTCTGTCCAATTTTACAATTATCCCTAATTTGTTCTATTCTCTCCCTGTTCCAGTCATAGCCCTGTTTATGGTGAAATAATAAATCATGGTCGGAGTCCGAATCATGATCCCAAATTTCGACTTCAACATCAAAAGAAATATCATCTGTGTACACTGGAATAACCAATGTGTCCGCAGATGGGTATTTACCTCCTTTTACATAGATTTCCCCAAGGTCCTTAAATTGATAATATCCTACACTGAGGGCAGGATGAAAATTACTATCGCCCCAATAGAAGTATTGGGTAACCTTCCCTGAATTTAATTTTCCCACACTTAAGTAATAATACGCTTCTGCTGAATGTCTCAAGGTTTGCCCGGCAATATTTCCACAGACACCCCAACCATCCGACATACATTCAACAACCAAGCTGTAGTAAGTTACCGAAATATAGGTATAACATGGGGGCAATAGTTCATCCACCGAGGTACTTAATGCGGATTGAGCCTGGTTTGACAGGGCTGCCACCTGCCATCTCAGCGTTTTTCCGCAGGTAGCAGGTAGCTTTACCTGAGTCTCTCCGGCGCTGGAACCTTCCACGATTTTGTACGGATTACCATTAAGGTAAATACCATATCCGGTTACCTTTGATTTGTCACCATTCATGTCCCACTTGAGCGTTCGTTCCCAAAAGTACTCGTATTGCGCAATGTCACTGGCATTGCCATCCGCTGAGCCATAGCGTTCCAGACGCACATTACCCGGGACCAGAATGGATGGATCTTCATTAAATGCAGCTGTTTTCATTGAAGAGGCCATGGAATTTAATTGGCTTGAGTTTGATGACACCGTGTTCCAATCAGCCTCCGATCGTTTGATGTTTAGTTCAATCCAAAGCGTGGGATTTCCTTGTTTGTTTACCAGTGTTATTTGATTACCATTCCATTTGTCTTGCGTGATCTCAGTAGCTTCTATATTTCCGAGATTAATGAGGGATCCTCCCTGCCATCCCCAACATTCCATTTCTACAAATATCAAGGTATTTGCTTTGCTTAATATGTACTTGTTACTTCCTGTTGCCCAAGCACTAATATTAAATACACCCGCTTGTACTTCAATAAAACTGTTTTCGTCTTTGGGTATGCGTATATCTGGTTGATGATCCAAGGATACATAACAATAGCTTTTTTCTGGTGTAAGTGAGCTGCGCATTCCAGTAATCTCTAGTTCATATCCATCTTGAGGTTTATCATAGTCTTTTGCCACACAGGCCATCGTATCGATTGTTAGTATATTACTGGGTTGGCCCCCTCCCATATTCACTGCTTCCACCCAAATATTGAAGACGCCTCCAAAAGGAACGGCAAATTGATATTTGACCATTCCTGTACCGGGTGAGGATTTTAACTCCACCATTTTGTTGGGTAATTTTCCAGGGCTTGATCGCCAGACACGATACCCGGTTTCATTAACGGCATTATCCTTCCACTGCAATTTGATCCAGCAGACATCTGTTTCTATGGTTAGATTTGTAGGCGCAGCCGGAGGCGGGGCAAGGATAAATCCTAACGCAGGGATCAGCTTAATGTCCAACTCAGATCCTCCCCCTGGAACGGGATTAGGGCCTGGTTGATTTTGCGGTGGTGCAGCAGGTTTTACTTCCTCTTTACTTTTTTCCTCATCAATAGGAACCAAGACATTCATCCCTCCTGCTGGAACGCCATTGGCAAGCGCTGGATTGGCAGCCAAAATATCATTTGGGTTCAGTCCGGTTTTTACTCCCAATTCCTCCAGGGTTTCCCCCTCATCTGCAGTGAAAACATAAGAGGGAGTCGCATTATTGTCAGCAGGAATCCCATAAATATTGAGCGGAATACTTTGGCCAACCACCCCTTTTGAATTTACTGCCCGGATGACAATATTGTGCACACCTTCCGGAATCAACAAACCAAAGTTAACAGAAAATGGAGTGATTCCTGTGAGTTGTTCACTAATTCTTGTTTCTATCAGGGCCCCATCCAGCCATAATTCAACCAGGGAGATGGGTTGATACCCAAGCGCTGACCCGGATACTTCAATCATCAATCCCGCGGGATGCATAGAACCGGCTGCCGGACTGGTAAGGATTACTTCAGGGGGTGCAAATTCTTCCAGGATTTTCTGCTTGCGTGAATTGGTCACAAAACCCAAAATGGTGGAAATGACAACCACTTGCAAGACCAAAGCAATGATTGAAATCACCATTAGGATAGATGTTTTTCGGGTTTTCATGAGTCCTCCGTTCTTTGAGGGGTAAACACTGGTACTGCTTTTATCTGGATCAGCAGGCAGGAAAGGGAATCCAGGATTGTTGATTCCCAACCCCTTACTGCGTACAGGGAATAACAATGAAGGATGCCTCTGCAGTGGCATGATTCCCTGCTTCATCGTAGGCATGTATGATTACTTGTATTGTCCCGGGAATGGAACCTGGCGAAACAGCCTGCTCGAAATGCGAGCCAGTAGGTCTTAACCATGTCATCAAGCCGGTTGATGGAATTTCAGCATAGACATCAACAAATCCGCTGTTATCACTTGCCGAAACCCAGATATCTACATCGACATATCCTGGGCAAAGAACTGGACCAGATGCCGCAATAATTGGCGGGATAAACTCAATGCTTGAGATCACAGGTGGGGTGGTATCAATTACAGCTGGGATGACAAGAAACATAGGGGAAGCGGGTGTGGGTGTGGGCGTAGGTGTGGGACTTATAACGGGTTGGGCGGCCACCTTGGTGATCGGCGCTTTAAGTGGGTCTCCATTAAGGGTTCCAATAGAACTGGAAATCCAGCACTGGATTGTACTCTCGGATGGTTTCACCCAAAACCAGGTATTTTCAGGATTCCGCCCCAGGATTTCCAGTTCACTCCCTTTGGAAGCCTGGGCTGTTGTTTCATAATTCGTCCCGGGTCCGCTGCGGCAATTGGCGTTCTGGTCTACTGAGATGGAGGGCACTTTTACAAGGACTTCAATGGGGGCAATACAGAAATTCCCGACACTGGAATTTGGTCCATCAGCCCCTTGCAGTAGAGCTCGTACCCGCCAGAAATAACACGCTCCGGCTGGCAAAGGCCACGCTCTACTGGTTTCATTGTAATCGGCTGTACCAAACCCCAGAGAAATATCTTTGAAAGTGGCATCTGGTGAAATATCAATCACATAACTGGCTGGATGGCAGGTGCCATCTGGATAAGACCATGTAAGTGTGGGCTGACCCTGGATAGCGGCTCCGTTTTCAGGGGAGAGTAAAATGGGTGCCTTCACCTCTGCTTCAGAACAGACTTCGTCTTTGATATTGGCTTTAGGGGTTGGCGTTTGGGTTGCTAAGGGTTCTCCATTCACCTCAATTTCAATCTTGGCTAATTCTCCAGGATTGCCTGCATTATCGATACCTCGTGCTGAGAGCTGATATTTTCCAGGAGCTGGTGGCTGCCATAGGATGCTGGCGTTTTCCAGTCTTTCCCCGTTAACCTGTTGTTCGCCCACCTTTTCTTCCATGACAAAAAAAGCAATTGCAGTAACCCCATCCGGGTCTGAAGCATGGGCTTGGATCGTAATGGGCCCGGCAGTGAATTCACTGCTGTTCAGGGGCTGATCAATCCAGGCCTTTGGCCCTGGACCGGTGGATTGGCAGGCTGCGAACAAAAATAGTATCATCAATCCAATAAGAAGGGAATTTCCATTTGTTTTCATCATCCAATCTCCCATACCTTCCAGATGAAAGGTAAATATCTTCTACCAGAGGGTTATGGTAAAGGTTCAATTCGGCGCCTGGTATAGGTTATGGCAACCGGGGAATTATGAAATTTCAATGGAGCATCGATTATTGCTGGTCAAAGGATTCTATCTGTTTAAAATACGCCCTTGTCCTGATTACGTTTCCTGATATTTGAATAGAGAGTGGATTTGTTGTAGGCTGCGATTACGGAAGAGCTGGAGGTTCTGACCGGTTTTGTATCAACAACGTCCTGTAATTCGTCCAGCGATGGGTTTTATGAAAGAGTGCACCACTGTTCTACTCATTGATGCGTCAGCTTTTGAATGATTACCGATAAACGCGAGAGACCTGTGTTCCCGGAATAACCAACGCTGCTATTCTCTGCCGAGTTTATCCGGTGTAAAATTTGGAGTGTCTTGTCTATATTGTAGCATTTTCAGTATATAATTACACTTTTTTGTAAGGGCAGCTTATTGCTTGGTATGATAGAAAAAACGCCTCCCGATTTGGGAGGCGTTCTGCATACCTGAATGTTTCTTACGCCATCAACAACACTCTGCGGATGCGTCAAGGGCCCAATCGAAGGTGAACATATTAATTATTAGCGGTCTTCCATGCCTGCAGGGAGACTGGTACAAGGAAATTGGTTACAACGAAAAGGACTTGCGTTTCCTTTTTTGTTTTGTTATTATATATCTATATCCGATATAACGCATATCTATATATAGAGAGTCTATATGCCATCATCAAACAATTCTGCAACACCCCTTAGTGAAAGCACTTTATTTATTATGCTCAGTTTATCCGGCAAGCCTTTACATGGGTATGCAATCATGAAGGATGTGCTTGACATCAGTCGGGGACGCGTGAACTTGACAGCCGGTACGCTCTACGGAGCACTGAAAAGATTACTTAACCAGGGCTGGATCGAACGTATACCTGCCAATGAAGAAGGAACCGCCAATCCCGGATTGCCGCGTAAAGCTTATCGTTTGAGCAGCAAGGGACGTGAAATTCTGAATGCTGAAACGGAACGTCTACAGGCGGTTGCTGAGGTTTTACGTTTGCACAAGGTGGATGGCGTATGACAAAGAGACTTTATTCAATATTAATACACCTGTATCCGGCGGCATTTCGTTATGAATTCGGGGATGAATTATTGGCGGTTTTCACCGCAAAATGTGCGGATGCGCGTCAATCGGGGTGGTTTGATTTGATGGTCGTATGGTTCTGTGAAATCACTGAATTTCCAGGGAATCTATTGATAGAATATTGGCTGCTAGTTCGCGGCGGGAAATCAAATGGAGGGTTTGATATGGCTATTCAACCGGATAAAAAAGCTGTAGTGACTGTTGTTATACCACTCTTGCTTGGCATTGCCTTATGGATCATGAATCCGCCTTATATGAATAAGTTATTCTCTTCCTTGTTGGGACTGCTATTTCTCAGTTGTGTCGTATTGATTCTGGCGGTAAATGCGTTTCTGATCCTTGGCTATTGGGAAAAATCACGCTTATGGATTGGCTTGCTGGCGGTACTGGCTGTCATGATTATCATGTTCGCGCCGGCATTTCTGCATTTGATTGCCTCAGCCTATATTGCAAATGCATTACCCGGGACCGTTGCTTCCATTTTACTGGTATTATGTGATCTCGGTTTGCTGATCGCCCTAGTTTGGTTGGGTAATAATGTGAAGTCAGTGCAAAGTTCCTGATGAGGTATGGTGTGCTCTTTTTGAGTGTAATCTTCGTCACCAATTTGGCTTTTACCGGCACGCGGGCGTTTGCATGAGATTTAAGTATCTTTATCTGATTACAAATATAGCGGCGATTCAAAGTACCCTTCAGGGTATGAATCGCCGTTATATGGATAAATTTACATAAAGGACTGATCAATTATCAGTGGTTTTCAATGCCTGCCGGGAGATTGCCGCGGCCCATTAGGCGAACCCATATCAACATCTATCCGGCCTCGCAGTAACTGTGATAAAAG
>DHVR01000075.1 GCA_002412765.1 Leptolinea sp. UBA5203 | reverse complement strand
TCCTCACTGCTCAGGGCAATGATATCGACGCCGTAGTAGCATCCAATGATGGTACCGCACTGGGTGCCCTGCAAGCTATGAAGGCTCAAGGTTTGGCTGGCATTGTTCCGATTTCCGGACAGGATGCCACCGCTGACGGCAGCAATAGTATTGTGAAAGGTGAATTGACCGTTTCCATTCTGAAAGATATCCGCAACCTTTCTCCTTTGGCCATTGAAGTTATGGACAAATTGCTGAAAGGCGAAGCTGTATCTGGTATGAAGAATTTCACCCTGGCTGAATTGACCGTTGATGACACCAAGACTGGCGAAGTTCCCTGCGTATTCCTGGAAGTTCAACAAGTTAACAAAGGCAATGTTTATGACCTGGTTGTCGCAAGTAAATTCCAGGCTTATGATGATGTCTATCGTGACATCCCAGAAGCTGATCGACCTGCCAAACCATAAACAAATTATTCAATAACAGATTGCCCGACCTTCAATTTATGAAGGTCGGGCAAATCGACCAATTTGTGAAACAATCTTAAGTATATTTTGGTTTGTGAATAAATTGAAAGCATATACAATAATCATTAGGAATTGAAATTTTCTTTTGAAACTCTGATTAAGGTAAATCAAAGGAGTTAGTTGTGGATAATGACATCATTCTAGAGTTTAAAAACGTAACCAAAAAATTTCCCGGTGTGGTCGCGTTGAACGATGTCTCTTTTAAAATTCATCGCGGTGAAATTCATGGAATTTGCGGCGAAAATGGCGCTGGAAAATCCACATTGATGAAGATTCTATCGGGTGTCTATCCACATGACACTTATGAAGGAACTGCCATCTTTAACGGCGAAGAATTAATTTTGAGCCATAGTGCAATTCAGGAAGCTGGCAATAAAGGTATCGCAATTGTTTATCAGGAACTTACGCTGGTACCTACCATGACCGTTGGTGAAAATGTGTATCTTGGCAGAGAGCCAGTGGAACATGGGTCTATAAATTGGAACAAATTATATGCAAATACCAGGGAAATCCTTGAAAAATATCGATTGGATGTCCCTCCACAGGTAGTGGTAAAAACGCTAGGGGTTGGCAAAATGCAGATGGTTGAAATTGCCAAAACCTTATCTGAGAAAGCCCAAATATTAATTTTGGATGAACCAACCAGCGCTCTCAGTGAAGCTGAGATCGATAAATTGATGGATATTCTTGGCATTCTGAAGAACAACGGTATTACTTGCATCTACATTACACACAAGTTGGACGAGTTATTTAGGATCACTGACAGAATCACTGTATTACGTGATGGAAAAGAAATTACCACCCAAAAAACCACTGATCTGGATCAGGAGAAATTGGTTAAATATATGGTTGGCAGAGAAATGAAAGAGCGTTTTCCAATGGCCAATCGTACCCCGGGGGATGTTACGCTGCGAGTTGAGAATCTTTCTGCAATGGATCCCAATGACTCAACGCGCAAAATTCTCAATGGCGTAAGTTTTGATGTTCGGAAAGGTGAAATCTTAGGTATTGCAGGCTTGATGGGTGCTGGACGGACCGAACTTGTGATGACCTTGTTTGGCGAATATGGAAAAATTGTGGATGGCAAGATTTTTCTAAATGGAAAGGAAATTAAACCTGCAAATGCTCGCCAGGCCATTGATGCCGGATTAAGTCTGGTTCCTGAAGATCGAAAAGGCATGGGTTTGATCTTAATTCAGCAAATTCTGAAAAATATCTCTTTGCCCAATCTGGATCAATTTTCCGGATTCTTGCGTATTGATGCCGATGCTGAATTGAAAGCCAGTATGGAGCAATCCAAAAATCTGACAATCAAAGCCCCGAGTCTTGAAGTGGCGGTTGAGACACTATCTGGCGGAAATCAACAGAAGGTTGTTATTTCCAAATGGCTAATGTCAAAACCTCAGGTTCTCATCATGGATGATCCGACGCGGGGTATTGATGTAGGGGCAAAATTTGAGATTTATAAGCTGATGAATGATCTGGCAGAAAAGGGTGTCGCAATCATTATGATTTCCAGTGATTTGGAAGAGGTTCTTGGCATGAGTGACCGTGTAATGGTCATGTGTGGTGGACGATCGACCCAAACACTTCCCGTCAAAGAAGCCACCGTAGAACAAGTAATGGCTTTAGCAACAGGTGTTTCACGATAATGAGAAAAATCGAAAGGTATATGAGGTAAAACCATGGAATTATCCAAACAACCCTTGCAGGAAAAAAAGGATTTCAAAAGCGAATTAGGACAAGTTCTACGCTTGAATGCACAAACGTATACGATCTTGCTCGCATTGGTGGGTATTTGGGCCATCTTTTTCTTTGCAACAGGCGGCACCTATCTTGCTTCGCAGAATATTTCCAATCTATTCCGTCAAATGTCAGTGACAGCATTTCTGGCTGCTGGTATGGTTTTGGTCATTGTAACTGGGAATATTGACCTTTCAGTTGGAAAGCTTGCTGGTTTTGTCTCGGTTGTCGCAGCCTATTTACAGGCAAACGTTTGGTTTAAATATCTACCAGATCAACCTATCTTGTCTGCTATTCTTACAGTAGTGATCAGCTTGATGGTTGGAGCATTATTTGGGGCACTTCAGGGATATATCATTGCATACTTGCGGGTACCCTCCTTCATTGTTACATTGGGTGGTTTGTGGCTTTTCAATGGTCTAATTCTGCTTGTGACAGCTGGAAAGACAATCCCCGCAAATCAGCCCTGGTTTTCTGATATTGCTCAGGGATATGTTCCGGTTACATGGGGGTGGATATTTGGCGCTTTGATGATTGGGTTTTTATACTGGAATATGTATCGGAATCGGCAAAATAAACGCAAGCATGGATTTGAATTAAGAAATATCTACATTGATTTGCTGGCTACCAGCTTCATGGCTCTAGTTCTCTTTGTTTATGTTTATAGTGTGAACAGTTATAAGGGAATTCAAAATCCAGTACTGCTGCTTGGTTTCACTGCGATGATTATGATTTATCTCTCAAACAATACCCGATTTGGCAGGTATTCCTATGCCATCGGTGGAAATCGCGATGCAGCCCGCCTTTCCGGAATAAACATTTCAAATATGATTTTTCGAATATTTGTCTTAATGGGATTTCTGTCTGGTGTGGGTGGTGTGGTTCTGGCATCGTATGTCGGATATGGGACTACTGCTGCTGGTGCCGGTTATGAGTTGGATGCAATCGCAAGTTGTATTCTTGGTGGAACTTCTACTTTGGGTGGTATTGGCACAATTCAAGGGGCCATGATTGGTGCTTTGATTATCGCTAGTCTGTCAACCGGGCTGCAAATGATGAATGTCGCTCCCGCTTGGCAATATGTTTTGAAAGCAATCGTACTGGTCTTAGCAGTATTGGCAGATGTATATTTTAAACGTAAAGGATAATTACAATGACTATTACATACGAACCTAAACCTGAACATAAATTTACCTTCGGTCTTTGGACTGTAGGAAGTATTGGAAGAGATCCTTTTGGTTCTCCCGTTCGTGATGCAAAAACACCTGCAGAATTGGTCTATCTACTGGGTGAGGTTGGCGCTTATGGGGTTAATTTCCATGATAATGACCTGATTCCGATCGATGCTACCCCCGCTGAAGCGGAAGCCATTAAAAAAGCATTCCGAAAAGCATTGAGTGATACCGGTCTGGTCGTTCCGATGGCTACCACCAATCTCTTCGGGGATCCAATTTTCAAAGATGGCGCCTTTACCAGCAATGATCCCAAAGTCCGAGCTTATGCTATTCAAAAGACATTGAATGCCATTGATTTAGGGGTTGAATTTGGCGCAAAAACGTACGTCTTCTGGGGCGGCCGCGAAGGGACGGAATCCGATTCCACCAAGAATCCCCTGGATGCCATCAAGTGGAACCGGGAAGCGATGAACTTCTTCTGCGAATATGCATTGGATAAAAAATATGATCTTAAATTCGCTTTGGAAGCCAAACCCAACGAACCTCGTGGGGATATTTACAACGCTACTACTGGTCACATGCTGGCTTTTATCAACACGCTGGATCACCCGGAAATGGTGGGTGTTAATCCCGAAATGGCCCATGAACATATGGCTGGGTTGAACTTTATGCACAGTGTTGCCCAAGCCTGGGATGCCGGAAAATTATTCCACATTGACCTGAATGATCAATACCCTGGCCGATATGATCAGGATTTACGCTTCGGCTCACGCGATATTAAAGCAGCCTTCTATCTGGTGAAATTCCTGGAAGACGTGAAGTATGCCGGTTCCCGACACTTTGATGCCCATGCATATCGCACAGAAGACTATGAAGGCGTGAAAGATTTTGCACGTGGCTGTATGCGGACTTACTTGATGCTTAAAGAAAAAGCTGCTCAATTCAATACCGACAAAGCCATTCAATCCATTCTGGCTGATATTAACGCTGATGATAACAGTATGACCGCCTTCTTCGGTAAATACAGCGCAGCCAAAGCTGAAGCCATTAAAGCCCACGGTTTTGACCGGACTGGCATTAGCAAACGAGGCTTACAGTACGAACGACTGGATCAATTGACCATCGATTTACTGTTGGGAAATCGCTAATTTTAGTAATTATCATCAACAAGAAGAGTAATGCTCAATAAAGGAATTTGTATGGATAAACGACGTTTTATGGATATCGATTGTATTGAACTAAAAAACGAAACGCTGTCTTTGTTGGTAGCCCAATCCGTGGGACCACGGATTCTCTCCCTCAGTCACCATGGGGGCGAAAACATCCTCGCTGAATTACCAGATTTGGTGGCGGAGTGTGTTGGGGTGGGCAGTTTTAATTTTTACGGCGGCCATCGCTTGTGGCATGCTCCCGAAGATATTTCCCGCACTTATATGCCGGATAGCGAACCCGTGGAGCTGACTCCCATCGAGCAGGGTGTTCGCCTGGTTCAATCCATTGAGACCCGTACCGGGATCCAAAAATCCATGCAAATCACTCTGCCAGGCAAACAACCTCAGGTGACCATTCAACACCAATTGACCAATCATGGCCTCTGGCCTGTTGAACTGGCCGCCTGGGGGATCACTCAATTGAAACCCGGCGGTGTGGCCTTTTTACCTCAATCTCAAGTATGGACAGATAAATTACCCAATCGTTCCCTGGTACTGTGGCCGTATACGGATATGAGCAGCTCCAATATCCGCTGGCGAAAGGATCGCATTGAACTTCAGACGCCCTATATGGACGGCGCTATCAAACTCGGATTCCCTAATCCACGCGGTTGGCTGGCTTATTGGTGGAAAGGCACTTTGTTTATCAAACGATCTGCCTACTTTGCCCAGGAAACCTATTGTGATTTTGGTTGTTCCAGCGAGTGTTACATGAATGATGCGTTCATTGAACTTGAAACCCTTTCTCCGATGAAGAAATTGGAACCCGGTGACTCCATCGTGCATGTTGAAACCTGGGAATACCATCAGGGAATCGAATTTCCTGAGAACGAAGCTGCTTTTCTTGCACTGGCAAATAAATTGGGCTTGGAGTAGTTATGAGAACATTTATTGGCATTGATACTTCAACCACCGCTACCAAAGCCTTGTTGATGGACGAAACCGGAAAGGTTTTGGGGGTGGCATCCAGTGAGTATTCCTTTGAAACTCCGCAGCCCTTGTGGAGTGAACAGTCTCCATCTTTATGGTGGGATGCAACCATCAATAGTATTCGCGAAGTAATTTCTGCCAGTGGTGTCTTACCTGAGTCTGTCAAAGGGATTGGCCTTGCAGGACAAATGCACGGTCTGGTTTTGATGAACGACAGAGGGGAAGTACTGCGTCCGGCCATCTTATGGAATGATCAACGTACTGGTGCTCAGTGCGATACCATTCGTCAGCGGCTGGGAAAAGAAAAACTGATTCAAATCACCGGCAATGATGCCTTAACCGGTTTCACGGCTCCGAAAATTTTATGGGTACAGGAAAATGAACCCGAAGTCTGGTCACAGACCCGGCATATCCTTTTACCTAAAGACTATGTCCGTTACAAGATGACGGACACCTACGCCATGGATAAAGCCGATGGCGCGGGTACTATTTTATTTGATTTGAAACTGCGAACCTGGTCCTCCGAGATGTTAAGCGCTTTGGAAATTCCGGCCGCTTACATGCCTGTCACCGTGGAAGGTCCGGAAATTTCCGGCACCTTAAGTGCGCAGGCGGCGGCTCTATTGGGCTTGCCAGCCGGCATTCCGGTAGTTGGCGGAGGTGGGGATCAGGCTGCCAGTGCGGTGGGCACTGGCGCTGTGGTGGAAGGCATTGTCTCCTTGAGCCTCGGTACTTCCGGGGTGGTGTTTGCAACGATGAACACCCCGGCCATCGAACCAGAGGGACGGTTGCATGCCTTCTGCCATTCAGTTCCTGGTAAATGGCATTTTATGGGGGTCATGCTCTCTGCTGCTGGCAGTTTACGCTGGCACCGGGATACTTTTACCCCAGGACTTTCCTACGATAAATTACTAGAGCCATGCACAGCCATTGAACCCGGCTGTGACGGCCTGTTTTTCCTGCCTTACCTGACAGGCGAACGAACCCCTTACCCGGATCCGTTGGCAAGAGGCGCTTTTGTGGGTCTGACCGTTCGTCACACCTTTCCCCATCTGACCCGTTCGGTCATTGAGGGAGTCTCTTTTGGCCTGCGAGACAGTTTTGAGTTATTGAAGGCAGCCGGTCTGCATGGCATTACCCAGGTACGGGTAACAGGCGGCGGTGTGAAAAGTATGCTTTGGCGTCAAATTCTCGCCGATATACTGCAGGTTGAATTGGCAACCGTGAACACCAGTGAAGGGGCTGCCTATGGCGCAAGTCTATTGGCCGCTACCGGTGTGGGCGTTTTCAAGGACATTGAGACCGCCTGCCTGGCCACGATTCATGTTGTCGATACTACCAGTCCTGGGGCAAACCAGGTGGTGTATGAAAAGTTATATCCGCTATATCGAGGTCTGTATCCGGCACTAAGTCCAACGTTCAATGCTCTTGGTTGAACACCCATAATTTGAGGTTTCCGCATCCATTTCTTTCCAGGTGGATCTTAGACTCTGCTTCTCTCTCTTCTTATGAAGAAATCCCCACTCTCTCTCCAGATTTTTGGGGATTTCTTCTTTAAGGTACCTGAAGAAGAAGCAACCATAACCAAAACCAAAATCGTTTTTACTTTTTAATGATTCCTCCGAAGATAAAAGGGTAACCTGTTTATTCCCACCTACTCCCACGATTGGAAATATTCTTCTGATAAACGACGCCCAAACCTGTAGGGAAGCGGCATGTTGCTTCCCTACAGGTTTGGGGTGTTTCCTATAATTACTTAACAATCTTCCGGCTGATGTGCAGATCACCTACCGTGGCGGTAAGGGTGATAAATGCATGGATTAGTCACTATCGCATTAAAGGATGAGAACGGGTACCAACTTGTCATTATTCTTCGGTAACGTTACCATGAATATTGGCTAAAAGGGTGATGACAAGTTAATCATCTGAGGAATTGAGATATTTTCTCAGAATGGAACATTAACTTATGCTATAATGTCCAGATTATCTGGTAGGGGAATCTTAGTGGTTTAGACAAGTTGCATCATTGCAATTATAGCTTTTGATTTACGGGATAATCAGCGGTTCCCATCATTATTTCTTTCAAGCCAGTAATCCTGAACCCCTTACAGCCATTTTACGTTGCTGATCTATCAACGTATTATCACCCTCTTTTCATTCCAGAATCCATCATGGATCAAAGTGAGGAAAACATGCAAGAGACAAATTTGTCTTGTCCATTTGGCTTACCTCCCAAACAGGGTTTATATGATCCCAGCTATGAGCACGATGCCTGCGGTGCTGGATTTGTGGTGAATATTGATGGTCATTCTGCTCATACCATTATTGAACAGGCATTGACGATTCTGGAAAGTCTGGCTCATCGCGGCGCCAGCGGCAGTGAAAGTAACTCCGGTGATGGTGCCGGCATTTTGATCCAAATTCCCCATGAATTATTCCTTTTAGAATGTGCCAGTTTGGGGTTTGATCTACCAGATCCTCGTTATTATGCTGTCGGCATGGTTTATTTACCCAGAGATGAAGCCCTGCGCAGCATTTGTGAACAGCTCCTGGCTCAGATTGCTGAAGAAGAAGGACAAAATATCCTGGGATGGCGGGATGTGCCCACAGATGACTCAGCATTGGGTACCACCGCCAGAGAGGCTCAGCCTGTAATCCGTCAGGTATTTCTGGAACGGCATCCGCTGATCAAAGACCGCATGTCCTTTGAACGCAAGCTGTATGTCATCCGAAAACGGGCCGAACACCAGATCCGCGCCATGGAGCAGCATGAGGCAAAACAGTTTTATATTTGCAGCCTGTCCTTTAAAACCCTGGTGTATAAGGGGATGCTAACCCCGAATCAATTACGCGGGTTTTACCCGGATCTTTCCAATCCGCTGGTGAAAAGCTGCCTGGCAATGGTCCACTCCCGCTTCAGTACCAATACCTTCCCCTCCTGGGATCGGGCGCATCCTTACCGCTACCTGGCGCATAATGGGGAAATCAACACCCTGCGTGGAAATGTCAACTGGCTGCACGCCGAACAATCCCGCTTTCAATCGGCGTTGTTTTCCCGCGATCTACCGAAAATCCTGCCGGTGATTGACCCTAACACCTCGGATTCCGGAATGTTTGATAATGTTTTGGAGTTATTGGTTTTAGCTGGACGTTCTCTGCCGCATGCCATGATGATGATGATCCCGGAGCCGTGGTCCAAGCATGAAACCATGAGCATCGAAAAACATGATTTTTATGAATATCACAGCACGCTGATTGAGCCGTGGGATGGCCCGGCTTCCATGATTTTCACAGACGGCAGGGGCATTGGCGCAACACTGGATCGCAATGGGCTTCGTCCCTCTCGTTACTATATCACCACCGACAATCGGGTGATCCTGGCTTCTGAAGTGGGAGTTTTGGATATCCCCCCGGAACAGATTGTGCATAAGGGCCGCCTGGAACCTGGGCGCATGCTGTGGATTGATACCGAGGAAGGCCGGCTGATTGAAGATGAAGAAATAAAACATGAAATCGCCTCAGCCCGGCCGTATCGGCGCTGGTTGAACGAATTTATGATCAAGCTGGAAGATTTGCCGAATCCTACCATGCCGCCTTTAAGCGGCATTGGCAAGGATCTGGAAGGGGAAGACCGCAAAAAGAAAGTTTTGCAATATCAATTGGGATTTGGCTACACTTACGAAGATTTGAGAAAAATCCTGGCACCCATGGCAGAAAATGCCCTAGAACCATTGGGTTCCATGGGTAACGATACTCCGTTGGCGGTGCTCTCGGATAAACCCCAATTACTCTATAACTATTTCAAACAGTTGTTTGCGCAGGTAACCAACCCGCCGATTGATGCCATTCGGGAAGAGATCATCACCGCCACGGAAGTGATGATTGGTTCAGAACAAAACCTGCTGGAGTCGCGTCCTGAAAATTGCCGTCAGATCAAACTGAAAATCCCCATCCTGACCAATGAAGAGCTGGAAAAACTGCGGCATCTTAACCGCCTCTATTTCAGAACAGTAACCCTTCCCATCCTCTTTAATCCCAATGAAGACGGCGCTGGGTTGGAACAAGCCTTGCAGGATCTGTATGATAAGGTTGACCAAATTATCGCAGAGGATGAAGCGAATATTCTTATCTTGAGTGACCGCGGTATTGATCAAGAGCATGCCCCAATCCCCACCTTATTGGCGGTTGCAGGTCTACACCATCATTTAATTCGGAAGGCTACCCGTACTCATATTGGCCTGGTGGTGGAATCTGCAGAACCGCGTGAAGTCCATCATTTCGCCATGTTAATTGGGTATGGCGTAGTGGCTGTCAATCCATACCTGGCATTCGCTTCCATCGAGGAAATGATCAATCAGGGATTAATCACCGGGGTGGATTATCCCCAGGCGGCCGCCAATTATTCCAAGGCCGTGGTTAAGGGGGTGGTCAAGGTGCTCTCCAAGATGGGCATCTCTACCATGCAGAGTTATTGCGGCTCACAAATCTTTGAAGCCGTGGGATTGGAACAATCCTTTGTGGACAAATACTTCACCGGAACCCCCACGCGGATTGGCGGAATTGCCATGCCGGAAATCTCACGGGAAGCCGCCATGCGTCATGCCCAGGCTTTTCCAAAGCGTCCGATGAATCGTCCTACTTTGCCTTCGGGTGGAACCTATCAATGGCGCTCGGATGGGGAGGCCCATTTATTCAATCCCCAATCCATTTATCTTTTACAGCAAGCCTGCCGGAATGGAGATTATAGCCTCTTCAAACAATACACCCAATTGATCAATGATCAATCCACTCAATTGGTTACCCTGCGCGGCTTGATGGATTTTAAACTCACTGATACGCCTATTCCACTGGATGAAGTGGAGCCGGTGGAATCCATTGTCAAGCGTTTCAAAACCGGCGCCATGTCTTATGGCTCCATCAGTCAGGAAGCCCATGAAACCATGGCGATTGCCATGAACCGCCTGGGCGGCAAGAGCAACTCCGGTGAAGGCGGAGAAGACCCTGATCGTTACCTCCCGGATGCCTGCGGAGATAATCGCAGCAGTGCCATCAAACAGGTGGCATCGGCACGTTTTGGGGTGACCAGTGAATACCTGGTGAATGCGAGGGAATTGCAGATCAAGATGGCCCAGGGTGCCAAACCAGGTGAAGGCGGGCAGTTGCCGGGCGGTAAGGTTTACCCCTGGATCGCCAAGGTGCGCCATTCCACGCCCGGGGTGGGGTTGATTTCCCCTCCCCCGCATCATGACATATATTCCATTGAAGACCTGGCCCAACTGATTCATGATTTAAAAAATGCCAATTCGCAGGCACGCATCAATGTCAAACTGGTCTCCGAAGTTGGGGTTGGAACGGTGGCTGTGGGGGTGGCTAAAGCGCACGCGGATGTGGTTTTGATTAGCGGACATGACGGCGGTACCGGAGCATCCCCTCAAACCGGAATTTACCATTCCGGCCTTCCTTGGGAACTGGGGCTGGCTGAGACACATCAAACCTTGGTGCTGAATAATTTACGCAGCCGGATTGTCGTGGAGACGGACGGACAATTAAAAACGGGTCGGGATGTGGCCATCGCCGCCTTATTGGGTGCGGAAGAATTTGGCTTCGCCACCGGTCCATTGGTGGCCATGGGCTGTGTGATGATGCGGGTCTGTCATCAGGATACCTGCCCAACAGGCATTGCCACACAAAATCCTGAATTACGCAAAAATTTCGCCGGTGATCCGCAGCATGTGATTAATTTTATGATGTTTATCGCTGCCGATCTGCGTGAGATTATGGCACAACTAGGTTTTCGTTCGGTGGACGAAATGATTGGGCGCAGCGACCGCTTGGAAACCCGCCAGGCGATAGCCCATTGGAAAGCCCAGAAAGTCGATTTATCGGCTTTGCTTTCCCAACCCAAGGTAACGGAAGCGCACGAACGGCGCTGCACCATTACCCAGGATCATTCCTTGAAGGAATCCCTGGATTCACAATTATTATTTAAAGTATGCCAACCCGCTTTGGAAACCGGGCAATTGGTAAGCGCCAGCCTGCCGATTCGCAATATCCATCGCACGGTGGGCACCCAGGTGGGCAGCGAAATTACCCGTCGATACGGCTCGCAAGGATTGCCCGAGGATACCATCCAACTGCGCTTTTATGGTTCAGCCGGGCAAAGTTTTGGGGCTTTCATTCCGCCCGGATTGACCCTGGCGTTGGAAGGAGATTCCAATGATGCCATTGGCAAAGGCTTATCCGGCGGCAAGATCATCGTTTATCCACCGGAGGGTTCCACTTTTGCGCCGGAAGAAAATATTATTATCGGAAATGCTGCTTTCTATGGGGCTACTTCGGGAGAAGCCTATATCCGCGGGATGGCCGGCGAGCGGTTTTGTGTGCGCAACAGCGGTGTTTCGGCAGTGATCGAAGGGGTGGGCGACCACGGCTGCGAATATATGACCGGCGGACGGGTAGTGGTCCTGGGACGCACGGGTAGGAACTTTGCTGCCGGTATGTCCGGTGGGATTGCCTATGTGCTGGACTGGAAAGATGATTTTTCCAGCCGCTGTAATCTGGAAATGGTTCATATGGAGGCCTTGCAGGATGCCGACGAAATTGACTTGGTTCGTGAGATGATCAAAAAACATGCCCAATATACCAACAGTTTTCTGGCGTATCGCATTCTCTCGGATTGGCTGGAGTACTTACCCCGGTTTGTGCAGGTGATGCCCAAGGACTATAAACGGGTACGGCAAGCTGAACAGGCGGCGGAACAAAATCGCATCAATGCTGAAGCCGTTGCCATGGCTGCGTTTACTTTGAATCAGGATGATTTGGTACGCAGCAGCGGAAATTGATTGATTCCCGGTGATTAGACACAGGTGAAAGGACTTAACAGGTGATTGTATGGGAAAACCAGGCGCTTTTATGGAGTATGGAAGGGAAGTCCCGGCTGATCTGGCCGCGGTAGAAAGAATCCTGCACTGGAAGGAGTTTCACCGTCCTTTCTCGGAAGAAAAATTACGTCAACAGGGTGCTCGCTGTATGGATTGCGGGATTCCATTTTGCCATACCGGGCAGTTTATGCACGGCATGACTTCCGGCTGTCCCATCCATAATTTGATCCCGGAATGGAATGATTTGATTTATCGGGATTTATGGAAGGAAGGGCTAAAACGACTGCTCTTCACCAATAATTTTCCGGAGTTTACTGGCAGAGTGTGCCCTGCACCCTGTGAAGGGTCCTGTACAGCGGGATTGCATGGCGATGCGGTAACGATAAAGAATATTGAACTTGCTATTATTGAAAAGGGTTTCCGTCAAGGTTGGATAAAGCCCCACAGACCTGCTTTCCAGACTGGAAAACGCGTGGCGGTGATTGGTTCAGGTCCGGCGGGACTGGCCTGTGCGGACTGCCTCAATCAGGCTGGCCATGCCGTGACGGTTTATGAACGCGCTGAACGCCCCGGCGGATTATTGATGTACGGCATCCCCAATATGAAATTGGAAAAACATGTGGTGAACCGGCGCATCGATTTGATGACCGCCGAAGGGATCAAATTTATCACGCACACGGAAGTGGGGGTGGATTATCCGGGGGATCAATTACTGGCAGAGCATGATGCCGTGGTGTTGTGCGGCGGGGCCACCCGTCCGCGTGACTTGCAGATTGAAGGTCGTGAACTGAAGGGAATCCACTTTGCCATGGAGTTTTTGCGCGGCAATACGCGCAATCTGATCGGCGGCAGTTTACTGGATGAAGAACCTATTACCATCTCTGCGCGCGGGAAAAGGGTCGTTGTAATCGGCGGTGGGGATACCGGCACCGATTGTGTTGCCACCAGTCTGCGGCATGGCTGTCAGAGTGTGACCCAATTGGAAATATTGCCACAATCTCCAGCGGAACGTCCGGAGGGAAATCCCTGGCCGGAGTGGCCTCGCATCAATCGTCTGGATTATGGTCAGGAAGAAGCCGCCACCATTTTTGGTGAAGATCCTCGGATGTTTAACAGGCTAACGAAGAAATTCGTGGGCGGCGCAGAAGGACAGATCACGGAAGTATTGACCGTGCAGGTGGAATGGAAGCCTGATGATCAGGGAAGGATGCAGCCCGAGGAAATTCCCGGTTCTGAAATCAGCCTGCCTGCTGATCTGGTACTATTGGCGATGGGTTTTCTTGGACCGGAAGATCAGTTGTTGAATCAATTGGGAATCTCCCGTGAGGTGGATAGTCGAATAAAAACGTCCCTTGGAAAATATGCCACCAATCTACCGGGTGTTTACGCCGCCGGAGATATGCGCAGGGGTCAGAGCCTGGTGGTGTGGGCGATTCAGGAGGGACGCGGCGCTGCTCAGGAAGTGGACCACTATCTGATGAAAGAAGCTTAGACCTTCGGTTTTCCGCTGGGGAGCGGACCGAATTTGGGGTTATGGCTCAGAAGAAATATCTTCTGAGCCATTTTTCTTCCATTTGAGGATGATTTGATTTATGAAGTAGGACATCCCTATGGAGCTCAGCATCAGGCTGAAGATCACCGGGAATAAAAAGTAGCGTGGATAATCGAGTGGTGTAAAGAGAGATGGCAAAGAAACGATAATGCCGAAAAGTACAAGAATCCATGACTTTGATCGCGATTTATATTTTTTATACCCTCTGATCAGAATAATCAATCCGGCACAAAAAAGGAATGAATTTAGTACCCAGGCTCCTGGAAAATGAAAAGATGCATAATCCTGCAAAATTCTCTGAAAATCAATTTGGATATGTTGGGTAATGCCTGATATTTGATACTCAGAAAATGTCGATCGTTGTATCCCTATTTCCAAATTCCGGAACATGACCAGTTTAAGGGAATTTACAAAGGGGCTGGCATATAAAAATGGATTCACGACGAAAAATGTAAAAAATGAAACTATACTGATTAAGATAGGAAATCCCCATATAAACCGGGATCGGCGAGTTTTTTCAAGTTCAGAAAATCCGATAAACGTAGAAAGAGCAATTCCGGCAATGACTGCGAATCCGCCGTTTAGTTTACTCGCGGTAGATAGTCCAATCATTACACTCATGATTAGGAAATATATAATGGTTTTCATCTCTCTTTTTCTCTCCGGGAGAGTTTTGTTTTGCCAGGTGTGATAAGCTAGACTGGCAAACACCATCGCCAAACAAAGAAAAAATAAAAGTGACGATTCCCCTAGCGCTAATCGCAAACAATAAAAAAGGTATTTATTTAGTAAAGTCATCAAGAAAAATACCATGCTAGAAGTCAATCCAAAACCATGTTCTATCATCAGAAAAAGTATCATTAAACTAATCGAGGTCAGGATAGCCATAGGAAACCTGGACCACCAAAGTAGATCTGGCTTAGGAATAGCCCCATTGGCAATATTTTCTTGCTGGGAAACAAAGAAATCATAAGGTTGACAAACCTGGTCGGCTGGTATGCCACCCAGATTTCGCCCGATGCCAATAATATATCCAGCCACTGGGGGTTGGGTTAATGTCCAAAAAGATTCTTTCCAAATTGAATCCTGAAAATTATGCTGTAGAAGAGTTTCATAGTTTCGGCTCATATAAATCCAAGCACTTTCATCTTGGTGATATGGGATTTCGCCCAACTTCCAAATAGATGAAAATAAGAAGATACTGAAAATCACTAGATAGCGAATCCAAATCCAGTTATTAGTTTTCATTTTTGAATTTTCAATTTTCATAGGAGAACACCGCCCTTTTTGAATTTAATACAAATTGAATCTTAGGAAACCTTAATAGTTAGTAGTATAGCATGCATTATATGTTACACAAACCAGATTAATATAAGGGTTACGAAATAGTGTTTGGGTTTTACTGGGTTAAAAATCAACCCAGTACAAAATGGTTGATTAATTCCATCACCTGGCATATGATTGAAACAAAAATGAATATATGTGAGGAAGCAATGCAATATCGTGATGCTTGCCAACAAATATTGGAGACAGTGCAAAAACTAGTTTCCATTAATTTAATACGCTTATCCGCAGGGAATATCAGTGTACGTCTTGAGGATGGAACCATTGTTATTACGCCATCTGGTGTGGGCTATGATGTATTGAAAGCAGAGGACATGGTCCTCATGGATCTGCATAATCAGAAACTCTCCGGAAGTTATCAGCCGTCTTCAGAAAAAGCGCTGCATACCGCCATTTACCGTTCAAAGCCGGAAGTGAACGCGGTGGTTCACACCCATTCCATGTACGCGACAGCCTTTTCATCCGTGAATATGGAATTACCCGTCATTTCCATTGAGGTGATGAGCGCCGGCGGACCAATTCCGGTGGCTGCTTACCGCTGCCCAGGAACGGATGCTGTTGGGGAGGTTGTGGTGGAACAATTTAGACAACGCCCTGGGCTGAAAGGCGTAATGATGAAAAACCACGGTCTGGTTACTTTTGGCCTGACGCTGGAGAAAGCCTATCAAACGGCCTATGAAATTGAAACCGGCGCCCAAATTTATCACCTGGCTTTACAAACGGGACGGCAGCCGGAAGGGTTAACCCCTGAACAGGTACAGGAAATTTACGACGTGTACCATTCCCCGAAAAAGAATTAGTCCCGATATTTTTATCTGACGAATTTTTAATGGTATTATTTCAGGCCTATCAATAAAGTAACGGCAATTCATGAATTGCCGTTACTTTTTTAACAGCCAGTTCTTTTTTCAATGATGATCCAGGCTGTCGCGCCGTCATTTTCAAATCTACTACTGGCCAGAGGGGAAGAAAAAAGCTGGGCTATTTGTTCTGGCGCCAGAAAGTGGCTGCGCATCAGGGCGATTTTTTCCGCCAGGGCAAGCAGCTTGACGCCAAATTTGCGGATATCCGGTTCCTCAATTACGATCCTGCCACCCGGTTTTAAGACACGCCAGAGTTCGTCCGCTGTCTGCTGCTGGTGATTGACATGGTGCAGGGCATCCACCATCATGATGCGTTCAAAAGTGTTCTCCGGAAAGGGCAATGTTTCACTATCCGTGCAGATGGGCTGTAAGCCCTCTTTCCTTTTGGCTTCCCGCAGCATGGGCAGTGATTGGTCCGCAATCACAATTCGGGCAGATTTGTTGCGCAGGAACTGGGATACTCGTCCAGTCCCACCGCCCGCATCCAGAATTCTGCCCTGAATGGGTAAATTAATGAGGGAGAGCAATTTCTCCGGGAGATTGGGTTTTATATAGGCTTCATACTTGGGAGCCAGAGCACTAAAATGATTGAAGGGTTTTTTCAAACGAACGACCTTTTATTGGATAGGACTTGTTGGATAAGAACCGGATTTCAAGAATTCTCCGAGCATTTCTCTGCCAGGCGGATCAGCAACTGTACTTGCTCCTGTAAGATAGTTAGATCGCGGCGATTACGGGAGGACCATGAGGCAGGTTGGGCAGTGGAGAGCCGCTCCAGGGTATCCAAAATTGTTTCAATTGAGGCACTATGTTCTCGTCCAAGGCGGCGAATTGTGACAGGGTCCAGGCGATCTGTGATTGGGCTTAGCCCTTTGGTGGTTTGCAGGGAGCGGATTCGCTCTTCGACGGCTAAAAACAAGCGGGCATTGTCCAACGCCACAGAAGCATAATCTGCAATGGCATCCAACAAGGAACGCTGACTATCCGAAAAAAGCTGGCTCTTTGTACGCATCATCACCAACAGGCCAATCACCTGCGTATGTGCCAGGATAGGCACTACCAGGATGGACTTTCCCAACCGGGAGATGGCGAATCGATGCAAGGCTGGACCGTGCATGACCAGCATTTTGCTGGTTTTTGCCACCAGCAGACTGATGCCGTCATCCCATTTTTGATGCAATTTACTGCTCAGGTCCTCAGGTAAATTGCGATGGGCAACCAGCAGGAAATTTTTGGAACCTTCATCGCGTAAGAGAAACCAGCCCAGATCCGCGCCGGTCATTTCGACGGCACTGTCTATGATTTTTTCAAATAATACGGCCTGATCGGTGGTTGATGTGAAGGTCTTGCCGATGGAGTAGATGCTGGTTAATTCGGCCACCCGTTCTTTTAATTCAGTGTTCGCTTGATTGATTTCCTGCTCAAGCCGAGCTCTATCCCGCCGATTATGCAGTTGGTTCAGAACACGTTCCACTGCGGAAAGGACTTCCGTCTCGCGGGCGGGCAGCAATAAATAATCAGATGCGCCAAGGCGAAAACTTTGAATTATCTCAGCTTCCTTTCCTTTTCGGGCCATGATGATGACAGGGATATCAATGCCGGCGGAGTTTAAAATGACCAGCAAGTCCTTGGCACTTAATCCTTTGAGATCATGATCTACAATCAGTAGATCAGGTTCCAGTTCGCGCACTTTTTTTTCAGCACTGGAAGCATCACTTACAATTTCGGTGCGATATCCGGCAGCCTGAAGCGCCTGATGGGCGATAAAATCCGCGATTTGTGGATTTTCTTCCACGATGAGAATCAAATCATTGAGTACGTTATCCATTCAATAATCATAGCATGAATAAAAAAAAGTAGACATTTGCATGGCATAAAAATTTGTAAAAAATTCCAAACAGAAATTAAGTCGAACATTCTTCGGGCGTTGGAAGGAACCCGGATTGCCTTTATAATACAGGTATCCGTAAAGGATGCTAATCACATTTAGAAGGAACACCCATGCCTGAACAAAATCCAACCGTTTATTCCACCGAGTGGGGCAGAGTATGCCCCAAATGCGGCCGTCCCATAGAAGCCTGCATCTGTAAATCCAGCAAACTGCCAACTGGAGACGGTATTGTCCGTTTGGAACGGCAGACGAAAGGACGCAATGGAAAACCGGTTACCTTAATCAAGGGCGTTTTGTTAGCGGAAACCGAACTGCATGCCCTGATCAAGGACTTCAAACGCCTGTGCGGATCCGGTGGCACCTTAAAGGAAGGTGTGATTGAGATTCAGGGAGATCATCGAGATAAGCTGGCAGAAGAATTGAAGAAACGAGGATTCAAAATCAAACTGGTTGGGGGATAAGCCCAACCAGCTCTTTAAATTTTTTGTAGATTTATGGTTTATTACGATCAACACCTTTCGTTGGCACTTCCAGTGATCTCAGCGGAACAACCAATAAAAAAATTTTTCTGAAAAAATTTATTTTCTGCCATTCCGTTCAAAGTGTTCCTGGATACTGCGGTAACGAAGATCATTCTGACGGATAGCCTGAATGGCGGCAATGGCAGCAGCAGCGGCTGAGAGGGTGGTCAGCAAAGGCACGTTCATGGTGGTGGCCGCAGCGCGGATTTCCGCCCCATCCGTGTGGGCATTGGCCCCCAGGGGGGTGTTGAGGATCAGTTGAACGGCGCCCGAACGGATCAAATCCACCGTGTGCGGCGAACCTTCGGCTACTTTATTGACAAAATTTACGGGCAATCCGACGCGTTGGAAAAACTGAGCTGTACCCAGGGTGGCGTATAAAATAAACCCCATGCGGTGCAGGTCGCGGGCAAATTTGAGTGCGGCGCTTTTATCATAATCGTTCACACTGACCAAGACGGCGCCGCAAGTGGGCAGGGCCATACCGGCCGCAATCTGCGATTTGGCAAAAGCATGCCCAAAATGTGCGGCATGCCCCATCACCTCGCCGGTGGAGTGCATTTCGGGCCCCAGGAGCATACTGGAACCGGGCAGTTTTTTGAAGGGCAGCACGGCTTCTTTGACAAAGAACCCATCCACGCGCGGTTCTTCAAAGAGGCCCAATTCAGCCAGGGTTTTTCCGATCATCAGTTGGGCAGCCGTATACGCCAGGTTCAATCCGGTGGCCTTGCTGGCGAAGGGTACAGTACGGGAGGCGCGCGGATTGACTTCCAGCACGCACACGACCTCATCTTTTAATGCGAACTGGACATTCATCAGACCTACCACGCCCAGTGCCAGCCCCAGGCGTTCGGTGTATTCACGCATGATGTTTTGGTGATAGGCGCTCACTTTGTAAGGCGGCAGCACACAGGCGGCGTCCCCGGAATGCACGCCAGCTTCCTCGATATGCTGCATGATGGCGCCGATGATGACCTGCTTACCGTCGCAGAGTGCGTCCACATCAATCTCAAAGGCGTCTTCCATGAACTTGTCAATCAGGATGGGCTGGCCAGGGGCAGCCTCCATGGCACTGGCGATGAAGCCGTTCAGACTCTCTTCGCGTTCCACTAGCGCCATGGCCCGTCCGCCCAACACAAAAGACGGCCTCACCAGCACCGGATAACCGATTTTCTCGGCCACGATGCGGGCTTCATCCAGGGAGCGGGCGATTCCGTTTTGCGGTTGGGGGATATCCATTTCGGCCAGAAGTTGAGCGAATTCTTCGCGGTCTTCAGAGAGCTGGATGGCATGCGGAGAAGTGCCCAGGATGGTCACGCCGGCGGCTTGCAGCCCGGCGGCCAGGTTGAGCGGCGTCTGCCCGCCATACTGGACAATCACGCCCAGTGGTTTTTCATTTTCAACGATATTCAGCACATGCTCTAGGGTCAGCGGTTCAAAATACAGGCGGTCGGCGGTGTCGTAATCGGTGGAGACTGTCTCCGGGTTGCAATTGACCATGATCGTCTCGTAGCCCAGGACTTGCAACGCATAGGAAGCCTGGCAGCAGCAATAATCAAATTCAATGCCCTGGCCGATGCGGTTAGGGCCGCCGCCCAGGATGATGATCTTTTGCTTTTGGGTGGGCAGGCTTTCATCTTCGCTTTCGTAGCTGCTGTAAAGATAAGGCGTTTGGGCCTCAAATTCAGCAGCGCAGGTATCCACGCGCAGGAAGACGGGAAGAATGTGGCTTGCTTTCCGCAATTCACGGAGGGTCAGGCCATTGTTGGGCTGACCATGCTTGCGGCGGTTGAGCAGTCGTTCCAAATGGGTATCGGCAAAACCGCTGCGTTTGGCCTGGAGGATCAGGTCAGTCAGACTTTCGCCTTCTACAGCGTTATCCCCGGCATGAATAAGGTCCTTTTCAAGGGCTGCGATTTCGCTCATTTGTGCCAGAAACCATGCATCGTATCCACTGAGCTGGGCAATACAATCCAGGGTGAATCCTTGCTGGATGGCGCGGTAGACGCTAAACAGGCGTTCAGGGGTGGGTGTATTCAGTTCTTTTAACTTAACCGATGCATTCGTAATCCTGCGGTTGGGTCCGGAGCCGTCCAAAGCATCAATGCCGATTTCCAGGGACTGCACGGCCTTAAGCAGCGCTTCGGGGAAGGTGCGCCCCAACGACATGGCCTCGCCGACGGATTTCATCTGCGGGCCGAGCAGAGGGCTGACGCCGGGAAATTTTTCAAAAGCCCAACGCGGCATTTTAACCACCACATAATCCAGGGAAGGCTCGAAAGCAGCTTTGGTCTGGCGGGTGATATCGTTGGTGATTTCATCCAGGGTGTACCCTACGGCCACCAGGGCGGCCAGCTTGGCGATGGGAAACCCTGTCGCCTTGGAAGCCAACGCCGAGGAACGGCTGACGCGCGGGTTCATCTCGATCACCACTACACGGCCATTGGCCGGGTTGACCCCAAACTGGACGTTGGCGCCGCCGGTCTGCACCCCCACGGACTGCATCACTTTGCGGGCGAGATCACGCAGGAGCTGGTATTCACGGTCGGTCAGGGTTTGGGCTGGTGCCACGGTGATGCTGTCGCCAGTGTGCACGCCCATGGGGTCCAGGTTTTCAATGGAACACACGACAACAAAGTTATCGGCTATATCGCACATCACTTCCAGTTCATATTCTTTCCAGCCCGCCACGGATTCCTCCAGCCAGGCCTGCCCAATGGGCGATTCAGCCACGGCCGCGCGCACGGCTTCAGGAAGTTCAACCGGGGATTCCACCCAGGCAGCAGCGGCGCCGCCCATGGCAAAGGAGGCGCGCACCAGTACCGGGTAGCCGCATTGGCCGACGATAGTCTCGGCTTCGTCTAGGGTATGCGCCGGTCCGCCGTGGGGAACGGGTATGTCGGCGGCCAGCATACTTTCGCGGAAACGGAAACGGTCTTCAGCGGTTTGGATGGCCGGCAGGGATGCGCCGATCAGTTCAACACCGTATTTTTCCAGCACGCCGTTTTCAGATAAAGCCAGTGCCAAGTTGAGTGCCGTCTGCCCGCCAACGGTGGGAAGCATGGCATCCGGTTTTTCCTGCAGGATGATGGCCTCCAGCGCTTCGGGGGTGAGGGGTTCAATATACGTGGCATCGGCGATGTTCGGGTCGGTCATGATGGTGGCCGGATTGGAATTGACCAGCACCACGCGATAGCCCTGAGCGCGCAGGGCCTTAACGGCTTGCGTACCGGAATAATCAAACTCGGCGGCCTGGCCAATGACGATGGCGCCCGATCCGGGAACGAGAATGGTGTGGATGTCCGTCCGTTTAGGCATGTTCACCTCCACGAATGAGGGTGAAAAACTCGTTAAATAGGTGGTGCGCATCATGCGGACCGGGAGCGGCCTCGGGGTGGTACTGCACACTGAAGACAGGCTGCTTTTTCAGGCGCAGCCCTTCCACGGACAAGTCGTTAAGACTGCGGTAAGTGATTTCAGCCAATTGGGTGTCGAGGGTGGACTCATCCACGCAGTAATTATGATTTTGAGCTGTGATAAACGCCTGATGATTTTGCAGATGCTGAACGGGGTGATTACCGCCGTGATGGCCAAACTTCAACCGGCGGGTTTCAGCACCCAGCGCGCGCCCGATGAGTTGATGTCCAAGGCAAATGCCAAAAATCGGAATGCCGTATTGGATCAAGGTATCTACTGCCGTTACAGCATAGGGCAGTCCGGCTGGGTCGCCGGGGCCGTTGGAAAGAAAGATGCCGTCCGGCTTTAATGCCATCACACCCTTGGCCGGCGTGCTGGCGGGCACAACGGTTATGCGGGCGTTGTGCGCGACCAGGTGGCGCAGGATGTTCTGTTTGATGCCGAAATCATAGGCCACCAGATGGACCTGTTTTTGAAGAAAAGCGCTTTCGAAGATTGGAATCCACTTGTCCCCTGCGTCACCCTGCCAGGGATAGGGATTGGCGCAGGAAACTTCTCGCACCATGTCACGCCCATCCAGCCCTGGCCAATCGCGAGCCATACTGAGTAATTTTTCCTGGGAGGTGCCGCAAGTGGAGAGGGCAGCTTTCTGGGTGCCGCCGTCGCGTAGTTTGCGGGTAAGCAGGCGGGTATCCACTTCGCTGATGCCAGGGACTTCGTGTGATAACAGCCAGTCATGCAGGGGTTGAGTGGCTCGCCAGTTGGAAACCAGCGGACTGAGCTGTCGGGTCACCACGGCCGAGATCTGCGGCCGGGTGGATTCATGGTCTTCCTCGTTGATGCCCACATTTCCCAGATGGGGAACGGTAAAAAGCACGCCCTGTCCTCGATAGGAAGGGTCGCTGAGAATTTCCTGATATCCAGTCATACTGGTGTTAAAAACCAATTCAAATACGGCGTCGGTGTATGCGCCAAAGGCGCTGCCATGCAATGTGGTGCCATCTTCCAGCACCAGGGTGGCGTTAGTTTTCATTAGAACCCCTGTGTCAAATTCGGGCAATTATACCATCAAATGTATAGACAACCCGTGTTTTTGAGAAAGTTCCACAAGATGGGACAAATGGGTGATGTTGAAAGGATGACAAGGGAATCGATGGAAAGGTGTTTATAACCTATGTCGCGTTGTAATTTTCCCCCTTCGACAGGCTCAGGGCAGGCCTTCGACAGGCTCAGGGAGCGAAAGCTGACCTTTCTTCGTTTGATGTAAAATCCGGCATGCGTAGGATGGGTTAGGAGCGCTTACCCTCCCATAGGATGAAATCCATCGCGCTCCGTAACCCATCAGATTAGCGCTTGACGGGTGGCTTTACAGGAATGCCAATCCGCCCGTTCACCGCCAGCTTGTTGTATTTCGCTCTTCATCATGCCAACGTTTATCCCCCTAGGTCCCCCCGACCACGGGGATGAAAAGTAAATGGGTGCAACTCACAGAGCGCACCCTTTTGCTTCAATATTGCCGGGTTGTGTTATTTCACCCCTTGGCAAAACTTTTGAGACGCTGATTTATCCTGCTATACTTGTCCCTATCAGCTGACCAATTCCTCACAAACCAGCGGTAGTTAGCGCAAGCGTTGCATGGAAAGCCATTCGCCTAATGCCTTGTAGATGGTTCCAGCTAGCATACCGGCCAGACGGTTGGTCATCAGGGTGTGATTGCCAACTGCGGGACCAGGCACATGTATAACTAAACTCAAGCCGGAAACCTGCCCATCCTTGGTACCTACGCCGGCCGCTCGTAAGGCATTTCCATCAGCGTTATGGTGATGTCATTCCAGTTGGGCAAATTCATTAACTGTTAGATTATAAAATGACCAATCTAAAAGACGACTGAGGGAATAAAGCCCCATCCTATAAAGCAAGTGGCTATATCTTCACGGCCAAAATCAATTGATCACAGACATAATCAATCTCCTCGCTGGTTAACAGCGGATCGATGGGTAGGGTGATGATCTCGCGACTGATTTGTTCCGTCTTTTGGAGTTGTCGGCTGCCGGGGAGATTAAGCTCCTGATACACCTTACGCTGATGAGCGGGGGGACAATAATTCAAGGCCGTTTGAATGCCGTTCTCCCGCAGGGTATCAAATACCCGATCCCGGTGCTGCACACATAAGGCAAACTCACGCCGCACTGGTTCGGATTCCGGACGGAAAGTGGGCAGGCTGATGCCCGCCACGCCTTGCAGCCGAGTTTCATATTGGTGGGCAATTTGTTTTCGTTTTTCCGTCCATTCTGGCAGGAATTTCATTTTTACACTGAGGACGGCCGCATCCACTGGAGACATCTTCAGGTTGTAGCCGTCGGCAATTTGGTCGTTGCCCGCGTGTTGTCCCTTTGCCGTTGCCGGATTCAGGCCGTATCCTCGGTAGATTTCCAATTGTTCTCGCAAGTTTGCATCGTTGGTCGCAACCATACCCCCGTTCCCGATAGCACCAATTTGTTTGGTGGAGCAGGTGCTGAAGCAAACCAGATCAGCAAATGCACCCATACCGTGACCAAAATCACGGGCTGCTGTTGCGATGGCTGCATCTTCCACGATGAAGAGTCCATGTTGCTTGGCAATCTTCTGCAAGGCTTTACTGTTGGCTGGATGGCCGTATAAATCCACTGGCAGCAAGCCCCGGGTACGGTCAGTAATCAGGGCTTCCACCAGATCCGGATTGATGGTGTAATCGGATTCCAGAATATCGCAGAAGACCGGCCTGGCTCCGCAATTCATGATGGCGCTGGTGGTGGACATATCTGAGTTGGCAACCGTGATGACTTCATCTCCATACTGTAAACCAGCCGCTTTTAATGCCAATAATAAAGCAGTCGAGCCGGATTGGACGGCCGTGACATGCGCCATCCCGATGAATTGTGCGAAACTTTTTTCGAAAGCGATTAACAGATTGGGAAAATCCCAGTAATCCCCAAACAAAGCCGGTTCAATGGCTTGTAGAATTTCTTCTTTTATCTGTTGATTAAAGAGATGGGCTTTGGAGCGGGGTACCTTCCAGACAGTGGATGGGGGCAGTGGAGCAGATTTGTTTTCCATAACCTGAATACCTTTTACTTAGAATGCTTTTAGTATAAAGGTATTCTGAGAATTTTGTCTATTCTTCATGGGTGGTTATTGGGATTGCATTCCGAACAACTCTATGTACCAAAAAAATCAGGCATCCACGTTACGTTCTTGTATGCCTGATTGTGGACGATTTGTCCATACTCAATGAGCCTTTTGATCATGCTCGCCTGGATTAATTTTTTGTTTTAGCAAATGATTGAGTAAGTCGATCCAGGATAATTGCCATGATAACGATACTGATGCCACCATTAAATCCGCGGCCGACTTCAAGGCGGGCAATACCATTCAATACTTCTGAACCAAGCCCACCTGCCCCAATCATTGAGGCAACCACAACCATGGATAATGCCATCATAATAGTTTGGTTTATACCCGCCATGATCGTAGGCATGGCAAGCGGAATTTGTACTTTGAACAGTAATTGTCTGGCTGATGCGCCAAATGCGTTTGCCGCTTCAATAATATCTTCAGGCACTTGCCGAATTCCCAGATCGGTTAAACGAATAGCAGGTGGAATGGCATAAATCAATACGGAGATCAAGGCTGGTACTTTACCCAGTCCAAACAACATCAAAGCCGGAATAAGGTAAACAAAGCTGGGCATGGTCTGCATCATGTCCAACATTGGATGCATAATTTTTTTTGCTCTGGAGTTTTGAGCCATGATGATGCCAATCGGGATACCAATGATGATAGCCAGTAAAGTGGAAAATAAAACAATGGCCAATGTTTTCATGGCTTCTTCCCATAATCCTAAGGCGCCAATGAAAAATAGACCCAATATAACACCGACAGCTAGTTTCCATCCTGTTGCACGCCATGCAATAAAAGCGACTACCAGGATGATGACAAACCAAGGAACGAACAAAAGAAATTTTTCCAATTGAACCATGGGAGCTAATAAAATGACACCAATTGCATCAAAAAGGCTATCACCCGTAATCGTAATCCATTCAACAGCTGTATCGATCCATTTGTCTAATGGTATGTAAATAAATTCTGGAAATTCAATCATAGTAACCTCGTAATTGGAGAGCGTCCAATTCTAAATCGGACGCTCTTTTTTTCACAACCTTATTTGTTAAGGTTGATTTATTCCTTAGAAAGGGCAGCTTCAATGTTCAAAGCTGCATCTGCACTTACCCAACTTTTCCAAGTTCCCGGGTAATTTTCAAAAAACCAGATAGCGGTTTCTTCAGCGCTTACGCCTTCCGTTTCCATATAGGCAGATGCTTTATTCAGTGCATCCGTACTAATATTCATTTTTGCAAGAAATTCAACAATTTCTGGTGCTCGTTCCTGTAGGCTGGCGGCAGCGCTTTTGGGAATTCCAACAGTTTCAAAAGCGCAACCAGCATCCGCGCTCACATCTTCCAGCGCTATGTCGCCTTCTTTTGCGGCTTTGTTCAGCGCCCAACATTCATCAGTATAGGGTGGCTCTTCCAATTGCACCATGTCGTACAGACCCATTAACCAAGTGGGTTCCCAGTAGTAGGCTAAAATCGGTTTGCCTTTCTTATACGCACCGGCGATAGCGGCATCCAAAGCGGCTGAGGCACCTGGTTCCATAAAGTTGTAATCCTCTTCCAGACCATAAGCATATAGTTTTACACGATTCACATTGGAAACATCCCAACCAATGATCCCGTTGATGATCAAGCCTTTTTCAGGGTTTTCGGGATCTGCAAAAACGCTTTTATATTGCGGCAAATCATAAACAGACTTTAGATCAGGTGCTAATGGTTCTAATCCTCGTTCTTTGTCCCCTTCGATGACATAGCGGGGTACATACCAGCCTTGAGTTGATTGATCAAAGGTATTGCCAAGATTCAATACGGCGCCATTGGTAGTTACTTCATCCCACCAATCCTGAATATTGCCTGTCCAGTTTTCCATTAATACGTCTACATCGCCTTCAAGAATGGCTTGTTGGTAAACGGGGGTTGTCATTTCAATCGATTCAACCGGGTAACCATACCCATTTTCCGTGATGTACATGGCGATGGCGTTGTTGATCCATAAGGTTTGCCACATAACATCCGCGAATTTAATCACTTCCTTTTTGGGGCTTTGTTCCACAGCAGATTGCTCGGCGGCTGGTGCTGCAGCTGGTTGACATGCGCCCAAGATTAATGAAAGGGCGATGATCAAGCTGATACCTAAATAACTTTTTTTGTTTGACATTCTTAACTCCTTTTGTTTTAGCTAAAGCATCAAGGAAAATGAATTAACTTTTCTGATGCTGAATTGATTAAGCAGAATTCCCATTTTCTTCAAATGAATCATTGCCTGCCAGAGCTGAAAGAATTGCCACTCTTGGCAGGATACCGAGTAGATAATTGTCTTCATTGACCACTGCGACTGGCCATTTAATGCTGGCGGTAATGGGAATTAATTCGTCCAGGGTGGTATCCGGGGTTGTCGTAGGGACTTCGTTTAATGCCATGTCGTTCATGGTCGTAATCTTTCGTTTTAACGCATCCAGCACTTCATCAGCTGTTACTAGTCCCAAAAGTTTTCCTTCCCGATTGACGACAAATAAACTTGAATGGCTTTCTTTTTGCATAATATCCAAAGCCACCCGCGGACCACTTCTGCCCGAGACAACAGCGTAAGGTTTAATCATGGCGTTGCTAGCCGTTAAGATCCGCACCCGATTTACATCCCGAGTAAAGTCTTTTACATAGGAATCAGCGGGATTGGATAAGATTTCTTCCGGAGTTCCAATCTGAACGATCAAACCATCTTTAAGGATTGCGATCCGATCTCCAAGGCGTAAGGCTTCATCCAGGTCATGGGTAATGAAAATTATGGTTTTTTGGATCGTACCGGTAAGATCGAGTAATTGGTTTTGCATTTCTCTGCGGATAAGCGGATCCAGAGCGCTAAACGGTTCGTCCATGAGCAGGATATCCGGATCATTGCAGAGGGCTCTTGCCAGACCAACTCTTTGCTGCATGCCGCCGCTAAGTGATTTTGGATAACTGGAGGCATACCCTTTTAATCCGACGATTTCAAGCCATTTTTGGGCTTTTTCTTCTCGTTCTTCATGTTCAACGCCGGTGATTTCGAGACCGAAAGCAATGTTTGCCAAGACGGTGCGGTGGGGCAGAAGACCAAATCGTTGAAAGACCATGGTCATGGTTCGACGACGATGATTTGTTAGTTCTTCTTTATTAAATTTTAAGATATCCCGACCCTCAACAAAAATTTCCCCAGATGTGGGTTCAATGAGACGATTTAAGCAACGTACCAGAGTAGATTTTCCGCTCCCTGAAAGACCCATGATTACAAATGTTTCTCCTTTTTCAATATTCAGGGAGACATTCTGTAGGCCAATCGTATGCTTTGTTTTCTTAAGGATGGTTTGTTTGGAAACCCCTTTTTTAAGGTAAGTAAGCGCTTCTTGAGGGTGAGGGCCGAAAATTTTAAATAAGTTTTTGATTTCGATATAAGACAATGGATACCTCCAAATAATCGTTTCATACGATCGAATGTAATGGATAAGAACGGCAGACATAAGAAAAAAGAACTGCCTGGAAAAGACATCAGCTATCGCAAGAGACAATATGGACTTAAAAAATGGTTGGGTCTCAGGATGCCACAGAAAAGATCCCAAAAAGGAGAGAAACTGTAAGACATGGACAAAGCTGATCGTCGTATAATTGAAAAATATAGCGATTAATCACTATTATAGCACAGTATTAGCTATTATGATAAAATAAACATAAGTATATTCAATATAATACTTGAATAACAGAGGTTCGAGTTGAGTTCGGATAGAGAAATAAAAGATAATCTTTACGAGCAATTTGCCCGCATTTGCAAAGCGCTTGGCAGTGCTCATCGTTTTGAGTTATTGGATTTGTTATCTAATGGAGAACATAGTGTGGAGCAATTAGCATCTGGGACCTCAATGACCATTGCGAATACTTCACAGCATTTGCAATTATTGCGTGCTTCCAGATTGGTACAAATTCGACGAAAGGGGGTTGGTATTTATTATCGTCTGGCCGATCCAACGGTTTTTAGTTTGGTGCAAGCAGTTCAAGATCTGGCCAAAGCACAATTAGCAGAGGTTGATCGTATAGTTGATGAATTAATTCTTGAACGAAAGGATCTAAAGATCACCACTTTTTCTGAACTAGAAAAAAAGATGCTGCAAGGATCGATTCAACTAGTAGATGTTCGTCCAAACCATGAATACGCTTTCAGTCATATCCCGGGGGCTCAATCCTTGCCCATTGATTCCTTGACTGATCGATTGGACTTACTTTCCAAGGAAATTGAAACGGTTGTTTATTGCAGGGATTATTATAGTAGGATTTCAGATCGCGCTGCTCTGATTTTGCAGAACCATGGTTACTGGGTTAGTCGATTGGAAAACGGTATGTCTGAATGGCGATCTCAAGCAAAACCAATGCAGTCTTCGGAATAAAAAAAAACGGCCGGCCGGCCGTTTTTTTAAACTACCCTATATATTGATCAGAGTATATTGCTGGCTGCCAAGGCCCATTTTTTCGGCGTGGTCCAGGGTAACCTGCCAGCGGGTCCGTGGGTGTATGGTGGTGAATTTATCCTGGCCGGATTGGTATTGTTTATCACCCAATTCGCTGGTTTGCACAAAAGGCGCTTGATTGACCATATCCACACAGGCACGGTCCAAGGCGGTTGGGTCTAAAGAGGCTGCGATACCTAAATCGGGCACAATGGCCTGGTCGTTCATATCCCAGCAGTCGCAATTGGGGGACACATTCATAATGAAGTTCACATGAAAGTGCGGCCGATTGGCACACACGGCAGCGGCATATTCAGCGATTTTTTCACCCACCGTGCTGGAATTTCCATCCCAGATCGCTTGAGCAGCATCGAATTTACAGACTGCCACACATTGGCCGCAGCCCACACACAGGGCGTAATCGATTTGAGCTTTGTGCCCCTCATTGAAAGCGATGGCATGCTGGGCACAATTCTTGATGCAAACTCCGCAAGCGGTACAGTTCTCTTCCACAATTTTTGGCTGCGATTCGGAATGCATTTCCAGTTTACCCCCACGGGATCCACTGCCCATGCCGATGTTTTTTAGCGCTCCACCAAAACCAGTCATTTCATGGCCTTTAAAATGATTTAGACTGATGATAACATCTGCTTTGGCGATGGCGGTACCGATTTTAGCGGTCTTGCATTTCTCGCCATCCACCGGCATTTCAACATAATCGGTGCCATTCAGGCCATCGGCGATGATCACATCACAACCCACACTGATGCGGTTGAACCCATTTTCCATGGCTGCCTGCAAGTGGTCCACAGCATTGGAGCGCTTGCCATGATAGAGTGTATTGGCATCCGTGAGGAAAGGCTTGCCGCCGCGCTCCTGAATCATCTTAATAATCACGGCAACATAATTTGAACGGATGTAAGAAATGTTTCCAGGTTCCCCGAAATGAATTTTTACCGCCACGAGTTTATCTTTCAAATCAATTTTGTCAAATCCAGCCTTTTTTACCAGGGCAGCCAATTTATTAAGCATATTCTTTCCTGGTCGGGCGCGCATATCAGTAAAATAAACGAGTGAGGGGGTCATAAAGTCTCCTGAAGGGGATATATTTTTATATTCAAAGCTTTATACAGGATAGCATAGAAGGTATGGCTTGAATGCCTTTCTAAATTTTACTACAGGATGCGATAAGGATAGTTTGGTGTTTCTTGTATAGATTTATTGGCATTCTCTCAAAATCCTGTTGGATTTAAGTAAATGCCAGAGGTGGACATCTCGTAAAAAACACATAAATATAATTTACGTGAAATTTATGCAGCAGGTAATTTCGCAGGGACATCATCAGCATGATTTGTTGACAAAGGCAAAAATAATGTGAGCGAACATCAACTTTTCGATGCAACTCCGTAAGAGGTGAATAAGATACAGGGAGAGAGTTTCTACTAAGATCCCTATATATCCTCAGACAAATATTAGAATCTAATAAGAAATAGTTGTCTTCGGTTTGATTGGAACTCTTCTTTAAATAAACCATGAAACCAAAACCTGATTTATAATTTGTAACTGGGTACCACCAGTTGGGAAGTGAAAATTGAGACTGAACAAAACTGCTATTTTGATTTTTTTTCTCCTATCTATCGCTTATGGATATTTCTATCAGGATCCTGGAGCCAATGGAAATTCTCGCCTTGCGTTAACCATGTCGATGGTTAAAGAAGGCAAATTGAACATTGACACTTTTACCAGCGAAACAGGTGGGTATAGAAGTTCTGATTTTGCCAGTTTTAATGGAAAAATATACACGGATAAAGCGATTGGCTCATCGATTTTTGCAGCGATGCTCTATTATCCAGTGTTTAAACTATTAGGATTATTTAATATTTATCTAAGTGTTGTTGCGGAAAAACACCTGCTGACATTCCTGGTGATTGGATTACCTTCAGCGATTGCTGGAACAATGATGTTTTTAGTTAGTGAATCTATCACTCTGAGTAAACTTCAGGCTTATGTTATTACGCTGGCTTTGGCACTTGGAAGCATGATGTTTCCCTTCAGTGTTATTTTCTTTGGACACCAGCTTGCCGCTAGTTTGTTGTTTTATGCTTTTTTTCTGATATTTTATTTAAAAACGAACCCCACTAGGAGCTTCACCGCTATCCTTTTCCCTGGGTTAATCGGTCTATGTCTGGGCATGTCTTTCCTTACTGAAATGACTACCGCCATAGCCATTATTCCGCTGATCATTTATTACTTCATTATACAGAAAAAGAATAATCAGCTTTACAAACTGATCACCTGGCTAGTTCCGGCAGTTTGTGGCGTCATACCTTTATCCATTTTGTTGATGTATAATAGCTTGGTTTATGGACATCCCCTGGCTACTGGGTATCAATATCTAATGGATGAGACCTTTGTTCAGGGCATGTCTCAAGGGCTGATGGGAATAAACCGTCCCAGTTTGCATGTTTTATTCTATGAAACCTTTCATCCAGCGCAAGGAATTTTTTGGCAATCTCCAGCTCTGTTTCTGTCCGTGATTGGCGCGGTGATGATGATAAAAAGGAAAAATGCGTGGCTTGAACTGAAATTGGCTGGCCAAATCATTGCATCCTATCTTTTGCTCAATGCCGGTTATTATATGTGGTGGGGTGGCTGGTCTTTTGGGGTCCGTCATGTGATTCCCATGCTGCCCTTTTTTTGTTTACTCTTGGCTAATTTGCCATACAGAACCCTTCCTGTATTTGCAGGATTAACTACGCTATCCATCGGGCAAATGCTGATCGTTTGTGCCAGTACGATTCTTGTACCCGACAACAAGTTGCAAACTATAGCACAGCTTGATTTCTTCAGTTACAGCACCATTTATAATGAATGTCTACCCCTGTTACAGCAAGATAAATATGCCTGGAATATGGGGAGTGCCTGGTTCGGCTTGTCTTCTTGGGTCAGTCTTATGCCATTAATTCTCTTGATTGTTTTTGTAACGGTCCTAATTTGGCGTGCACCGAAAAATAGTAATAAACTGGCTATCTAAAATGGATCAGCTTAAACAAAAAAATGATTATATACCACTGAAATCACTCCCATAAACCTGTAGTCAATAGACTGGCAACTAATATATTAAACACGGTCACCAACACAATTATTGTATTTGATGTGCTAAATAGGTTCTGCTTGGTGTGACAGATTTTTCGGATCGGGGATGTATTTAGCCCCCGAGAGCGGGAGTTGAGGGTAAAAACCAGCTATACCACCACACTAAAGATTAGGATAACTTGATTGATTTCAATGCGTCTTCTTATCTTCCGGGTATGGTCCAAACTGCAAAACTGATGTCGAGTGTGTATCTTTATCAATTATTTCATGTCACTCTCATTATTTCGAAATGAAAGCTTGTGTATAATAAATTATAGATAGAAATTTTGACGAAATCCATGGAGGATAGTATGCACGAAAAAAGTATTGAATTACTAAACCGAGCGGTTGCTGATGAATTGGCCGCTGTCCACCAGTATATGTATTTTCATTTTCATCTGGACGATCAGGGATATGACCTGCTTTCCGGGTTGTTTCGGCGTACGGCCATTCAAGAAATGGGGCATGTAGAAATTCTCGCTGAACGAATCCTTTTCTTAAAGGGTGAAGTGAAGATGGTGGTTGGCCAAGAAGTTGAACTCATTCAGGATGTTACCCAAATGCTGGAAAAAGCGCGTCAAATGGAAGAGGGCAGTGCTCGCGATTATAACCTGTGGGCAAATGAATCCTCTGCCAATGCAGATTCAGTCAGCAAGAAAATCTTTGAGCAATTAGTCGCCGATGAAGAAATGCATTACGATCAGTATGATACGGAATATGAGAATGTGAAGAAATTCGGGGAACGGTATTTAGCCTTGCAGTCGATTGAACGCAGTAAAAGTTTAGCGGCAGGTGCGCCGGCTGAATAGATTTCATCAGGTATCAATACCGGGGTAACAAATCAGTTTGTTGCCCTGGTTTCATTCACTTGGCTGGTTCGACCCACATCGCTTGAATAACAAACCATCGTATTTAATTTGGAGAAATAGTTTTTTTTGACCCCGCTGGAAAGGATCAGTTTCCAAATTTTCCAAATGTAAGTTTGTAAAGCCAAAAATCCATGGTATTTCCCAACAAGTTCCCCATACGGATCATGTGCAAAATGATGTGAATAGCATCGCTTTTCCTTTGTCCATAGGTATTAATAATTGTTTGCAGCGCTTCGGCATCCGGGTTTGCGTTGGTTTCTGCCCAATGTTGGGCGTAATACAAGGCTGGTTCTTCTTCAGGTGAGGTTTCTAGCGGCAATGTTCCCTGTAGAAATTCATCCAGCTCAGCAGATGGGATGCCGGCTTTCAGCGCCATACGGGCATGGAAATAACTGCAATATCTGCATCCGTTCACTTCGGTTACGACCAGCATGATACGCTCACGAAATTTGATGGAAATCTCGTTCCGCATGGCTGTACGAATAAGGGCTCGATTTTCCATCATAAATCGAAAATCGTTCAAGGGCTCGGAAATTTTGTGATAGATACGGCGAAGAAAAGGTTTCTTTGTCATAGATTGTTTATCCGGACTAAGTTTACCACATTCCGTGAAAAGCCTTCTTTGACAGGGTTTCTATATAAAACTCCCAATAAAGGGTCATCAGTGCGACCACCAGGGTGATGACCACGGAGATGATGGCAGCAACCGGAATTTAGTCCTCAACAATCTAATCCCTCTGTCGACAGCTGATTTATTCTCAAAATTTCCTCCCAAGTTACACGCAACCTTAATGCCTAATTTATACACCTTTGGGTTTGAAAACTTATACTTTAGTATATAGATTGTTCAATAGGGCCTTTGGTTGGATAATCATTTTTTGTGTGATCTAAGTTCAGGGTATAAAGGGGTATTCATTAGCTAGTACAAATTATAAATAGCACATATCAATGCTGAGGATAGAACTCATTTATCCGGTTCAAGACAATGGCAGTACAAAATCATTGCGGAAAAGTATTCATTGTCGGTACGGACAACCTGCTGTTTATTGAGAATGGTTTGACTTATAAGTAGAAAGGTTTAATAATTACATGGTACTTCTGGATCTGATTCAAAATCTGGCCCTTCTTTTAACGTTAACGATTGCTTATCAGGCAATCCTCAAGCATTTTCCCAAGAAAAGTGGTTTTTTTAAGGTCTTGTCCGGTATCCTTTTTGGGGGAATTGGCATTTTAACCATGATGACTCCTCTTAACGTCAGTGAGGGGATTATTATTGATGGTAGGTCAATCATCTTGAGTATGGCCGGATTAATGGCTGGTCCCACAGTTGCTTTGATTGCCGCAATTCTTTGTCTTATTTACCGATTTTGGCTGGGCGGGCTTGGAGTTTGGGTTGGTATGGGAAGTGTTGTTGTTTCAACTGCTTTTGGTATTGGTTATTATTACCTAAGCAAAAAAGTAAAAAAACCTCTGAAGATATTCAATGTCTGGCTTTTTGGCATGTTGGTTCATATGTCTATTTCAATCTTATTTATATTTCTTCCCAATCATCTTGGTTTAGAAACCATAAAGAAATCCGGGGTTCAGATTCTTTTTCTTTTCCCCGCTGCTACAGTGTTTTTGTACTTAATCTTTGAGGATTTTGAATCCCGATTTCGGGAAAGAGCAGCGTTAAAACTCAGTGAACAGCGATTCCAACTAGCCAGTGCCTCCAGTAAATTGGGCCTATGGCATTGGGATATCTTGGCCGATAAAATCATTTGGGATGAACGCTGCTGGCGAATGTTGGATTATGAGCCTGATGCTTTTGCATTGACATACGAAGCTTGGAGTCAATTGATCCATCCTGAGGAAAGGCAAAAAGTTATCGAAATTGTCCAGTCCAGTCTTCAGCAGTCGGATTCCTTTAGTATTGAATTTCGATATCAAACTGCGGCTGGAGGGTGGCTTTGGACGGAAGGACGGGGGAATGTCATTGAAAGGGACGAGGCGAATCGTCCTTTGTTGATGACAGGGATTCATCTGGATATCAGTCAGCGAAAGAAAACCAGCGAAGAGCTTTCTCAAAAAGATAAAATATTCACTCACGCCAAGGATATGCTCTGTATTGGAGGGTTTGATGGTTATTTTAAGGTGCTCAATCCCGCCTGGAGCCAAACATTAGGTTGGGAGATTCATGAACTACTGGAAAAACCATGGTTGGACTTTGTTCATCCGGATGACAGAACAAAAACTGAAGATGCTTTTACAACTATGGTGGAAGGTGAGGCGTTTTTTTATTTTGAAAATCGTTACCTTTGCAAAGGCGGTGGATTTAAATGGTTATCCTGGAATTCCTTCCCGTATGTAGGAGAGCATATCATTATTGGGGTTGTTCGCGACATTTCAGAGTTAAAGCAGATTGAGGAAAATTTAAAATCCTCTGAAGTGCGCTATCAGCAACTTTTTACTGAAATGATTGAAGGATTTGCATTGCATGAAATGCTTTATGATGATCATGGAAATGCGTGTGATTATCGTTTTTTGGAAATTAACCCAGCATTTGAACGAATCACAGGCCTTAAACGGGAAGAATTAATCGGGCAAACCGTCCTTTCTGCTTTGCCAGGGACAGAACAATATTGGATTAATACTTATGCTGAGGTTGCCAGGAGCGGCGTACCCATGCAATATGAAAATTATTCCCAAACCTTGGAAAAATGGTTCAGCGTAAATGTATATTCCCCCAAACCCGGACAATTCGCAACAACTTTTTCCGACATTACTGAACAGAAACTGACGGAATTGATGTTACAAGAGAGTGTCGAAAAACTACAATTATTGTTCGATTCGTTACCCATTGGTATTTCCATCCTGGATGAGCAGCAAAAAATTGTCACTCAGAACCCTGCTTTGGCTCAGATTTATGGTATTTCAGGAGAAGACTTGATATTGGGTGAGCATCGGAAAAGGGATTATTTTCACAGGGATGGCAGCCCCATGCTGCGCGAGGAATTTGTCAGTTCGCGCATTCAACGAGGGGAGCAGGAAGTAAGGCAGGTGATTTTAGGGACAAAGAAAGATGACGGCAGTCCGTTATGGTTAGAGATTAGTGGTGTAGCTTGCTCATTTCAAGATTGGCATGCTATTTTATTAACCCAAGATATCACCGACCGTATGCTGATGGAAATTGAGAATGATTTCTATCACAAGAAAGAGAATCAACATAGTTTGGATCAAGAAATGATGCTCTGGTTAACCGTGTCCTTGCGGGAAGCAAAAACCCGCATCGAAGCGCAGGAGATGGTTGTCAATTTGATTGTGGATACCTACAACGTAAATTTGGCGGCAATATTTGAAGCCGATGGACAATCATTTCTGCCCCCTGTCTTGGCAGGTGAAACTAAGGACAAAAAATTGATATCGGGAGTCCGGAATTTTCAGGTATTCCAAGAGATCATGACGAGTGGACAGCCACGATTTATCACTTCGGGTGAGGAATATCAAAATGTTTTTTCTACCACTACATTTCAGGATCTTAAATTAAATTCCTGTCTTCTTCTTCCCATCTTATCCGGAGAGATGAAAGTGGGAGTAATGCTGGTTGGTAATCAAGGATCCACCTTACCTTTTGATGAAATCATCACCCCATTGGGGGCGATGGCAGAAATTATTGGCGTAACCTTACAAAGAATGGGCAATCTAGAGTCCATGAAACATATGATTTCTCGAAGGACCTTGGAATTGTCCACTTTATATAACGTCATTGCTGTTTCAGGCGTACAGAAGGCTCTATCAGCCAAATTGGAATTATCCATAGCAGAGGTGATGCAAGTGTTGGGGTGTAAGTATGGTGGAATTTTCTTTTTGGATCAAAACCGAGATCGCTTAAAAATGGTCGCAGGAAAGATGGGGCAGATCGAAATTCAGGAATTTATTGAATCCTCACCCCCGGAAAATTTGTGGGAAGGCCGGGTTATTCAACAGGCTGAGACCGTGATTATCCCAAATGTTATCGATAATCCATATTATCAATTAACATCGGAATACCATGAATTTCCAAATCATATTTTTATTGGTGTGCCAATCCTGCTGCAAGGTAAGGTGTATGGTTTGGTTTCCCTCTTTCGTGAGGGCTCACAGATATTCAATTTGGAAGAGATTACCTTTTTGAACGCCTTAGTAAACCATATTGGCGTGATGATAGAGAATCACAAACTGATCGAAGAAGCAGAACAGACTGGGTTGAAGGAAGAACGGATTCGGTTATCCCGCCAGATGCATGATTCCGTGACCCAAACCCTGTATAGCGCGGTATTATTCGCCAATGCCGGTCAGGATTTGATCCATGAAAATAAAATGGAACAATTAGCCGAAGTTTTATCCCGATTATCCCAATTAACCAAACAAGCTTTAAATGAAATGCGGTTAATGATTTTTGAGATGCGTCCTCCCGATTTGGAACAGGATGGATTGGTAAATGCACTGCGCAAACGTATCGAGATGGTCGAGAAAAGAGCTTCTATCGCAACTAGGTTTTCTGTGGATGAATTCCTGTCTATTGATCCATCCATCGAAGAAGTTCTCTATTGGTTAACGGTTGAAGCCTTAAATAACATTACCCGTCATGCGCAGGCGAGTGAGATAAATATTGCAATAACGGTAGAGGAGGGTGTTTTGAAGATGCACATCCAGGATAATGGACATGGTTTTGATCCACAAGATACGCCTAATCATGGGGGGCAGGGATTGGTCAACATGCAGGAAAGGATTCAAAAGATTAACGGGGTTCTTGAAATTAAATCCTTTGTTGGTGAGGGAACAAGCATTTTTGCCAGCGTACCTTATACATTCCCAGCAATTGAAGAAAAAGAAGGAATTAAACATGGAAACAATTCGAATACTGATCGCTGATGACCACGCCATGGTTCGGGCTGGTATTAAGGCTTTCTTTGCGTGCAAAGAAGGATTTGAAATTATTGGTGAAGCGGAAAATGGTGAGCAAGCGGTACTGCTGGCGGCAGCCCTGCATCCGGATGTGATTCTGATGGATATGGTGATGCCGGTGAAAAATGGATTGGAAGCCATCCAGGAGATTCGGCAGCATAACCCAGCGGCAAGGATTTTGGTCATCACCAGTTTTGCTGAAGATGATAAGGTATTCCCAGCGATAAAAAGCGGTGCTGCAGGATACTTGCTGAAGGATTCTTCTCCTCAGCAACTGATGCAAGCCATCCAAGATGTTTACCATGGCATTTCCTCTTTGCACCCCCTGGTTGCCAGTAAATTAATGAACGAATTCAGCAAGCCGACGCCGCAATCTTTGTCCGAAGATCAGCTCACGGATCGTGAGATATCCGTATTGGAACTGATCGCTACCGGTCAATCCAACCTGGAGATCGCTGAAAAGCTGCATTTGAGTGAATGGACGATTCGAACCCATACCAGCAATATATTAAGTAAATTACATCTGGCGAATCGAACCCAGGCGGCATTGTATGCATTGCGGGAAGGAATTGCCAGCCTTGATGTTTGATGGGACAAATAAGGGGGTATGACAGGCTAGAAATCAGCGAACTACTTCAGCAGCCGTGAATTAACACTTTTAGAGTAGATAGATCACAGAAATGTGGTCTATTTTAGTTAATCGGATTCATTTGTCCGAATGATGCGCTGATTGGGATTTTTCGATATTCTAATACTAGGTGTTTTGATCATTTCAAATCCGCATGAAGGACAGGACAGTTGTGGTAATTCTATTCAGTCATTCTCCATCCAGGAAACAGGCCATCAAGGTCTTGCTTGTAATTATCAAGGATGACTTGCCGATTTATCATGTTTCAGAATTTTCCGAAATCCCCAGCCTACTGGAAGCATACCCTGAGCTGATCAGTGTTTTGATTTTGGATCAGTGGATTCAACAAGACGATTTTATGAGTCAAGTGATGCCATTAATGGATCACTATCCTAACCTTCGAACCCTCTCCCTCCTTGATGAAGAGCCCCAAATGGCACAGTCCATATGGAGTAATCAACATCGGTTTATTGTGGGGAACTTTGACCCCGGTCAATTCCTTGAAATTGTACGTGAATTATTGATGGACCAAAGAAAATCAACAGGTCAACTGTAATTACTATTTATCCAAAAAATACATAAATCAGATTCCTTTAATAACTAGATAAGGCAGGTGAGCAATGAATTTTTTAAATGACTTGAGAATGGGAAGAAAATTAATCAGCGCTTTTGTATTAATGGCTGTCCTATCAGCCGTGGTGGGTGTCATTGGGATTGTCAATATTCGACAAATTGATGCTGCCGATACCCGCCTGTATGAGAACTACACTGTGCCCATTACCCAACTGGAACACATGGGGATCTCCTTTCAGCGGATCCGTGTTAACCTGCGGGATGCCATCCTGATTAAGGACAAAGTGGAAGGGCAGGCCAAATATGATACAGTAAATCAACTTTATCCAGAAATGGCCGAAGTGGCAGCAGCGTATGAAGCTTTGATTGAAACCGACGAGATGCGAGCTTTATTTGCCGAATACAAGCAGGGAGTCATTGAATTTGAACCCTATATTGAGGAAATTATTGCGCTGGATAAAGCGGGAAAATCAGATGAAGCCCTGGTGATTTTGCATGGGGATGCCATGACCAGTGCGCGGGCGATCCAGGACAGCCTGGATGCCATGATGGAATCTAAAAAAGAAGCGGCTCATCAAATTGCGATTGATAATACCGCAGCGGCAAATCGGGCAACCGTCATCATGATCCTTGTGATCGTTGGTGCGATCGGACTGGCGGTGGGGCTGGGATTCATCATTTCACAAAGCATTACCAAACCACTGGGTATTGTGGTGCAGGCAGCCAATATGCTGGCGATTGGGGATACCCAACGCAACCTGGATGAAAAAGTAAAAGATACTGTCCGCCTGAGGAAGGATGAACTTGGAGATATTGGCAAGGCTTTTGATAATCTGATCAATTATATGCAGGAAATGGGCGAAGTCGCCAAGGGGATCTCTGAAAACGACTTAACCTTAACCTTGCATGCCAAAGCAGAAACGGATGAATTGGGCAATGCCTTCGTAGCCATGGTGGATACCCTGCGGGATTCTATATGTCAGGTCTCCAACAATACCCTCAACTTGATGGCCGCTGCACAGCAGTTAGCCAGTGCGGCCCAACAGGCTGGTTTGGCGACCAATCAGATCAGCACTACCATTCAACAGGTGGCTGCAGGAACCCAGAACCAGGCGGGAGCCATCACCCAAACAGCGACTTCGGTGGAAGAAATGTCCCGCGCGATCAATGGGGTAGCAAAAGGTGCACAGGAACAAACTATCGCTGTCACTCGGGCGGCAGAAATTACTGAACAAATTAATAATGCCATCCAGCAGGTCGCCGGAAATGCTGCTGCTGTAACCCGGGATTCAGCCGTGGCTGCTGAAGCGGCCAGGAAAGGCACTAAAACCGTTGAAGACACCCTGGAAGGCATGCAAACCATCAAAACAAAGGTGGGCCTCTCGGCTGAAAAAGTCCAAGAGATGGGAACCCGCTCCGAGCAAATTGGTACCATTGTTGAAGTTATCGAGGATATTGCTTCGCAAACCAATCTCCTGGCTTTGAACGCCGCCATTGAAGCAGCCCGGGCTGGGGAACACGGCAAAGGTTTTGCTGTGGTGGCTGACGAAGTTCGCAAATTAGCTGAACGTTCCAGCAGCGCCACTAAAGAAATCGGCGGATTGATCTCAGGAATTCAAAAAACCGTGGCTGAAGCCGTCAAAGCCATGAATGAAGGTTCCCTGGTTGTGGAAGCCGGTGTGAAGAGTGCCAATCTGGCGGGAACTGCATTATCTGAAATTATGAATGCGGCTGAAGAAGTAAACACCCAGGCGAAAATGGCCGCGGATGCTTCGGCGAAGATGAATGAGTTCTCCAATGAGCTGGTTGCAGCAGTGGATTCTGTCTCGGCCGTCGTGGAAGAAAACACCGCTGCCACGGAGGAGATGGCTGCTAATTCAACCGAAGTGACCCAGGCGATCGAAGTGATAGCCAGTGTCAGTGAAGAGAACAGCGCATCCATTGAAGAAGTCAGCGCCAGCACGGAAGAAATGAGCGCCCAGGTGGAAGAAGTTTCCGCCTCAGCTACCTCCCTCGCGGATATGGCTCGTGAGCTGCAAATAGTATGCGGACGTTTCAAACTACCGGTTGAGAAATAACCATGGAAAAACAATTTGTCGTCTTCATGTTAGCGCACGAAGCTTTTGGTGTGCCTATCGAAGGGGTGGAAGGCATCATCAAGCTGCAGAAGATAACCAGCATGCCCAATTTGCCGGCGTATATTGAAGGAGTGACCAATCTAAGAGGCGCTATTGTTCCGGTCATGGATTTACGCTCACGTTTTGGTTTGATGGCGGATTCCGCCACGCTGGATTCACGAATTGTGATCGTTAGGATGGGGAGTATCAGTATGGGTATGATTGTGGATTCAGTATCTGAGGTTCTTACGATCGACGAGGATGTCATTGAGTCAATTCCAGCAATGCTCAGCACGGTGGATACGGCCTTCATTACCGGAATCGCCAATCTTGGTGAACGGCTAGTGATTCTACTCTCTCTGGAAGCGGTTTTATCTTCTTGTGAGAGCCGGCAGATGTTGGCCATAACGAATGAGTTGTTGATGCCCGCATAAGTCAATAGCCAACTAGGTATAAAAGGCAATAGGTGTCTTTCGGCACTCTATTGCCTTTTTTTGTTAATTTACAAAAAAAAGAGAATGTGCATGATCTAGCTAACATAAAAACACATAATGAGACTTGGATAGGGATTTACTTAATGGATTTCTTTCTATGCTGCTCAAAACCGCATTGAATATTTTATTATCCCTTTAAGTAAATTTCATATACCTTTTATTTCAATTTATGATTTGACTTCCTATACTCAGATTAAGGAACTTGGAAAAAAACATATATCGTATCTAAACAGAAAATCTTTAATCAGCAAAAAGAATTTGCCTGACATCATTGGTGGGTAAACTGAAGAAAAACTCGGCATGTTTCATAATAATTGATCATCCGGACCTGTAATTTTAGTTGATCTCTTACTCAAGGTTTTTCAGGGACAAAGCCAGCGATTGCCAAGTCGGTCAATAAAATTAGTGGAGAAATAATGCTAAATTGGGTTAACAATATGCGTATGGGGAAAAAGTTGATTGCGATCATGTTGGGGTTGGTGATTCTCGTTGGTGGGGGGATGGGGGTTGCTGGTTACCTAAATCTAATGAGTGTCAATACGATAATTTCTGAGATTACCCAACAGCGTGTACCTACCGTAAAATATGCCACGGCTGTAGAACGCTTCGCCTTACGAACAACTATGGATGAAAAAATGTATCTACTCGCTGTTGCTGATAGCAATGTCGATGAATCTGTCTATCTAAAATCCGCCATGTCCAATATTGAAGAAGTCATTAAGGCATTGGATGAAGTGGATAGAGTAGCCAGCCAGTACAACGATCAGGAACTGCTCACCAGGTCGAATGAAGTTCGAACTTTCACGATTCAATATAAAGAGCTGTATCAACAGAGTGTTACATCACTGGAGGATAATAAGAACCAGGAAATGGTGATGGCAGACACGGGTAAAAAAGCTGCGGATTTAATTAAGGAATACTATCTATCTGTTTCAGAAAGTGATAGCGAAGGAGCAAAGCAAGCTTTACCCATCGCGCTTAATATTTGGGATATTATGCAACAAACTCGTCTGGATCAAAATCGGTATTTGCTCTCCAAAGATTTAAAATATTACACCTCCCTTCAAATCAACCTAAGTGATTTAACGAAACTATATAGTGATCTGGCATTCTATACCCCAGATGCGGAGAATTTAGGAAGAATTGAAGAAGCCCGCCTTGCTACTGAAGAATATGCTAAAGCTGCGTCTACATGGTATTCGAATGATGTGACCCTGACCCAAATCTTTGGGGAGATGAATACCATCGGTCAAAGTGTCCAAGCTGGGGCTATTGTAGTCGAAGATGCTGGCTGGCTTGCAACGGAAACAAGCCGGGAAACCGCAGCGGCAATTGTTCAGAAAGCAATTATGATTACGATTATCCTGGTTATCATTGCTATGTTGATTGGACTAGGATTCGCGATAACAATCTCAAAATCCATTACAAATCCTCTTGCCATTGTGGTTGACTCAGCCAATGCATTGTCCATTGGCGACACTCAAAGAGAACTGGATGAGAAATTAAAAGATCGTTTGCGCTTACGCAAAGATGAACTGGGCGATATTGGCAAAGCTTTTGATAAATTAGTTGTTTACATGCAGGAAATGGGGTCTGTTGCACAATCGATTTCAGATAATGACCTGACTTTAAACATCCAAGCAAAATCAGAAAATGACGAGTTGGGGAATGCTTTTAAGCAGATGGTGGAAAGTTTGAGAGAATCGGTGGGTCAGGTGGCCCTAAATGCCAAAAGTTTGAACGCTGCCTCAGATCAGTTAGCCAGTGCTGCGCAGCAAGCCGGAATGGCCACCACCCAGATCAGTTCCACTATTCAACAATTGGCAACGGGTACGCAGAACCAGGCAGGAGCTGTCACCCAAACTGCCACCTCAGTGGAAGAGATGGCTCGATCTATTAGTGGTGTGGCAAATGGCGCACAAGAACAAACAATAGCAGTAAATCGGGCATCTGAAATCACTGAAAAAATTAACGGTGCTATCCAACAAGTATCTGGAAATGCTGCCGCGGTCACCCGGGATTCTGGCCTTGCTTCAGAAGCTGCCCAGAAGGGTTCCAAAACTGTGGAAGAAACCCTGGAAGGCATGCAGAATATCAAGACTAAAGTTGGGCTTTCCGCTGACAAAGTCAAAGAAATGGGAACCCGCTCCGAGAAAATCGGCACCATTGTGGAAGTCATTGAAGATATCGCTTCCCAGACCAACCTTTTGGCTCTAAATGCAGCCATTGAAGCTGCCCGGGCTGGGGAACACGGCAAAGGTTTTGCTGTGGTGGCGGATGAAGTTCGCAAACTAGCGGAACGTTCCAGTACAGCTACCAAAGAAATTGGCGGGCTGATTATGGGGATTCAAAAAACCGTTGCCGAAGCGGTCAAAGCCATGGATGAAGGGTACAAGGAAGTGGAAGCAGGTGTGAAGAGCGCCAACCAGTCAGGAACTGCCTTGTCCGAAATTATGAATGCGGCCGAGGAAGTCAATAAACAAGCCAAGCTGGCTGGTGAAGCCTCTGCACGAATGAGTGAGTTTTCCAATGAATTAGTCGCAGCTGTAGATTCTGTTTCTGCGATAGTGGAAGAGAATACGGCCGCCACGGAAGAAATGGCAGCGAATTCGACCCTGGTGACGGAGGCAATTGAAGTAATTGCCAGCGTCAGTGAAGAGAACAGTGCTTCCATTGAGGAAGTCAGCGCCAGCACGGAAGAGATGAGCGCCCAGGTGGAGGAAGTGACTGCTTCGGCTGAGTCATTATCTGAAATGGCCAGAGAATTACAAATGGTTGTGGCACGCTTCAAACTGCCCATTGAGAAATAGATCTGGAAAGTTCTAATAGTGCTTTTAGGGCAGCGCACAAATTGTTTAGAGTGGCAAGCGGAAATTGTTCAACCCAGTAGATAATGCTTTTATTATCGGAATGCAAATCTGGATGAATGGTTTGTAAATCTGCTCTCTTTGGAAACGGTTATTTAGTCCGGTGAAAAGAAGGGATCCAATAGACCTGCCAGTCGCAAGCTAATGGTCAGATTTTCCTCATACCTAATAGACTTAAGTAACTAGAGAAGTGGGTTTCCACGCCCTGGTTGCTTTTTAATCTGTTCAGTGGGTTGTTTATTCAAGACAGAATTTATTCCATTTTTATGAATCACCCCGTAATATTTCACTGTTTTGGGGTTTTAGCTACTGTAATGAGCTACTGCTTGCGATTAACTGTGAAATCAAACAGATAAATTTAGTTGACCTTAATTCTACTTTTATCTCTTATTTACAGGAATAGAGGTCAATATTGTCTATATTCTAAGGTAGAGATGTTCCAGATACTGTCTGGATGTGGTGGTTGAATTTTGAAGAACATGAAGTGTTTTCGAAAGATAGACTTATTGGGTTTTATTTAGAGGTTTATAGATTACTGGAGGTTTTACATGGTTACCTGGATAAATAATATACGAATGCGTGCCAAGCTAATCATTTCGATGCTGTTGATTGGCTTATTACCTGTTCTGGTTAGTGCAAGTCTTAGTTATAGTACGGCTCAAAAAGCACTGGAAACAGCGGTGGGTGAGACGCAGCATATGGTTAGTGAAAACACCAGGTCCTACATGATTGATTGGGCGGGGGAACGAGTTCAAGATGCAAAATCCCTGGCATCACTCTCCAGGGTGGCGGGTATGGATCCGGATTCCGCTGCAGAAGCCGTGAAACAATATGATGAATTATGGCAGGTTTACGAAACTGTCTTTGTGACCGGACTGAATAAAAAATCCATTGCAGTCAATGACGGTTCCAAACTCGACCTGACGGAAAGGTCCTATATGGATGTTGCCCTGAGTGGAAAAACTGCCATTTCGGATGTGCTGATCTCGAAAGCAACAGGGAATACCATGATTGTTTTTGCGGAGCCGGTTTACAGTAAAAATGAAATGGTAGGTGTGGTGGGGCTGGTCGTCCCGGTCACCTCAGTTCAAGAACAGTTGATGAGTGCTTTTACAGGAGAAACATCGGACGCGTATTTGGTCAACCAGCAAGGGATTTTGATAACCGCCCCTCGTTTTTCCGAAGAGATGAAAGCAGCCGGTTTGTTTAAAGAACGGCCCGAATTGGAGTACCAGGTAAATACGGAAGCCGGATTGGCCCTTCAGGCTGGGACTTCCGGTGAATCAACCTACAAGAATTTCCTGGGAAAAGAGGTCATCGGGAATTATACCTGGATACCGGAATTGAACATGGGTTTGATCGTAGAGAAAGAAACCCGCGAAGCCAATGCGGCTTCCACTCAAATGGCGATCCTTTCCGTGTTGATAGTGGCAGTTAGTATTATTTTTGTATTCTTCCTGGGTTTATTCATCAGTAATTCAATCACCAAACCATTGTCTGTGCTGGTTAAGTCAGGCAAGGCCGTGGCTGTGGGTGATTTGGTCCGTGATCAAGATAAAAAAGTTACCGAACTCATTTTGCTTCGGAAAGATGAAATTGGGGATATCGGAAAGGCGTTTGCCGGAGTCATCCAGTACATGCAAAATGGAGCCGAGGTGGCGCAGGTGATTGCAAAAAATGATCTCACTGTGGTTGTCACGCCTATGTCGGAAAAAGATGAGTTAGGTCATGCTTTTAAGCTTATGGTGAACAATTTGCGTGAATCCATTGGTCAGGTTGCTGATAACGCCAACCATCTTGGAATTGCTTCAGCAGAATTAGCGGATGCAGCCCAACAAGCCGGGCAGGCGACCACTCAGATCAATACCACCGTTCAACAAGTAGCCACAGGCACAGCAGACCAGGCGGAAGCCGTCAATAAGACAGCCTTTTCAGTGGAGCAGATGTCCCACGCCATTGAAGGGGTAGCCAAGGGGGCTCAGGAACAAAGCCAGGCGATTGTGAAAGCCAGTGAAGTGACAGCCCAGATCAATGTAGCCATTCAGCAGGTGGCTGGCAACGCGGCTTCGGTGATTTCCGATTCTGCCGCCGCTGCCGTAGCAGCCAGAAGCGGTGTTCAGACCGTTGAGGAAACCCTCTCGGGGATGCAAAATATTAAAACCAAAGTGGGTCTTTCGGCTGAGAAAGTCCAGGAAATGGGACTGCGCTCTGAAGAGATTGGCGCCATTGTGGAGACCATTGAGGATATTGCCTCCCAGACCAATTTGCTGGCGCTCAATGCAGCTATTGAGGCAGCGCGTGCTGGCGAACATGGCAAGGGGTTTGCAGTTGTGGCGGATGAGGTTCGCAAATTGGCCGAACGTTCTTCCCAGGCGACAAAGGAAATTGGCAATCTGATCAATGGCATCCAGAAAACGGTTGCCGAGGCAGTAAAGGCCATGGAAGATGGCTCTAAAGAAGTGGAGATTGGCGTTCAAAGCGCCAACAAAGCCGGCACGGCGCTCTCGGATATTTTGAATGCTGCGGAAGCGGTCAATCGACAGGCCATTCAGGCAGGCGAAGCCGCTGAAAAAATGAATGAGTTTGCCAGTGAATTGGTGAACGCTGTGGATTCTGTCTCTGCTGTGGTGGAAGAAAACACGGCTGCAACAGAAGAGATGGCGGCTAATTCCAATGAAGTCAATCAAGCGATTGAGAGCATTGCCAGCGTCAGTGAAGAGAACAGCGCCGCAATCGAACAAGTGAGCGCAAGTACCGAAGAGATGAGCGCTCAAGTAGAAGAAGTAACCGCTTCGGCTGCGTCGTTATCCGAGATGGCCAGCGAGTTACAGGTTATTGTTGGCAGGTTTAAGTTACGAGAGGAATGATCAAGTAATAAAACTAGCAAATGATTGAATATCGCTAATTCAATACTCCCCTCAATGAAACAGAAATAAACGTAGCTGGACTTTTCGGCTACGTTTATTTTCTAATAGGGTCACATATATATCCAATGATTAGTAATTAACTCAGACCTAATTGGTAAGAAGTAAAATTTTTTAAAAATAATTCATCTTCCTTTAACGTGAATTTAACCCTAATAATTCTATACTTAATGTGGATGGATTTGATAAGTTCAGGCTCTACCGAAGCTAAAAACTATTAATACTTTATATCGTTTGATTTTTCCCCCGTTGAGATCATTTACAGTTAGAGGAGTGTGTTTGGATGGATTCAATATCGTTCGCTAATCTGGGGATTTTTTCACTCATAGTGGTAGGGGTATTGGGGGTGTGTCAATTGGTAATTTGGTTGAAATTTACGAAATCAATCAAAGTTAAACTGATGGGAATTCTATTTGGCGCTATTGGTTTCAATATGCTTGCTTCATATTTAGTTGCCAAAGCAGGATTTACTTTATTGGTGATGGCGATTGCCATCCTGATTGGTATCGCTTCAATCTGGGCAACTTATGTATTTATTGCTCGATTATTAATTAAACCAATAAATCAAATGCACGATGTTGTTAATGGCATCATGGAAGAAAAATTAATGGTAAATGATGCTGCCAAGGATAAAAGTATAGGCTCCAAACTTATCAATAACGAAAATGAAATCACTGAATTATCCAATAAAATCCAACAATTGGTGGATTTACTGAAGGAGAAGTTATTCTGGTATGAAAACATCCTGGATTCCATACCTTTCCCTTTATCCATCACCGATATGAATATGAACTGGACGTTTATCAATAAGCCTGTTGAAGGCATGCTGGGTATTAAACGTCAGGATGTTGTAGGGCATGCCTGTAATGAATGGAATGCTAATATTTGTAATACTGAAAATTGCGGGATCGCCCGTTTTACGAAAGAACTTTCTCCTTACCTATTTTAATCAAGCCGGTGGGGACTATCGCGTAGATTCTGCCTATCTGGTGAATACCAAAGGGGAAAAAGTTGGTCATGTCGAAGTTGTCCAGGATATTAGTACATTAATTGCCAGTGGAAAATATCAAGAAGTGGCAGTCAACCAGTTGAGCGGATATCTGGATAGTTTGGCTTTGGGAGAGCTGGATTTTGTTGTTCAGGACCTGCCCCAAGCCAATTCCCATACTGAAGAGGTTTACCAAAAGTTTGTCCTTGTTAATCAGGGTTTAATGAAAGCTCGGGATATGCTGCATCAAGCAATCCATACCGTTGTTGGCAATACGCATAACTTGAGCGAAGCTTCAAAGCAAATGGCAGGTTCGTCCAATCAAGCTGGCCAGGCGACTTCGCAAATTGCTGCCACGATTTCTGAAATTGCAAAGGGAAGTGCTGAACAAAGTGATGCCGTAAACAGAGCGATGGTTCTTATTGAACAGGTGAATGGCGTTATAGCAGGAGTGGGCCGTGGTGTAAAACAACAATCTGAGGCAGTTGAAAAAGTGGCTGCAGTAACCCATTTAATTACAAGCCAGGGAGGGATTGCTGATCAGATACGGGGGTCGGCGCTCAAGGTTCAAGAAACCGGAGAGAAATCAGAACTCATTGGCATCATTGTGGAGACCATTGAAGACATTGCTGGTCAAACCAACTTACTGGCATTAAATGCCGCCATTGAAGCTGCCCGAGCTGGGGAGCAAGGCAAAGGCTTTGCAGTGGTTGCGGATGAAGTACGTAAGTTGGCTGAGCGATCCTCTACTGCATCCAAAGAAATTTCCAATCTTGTGAAGGTAATTCGACAAACGGTGGGGGAAGCTGTTAAGATGACAGATGATTCTGCCAAAGCTATTGGGAGTGCATCGGACGAATTGATTGCCTCGATAGATCAGGTAGCAAAAGTTGTAGAAGAAAATAGTCGATCCTCCAAAGTTTTGGAGACTAATGCATTTGAAATTACTCAAACTATTGAGAATATCGCCAGTGTCAGTGAAGAGAACAGCGCGGCCATTGAAGAAGTGAGTGCCAGCTCAGAAGAGATGAGCGCTCAGGTGGAAGAAGTTACTGCTTCGGCAGCTTCGTTATCTGAAATGGCAAGAGAGTTACAGGTTGTCGTTGGACAATTCAAACTTAAAATATAAATGAATAATCGGTAAATTAATGGGTTTTCCAATCAATAGTGGAACGTTTTAGTCATAATTTACTATGGGTAGCAATCGATTACACATTTGATTGCTACCCAAAGTACAATATTATTGAAAAGGTTGTCTTGATTTGTTCCAGATTTGGTTCCTATATGTTTTATGAGCGTTTTGTCGAAATTTCATAGGAATTTAACAGAATTCTTTAAATGGGATGTTTATACTATTATATAGAAATTGAATCATAATCGAATAAAAAGCATAATAAAAGGTATTGCATAAAACTGGGTTATGGAGCCCTCAAATCATGTGATGATCTGGTAAAGGTTTCGAGTCCTCCTGTTCACTGGTAATGAACTTGAAAAAGGTTTGATTTATAAGAGAAAACAGGTCGAACGATCAGATCAAAAGCTTGCGAAAAAATTAAGACTTCTCGCATGATCAAACCATGCAATGAAACTAAACTGTTGAGGATCCATGAATTCTTATACCCCAATACGCATTCTGATACTTCTTAATGGTTCTTTGGATGGCGATCAAATCCGAACCCATTTGAATGATCATGCAGAAAAATATACTTTAAGATTTGCCATTTCTCAGGAAAGCTTTTTAGAAAAACTAGACTCTTTTGTTCCACAGCTGTGTCTTTTGGATTGCCAGGCTGCTGGCAAAGGGATTGGAAAATTTATTCAGCAAATCCATCAACAAGCACCTGAAAATAAAATAATCGTTATTGCGGAACCTGTGGACGAAGGCCCCATTCTGGAGGCTGTCCGTGCGGGTGTGGATCATTTTCTTTTCAAACACCATCTGGATCAATTGCCGGCCATCCTTCAAAAATGCCTGGATTTGTCTCGATCGATCCAGGTAACTCCTGTTAATTACCAATCCCTCGAATTATTAAATTCAGCCCGCTTTCACTTATTGACCTATGCCACTCACCATTCATTGGATGAGCTGCTGCAAGAAAGTCTGGATCAAATTTGTCAGTTGACCGATAGTGAAGTCGGCTTTTTTCATTTTATAGAGTCGGACCAGAGGACTATTTCGCTGCAAACCTGGTCGACAAAAACCATGCAAACCTACTGCAAGGCGGATGGAAAAGGATCGCATTATGATGTTGACGAAGCCGGTGTGTGGGCGGATTGTATTCGCGAGCGAAAACCTGTCATCCATAATGAGTATGCCTCGCTGACCAACAAGAGAGGACTCCCGCAAGGGCATTCGCCCGTTGTACGGGAACTGGTTGTGCCTGTTTTTCGGAACGAGTTAATTGTTGCCGTATTGGGTGTGGGCAACAAATCAATGGATTATGATGGGGAGGATCTCAAAATTGTTTCCTATTTTACCGATCTGGTGTGGGATATTGCTGACCGCAAAAAAGTGGAAGAACAACTGAAAGCCAGCGAACAACGTTTCCGTTCCTTTGTGGAAAATGCCAATGATACGGTTTTTACCCTGGATCGGGAGGGTCGGTTTCAATACATTTCCTCTAATTGGGAGGAAGTTTTTGGAGGGTTACCGGAAAAAGCACTTGGAAAACCCTATCAGGAGTATGTTCATCCGGATGATATCGCCTATTGCAGTGAATTTTTACAAAAGGTATTTAACGAAGGGGGAAAGCATAGCGGTCTTGAATATCGAATCATTTCCAAGAACGGACTATGGCGCTGGCATACAACCAGTGCTTCGCTACTTATCGACGATGCAGGTGGAGAGCCTACTCTTTTGGGTATTTCTCATGATATTTCCGACCGTATCGAATCGGAACAGAAATTAGTTGAAAGTGAAGCCAGTATTCGTAAACGTTTATTGGCGATTACCACACCGGATGGCGATGTTGACACCTTGGAATTGGCTGATTTGATCGATTGGGATGCATTGAATTCCATGTTGGATGATTTTTGTGAATTGACTCCTTATGTGATTGGCATTGTTGATTTAAATGGCAAAGTTCTAGTGGCTAAAGGTTGGCAGGAAATTTGCACAAAATTTCATCGATGCAACCCTGAAACCCTTAAGAATTGCATGATGAGTGATAGTGAGTTGTCTCAAAATGTTATGCCGGGAACTTTTAAATTTTATAAGTGTAAAAATAATATGTGGGATATTTCCACGCCTCTGATGTTAAATAACCGCCATGTGGGAAATATATTTTTAGGTCAATTCTTTTTCGAAGATGAAATTTTGGATGTGGAAGTATTTCGGAAGCAAGCAAAACGATACGGTTTTGAAGAGAAAGCATATCTTGAGGCCTTGAATAAAGTCCCTCGGTTGAGTCCGGAAACCGTTGCTACCGTGATGAATTTTTACACAAAACTATCGAGCCTGATCTCATCATTGAGTTATTCAAACATTCAATTGGCGCATATCTTAACCGAGAAGAATCGGCTTTTGGATGATTTACAAGTCAGCGAAGCGCGTTATTATCATCTGGTTGAATCTTTGCCAACTCCGATTTTTCTTGCCCGTCAGGGAATTTATACATATAGCAATCCAGCAGGATTAAGAAACCTAGGTTATGGCTCGCTGGAGGAATTTATCGGTAAACATGTCACGGAAACTATTCACCCCGATTCCATTCCAGTGCTTCAAGAACGCATCCAGGGATTAAAAAATGGTCAGCCGAATCAAACGGTAGAGCTAAAGATTTTGCAAAAAAATGGGAAAGTTAGGATTGCGGAATCAACCTCGGTCCCTGCGCTGTTGCACGGCGAAATGTCGACATTAATTCTCAACCATGATATTACGGACCGAAAAGAAGCCGAAGAAAAATTGCAATCTGCGAATATGAGGCTGCAGGCTTTATGGAGTGTGGCAGCGTTACAGGATACTGACGATCCGAAAATTATCTCCAATCATATATTGGAAACGGTCACCCGAATGACCAGCAGTGACTACGGTTTCTATGGGTTCATAGACGATGCAGAGAGCATGATGACCATTCACTCATGGTCTGGTGCCGCCATGAAGGAATGCGAAATTCAAAATAAACCGCAGCTATTCCCGATTGAAAAAGCCGGTATTTGGGGGGAGGCTATTCGCGATCATCAGGCGATCATTATCAATGATTATCTACGAGATCAACCTGGCAAGAAAGGTCTGCCTGAAGGGCATATACCCATCCGCAATTTATTGGTGGTTCCATTCTTTTGTGATGGAAAAATTGTCTCCGTTGCTGCAGTGGCTAACAGTCCGTCGGGATATGATGAGGATGATATCAGCCAGATCAATACCTTTTTGATCAATGTTCAGAGCATTGTGGATCGCACAAAAGCTGAAAATGCTCGCAGGAAAATTGAATCCCTGCACAATGAAGCGGAACAATTAACCCATGCTGGCGCCTGGGAATGGAAGGTAGACGAAAAAACCCTCTTTTGGAGTGACCAGGTTTATCGTATTCATGGCTTGACTCCCGAGGAATATCCGAATGAATCTGCGGAATTGAAAACATTTAGCCTGAATTGTTATCATCCGGAGGATCGTGCCATCATAGAAGAGGCTTTTGAAGCATGTGTACAGCATGGCACCTCCTATGCGATAGAAGCACGATTCAAGCCATTGCATGGGGATCTGATGTGGGTCCGTACCATTGGTAAACCCGTGGTGGAGCATGGTAAAGTGGTTCGGGTCACTGGTTATATCATGGATATCCACGCTCGAAAAGAAGCTCAATTGGAATTACAAAAACAGCAGGAATTATTGGAGATCTCTCAAAAGACAGCCCACCTGGGGAGTTATGAGTTTGATCTGGTGGCTAATTCCAACAAGTGGACCGATGAAGTCTTTCGTATCTTTGGATTGGATGACCAAATGGGGGTTCCCAGCAATGCTGCATACCGGATATTTATTATCGAAGACGACGTGGAGAAGGTACAACAGGCTTATACCAATAGCCTGGAGACTGGAGAAAAAATGGACCTCGTCTATCGAATTCGCAGGCGGGATGGAGAATTAAGATATATTCATAATCTAGGGGAGCCACAGTATGACAGTCTTGGAAATGTGATTCGATTTTTTGGTACGTTTCAAGATGTGACTGAGAGTAAAATTCTTGAACTTGCTTTACAGAAATCCCTGGTCGAGAAAGAAGTTTTACTGCGTGAAGTACACCACCGGGTTAAGAATAATCTGGCTGCCATCCTTGGTTTGATTGAGATGGAGCGTTATAACAGTCCAGACGAGAAGATGCAAAATCTATTTGGAGAACTTGGCGGTCGGATCAAATCTATTGCGACAGTGCATGAAACCTTATATAAATCGGATGATTTATCCAAGATCAGGTTTCAAGAATATTTGGAAGCCTTAATCCAAAATCTCGTAACTTCTCTGCAAAGTGATCAGGCCATCCAAACCATCATAGATGCCCGAGATGTGGAGATGGATTTACAACTTGCTGTCCCCTGTGGATTGATTATCAATGAGTTGATCACGAATGCGCTTAAACATGCGTTTCCCGCTGCCGTGCTGGCTACTCTTGAAGATCAGCAGGCGGATATTAAAATTACAGTAAAACAATACGGTCATGATTATTGCTTATCGGTAGCAGATAATGGCATTGGATTTCCAGCCGACCTGGATCTCCATTCTGCCAACACCCTGGGTCTAAAGCTCATTACCATGCTGGGGGAACACCAACTTGGGGGAAAACTGGAGCTGATAAGGGACCAGGGTACAAGGATCAAACTTACCTTTAGTCAGATGCTTAGGGAGTAAATCGATGTCAGTACCCATCCTTTTAATTGTAGAAGATGAAGCTATTCTCGCTATGCATCTGATGGAAGTACTAACCAGGCAAGGGTACAGGGTCCTGAAGCCGGTTGCAACAGGGGAAGAAGCCATCCAAGTGGCTCAAGTTGAGCAACCAACGATTATCCTCATGGATATTGAATTGGGGGGAGAAATTACTGGAATTTCCGCAGCGGAACAGATAACCGCGACTATGGATGCGGCGATAATCTTCTTAACCGGCTTTTCCCAGGATGCCATGCTGCAAAAAGCAAAGCTGGCTATGCCGTATGGATATCTGATTAAACCTGTGTCTGAGCGGGAATTGATTGCAACAATCGAGATGGCAATTTACAAACATCAATTAGATTTGCAGATTAAGCAAAGTGAAGCCCGATATCATACTCTGGTGGAACAAGCTTCAGATGGCATTTTGCAGGCAGATGAAAGGGGGGTATTGATTGAGATGAACCCGGCTGGTCAAGCCATGTTGGGATATACCCCGGAAGAATTGAATACCATTAATATTCATCAAATCCTTTCCTTTGAGAATGCGGCACATAGCCGTCAAGAGATCATGTCCGGTTTATCAAAAGGAAAGCAGATTCGTTGTGAATGTGAACTTTTGAAGAAATCGCTGGATTTCCTTTCGGTTGAAATTTCTGGGAAGATATTGCAAAATGGTACATTTCAAGCCATATTTCGCGATATCTCTGAACGGAAAGCAGCTGAAAATGAAGCCCGTATAAATGAGATTCGCTTACGAAAATTAGTTGAAATTTCACAGTACGAAGCGCAAAACCTGCAGGACTTGTTGGATTTTACCCTGAATGCAGCGATTGAACTGACTGAAAGTTCCATTGGTTACATTTACCATTATGATGAAAACACCCAGGATTTCACCCTGAATTCCTGGTCTAAAGCGGTCATGGTGGAATGTACCGTGTTGGAACCCCAAACTTGTTATCAGTTGGCTAAAACAGGTTTGTGGGGAGAGGCTGTCCGCCAGCGAAAACCTATTTTAGATAATGAGTATCGATCCCCTTCTCATCTAAAGAAAGGATATCCCGAAGGTCATATCATCCTGCATAAATTTCTCACCATCCCGATCATTGTAAATCATGAAATCGTGGCGGTCGTAGGCGTAGCGAATAAGAAAGCAGATTATAACCAGACGGATATTCTCCAGCTGACTCTGCTGATGGATTCTGTCTGGAAAATTGTGAAGCGTCGAGAGGCAGAACAAGCTTTTCGGATGAGTGCTGAACAGCATCAAGCACTAATCCATACCTCGCTGGATGGATTTTTAATGCTGGATATCAACGGCAAGATTCTCAAAACCAATCAAGCCTACTGTCAGATGAGTGGTTACAGCTCAGAGGAATTGCTTTGTCTTTCCATATTTGACTTGAAAGGTCGAAATAATGAAACGGAAACACACGAATTGATTCAGTCCGTCATCGAAAAAGAATCGAATCAATTTGAAACGAAGCACATACGCAAGGATGGCAGCGTCCTTGAAGTGGAAGTCAGTTCGAACTTCATCCCGGAACAGGGTGTTCTCCAGTCTTTTTTTAGAGATGTCACTGCCAGAAACCAAGGATTGGAAGCCCTGAAGGAAAGTGAAGAGCGTTTTAAGGCGGTTTCCAAATATTCCCACAATGCGATTTTTTTGATCGAAGAATCCGGGAAAATCGCCTGGGTAAACGATGCTTTTATTGCCATGAGTGGACAAACCAAACATCAAATTTACGCAGCTCCTTCTTTTATAAATCTGATTGCACCGGAGTCCATGGGTTTTGTAATGCAAAACTTTTCCAAGTTTCTTAACCATGAGCCGTATGAACACCAATATCAGTTTTATTATTTACGCAAGGATGGAGCAAAACGACTGGCTGAAAAATTCATGACCGATTATCAAGATCGTTCTGGGAAACGGGTTTTGGCAGTGAGTATGATGGATATCACCGAGAAAGAAGAATCTCGCAAAGCGCTGGAACAAAAAACCATGGCGTATCAGTTCCTGGCTTCCTCTGCTTTACTCCTGCCGACCTTTACCCGGCCAGAGCAGGTGTTTGATACAATCCGTGATTCATTGCCGCAAATTGCCCCGGATGTTTTTGCTGTCTTAATGAAAACCACACCGGATTGTCAATATTTGCAAGTTGCCGATATCCAGGGAATTGATCTGGCTTTGATTGAGAAGGGGATAAAGAAAATCGGAGTGGACCTTCGCGCAAAGAAATATGAAATCATTGCGCCATTTCGACAGATGTTATCCAATACCAAGCTCTATGAATATCCGGATGGATTCGAGGGTTTTGTATCCACTGAGATCCCAAAACCAATAGCCAGAATCCTTGCCAAACTGTTCTCTATTCAAGGCATCCATATGATTGGATTGGCGAATGGCGGACGCGTGTATGGTGGACTGTATCTATTCACCAAAAGTTCAGATCAAATTTTAAATAGTTCCTTGATTGAATCTTTCATGCAGCAATGTTATATGGCCCTTTCCCGAATCCGGGTTCAAAGAGAATTGAACTCCAGTCAAGAACGATTTCAAGAGCTGGCAGAGAATATTCAGGAGACATTTTGGCTGCGGGACAGGAATACCGGTAAGATTCTATACGTCAGCCCTGGTTTTGAAAGGATGTGGGGACACCCCTGTCAGACCCTTTTTGAAAGTCCCGAAATCTTTTTTGATACGATTCACCCGGATGATATTGGGCAAATGATGGAAGCCCAAAGGGAATTATATGAAGAGGGTAAGTTCTATAATCGGGAAATGCGTTTGGTGCGACCGGATGGCAGTATGATTTGGGTGAATGCGCGCACCTATCCTGTCTTAAATGAAGTTGGCGAAGTGCATCGGATTGCAGGGATTGCACAGGATATTACATATCGCAAAGAGGTTGAACAAAAACATCAAGCGCTTGAGGAAAAATTTACCAAAGCCTTTCAAACTTCACCGGATGCCATAGCGATTAATCGCCTGACGGATGGCTTATATATGGATATTAATGAGGGCTTTCAAATCTTAACCGGGTTTACCGTTGAGGATGTAGCAGGAAAAACCTCCCTGGAGATTGATATCTGGGTCAATCCTGATGACCGTCAGAAGCTTTTGCGCCAATTGCGTGAAACAGGTAAATCGGAAAACCTTGAGGCGGATTTTCGCATGAAAGACGGCAGCATCAAGACCTGTCTGATGTCTGCCAATATTATTGAAATTGATGGGGAGCCCTGTAATCTTTCCATCACCCGTGATATTTCTGAACGAAAGCAAATGGAAGAAGTCCTCAAAGAGCGTGAAAAGATTTTCAATCATTCCCTGGATATGCTCTGTATGGCTGGTTTTGATGGCTACTTCAAAGTCCTGAACCCTGCCTGGGAGAAAACGCTCGGCTGGAGCACACAGGAACTGCTCGAAAACCCCTGGTTAACCTATGTGCACCCGGAAGATCAGGAACCTACCCGACAAATTAAATCCAGCATTGTGGGCGGGCAGGAAGTCTTCCAATTTGAGAATCGCTATATCTGTAAGGATGGCAGTATTAAATGGCTCTCCTGGAATTCCTTTCCTTATCCGGAAGAAGGCATCATGTTTGGCGTGGCCAGAGATGTTACCGATCGTAAATTAATCGAGGAAAGCCTTCGATTTTCAGAAAACCGCTATAGGATGTTGTTCAGTGAAATGGAAGAGGGCTTTGCATTGCATGAGATCATCTGTGATGAAGCTGGAAAACCCATGGATTACCGCTTTCTGGAAGTGAATCCGGCTTTTGAACGCCAAACAGGCTTGAAGCGGGAAGACTTGATTGGCCGGAGGGTACTGGAAGTGATGCCGGAAATCGAGGAATATTGGATTGAAGCCTACGGAAAAGTGGCACTGTTTGATGAGACCCTGCACTATGAGAATTTTGCAACCTCCCTGAATCGATGGTACAGTGTCAGCGCTTTCAGCCCTAAAAAGAATCACTTTGCCACCACCATTACCGATGTTACTGAGCGTAAAATGGCAGATGAATTGTTACAAAACTTTGCCACGGAATTAAATGTTGCCTATGATGCTACCTTGCAGGGCTGGTCCAACGCCTTGGAATTACGGGAACATGAAACAGCCGGACATAGCCAAAGGGTGGTACAGCAGACATTGCGCATGGCACAAGCGTTGGACGTTAATCCGCATGAGATGATTCATATCGAACGCGGGGCCTTGCTGCATGACATCGGCAAGATGGGCATTCCTGATAGTATTCTGCTAAAACCTGGATCGTTAACGGACGATGAATGGCAGATCATGCGCCAACATCCAATTTACGCATATAATCTGCTTTCCAAAATTGATTACCTGAAGCCTGCACTGGATATACCCTACTGCCATCATGAAAAATGGGACGGCAGTGGCTATCCTCGCAAAATGAAAGGGGAAGCCATCCCCCTTTCCGCTCGCATATTTGCTATTATTGACGTTTGGGACGCGTTGTCCAGTAACCGGCCTTATCGGCCAGCCTGGGAAAAGGATGCTATTGTTGACTATATTAAAAATCAAAGTGGGAAACATTTTGATCCTCAAGTTGTGGATGCGTTCCTGATGCTTCTGATAGATGATGGTTTATTAGAGAACTGAGATGTGGTACAACTAATATAGGGTTTTGTTGAGGAGTTTTTTGGGATGCCAATCTCGAATTTATGGATCACGATTACAGCGATCATCATTACGATCCTCTATGTGCCGATGCTGGTGTATGCTTTTCAGCGTAAGGTGGTGCCAGGGGCACTGGCTTTAGCCTTCATGCTGGTGGCGGTATTTGCCTATGTTCTGCCATATTTATTTCAACTGGCCAGTCAAACTCATGCAGCAGCGCTGTTTTGGCACAACTTCTCGTTACCGGGTGCCAATCTGATCGCCCCTGCCTGGTTGATCTTTGCCCTTTTCTGGTCTGGACATGAAGTGCAGTGGATATTTAAGAAAATAAACCGACGGATTTTTATCGGGTTGCTGCTCGTAGTACCATTGTTTGTTTGCCTGGCAGCATGGACTGAATCTATCCACGGGCTGTATGGGTCTAACCTGGTATATAAGGCTCAGGAAAGTCTGCCTATCATTGATCGAAATCCAGGATTATTTTATTGGCTGGGATTTTGGTATGCCTATGGGGTGGCTGCTTTGGCTATGATCCTGGTGCTGCGGTCGGCTTTCTCGCGTCTGCGTTTATTCTTCCATCAGTCGCTCTTACTGATATTTGGCGCACTTATCCCAGTTTTTGCGAATATAATCCATAACCTGAATGGAAATGTCAATTCAGGGATTGATATTTCCCCTTTCAGTTTTGCATTGACAGGCTTAATTTGGACAGTAGCTATTTTTGTGTTCCGCTTCCTGACCGTTATACCTATGGCGCATAAGAATGTATTCACTATCATGCCGATGGGCATGGTGGTGTTGGATTATTTTGGACATGTGGTGGACATGAATCCGGCTGCACAAAGAATCCTGAATATCTCCCGATCCAAAGTCATAGGGTTGGAACTACCCACGTCTCTTACAGATCAGCTGCCCTGGGATGCAATTCGTGCTGCTACGATGGAATATAAGGAAGAAATCCACCTGGATTTGGGTGGTAAACTTCGCTTTTTGGAAATTACCATCAAACCTTCCTGTGATGAGAGCAAGAAGATTTTATTCGGGATGCTGCTTTTGTTTGAAGATGTAACCGAACAAAAGCGTAAAGAAATTGAGTTACAGGAAAGTGAATCCAGACTCATATTAGCGCAATCCATTGCCGAGGTGGGGCATTGGGAGTTGAACTTGTCGAACAATGCATTATGGGCATCCGCTTATGTTTATCAGGTCTATGGGCTGCAAAATATGGATAGTACGAAAGCGTTGAAACTGTTTCAATCGTATGCAATAGCCGAAGAACTGCCACGGTTGGATGCAGCCATGAAGGCGTTAATTAAAGAAGAAGTGCCTTATGATTTGGAATATAAAATTCATCGAGCAGACGATCAGTCCCTCCGTGTAATTCATACTGTCGCCAAATTGGTGAGAGATACGGATGGTAAACCTATAAAGGTAGCAGGCGTGATTCAGGATATCACAGAGCGAAAACAAGCTGAATTGGCTTTGCTAGATAGTGAAGCTCGTTATCGCTTTATTGCTGAAAATACAGGGGATGTAATCTGGGTGATGGATTTGGAAACCCAGCGGTTTCGTTATATCAGCCCAACTGTATTTCAATTACGGGGCTACACGGCATCGGAAGTCATGCAGCAATCGCTTGAGGAAGTTTATACGCCCGAATCATTGTCAAACGTAAAAGAATGTATGCGTGTATCGTTGCAGGAATATCTACAAGGGGTTGAAAAACTAAATGTAAATCAGGTTTCACAGCCCTGTAAAGATGGGAGTATTGTGTGGGTGGAGACCAGTACTCGTTTTCTGAGAGATGAACTTACCGATCAAATCATTGTTTTAGGGGTGTCACGCAATATAACAGAACGCAGGGCTGCTGAGCAGATTGTACAAGAGAAAACCACTGAGCTGGAAAATATATTTAACCTGACCCCGGATTTGTTAACCATTGCCAATACGGACGGCTATTTTTTGCGGGTCAGCCCATCCTGGGAGAAGACACTGGGTTATTCCAGTGAGGAATTATTAGGACACAGTTTTCTGGAATTGATTCATCCGGAGGATATGAAGCCCACATTGGATACCATTGCCGAACTGTCCAAACAAAATAGAGTATTGAATTTTGTCAATCGTTATCGCTGCAAGGATGGCTCCTATCGTTGGATTGAATGGCATTCTCAACCGGTTGGCAATCTGATCTATGCGGCGGCTCGGGATATTACCAATCGAAAAAAGATGGAAGATCGCTTGCAGTATCAAAGTACGCATGATGTTTTGACTGGTTTATATAACCGCCAATATTATGAGCTGGAACTGGAACGGTTACAGGCGAGCCGTTTGTATCCCATTAGTTTGATCGTCATTGACATGAATGGCCTGAAAAGAGTGAACGATGTATTTGGACACAGCGTGGGGGATGATCGCCTGCGCCAGACGGGGCTTTTATTAAAAGGTGTTTTCCGACCTGAAGATGTGGTTGCCCGGATCGGCGGAGATGAATTTGTCATTGTTTTACCCAAAACGGATCGTCAAAGCGCTGAATCTGCTGTGGATCGTGTGCGTGTCGCATTTGATGAATACAATCAGGTTTGTGCGGAAAACGAACGCTTAAGTATTGCCATTGGTTATGCCACAGGCGGTCGGGAAACGAGTTTGAATAGTGTCTTCAAACAAGCTGATATGGCCATGTATGAAAACAAGAAATACGGGGAGAATAACGCGACTTAGCTTCCCGGATGGATTCATCATGTGAACTAAATTTATTATAGATGCACCTGTTACGTTTATTCGCAACAGGTGCTGCTTTATTTGAGTGTGAAACAGATTGATCCTGTTTAACAACAATCCCTATCAGAGGCAGATTTTTAACCGTTGTCAGGTTTTTTTGCAGAAACGTATGCGCTGTAAACGGTGACCCCATCGCGATCAGCGATGCCCATGCTGCGTTTAACCTGGATATCCGTAAAACCTGCCTGAGCAATCAAATCCAGGTATTCCTGTTCGGGCAGGGCACTGGTGATGCATTCCGCCCAGCCCTCGTTATTGCGGCGGGATTCCAATGAGAAAGCCGTACTGGTGACAATATCACTGACTTCCAGATGTCCGCCAGGTTTCATCGTGCGGAAAATCTCGTTGAAAACCACCGCTTTATCTTCACACAGATTGATAACACAGTTGGAAATGACCACATCCACGGTCTCCGAATCCACTGGCAGAGCTTCCGCGAAGCCATGACGGAACTCCACATTGGCATAGCCGGATTGTTTGGCAGTCGCGGTGGCTCTTTCCAGCATGGCAGGAGTCATGTCCACGCCAATGACCTTGCCGCTGGGTCCGACTTTCTTGGCGGCCAGGAAGGCATCAATCCCGCCACCGCTGCCGATATCCAGGATGGTCTCCCCCACTTTTAAATTGGCGAAGGCGGTCGGATTTCCGCAGCCCAGTGAAATTTCTCCGGCTTCCTGTGGAATGGCCTGCAACTCCTGATTGGAATAATCGTTCTTAGTGTCTGGAATTTCTGATGTCAGATCAATGGTCGGACCGCAGCAAGAAAAAGCACTGCTGGAACCTGAACAGCATGAAGAGGATTGCATCAATGAATCCACCTTACTTCCTTCCTGAGCGGCTTCCCCACAGCAGTTTTTGCCGGATTCAGCGATAGAGCCGTAGGCCTCTTTGACCATCTCGCGCATTTTCAGGCGGCGGGTGGCGCTGGCCACAAACACGCTGATGTTGGCGCTTTTTTCTTCTTTTGTGCGGGGAGTGTCCGCCTGACTTTCGGCGCAGCAATTTTGGCCGGTGCAATCTACAATTGTGTTAACCAGATCAGCTTGCTGAAACCAGGCGCGAATCTGATTGCGCTCAAAGCCCATCCATTCATCGGCCATTTCCTCTTTCATCCAGGCGTAAGAATGGGAATCCATGTCGGTGATCACTAACCGTCCGCCGGGTTTCAACACCCGCACCATCTCGCGAATGGCGGCCAATGGATCCGGGCAGTGATGCAGGTACATGTTGGCAAAGACGGCGTCCATGCAGGCATCCGGAAGCTCCAGCGCCAGGGATTCACTTTGCTGGTAGGTGATATTCTCAAAGCTCATCAGATTTTTGCGGGCCACTTCCAACATGGCGGGGGAGCCGTCCAGTAAATGTACCCGGCTGACCAGTGGCGCCAACCCAGCGCTAAGAAAACCGGTCCCGCCGCCCACATCGGCAACCACCATTTCCGGGCGTAAATACGCTTTGGCAAGCGCGCTTTGGCGGACTTCCTCCTGGAAGTATCCGCTGCGCAAGGTGTCCCATTGATCAGCGATCTGATCAAAGTATGCATTTGAAGCTTGTGTCATTGACATTCGTTCCCTTCCTTTAATTTATCGTAAAAATACGATTTATTAACAAAAAAAAACTTTTCCTAACAACAGGGCTCTTCCGGCTTCTCCAGGCGGAAGGCGGGCTGCGCCTGCTGGCAGCAATCGGGCAGCCAGGCACCGATTTTCTCCTTCAGCCAAAGAATCCCTTTTACATTGAGACAGTAACAGGTGGCAGGGCCGTCTACTTCACCACTGATCAGACCGGCTTCGCGCAGCACCTTGAGGTGTTGACTGACAGTGGATTGGGCCAGGGTGGTGAACTCGACAATCTCACCTGTAATGCAGGTCTGCTTCTCGGCAAGAATTTGTACAATCTGAAATCGCACTGGATTTCCCAGTGCCTTTAACATGCGGGCCAGACGTTGTTCCTCGAGGGTCAATGTTTTGGTGGTGGCATTAAGTTTTGCCATGCGTTATTCCTTATATCGGTATTATACGATATAGATCGGGTTTGTCAAGGGAAAATGATTAATGGAATAAAAAAAGTAAACAGCCAGTGCTGGATATGAGACACCGCTGCCTGTTCTTGCTGAATACAGTTGCTTGATAATTCTGAGCACCAACTTTCCTTTGATGTGAGCTGCCGGGCTGCTTTGTTCTGCCAGACTTCGGCTTTATAAAATTGTTTGTAAAAAAAGATGCAGAATGGCAAAAATAATGTTAAACTTAGGGATGTTAATCAACAACCTTACCCGGTTTAGGCAGCCTAAACAGAAAAATATTAATTCGTGATTTTGATATGAGGTATGATGAGCCATCCCATTGCTTTGTTTACTGACAGCACCTGTGACATCCCTGCCGAATGGCTGAGCCAATATGATATTACCGTTATTCCTTTAACGATTATTTTTGGTGACGAGCAGTATCTTGAGAAAGTGACCATGTCACCGGAAACCTTTTATCAACGCCTGCAAACCGATCCCGTCCATCCTACGACCTCCCAGCCCACGCCCAAAGCCTTCCTGGATGGATTCCGCCAGGCAGCCGCCAACGGCGCCGAACAAATCCTGGTGATCACCATCAGCAGTGCCATGAGCGGTACCATTGAATCCGTTCGTCAAGCCGCCCAGGAATCCCCCATTCCGATTACCATTATGGACGGTAAAAACAACTCCATGGGACTTGGCTGGCAGGTGATAGCGGCGGCTCGTGCTCGAGAAACTGATGGGACTCTGGCTGCCATGATGGCTGCCGCTGAGAAAGCGCAAAAAGGCATGGTTTATTATATTTTATTGGATACCATTGACTACTTAAGCAAGGGCGGACGGATTGCGGATGCCGCCAGCCTGGTAAATTCCATTCTAAAAATTAAGCCCATGATTTATGTCAAACCGGATACGGGCACAGTGGGGGCATCTTTCCCATCCCGCTCCCGAAAATCCGGCATTGAAGCACTATACAAGGAATTTTTCAAACATCTAAACACTACCTTGCCCATGCATATCACCGTGCTGCATAATGACTGCCTGGCCGAAGCTCAGGTACTGGCTGAACGGATTCAGCAGGAATACAATCCGAAAGAGTTGATCATTTCCATCGTCTCACCGGTATTGGGTGTGCACACCGGTCCGCGTGCCCTGGCGTTATGTGGGTATGCTGAGTAGGAGAAATCGGGGAGTAAAAAGGTGAGTGGGCTGCTTATATCCGGGCTGTAATTGCACCTAAGGAATCCAAAGAATTCGGACACCTTCCACGGAGGGTGTCTTTTTTATTCTATTTTGCTTAGGTCTCCAGCAACTCTCTGCCTGCTATCATTCAGGACACACTCAGTTGTTTTACCCTCTATGTTCTTTTGCTCATTTTCCGACTTACCGTTTGATACCCTAGACTCTCATAAAAAGAGATCGCAGTCTGGTTAAATTCATACACATTCAACTCGATGGAAGTCACGCCTTTGGAGATTGCCCATGTCTGCATTTCATTCATCAGCATTTTTCCAATACTGTGATGCTGGAATTCGGTTTTGACAACAAGGCTCTCAACGCTTACATAACTACGAGGGACAAAAAAAGTAAGGGCAGGCGGCTCTTTGAGCATTGCGTGGACAAACCCAACCAGTTCCCCGCCTGTATCCGCCACCAACAAGGCGATGTTCTCATCCGCAATCTGCTCTAAAAAGTAATCTTTGTCCCGTGCCGCTCCGTCTGGCTTTTGGAAGAGTTGTGGGAGATGCTTGCGATGCAGCGCGTCAATTTCATTGAAAATTTCACACAGGGCGGCGTAATCGTCTATCGTTGCTTTACGAATGTTTATTTCCATTGAATGTCTCTTTTCTAGAAAAATAATGTCAACTGCAAGCATCAGCTAATGGATTGTACGGGGAACTCAGGTCCATGACGGGATTGGGCGGATAAGCTGTCAGGTGCTGAATCTGAATTTCTTCGATGAAATGGTGTTAACTAGTTTTTTTCGACCATTTACTTGGGAATATAATCCCATAAGGCATTGACAATGCCCCAATCCCCATTTATTTTGACTAAATGTAAATAATCAATAAACTCATTGGACACTAATTTTATGCTGGCGATTGTCTCAGTTTGATCCAGAATGGTAATTTCTTTTATTCCCGTTTCAGGCTCATCAATACGACCACGGCCATCCGCAGTCGCTTCTACCATCCAATCTTTATTTACATCCCATATCTCTTCGTTCGAAACCACACGCCGTTTTGCCAGATGGGGGGATAATGCCCGGTCCATTCGGCTGCCATTCCCTTCGTACCAACCTTCGACATAATCCAATACCCGGTTTTTGATTGCTTCGTTATCTGCCATCCCAGCTCCCGCTTGGTGAATGAATTTTGATTCAATATGATGTTTGGAAATTGAATGTGAAAATTGCTTCACTGGCTCAACCAAACCGACAACGGTCTTTAGAGGCACGACTCCTTATCAACTTTCGATTGGGATTGCGCCGGCACGCTCGTAATTGACCATAATAACCCCATTCGTGGTGACGTTACTTTCCGTGACTTTGAAAGCCGCCGGGATCGTACCGCCGGCAAACAACCGTTTTCCCGCACCCAGCGTGATTGGATGAATCTTCAGCCAGAATGCATCCACCAGGTCATGCTTGAGGAGGGTCTTAATGAGATTCGCGCTGCCGTAGACATGCAAATCCGGCCCTGGCTGCTGCTTGAGCTGGGTGATTTTTTCGGCAATATCTCCGTTTAAGATCATGGACGGCTGCCATTCCAGAGTGGTGAGGGTGTTCGAGGCGACGTACTTGGTGGCGCTGTTGACCCCTGGCCAAATATCCCCATGCTGCGGCCAGTAGGGCGCCCAAATATCATAGGTTTTGCGCCCTATCAACAAATCAAACGGCAGGTTCATCTGCTTTTTGATGACCGCGGATAGCACCGGGTCGGAATAGGGGCTGATCCACCCGCCATAGGCGAAGCCGCCGCTGGTGTCTTCTTCCGGCCCGCCCGGGCTCTGGATAACCCCATCCAGGGAGATAAATTCAATCGCGATGACTTTTCTCATGACGGTGATCCTCCCAAAATTGAATCAGTCTAAACGAAATGAATATGCATTTAGAAGAATTTCCAGCGTTTGGTTTGGTTCAGTTCTTTTTTTACGAGCTTTTCGAAATCTTTTGGATCAGGAAGGACGGTATCCGTTTTTGCAATGAGCAGTGCTTGATCCAAATATTTTTTCGCATCCTCTTTTCGCCCTGTTTGTTTGCATAAGATTGCCAGGTTGTAATAGAGCGGTGCACTCCCGGGCCGAAGCTTTTGTGCCTGTTCCATCGCTTTGAGCGCTTCTTGTGGACGATTCAATGCACTTTGGCAAGCTGACAGATAAAGATGTGCATCAAAAACCTCAGGCGTCAGATCAATGACATCCAGGAAACAGCGAATTGCTGAAGCATATTGTCCATTTTTAAATGCCTCCATGCCATCGCCCATTTTGATGGTTGTCTCTTTGTCGGGTGAGCGATAATCGGTGTTGATACTGCCGCAATACGAACAGGCTTTGTCGTAATCTGATACATTTGCTCCACAGCCGGGACATTTGATTGCCATGTTTTTACCTCTTTAATACTTATTGATTGGAAGCGTCATTTAAAACAGCGGATTGGCCTGGGTTTCTGCTCGTACTCATCTGGCTGGTTCTATTATACAGATTGTTGGCAGAGAAGCGAACGGAATTTCTGGGGGAGTAGTGTATTTTTTCACCAACCTTTTCCCTGTAAAAAGATGTAGGACGATTCCAATTCCATTAGCTCAGATCATGTAAAAATGACGATTTTACATTTTCAAAACCTGCATGGCTTTCAAACAGTCTTCCGGTTTGAGGTAGAGAAGGACGCCGTACCCTGCATTGATATCCGCAATGCCGCAAGCCTCGTCTACTTGAATGCCTGCCTGAGATAACTTTTTATAGATTTCAGCCAGAGCTCCCGCTTCTTCATTTCCTTTAATTAATACGGCAGGGTGAGGCCCATCCAATTCCAACCCCGAACTCTTCGCGCCTTCTGTCAGCTTTGCGCTGTCTTTTGCGAAGAGCGTGAATTGCGTCTTCTCAGGTTTCACCGGAATTGCTTTAAAGGCATGGAAGTCCACACCTGCACCGACAACGGTGGAGAGTAATTCTGAGGCATGGGTAATTTGCCCCTCTATCGTTATGTTGAAGTACTCAACCTGCAAAATTTCAAGAGCCATAAGCCCTCCCCGGGAAATGGAACTATCGATGATTACCTGTGAATCAGACGATTAGATTTATTATACAGAAGAATTTGAGTACTTCTTTAAATATTCCATCAAGGATTATTTACGAGTTTGCTTCAAGAGGATTTTCTGGGATCGAAATCCTTTTGTCCGTTGCTGATAGTCTTCGCAATCAGACGCTAAGGGTTTCGCAAACCCTTAGCGTCTACCCCTGCCGTAGAATCTTCTCCATCGTTTTTCCTTTGGCGAGTTCGTCGATCAGCTTATCCAGATAGCGGATTATCTGCATCAGCGGATCTTCAATCTCCTCCACGTGAATCTTGCATCACACCCCCTTGATCAGCGAACAACTGAGAACAATACCATTACCCTTCATTTCCATGCACAAAAAACCATCAATTTTGTTCAACTTTCTTGTTTTCTATTCATCTTTTTTCTTTGCAGGGGACTAGCCCCCACGGTTACATCGCGTCGTTCGAAACTTAGTACAGCCAAGACGAAGAAGATTGCCGCTAAAGCAAACAACGTCAGAATATCTCCTGTTTGTACTCCTTTGGTGAA
>DHVR01000035.1 GCA_002412765.1 Leptolinea sp. UBA5203 | reverse complement strand
TGCTTGAACTTTTATCCACTGCTGGCATTGCCTACCAACGCTATGATCATCCAGCTGTGTTTACCAGCGCAGCTTCGGCGGCTTGTCTGGCTGATGCGCCTGGCGTGGAAGGCAAGAATCTTTTCCTGTGTGATAAAAGAGGCCGCCGCTTCTATTTGTTGATGACCCTGGAGGAAAAACGGGTAGACCTCAAAAGCTGGGGGGAACAGGAAGGGCTGGGGAAGCTGCGCTTTGCGGCTCCGGAGCATCTGGAAGAGCTGCTGGGGGTGAGCCGCGGGGCGGTTGGACCGCTGGCTCTGATCAATGACTGGCAGCACCGCATTGAAGTGTATGCCGATCGTGAGCTATGGTGCCAGCCAGTGGTGCGCTGTCATCCACTGGTCAATACAGCATCCCTGATCATTGCCACCAGGGACATGCAGCGTTTCTTTGAACTGACCGGTCATATTTTCCAATTGGTGGATGTGCCCTCAATGAACCAATCCTCACTCTGAGAGTGCACAGCGGAAACCGATAAAGCGTTCGGAGTGGGCCTGGGGTTGGCGAAAAGTGCGATAGACCACGCGAATGCGGGCAAGGTTGGGTTCTTCCCGCGAACCGCCGCGCAGGACGCACACGGTACCCTGCACCGGCCCGGGCGGGCCTTGCGATGGGGAGGATGATTTCATTCAATTTTTCGGGCCAGGCTGGACAGCCTGGCCCGAAAATTCTTTGTGGATAAGGCGTGAACCTGGATAGCCTTAGTCCTTGCGGCTGTAAATGGGACGATCAACTTCCTCTTTTACTCCCATGGATTAATAACGGGCAATGTGGGGTCGACTGGTGGTACGACCACTCCGCCTCCACAGGTAGACAAAAGCACATCGGCAATTTGTTTACTGCGTGTGAGGTTCTTGTCTTTGTCCTGGCTGATGAACTGGTAGATGAACCAGGCGCTGTCGAACTTGTTATAGTCCTTCACCTGATTGGCATTCAGCGTGATCGTCCAGGTGTCACTGCCTTTTTTGGTCATGGGTGTGCCGCCATTTGACTCTGTGAATTGTCCGGTTTCGGTATCCTGAAGTTTGTAGAAAAGGTACATATACTGAACTTTTTCCGGTTGGTTTGCCTGAACCGTCAAGGTGATACTGCCTGGTTCACATCCACCGTAGAAGAATTGATTGGTGGATCTTGTTGAAACAGCCAGTCCCAAACCGGATTCCACGGTTGGGGTTATGGTGGGCGTTGGAGTTGTGGTAGGAGTGACGGTGACCGTGATCGTTGGAAGTGTGGGGGTTAGTGTCGGAGTAATTGTTGCGCCAATCACCTTTACGCGAACTTCTGCAAACTCACTCCATGCGCCGGCTGAATTCTTCTCACGGGCACGCAGGATATAGTCTCCTGCTTCTTCTGGAAGCCAGTGGTAGCGTAATGTGAGCAGATCGCCCGGGGTTGATCCTTTATCATCCTGAGCAAGGAGTTTGTCATTCGCAGTCAGTTCCACATGGGATACTCCGGTTGGGTCACTGGCGTGGTAAATAATTTCATAGGTCTCCAAGGGAAGGGTCATACCGTCAAGCGGGGCGTCGATCCATGCAGACGGTTTGGCGGGGGCAATGCCGCCTTCACTGTTATTCGGCGCATTATTGACTAGAGCCACTGTGTTCTGCGGCAGATTGCATCCAGTTACGACACCTGAGATCAAGGTCATAAGAAGTACAAGTTTAACAATTCTCTGTAAGGTTTTCATTGTATTCTCACTTATCTGTTATGGAATATCTACCCAGAAGGGACTAATTGGATTACGCATTTCCCGAACATAGGTGCTGGTGCAGGGTTCCCATCGATTATTTCCGACAGATTGATAACACCTTTGCTCCGTATTCATACAGGGCATAAAGAGGCCGTTATTTTCACAAAGGATCGTTGCTGTCAACTTCTGGTCTCCGCCATAGTACAGATAGGGCCAATCATCTATTATGCAGCTATTCCATTTCGATGGTCCATAGACATCACGGATTTTGTTGGTATGCCCTGGAATTTCGTATGCCCTTGCAGGCAATACGACAGGGATATCGACCCACTTTCCTGGTTCAATCCATGGAATAGGAATGGTTTCGTAGGTATCGAATGGAGGACCAATAAGGGATTTCTTGATTTGAACTTTTTCCATGAATTTTGGGGTAACATCACCGTCATAGTAACCGCAAAGTTTGTAGCCTTTGTCCACCATCCAGGTGTTTTCAATCCATGAATGGATGGCCAATTTATAGTTTGAGGCATCGGCTGGTGCGCCATCCTCATTGTAATGACTGATGCGCACCGTCATATATGCATTGGCGTAAATGCCATCCATTGCTGGTTCAACGACTGTGCCTTCCGGGTAATTGGGGCACCAGGCTTGTTTACCGCGTCTTTCTGATTCAACTGAATTGCAGGAGGGTGTATTGTTGGAAGTTTTAATCGCTTCAGCGGCACTTTTAATCCCGTCACGAATGATTTCTTGACAATCTTCTTCACAGGGAACACCCATTTCCTGTGCAACAATTTGGATTGAATATTCAATTCCCGAATCAACAATTTTCTCAAAATCGGGCAGATTGGGCGGCAGCCCGGTAAAGGCTGTAATGGCCACATTGAGACCAGCCATCAACCTGCCGCGGCAAGTTCCACCGCACCAGCCTGGGGCTACTAAATCTCCAAGCTTGATCACCTGATCAATAACCGCGTTCTTGGCTTCATCAATCACCTGAATTACATAAGACCAGGCGGATGTGACGGCATCAACGATCCCGGTCACAAGAAGTTCAAAGTCGCCGGGTTCTTCCAGATTTGGAGGGCATATGCCATGACTGTAATCCCCATTGATGAAGATACATCCCCAATATTTTGGATTCGGAACCAACGGTTCAGTGTAGTTAACAATTTCGACTCCGTAGATACTTGGCATCATGTGGCGGATAGACGGATCGACTGGTTCATAGATCATAAAAACCGGGTTGCTCGGCTCGCTAACGATTTGCCCGAATTTCATCGGAATGCCACGAATATATAATGTTGGGTCTTTGCATCCGCTTCCCCAGCACGAATGGTAATAATCGAGGTCCCCTCCATACGTGAATGCGACGTATGGTTTCAGATCAAATTCAAAGTAACCATTGGTCGATTCACCTAAAAATTCTTCCCAACTATCGACCAGGGAGCCCGGGTACATGACTTCCTTATTGAAAGGCTTGTTTGAGATCTGCCAAAGGATCTCGTTGGCTTCTGGCCATCCAGCATCGCTTATGTCCCAGAAAACTTTGCGCACCCGAACATTGTCATAAGGTCCGAAAGCAGAGAAAACCATTGCCTCTTCCGGGGTGCATGGTTTTTCATCCTTGCAGGTGCTGAGTTTCAATTCGAGGGGGGGAAAATCATATTGTCCCAGGAATTCACATTTTCCACCAATCCAACCCCAAAGACGGATCGCCCTCAATGGGCCACCGTGCTGGATTTCCAGATCTGTGATGATGGATTGCAGGCTGTATGATGAATCAATTTGACCGGGTTCAATGAATGTTCCCTTGCCTTCAGGATAGCGACGGTAATCACTTCCAATCTTGTAATAGAAGTAAGCCAGGTCGGCGTTCAGGGGAATAACGGGCATCTGAGCCGAGAAATCCTGCCCACCTTCCAGTGTCTCGATGGGTCGGCAGTTTTCGCCATCGATTTCAATGACTGCTGGCATGGATGGGGTGACGCCGGCTGCATTGTAGGCATATACCAGGTATTGCATCATACCTGCTGGCACCTTTTTATCCTGATAACTGATTGCGTTTTCCGAAGAATGGGCAGCAAGGTCGGTGATGCGTTGGGAGAGATTGCTTTCCTGATCCCACCTTTCAATATAGAAACCCGTTTCGTTATCAGAACGGTCTTCAATGATCAGGTCTACATCACAGCCATTGGCCTGCACATATAGCACCGGTGCAGCAGGAAGCGAATCTGGTGGGAACAGTTTCTGCTGGATGGGTACCGGAATATCATCCAACTCTTGTTTCGATTGTGGCGGATCAATGACCAATCCGGTTGGCGGTGCGATGTTGACGGGATTGTTGATGGCCAGTTCTTCCTCAGGAGGCACCGGGATCAATGCCTCTTTGCAGGATTGGTCCGGGGTTTGCGGGTCAAAGTCGAGATTTGCGCCATAGACGATTTCCGGAGCAACGCCGCTACGTTCGATTAATTGCTCGACAGTTTCCCCTTCCTGGCACGGTACCAGAAGGTTATATCCTGCTGGCGGTTTGATGGTGATTCGAATCGTATTGGAGATGCCGATATCTCCGTTCGCATTTTGAACCCGGGCCTGGAGCAAATGGTCGCCAACGGCTGCCGGAGTCCAATCCCAGGTAGTATAGACCAGGCTGTTGTTTTCATCATGCCCCAGTGATTTTTCGCTGAGCAAAGCGCCGTCCATCCACAGTTGAAGTTTGATGATGGAGCTTTCACTTTGTGCAATGGTTTGAACTGGGATTCCAGAATCCTGAGGCCATTTTGATCCATTCACTGGATTGGAAAGCTGGATGGATAGTTGTGTTTCTATCGCCCCTAACGCTCTTTTGGCTTCGGCTTTCATTCTGGAGGCAATGAAAAATCCGGCTAGAGCCAGTATGAACAACAGTACTGCTGCTATGCCGGCACCAATGATGATCGTTTTCTTCTTCATCTCTTGAGCTCCCTGTCTGGTTCCAAAGAACCATGAATCGTGAATGATGCGACAAACAAACTGCAGAAATTGTGATGCCGATTCTTTAGAACGCAGGTTGTCAAGAGATTAGATATAAATTTGGTGGATATCCAACCTGTGAGAGATATTCAGTTGTGTGATATTTTGAGGGGTGTTAATCTGCTCTTTTTAAGAGCATTACGAATCATTATATGGTTCTTCTTGCCAAATGCAAGCGAAAATGGTAGCCCAATTTCGAAAAAGACGCATGAGTTTGGAACTGGTCAATACAGCATCCCTGATCATTGCCACCAGGGACATGCAGCGTTTCTTTGAACTGACCGGTCATACTTTCCGATTGGTGGATGTGTCCTCAATGAACCAATCCTCACTCTGAGAGTGCACAGCGGAAACCGATAAAGCGTTCGGAGCGGGCCTGGGGTTGGCGAAAAGTGCGATAGACCACGCGAATGCGGGCAAGGTTGGGTTCTTCCCACGAGCCGCCGCGCAGGACGCGCTCGGTAC
>DHVR01000077.1 GCA_002412765.1 Leptolinea sp. UBA5203 | reverse complement strand
CTAACCAACCACTCACTTGTTGAGTGGTTTTTTTATTACCCGGTCGTCGGTTTCCCCTTACAGGGGACAGGCGAGTCCGCCCACCCCAACTAACAAACCACTCACATGTTGAGTGGTTTTTTTACCGATCGTCGGTTTCCTCTTACAGGGGACAGGCGAGTCCGCCCACCCCGACTGACAAACCACTCACATGTTGAGTGGTTTTTTTTTACCGGTCAGCAGTTTCCCCTTACAGGGGACAGGCGAGTCCGCCCACCCCAACTAACAAACCACTCACATGTTGAGTGGTTTTTTTACCGATCGTCGGTTTCCTCTTACAGAGGACAGGCGAGTCCGCCCACCCCGACTAACCAGCCACTCACTTGTTGAGTGGTTTTTTACCGGTGGCAGTTTATTTTCTTTGACACTTCGTTGGTCGAGCTTGTCGAGACCCCGCCCGGTGTTTACCTGCCATGATCGGGCGGTGTTTACCACTTGAAAAATCTTCCCAACTTGCGTAGGATGCATTGCCAATGCATTCTACGACTAGAATGACACCTGAAACCTATAGAGAAGCGGCATGCCGCTTCCCTACAGGTTTGTGTGTGATATCGCGAAGAAAACCGCGACTCTAACGTTATTCCTTCTCAAGAAAACTTGCAGATGGTTGACAAAGAATATCTATCTCCATTGTTTCCTAGAAGACTGCTTTTTGATACCGGGTGCTTGTTTACCTATTTCATGCTTTCAGCGATTTCAAGAATGGTTTCTTCAGGCACAATGGCCGGGAAGAATGTTTCTATGTCAAATTGCGTCTGGCCTTCAAACCAGGTCAAATACTGATTACAGATATTCCCATAGAACGGCAGATCAAAACATTGCGCTTGATACAGGCCTGGATTGCCTTTGACGACGACATCATGAAATCCACCTGCCAGGCGCAACTCATCCAATGAGGATTCTGATTTATCGGTCTGGAAAATCAATACATGATAGGTGCGGCCGTCACCCGTCGGATCCCCGGCGTAGTACGTTGAAACTCTTGACGGCCAGCCAAAGAAGGCGCCAAACGACATGTGATCAAAATGCACATTGGAAAGCATCACATCCGGCTGCTGGATGGGAAAATCGGTAAGCGATTGCGCCTCGTCTAAAGAGAGCAGCCTTTCAGGGTCAGGCGAGGCAGGTTGATTGGCATTGGATACACCGTTTAGGCTTTGCGCAAGGCGCTGCATTTCCATTCTACTCACGAAAGAACCGCCGACATTGGAATTTAATTTTGTGAAGAGGGCAAAACTTCGTCCATTTTGCTCCCACAATAAAACCCGATTGGAAGAGATCGGATCACCACCGCATAGTGCATCAATTTGTATGCCGGTGCTTATGAATTGCCCTGTCCCTTCGTCCGCGCCGTGGATGGGTATACTTTCCTGTTCCAGATAGATTTCAACTTGTACGCCGTCGAAAAACATCTTGCTTTGCATTTCATCCAGAGTTGGCAGAGGCTGCATGGTTTGTGCAATCACCAGCGGAGGAAAAGTTGGGTCATCCATGGGCGCGAAATAATACTGGCAAATGGCGTTGTGCGGACTGTTGTAGACTGTCTTTTTCAGGGACAATCCAGCTGGAATCCAATCGGATTCGATAAAATCAAACCCAGCCTGGGACTCCGCATCCGCCAGGTCAAGAGAATCCGCAACACCTATCGGGGGTTCCATGTTGGATACCGCCCCTACGGTTTCGGCTAAATCGAGGAGAAATTCTCGATTCAACAGCGGACCAGTATCTGTTTTGGCAGGGAAACCCATCAAAGTGAATTGGATGCCTGCCGCTTGCCAGCGCAGTGAATAGGGGGTAAAACTATCATCCCAGGTGAGCTCCTCATCGGGGATGCCCAATCCTGACCAAGCCCCTACAACATAATCGGCAGGCAGTTGATTGACCATCACTCTCTCCACTGTGGCGTCTTTTCCAATTTTCCAGGTATCCTCATGACCCTCCTGGATGGTTTGCTCAATAAGATAAACTAATCCTTGATTTTCAGTCCCGAGATACTGCATCAGGACGCCATCGGCTAGCGTGTTGGCGCCCATAAATTTCATGCCTTCGGGGGGCTGCTGAAAGCCCTGAATCTCAAATTCTACTAACGCCTGAACCTCCGCAATTGTACAGCGCGGCGAGGTCATTGTACCGCAGCCTTCCGCTTGCCCGGCACCTGCCGAACCTGCCGGCAGGGCAGTGGCAATCAGTTCAGCCGGTTGGGACTGCAATGTTGCCGCCAGCGTGGGGACCGTCTTTTGGTTGCTTTCACTGCGGGTGAAGAATTCTACAATATTCTGGGCAAGTACTTTCCCCTGGGGTGTGGCAAACAGAAAAGTGCAAAATCCTATCACCAACAGACCCGCTGTCAGACCCCATTGTATGGAACGATTGATCTTATTGTTGTGATTCATCTTGATTTCTCCTTGTTTTCCATATAGGCTATTTCTCGTCACAAGGATTTGCTTCAGGTCTGGCCAAAGATCAATGGATTGAGGCTGGAATTCCTTTTCTGCTAATTCATGCAGCAGAGTTTGGATTTTCTGTTTATTCATTTAAGCCTCCTGTCACTGGCCGGATGGCTGTCGGGATTTATCGTCCTGCCCAATTGTTTTCGGGCTGTACGCAGCCACCATTTCACCGTACTTATGGGTTTCTCCAGCTTACCTGCCATTTCCTTTTCGCCCATCTGTAGATAGTAGCGCATCACTACAACCGCCCGTTGTTCAGGCGAAAGCAGCAGCATGGCCCGGCGAAGATCCTGTACCGTTTCACGGGTTTCCGCCTGGCTTTCCAGATGCGGTTGGGGATCAATCAGGAAAATGGCGAGTGAATGGGAAACATCAACTGCTTCTTCCTCCAGACTTTGCAGCCGGTTCTGCGCCCTGGCCATTTTTAATGCATCATTGCTGACGATGCGGAAAAACCAGGGCGCAAAAGGCCGCCCATCATCATAAAGATGGATTTTATCGACCACTTTCAAAAAAGCGTTTTGGACCACTTCTTCGGCCAGGGCGCGATCCTGAAGGATCAAATAAGCAGCATATACGGCTTTGACCTGATATTGCCTGACCAGAAACTCCAATCCGGTAATATCACCTGTCTGTAAGCGAGTAATAGCACTTTTTTCTTCCATGCATGGCCCTCATCTGGAGAATTCTCTATTAACTATATCTTTTCACAGGGAAAAAGAGAGTGAATTATCCGCATTGATAAAACAAAATGGGCAACCCATTGGCTGCCCATCTCACCTACAAACAAAATGTCCGGGTTTACGGATTTTTATAGATAATCAAAACAATACTGTCTGCTCGCCAAAACTGGATGATAACCTTTTTCTGCGGACTGGCGGACGTGTTTACAAAAGTCATCACATAAATTTCCGCATCCCCTTGTAAATCAGCGCCCAGTTTATATCCCAATGCTTGTAGTTTTTCAATATAAAAGGTACGAACTTCATCATAACGGCGTACGGTGGGTAGTTCGAAAAACTCATAATAATACGGCGGCTCGATCGCCAAATTACGGGCATGCTTATTCACGATTGCATCCCATTCAGCATCTCCATCCTGATCGCTGATCATGTATACAGCGTCCGGATAAAGGGGCAGGCTCCAGGCGCGCGTTCCACCGAATACGGCTTCTTCTTCAGCTAAAGCCTCTTCCGTGGAAGCAGGTGGCGCCTTGACAAGCAGTTCATCCGGGACGTTATCGGCCACACGCACCACATAATCATCATACTGAACCTTGATCTTTTTATCGCTCTCGTGAACTCCAACTAACATCCCATTTACCCCACTGGCAATAGTGCCGTCATCCACCTCATCAATCAGCGATCCATTTATGAATAAGCTAAAATGACTGCCAACAGCCTGGACGGTCATTTGGGTCCATTCACTCAGGTCAACGTCGATTTCTGTCCAATCAATCAGGCTAATCCATTCATCGTTGGTATATAACCAGAAGGTGTACCATTCGCCGCTGGCATCCAGAGCGAAAGCATAAAATTCATTCGTGGTCTCAGTCTCATATTCCCTGATCATGAGACCAAAATACCCATCCATATCAGGTTCCGTCAACCTCACCTTGGTGGATACCTGGACATTGGCAACTTGTTCTAGGAGTTCTTCACGGTCTGGATAAACATAAGAATACATATCCATTTCTGAAACCCCGTCCCAGATGAAAGTGCCATCCTCCAGATCACGAGATCCGTTCCAGTATGCGCCTTTTACTTCACCGATCGGCCATTGATTGGCATTGTCGTCGAAGCCATCCGCAAACAACAACCGTGAGAAATCCACACCGCCTTGCGGCAGATTGACAACTTCGTTGCCATGCATCACCTGGCCCTTCCCCGAGACATAGGTATAGTTGCCCAGATTATCTATGGTAAAAATCAGTGGATCTGCATCGTCGCTGGCAAAGGTATACCCTTCATAGCTCAGGGAACCCAACCAGGTGTGCCTGGCTCCAGGGCACCATAAAACGAATTCATTATTGCGCATGGAAAGCGTCCCACTGGTCGTAAACATTTTGTCATTAATATCACTGATACTGACGTCTGTTGCGCAGGATTCCTGAGAATCCAGTGAAAATTCTCCGGCTGGGATGGTGTAGCCTGTGGAAGAGGAGATGGGAATTTCCTCCAGAGTGGCAGTAGCCAGTGGCGTGGATGTATTTGATGGTTTGGGCATCTTAATAGGTTTCGTGGATTGAACTTCCGCAGGTTGTTCCTCGGAACCTAAGAAGCTGCCCACCCCGCAGCTTATACTGAGAAAACTAAGAATGAGAATAAGAACAATGCCAACTTTTGCGCTTGATTTCATACGACCTCCAATCGCCAACCATCTATCATAATTTCAGCAAAGAATTCCAAAGTGAATTATGGGTATTATACACATGCTGTAAGGAAAGAGAATCAAAAAAACGACTTGAAAATATACCCCGAGGATGAAATTAGAGGTAAGGCAAAACCAAGGTTAAAGAATGCTTCTGCAACCTTCTAGCAGAACAATTTGTTGCGTTTTATTCAACTGGTTTGTGTTCAACTAGTAGAAAAATCACTTTCTGTGGTGCAACTAATGAGCACATCACCATTTTAAATTTTCTTTGCCATTCCACACCCCAATTGATTCCCCAATCCATCTCAACACATTGAAAACTGGACAAACCCTGATAAAATAGACAATGGTTCCTGTACCCATTCAGGCAAGCCCAAGGATACCTATGGCAAAGCAAAATGTGGATGGCGTCATTGAAGCGGTTCGTTATGCGCCGGATAAATTGATCTCCCTGGTGCGGGTGTATCTGCGCCGCGGCCCAACCTATGCCGATTTCGTTCTGATGACGCGCGAAGCTCTGGTGGAGCAGCTGCAAAGCGGCAAACATTTCTATACCGGAAATCGCAAACCCTTTTTGGCAAGCACCTTCTTTCTAAATCAAAAGCTCTCCCTTTTTTCAGAGAACGGAGATGTCTACATCGGTGTAAAAGATACAAATTCCCGACAGGATGATCCGGAACTGGCGCCGCTGTTCTAACGCCCTGGACCATTACTGTTTTTGGTGGTGAGCTTGGAAAAACCCTTACTTTCGATTGTGATTCCCGCCCATAATGAGGAGCATCGGCTTCCGCAGACGCTGGAGAAAATCGCTGATTTTCTGGCTATCCAGCCCTACGAAGCCGAAGTGTTGATCGTTGAGAATGGCAGCCACGACGATACGTTGTTCATTGCACAACGCTACGCTGAAATGTATCCCAATATTCACGCCCTGCATCTGGCGGCCAGCGGCAAGGGTCTGGCGGTGCGTGAAGGCATGTTGAAAGCCATCGGCGAGTACCGTTTCATCTGCGATGCGGACCTTTCCATGCCCATTGAAGAGGTAAATAAATTTCTTCCCCCCATCTTATCCGGCTTCGATGTGGCCATCGCCTCCCGTGAAGCACCCGGTGCGGTGCGCTACGATGAACCAGCCTACCGGCATTTAATTGGCCGGATTTTCAACACGCTGGTGCGCCTGGTAGCGCTGCCCGGCCTGCAGGATACGCAATGCGGGTTCAAATGTTTTTCCGCCGCTGTGACAGAAAAGGTTTTCAAACTCCAGACCTTTGAAGGCTGGTCCTTCGATGTGGAAGTGCTTTACATCGCCCGTGAACACGGCTATACCATTCTGGAAGTACCCATCCACTGGTATTACATTGCCGGCAGCCGGGTAAAACTCTTCCGGGATTCCTGGCAAATGGCGGTGGATATTCTCACCATCCGGCGCAATGCCAAAAACGGACTGTATAAATAAATAAATCGGCTATCCAGAAAACGGATAGCCGATTTTTTATCATGCCGTTCATTTTTATAATGCAACGAACCCTTCACCCTGCGATTGGATGGTTATTTCTTTGAAATTGTAATACTTCCGGTAGAGCTATGGAGGTCAAGCGTACTGCTGCCCGATCCGATTTGCCCTGCCATCCGTTTCTTTTCATTCGTAGTAAAAGGAAAATCAGATTTAAGCCTGCCTGTCGAGGATTTAGCTTCAAATGAAAATTCCGCAGTACGGGGTAGCTGCACGGAAATACTTCCCGTTGAAGTGCCAATGGCTACGGTCCGATTTTCAATTTCGGTACTGTCCAGAATTACTTTCCCTGTTGTCGTACCGATATTAAAATTTCCACTCGCGTCCCGTAAAATGACATCACCGGTAGTAGTCTCGATTTTTGCAGTGTCCAGTGCACAATCATCCACGCTGATATTTCCGGTTGTACCAAAGATTTCCAAATCTCTGGTCTGTAATTGATTGATTTTTATATTTCCCGTAGAAGTAACCAGGTTAATTTTCTCAGCCATTAAACCGCCTGCTTCCATCCCACCGGTGGTGGTATGAAGGGAAAAGCTTGCCAAATGGAGAGAATCTATTTTTGCTTTGCCGGTGGTGATGTCAATGGATAGGTTTTTTTGATAATTTTCAGGGATAAAAATCTCCAAAACCAGGTCATTGGGCAAATCAAATTTATTGGGTTGGCTTTTTTCCACGAGGAGTGTTTTGCCATTTAACGCTGCTGCCAGTTTTACTGGCTGCATGGATCTACCCGACAGATGGAATTTTATATCACTGCCCTCTGTCGTTTGAAGTACATGAATTGGATAAGTTGATAATATCACCTGAATATCATCCATTTGATCTACAGGATAGGTTTTCACTTCATCAATCCTGTGGAAGGGTAATCCGCCCAGTCCCAGTCCGCCCATCAATACAATTCCTCCTAATAGTAGATATAAAAAATTTCTTGTTTTCATCTTGTTTTTCCCTCTCTTTATATTACAAAAATTATACGCATCAACAAGTTCAAATGAAGTACTGTTTTTTAAGGTGGTTTTAAATAATAGAAAATGAGCCACCCTCTTTAATTCCGTTAGTATTCGGACTTGTGAAGGAAAAACCTCACAAGTCCGATTTCAAGATCCCTCTACATATTCAGCTTGCTCAAGCAGCGCTCAATGCGCTCTGTTCCATCACTTTATGAAAATGGTAGCCGTAAATAGTGAAGGTAATCGCCAGAGCAAAATGCTTGGGATGGCGAAAAAGTGACCAGAAGAACAAGCGCCAGTAGTATTTTCGATCAGAGCTGAGTATTCCCAGACGCCAGATGGAACTGAAGAAGGCATAGATTTCAGCCAGTTGAATATCCACCTGGGTATTGACCGGCTTGTAATTCTCAATAAAGGTTTTCACCCGCTGGTAAAAGAGCGGCGCGGAATAGATGCTTCGGATGATGCGGCTGTAGCCCTGCTGCAGAACCTTGGCATCCATGCGCGGGATGATGTTGGTCGTTCCATCGGAGTTATCCCCGGACATTTCTTTTTTAATCCGGCCTTCCTTGAGCAAACGGCTGTACAATTCCGTACCGTAGGGCGCCTGGAGCAGCCCCACCATGGCAGTGACAATGCCGCTCTGTTGAATAAATTGAATCTGACGCTCAAAGATAGAAGGATTATCGTTATCAAATCCGACAATGAAGCCGCCCATCACCTGTAAGCCGCGGCTTTGCAGGGTCTTGACGCTGGAGACCAGATCCCGGCCTTTATTTTGCACTTTATGACATTCGTGCAGACTGCCTTCATCCGGGGTTTCAATGCCCACAAAGACGGATTTGAACCCGGCCTGAACCATCAGATCCATCAGGTCCGGATCATCCGCTAAATTGATAGAAGCTTCGGTGATAAACTGGAATCCCTTTTTGCCCTTGCGCCAGGCAATCAAGGCTGGCAGCACGTCCTCCTTGAGGATTTTTTTATTACCGATAAAATTATCATCTACAAAGAAAACGTTGCGCCGCCAGCCCAGACGGTACATTTCATCCAATTCCGCTATGATTTGCTGGCTTGTTTTGACGCGCGGGATATGGCCCAGCAGGGCGGTGACATTACAGAAATCACAATTGAAGGGACATCCGCGGGAGAACTGAATCCCCAGCGAATCATAGTTGCGCATGTCCACCAGGTCCCATTGAGGGGTGGGGGTCAGGTGGAGATCCGCATAGTCTTCTGTTTGATACACCCGCAGGGCTGCCCCGCGGGCGAAATCTGCCAGGAAGGGAGGCAGGGTTATCTCACCTTCATTCAGCACAAAGTGATCCACTTCCGGGAACTCTGTATATTCACCCGTAAATAAAGGCCCCCCGGCCACCACCAGCTTTTTATTTTCTTTGCAGCGATGGATCAACGCCTGCGCGGATTCGCGCTGCACTACCATGGCGCTGACAAACACCATATCCGCCCAATCCAAATCAGTGTGTTTGAGGGACTGGATGTTGACATCCACCAGGCGTTTCTGCCATTCTGAAGGCAGCATGGCGGCAATGGTTACCAATCCCAAGGGCGGGGAAGATGCCCGCTTAAGGACAAAGCGCAAGGCGTGTTTAAAACTCCAAAAGGTGTCTGGAAAAGCTGGATACAGTAATAGTACATTCATGGGGTTGCTCCCGTTTTATTAATTCGTATGGATTATGTTTAACGATACAAATAAAGCGGATAATGCGGATGTGCTGGTAGTCACAACCCGCAGCACGATCCAAGGGATACCCTCATCCCTGTCATCGTGACCATGACCATGCTTAAACATGACGTAGACCTATACAATAAAACCAAGTGGCAATGCTATAATTTCAGCAAGTTCTATGCAAAACACTACTCATTCTCGCAAGACGATTAAAACCAACACCAACGCCGATTTGGCTTTTGCCATGATTGTGCTGGCTTCCTATTTCCCCATCTTCAGTGTGCTGCCTACAGCCAGTGCACTGGAGATTATATTATTGATTTTTACCGGTACAGCCTATATTATGATGGGCATTTACGGATACGCCTATTGTGTCAAATCCCCCTCCATGCTGGTAAAAACAGCCTACATTCTGGTGCAATTGCCCCTGGGGGGCATGTTGATTTATCTGGGACGCGGAGCTGGTTTTAACGCCATGATTCTTCTTCCCTTGGCAGGTCACTGTGTGGTGCTCTATAACCAATCCCTGATGTTATTTTCCAACCTGGGTATCGTGGCCACTTATTTGATCACCCGCCTGCAATTCGTCAGCAGTTTGGATGACATTTGGAGCAGTATGCCCATCTTTCTGGCGGGTCAAATGTTTATCGTGGCCTTCACCCAGATGGCGGTCAATGAAGAAAACGCCCGTACCGAGGTGGAACGTCTGGTGGATGAAGTGGCTGCAGCCAATGAACGCCTGCGCGAGTATGCCAGCCAGGTGGAAGAATTAACCATCACCAAGGAACGCAACCGCATGGCCAGGGAGATTCATGATGGGGTGGGGCATTATCTCACCACAGTCAATATCCAAATTAAAGCCGCTCTGGCGGTGATGAAACAGGACCCGCAAAAAGCCATGGATGCCCTGCATGTAGCCCAAAACCAAACCCAGCAGGCTCTGGTGGATGTGCGCCAATCCGTGGCGGCCTTACGCACCACCCTGGAAGAGAATTTACCCCTCCCGCAACGAATTGAAAATGTGATTAGCAACAGTCAAACCGAGGGTTTGACTGTAGTCTTTGAGCTGAATGGAAAACCAAGACCCATCTCTCCTCAGGTTGAATTGACCCTGTTTAGAGCGGTTCAGGAAGGGATCAATAACACCCACAAGCACGCCAAAGCCACGGAACTGAAGATCAATTTATGGTACACTGACAATCAAACCGTCATTCTAGAAATGATGGATAATGGAGCCGGTACACCCCAACTTAAGGAAGGATTTGGATTGTTGGGGCTGAAGGAGCGGGCTAATTTGCTGCACGGCCAGTTGGAGATTCAAACGGCCAAAGGCAAAGGATTCCAGATCAAATTGGAAATACCAGGATGAAAACAAACCCTATCCGCGTTTTAATTGTTGATGATCAGGCTCTCTTCCGTGAAGGATTGAACACCATTCTCTCGGTGCATGAGGAGTTTCAAGTGATTGGCGAAGCTGCCAATGGAGAAGAAGCCCTGCGTCTGGCTGTGCAACTGCAGCCCCAGGTGATCTTAATGGACTTGCGCATGCCGATTATGGATGGGGTGCGCTCAACGCAGTTGATTTCCTCCCAGGCGCCCAATTGCAAGGTGATCGTCCTGACCACCTTTGATGACGATGAATCCATCTTTGATGGTCTGCGAGCAGGCGCGGTGGGGTATTTATTAAAAGACGTTGCCTCTGAGAAATTATTTGAAGCCATTCGCGCCACAGCCAGAGGTGAATACTTCTTGCTGCCTTCGGTCACCGCAAAAGTAATGGCTGAATTCTCGCGCATTTCCCAGGCCAAGCCTAAAATTGATGAGCAGTTAATTGAGCCATTATCCAGCCGCGAGATTGAGATTCTGAAGTGCATCGCTCAGGGAGATAGCAACAAACAAATAGCAGAAAAATTATTCATCGCCGAAGGGACGGTGAAAAATCATGTCACCAATATTTTAAGTAAATTAGGTGTCAAAGACCGTGCCCAGGCTGTGATTCGTTCTAAAAACCTTGGAATTCTATAACAAGGATTGAGGCAGCATGGAAAACTTAACAACTACCCCCAATCATCGTGAACCTTCCCGTCCTGTTTTGCTGGTGGGTTCGTCTTTAATTGTCTTAGGCATTATTCTCTTACTCAGTAACTATTTACAAAATTATTGGCTGCTCTTCAGCGCCGTGCCCTTTACCGGCATGATCCTGATCATTGAAAGCATCCGCAATAAGAAATACGGCCTGACCATTCTGGGCAGTCTGATCATTGGACACGGCGCCGGTATTTTAATCTTTTTCCTGACTGAAAACAACGTCGCGATCACCGAGCGCATTGGCTGGCTTTTGCTGGGTTCGGGGATGAGTTGGATCATGATCACCGCCATCTCTGCCATTTACCTGGCCCGCTCCCCCTGGTGGCCGCTGATCCCCGGCGTGGTCATTTGCTCCGTGGCCTTTGTATTTCAATTCACCCAGATGCGGGCAGTGGATTTTGTGCTCTTCATTGTAACTACCGTCGGTCTGGTTTTATTGGGCAGCGGGGTGATGTTCCGCATATTCGGCTTGATCATTCCCGGCAGCATCCTGATCGGTATCGGCCCCAGCATCTATTTGGCCTGGGGCACCTCCTATCTCGAATCCCCGCTGGCAAAAACAGGCGGAATGCTGGTCGGCTTTGCCTTGGGTTGGGCAGGGATTACCTTTTTCTCGCGTGCCGTGACCTCCAAATTCGTCTGGTGGCCGCTGATCCCATGCGGAGTGCTGGCAACCGTCGGCTGGGGATTGTACATCGGGGGAAACCCGGCAGGATCGATGAGTTTCATCGGTAATACCGGTTCCATGGTGTTGATCTTATTAGGAATTTATTTGCTGTTGTTGCAATCCGAAAGTAAAAGATGATATCGCCTGACCTTCACTTTGAGTCCGCCCTATGGCAGACCCAAATCAGCCATATTGCCGGCATCGATGAAGCCGGCCGGGGCGCCTGGTGCGGCCCGGTGGCCGCCGCAGCGGTGATTCTTCCGGCAGAACTTACCATCCTGGAAACTTACCAAGGGGTGCGTGATTCCAAATTGATGAGCGCCCGTCAGCGCGAGCATTGGGCTGCCTTTATCAAGGAGAATGTCGTCAGCTGGCAGGTGGGGCTTGCCAGCCATGCAGAAATTGATGCCCTGGGCATCGTGCCGGCCACGCGTCTGGCCATGCAGCGTGCGGTGGCAGGGTTAACCTTGCAGCCGGAATATTTATTAATTGATGCCGTTAAACTACCCCAACTCCCGATCCCCCAAAAGAGCATCATCCGCGGTGACCAGCAATCCCTGAGTATTGCCGCCGCTTCCATCCTGGCGAAAACCGCCCGGGACGCTCTTCTGGTTGAAATGGCTGAGATTTATCCGGGTTATGGATTTGAACGTCACAAAGGCTACGGTACCCGCTGCCATCAGCAGAGCCTGCAGGACCTCGGCCCATGTGAAATCCACCGCCGCAGTTTTGCACCGGTGAAAGCCCTTCTGAATCGGGCACAAGCCGAACCCGAAACGCTTTTTTTAGTTTAGTATATTTATTCCGGAATTAATTATTATCCAGATAAGCCACGGTGACACCGTCCCCGCCTTCCGTGTCCAGGCCGATTTTCCAGCTCTTCACATGTTCCGCATGGCGTAAAGCGCTGCGCACGTCCGCGCGCAATTTTCCACTGCCTTTGCCGTGAATAATGCGCACCGATGGCAAGCCGGAGTAGTAGGCCTGGTCCAGATACCCTTCCAGGGCTTCCAAGGCTTCATCGCTGGTTTTACCGCGTAAGTCCAGCTCAATTCCCGGCGAGGAGACGAAGACACTCTTTAAACCCCCACTGTAGGTGGCCGATTCGGTATTAATGCGCACCCTGCCTGAAACAGGTTGGGGTTCACTAACATCCAAGTCCGCTTTACGGCGAATATCCGTCAGGGCAACTCGCATACGCAACGCCCCGGCCATGACTTCAATTTCTTCCTCTCCCAGCGCGGTCACTTCCGCTTCCAGATTCAAGGAACGCACAATCACTTTTTGACCGATCTTCAGCACGCGACGTGCCTGGGGCGGCTCATTTCGCTCGATCGGTTTGACCACCTGCTTTTCCAGCGTTTGCATGGATTGAGTCAGCGGGTCCACTTCTTCCAGTGGTTTGCGTGCTTTGGAGAGTGCCCGGCGGGTTTCCTTCAACTCGCTCTGCATGCTCTCCACCATGTTCTGCGCTTCCAGGCGAGCTTCTTCCAGAATTTTCATACGCTCCGCTTCAATCTCTTCCATGCGGCGGGCCAATTGTTGGCGCAAGCCTGTTTCCTTCTGCCGCTCTTTTTCCGCCCGATTGCGCGCCTTGCGCGCCAGCTGACGCTGACGGTTGATTTCATCCAGTAAATCTTCGGTACGCAGCTCATCCGGGTGTATGCCGGAGCGTGCTTCATTCAAAATTTCTTCCGGCAGTCCCAGTCGTTCTGCTATTAGTAAAGCATTGGACCGCCCCGGCAACCCCTGGGTAAGGTGATAGGTGGGTTTGAGGGTTTGCATGTTAAATTCCATGCTGGCATTGACCACCCCCGTGGTCATATGCGCATAAGCTTTCAATTCCGGATAATGTGTAGCCACAAACCCGGAGATACGCTTGCTCACCAGATAGGAAAGCAGCGCCTGTGCCAGCGCGGCACCTTCCTGCGGATCGGTGCCCGCGCCCAACTCATCCAGCAGCACCAACGAGTGTTCATTAGCTTTCTTTAAAATGCGCACAATATTGGTGATGTGACCCGAAAAAGTGGACAGGGATTGCTCGATGGATTGTTCATCGCCGATATCCGCAAATACATTCTCGAACACCGGGATGGTGGATCCGGAAAGGGCGGGTATATGCAGCCCAGCCTGGGCCATTACGATCATCAATCCAACCGTCTTTAGGGAGACCGTTTTACCGCCTGTATTGGGGCCGGTGATAACCATCATGAAAGTTAGCGGATCCAGATCAATATCCAGCGGCACGACTTTGGCTGGATCCAATAACGGATGCCGAGCTTCGTACAGGCGAATAGTTCGTTCGGGAAAAAGGGTCAGGATGGGCTCAGCCGCATCCATTTGTTCAGCATAGCGGGCACAGGCCAGGTAAAAATCAAAAGTACCCAGATCATTGACGATCTCTTCAATCAAAGCGGCGTGCTGCCCAACTCGGATGGATAGCTCCGCCAGAATCCTGCGGATTTCATCCCGTTCCGCGAGCTGTAATTCAGCCAGGCGGTTGTTGGCCTCCACGACGGCCAGGGGTTCCACAAACAGAGTCTGACCGGAAGAAGATTGGTCATGAATAATGCCCTTGAGTTGCCCCTTAAACTCAGCCCGAAGGGGAACTACTAGCCGGCCGTTGCGCTGGGTGATGATCGATTCCTGCAGCATGCCCACGGTTTGTTGTCCATTGATGATGGCGTTCATTTTATTCAACAGGCGTTCGTTGGCCAGTTTTAACTCACGGCGAATCTCGCGTAATTTTGGAGAGGCGGAATCCAGCACCTCCCCACGGTCCGAAATGGCGGCAGAGATGGCGTCAATGATCCCGGCAGGAGGGTTTAAGCGCAGGGCAATCTCGCGCAGGCCGGCCACGGGCAGGGTTATTTTCTCCATGCGGCGCAAGAGGGTACGGGCAGAAGCCAATGTGGTACTGACTTCCAGTAATTCAGTGGCTTCCAGCACCCCATTTCGCCGTGCCCGGCCAACCAGTTCGCGCACATCCCGAGCCCCGCCCACACTGATTTCATCATGGGTGTTGATTAATAAGCGGGCTTCACGCGTTAATTGTTGACGATGTTTTATTTCAGTGATTCCTGTGACAGGTTTAAGTTGCTTAACTTGTTCAACAGCTACACTAAAACTGGCATGAGCTGCCAGTTGATCCAATACTTTGGGAAATGCCAGTAAGGTTAAAGTTTTTTCATCCACGAAAATCAGTGTACCATACTCCCCGAATCCGCTCAATTGGCCATCTTACCTAACCAATCTGTAAGGTATCTGCCTGGTCAATAGTACAGGATAATCCGCTATAATTAAAATGCTTGATAGGAAATTTTACAGGTTATCTAAATTTAGCAGGTACAATATGATAGTGGATGCCCAACTGATTCATGCAACGCCCGAAGTCAATACCAGCCCGGCACAAAAATTCTCCAGTCGTTATACCCTGGAGATTCTCAACGTGATTAATTCATTGGTTGGGGAAAAAGGTGCTGCAGCATTGTTGCGCGCTGCCGGTTTATTGGAAAAATTACCCCCAAAATTAACTCACCGTCACGAGAACACCATTCCCTATGTTTACCTGGCCAATCTCTTCCGCTCCCTGGATTTTATCTATGGTCCCCGTGGTGCGCGTTCCATTGCGTATCAGATTGGTAAACAAAGCTTTGAACCTGCCTTTGGTTCCTTTGATATTGTGGCCAACACCCGTGCCAAACAAGAAAAACTTTTCAGCACAGCAGAAAAGCTTGAAATTGCCCTTTGTACCTTAGCTGAAATTTCAGCCCAATCCAGCGATCAGCATATCGTCCTGGCCGATCACACGGATCATTTTCGATTCACGGTGGGAAATTGCCCCATTTGCAGTGTTCCGATGAACGTGGATCTTCCGATTTGTTATTTCAATGTTGGCTATCTGCGCGGCGGTTTACAAAGTATTTTAGGGTTGAATGATTTTCCCATCCAGGAAACGGAATGCATGGCAAAAGGGGATCCTGCCTGTGTGTTTACCATCCGCAAGAAAAGATTTACCATCAATGAAATTGGCAATGGGCTGACCGGTTTCCTGGCCCTACCGGAACATCTGCGCGAAGAATAAAAACACATCTTATGGTTTTGCTAAAATGAAACAAACAACCCATTTTCGGGTTGTTTTTAAGATCAGCGAACATTCCCTCTCGTTCAAATCCAACACAACCCTGTAAATTTTGTATAATAGAAGGTGTGACCATCCATGCAGCGCATTGATAGCTGGTTAATTCCACCAGTTTTCCCATTGAAGATCACAACATCCTGATCGGTCGGTTTTTCAGACAAGTTCTGATTCCGGAGGATCGTATGAAACGCCTGACTTCCATACTGGTATTGAGTCTGTTTATTTTTTCCCTTACAAGCTGCAATTTACCCACCGCACCCAGTGACCTTCCACCCACAGCAGCCCCCTTGCTGCCTACGGACGCTCCCGTACCCATCATTGCCAACACCGGGTCATCCACCGAAACACCTACTGTGCAACCTCCCCCTCCCACTGAAACCGCGGTTCCTGAAATTGTGCATGTGATGCTGCCGAAATTTGGGGACGGGAAAGCCCAAACCATCCATGACCAGGTTTCGAATAATACGGCTCCCGAAAAACGAGCCTATGGCGGGGATGAATTTCCGTTGGGACGGTACGAACGTCCTTTTACCGCCGATGCGATGGAATATCTACCCTATACTGATTTGGTACGGGCGGATATGTATCGAGATAAAGAGGATGTTTGGGCATATACCACACTGGAAGTCTTCGCCTCCCCTTCACTCGCCGGAGATCGTTCCCTCTTTTATGCCCTTGAGCTGGATGCGGATCTCGATGGACGCGGCGATTTTCTGATCGCAGCCCAAAGCCCGGAATCGGATACCTGGACCACAACCGGTGTGCAGATTTGGGAAGATGTGAATAGTGATATCGGAAATTCAAAACCCATGGAATCCGATGCCAATGGCCCCGGTGATGGGTATGAAGTGCTGATTTTTGATGAAGGCATCGGAAAAGACGCGGATGCCGCCTGGGTACGCCTTTCCTCGGACAGCGACAAAAAAATTGAGATGGCTTTCAAGTTGGATTTGCTGGATATCGGCGAGGAGTACATCTTCTTTCTCTGGGGTGCCTGGGCTTTTGCTGATGAAGTTCATCCGGATTGGTTTGATCAGCATGATCATTTCAGCCTGGCTGAAGCCGGTTCTTCGTTGAAAGACAATCCTGAATATCCGCTGAAGGCCTTTGCAGCAGCCGATAATACCTGCCGGGCCTTATCCGGCATGGAACCCACCGGTCAATTACCCGGCATGTGTCCTTATGTGCCACCGAAAAGCACCAATGATACTCATACAACTACAAGTTGCACACCCATCAATTGTTGTACTGGCTTAGTTACCGCATGTACCCATTATTGGAATTCTGTTACTTGTAAGTGTGAGCCATTCAATTAGCCAAATTGAAATCTTTACAAAATGAATTGGTCATGAAAGAAACTTGATACCATCAAAAGGAAACTAAAATGCATTTATCCGCTCAAAGACCGACTCGTATTGCCATCATCGGCGTGGGCAACGTGGGAGCCACATTTGCCCATGCCCTGTTGCTCTCCAGCCTGGCTGCCGAAATTGTTCTCATTGATCATAATCATCACAAAGCGGAGGGAGAGGCCATGGATTTAAACCATGCCATCCCTCTGGTCACCCCTACCCGCATCTGGGCGGGAGATTACGCGGATTGTGCAGGCGCAACCTTGACCGTGATTACAGCCGGTTCAGCGCAAAAACCCGGTGAAACCCGTCTGGATTTATTGCAGCGCAATATATCCATTTTCCAATCCATCGTACCCCAGATCGTACGTCACAATCCAGACGGCTTGATTCTTGTCGCCACCAATCCGGTGGACATTCTTTCCTACGCCACCTGGAAAATCTCCGGCCTGCCTGCACAAAGAGTTTTGGGATCAGGAACCATTCTGGATACAGCCCGCCTGCGCTACCTGCTCAGCCAGCAATTTGGGGTGGATGCCCGCTCCGTGCACGCTTACATCATTGGAGAGCATGGTGACAGTGAAGTGCCGGTCTGGTCCCTGGCCAATATTGCCGGGATGCGCCTGACTGAATATTGTGCCGCGAATGGCACCAGCTGCGAGATGGATCTGCTGCAAGGGATTTTCGAACAAACTCGTGATGCAGCATATCACATCATTGAACGAAAGGGCGCCACCTACTATGCCATTTCTGCAGGGCTGGTGGCTATTGTGCAAGCAATCCTGCGCGATCAGAATAGCGTCCTTTCAGTCTCCAGCCTGATTGAATCGTATTATGGAATCCACGATGTGTATCTGAGTCTGCCCTGCATTGTGGACCACGGCGGGGTGGAGAAAATGCTGCGTCTGGATTTGAGTGCGGAAGAGATTAAGGGATTACAGAATTCAGCCAAAGTGCTAAAGGAGACTTTGAAGCAATTAGAGCTTTGAGAAAAATTCATTGATGTGAGATGGATGCTGCCCAACAAAGAGCAGTGTTTATCAAAAGCTATAAGGCGATAGTCCTGATATGACACTGATGGTTGCAGCAGGTTTGACTGCACCAAATTATACAATGGGGTTGGATGCCCTTGCCATGAAGCAGGGTCCATTACTAGGCACTCTTTTTTTTTGTGGATACCCAAATATCAAATGCAGAATCCCATAAAACGTCCCTTTTTCCTCCTTTGTGTCATTAATTAACATACCTTACCAGTTATGAAAAGTTTGCTAATCCGGAACTGATAACAAGGAGTTGAATGATCAGCCAATGACCATGGATGAAGAACATGATAACGAAGCAATGCAGATCAAGGCAGTACGTGACAATCCAGCTGAGTTTGAAAAACTGTATCAGCGATGGGTAGCCCCGTTGTACCGTTATATCTATGCCCGGGTTGGAAACCCAGCAGACGCTGAGGACCTGACCTCGCAGGTGATCCTGGCAGTCTATCAGGGCTTGCCGGGGTACCAACATCGGGATAATTTTGCCGGTTGGTTATTTACAATTGCACGCAATCAAACCTGGCGTTGGATTACGCGGCGCCGGCGTGAGCAACCGCTTGACTACGAGCCAGTCCCAATGACCCAACCTGACCTGCTGGCAGATCTCTCAAAACTGCAGGAAATTCAGCGGCTGCGGAATCTTATTTTCACCCTACCCGAAAACGAAAAGGAATTGATTTATCTGCGATATGTCGCCGGATTAAAATTTTCCGAGATGAGTGTCGTGCTGAAACGGAATGAAGCCGCTGTTAAAAAATCCGTTTATCGATTACAGGATCGTTTGCGCACGCTTCTGGAGGATTCAAATGACTAAACCTGGTATCCCTACTGAAGGGTTTGAAGAAAAGTTGCACATCGCAGTCTGCATGCCGGAACCTGATCCGGCTTTCGTTGATAAATTGTGGGGTCAATTGCGTACTACGCCAACCTCCCCGGTTACAAACCGCGTTCAATTACCCTGGTGGAAAAAACCGGCATTTGTGCTGACTGAATTTGTGATTGCAGGATTGATGCTTGCATTCTTGATCAGCGGCCCGCAAAATGTGCTGGCTGCTGTGAAGAGCTGGCTGCAAGCCTACATTCCCGCCTTTGGATATGTAAATGACCCTCAGACAGTCCGTTATATGCCAGAATCCGTGCGCCAGGAACGGGATGGAGGCGTGATGACCATAGTTGCTGGATTCACCGATGCAAATCGAACGATTCTCGAAATCGGTGAATCTCACTCTGACAAACCGTGCCAGAACCCTACGCAGAGTATGCAAAATCCATATCTAATGGCCGGGGAAACGCGCCTTTCTCTGGATGGTTGGTATTCCTCCCGCCTGGTTTTTCCACCACTGCCAATTAATGTGGACAATGTTGTATTGCATTTTCCATGGAAACTCTTTTGTAATTCAGATATCCCGGATTGGGAAATTCCGCTGCATTTTGAAGCAGCGCCAACCGGCATGATGATGCCCATTCTTGAGGGTGGTATTCCGCTGGAGCCCAGCCCAGATTTTACGGTTATGCCGACTGACTTACCGTTTCAACCCACTGTCACCCCCAGCTTGCCCTCCGGTGTAACTCTTAGCCTGGATCAGGTTGTAGTGCTCCAGGATGGAATTCTGGTTAGCGGCCTCTTAAGCTGGCAGAATGGTGAGCGCTGGTATGATGTACCGCCGATGGAAGAAATCACAGTCATGGATCCTGAACAGAATATCCTGCCTGTTGAGGCGCTGCCATTTGAAGAAGTCTGGACCTTGTATGAAACTCTGCCGTCCAACACTATTCCCTGGGCCTTGCGCATCCCAGGCACAAACTCACCGGATGCACTGACCCTCAGTTTTCCATATATCCTTCAGACGACATCCTCAACAATGGAGAGTCCGTTTGAGTTGGATCTGGGTTCCAATCTTTACAATGAGCAAACATGGACCCCTAACCTGGATATTCCATTTGAGGGGCATACCCTTAGACTTGTTCAGGTACGTCAGGTGGATGACGAAGGGAAAGTATTGGAATTTACCTTTGAGGCCGATGCGGCAGTGGAGTATATCACCGTTGTCGAATCTGACCTCCAACCCGGAAGTGGAGGGGGAGGAACGATTGAAAACAGAACCCCAAGCGGGAAGTTACGGTCAACCTCGTACTTTTCGCAGTCGGTAGTTACGGGTAAGTTTTCCTTTACTATCGGAAGCATACAGGAACGGATATCCGGTCCATGGGTACTTGAATGGAATTGCTGCCAGGACAAGTAGGATACTCATCAAGGGTTTGAAAAACAATAATAGATCAAACCCGAAAGGTTTATAAATCGATTATGACTTAAAATTGACACATGGTCACCCATGGTATGAACTTTGTGTGAGAAGAATCCTCATCCTAATAACGTTAGCCATCCGTATGATGCAATGCGCTGCATCATACGGATGATTTAATTCCAGATCAAATACCACATCCGTTGAGATTTCATTATAAATCGCAGACATGGATGGTTTCGGTCTTAATCGTGCGTCAGGGCAACCTTCTTTTCTCCCCCCAAGGTTGGGGAAACCTTGGGGGGCTTTAATTGTCTGCATAGCCTGCACCATTGTACGATGATCATGAATCCAAATTTCAGGCTACCATGGCAAACGTGTGCAAACTATCTACACAACTTATTGCGAATAAAGATTTTTCCACCCTACGCCAGGGTTTAGCATCCAATAACCATTCTGATTAACCTATCCATCTCGGATGCTAAACCCCTACAATTTGTTTGGATTAGAATACAGGACACCTTCCAAACAGGCGTTCCATCAACACTTCCTCGTCCTTTTGCTGCAACAAGTGTATCTGTTGTGCCCGCAGGGCTGAAACTCTCTCAGCCTCCAACCCCAGGGATTGCTGGTACAACTCAACCAGCAGATTCGTATCATCATCCGCGGCAACGCGATTGATGGAAAACACGCCACAATCTTCACAAGCATGAATGAGCATTAATTCCCCAGCCTGAGAATTGTATTTATTGGCGCTTTGCTTCAACGTCAGGCCGATGGGGCGCATACCCCCCCGGCAAGCCGCGAGTCGGTCACCGGATTTGAATAAATCCACATGCAGGGACCACAGACAATACGGGCAGTGGTTACGGTTTTGCACCCCACTCAACCAGGCATCCGTGTGGATCCAGGCGCCGCAATGCCGGCAGGTAAAGGTCTGTTCAAAAAAGCGTTGTTTGCTTCGGCCGTTTTTTGGCGAGGATTTGACCGGATAATACTCCTCGAACATCATTCTTTCGTCTGATTCAAATCGCCCGCTCATCGCAGCCCTTCCTCGTCCATCAAATGCAGATAGCTCTGGTAGCGCCGGGGGCTGATTTCGCCCTGCATCACGGCCTGACGCACTGCACAGCCGGGTTCCTCATCATGACGGCAATCCAAGCCAAAACGGCAGGTTCCTATGATGGGTCGTATTTCGTGGAAACACCAATCCAGGCAATCCTCTTCTCCGAACCACAGCCCAAATTCGCGGCTGCCGGGCGTGTCAATCAGGGTGGTGTTCCGATCCATCACCTGCATCCAAATGCTGCTGGTGGTATGCCGTCCCTTGCCGCTTTCCTTTCCCACGGCACCGGTAACCCGTCCGGCTGCTGGCACCAGGGCATTGATTAGGGAGGATTTTCCCACGCCGGATTTTCCAATCAGCAGGGAATTCTTTCCCTGCATGTTTTCCTTCAATTCCGGCAAACCAGTTTGGTCATGGGTGGAGGTCAGTACGATCGGATACCCCAGCCGGCGATAGACCGCCAATTCGGCCTGCATTTCATGCCAGTTGGTTGAATGCATGTGCATCAAGTCCATCTTGGTGATGCAGATCAGCGCAGGGATTTCGGCAATCTCTGCCGCAGCCAGGTAGCGGTCGAGTAAATTCCATTTCGGCGCCGGATTCTCAGCCGCCAGAATGGCAATCACCTGATCCACATTGGCGGCTATTTTTTGTTCATCCACTCTGCCGCCCGCATGGGAGGCAACCCCTCGTCTGGAGAACAGGCTGCGCCGGGGTAACATTTTCTGAATCATGGCGTCAAAAAACAGAACTTCATCACCAACAACTAGATCGGTTGAGTTCTCGGTTAGTTCCTGTGAAGCGGCGGAAGGTCTTTTGTTCTTTCGATCCATTGCCACGCGCTTAGAAAACGGTCGTTGGCAGGATATTATTTTTTCGTCGGTCAATACAGAGACAAGGTTTGGATAAACGGCGATCACAATCCCTTGATTGAGTGCTTTGTTCGTTTGCATGAGGGTCAAATCCTGTTGATATGGTTAAATCAAAAGCCAGCCACGAGGTGTATTTCCGTGGCTGGCCAGGATGCAAACTTTAAATCAAGCTGAGGGGATCAGCAATACAGAAAGGTTGCGTGCTTCAATTTATGGAGAAGCAGGAATAGCAAACCACGTTGCATGAGCGCATCCGTGGCTGGCATGCTTCGACCTGAACAGGTGAAAACAATACTCCTGATTCAGACGCGCTCAGGCTACTCTTCTGGATCCAAAAACCGAAGCTGATTTAAACATAAAATTGTGATCGTTACCCTTTCTGAACTAATTTTTTATTTCGGCCCAAGGATATCATCCGGTGAACCTGGCTGTCAAGCAAAAATTTACCCCGCAGGCAAAGACTCTGCCAAAGCGCAGGTGCCTGCCTGGTCGAAAGAATAGGGAGTATACCTTTGATCCGTTGCTTTATCCAAAATGCTAGTAGGAACTGTCAAAAAAGGTCATTTTACATGGACGCCACCGTCAACTACACGAGTAAACATCCAGATGAACCGAATTTAATGATTTGAAGCCAACCCTTCCCCCAGCTCAAGAAATGGCTTCTTCATTTAGAGCAGGCATACTTTCTGTGGGTGTATTTTCGCTATGGCCAGCAGCTTCAAGCGGGGGTTGAATGGTCACACGAATGGAAATTCTGCTGCCCTCTACTTTCACATCGACGCTTTCTTCATAATCAATCTTGGGTTTGCCTTTGCCGCTGATATAAATTTGATAATGATCCCGCGCCCCACCATTCGTGCGCATATCGTTGATCAGCCCAATCAAGGCGACAATATCATCCAACATGCTGCGCGTGTCCGCATTCTCCAACAGGGTTTGAAAGGCGTCCGCGTCCATGGATAACAGCACCGATTTATCGCCCTTCTTGAGGAAAACGTCCCGCAGGGCATTGGCGATATCCGTGATAATTTCTTCCGCAGTGCGCTTGGTTTCCTGGATGGTAAGCTTGGATTCTTTAACGTACTCGATCGTTTGCTGAAAGAACTCGAATTTTAATTCAATGGGTTTTCCACCAAAGGCTTTGAAGTTCTCCTGGGTATAGCCCAAGGATTCCGCACTAAAGGTAAATGAAAGATTCAGAGATTCTAGCCGCTCGGCGTAATTCAGGCTGAATCGTGCATTGGCCTTAATTCCATCCCCCAGGTCCAGTTCTGTATCGCTCCAATTCGCAGATAAATTCGATTCCTGGAGGGTGTACTGCATTGCCGTCCGTGAGGCATCACTGAGTTGAACTTGGTCTGTTTTAATAGCAAGAGATGCTGGGGGTTGTGCAAAAATACCACCGGACTTCATGGAGAATTCCAAAGCGGTTTTTTGATAGGATAACTGTTCGCGTGAACTAATTGTCAGCACCATACCATCACCTCTATTAGAATCATCGGTAAAACCCGCCTGAACTTGAGATTATTTTCAGGATTAACCTACCCCACACGCGAAAGCCAAAGCAGATTTCAGACTATAATACAACCAGCAAAAGAAATCATCATTTCCAGAGGGAACCATCATGGAGAATCCACAACTGATCACAAACGGCCCCTTGTTTCTTGCTGGGCTGAGCTTTTTTGGGGACCCGTTCGCTTATCAAATGGAATGGCAAACAGAAAATGAGATCGGCCAGTTATGGAACCGCTATTATGCCGTATTATCCACCTACCCGGCGTTTAAAAGCCTGACCCAGCAGGCGGGTTCTTTTTATGAAGTTCATCTGATGCATCCGGAAAGCCGCGATAACGGAAAATATGAGGTCTTCATTGGCACGGAGATCAAGGATTTCGAACAAGTCCCCCTGCATTACGTGATCAAACACCTGCCGGCCAGTGCCTATTTTCAATTTACGGTCAGCGGCGAGGCGATTATTGAAGATTATTCCAAACTGCATCTTGACGAGCAGATCAGCGCTTTGGGTTATCAACGCGATTCAGACCTGCATCTGTTGGTCTATGACGAGCGTTTTCTTGGCATGGATCGCCTCAGCGAATCCTCGATTACGATCTTGATCCCTGTCTCCAAGCTATGAAACTTACCGCGCAACAGCTTGAGCACGTTGACCATGCCCTGGACTTTATCGAAGCACATTTAAATCTGCCTGTGCGAGTAGAGGATATCAGCCAGCATGTGGGCTATTCCCTATTCCATTTTTGCCGCATCTTCAACGCTGCCACCCACATCTCTCCTTATACTTACCTTATGCGCCGGCGCATTTCTGAGGCTGCCCTTCAAATCATCCATTCCAAACGGCGATTGACCGACATAGCAGTTGATTTTGGTTTTCAATCCAGTGAGGTCTTCGGACGCAGTATCAAACGCCTGTTTGGTCTCCTGCCGTCCGAACTGCGCAAAGCAGGGATGCTCGATCCACGCTTGATCCTGCCGGCGTTGACCCCGGAAAAATTAGTAATCTGGCAAAATTTTCAGGGCTATACCATGAAGAAAGAAGAGGTCCCTGCTTTTACCCTGAGCGGGGTCATGACGCGCTGGGATGGCTCTGCCGCAGCGCTACAAATCTGTCGCCAATCCCTGCATCAGGGTGTAAATCACTCCCTGTCTGCCGGGCAGGTGAGCGTGCGCTTCTTTCCCGATCATTGGTCATTGGATGGCATGTATTACTTTGCAGGCTATAAATTCCCCAACACCAACTGCGCAACGCCAGAGTGGTTTGTGGAAAAAACCTTCGCCGCCCAACCCTTTCTGGTGACCAGTTCCGGTGTTGATCCTACAGAGACTGAAGCGCTGTTGGATTTCTATCAGTGCGTCTGGTTTCCAACTTCCTCCTACCGCGTCGATGTCCCTTTTCTTCTGGAAAAAACACTGGGGGAGGGTCAAGTACAAATCGCCTGGCCTACCCAGGCGAAAACCTGGCTGAATGGATAAATTCAACCTGCCGTCCAGGTTGTACGGCATCCATTGCCCTTTATAATTAGGATATGCACAATGACCTTAACTGAGGAATCCCATGCGACCCATTCAATCTGAAATCAGACCGCTATCGGACGAGGAATTTTTACCCCTGGTAAATTTATCCGCAGAAGCCTACCCCGCGATGAAGCTCAATACAGAGGAAGAAAAGAGACTGGCTGCCGCCCGTTTGCAGGATCAGGCGACCGATCCCATCATCACCTATTTTGGCGTATATCGGAATCAAAAATTGGTGGGGGGCATGCGCCTGCACGATTTCAGCATGCAGTGTTACGAAACCCGCATGCGGATTGGCGGAGCAGGCATGCTGGCGGTGGATTTGCTGCACAAGAAAGAAAAAATCGCCCGCGATATGCTGATTTTCTATTTGGATCATTACCATGCGCTGGGCTATCCCATGGCCATTTTGTATCCCTTCCGGCCTGATTTTTATCGGAAAATGGGCTTTGACTACGGCACCAAAATGAACCGCTATGAAATCAACCCCACTTCTTTTCCAAATGGTCCCAAAGAGCACCTGCGCCGCTTGCAGCGTTCGGACGGTGAAGCCCTGCTGCAATGCTATCAGCGCATGATGGACAAAACCCATGGCATGATTCAAAAAGGCAAAAGTGACCTGAACCGTCTGTTCAATCCGCCGGCCAATCATCTCGTCGGTGTGGAAATGGATGGTGTGCTGCAAGGCTATCTGGTGTATAAGTTTTCCAGCAAACGGCCGGACAACTTTGTTCATAATGACATGGAAGTCATCGAATTGGTTTATGAAAACCGGCAGGCGCTGCACGAACTGCTTTCATTCTTACACTCCCAGGCGGATCAGATTCATGACGTGATTCTCACCACGCAGGATGAGGACCTGCACCATCTCTTTGCGGACCCGCGCAATCCCTCCGAAAACCTGTTTCATTCCGTCTCGCATGAGACCAACACCCAGGGTGTGGGCATCATGTACCGCGTAATCCATACCGCAAAATGGTTTGAGTGCCTGACGAGCCATAATTTTAATGGCCAAAACCTGCGGGTGAATTTCAACATCACGGACACTTTCCTTCCGCAAAATAACGGCTGCACGATTGTGCATTTCCAAAACGGCCTGGCAAAGCTGGCTGATAACGGTTTTGATGTGGAAGTGAAGCTGGATGTCTCCGATTTTTCCTCCTGGGTGATGGGCTGTGTGCAGTTTAACTCCCTGAACCTTTACGGACGCGCTGAAATCTCGGATGAACGCCATCTGGATGCCGTCAATCGCCTGTTCCTGACCGCCCAAAAACCGATCTGTATGACCGAATTCTAGCCAATAGGAACTTAAAAAAATAGACGGCCATCAGGCCGTCTAACAACTTGTTTTCAGAACCTATTTATTTCCGTTCCCATTTCTTGCCTGTGGCAAGTTCAACGCATTTATAAGCGCCGTCGTAGATTCCGATGCTCTTATTCTTTACAATTTGATCACAGAATAGCGTCAATAAATCTTCTTCATGGGTTAACACATCAATCGCTTGCAGGATTTGCGAAATGGAACGAGCTTCCACGGTACCGTCGCCCAATTCCGCGCCGCGAATAGCCCCCCACATTTCATGTCCGCCAACTCGTTCATTAAAAATCTTTGGGACAGGATAGAAAGCCAGTTCACTGGGTTTGGTGATCATCACATCCACCACACGCATCAAATAATTGGTGGCATAGACGCCGTGGAAGGTGTTATCAAACAGGAACACATGCAGCCCGCTGGCGGGTTTGCTGCGAATTTCATCCGTGTAGGCTTGGGTATCCTCCCAGGTGAAATGGGTGTGAATTAAATCCTGATATTCTGACAACTCCTTTTCCAGCCATGCCCAATTGGCTTGATGATCACCAAGATTTACAAACAAAGTAATTTTATCCTGCTGGATCAGCGGTATGCAGTATTCAATGACAGCTTTAAAAAGCTCCTTTTGAGCCCCAGCTCCGCCCATGGTGATTAAAAAGCGGCGCGGTTCTTTGGCCTTCATACGACTAAGTCGTGCTTCACAATCCACCTCAATGTTTTCCACCAACTCATGATCCACATGATGGCCAGTGAAATGCAAAGCATCCGCAGGAATGGTCTGCATGGGTCGATTTTTATCATCAAAGCCGCGCATGATTTTAAATCCATAATAACCGGAAGGAGACTGCACGCCATGCTTAGCCCCCTCGGTTAATTGGAAGGACATCGGCCAATTGTCGAACATCATGTCCACCACGTTGGTCATCCCTCCTGCAACAGCGCCCATGCAGTTCCACATATGGGCGGTCAGAATCGGCATATCCGAGGGTAATGCTCCATACAGATTGCGGAAAAGCTCACTCATTTTATAATCTTTAACATTTGTTTTTAGAAATCGCCACGGCCAACCCACCACCCAGGTATTGAGAATTTCCCACAGCCCAGGAAGGGTGCGATCTCCAGTAGTGACAGATTCCCAAATATATTTATTAAAAAAGCGGCTGCTCTGGGAGATTCGGGAGAATCGGCTGTACCAGGTATTACACCAGTTGATCACGTCACTGGTAATACCGGGGACAGCTAATAAATCCAACCAGTAAGGGGTAAAACCCATGGCCCTGGCACAGGACATGCCTGCCATTGCAATACGATAATGGCCATATCCCATGCGGATGGTGCTGATGATAACGGCTTGCTCGGCTGTGAAAGGCTGCCCTTGCTCACTGCGAATGATATCTTTTAAACCAAAGAGCGAGCCTAGATAGGGATTATCCTGCAGAGTGAGGGTGTATTTCTCATTCGGGTCATAGTTAAACTTTTTGGCTAACATGGCCTGCCAACCATCTGCAGCTGCAGATTGCTGCTTTGTGATGCTGTTGCCGTATACTGTGTAACATCCGTCTACTTTTTTCATCCTGAAAATAATTACTCCTCACACAAATAAGATGGAATACCGCGTCCTATCGTGAATCGCTGCAAAGGTGCTGATAATTATACCCATAGAAACGTTTATCAACTATGTAACAAGGCTCACCCTTATAAAAGGCAAGCAAACATCATCAAACTTGAATTCAACGCTATCCTTTCAATCCGCTGCTGGTAGCACTTTCCACAAAAAATCGCTGAGCAAAAATGTAAATAATTAATGGCGGCAAAATGGCAATAGCGGCACCAGCCATAACCAGATTGGCATTATCCGCCGCTTTACCACGCAGAATACTTAAAGCCAATGTCAGAACATGATTATCACTGTTTCCAGTATTAATCACAATCAACGGCCAGAAGAAGCTGTTCCAGGCGTATAGAAAAGAAAATGTTGCCAGAGTAGCCAGTGCTGGTCTGGCTGCTGGTAAAAAGATGCGCCATAAAATTTGAAAGCGGGTTGCTCCATCGATTAAGGCTGCTTCTTCGATTTCTTTCGGGATAGTAATAAAGAATTGACGCATCATGAATGTTCCATAGGCACTGAAAATCCATGGAATGATCAGCGATGCCAGTTTATCCACCCAACCCAGCATGACCATCAACTGGTATAAAGGCGTGATTAATACTACAAACGGAATCATGATAGTCCCCAAATACACCAGGAAAATTTTATCGCGGCCAGGGAATCTTAATCGTGCCAGGGCATATCCGCCCACCACACTGGTGGCCAGCTGTCCGATCACCACCAGAATCGTGACCAACGCCGTGTTGGTCAGAGCACGGTCCAATCCCTGCAAATCCCTGACCCGGGTGTAATTTTCTGGAACGAGCGTCGGTGTTTCAACCGCAACGCTGGCTCGGAAATTCTGATACACCACTATAGATGGATTCTGCGGATCAACAAATCGCCCCAGGGCGGTTTGATCCTTGAGGATCATCTGCATTTCGGTGCCCTCGACGGGTACATCCCAAAGCAAAAATGTCTCGCCAGCCACATCAACCGTTGATTGCTGCTCGGCACCCCCGCTGGGCTGCACAAGCTCCAGTACAACAGTTTCTGTCTGTTCCTCATTAAAAGGATTGGCATACACACCCGCCGGAACACTGCGTTCCAGCAGAGCAAATTCGCGTTCCTCACCTTTGTATTGGACATAATAAAGGGGTTTCAACCCTTCCAAGCCTGCAACTTCAGTCTCAACCGGTGCCATGGGAATAAGCCGGGGCGGGTATCGATAGGTATCCGTCTGGAGCTTTAAGGAGGTTGAAAACATGAAGAAAAATGGAAAGAGCATGATATAGACAAACCCGATCAATAAGGCGTAAACCAAGAAATTTCCCAGCATTTTGGTCAATCGATAGCGATTCATTTTTACCTCCTTTCTTAGTAGGCGCCTGTGGACTTGCTTTGTCGACGGAATTGAATGAGCGTGATAATAAAGATGAGCAGGAACAGTACCCAGGCCACTGCAGAGGCGTAGCCCTGCTGAAAGCGTTGGAATCCTTTCTGATAAAGATACAAAACTATGGTCATGGTTGAGTTTGCTGGTCCACCCGGAGGTTCGGTCGGTATCAAAACGTAAACCTGCTCAAAGACCTGCAGCGCATTGATCACGGCAGTTGTTACCACGTAAAATGTGGTGGGAGCCAATAAGGGAAGGGTGACGTTCATAAAGCGTGAGATAGCATTAGCGCCATCCACTTTGGCGGCTTCGTATAATTCCTTGGGAATATTCTGCATGCCAGCCAGGAAAATAACGGAGTAATATCCCAACCACTGCCAGGCAGACATGATCACAACTGCCACCAAGGCTACTTTGGTATCCGAAAGCCAGCGGATTTGAGGATCCACAATTTGGGTACCCAACAGCGCGTTGATTGACTCTATGACGTTGAGAATTGAAAAATTGATATACCCCACTGCGGCATTATACAACCATTGCCAGATCAAGGCTACGCCAACCACTGCGGCCACCGTAGGTAGGAAGTATACTGCTCGAAAGAACTTCATCCCTGGCAGCTTACTGTTTAACAAAGAAGCCAAAATCAACGCGGGTATGATACTTAAGGGCAAGGCTAAAAGGGTGAAGACCAGCGTATTTCGCAAGGCTATCCAGAATAATTTATCCTCAGCCCCAATGATAATGCCATTACCGATCCATTTAAAACGGGTCAGTTCGTCGTAAACCTTGGTATTTAATACTTCCGTGGCTGGTTGATCCATAAAATCAAGCTTTGCTACGGTCAGGTTAAAGATTTTGGCATAGTTATTCAACCCAACCCAATCCTGCGTTCCAAACGAATCCGAGTTGGTAAAACTCACATATAAAGATAGCAAGAGAGGGCCAGCAAAAAAGAACAGAAATCCTAAAAGATTAGGCGAGAGGAACAAAAAGCCGCTGATGGCTTCATTATCTGCTGATTTGGCATGAAAAGCTGCCGCAATCTCAGCTTTGGATAAACGGCGTAGGAAGAAAATCGTCGCCACTAGCATGACTGCCAGGATGAAAGGTAATGGTTGAGTAAATTGACGCATCAAAAACAAAAAGGCTTGAACAATGCCTACAGCAATCAAAAAGATGGCCAAGAAAATCAGCATTACTGCTTTGCCTATTTGTCGCAGGAGCTGGGCTTTGTCATAATTACTTTCAAATTTATCCCCCATCGTACCGATTAAATACCCGGCAATACAACCACCCAACCAGGGAATGCCTCGGCCAAAGGTTGCACCCAGGGCATCAATACCCACAAAAACACCAAGGTATTGCATTAAAGCTAACAGACTGGTTAAGAATAGAAGATAATTGACCGTTAGTGCAATTACACGGCCGGTATGCTGACGTCGCCATATCATGGATACACTCAACCCCGCGCCAATGCCCAAACCTGCAAGCACTACTAACAGCAGGATCCGCAACCACCCCGCCATATCCTCGGGCGGCCTGCTGAGCAGGATGACCAGTCCAACAGCGGACGCAACTGCAATCAGCCCTTGCCAAATTGCGGTCCCGCGTATGAACTGTTTGATGCCGCGTTCAACCTTCTGCTCAGCGATACTCATCCATATCTCCTCATCAGGTAACCTATATGATTCTCAATTTCCTACAGGGACTCCGGAAACACAAGTGCTGGGAGTGAGAGCCTTGTGTCACTCGAGTCTCAGTGGGAGACTCAATGACACACAGGGGCGGGAGATTCCCCGCCCCTGTGTGAGCCTAAAAATTTATTGACCAAATGCTTTGTTGGCTTCAGTACAAATACTGGCCTTGAAGTCATTCATGGTGGTGCTGCCTGTCATCAAAGAGGCAATGGAAGGATCCATGACGGCGGCAAATTCGGGCCAGGAACCTGCCCAAACAGGACCTTCAGCAACAGAGCTGTCAGAGAGGCCATTCAAGAAGGCCTGGTTGTTGGCTGGCGGGGTAAATGTCAGGAAGGCATCCAGGGCTTCCTGGCTGACACGGCTGGGAATGTTGGCGCCCAGGGCAGAAATTTTAGCCTGCGTATCGGCCTGCGTGAGGGCTTGAACCAACTGCCAGGCTTGTTCCGGGTTTTCGGTCTTGGCATTGACAACATAAGCGCCCCAGAATAACCAGTTGCCCGCATTTCCGGCAGGTCCCTTAGGCAGTTCTACAACGTCCCAATTAAAGGTCGCATTACCGCGGGCACCAGGGGTAGCCCAACGACCGTTCTGGAACATACCGACACGGCCAGCCATGAAAGGCGGTTCGCTGTCTTCACCGTAGGGGACAGCCACATCATATTCCTGATAGAGCGCCTGCTCAAAAGCCAAACCAGCGATTGAGGCATCACTATCCAGATTACAGGCATCCCGGGTTTCATTGAAGAATCCACCACCGGCAGCATTCATCCAGGTACCATAAGGTCCCCACCAGGCATTGGCGCCATAGCCATAAATATCAGAACCCAGGGCTCGTATTTTTTGAGCAGCAGCAAGGAAAGCTTCCCAGGTCCAGGTGCCATTTTCAGCCATCGTACGGGGATCAAGATCACCGGTCAGACCAGCTTCGGCCAGTAAATCCAGATTAAGATACAGGGCAAAGGTGGAAACATCACGGGGCAGCCCCCAAAACGCGCCGCTATCTGCACCGAAGGTGTCTGTCTCAGGATTATATGTCATGTGATACATGGGACCAGGATAAAAGTCATCCACATTAAAGTCCTCTGTAGCAGTGGCTAAATCAGCCATGTTCAAAATCAAACCGCGGGTAGCAAAGTCGGCCACGTCTGTCCCCGGGATCCAGAAGACATCGGGCGCAGTTCCGGCACCAATTTCGGTTTTTAAGACGTCTTGATAGGAGGATGATTCAGATCCACCAGGCTCATAAGCCAAGGTGATTCCGTCCAATGCTGCGTCCAGGTCATCGTTAATGGTTTGATATACTTCAATCTCGGCCTGGTTATCGGGTCGGGTACGCCAGCGTAAGCTCACGTCTTCGACAGCTGGTTCTTCTACTACAGGAGCTTCAGTTGCAGGTGCTTCAGCTGCGGAAGCTTCAGCAACAGGAGCCGGGGCAGCCGGTGCAGCCGGGGCACAGGCACCAACCAGCAT
>DHVR01000031.1:131-3729 GCA_002412765.1 Leptolinea sp. UBA5203 | reverse complement strand
GGTTTAATCTTTGATTGCAGATAAATCAATGTGAACAATACCAGTCCTAGAGATACGAATATGGTGGTCAGGTAGGCTTCATGGGTAAAAAAATAGAATAAGCTCAACAGCAGCATCCACAATGGATGGGTATAGACCTCTACCCGTTCATTGACATTCCAGGTCAATCCGTATCCATTGATAAAATTGTCAACAGTGCGAAGGGTGATATAAGCATCATCACTCATCCATGCACGGTTCAGTATGATTAAAAATATCAGAATGAGGGTAATCCAGCGAAAAATTGAAGGAATGGGTTTTTTTAAAATTTGAATTGAATCAGCCATAATATATGAATACGAATTAATGAAAAGATATGTTTAATTTTTGAAGTTATTATAAATTTATCTGTCAGGATATCCCCTCTTTCATAGATTTTTTATTTGCCCTATATAATGGAAGAAACGGAAACTTCCGGGTTGGTTCAAACCATAATCATTCTCCTATTATAGCAATATGTCAAAACAAACAATCATTCCAAAGCCATTGATTTTCACTCTCTTCTTCCTGCTCTTTTTCTCCCTACTCTCCATCGGGATCTTTGTTGCCACACCTGAAAACGTTTTTGGTAATGACTTCTACGTCTTTCAATCAGCATCCCGCGCACTTTTTATTGATGATATAAACCCATACGCTGAACAGGTGGAAATTGCCAACCAGTTAGGGGTATATGGCCGGGTGGCACAACCCGGTGAAAATTTGCTGACTTTTAGTTATCCTCCCTATGCCTTGTTTCTATTCTATCCTCTTGCGTTCATTCCTCTAAAATTGGCGCAGTCGATCTGGATTTCATTTTTGTTCAGTTTGCTCTTAATTCTTCCTCTATTGTCTTATGCACGCATTCCAGGGTGGGCACTGATTTCTTCCTTCTGCCTTTACCCGATCAGCTTTGGCTTGATCCTTGGAAATTATGCCGTATTAATCGGCACACTGCTGGTATTTATCTTGGGATTTTTATTGTATTCAGAGAATCCAATCCCCAAATGGGACATTTTCACCGGCGCACTACTGGCATTCAGTACGATCAAACCCCAATTCAGCGCGCTATTCATTCTCTTTATCCTGCTTTTCGCCTTGCGCTCTAAACGCTGGCGATTGATTCAATGCTTTATTATCAGTTTTCTGGTGTTCATTGCTTTTTCCTTCATTCTGTTACCCTCATGGCCTGTGGAGTGGTATCAGCAATTATTCAAATATGTCGATTCGAACCAAGCTATCCCGCATGTCACCATTTTTCTACAGCTCTTCCTGAACGAATCTACTGCCAATCTGCTTTCCATCATCATTACGATTCTGATGTTTGTATTGCTGGTGTGGATGCTACGCAAATGGTGGCTTGGTAGGTTTTCTTTCTTTAAAATCCTGGCATTCATTGGATTTCTGACCTATTTCATACACCCGCGCACGGTCTCTTACGAACAAATCGTCTTTCTCGTCCCTTTCCTGATCTGGATCTTCTCCAACCCACCCTCAACTTCCACCATCCCGAAGCTGTTCTTGTGGTTCTCAGCCATTCTCATTTCCTGGGCGGGATTCTTCGCTTCTAAAGCCGGTTGGGCTGCACTGTTTCCACTGGAATGGATTTTCGTCTTCTATCTGGTCTGGATGGGATATATCTTCCTCTCCCCAAACGCTGTACACCACCAAACTTATGACTCGACAGACCCCCAAACTCTGGTAGAATCAAATTAAGAGTGTTGGTACTTGGGACTTCGGTCCCCAATCGGAAAGAAAAAAGTTCGCCTGTAGCCACCCATGGATGCGTTTACAGGCGTTTTGAAAACAGGAGGTTGCCATGGCTGGCATGGAACGATTTACCCAACGAGCAAGAAGGGTTCTCAGCCTGGCTCATCAAGAAGCTGAGAAAATGCACAATGATGCGATCAGTACCGAACATTTACTGTTGGGGCTGATTGAAGAAGAAGGTGGTGTCGCCGGGCGTGTGCTGCGCGATCTGGGTCTCGAACCCCAGCGTGTGCGCGAGATGACCGAGCGCATCTGTGGTCTCGGTGAGTCCGAAAGCAAGCGGCTCGACCTGACCCCCGGGGTACAGGAAGTCCTTGAGTTCGCCATCGAAGAAGCCCGCAAGATGGGGCATCACTACATTGGCACCGAACATATTTTACTGGCGGTGGTACGCAGCGATCAGGGTTTTGCCCTGGAAGTGCTGCGCAAGTTAGGCATCTCCGCCGAGCAGATCCGCCGTCAGACTCGCCGGGTCCTGCAGGAAGGCACCTCACAGGCAACTGCCAAACCGCAGACCCCTGCTGCAGGCACTCCTTCCCGGGGTGCATCCAAACAGGAAGCCAAGAAGGAAGCGAAAACCCCGCTGATCGATCAGCTGGCTACCGATCTGACCGCGCTGGCAGAAGAAAACAAACTCGATCCGGTGATCGGGCGGCAAATGGAAATTGAGCGCGTGATCCAGATTCTGGCGCGCCGTACCAAGAACAACCCGGCATTGATCGGGCAACCTGGCGTGGGCAAGACCGCCATTGTGGAAGGTCTGGCGCAACGCATTGTCGAAGGTGACGTCCCGGCGCCCTTACTCGGTAAGCAAGTCCTGCAGCTGGATGTGGGCTCTCTGGTCGCCGGTACCATGTACCGCGGACAATTCGAAGAGCGTCTCAAACGCGTCATCGACGAGCTGAAAGCCTCTGGCGCTATCCTGTTCATCGATGAGGTGCACATGCTGGTCGGGGCTGGATCCGCCGGCTCATCCGTGGATGCCGCCAATATCCTCAAACCCGCGCTTTCACGTGGGGAGTTGCAGGTGATTGGTGCTACCACCATGGAAGAGTATCGCAAACACATCGAAAGCGATGCTGCCCTGGAACGTCGTTTCCAATCCATCACCGTGGAAGAACCCTCCATCGACGAAGCTGTTGCGATCCTGCATGGTATTCGTGGCGCTTATGAAGAGCATCACCGCCTGATCATCTCGGACGAAGCCATCGACTCCGCGGTCAAGCTCTCTGCACGCTATGTCAGCGAGCGCTTCCTGCCGGATAAAGCCATCGACCTNNATTATTACCGAACTGAAAGAAGTTCGCTTGAACGAAAATATGGCACTGGAAAATGGACGGCAAGACGAAGCCCGGGATTTACTCGAGCGTCGCGAAGGTCTGGAAGCCAAACTCGAAAAGCTGCGTACCGGTTGGGATCGTGCCAACAGCCCGATCGTCACCAGCGATGACATCGCAGAGCTGGTCTCGATGTGGACCGGTGTGCCTGTGATGCAGATGGCACGCGAGGAATCCCAGCGCCTGTTGCACATGGAAGCTGAACTCAAGCAACAGATCGTCGGGCAGGATGAAGCCATTGAGATGATTTCCAAATCGGTGCGGCGTGCGCGTGCTGGATTGAAAGATCCCAAACGCCCGATTGGTTCCTTTATCTTCCTGGGGCCCACCGGCGTGGGCAAGACCGAGCTGACCAAAGCACTGGCGCGCTTTATGTTTGGCAGCGAGGATGCGCTGGTACAGCTGGACATGTCCGAGTTCATGGAACGTCATTCGGTCAGCCGGCTGGTAGGTGCCCCTCCCGGATACGTCGGATT
>DHVR01000031.1:0-123 GCA_002412765.1 Leptolinea sp. UBA5203 | reverse complement strand
CCATCCCGAAGCCATGAACATGCTGCTGCAAATCATGGAAGAAGGACACCTCAGCGATGCGCGTGGTCATAAGGTCGATTTCCGCAACACCATCATCGTCATGACCTCGAATATCGGGGCAGA
>DHVR01000010.1 GCA_002412765.1 Leptolinea sp. UBA5203 | reverse complement strand
ATCCTGTGAAAGTGTTACCTATGTCATTGCACTATGTGTTACCTATCTCCATGCCTTATACAGCATGCCTCGACCCTACCGGTTTTGTACAGGTGTCTACTGTTGGGTTTCGCCGGGGTTGAGTAAATAGCTGGCATGTTTAATTATCCCCCGGTTTAACCCAACCTACGCAGATGCCGATGTTTTTACAGAGATACCCAGATAGCGTCATTACTTGGAAGTACATAGCACTCATGCATTTCATCCAATAGAAACTTGTAAAAAAAACCACCGCAAGGTGGTTTTTAGATTTCAGGTTTAGTTTTTCTTCATACTGCCAAAGATGATCAAACCAATACCCAGCGCGCAGACCACGATCAGGATGGTGCCCAGACTTTGCTGGCTGCCGCCCTCAAACGTGGGGATCTTCGGAAAGAAGGGTTTGCGAGTAGGGGTGGGTGTCATTGAAGGGGTGAGTGTCGGCTTGGGCGGCGGCAAGGTTGCGGTCGGCTTTAATGTTGCCGTTGGGGGAAGGGGAGTTTCCGTGACGGTAGGTGATATGGTGGGAGTGAAAGAAGCCTGAATCACCAGATTGTTGCCTTCATAAATGATGGGGTTACTCGGGGACAGGCGGTTTAAGGTTACGAGATTGTCCACGGTCGTACCGTAGGCCTCGGCGATGGTATATAGAACCTGCCCTTGTTTGATGGGATGAAGAATGGAGCCATCGGTTAGTGGTGTGCTCTTAACAACCGCGTTGATGTATTGTGAAGTATCTGCGGTACCCCTTACACTGGTTGCAGCCGTACTGCCGGAGACATAGGAACCCCCGGCGGGATAAGCTGCATGAACCACATACCAGGTGGATCCATTAGCTGAAGCTACGCCGGCACCAATGTGGACGTAATTTGCATTGGTCATAGGGATCATATGGTCGGCATCCGCCCAATCCACATAAACAATATCATTGAGTGATTTGTTGGCACCCATGGAGAAATTTTCGGTTGCCCAGGCATTCCCGTTGCCATAACCGGAAGCAACGATACGTTCCTTGGCTCCACCGATATGCCAGCGCAGACCCTGGGCTGCCATGGTTTCTGCCGTAGCTTGTGCGGTATACATGAGGATGGGATCAGGGATCAGAGCAGGCAAGCCATAGGCAGTACGGATGGCATTGACTTCATTGATCAGATCATAGGCCGTAACTGAACTGGCCTTAACAGTTTGTACCTGTAAGCCGGTCATAGAAAAAAGCATGACCAAACAGGTGATGAATTTGAGGGTAGAAGAAATAAAAGTGCGCATGGTAAGCATAATTATAACCGATGCGCACGTTTTCGATCCAGTCCAGGGATTAACCCTTAGATAATTCGATCTCCCGGTGCTGTACCCATGGCTTCCGCTGCCACCAGAAAATCTGTCGCGGAGATCATTCCCACAATTCTTTCCTCGTCATTAATTACAGGTAAATGGTGAATATGCTTTTCCTTCATTAAAACGGCACACTCTTTTAGTGAAGAATTTTGATTAATCGTGATGAGCGGAGTCGTCATGATCTCTTTCACCAGAACTTGGGAAGGATTTTTGTCCTGAGCTACGATTTTATCGCTGACATCCCTTGAGGTAAGGATACCGTAAGCCATATGGTGATCATTGGTTTTAACAATTAAACTATTGATGTACCTTCGGCGCATACGGGAAAGGGCCTCGGAAACGGTAACATCCGGTTCTATAAATACAACTAATTCATTCATCCATTCTTTTACGGTGAACTTTATCACTCCCTGTTTCTCCTTTTCTGATGGTTTAGCCTGCCTATTCTAAAAATCCCAAAGATTTTCTTTTGCATAGAAAGGCTGACATTTAATAGTATATACAAAGTTTGGGCTGCGGGCAAATAAGTAAGCCATTAATTATGTGGCATTCCACTGCCAGGTTTGCATGGATTGCAACAAGGACGGGTCCGTAAAATCCATATTGAGCGGGGTAATGGAGACATAGCCATCCATCAGCTCTCCAAAATCCGTGCCTTTGTCCAGGCTTGCGGTAGGTGGCTTACCGCCAATCCAGTAATAGGATCTGCCCTGGGGATCCATACGGTGGACCAGTTCATCGTGATAGATGCGCAACCCTTGGCGGGTGATGTGAACCCCTTTAATTTGATCCAATGGTAAATATGGAATATTCACATTGAGTAAGGTTTTCTTAGGCAATCCGTTTTGGATCGTGGTGGCGGTGATATCTCTGGCAATTTGAATCGCCGCTGTGAAATCATACGGGGCGTCTTTTTCATCGGGATTTTGAATGGAAAAGGCAATGCCGATGGTTCCCCAGATGGTGGCCTCCATGGCGGCAGTGACCGTTCCGGAATAGGTGATATCGCTGCCAATATTATTGAATGGGTTTATGCCGGATACAACAGCATCAAAAGGACCCGGGATCAAACCCAACATGGCCAGGGCGACACAATCGGAAGGAGCGCCATCACAGGTGGTGGCCGGCGTCCCATCGCTCAGGTGAGTTTCCCAGGCGCGGATGGGGCGGTGCAGTGTTTTGACATGGCCGGAAGCAGACCAGTTCCGGTCAGGTGCAAAGACACTTACTTTTCCCAGGGGTTTAACTGCTTCAACCAGCGCCATCAAACCAGGGGCATCAATACCGTCATCATTTGTAACGAGAATATTCACAGTTATTTATCCTTTTGTGCATTTTCATTGAGTAGAAATATTATCGAATTGATCGAAAACGAATAAAAGTAAGTTAATTACTTATTGTATAATTCAAATCCATAACCAAGAAAGATAATTTCTAGGTTTCCCTTGGAGTATCCAAAGATATGAGGACTCGTTTTGTGAAAAGTAGCGAAAATAATACCCAGATAAGAATTCAACCATGTAGTCTCGATCAAACGTCTACAATATTTAAGATTGCATCCGATACTGCATTTTTTGGAGAACCTGTCGAAATTTACTTAGAAGACCGCAACTTGTTCTGTGATATTTTTTACCGTTATTATATTACTTTCCAAATCGATGTGAGTTTGGTTGCGATGATTAATCAAAATGTTGTCGGATTTATTATGGGTTGCTATGACACAAAAATTCAGATTAAGCAATGGATTTCTTCGATTCTACCTCTAATAATGAAAAAAACTGTGGGTGGTCAATATCATTTTGGCCCTTTGACATGGCATTACCTTTTTGCTTTATGTAGGCAAAAAATGGTAGAAAAAAAACAAGTGATTGATTTATCAGTTTATCCTGCCCACCTGCATATCAATGTTGATAAGGATTGGAGGGGACTGGGTATTGGGGAAAAACTTCTGCAAGAATATATCAACCTATTAAAGGGTAAAAAAGTAGTGGGTGTCCATCTAAATACGACTGATCAAAATCAAGCTGCTTGTAAATTATACGAAAAAATGGGTTTTCAACTTATCGCATCTCATTCTACAAAACTTTGGTCGTATTGGCTAGATCACCTTGTTGAGATACGAAGTTATGGCTTGCGGCTTTGAAAAGCAGAAACATTATTGGCAAGTGTGCTTAGAAATCAGTATTTACGATAATAAATTGCCAAGAAGTTGTATCAAGCAAAACACCATTCCATGTTTCTGCTGAAAAACCAATTACATCAGGATTCCCTAGCTCTTCTAAACTAAAACAGGTCCAAAAATTGCGATCAGAAAGAAATGGGGAGTTTGAGTTTCCTTTTTCTTGAACTGTCTTCCCATCAGGTAGTTTTAACAAGATGCGATAATCAATCCATTTTTGGAGTGTGCCACGTGTTTCAGCACCAAAACATACTTTGTCGCCAAGACGGGCAGTTTGCCAGGAAACCAAATCACTACCTGATATTGCGAGTTTACTGAATCGCTCCAGAACAGGAAGGGGGGATTTTGAGCTAAATTTGAACTCTTGTTGTATCGATGCTACTTCCTCATATGCAATAAAGGGTAAATGCGTAGAAGGTAGTTCATAATAGATTTCATTGGCACGCACAAAGCTATCCAAATATGAGCTCATTATTTTTTGTTGTGTGCCATAGGACTTTATTGCAGCATATTTTTGAGAGATTTCTTTATCTTTCAAAAGATAACTTGTCCAACCAAGTCCATCGTTTGATAATGCCAATGGGGGTAATAATGACATGGTTCTTTCATACTTGCGAGGTATTGGATATCCTTGATAATGAACCAAGTAACCTAAAATGCGGATTTGATTCTCATTTTTAGATTCATAATTCGCAATAGCAAAACGAGAGAAATTACTTACAGTCTGATGATCTTTGTTTGTATCCTCTGGATGAGGAAGTAAAACCAAATCTGGTTGAAAATCGTCTAGCAAATTTGTCAAATCTTGTATTACGGCTAAGCCTTTGTAGACAGCATCATCTTTATAACGAATTTCGTAAGGATTGGCAGACACGTTTGTATATTTGCCGGAAATAAGAGTATTTTCCGCCCAATGGCTATTCCAGATATTTTGCAATGATCCATCAGGATATCCAAGGAATTTGACCATATCTTGTGAAATACCCAGAGTTGATAATGCAGTCAGGGTTTCCTGTTGACGTTCACGACCATATTGAATATAGTTTTCTGAGTTTGGGAAAAGCTTGGTGGAAGTCAAAACTGGTCCAACGATTTGTCCATCTCCGTTTGTAACAATTACAACTTGGACATCTCCACCTTGATCTAGGACAGCTTGTAATAATCCTGCTGAACCCAATGATTCATCGTCAGGATGAGGGGCAATGATCATAACTCGCTGAATCTCCATTAGGTTAAGCGGAGCGATGTTTCCTAATTTAATATCAGGGGCAGCTTGGGCATTGTCATAGGATATACCTAATGAAAAAACCATAAGAATAAGAAGTAATAAAGAAGGGAAAAGTAAATTACTTTTTAATGACCATCTTGATATAGGTGGCCAATATGGCTTTCCCAACCCTTTTATTTGTACTAATTGCTGAGTTCTTTTTTGAGAAGATTGGATAGTTGATATATAGAATTGCTCATAACGCTCAACAATAGGCGTTAGATCGTATTTTTGTGCTCTTTTTATGTTTATTTCTGCTATGCTCGCCCATTGCTCTTTTCTATCCAGAAGATAATGTATTCCTTTAACAAGATCTTGAGTGTCATCAGGGATAAAAAGATACCCTCCCTCTCCATGATTTATGAGTTCAGGTAATGCCGCAGCATTTGCCGCTAAAATGGGTAATCCACATGACATGGCTTCAACTGTGGAAATGCTAAATGATTCCGCATTTCCTGGAGTAACAAAGATATCGACATGCAGCAGCAAAGATAGGATCTCATCGTGCGCCAATTCACCAAGAAAAAAAACTCTTTTGCCTACTCCAATATTTTCGGCTAACTGATGTAGGTTTTCACTGAGTGGGCCTGATCCTGCAATTACAAGTTGAATATTATCAATTTCTACAAAGGCCATTGATCGGATGAGTAGGTTAACTTTTTTCTCGACATCAAGGCGACCCGCATAAAACAAGGTTATACAATTTGTGTCCAAACCGAAATTCTCGAAAACTAATTCTCGCTGAGAGTGAGTTGAAGTACTTCTATTATGTAGACGGAGACCACAAGGAATGATGGTTGCGGGATTTTTACACCCATTATCCCTTAACATGTTTGATGAAAATTGAGATGGAACTAATACTCTATTTACTAAATCCAAATGTTTATTAATCAAATGCCACGTAAACCATTTTAAACCGCACCCAATTATTGGTGTTTTACTGGAAAAATAAGGAGCACCAATTTCCGGCCCCATATGATGAGTTGCTATTGTAGGAATATTGCGTTTATTTGCTTCCTGAATAACAGCTTGACTATGCAACGAAGCATCTTGAACATGAATAATTGCAGGTTGATTCTCGTCGAATATTCTTTGGATGATTTCTTTATAACCGTAAGTAATTTGAAAATCAGGATGGATCAATCCGAGCTGAAGTGATGAGATTCGAATAATTTTCACCCCGTTAATAATTTCATTTTTACTTTCTGTTGGTTTACCGGGAATTAATACAGTCACATTATGTCCAAGAGCTGCCAAACCCTCAGCCAGTGTATTGGTAAAAATGGACTGTCCATTCCATTTTGGTGGATAAGTTGTGCTACAGATCAAAACTCGCATATATCTACTATTTCCGTTTTCTACATTATTTCCAATTTTTTCACAATTTCATCTTGATTAAAAATTCGTTTCAGAAAAAAACCTGTTATTAGTACAATCAATACTGTTCCCGCTATTGTCAGTACTTGAATCCACTGTTCAACTTGTCTGAGACTAACAATCATATAATATCCGATAAAAACAATTATCGCACTGATCAAGAAGTTAGATACAAAGATAACAGGAAACCAGTGACGCATTGATACCCGAGTAACACCAGTAGCGATTAATACTGGTACGGTCAACCCATTAGTCACTTTTGCCAGGAGTAACAACTTGACAGCATGTTTGTGAACGAGACGCTCCAACCGAGTAATTTTATCTGCATTGATCCTGATGAACTTTGACCATCGAAGTAACCAATTGGTATTACCAAAGTATCCGAGTGAATACCAAACCAAATCAGCTGTCAAATTCCCAAGGATTGCCGTAATGAACACAAAAATAGGATTCAATTGGCCAGTTGCTGAAAGGCCAGCAAAAATCAGAATTGAAATTGGTCCTTCAACTAAGACTAGAATAAATATGAGGCCATAAATCCAAGCTGTTTCCATTCTTGAAATCCAAAAAAAAGATATGAATTATGTTTTCCACTTCAACCTATCAATTTGAGAAATGAAGGATTATTGTTGATCATTATAAGTATACTATGGAGAATTATGGAGATAGAGTTTACTGGATTTCCAGTTGTTGAATTTCGGGTATTTCGAAGAAGATTCGTTTCACGTTATAATAAATTACTATGAAATATTTTGTTGTTAAGTGAAATAATTTGTGATGAAAAAAATCTTTTTAGCATTGACGATCTTGATATGGGTATTCTCAAATGGTTTTACTTTCCTGTACAATGATATAACCATTGATTGGCTGCAAATTGAGCTTTGGCCGGAATATGATCGTGAAGAAATGTTGGTCATTTATCGGTTTTCGCTAGCATCCGATGTTTCCTTACCTGCCATGATGGAAATTCATATACCTTACCAGGCTGGTGATCCCTATAAAGTTGCCATGCAGGATATCGACGGCTTGTTATATCGCCTGGATTATTCCACTCGTATTGAAAATGATTGGGTCGTCATTTCATTCACGACCCCCTCACCGGATGTGCAACTGGAATTTTACGATCCCCGTTTGCAGATCAGTGGTATGCAGAGAAGTTATAACTTTAAATGGTTTGGGGATTATTCTATAAAGTCGTGCAGTCTCACTGTTAAAGAACCCCTTAATGCCACCAATCTTCAATCTGTACCATTAACTGCACCAGGGGTAGGGATTTTGGGTACCCAACAGAATTATGAGGCTCAACTAGGCGCGATTGAACAAGGGGAGAATTTTTTTGTGCGATTAACTTACCAGAAACCGGATCATTTGTTGGTCTCCAGTCTGGAAGAAAGTGTGCAGCCTATAGCTCCGATCAATGACCAGATCAACGGCAGGACCTCGCTCAAAGAAATCATGCCCTGGGTCTTCGGTATGGTAGGGATTGTGTTCATATTTTCGGCGGTGTTCCTGTATTATCGAACCAATCAGACGTCGAAGCCAAAGTCAGATGAAGCCGTTAAGCCTGATTATCCGATGGATTATTCCGATCTGGATCCTTCAGCTGTTTACTGTCACCGCTGTGGAAAACGTGCGGTCAAAGGGGATATTTTTTGCAGAATTTGTGGCGAAAAACTTCGCATGGAATAAACTATTAATAATAAAGTACGAGGAACATCCTTAATGGATATAAATACATCTCCACCAAAAACTATCCAATCGCAGCTGAAGACACCCGGATTCTCCTGGCATACGCTGCAAGATTACACATTGGTGCTCTTGGGTGCCTTTGTACAAGCCATTGCCATGCGATTATTCCTTGTCCCTTCTTTATTAATTAGCGGCGGCTTGAGTGGTGCTGCGCAATTGATCAATTTTTTTACCGGTTGGCCGATTGGTGTGATGGTATTGATTGGGAATTTACCTTTATTTATTCTTGGCTGGCGGTACCTGGGCGGCCGTCGATTTGCGGTACGGACCTTGATCGCCATTGTGGCTTTTTCGGTTTTCACCGATTTACTGGTGTACTGGATTCCTGAAAAAGGTGTAACGCATGATCTTGTTTTAAGCAGTTTGTATGGTGGATTGATCCTTGGGGTTGGATTAGGACTGGTGTATCGGGGGAAGGGTACCAGCGGCGGCAGTGATATCATCGGCATGGTTTTGTATCACCGCATGGGCATCTCAATGACTCAAGCCTATTTGGTTTCAGAAGTATTAGTAATCATTGCCAGTGGTCTGGTTTGGGGTTGGGAATTAGCCCTGTACGGCATGATTGTTATCTACGTTTGCAGTTTATCGGCAGAGATGATCTCGGAAGGGCGCGGCGTATTACGAACCGCAATGATTATCACTAGTGAGCCTGACCTGGTGGCGCAAAAAATCATGATCAGTATAGAGCGTGGGGTCACGATCCTGAATGGAAAGGGTGCTTTTACCGGTCAGGAACGGCAGGTGTTGTATTGTGTCTTGTCCCGTTCGGAGGTCAACCAGGTAAAAGAGTTTGTACATGATATTGATTCAAATGCCTTCATGGTGATCGGCCAGGCGCATGAAGCCCTGGGTGAGGGCTTCAAGTACTATCGCAAAAATTCCATGTAAATAACCTTTAACGAATATTTTTTCGATTATAGCCAAGCCAATGCAGGGAACTGGGATTGTTCATCCAATCCTGGTTCACTTTGACGCGCAGCTCCAGATAGGCCTTTTTACCGCTCATGGCTTCAATTTGCTGACGGGCACTCTGGCCGATGAGTTTGAGCATCACGCCGCCTTTCCCGATGACAATCCCTTTATGAGATTCCCGTTCCACCAAAATGGTGGCTGCGATGTAATCCAGATTCTCATTGCGTTCTTTGAATTCATCCAGCCGCACGGCGATGGAATGGGGAATTTCATCCTTTAAATGATACAAGGCGGCCTCGCGGATCAAGTCACTGGCAATGTCGCGCACGTATAAATCGGTAACCTGGTCCGGGTCAAAATGAGGCGGCCCAACGGGTAAGCGCCTGGTAATTTCTTCCAGCAAAGCTGGGAAATTATCCTTGCGCAGGGCGGAGATGGAGATTTGTTTGGCCTTGGGGGCCATTGCCTGGTAGGCTAGCATACGCTGTGGACGGTCATCACTGGGTAAAGTATCGGTTTTATTGCAAACCATCAACAAAGGCGGGGAATGCCGCATGGCAGTGAGCTTTTCGGCGATCAAGGTATCTTCTTTTTCAGGCAGGGTGCTTAAGTCCACCATCCAGAGGATGACGTCGACTTCCGAGAGTGCCTGCTGGACTACATCCATCATGAATTCCCCCAATTTATGTTTGGGCAGATGGACTCCGGGTGTATCTACGAAAATAATTTGAAGCAGATCCGTGGAATAAATACCCAATTGACGTTTGCGCGTCGTTTGGGGTCTGGGGGAAACGGCCGCAATTTTCTGCCCCAGGATTTGGTTCATAAAGGTTGATTTGCCTGCATTGGGTTTGCCAATTAAGGCACAAAAACCACATCGGAAATCCTGTTCGTTGAATTCCATCTTGACTCCTTGATTTATAGTTGTTGAAGGAACATCAACAGCTTTTCGATTCGATGAAAGTAGGTGTGCTGCGCATAAACGCGCTGCATGCCTTTCAGGGCGATTTCATTGCGTTCGTCTGCATGCAATAAGTAAGCCTCAAATAAGCGCTGATAATCATACGCGTTTTTAGCTTGTATGAGTTCGTCTGGGCGGAAGAACTCCTCGGTAATGGGGGTTGGTTCAGTGATTTGGAAAGCCCCACAAGCTGTGGCAGTGAATGCCCGCTCCGTGATTTCAGCCGGAAATTGCTTAATAAAACCTGCCAGTGGGTTTAACACAATTTTGGATTGTGCGTAGTAAGATGGTACATCGCCTGCCGGAAGCGGCCCAATGCCAAACTTCCATTGGGGTCCTGCCCAAAGCCCGCTATATTTTTTAAAAATGGGCAGGATAAATTGATAAGTCAATTTTGCTCGTTCATAGCCAAAACTTGTGGCCATGAAATAGTCATAAGTTTTTTGAGCATTGCGTGGGTAATGGATGAAAGGATTGCAGCCAAATGGCAGAGAAAGATACCGAAGACCCGCCTGATGCCAATGCAAGTTGAAGCGCTCATAAAAGGATGCTTGCATCATACTGAAATATGCATCCACGGATTTTCCGGCTCGAGCAAGATCCAACCGCCAGTGATCTTCACTGGAGAGACCTGTTTTTGGAAATCGGTAGGGATTAATCGGGGTAAACAAGCGGATCAATCCTTTTTTCATTTTATAGGCCTGAATATAATCCAAATCCAATGATCTCAGGACTTCCAGGGTATCCATGGATATGAATACATTGGGTCGAAAGGCTTCCCACTTCTGATGGAATTCCGCGTCCCGCATGCTGACAGATTCAACCGCCAACCCACAATGTGCCAGACACTGCATCAAATCCTGAAACCAGATGACACCTACACCTTGATCCGGTATTTGAAAGAGAAACCGGTAATTCAGCGCCGCAAATTTTTGCTGGAATAATTTCAAGCTTTGATCCCGGAGATGCATGCCGGTGGATAGGATAGATTCACAAACAGGTTCAGGAAGTCCCTGTTGTGAATGATGGTCTTGCTGGTGATAAGCCCGGGCAAGCGGCAGTTCAATGATTCTTGCCAAGCGGGATTCGATGCGGGGTTGTAAATAGGCTTGTAAATTCAATGAATTCCCTTGAGACAGAAAAAACGCGTCACTGAGATTTATTTTAATCGATTTTACTCCGCTGGCATTACGAATCCAGGAAGGAAAGATTAATCCGCTTGCGAAGCGCTATTCTCTGCCTTATAATTCCAACATGCCTATTTTATCCTCCAATACCGTAGAATTTATCAGCCACAGTCCCGAACAAACCCGACGTTTGGGATTAAGGCTGGGCAGTCTTCTGAATGTAGGCGATCTGCTTTGTTTATCCGGGGAAATGGGCGCCGGGAAGACCACTTTTGTGCAGGGGCTGGCACAGGGGTGGGGCTCCGTGGACGGCGTTTCCAGCCCGACTTACGTGATTGTGAATAACTACCGCAATCCGGTGGGGGTGGTTTTACATCATCTGGATTGTTATCGCCTCTTAAGTTCTGCAGAAGCCTGGGATTTGGATCTAGAAATGATGCAGGAACAAGGGGCTATGGTTGTGGAATGGCCGGATAAAATCCGGGATGTGCTGCCCGCAGACAATATTTGGGTGGAAATCAATTGGGTGGATGAAGAAAAACGAAAGTTTATGTTCCACGCAACCGGAAAACATTATGAAGATTTACTGACGACCTTCCGTCGATCAGCATTCGGAGGATAAGCATGTTATTAGCGGTAGACACCTCAACGAAAGTGATCGGTTTGGCTTTGATGGATGGGCAACAAATCATTGCGCAATCCTCCTGGTATACCAAAAATCATCATACGGTGGAATTATCCCCGGCGATCGTGCGCATGCTGGCTCAAAGTGAAGTCCATGTGGAGGATCTCACCTGTTTGGGTGTTGCCTTGGGGCCTGGTTCCTTCACCGGCTTACGCATTGGACTGGCTGTGGTAAAAGGTCTTTCCATCGCTTTGGGCATACCGGTGATTGGAATTCCAACCTTGGAAATCTATGCCCACGCCATTCCCACACAGCCGGAACGACGCATGGCCGCTTTCTTACAAGCCGGTCGGGGAAAATATGCTTTCCAATGGTACACAGGCGAGCGAAAGGGATGGAAAGCGGATAGTGAAATCATTGTCATTGCCAGTGCCGAAATCCCGGATGTTTTACAACAACCCTGCCTGGTTTGCGGCGAACTGATAACTGAGGACCGCGACAAAATTAAGAGTGAATGTAAACAAGCCCAACTGATTTCTCCGGCATTGACCTACCGATATCCAACCTATTTGGCGGAAATGGCCTGGCAGCGCTGGAAGAAAGGGGATCGTTCGGACGTGAATAACCTCGGCCCCATCTATTTACAGGTCATTGGACCTGAACCGGTGGTATGATGCAGCCAAGAATTTTAGGAGATATCCGCATTCGTGCGATGGGGATTGCGGATGTTCTAGCGGTCACGGATCTGGATCAAAAAGCGTTTTCATTACCGTGGCCGCAGCGGGCTTTTGAAAATGAATTAACCAACCCCATGGCTCGCACCTGGGTTGTTGATTTGCCCAATGTAGAAAACCAGCCATTGATTGCATCCATGATCATCTGGTTGATTCTGGATGAAGCCCACATTGCGACCATTGCCCTGCATGAGCAATATCGACGGCATGGCATTGGCAAAGTGTTGCTGGCGCATGCTTTATTGGATGCGTATGATGAAGGCGCAAGATGTTCCTTATTGGAAGTTCGCCGCAGTAATGAAGCCGCACTGGCTTTGTATCGTTCGGCTGGATTTGTTGAAGTAGGCGTCAGAAAGAAATATTATAGTGATAATCGTGAAGACGCCTTGTTGATGAATTTGGATGAGATTAAACCAGAGGTTTGGCAAAGTGTGCTCAGCAATAATTCCCAGATGAAAGTGGAGGGTATCGAATGAATGCAGATGAAATTTTGCAGGAAGTAACTTCACAAGTGAAAATTTGCGAGCGATGTAATTTGAGCAAAACCAGAAAAAATGCCGTACCCGGCACCGGTCCCTCCCAGGCGGAGATTCTCTTCATTGGGGAAGGACCCGGACATAATGAAAATGAAAGCGGGTTGCCTTTTGTGGGGGCAGCGGGAAAATTTTTAACGGAGATGCTCAGTGCAGCCGGTTATGAGCGCAGCGCTGTTTTTATCACCAATGTGGTTAAATGCCGTCCGCCAGATAATAGGGATCCTTTGCCCGAAGAGTTGGAAGCCTGTGCTGGATATCTGGACAGGCAAATTGCAGCCATCAATCCAGTGATTATCGTGACTTTGGGCCGTTTTTCCATGGCCCGATATTTCTCCAATGTGCGTATCAGTGAGATTCATGGACGTCCCAAATGGATCGATGGACGTTTGATTATCCCCATGTTTCACCCGGCAGCAGCTTTGCACCAACCGCCTCTGCGTAAAACCATTGAACAGGATTTTTCCCGCTTACCGCATTGGATCAGTAAAGTAAAAGAGAAATTGGAAAAAGACGCCCTGGCAAAAACTGCAATCCAAGAAGAACCAGCCGAGCCTTCAGACAAATCCAAGCAACTCCCATTATTTGGTTGAAATCCTATTATCATTAAACTTGAATTATGTGCATTGTATCTGATTGCTCTGAACCTTCTACCAAATATCTTTGAAAACCATCTCCATTTGCATTCTTATCCTGAAGGATGGGTTGGTCAGGAACAGCACAAACCAACAGCGTCATGAATCGATCTAATGTTTTTTGTAGAAACATAATTATGGCGACCTCTCGAGAAAAAGATGGATTCTGTTGAAATACTTGCTGCAAAAAAAGAATTTTCCGGTCTGGATGAATTGCATGTCATTCAATCAGGTCGCAAGTCTTTCTTTTCGGATTTTAAGGAATTATGGCAGTATCGGGAGTTATTGATTCTTTTAGCCTGGCGGGACGTTAAAGTCCGCTATAAGCAAACTTACCTGGGGATAGCCTGGGCGATTCTGCAGCCTCTGATGACAATGATCATCTTCAGTGTGATTTTTGGTCAATTGGCCAAACTGCCATCCGAGGGGGTGCCGTATCCAATTTACACTTTCGCTGCACTGCTTCCCTGGCAGCTATTCTCTTTCGCGTTCAGCGCTTCCAGCAATAGTCTGGTTGGGAATGAACGGATCATTTCAAAAGTGTATTTTCCTCGGCTTATCCTGCCGCTCTCATCGATAATAGTCGGATTGGTTGATTTTATATTTTCCTTCGCTATCCTTATCATTCTAATGCTGGCTTATCAGGTTCCGTTCACCTTACGCCTGCTCTTAATCCCAATTCTTATTCTTTTTGCCATCCTTGCCGCATTATCGGTCGGTTTTTGGCTGTCTGCCATCAATGTACGATATCGAGATGTGCGCTACATGGTGCCTTTTATCACCCAGGTGTGGATGTACGCCTCGCCGATTGCTTATTCGAGTACGCTAATCCCTTTAGAATGGAAATGGCTGTACGGCTTGAATCCCATGGTCGGCGTGATTGAAGGTTTTCGATGGGCATTATTGGGCTTAAACGGTGGAGATATGACCACAATTTGCCTCTCCATCCTAATTGTCATCTTGCTTTTACTGGGTGGAGTGCAGTATTTCAAGACCATGGAAGATAAATTTGCGGATGTGCTATGAGTCCTCTTGCCATTAAAGCCCAAAACATCATAAAACAATATCCAATTGACCACCAGCGTGTGGCATATCACACGATGCGTGATTCACTCTCTGATACCGCAAAGAAAATGCTTCATTGGGTTAATCCCCGATCATCCCAACCACGCACAACTATTGACACGATTAATGCCCTGGATGATGTCAGTTTTGATGTTCAAAAAGGGGAAATAATCGGCATTATCGGACGCAACGGGGCAGGGAAGAGTACATTGTTGAAGATCCTCTCCCGGATAACGAAACCATCCAGCGGATTTGCTATAACCAGTGGCAGTGTGGGTGCCATGCTGGAAGTGGGCACCGGTTTTCATTTGGAGCTAACCGGCAGGGAAAATGTTTATGTGAATGGCGCGGTCCTGGGCATGCGAAGAAAAGAAATCGACCAGAAATTTGATGAAATCATAGCCTTTTCCGGGGTGGAACAATTTTTGGATGTGCCAGTTAAACGGTATTCCACCGGGATGCAATTTCGATTGGCCTTCTCCGTTGCTGCCTTCTTACAGCCAGAAATTTTACTGGTGGATGAAGTGCTGGCTGTGGGAGACTATGCCTTCCAAAAAATGTGTCTCGGAAAAATGGGCGATGTTTCGAAAGATGGGCGCACCGTTTTGTTTGTCAGCCATAATATGAATGCCATCTCACAACTTTGTCCCCGAACCATTGTTCTGGATCATGGTAGCCTGTCCTTTGATGGCAAGACCTCGGAGGCCATCGATCATTACTTGCAGCAATCCACTGTTGCAGAAGAGTTGAATTTCAGTATCCAATCGCAAATTGAACGATTTTCAACGGACCGTGTGATTCGTTATGAAAGTATAACCATTATGCAAAACTCAAAACCCATCGCCAATACGATCGTGATGAATGGATTTGAACTTGAGATAGAAATTCAATACGAAGTATTTCAAGATACCGTCGGATTGCGAGTTTTTATTGATTTGGTGGGAAAAAACGAGATTCTATTATTTCGCAGCTATCATGATGAGTTATCCGAGGAGACGTTGCTGGTGAAAAAGGGCCGCTATCTCTCCAGAGTGACGATACCTCGTGATCTGTTGGCACCCAAAGATTACGAACTTCGTGTGCTTGCTGAAGAGTATAATCGACGGACCTGTTTACCGGAGTCCGGCATTCGAATTCCCATCACGGTTGAGGCGAATGGTCTGGCTAATCGGGCTTATATGTCTGCACCCATCCGCGGGGAACTCGCCCCTGTCTTTCATTGGCAGACAACTTCCATGCCGTAAAAAATATTTGGAATGCCAGCAATTGAGATTATAGGATTGGAGATGCTTCATGGCCATCGAGCCATTGCAATTTAGCGCAATCATCGTTACTTATAATGAGGGTATATATTTACAAAGTTGTTTGCAGAGTCTATCCTTTTGCAATCAGATTGTAGTCCTCGATTTAGGCTCAACCGACAATACCCTTGAGATAGCTCACCGCTATGCAACAGAAGTCCTTACACATGAGAAGATACCCATCGTTGAAAAGATCTATCCCATTTATCGGCAAATCAGTAAGAATGATTGGATTTTTGTTTTAGACCCGGATGAAGTATTTGAACCGGCACTTTTACCAAAAATTATTGAGCTGATTGCCAGACAACATAATATAGGCGAGATCTGTATTCCTCGCAAGAATTATTTTCGCCATAAGCCCCTTCATGGCACAATATGGGGTGGAATCCAAAGTGTAACGCGCCTCATTCATAAAGATCGAGTTGATTTTCCTCAGGTCGTTCACCATGGATTTGTATTGAAAGACGGGATGGTACGGCAAATAATCGCTGAACCGGGACTTTATATTAATCATTATTGGGTTGAGGGTTATACAGAATTTATTAAAAAGCACTTTCGCTATCTGCTGCATGAAGGAGAAGCGAAATATGGCATGGGAATAAGGTTTAACTTCCTGCGCATGCTCATAGATACCTGGCGTGCCTTGATCAATAATTTAATTAGGTCAGGTTCCTGGAGACATGGGTTGGATGAAATTGTGCTTTCCTTCCTCTACACTTTTTATGTGTTCATATCCTGGGTGGCGCTGTGGAAGTTTGAAAGGAGTAAGAACATTGTTGATGTTGCATGAACAAAGGATTGAATTTTTATTAGCCGATTTGATTGTCAAATTCGGGTTTAGGTAGAAAAGGGATATGAAAGTAGTGCTCAGTGTTGTTCTGGGATCCTATAATCGGTTGCCCTTTTTAAAGGCAGCCATACGCAGTATTCGTGAAAACGACATCCGGGTTCCCTATGAAATTCTGGTGGTGGATGGCGGTTCCATAGATGGGTCCCTAGCCTGGTTATTCAAGCAAAAAGATATTCTCACTATTGTTCAACACAATCATGGGACTTTTCATGGGAAGCCAGTTCCTCGGCGAAGCTGGGGCTATTTCATGAACCTGGTTTTTAAGTCGGCTCAGGGGGATTATATTTGTATGATCAGCGATGACAGTCTATTAATTCCTCATGCCATTATGAACGGCATCGCGGTGGTCGAGCAAGCACGATCCCAAGGTAAAAAAATAGGTGCTGCTGCGTTTTACTGGCGTAATAATTGGCCGGATGATAAGGCCTATATGGTAAGCCGAACTGTAGGCAACCTCCCATTTGTTAACCACGGCTTGTTTGTTCGTTCTGCCGTCGAGGAAGTAGGTTGGTTTGAAGAGCGACGCTACCAATTCTATTGTGCAGATATTGATTTATGTTTGCGTATGCATCATGCAGGATATGAGATACTTACTGCGCCAAATTCCTTCGTGGAACATTATTTTCATGCAACGCTTTCAGGCAGGCAGAAGATTTCTGCGACGAAGCTGGCGGATGAGCTGGCATTAATCCAGGTATGGTCTGGAGAATATCCTGGCATATCGATGGAGACAATCGTACATCAGCCGCTGTTTTTACAGCAAGAAGATGCTAAACATACCGGATATCGCCTGTATCCACGGGAAGAAATCTTGAAAATCAAAGCTTTGCTGCTGATCCAGAGGGTCATCCATCGGCTGAAACGCATCTTCTTTAAATAGGAGGAAGGAATAGAATTGCTTCGCATTGGAATGTGCCCTGATCCTTATATGCAATCCGAATGGCTGCTGACTGCAAATCCAATTTTGTTTTGGCAGGCGGAAGCTATTCAAAGTATGGGGGTGCAAATTATAGGACTGCTGCCATGGCAAGCGCGCAATCCCCTAACATGGCAAAAAATGAACCTGGATGTGGTTCATTTACATTGGCCGGCAGGGGTTTTTAATTTCAGGGTTCGCCGGGAACCCCTGCAAAAAATCATCCCTCACGCTTTTGTGCAAAAGTGGACTCAGTACCGGCTGGATCAGTGGGAAGGTGCACTCCGCAAAACTGGTGTTCCGCTGGTGTGGGAAGTACACGACACCCTCTCTCATCATGCCCAAGGATATAATTACGCCGCTGATTTTACATTGCACGAGAGATTTTACCAACTGGCCTCCGGTGTGCTGTTGCATGGAGAGAGCTGTTATCGGCCGGTACAGGACCTCTATGGCTCAGAAAAAATCCACGTGACGGCTTCCTTAGGGAGTTACCGTGGACTTTATGGACCGCCGATTTCACGAGCAGAGGCATTGAAAGCCCTTGGTTTTTCTTGTTCAGGAAAAATTTTCTCTTACCTTGGAACGGCCAGACCCATGCGAAATGCCAGGGCAAGCGTAGTTGCATTTATGAAACAGGCTGGACATGAGGATCTTCTCCTGGTTGCCGGGGCAGGCGTGGAGAAATACTTGCCTGATGCGTTGGATTCTCGGATCAGGATCCATCCGGGGGTCATTTCGCCGGCATTATTTCATCAATTCGTTTGTGCTTCGGATTTTATCATTAATGATGCCAAGCATTACATGACATCCGCCATCCTTCGCGTCGCTATGAGTTATGCCTGTCCAGTGATTGCTTATCCTTATGGCAGTGCATTGGATATGGCTAAAGGCGCGGCCATCTGGATTCCCGATGGGCTGGATGGTTTGGATACCGCCATACGCGTGGCTTTACAGATGTCAGAAGATGATCGAGAGAAGTTATCTTCGGCTGCTGCGATTAATGAACAGCTTTTTTCCTGGCAGGCGTGTGGGGAAGCTTGTCTGCGCATGTACCAGCGTGTTCTCGAGTAGTAAAAAGTAGCTGGGATTGAAATAAAAAATATAACGGACCTCGCTCATTTCGGGATCCGTTATTTTAATTCATTTCAGCAGCAATTTATTCAGCGATTGGTTCGGAGGGAAGGTTATCCGGATTAGGCTGTAAGACTTTTTCCAACAATAAAGTGGCAATATCTTTTGCGGCATTGGGACGAGCCAAACTGGTTGAGACTTGTGCGACTTTTTGCATATGCTCCGGATGGTAAATCCAATCCTTCAGGGTTTCTCGTACCTGTTCGGGTTGGGGTGCCCAGACCCCGGCACCTTTATCCACAACATACGTCACATTACCCTCTTCTTGTCCAGGCAGGCGGCTGTACAGAATGATGGGCAAGCCGGCAATGAAGGCCTCGCTAATTGTTCCCGGACCCGCTTTGGTGATGATGACATCTGAGGCGCGCATGAAATCGGGCATGTTGTGTACAAAACCGTAGACATACGTTGGCATATTCCATTGCATGTTTTCCAGCGTGTTCTTCAACTTGCGATTTCGACCGGTGATGATGATCAAACTGGCAGGTAGTTTGGCTTCATTAATTGCGCGGGCAACTTCTTCCAATGGGCCCATGCCTTCGCCGCCGCCAACCAATAGAATCGCAGGCTGATCCGTTGGCCAGGCCAGGGCTTCCTTTAGTTCCGGTTTATTACCGCCAGGAATACAAAAGCGCTGGGCTACAGGCAAACCAATCACTTTGACCTGATCCGGTTGAATGGCATTATTCAAGGCCGTTTGTCGTGCGATCTCCGTTGGGACGATGATGGTATCCGCTTTAACGTTATACCAGGCTGAATGTGTGGTTACCATATCCGTTACCACGGTGATGTATGGACACGAAAACTTGCGGAGTCCGCGCAGCATGGGGGCATTGATCAAGGGATGCACAGAAACCAGTAAATCACACGGATTTTCTTCGATCAGGCGATAGATGGAACGTCGAATGTAGGGCCAAAAAGCCTGGTCCAAAAATTGGGTTCTGTAGCGGCCATCGCTGACGCGATACCCAAGGCCCCAAACATTGGGCAAGCGAGATAAGGGCGGATAAATTTCCGGGGCGAGATGCAGGGGCGGGGGAAAGTATTCGCGAAAAATATCCACCATATCGGTGGTGACTGTCTTGGGGTAGAACGTATCGATGGCTTCAATGATGGCTTCAGTCGCACTGCGGTGTCCCCCACCGGTATCTGAAAACAGGAACACGATGTGTGGAATATCAGGTTGATGATGTATCATTTTTACCTTGCTTTTCGATTGCTTTCATTTTTTTTTGCAGCTCTCTTCTGGTCATTAAAACCCGATGCTGGCATTTTAGACACGATAAACCGATATCCGCACCCAAACGAACCACCAGCCATTGCGTACTACCGCAGGGATGAGGTTTGCGCATTTGGATGACGTCATTCAGTTCCAGGTCGCTCAACACATTTCGATTATACCATCCACATGTTATAATCAAAAATAGTCGTCCTTCCCATTTAATTCTCAAAACCGGACAGGACAGCTAACAAGGATGCCGCTCACTATGCTAAATTTGGGTTTACCAACTATCATTTCCCGCATTTTGACATTAATTATCGCTTTTACGGTTCATGAATTTTCTCATGCCTTTGTTGCAACCGCCTATGGAGACGATACAGCCAAAGAGAACGGCCGTTTGACCTTGAACCCCTTGGCTCACCTGGATATCATGGGATCGATTTTATTAATTGTGGCTGGATTTGGTTGGGCGAAACCGGTACCGATTAATCCGACCGTTTTAAGGCAGAAATCCCGTTTTGCAATGATGTGGGTTTCTCTGGCGGGACCTTTATCCAACTTTTTACTGGCTTGTCTGGCTGCCATCCCACTGCGCCTTGGGTTGGTTCCTTACGCTCCTTCGGGAAATGTGTTTCCAAGCTTGTTTGAATTCCTATTTGATTTTTTAGTAATCAATTTATTGCTGATGGTTTTCAATCTGATTCCTCTGGCACCTTTGGACGGGGAAAAAGTCATTGAAGCCTTTTTACCGGGAGTTGTTGGAGAATGGTTTGCAATAATTCGTCCCTATGGCCCCATGATTCTATTGGTTTTGCTGTTTGCTCTACCAAGAGTGGGCGTGGATATCGTCGGTATGTATATGCAGCCCTTGATTAAATTCTTTCTTATGCTATTAACTGGAGGATCTTTATGACCGTTCAATTATCAATCATCGGATTGGGGAAAATTGGTGCATCCATTGGTTTGGCCTTAAGTGATGAGACCAAGCAGATTACCCGCGTGGGACATGATCTAAGTCAGGAAAACGCTCAGGAAGCTAAGAAAATGGGCGCTGTGGATATTCTGGAACGGAATCTTTTCAAAGCCGTGGAAGGTACCGATATTTTACTGCTGGCGATTCCCGTAGATCAGGTCATTGAAACCCTGGATTTGGTGAAGAATGATTTGCGGCCTGACACCGTCATTCTGGATACTTCGCCGATAAAGCAAGCCACCCTGGATTGGGTGGAAAAGAATTTGCCCAAAACGCTGCATTATGTCTCCATGATGCCGACCTTAAACGCCAGCTTGTTCAGTACCTATGCCTCCGGTCCCGCTGCTGCCCATAAGGACATGTTTAAGAACAGCTTAATGATGATTTCCGCCCCGCTACACACTGAAGCCGATGCACTTTCCGTAGCCACCAATCTGTCCGGTATGCTGGGGGCATCCCCGCTGTACACCGATGTCCTGGAATCAGATGGCTTGGCTTCCGGCAGTCATGTTCTACCGCAATTGATGGCGGTCGCCTTACTGAACAGCATGAGCAAACAACCGGGCTGGCTGGAGAGCCGGAAAATTGCTGGAAATCATTTTTACCATGCTACCCTGCCCGTGCTTAATTATGATGATAAGACCCGCATGGGCGAAACCCTGATTCAAAATCGGGAAAACAATATTCGACAGTTGGATCTTTATATTCAAGAATTGCTAGACCTGCGGGATGCCATGAAGGAAAGTGATTTCGAGACGCTGAAAACCTCTTTGGATAAGGCGCGGGATGAGCGCTTGCTCTGGCTTTCCAGACGAATAGATAATGATTGGAATGTGACAAAAGCCAAAGTGGAAATGCCCTCCGCAAAAGATATGTTTGCTCAATTGTTTGGAATGGGTAGATTTAGCAAGAAAAAATAGAAATGACAGCCTATTTTTGTTACATCGTGGAATGTGTGGACGGGACGTATTATACAGGATGGTCTACCGATCCTGATCGGCGAGTATTGGTTCATAATAAAGGCCAGGGCGCCCGCTATACCCGTCAGCGGGGGCCAGTACGCTTGTTGTATGTGGAAGAGCAGCCTGATATATCCACCGCTCTGAAGCGAGAACGACAGATCAAGAAATATTCCCACGAACAGAAGAAGAAGCTGATCCACAAAGATGAAGCATGAAATAAAAAAGAGGTTGGAGTGCAGGATTGCGGCTCCAACCTCTTTTTATTAAAGCGATTTTCGAAGGCTATTGCTGTATCCATTCATCGTAGGGGCGAACGTGCTGCATACAGCAACATAGGTAACAGGTTGTGCAACCACCGTTCGCCCCATGTGCATCAATTTAAGAAATATGTGACAAATCATCCAAGGCCATCACAGTTGCTTACAAAAACCTGCCAGGTCTTATAACCCAGATGCTTTGTATTTGTGCCAGACCTGGCAGGTAAGGATGGGAAACATTAACTGACCACATGCCAAACACCCCCCGAGGTCGGGGGGGGAGGGGGGCCATATGTACCAATATACAAGCCGAATCATCCAAGTCCATCTAGCTAACCTAGTTATTTACGATCTTTGAACCAGCAAAAACGGGGTAGGTTTTTCAAGCCAAGTCCATCACAGTTGCTTACAAAAACCTACCCCTACAGGTCATTATCGGGTATTGATGCTATTATATAAATTTACTTCTTAAGCTAATGCTTATGGTGAGAACGGCCGTTCGCCCCTACGTCGGTCGGGAGATTGTACCCAAATGGGCATGCACTACGGCGGGCAAAAAGCGCCCTCCTCCGAAGAAACAAACAGACACCGAAACCAATTTGAAGGTAAATCCGACATACAGGGAGATTGCCTACCCCTGTGGGGTACAGGCCAGTCGCTGAAAAGCGCTCCTTCGCAGACACAATTCTGAATGTGTCACTAGTATGATTAAAATATAGAGGACA
>DHVR01000005.1 GCA_002412765.1 Leptolinea sp. UBA5203 | reverse complement strand
GGGATACCGGCATCTTTGGCTTTTTGTACAGCGGCAACACTCGCATCAGCGCCGGCATTATCCAGAATAATGGCGACTGCTTTTTGAGCAATACAGCTATCAATCAGTTCGCTTTGCTTGTTGGCATCGTCATCATGGACAAGCTTTAGTGCTTTATAACCCATTTCCTCAGCCTTGGCAGCTGCAATTTCTTGCTGCGTTCCAAAGAAAGGATTTTCAACGGGCGGAACAATCACACACATCAAACCACCAGCAACTGCTGCAGCGGGGGCTGCCACAACGCAAGGTTCGGTTTTTCCATTCGGGGCAAAGCCGGTATAATGGCAAGCATTCTCAGGGGTCAACAGAACCATATCAATGGATTGTTTTTCTGGTTTGCCGGTGGAACCGGTTTTGATGAAGGCATCAGCCTGGAGAACTGCCTGGGTAGCCAATTCAGCAACGGGCTGTAATGCACCAGCATCAATTTCGCCTTTCAGAATGGAGGCATTGACATCATCAGAGCCATCAAAACCAACCACGATGACATCGGTCCGGCCAGCGGCTAATAAAGCAGCCTGGGCGCCAAGAGCCATGGTGTCGTTACCGCAGATCACACCCTTGACATCCGGATGAGCCTGGAGCAAGCTTTCCATGACGCTGAAACCTTCAGTTTGGCTCCAGTTAGCGGTCTGTTGGGCAAGCATGGTCATGCCAGACATGGCATCGAGAACTTCATGATAGCCATCGGAACGAACATGTGCGTTTGTGTCGGTGTCTTTACCGGTCAGTTCAATGTAACCGCCTTCTTCACCCATCAGTTCAGCAAAATACTCAGCCAAAATGGTAGCGCCCTGATAGTTGTTGGATACAATCTGGGAAACTGCCACGCCTTCTTTGGTGATCTCGCGATCAATCAGGAAGGTCGGGATGCCAGCATCTTTGGCTTTCTGCACAGCGGCAACACTTGCGTCTGCGCCGGCATTATCCAAAATAATGGCGACTGCTTTTTGAGCAATACAACTATCAATCAGTTCGCTTTGCTTGTTGGCATCATCATCATGGACAAGCTTCAATGCCTTGTAACCCATTTCCTCAGCTTTGGCAGCTGCAATTTCTTGCTGCGTTCCAAAGAAAGGATTTTCAACAGGCGGAACGATCACACAAATCAATCCACCTTCGGCAGCGGCAACGGGAGCTTCTGCTGCGGGAGCTGGTTTACAAGCACTGATTACCATACAAAAAATGGCAATCATACTCAGTAGAAACATGAACTTCTTTTTCGACATTATATTCTCCTTTTTACTTGTTGATGAATCAAAATTTGAATAAACTGATTTGATCTTGGTAAAAACACAAATCTCTTCTTTCGTCATGCAACTTCTTTTAGAAGGTATTGCTGTAATCCAAAAAACTACTTCATTTCCTGTTGCTTCTGAAGTGCGATGCGTTCTTGCATCCGTGCCTGCACCTGATCAATAATGACTGCCAATACAATCACAGCACCCTTGATCACATTCTGCCAGAAGGATGAAACACCCATCATCACCAGGCCATCTCCCAAGACACCAATAACAAACGCCCCAATTAGTGTTCCGCCAATGCTGCCTCTTCCACCTGCTAACGAAGTCCCGCCAAGTACAACTGCAGCGATGGCATTGAGTTCAAAGGAGTCACCTGTCGCCGGATGCGCCGCCACCAATTGCGAGGCGATAATCAGACCAACCATTGCTGCACAAAATCCGCTGATACTGTAAACAATAACTTTTGTGCGATTGACACGAACACCCGAAAGCTCGGCTGCACGTTCATTGCCTCCAAGAGCAAAGATATGGCGTCCTAATGGCAACCGGCTGGTAACAATATAGGCCACTACCGCAAACAGTACCATAAGCCAGATGGAATAATTGATACCTAAAAAGCTGCCTGCTCCAAGGACTTCAAATCCTGTATTGCCATATTCAGGCCGCCCAATGAGATTGGGAAAGGTGTACCCATTATTACGCAGCCCTGCAATTCCACGTGCTACATATAACATACCCAGAGTCGCAATAAATGGAGCTACATTGAATCGGGTTATGATGAACCCGCTTATCGCACCCATCAATGTGCCGACAGCCAAAGAAATAAGAATAATCATCCAGGTATGAGGGTAAACAATAATACCGAGTTGCGGAATCTGAATTCCTTCATTGATCAATCCACCTGCGATCATGGCAGTCATACCCACAATGGATCCGACGGATAGATCAATACCGCCTGTCAGGATGACAAAAGTTACACCGATGGCTAAGAGAGCGTTGATGGCAACATGTTTGGACATAATGACCAAATTGCCAGTGCTTAAAAATTGGGGGGACAAGGAAGTGAACACCAGCAGCACAAGGATCAAAGCAATGAATGCCCTACCCCGTAACAGAAATTGCTGGATATCTGTCTTTGTAATTTTCTTGCCTTTTTGAAGCTGTGTTGATTTTTGATTATTATTTGATTCCATTATGCTTGCCTCCGTTTGATATGCCGTGGCCAACGGCTGAAGCTTCAACTAATTTTTCTTCAGTAGCTTCGCTATGGGTGAATTCTCCAGTGACTGCACCTTTTGACATTACCAAAATCCGATCTGACATGGCAAATATTTCCTTTAACTCTGATGAAACAAAAATCACGCCATATTTTTGGGAAGCCAATCGATTCATTAATTCAAATATTTCTGTTTTTGCACCAACATCAATCCCACGAGTCGGTTCATCCAGCAGGAGCACTTTTGGATTTGTTAACAACCCTTTTGCTACTACCACCTTTTGTTGATTCCCTCCACTGAGGGATGTAATGGGTTGATTAATATTAGCTACACGAATGGATAAACTTTTTACCTGTTCATCTGCTGCTTTTTTCTCTTTTTTATGGACCAAGAATATTTTACCCAGGTATTTTTTTAGACTGGCCAGCAGCATGTTATCCATAACAGACAAGGTCTGTACCAGTCCATATCGCTGACGATCTTCGGGGACAAGCACGAATCCAGCTTTGATACGATCAGTCACTGTATTGGTGGTAATTAATTCCTGGTTTAGCCAAATTTTTCCAGCCGCCTGTGGTCGTGCGCCGGCCAGACAGTCCAGAAGATCGGACCGTCCTGCACCCATGAGACCATAAAATCCTAGAATCTCCCCTTCTCTCAGCTCAAAGGAAATATGATCCAAAATATACCCGCCACCAGCTCGCGGTAAGGTTAAATCCTCTACCTTTAGCAGCACCTGGCCAGATTCCCTTTCTTCACGGGGAAATAAAGCACCAGGATTACGCCCAACCATGTTCATGATCAGCCAGTAGACATCCACCTTGGATGCTTCTTCTTCCGCGACTTTTCGTCCATCCCGCAAGACCGTGATGTAATCGCCAATTTGAAGCAACTCTTCCAGTTTGTGAGAAATATAAATGATGGCCACCCCTTGTGCTTTGAGCTCCCGAATAACACGGAAGAGAACTTCCACTTCAGCAGCACTTAAAGCTGAGGTTGGCTCATCCATGATTAAAATCCGTACATCCTGAACCAAGGCTTTGGCAATTTCAACAATTTGCTGCTGACCAATTCGCAAATCTCCAACTAATGCAGTGGAAGAAATGTCCTGCTCCAATCGTTTTATTAATTCTTCAGCACGCCTTTTTTCTACTTTCTGTTCAATCAAACCATTCTGAACAACTTCTTGAGCAAGAAAAATATTGTCCCGAACACTCAAGTTCCCGCATAAGTTGAGTTCCTGATAAATAATCCCAATACCCAAACGAGTTGCATCCAGGGGAGAATGTAAATGGATTTCATTTCCATCCAGCAGGATCTTTCCTTTACTGGGCTGTTCAACGCCTGCCAGAATTTTCATCAGGGTGGATTTACCAGCCCCATTTTCGCCGATCAGAACATTGACTTTGCCCTTGTGAACTTTAAAGGATACCTCATCCAATGCGACAGTTCCCGGAAAAATCTTAGTAATACTTTCCGTCGTTAAGATGATTTCCCCCAAATCATCATCTGTGGTTGGATTTACCTTTGAGTCATGAACGGGAGTTGGTTCTGCCATAGATTATTCTCCCACTGTGATCTGAACAGGGACGATTTTGATTTCTTTTAAGTCAATTTGAATCAGATTAAATGTCCGGATGTTGAAAGCGCCTTGGAAGGAGATGGTTTTGCCAACTAAATTTTCCACATCCAATTCATTTAAGGTTTGACTAAGAATCCGCTTGTTGATTTCAGATCCAACTTTGCCATACTCTGTCTGTTCCTTGAAATCGCCAAAACTGATAAATCCAACGGCATCGCGAACAGATGTCTCATCACTGGGGATACGTGTGCCGATATATAGAAGGACTTTAATTGGACCAGCATAATCATCCAGTACAATTTCTGCAGTGCCCAAACTTGAATCGGTATTTACACTGACAACTTTTCCACTGCCTTTCACCATGTATACATGAGCCTCACCGACCGTGATCAAACCATATTTTTTTGCGATGATCGTCAAGGTATCTTTTGGCGTGGTTCCATCCGCATCCGGTTCAATTTCCGTCAATATTCTTGATAATTCAACTGATTTTTCATCAAATGCGGGTAAAAGGTCAGAGGTCCAAATGCTGTCTAAATAAGCAACTGGATCAAAAGTTTCGCTTTCAACTGCTTTTTGGACATCTTCAATTTTTACTACGGTAAACCCAAAACGTCCCATGAGTACTACAGCTATAAGAACGATTAGCGCAACAATTACTGTGACTATTTTTTGTTTCATACCTTTTTCCTTATTTGGGTTGATACAAAATTTGTTGTACTGCTGCCTTCCAGCCTGCGAATAGTTTTTTTGAATGAGAAGAATCTACTATTGGAGAAAACTCATCATATCGATAAGGTAAATTTTGTAATGCTTCCAAAGACGAATAGATATTCAATCCGAGGAAACCACTATAGACTGCCCCCAATGCAGATAATTCAGGTGCCTGCGAAGCCCGAACGGTAAGTTGATTTAAATCAGCCACAAATTGCATTAAGAAGGAATTACGTACCGCTCCTCCGTCAGCATAAATTGTGTCGAGCTCAATCCCTTCGTCAGAAGCCATGGACTTTAGTACATCAGTGACCAAATATGCTATGGATTCCAGAGCTGCCCTGACAATATGGGCGCGATTGGTATCGGGGGACATACCCAAAATTGCTGCATGGGCATCTGCACGCCAATAAGGGGCACTCAACCCCACAAAAGCCGGTACAAAATAGACTCCACCATTATCGGGCACAGATAAGGCCAGCTTTTCAGTCTCGGCCGGATCAGTAATCAGCCCTAATTGATCCCTCAACCAGGAAATCGTTGCACCGGTATAATTGATAATTCCTTCAAAAGCATAAGTTGGCTGCCCATTCACAACCCATCCAAGCGCAGTCACAATGCCTTGTTTTGAGAGCCGCACTTCCTGCCCAATATTCAAAAGAATGGATGAACCTGTACCAAAAGTTACTTTTGCAGAACCCAACTCGTAACAGCGTTGTGCAAAAAGGGCAGCTTGCGAATCCCCCATGACTCCGTAGATTGGGATCCGCCGATTGAGGCAGCCCACAAGGTCGGTATCACCAAACCAGGCCATGCTCTCGCGAATTTCAGGTAAAGCAGAGAACGAGATGCCAAATAAATCACATAATTCTTCACTCCAGACCAGCTTGTTGATGTCATAAAGTAAAGTTCTGGATGCATTGGTATGGTCAGTAGCATAAACCTTGCACCCGGTCAAGCGATATATCAGATAGGTATCGATCGTCCCGAATAATGCCGATCCATCTTTTAATCGAGCAGCCAGTTCTGGTTTTTCATTTAATAACCAGCGCAGTTTGCTTGCTGGAAAATAGGTGTCGATTCTTAGCCCCGTTAAGGAACGGACAATTTCTTCTTTACCCGATTCAACCAATTTCTTGCAAATTTCATCTCCGCGCCGACATTGCCAAACAATAGCGTTGCATAAGGGCAACCCAGTTTCCCGATCGAAAATGACAAATGTCTCCCTTTGATTGGTGATACTTAATGCCAGCAAATTGTTCCATCGATCAGAATGGCATTCAAGTAAATTACTGATAACAGATTGAACATTTTTAAATATTTCGTCAGCATTATGTTCAACCCAACCAGGTTTTGGGTAAATCTGACGATGAGAGATTGCTTTTTGATCCACCAACCGTCCGTCCACAGAAAATAGCATGGCTTTCGTAGCAGATGTACTTTGATCTATGGCAAGGAATAATTTACGAGGATCAATCATTTTCTGGATTCCTCAAGAAGGGTCAGGGTTTGATTGGCAAGCCCTTGTGGAGAGATTCCATAATAATTAAAAATTTCCACCTGACTTCCGGTAACTGAATGCTCATCTGGTATGCCGATAATTTTAAAAGGAGTGCAGATACCAGATTGCATCAGTAAACTGGCGATCCGGCTTCCCAATCCCCCATTAACACTATGCTCCTCAACACTGAGTAAACACTTTGATTTAAGGGCAGCATTTCGAACAGCTTCTTCATCAAATGGACGAATCGTGTGTAGACTCAGAACGCAACTGGTAATATTCTTTTCCGCAAGGATTTGGCTGGCTAACAATGCTGGGTAAACCGTTTCTCCATTTGCAATAAGCGCCACATCATAGGTATCTCGAATGGACGTCAATTGGCAGGCTTTGCCAATTTTAAACTCTCTATCCATTGCAAGGTTGATCGGCATGGCTTTTTTCCCAAAACGAATATACAAGGGTTTGGGATAATCAACAGCTGCCAGGATGGCTTCCCGTGTTTCTAAATTATCAGCTGGGACGACTATATCAATATTATGAATAGCCTGCAACACTGCGAAATCGTGCAAGGAATGATGGGTAGTACCTAATGAGCCATAACTGACCCCGGCACTGATCCCAATAATTTTTACAGGATGATCTGAATAAGCAACATCATTTTTTATCTGCTCCAGGGCTCTAGCAGTCAAAAAACAGGCTGGAGATACGGTAAACACTTTTTTACCAGAGGAAGCTAAACCCGCAGATACACCGACCATGTTTTGTTCTGCGATTCCGATCTCAATAAGTTGTTTCGGGAGTGTTTCCCCGAATTTGGTTAATCGACCAGAGCCGCGGGAATCACTCGTCACCACCAGGATATCACGATCCTGCTCTGCCAGTTCCAACAAAGTCTGAGCAAAGACATCCAGGTTGGTTTTTCCAATTTGTAATGTAGATTCAACCATTTTTATGCTCCAATACTTTTTTAGCCTGTTCCAGTTCCTCGATTGCAATTTGATATTCAGAATCCGTGGGAACGCGGTGATGCCAGGAGGTGTTATTTTCCATATAGCTTATCCCCTTGCCTTTAACGGTATTTGCCAGGATTAGATTAGGTTTTCCCGGCTCAAAAGGTACGCAACTTAATAACGAGGCTAATTCGGCCACATCGTTTCCATCTACATTTCGCACTGCATACCCAAAGGCGGCAAATTTCTCTTCCAGGGGTTCCATCTTCATGACTTGTTCAGTAGGACCACTGATTTGTAAGTGATTGCGATCAATGATGGCCGTTAAATTATCCAAAGAAAAATTTGCAGCACTGGCTGAGGCTTCCCAGATTGATCCTTCTGTCAGTTCACCATCGCCCATGATGGTAAAAACACGATTATCCCTTTGATCCAATTTGGCGGCCAGTGCCATGCCAACTGCAATGGATAGTCCATGCCCCAATGCCCCGGTATTTTGCTCAATTCCGTTCACATAGCGTGTTGGATGACCGATCATATTTGAGGAATACTTTTCAAAATCAGACAGCAATTCACTCTTGAAAAAATTCTTATCGGCCAATACCACATAAAGCGCTTCTACAGAGTGTCCCTTGCTATGCACATAATGATCACGGTCAATTTCATTAAAATTTTCTGGGGTAATATTCATCGTGTGATTGTATAAAACATTTAAAATATCCACACAGGACAAAGAACCCCCAGTATGTCCACTTTTACCTTCATAGATCATTTTCAGAATGGCCTGACGATATTGAACGGATCTGTTAGCCATCCATTGAATTTTCGCATCTGAAAGTTTTGTTATTTGACTTGAAATTTTCATTGAATATTTATTCCCATATGTAAATTTTATTCATCCTTTGTTATAATACTGAATATGAAATAACAAGACAATATATTTTGTATATTTATTCAGCTATTCATTTTTATTCAAGGACACTCTTATGCTCAGAATTGATGAATTACGGATCATTGCCCGGGTTGCACGGATGTATTACGAATGGGATATGCGACAATCTGAAATTGCTCACCAATTGGAACTTTCCCAAGCTACGGTCTCCCGGTTATTAAGCAAATCAAAAGAAGAAGGCATCATTCGAATAAATATCAATGTACCCAAAGGCGTATACACTGAAATCGAAGAAACCTTAGTAAAAAAATATGCATTACGAGATGCAATTGTCGTAGACACCATGGATAAAGATGAAAAAATGATCCAGCGTGATTTGGGCGCTGCAGCAGCATATTACCTTGAAAGTTCCATTCGTCCCAATGAAATCCTGGGCATTTCTTCCTGGAGCGCTACCTTGCTAACCATGGTGGATGCACTCCATCCTTTGCCTAAAAAACCTGGGGTGAAGGTCGTACAAATTCTGGGCGGCGTAGGGAATCCTTCCGTGGAAGCTCACGCCACACAATTAACCTCCCGGATGGCCAGGCTGGTCAATGGTGAAGCCGTTTACCTTCCCATCACCGGGATTGTATCCACTGAAGCCGCCAGAGATGTGCTTTTATCAGATGCATCTGTCCAACCTGCCATCAGTTTATTTGACCACGTCACGACGGCCCTGGTCGGTATCGGTGCCATTGATCCCTCCCCACTAATCGCCCAATCCGGCAATATCTTCTCCAATGAAGAAAACAGATTATTGCGAGAAAATAAGGCCGTTGGTGATATTCTTTTACGTTTTTATGACTTGGATGGAAAACTTGTCCATACGGGATTGGAAAATCGGGTTATCTCAATGAGCCTGGACCAGCTCAGAAAGGTAAATCGTGCCATTGGTATCGCAGGCGGCGAAAGAAAATACGCAGGCATTTTAGGAGCCTTACGTGGAAAATGGATCAACATCCTGATAACAGATTGCTTTACTGCCAAAAAATTGGCCAAGGAATAGAGAGTGTTATCCAAAATATTAGGAGTTCAACCGAGTTAGCAAGTTACTCTGAAAATTTGCTGACTAACCTGCTTTTGAGATAACCAGGGTGATTTATTTGTAGTATTGGTAATTAATAATTAAGTAATTTAAATATCTAACGATATAACAAGGAAAATGAGCCATTGAGATAATAATGGTTGAATTCTTCCATAAAACCCTTTAAGTTTTGAACATTGATCAACTATCGTTGCCTGCCAGGCAAGTTTGAACCAGCGTTCGCCTGTTTGGCGAAATTTCAGAATCCACAGCCCAAATGGTACGGATTCTGGTTTTTTGCTCATAACCCGAAGGTGTCATAGGTTCGAATCCTGCCCCCGCTACCTTGAATATACTCGGTTCAAACACCCACAGGATGGTGCGCATCCAGCCACCACGACTGAATATCAGGTTTTCCTGGTGTTTATTTTTTGGGTTTGAATCCATCCATACGTGTACGAAACACTCAGTGCCTCCGCCCTCTCCGGTTTGGCTAATTGACGCATAGATCCCGCGCCGTCTTGCAGGATGGCTTACACACTACTTATCCCAAAAAATTGCGTGCGCCGTACGGTGTTGGCTTCGTTGTATTCGATGAGGTATTTTCACTATACCCAACATTCGGAATCGCAAGTACTATACGAGAAGTTGAGACAAGGAATCACTGAAAATGCTATACTATAGAAAGATTTACAGGAATTCCTTGCAAGTTGTTTATACATGAAGGTAATCTTTTTTTACGAAGTATTCAGGTATTATACATCTGTAAATTCTGTTAGTCACCAAAACCATTAAGAGGAGTAGGTATGAAACGCTTCAAAAATATTTTGGTTGTCTTTGACAGTAAATCCGACAACAGAGCTCTTCTAGAGCATGTATTAAATTTAGCGAAAAGAAACCATGCTTCCTTGACAGTTATCGATGTAATTGAAGCGTCAACATCCATTCCAGTTAAGCCATTTTCACAAAAAAAGACAGCCGACACCCAGAAGCCGGAGTTCGAAATTATTGAAGAATTTCCTGCTCAAACACATCTTCCACCATCGCCTCCATTTTTGGTGAATGATTCGAAGGAGTTGACCAACCAGACAAAAGTTGCAACCATCGATATTTGGGAACTCATTATTAAAGAAGAAAAACACAATCTTGAACAGTTTGTCGCTACAATCCAGCATGCTGGAATCCAGGCAAAAAGCAAAACTGTATATGGAATACCATTCATTACAATCATTCAAGAGGTATTGCAGAACCAGCATGATCTGGTCATGATCACCGCTGATGGCAGGGGGGACTTTAAGAAGATATTGTTTGGTAATACCACCATGCATCTGATGCGCAAGTGCCCCTGCCCGGTCTTGGTAATCAAACCAGACCATCCTAGACAATTCAGGCGCATCCTGGCTGCTGTGGATTTGATACAGGATGATGAGGATCGGGCTTCGCTCAATGACAAAATTCTCGAACTGGCTACTTCCTTAACCCGATTTGGAAAATGCGAATTACTGATTGTCCATGCCTGGAGAATGTATGGTGAATCCATAATCAGGGGGCAGAGGGAATTTTTAGCCGAGGATGTAAATATGTTGCTTCAAGAGACCAAAGAGGTGCATCGACAGTGGTTGATTAAACTACTTAAGAAACATCCTATGGAAGACCTGGAATCCAAAGTTTATTTATTGAATGGTGACGCGGGGTTTTTGATCACAGAATTAGCCAAGGCAAAGAAAATTGACCTTATTGTGATGGGCACAGTCAGCCGCACAGGTATTGCCGGTTTCCTCATTGGCAACACCGCCGAAAAGGTGCTGCACCAGGTGAATTGTTCAATCTTGACGATTAAACCTGAAGGATTTGTCACCCCGATCAAACTAGATCCAGTATAGATTACATCCATATGTGTCACAACCTTCAGCTATAGAAAGCAACCTATATGAGAAGTTAAAATAGACAAGGAGACAAGCAAATAATCAATAGCAATTTCGTTAAACTCAATTTTCTTGATCTTCTCGTTGTTCCAATGCCAATATCGAACACCAGGCTGGCAAACTTGTCATCGAGTCCAGTAAGGGATTATGTTTTAAAGAAGAATGGGATGCATCTCTTCAATCAACTAAACCTAAATTAATGACATCAAATAAGTGAGGAAGAACAAAGTTGAAAAAGCGATTCTTGCAAGGATTTTTTTGGATTAGCATATACATACTCATTACACTTGCACCATTGTTGACGCTAATGGCGGGTCCCCGGCCAGCCGGACGTGAACTTTGGCGAGATCTCTCCGTCGGTTTAGGCTTTTGTGGCTTTGCTATGGTGGGATTGCAGTTCGTTCTCACTGCCAGATTCAAAGTCATCAAATCACCTTATGGCAGCGATATTGTTTATTTCTTCCACCGACAAATTTCATTGGTCACCTTCGCTTTGATCGCCGCCCATCCTTTGATGCTTTTTATTTTTGACCCTCAATATCTAAACCTGCTCAACCTGGCCACAGCACCTTGGGCAGCCAGGTTTGGCGTGGCAGCCATCATTTTATTCATGGCTTTGATCAGTTTATCCATATGGCGGAAGAAAATTCGGTTTGAATATGATCAGTGGCGTATTTGGCATGGTATTCTGGCAATTGCAGCATTAACGTTGGCTTTGGTCCACATCGAATTACGAGGGTACTACCTCAACACATTATGGAAACAACTCTTTTGGGGTATTTATGGTGCTTTATGGGTCGGGGTGCTAGCATGGGTTCGGGTTATTAAACCATTTTTATTACTGCGAAAACCATATCTGGTTGAAGATGTGATTTCTGAACGCGGGAATACCTGGACAATTATTTTGCGACCAGTGAATCACGATGGTTTTCGTTTCCAACCCGGCCAATTTTCCTGGATCACAGCATGGAATTCCCCCTTTCAAGACCATGAGCATCCATTTTCTATCTCGAGTAGTGCTGAACAAACGTCTCAACTGGCGTTCACGATAAAAGAACTGGGAGATTTCACTAGGCGCATTAAGGACCTAACCCGTGGACAACGTATTTATGTAGATGGTCCATTTGGATCCTTCAGCATTGATCGCCATCCTAATTCGAAGGAATTCGTTTTCATCGCCGGGGGTATTGGAATCACTCCGATGATGTCAATGCTGCGCACATTAGCAGACCGGAGAGATTTACGACCTCTGACCCTTGTTTATGCCAATAAAAACCTTGAGACAGCCACTTTTCTTGAGGAGATAGATGAATTGCCTCAAAGGTTGAATATTAAGATAGTCCATGTACTTGAATCACCACCGGAGGGTTGGAATGGCGAAAAAGGTTTTGTCACAACTGAAATGTTGAAGCGAATCTTACCTGAAAAACGCGACCTGAACGCAATGGAAGTTTTCAATTGCGGTCCAGGACCCATGATGGATGCAGTGGAAAAAGCACTCATCCAACTTGGTGTCCCTATGGGCGATTTTCACTCTGAGCGGTTTGACCTGGTTTAAGGAGAAAATATGCGTCAAAAGGTGGCTACATGGTTGGCACTCTCAATTGGTGTCGTTGTGATTTTTGTGGCATTAATCTTTGCATTCCTACAGCAAAGCTGATGCATGGGTTGTAAATCCAAAAAGGGATATTTTTTGATCATCTATGTGGAATACTCAATAAGGTGAAAGGTATAGGAAAGGTTTTAAACCATATGAACTTGTGACCGTTGGGAGCATGATCATCAAGATGATTGTGCTGATCCTGTTGTCCACCTTTCAACTGGGGTGCATCTTGGTATAGTGTTTTTTTTGCCCGACCTAACTATTAGCTTGATGTCACCGGATTGCTGTATATGTTCAATTTCTTCATGTTGGTACTGATTGGTGTCATGACACGGTCTGATACTCTGCGTTAAATTTATCAATCAGATAAAGGAAAGGAGGAACGATGAATAATGTAAATCAAATTCTGAAAAGTAAAGGTTATCAGGTCTGGACGATTGATAGAGCGGCAACTGTTCTAGATGGAATGCAACTGATGTCTGATCAGAAAATTGGATCGCTGTTAGTCATGGAAAACGGAAAACCTGTGGGTATTTTTACGGAACGAGATTATGCCCGTAAAGTTGGATTTTCCGATAAACATCCGCAAGATTTTGACATAAGTGAAGTTATGACCAAGGATTTAATTAGCGTAACTTCCACTCAGTCAGTAAGAGATTGTATGCGCTTGATGACAGAGAACCAGATTCGACATTTACCAGTTATCGATGATGGTAAAGTGATCGGTATGGTTTCCATTGGTGACGTTGTAAAAGATTTAATTGATGAATTAGAATTTTTAGTAGAACAACTTAAGGGGTATATCACTGGCTTGCAGTAATGAATACTTAGTAGCTGTCTGTGTTTATGCATGGAGATCAGAGCCTTGCTTTAGGTGGAAACGGGATGGCACTACAACCTCATAAAACAGTTGGGGGATTGTATTATGAGAAAAATGTTTTTGCACCCCTATCTTGTAAGGTTTTTTAGATATCCATTCACATAAGGAGTGACAAAATGACAAACCAAGATCAAGCGTGGCACACTTTAACTCTTGAAGAAATTTATGCAGCCTTGTATTCAACTCCCAATGGATTGGAAATTGTGGAGGTAAAGCGGCGTCAACAAGAAATAGGGCCAAATGAAATTGGAAGTGGGCATAAAGTCAGTAAACTTGCCATTTTATGGGCACAGGTAAAAAATCCATTAGTATATGTTCTGCTGGCAGCAGCATTAATCTCCATTATTGCCGGAAAAACTGCAGATGCGATTGTTATTGCTGTTGTCATCCTAGTTAATTCGCTTATTGGTTTCTTTCAGGAGTATCGCGCTGAAGAAGCGTTGGAATCATTGAAGGCTCAGGCCGCCCCAGAAGCGGAAGTAATTCGGAAAACGTCTGAGGGTATGTCTTTAGAAATGCGCATACCAACCACTGAAATTGTGCCTGGAGATATCATATTACTTGATGCAGGCAGCAAGGTTCCCGCAGACTCACGATTAATCGAAGTGGCCAACATGGAAGTAGAAGAGGCAATGTTAACTGGCGAGTCTCTTTCCACCCGTAAAACTGTGGCAGCTCTGCTAAATGAGAGTTTACCCATTTCTGATCGCACGAACTTAGTTTATAGCGGGACAATCGTAACAAATGGCCGTGGTCGTGCAATCGTCTACGCCACTGGTTCTAAAACTGAGATGGGAAAGATCGCTAAATTAATCAAAGAAACGGATAAAGCGGTATCTCCTCTACAAAAACAAACCCTGGATTTGGGTAAAAAGTTAGGGTTTTTGGCAATCGGCGTGGCCACTCTCACTGTAATACTGGGACTGATTGTCGGTCTTCCGCTTGAAGAAATATTCCTGTTTGCGCTTGCTTCAGCAGTTTCATCCATTCCAGAAGGATTACCTGCCGTCATGAGCATCACCCTGGCTGTAGGGGTTAACCGCATGGCGAAACGGAAAGCCATCATTCGAAAGCTACCGGCAGTTGATACCCTGGGCGCGGCAACCGTAATTTGCACTGACAAGACCGGAACCCTGACCACCAATCAGATGACTGTGAAAGAAATCAAAGCAGGCCCCAACAAAACACACATCACCGGTGTCGGGTATGAGCCCATTGGACAGTTTGAACAGAATGGGGAAACAGTAGACATCGGAAATGACCATGATACGGGCCTGGCCTTAAAAATAGGAGCTTTGTGCAATGATGCGCGTTTGGTGCAACATCAAGAGGAAGAAGGTGAGAAGTGGGAAATCCGTGGCGATCCGACTGAAGGCGCGCTGGTTGTAGCTGCCGCCAAGGCTGGATTAACGAAAGAAGCCCTCGAAGCCGAATATCATCGCATTGATGAAGTGCCATTTAATTCAAAAACGAAATTTATGGCTACTTTTCACAAAGGGAAGGACAACCAGATTTGGGTGTTTGTAAAGGGCGCACCAGAGACAATTCTCGAACGTTGCAACTATGTGACCAAAAAATCTAAAACCCTTGAATTCGAACAAGAAAATCGTAAAACCTACCTTGTTGAGAATGAAGCCATGGCCAGGGACGCTCTGCGCGTTTTGGGTTTGGCATATCAAGTGATTGCATCAGAGGATGTAGCCACACTCAAAGAAGCCCTTGAATATGGACACCCCGTTGATTTAATCTTTGTGGGACTCATCGGAATGATGGATCCACCTCGTCCCGAAGCGATGGAAGCAGTTCGGCGTTGCAAGCGTGCTGGCATTCGAGTCATTATGGCGACCGGCGACCACAAAATCACAGGTGAAGCCATAGCCCGTCTAGTTGGAATCATCGAAAAAAATGAACTTGTGGTTACTGGCCCCGAAATACAAGGTCTTAATGACCAACAATTGGATGAAATAATCAACAATACGGCTGTTTTCGCCAGGGTTGCTCCAGAACATAAACATCGCATTGTAGAATCATTACAGCGCCTGGGACACGTTGTTGCCATGACAGGAGATGGCGTGAATGATGCACCCGCCTTACAGGCAGCACAAATTGGCGTAGCCATGGGAATCACAGGTACGGATGTTACCAAAGATGTGGCAGAAATGGTACTTACGGACGACAACTTTGCCAGCATTGTTAATGCAGTTGAAGAGGGTCGAGTCATTTTTCAAAATGTGCGAAAAGTAGTGAAATTTTTATTGGCAACCAATATTGGAGAAGATTTAACCCTGCTTAGTTCATTGATTCTATTTTCTTCAAAAGGATTGATCGTCACCCCCGTGCAAATTTTGTGGGTCAACCTGGTCACAGATGGAATCCTGGATATCACCCTGGCATTAGAGCCAAAAGAAGGCGATGTCATGGAGGAAGCGCCTCGTAAACCCGAGGCTCGCATTATTAACCAGGAAATTCTATGGAATATCATTTTTGTCGCCATATTCATGGCCGCAGGTACATTATTTATGTTTCAACGAGCAAGCAACCAAGGTAGTTTGATCTATGCTCAAACCATAGCTTTTACGACATTGGCTATGTTCCAGGTGTTCAACTCACTGAACTGCCGATCAAGATCAAAGTCGGTATTCCAATTAGGTTTGTTTAAGAATCCTTTTCTGATCGGAGCGATCCTAGTATCAATTTCGCTACAATTGGCAGCAGAGCATGTGCCATTTATGCAATCCGCATTGGGAACCGTTCCACTTAGTTTGTCCGATTGGGCTATGATTGTGTTGGTGTCGAGTTCTGTCTTCATTGCGGATGAATTACGAAAGCTGGTCCAACGCTTATCAAGAACTCGGACGATGTAAAAGCGTGGGAAGAAAGAACATAAAAATCAAAACAATCATCCCCATGCATCGAGAATGAAAGGCATTGTGATCTGAAAGGATGACAATGCCTGTAATCTAAAAGGTATGTCGTCTTACTCTTCCTGATTACATTGATCATTTACCGGACTAGTGCGTGTCGAATAAGTACCTCTGAATCAGGAGAAAATACATAACCTACCCGCCTATATGAAACCGCCCAAGATGACTTAATAGAAATCCAGGATGACGATTTCCCGATCACACATAAAGGCCCAGGCGGCGAACACTAGTTCACCGAAAGGATACACGAAATCTTACCTTAATTTACGCCAACAAAAACCCTTGAGAATGCCACTTTTTTGGAAGAGATAGATGAGTTTTCTCATAAGTTGAACATAAGGATTGTGCATGTGCTTGAATCACCATCAGAAGGATGCCTTGGTGACAAAGGATTTGAAACTATTGAAATCTTGAAGCAGAACTTGCCATCAAAAATAAATCGGAACGTATGGAAACCTTCATCTGTGGACCAGGTCCCATGATGGATGCTGTGGAAAAAGCACTCAACCAGCTTGGTGTTCCGATGGATGATTTTCACTCAGAAAGGTTTACTCTGGTCTAAGGAGGAATTATGCGTCAGCATGCTGCTACTTGGTTGTCGATTTCAATTGGAGTAATCGTTGTTTTAGTGGCTTTACTCTTCGCTATCCATCAGCAAGGCTGATGTAAAATTGGGAGTTAATTACAGGTTACGATTGATCATCCAAACGAAATATTCTTTGGAGGTTAGCATAAGATGAAAGGTATTGAAATGGTATTCAAGTTTTTCGAGCGGTTGATAGTGGGCAGTTTGATCATCATGATGGTCGTTGTGATCATATTATCTACCTTCCAGCTTGGGCGCATGTTGATTTTGGATATTTTCACCCCTCCCAATTATTTGCTTGAAATCACTGAACTATTAGATATTTTTGGTTTCTTCATGCTGATATTGATTGGTGTCGAATTACTTGAAACTATTCGCGCTTATCTGGATGATCATGAGGTCCATGTTGAGATTGTACTTGAGGTTGCTTTGATAGCGGTAGCTCGTAAAGTCGTTATCATCGATGTAAAAGAGTATTCTTCAAACTCGCTCTTTGCGATTGCGGCCATTGTATTTTCACTTTCAGCAGCCTATTATCTACAAAAGAAAGCTCGCACCCGGCATAAGTCCATTTCACCCGTAAGTGATAATTAATTTATTCAAGAGTAATAGATATGTGTTGGTTTAGGTTCATTAAGTTCACATACCTATAGCATGATTAATAGTGAGTAAATTCTGCGTAATAATGAGTATTGAATAATGGTAAAATTATTAGATGGGCGCAAAAGATAAGAAACCTTTGCCTGCTCATTGTCCTATGTATATTTCTTATGGATGGCTGCCCGCTTTATTTATGGTACTAGCATTGTAGACCATTCTGACTGAAGAATTTCATGGGTAAAGGTTGATCGCAAATTCACAATCCACATTTTTTGATTTGCTTGTTATCTACCCCTATCTATGATGTCTGTCAGACGACGGATGTATTCTTTAATGATTACCGAAAGGCGATAGATTAATGATTCCAATAGTAGTTCTTGCAGGATTTATTGCAGCTTTAATAGCTCCATGGTTGATAAAACGATGGCCTAACAAATCAAGCCTTTTTTTGTCAGCTTTACCTTTTGTACAGGTTATTTTCTTTGGTTTTCTACTTTTTACCAGGGTTGACGAATCTCTTCGTGTTTATGTGCCGTGGGGAGAACAGATTGGCCTGTCACTCTCCTTCAACCTTGACAATCTCGGCCTCTTATTTGCGATATTGATTACTGGAATTGGTTGTTTTGTAAGCTTGTATGCCAGCGGCTATCTGAAAGGGCATCAAGACCTGGGGCGCTTTTATTTCTGGCTTTTTATTTTTATGGCAGCCATGCTCGGTGTAGTACTGGCCGATAATTTGATTCTTCTATTTATCTTCTGGGAATTAACTGGATTAAGTTCTTTCTTCCTTATAGGTTTCAAGCATGATGAACAGAGGTCAAGAGATGCCGCTTTGCAGGCCTTGCTGGTTACCGGGCTTGGGGGGTTGGTGATGCTCGCCGGATTTGTGCTAATAGGGGAGATTAGTGGAACGTATGAAATCTCAGAGTTAGTGAAATCCAGCCAACTACTGCGCGACAATACTCTCTATCTACCAGCGTTGATCCTGGTGCTTGTGGGTGCATTTACAAAATCAGCCCAATTCCCGTTCTATTTTTGGCTTCCCAACGCTATGGAAGCCCCTACCCCTGTCAGTGCGTTTCTACATTCAGCAACCATGGTAAAAGCTGGGGTATATCTGTTGGCTCGCCTCTTGCCCATTTTGGGAGGCACACCGGAATGGCAGCATGTGATTGTGATTGTGGGGGTCTTCACTACAGTCATTGGTGCTTTCCTTGCACTTGGACAGACTGATCTGAAGCGCTTGCTGGCCTACTCAACCATATCAGCTCTCGGAACGATGACTCTGCTGTTGGGTTTTGGTGATCCTGTAGCTGTAAAAGCAGCTATTGTTTTGATTGTCGCACATGCTTTTTATAAAGGCGCACTATTCATGATCGCCGGTTCCATCGACCATGAAGCAGGAACTCGCGATATCCGCCTATTAGGCAATTTGGGAAGAAAAATGCCCATTACTGCGATATCAGCCGCTTTCGCTGCCCTATCTATGGCAGGTGTTTTACCATTTTTTGGATTTATAGCAAAAGAACTACTCTATGAAAGGGTTTTACTTGCCAATCCATGGATGCTTGCTTCCGTTATTTTCGCGGCTATAGCAAACGTGATTGTTGCAGCTCTTGTATCTGTTAGCAGCTTCTGGAGACGCCCTGCCGAGATTTCAATATCCTCACAAAAGACGATTCATGAAGCACCACCTGTCATGGTTATCGGCCCCCTCATTCTTGCAGTTGGTGGATTGTTGGCCGGAATTTTCGTAGCCAGAAGTGGCGAGATAATACAAGCAGTGGTTAACACAACCATTAACCAAGCTACCAGCATAAAACTTACGCTTTGGCATGGGCTTACCCCCGCATTCACTTTAAGTTTAATGACACTCTTTGTTGGAATCGGAGTTTATCTATTTATTTCTCCTATAAGGCAAATGGTGCAAAAGCTGTATCAATTGCCTGGCCCCGAAAAGGTTTACCAGCTATCATGGAAATTTCTACTTAAAACCTCCTCTATGATCATTGATAAATTACAAAACGGGTATTTAAGATATTACTTATCAACGATCATTGTCTCTGTGGTCGGAGGGGTTGGTTTAACCCTTCTATTGAAAGGTGGATGGCAACTACCCCGGCAATTATTGGCACCAAGATTTTACGAAATCGGTTTGGTGTTAATCATTATCGTTGCTGCGTTTAACGCTGCAATCTCAAAATCTCGTCTCTCAGCAGTTGCCTCGATGGGTGCAATTGGATTTTGCATCGCTTTACTGTATTTGTTGTTTGGCGCTCCTGACCTGGCTATGACTCAATTTCTTATTGAATCTCTTACTGTTATTTTATTCGTCGTCGCTTTTTATCATATGCCTCGTTTTGCAGATTTCAGTTCCCGGCATGCAAGGATCCGAGATGTGATTATCGCCTTGTTCACCGGTGTGTTAATGACCATGTTAATCTTGTCGTCATTGGGCAGGCAAATTTTTCCGCCGATTTCACATTATTATGCTGAGAATGCCTACCTAATTGGACATGGCCGAAACGTAGTTAATGTGATCTTGATCGATTTTAGAGGGTTGGACACACTCGGAGAAATAACCGTTTTAGCAATTGCCGCCATGGGCGTGTTAGCATTGCTAAAATTACGCAGCAGAAAAGATAACAAGGAGATCAACAAATGAATTCCTTTATTCTCCGAGTAACGATACGTTATCTATTGCCTTTACTGCTTTTATTCTCTGTGTATACATTCCTTCGTGGCCATAACGAACCAGGAGGCGGTTTTGCTGCCGGGTTAATTGCTGCAGCCAGTCTCTCGTTATATACCATTGCTTATGGCGCAAAACGCGCCAGACAAGTTTTATCCTTCGATCCACGCATCCTCATTGGATCAGGCTTATTATTAGCACTTACGAGCGGATTGATCCCCATATTATTGGGAAAACCCTTCCTGACTGGAGTGTGGTTCAAAATTCCAACTCCCGGAAACGCCTCCTTCCATCTCGGCACGCCATTCTTTTTTGATCTGGGAGTCTTTTTTGTCGTAGCCGGTGTGACCCTCATGTTTGTTTTCATTTTTGAAGAGGAGATCTGACCATGGAAATAATTCTTGCGATTATGATCGGCAGTTTATATGCTGCCGCTGTTTATATGATATTGCGCCGCAGCCTGGTTAAAATCCTAATCGGCATTGTGCTGCTCAGTCAAGCAACCAATATGCTGATTTTTACCAGTTCAGGTTTGACCCGTGGAAATTCACCCGTGATCAATGCGGATCAAACTGTATTAAGTCAGCCCCATGCAGATCCCTTGCCGCAAGCTTTGGTGTTGACTGCTATTGTAATCAGTTTTGGACTAACTGCTTTTGCGTTAGCACTCACCTACAGGGCTTACAAGAGTGTCAAAACTGACGATCTAGATAAAATGCGGAGTTTAGCCATCGGAGGTGAGGAAAACGCATGACCAATTTATTGGTAGCGCCCATTCTGATCCCTTTTCTGTTTGGTGTATTGTGTTTGCTGACCTATAAGTCAATCCGCCTTCAACGAATTTTGGGGTTGCTTGGAACAGTTTTCCTATTTTGTGCCAGTCTCACCTTGTTCTTGCTAACCCTAAAACACGATATCCTTGTTATACAAATTGGTTCCTGGCCGGCACCATATGGTATTACCTTAGTGTCTGACCTTTTTAGCGCAACAATGCAATTGTTAACTGCTATTGTTGGTCTGGCGGTGGGTTGGTATTCATTGGCCATGATCGGAAATAGTCGCATTGCATTCGGTTATTATGCTCTTTTTCACTTTTTGTTGATGGGGGTTAATGGAGCTTTTCTCACGGCTGATATTTTTAACTTGTATGTTTGGTTTGAGGTCATGTTGATCTCATCGTTTGTGATGATGGCGCTGGGGGGAGAGCGCGCACAAATGGCAGGAGCATTAAAATATGTCACCATCAATTTGATCTCTTCAGCCATGTTTCTTGCGGCATTAGGAATTCTTTATGGTACAGCAGGCACACTAAGCATGGCTGACCTGGCTTTTAAGTTTTCACAAATTGATACAAGCTCTTCACGAGCGCTTATATCAACTATGGCTGTCTTGTTTTTGGCAGCATTTGGCATCAAGGCGGCTATATTCCCGCTTTTCTTCTGGCTCCCCGCATCCTATCACACCCCACCCGCAGCCATTGCCGCGATTTTTTCAGGATTATTGACGAAAGTAGGGGTTTATGCTCTGATTAGAGTTTTTACCCTCATTTTCCTACAAGATATCCCCTTCACGCATACACTAATTCTTGTTTTAGCTGGGTTAACCATGATAATTGGTGTTTTAGGGGCCATCGTACAAAATGAATTTCGTCGAGTGCTCTCATTTCACATTGTCAGTCAGATCGGGTATATGATCATGGGACTAGGGCTTTACACTCCTCTGGCATTGGCAGCCTCTGTTTTTTATATCGTCCATCATATTTTGGTGAAAACCAACCTCTTTTTGATCAGTGGTATAGTAGAATATCTGGGAAAAACCGCAGAGTTAAAAAAACTCGGCGGGCTGTATCGCAAACAACCAGCCTTGGCCATCCTCTTTCTTATTCCCGCCATGTCATTGGCAGGTATTCCACCGCTTTCAGGTTTCTTTGCAAAATTTAATCTTATCAGGGCAGGTTTGCTTGAATCACAATATTGGATCGTCAGTATTGCACTAATCGTCAGTCTCCTAACGTTATTTTCAATGACCAAACTATGGAATGAAGCCTTTTGGAAACCCTCACTAAATCCTGCTACTTCCCAAGAAAAAACGCTATGTAAACCAATGATCCTGCCGATTGTTTTGTTGGCTAGCTTGACAGTGCTGATCGGTTTAGGGATCGGGCCTGTTCTTGATATCGCAATGCGCACCGGCATTCAACTCTCGCAACCAGCACTATACTTTACCGCTGTTTTGGGAGGAGTACGATGAGTTTTTACATCCTCATGAATCTCTTTCTTACACTCGCATGGGCAGCCTTTTTAGGTAGTTTTTCACCACAGAACTTGTTGGTCGGATATCTATTAGGATACATTGTGTTATTCCTTTCGCGCCACGCCTTGCCCCAATCAAAATATTTTGAAAAAGTCCCAAAAGGAATTGGGTTTATGCTCTTTTTTATTTGGGAGTTGTTGATCGCCAGTCTCAGGGTTGCGATCGATGTGCTATCAATAAAACACCACATGCGTCCGCGAGTCATAGCCTACAAAATGAACGCACGCACTCAAGCCGAAATTGTTTTGTTATCCAACTTGCTCACATTGACTCCAGGAAGTTTAAGTCTGGATGTTTCATCAGATCACACAGTGCTTTACGTCCATGCGATCTACGCCGAAGATGAGGAAAAAGCTATCAATGGGCTTCAAAGATTGGAAAATAAACTTTTGGATTTACTACGATAGTGAAAGGATTGTGTATATGATTAATATCATTTTTGGAGTATTGATCCTCGGGATGGTCATTGCATTCATCAGATTGCTAAAAGGTCCATCGCTTCCTGATCGAGTCGTAGCCCTTGATTTAATGGCGATCATTGCGGTCGGGATGATTACTGCCCACGCAGTTCGCTCTGATCAATCCATCTATTTAGATGTAGCCCTTGCTTTGGCTTTAATCTCTTTTTTGGGGACCATCGCTTTTGCGTTTCATATCGAGAAAGGAGAATTACCATGGAAAAAATCCTAAGTGAACTGATGATGTTGATTGGAGCGGGTTTTATGCTTATCGCTTCTCTGGGTGTCTTGCGCTTGCCCGATCTTTTTATGCGCATGCATAGCAACACCAAATCAGCTACATTAGGGGTTTTCTTTATGATGCTAGGGCTATCCATTCATTTTGGTAGTTTGTCCATCTTTATTCGTGCGCTTTCAGTTGTTCTTTTTTTCATGATTACCGCACCAGTAGCAGCACAGATCATTGCGCGAGCGGCATATTTTTCAGGAATTTCTTTGTGGAAAGGCACAATGAGCGATGCTTTGAAAGGTCACTATAACCTCTCAACCCACGTATTAACGAATCCGGATGGTCAAAAAAAGAAATAAAATTATTCCTTTAATCAAGATTTATTAATCATCAGCTTTCTTGAAATTTAGTATTTTCAGATTCTATAGGTTATGGTATTAGGGTGACGAAATCGTTTATCAAGAAAAAAAATACAATTACAGCTAATGAAAAAAATCCTTCCTTATCGAACAATGTTTCACTTGGGACATTCAGACATATTGATCCCAATAAATAGTGTTGCCTGATGCTATTTTTGCCATGCAACCTTCTCTCACCCACCATACCAACTTTTCCCCATATGGCAATCTACCATATTGCTCACCGACCATTTTAATAGAGCGTAATTGTTATTGCATTAGTCGCAAAAGCAAAAAGGTTTTCTTCACCATGGACTGGGCTTCTATTGATTATTATCTGAGCTAATATTTATCTTTACTGGCTTATGGTTGCTCCGGCCATCAGGAACGAAGGCACATTGCTAACCTACCTGTACTTGGGTCATAATACTGTCCATTGCCCACCCCCTCTGCTTCCGGTGATCGCGCCGTGGGAACGTATAAATCAAGCCTGTACCCGCAGATAGCCAATCTCCAACATGCAGGTATAGCTTCATTTAATAATAATATCGAATCTGCTTGCAACCATACACTTCCAGGGTTTCTCCCTCGCGAAGTGAAACGGAGCACTCCTGAGGAGCACAGCGTGTACGAGACACTCAACGCCACCGCTCCATCCGGCTTGGCCAATTGACGCATGGATCCCGCGCCGCCTTGAAGAATATAGGACCATTCCGTGTTGAACGTGCTAATCACATCGCGCTCCTTCCCTCTACGCTCCGGGAGTGCTGTGCGTCAGATTTACCGCACCTTCGGGGTCGGCTACCTGCCGTACAGAACCGAGCACATCCGGTAAGTAATACCCGACTTGGGTTTCGGAAACCTGCCCAATGGTAGTGGCTCCATACAGGTAGGTATTCTCGCCATCGTTTAACACCTGCACTAAACCAGCCGCCAGGTCAAGCTGGTAGGTGATAGCTTATATGTATGAATAAATACATTGGATCACCAATTCAAAATACTCCATACAGACTTTTATGTTTGTAAGTAGAAACTAAATATTAAATTGCACTCTACCAATTTTCTGCAGGTGTCGATATGCATGCGTTTGGATTATTCGTAAACATTTCCACAAATGATTCAATGGATAAGTCAGTTACATCTTCTAAATTTTTAAGTTGTTTGCTTCCTTCATATCCTCCACCTGCAGTATCGAGAGCATCATGTTCAATGGATAGGTTGCCATATTCTTCTGACCATATCCAAATATTAAATCGATTTCCTTCATTAAAACAAGAAGTGATGGTTTTCCCATCATTTTGAGCATTTATCTCATACCAGATCACAACATTTTCCTCATCATATTGTAAAACAAGATTAAACGGTAAATATTGTTCATCAATTGGATAACCCTCCACCTGAGAAAATGTTGCAAGATAAATATGATTAGGACTGCCCATAGCACTGACAAACATAGGAATGTTAAAGATATTAGTCATAGTTGACATAACGTACAGATATATCACACTACCATGAAATCCATGTATTACTGTGTATATATCATAATTGCCTTCGTGATAAAAATAACTATTCACATCTTGGATATATTGTTTACCTTGGATAATAATATTGCTAGTTTCAGCTATTTGATCTTCAAACAAAGAATTTAATTCTTGTGTGGCAAATGTCCAATCAGTTTCTCCAACAGCTATCCCCCACCAACATGGCAGACTACATTTGCCATTATCATGAATATACTTATCGAATTCGACCTTTTGATCTAAAGATGACAACGTTGGAAATGATGTATATGTAGATTTAATAATCGGTGTTATTTCTTGATTACCTTGAAAATTGTTATTATTATTTATTATTACTGTTTCCGATGCATTTGAAATAGTATTATCAAACAATATGTTCGTTGGCATAAAACTAATTGTTCTTATTAAATCCAATTTGTCTATTTTACATGCTGGCAATATCAAAATAAAAACTATTATCAGTAGAATTATTTTAAACACAGTTTTAGTCATTCCGCGTTTCCTATACGTGTCAGGATTACGGATTGAATAAATATCGGCATATTCTCATCCATAAAATCTCTTCTTTCTTTTGCCACATCAACAATGACATCATTATTTGTATCCCATGTATCGTAGACCCATCCAACAAACATATCCGCAAAAATCTCACTTGGTTCCAATTGTTGAGAAGTTAACCTAAATTGCCAGTTATCTGTTTCTCCTGCAAATCCATAATTTTGACCCGAATTTTCGTTTGTATACGTATACCCAGTTTTTTTATATGCCGGATCAAATACTTTCGGTGTCAATAAATAACTGCGATACCAGGCAGTATAATTTTTTCCGGCTTTATACCCTATCGTTCCCATTAATGAACAATCAAATGCATGTCCAACTTCATGAACAAATAGTCGTTTAAATTTTGCTTCATCTTAGCGCCATCTTGCTAGTGTACCACGATCATATACAAAGATAGATCTGGAATGCTGTACTCTTGCAGAATAACCTGGATCTTCAGGATATTTACGAAAAGTAATTTTTCCACCATGTATAGAAATAAATGTAGATATTGGACCTATTTTAAACGCAGGTTGAATAGCAAGTCGCACATTAATATTTGTATCGCATTCACCAATTAATTTCAGGATTCTATGTTCATATGCGCTAGAATATGCATTTGCTACATCAAGTAACGCGTTTTCAATAGCTAACTTATCCTCATCAGTAAACTTTCCTAATGTCTCATCAAAATCTGCCAATGCATAACCATTATCATAAGTTGGCAAATAAATTTCATCACAAATATTATCATTATTGCTATCGATGCATTTTCCTCTCGGATCCTTGTACCTAACCGGATTCCCATACCCATACAACCAGGCGTTATACGACATGGGCATATTCGCATCCCCACTCCAAGTGTCATGGCTTACGAACCTTCCCATCCCCGGCGCATAATACCTTGCTCGCAGATACATTTAGCCGGTTTGCTTGTCGTATTGCGGTCCAGCATACCCAAACTCGGCCTTCCCATCACCATAGGTTTCCATCTCTTCGCCATAAGGCGTATAACTGCGCGTTAAGTTTATCGCGCCTTCGGGGTCGGCTACCTGCCGCACAGAACCGAGCACATCCGGTAAGTAATAGCCGGTCTGGGTTTCCGAAACCTGCCCAATGGCAGTGGCTCCATACAGGTAAGTGTTCGTCCCATCATTCAACACCTGCACTAAACCAGCCGCCAAATCCAACTGGTAGGTAGTGGGCACATTGTTCACTATTTGCTGATAGCGATCGCCCAGACCATTGTAGGTAAAGCTGCTGGTATCCGTGCCTTGGGTCACGTTGATCAGGCGGTTGGCTTTGTTGTAAGTATAGGTACTGGTGCCGTCGGAGAGCATAATGCCGTTGGCGTCCCAGGTGTAGGCGATGCCGTCCACGCTTGTTCATACGGTTCCCCACGGCATCGTAGGTATATCGGTAGTAATCGTCGTTTGAGTAGTCTGCATCCGTCAGGCAGTAGCTCCTATCCATTACATTCAGGAGTGCTTCGCGAAGCATTCATTACCTGGCTTTCTTCGCTCGGCAGGGTAACTTCGTCGTTGGTGCAGCCCAGAACGGTACATGTGCCCTCGCCAGAGGGGGAATTTTCCGCACCGCGCCAGAACTATGTGCCATTCAAATCGGCACGGAAGCGGTAATCACCCTCGATTAATGTCTGGGCTACGGTGCCGTATTCATTGCTAACGCCGTTCACGCCGCTGTAGGTTAGGTCCATTGAAAGCGTAAACATTCAAGCCGGCTTTCGGTGTGCCATCGATGTCATAGACCCGGACCACCCGTTTTTATCGGTCAACTGTGCCAAACGCACCTTGGCCAGAACAGGCGAAATCCAAGATTTAGTTAACTACCCACCCCCGAAAAGGGTTATCGTACTTGTAGGCGTAGGTGATAAGTATTCTGTAGGTGTACTTGTAGCAGTAGCGGCAGGTATTATTGTATCCGTATAATCCAATGTTAAGACAGCTGTGTCATTGTATGAAGGTGTAAACGTCCTGGTTGGTGTAAATGTACTTGTTGCCGTTAGGGTTGGCGTCCTTGTTATCGTTGTTGTACTGGTAGCACCATTCAGAGTACTCGTTTTAGATGGAGTAAATGTACGCGTTGGTGTACGCGTTGGTGTCCGCGTGATAGTTGGTGTAAACGTTCTGGTTGGTGTATTGCTTGGTGTATACGTTCTGGTTGACGTATACGTTCTGGTTGGCGTATTAGTAATAGTGGGGGTCAATGAAATGGTTGGCGTCTGCGTAATTGTTGGTGTATATGTAGGTTCTGGCGTTACGGGTACCAGATATTCTCCATCAATGATAATTGGACCAGAATAATATGGCATGGTCCAAGCAACCGTAAAGCTATCACTAGCTGTGCCTTCCTTGAACAGGGCTTCAACATAATACAAAGTACCGCCAAGTAAATGTTGTGTCGCTGAAGTTTGGCTGCTTTGGCTGTAATAATTTTTATAGGGTGCCCAACTATTATTATATGCAATCAAAGATATATTGGCCGGATCGGTATCTGTGCTGAGATAAAGTTGTGATGTATCATCGGCAGCGACATAGAAAGTATAGTCGCCATCAAAAGGTGGACAAACATATCCTCGCCATCTTTCACCATAATTATCTTTATTGGGGGAAATATATGGAATATCAAAATCAGTGTGATATTCCCAATTGTCAGCATTGTTTGGATATTTTGAGGCACTGGTAAGATTACTGATGGTATATCCACTGATATTGATAAATCGTTGACGCAGTATGGAACCAACATTTGCACAGGTTTCTGGAGTAGGAACTGGATCGTCTTCAGGTATATAAAGCCGCAGATAATGGTTATCAATAACTTGGATATCACCGGACAAGTCATTTGGCCCTTCCCAGCCAACTGTAAAGTGGTCCGGACCTGCACCTTCTACGTGATAACTTTCCGTGTAATATTCCTGCCCAGCATTTAAATATATCCATCCGGAACGTTGTGAGGAGTACTTTGTCCAATCCTCATTATAGGTCCAACCGCTAACATATGCAATTTTGGTCATACCTGCTGGATCTGTGCTATTACTCAGATATAACTCTGAATCTTGATCACTGGAGACAGAAAAGCGATAAAAACCATCGTATGGGGCACAAACGTAACCTCGATACCTTGCTCCATAGTAATTTCCGATATCCACCGGGCCTTTATAACTCAATAAATACTCCTCTCCATCCGGGAAAAACGGGTAACGAGGGTCAGTTTGCAATGCTGAAATTGAAGCACTTGATATACTATTCCACGATTGACGTAAAATGGAACCGGTACCGGCGCAGCTTGCCTTGGTGGGAGTAAGTGTGGGGGTTTCGGTTTGTGTTTGTATATCAGTAGCTGTTGGCGTAGGCGTTATTGTCGCGTTCGGTGTCTGCGTACTGGTTGGTGTATACGTAAGTTCTGGCGTTATGGGTACCAGAGAATCCCTATAAATGGTATATGGACCACCAGGAAAATTTGGCATGGTCCAGGCAACATTGAAAAACTGCCCACCGATGTTTTCTTTCCAATAAGCCTCAATGTAGTAAAGGGTTCCACCCATCAGATTAAGAGTCGTAGATTGCTCGGGATAGTCGTAAAAATCAGTGTCTTCACTCACATTGGGATTATAACTATTTACGTCATCAGGAATATAAGCAATCAAGTTCATGTTTGCAGGACTGGCATCAGAGCTAAGATATACTTTTGCCTGGTTATCGGACGCCAAGTAAATTGTATACTCGCCATCAAATGGTGGGCATAAGTATCCGCGCCAGCGTTCGCCAAAAGAGTCGCCACCGCCAGTGTAATACATATTCGTTTCATAAGTGAAAGAATCAGGATTATCGGGGTAAGCACTTGCTGAAAGCAAATCGTCAACGAGACCGCCGGAAATGCCATCCCAATGCTCGCGTAATATAGAACCACTACCGGCGCAGCTTGCCACGGTGGAAGTATTCGTGGGTGTTTGTGTAATAGTAGCACTTAGCGTAGGCGTTCTTGTAAATGTCTGTGTCGGTGTTCGTGTTGGCGTCCTTGTAACTGTCTGCGTCGAAGTTCGGGTTGGCGTTCTGGTTATTGTCTGTGTCGGTGTTGGAGTCCGTGTTAAGGTTGGCGTATTCGTCCTTGTAGAAGTCGGGGTTTGGGTTATCGTCATCGTGCTTGTTATGGTTGGCGTTAATGTTGCTTCAGCTTCCAGCACAACACTAACCAGCTCACAACCCGGAATAGTGCAGTGATTGACGATGCCGCTCCAAATTTGTTCACCATCTACATCCACACGGAAGCGGTAATCACCTTGCGGCAAAGTAAAGACAGCTTCACCGTTTAAATTGGTAGTCTTTGAGTAATTCTTGTAGACGATACCATCAAAAGCATAGACATTCAAGCCAACCTGAGGTGCCCCATTGGTATCCATAACGGTGACCGTTACCGGTTGGTTAACAACAACGGAAGCATCAGTGCAGTCCGGGATGCTGCAGTGATTGATGCTGTCACTCCAGAATTGGGTACCATTGAAATCGGCACGGAAGCGGTAATCACCTTGCGGCAAAGTAAAGACAGCTTGACCGTTTAAATTGGTGGTCTTTGAGTAATTCTTATAGACGATACCGTCAAAAGCATAGACCTTCAAGCCAACCTGAGGTGCCCCATTGGTATCCATAATGGTGACCGTTACCGGTTGGGTAACAACAACGGAAGCATCAGTGCAGTCCGGAATGGTGCAGTGATTGATGCTGTCACTCCAGAATTGGGTACCATTGAAATCGGCACGGAAGCGGTAATCACCCAATGGCAAGGTGAAGGTAGCAACACCATAGGAATCGGTTACCTTACTGTATCCCCTATAGGTGGTACCGTCAAAGGCGTACACGTTCAAACCGGGTTTGGGCGCACTGCCGGTATCCACCACGGTCACGGTAATTGGCTTAGTGACTCTTACCTGGGCATTCTCACAACCCGGCAATGTGCAGTGGTTTGACTCTGCACTCCAGAATTGGGTACCATTCAAGTCGGCACGGAAGCGGTAGTCTCCTAACGGTAAAATAAAGGTAGCTACACCATATGCATTGCTGATCTTGTTGTAGCCGCTGTAAGTTGTACCGTCAAAGGCATAAACATTCAATCCGGATATGGGGCCGTCGGTATCCAAAACGATCACGGTTACAGGCTTACTGACTGTTACCTGGGTACTCTCACAACCGGGTATGGTACAGTCATTCGTTTCGGCACTCCAAAAGGGAGTACCGAATAAATCAGCACGGAAGTGGTAATCACCTAACGGTAGGGTAAAGGTAGCCACGCCATATGCGTCGCTGACTTTGCTATAGCCACTGTAAGTCGTCCCGCTAAAAGCGTAAACACTTAATCCGGCTTTTGCTGTACCGTCGGTATCCAAAATGTAAACACTGACAGGTTTACTCACTGTTACCACATCCGTGGTACAGGTCGGTAAAGAGCAAGTATTCTTAGTGCCACTCCAGAATTGGGTGCCGTTCAAATCTGCACGGAACCGATAATCGCCATCCGGCAGTGTCAAGGTAGCAGAGCCATATATATTGCTTACACCACTCACACCGCTGTAGGTGGTGCCGCTGAAGGCATACACGTTTACTCCGGATTTCGGTGTTCCATCGGTATCATAAACCTGAACCACTACGGCGCCGTTATACGCATGCGGTTCAAGAGCCATTTTTGCCAGTGCATGCCCACCTGATGGAACATTCACGTCAACGAGTGTATGTTTACTGTAACCATTTTCCGGTGCGCCAGTATTTTCACCAGATGCAAAACCTAAATCATTTGCAGAAATATGTTTGGTTCCGGTAACATCCAATCTATTTCCAATAGATTCCATTAGAACAATCTGTTTTATCTCTTTTTTATTTTCTTCAATTGAAGAGTATGCGTATACACTTGTCGTCTGGATTGCCATATTCGACAATACCATGGATAAAATGATGCATACACGCATGAGAATATTGCCAAACTGAGTGAGTCCGGAATGGGTGGATAAGTGCTTTGACATGGATGTCCCTCCAAGGATAAAGGCTTCTGCCTTTAATAAATTAATGACTGTCACTTCGTCTATTTAATTGAATATATGCTTCCTATGAATAAAGGGAAAAGAGTCTGTTCTACCGCCCTACAAATAAATACTATTGAGTATTCTTTTTACGCTCACATTAAGATGAAATGGAACTACAGATAGGTTGACTTGTAATTGGGGTTTGACAGAAAATTCTTGTTGGTTCATTTAGGAATCTTATCACCCCTATGTCCTGATTAATATTATAGAGATAAAATAATTTTTGTAAAGTGATTATTAAGAACAAATATATTTTGAGTCAATAATCCTGGAAGCATCAGTCAGCCAAAGTTGAAAAGTGAACCGCAGAAACAACAGATGAAGTTGCCTCCATCTACCTATCCTTATTTTGGCGTCATTTCTTCCAATACTTTGATTTTTATCTATTGATATCGCCGAATCTCGATACAAACCCTTGACGTATGAATTTTTGTAACTATAATTACATTCATGAATTTGAATATGTTAGAAAATCAAGAAACTATGATAGAGCCGTATGATGCACAGGTACTGATCTTTAAAGCATTAACAAATCCTGCAAGATTGGCTATCCTTGAAATCCTACGGGGTGGAGAGCATTGTGTATGTCACATGGAAGCTCACTTGGGGTTCCGCCAGGCATATATTTCTCAACAGTTATCTGTTCTCCGCGAAGCAGGATTAATCCAAGATCGGCGAGATGGTTGGAATATTTTCTACCGGATAGCAGATCAGCAAATCTATGAAGTCCTGCGGGCAGTGCGTCAAATTACCGGTCAAGATGAGCCTAAAATAAAAAAATCGGAAACATCCTGCAATTGTCCAAAGTGCAGCTCAACATCTGGCACGGGGTTGAAATAGCCTTTTATTGTTCTATTCATTCGCGGCCTATTAAATTTAACTTAAGGAGATTGACATGTTAAATATAAAAATTCTTGGCTCTGGTTGTGCAAATTGCAAAAGACTTGAAGCTGTTACCCGAAAAGTTGTTGAAACATTGGGGATTGAAGCTGAGATTGAAAAAGTGACAGATATGAGTGAAATTATGAAATGGCCTATTTTATCAACACCTGGATTAGTGATTAATGATGCCGTGGTCTCTTCTGGTAGAATTCCGAATGAAACAGAAATTGAAAATTGGCTGAAATCATAAATTAATAATGAGCAGCTACGCTGCTCTTTATTTTGTTCTAAATACATTCAATGTATTGAATGTATTATTTTCGAAAGAGGATAGCATAATGGAAGCAATCATAACTTATACGGGTACTTTATTATGGGCAGGCTGGACGGGACTTTTAGACTATCTTGCAGCGCATGTTTTACTTTGTCTGGTTCCGGCATTCATTATTGCCGGCTTTATGAGCACGATGATCCCTAAAGAGGCGATCACTCGTTTCCTTGGCCCAAAGGCTTCCAAATGGATCAGTTATCCTGCCTCAGCGTTTGGCGGCTTTATCCTGGCCGTATGTTCCTGTACCATCCTGCCGCTTTTTGCAGGGATCTGGAAGCGTGGTGCCGGCCTCGGCCCGGCGATCACTTTCCTATTCGTGGGTCCGGCAATTAACATCCTGGCCATCACCTACACTGGCGCAACCATCGGGATGGATATTGCTATCTCTCGTTTGGTTCTTTCCATTGTATTTGGAATTATCATCGGTTTGATTATGGCCTGGATCTTCCGAAAAGAGGAAGGTGCTCGTGAAATTGAGATGACTGCAAGTGGTGTTTTTGATCAAACCGCGAAAGTTAAACCAGCCGTATGGGCACTTTTTCTGATACTGATTGCGGTGCTGATTGTAGGCACCCTACAAGTTGACCTGTTGACTAATGTCTACGCCTCAATCAACCTGCCATTTGACATGAACAGTGGTCTGGGCAACCTGATCTCATCCTTAAATCTCACTTTACAGGGCGCACTGTTGATCATCATGTTGGTAGTCATAGGTGTTACGGCTTGGAAAGGTTTCGAAAACATCCTCGACGGCTTCACAGGTTGGACATACGCAGCCTTCGCCTTTATTGCACTCACCATTCTTATCGCTTCCCCAAAAGAGGATGTTGGATCGTTGGCTATTGGTCTAAATGGCCGATTGATCGGAGAAATCATCCTGCTAACTGGTATCGCTGTTGTAGCCAGCCGTTCGTTTACCAAAGATGAGCTGAGTGGTTGGATTTGGGAAACCTGGAAATTTGTAAAACAAATTTTTCCATTATTAATCATTGGTGTTTTTGCTGCCGGCATTGTCAAAGTCATCATCCCGGAAACCTGGGTGCGCAGTATCGCCGGGCAAAACACAATCATGGCAAATTTTGTAGGCGTAGTGTTTGGGGTCTTTATGTACTTCCCTACGCTGGTCGAAGTTCCCATTGCGAAAATGTTTCTTGACCTGGGTATGGCCCGCGGTCCGTTGCTGGCCTATCTGCTCTCAGACCCGGAACTGTCTCTGCAATCCATTTTGGTTTTGAATGGGGTGATGGGTAAAAAGAAGACAGCAATCTATGTATCTTTGGTGGCTGTATTCAGTACATTGGCTGGGTATTTATTTGGATTGGTCATTGCCGCAATATGATGGGACTAACATGAATCACCCACAACCGCATTTCTATCAAATAGGTTGGCAGATAGGATTATTAATTTAGAGATTCGAAGGAAGGAAAAAAATGTCAGAATGTTGCGATTCAAAAACGAATGAAAACTCGTGTTGTTCAGCCAATAGTCCACGTTTGGTATTATCTTGCTCAGGTGGATCCAATGTGGGTCAGATTGCCAATTCTGCGGCTATGGAATTGGATAGGCAGGGAAAAGCACAAATGTATTGTCTGATTGGTGTGGCTGCACATATCGGCGGCATGGTCGATTCTGCAAAAGCCGCCAATGGAATCATCGCCATCGATGGATGTCAGGTTGCCTGCACAAAAGTTGCGCTGGATCATTTGCAGATACCCTATGTTCAGCATATCGTAGTCACTGACTTGGAGATTAAGAAAAATCATTTGTTTGAATGGACAGATGATCAAGTTAATAAGGTGGTTTCAGTTATACAAAGTTAACTAAATTCACAAATTACTTGATGCTGGTGTGGATTTCATTCTGAGCGAATCAACCGTGTAACTCTTATAAATTGATCCCGTTCAAGAAGGGAAAGTAGCTTCCGCACCCACTCACGAAGTAACGACCTTTATCTCCAATGTCTATGACGGAATGGCTGAGGAACATTTTACCCAGTGAAGAACGGAAATGTGATCTGCATGCTTTATGTAGAAAATGTTTAGATTACGGGTATAGCGATCGGATGACTGCGGTTTGATGATATGCAGTCATCCGATTATTTGTAAGTTACATAGAGCCGACGAATAACGATCAAACTGATGATTTACCACACATACAATCCAAATTCATTGTTTCCTTACTCTCCCCCATGGGTTCTTTTTTACAAGTCTAGCTATCAGCCATTGGATTTGCCATAGTTCAAAAATAGCATCCCTGGTTTTCCAAAAAGGTAGGCGATATGACCTTTATCAAGACACTGGTTTTTACCGAGATATTTTCTAAGTTAAAAAACCTGAAGGTAATCAAATGGGTCGCAGATGGAATAATAATTGTGTTCTGATTTGAAAAATAGGTTAAACTTTGGTTAGGGCTTTTTTGATAAGTGTTAATGCCACTAATTTATGGATAGCTAAAATTGTGGTGGGATTTCTTGGAGGATTTCAAAAATCAAATGAGTTCGTTATTCAAGAATTAGTGTATGTCCATGGTTGAAAACATATGGATAATCAGAAAACCACATTCGAAATGCGGAGAATGTTACATCACAAGAACTTTCGAGAGGATTGATGACTAAAAATAAACTTAATTCAATCGTAGTAAATCTCACTTTTGCACTTTTTTTCTTTCTTTTCACTACTCAAGTTGAAGCAAATACTGGTTCTATAAAACCGGCCCTGAAATATGTGCAAAGCACAGAATTAACTCCATACCCAACAAATACCCCCTTCCATTGTGGGGCTTACTGCCATGAATTTGCCACGGAAACAGCTGTTCCATCAGGCTCTGCCATCCTTGAAACACCTATCTCGATGGCTAACGTGTTGGTGCAAGATTCTCCCAAAGTGGTAATCTACATGTTCTGGGGGGATGGGTGTCCCCATTGTGCGGCTGCCAAACCCTTTCTGACCGCATTGGACCTGTCCTCTGATCAGATTGAATATAAGAATTATGAAGTTTGGTATGTAGAAGAAAACCAGGCCCTATTTATTCAAATGGCCAAATCTTATGGCTTTGAACCTCATGCCGTCCCCACCATTTTTATTGGGGATCGCTACTGGGAAGGTTTCGGCGACCAGATCCAGGCAGAGATTGAATCTACTGTGCAGAAATGTCTGGTGGATGGTTGTGAGGATTATGGCGCGGCGATCCTCAACGGGGCGGACCCTAGTACGGTTGGTCCATTGATTCCGAAGGCAGAACCCACGACCCAGTCCATTCAGGAAAAAAGCATCATCCTGCCCCTGATTGGCAAAGTTGATCTTTCAGCACAGTCTCTCTTTGTCAGCACACTCCTGATCTCGATTGTAGACGGTTTTAACCCCTGCTCCATTTGGGTACTGACCATGCTGCTGACGCTTACCCTGCATAGCGGCTCCCGCAAGAAAATTTTCCTCATTGGCTTTATCTTCCTGACGGTATCCACCGCTATCTATGGCCTGTTTATCACCGGATTGTTCACCATGTTTACCGTGGTGAGTTTTGTAGGCTGGATTCAGGTCGTGGTTGCATTGGTCGCCCTTTTCTTTGCCCTGGTCAATATCAAGGATTACTTCTGGTATAAGGAAGGCATATCCTTTACGATTTCTGATGAAAAGAAACCTGGCATTTTCCAACGCATGCGCCGTCTAATGGATGCAGGCACATCCTTCTGGGGATTGGTAGGTGGCACGGTTGTACTGGCCGCCGGCGTTTCTCTGGTGGAATTCTCCTGCACCGCTGGTTTTCCAGTCCTGTGGACAAACCTATTAGTTTCTCAGCAAGTAACTGGAATGACTTTTGTTACACTGCTGCTGGTTTATCTATTTATCTATCAATTGGATGAGATGGTGATATTTTTCGCGGCAGTCACAACCATGCACGCCAGCAAATTGGAAGAGAAACACGGTCGCATCTTGAAACTGATCGGCGGCATGCTGATGCTCGCCTTGGCAGGCGTGATGTTGATCAATCCCAGTTTAATGAATAATTTAACCAGCTCTTTGATTGTCTTTGGCATCGCTTTTGCTGCAACCCTGTTGGTGCTGCTTCTTCATCGGATTCTCCTGCCCAAACTGGGAATCCATATCGGAACGGAATTAAATGAGAAGGCCAAAACAAAATATCGTAAGTCAAAATAAGGAAAAGGTTATGTCTAGTGAAAATTCAAAAAACACAAAGGCAATTAAACTTGGCCGGTTGCCAAAAATAATAATTTTAGCTGGCTTCGTGATTTTAGTTCTGGTTGTGATTATCGTAAAAAATCCCCAAAAGAAAATAGATGCTGATCCCGGTATTGTGACCGAAACTGCTGAGATGCAGTTGGATCGGTATCTTGAAGAAGGCAAACCGACTTTCCTTTTCTTTCATTCTAACAATTGTCAGACATGTATTGATATGATGGCTGTTGTGGATGAGGTGTATCCTGCTTTTAGCAAGCAAGTTGCTTTAGTGGATGTTAATGTGTATGATCCGGCAAACCAAAACTTACTACAAAGAGCGCGGATATCATCCATACCTACCCAGGTATTTATAGACAGCACTGAGAAAGGCAATGGGATTCTAGGCCCGTTAAGTGCGGGTGAATTAACTGAACAATTGCAGCTTCTTGCAGAGGAAGATCAATGAATCTCGATCCATCCTTGCTGCAGCCAACATCGATCCTTGGATATTTCCTGGTGTTCCTGGGAGGTGTCCTGACATCCGTTGGCCCATGCAATGTAGCCATGATCCCCTTGATTATTGGTTATGTGGGAGAGTCCCATGATTTACCTCGTCAAAAAGCATTCACCATCTCACTATTGTTTACTTTTGGGTTGGCAATCACTTTTGTGTTGATGGGCATAGTGGCTTCTGTGGTGGGTGGTTTATTGGGTGGAGGAACCCGCCTTTGGTATTATCTGGTCGCCGGAGTATGTTTTTTAATAGGGTTGCAAATGTTGGGGGTCTTTCAGATACAGATCCCTTCCTGGTTTGGCGGAATGCGCGAACAAATCCAAGCCAAAGGGTTATGGGGAGCACTGCTACTGGGTCTGGTATCCGGATTGGTATCTTCCCAATGTGCTACACCTGTGCTGGCTGCAATCCTGACCTATGTCATGGCCCAGAATTCAGGTATGGTGTATGGTGCGGTATTGCTCTTTATTTATGCGCTTGGGCGGGGAGTACCTATTCTATTGGCTGGAACATTTACGGGCGTGTTGATAAGCTTTCGAAAATTGGGTGAGTGGTCAGTCTGGTTTGAAAAAACCAGTGGCATCATTGTGCTTCTGGTCGGCTTTTACTTCTTATGGCTGGCTTGAGTTCGACCTATTAACTACCCTTGATGCTGATAATCAGGGTGATTGAAACAAGTAGAATAACATATCGGGGAGGGACTGTATGGGCTTAAGAATGGGATGGATTGATGATCTGAACCTTGCCCAAGAAATGGCTCGGAAACAAGGCAAGGGTATCTTGCTGCAATTTCATCGCGAAGCCTGTGCTGGCTGCAATAAAATGGATGCCAGTACCTACCCTGATTCGGATGTACAGCATGAATTGTTTGAATGGTTTATTCCGGTAGGCCAGGATATTCTTAATAATCGTGGGATTCGAGCTAAGTATGCTGCCTATTGGACGCCCTCATTTTATTTTCTCGATCCTCATGGCAAAATGTTGTATCAGTTAAATGGTTATCTTGGTGTGGAAGATTTGAGGATCGTGATGCGTTTGGGCAAAGCTGCACTGGATATGCCTCGCGGAAAGTACTTACAGGTGATTGATCTGATGGATGATGGATTGGATCAATTCCCTAATAATCCACGATCAGCCAGTTTGTTGTTTACAAGAGGCATGGCAGAGTACTTACTGGGTAAGGAAAAACATGCTTTTCGGGGAGCAATGACAGAGATTCTTACGGAATATCCAAATAGTCCCGAGGCACGCATGTGGCCTTGGTCAGAGTGATGTTGATCAATCCAAGTTAAATGAGTAATTTAACCATCTCTTTGATAGTCTTTGAGATTGCTACTGGTACTACTCTGGTTATATTGATTATCCACCGGATCATCCTGCCCAAAGCAGGCATCCATATTGGAACTGAGTTTTCCGAAAATACTAAATCAAAAAAACCCAAGTCACCATGAGGAAAAACGCACAAACACCCAAGGTTGGGTCAAAATCCTTCCAACTCCAAAGAGGACAAAAATAATTGGAAAAAAGACCAGTTTGTCGTGGGCGCAAAGGATCAGAAATAAAGACTCAAAATCCACTTGAGGCAAGCTAATCCTTGCCGCCTTCATGACTAAGATTTTTCTTAGGGTCCATTCGATTGATCCTTGAATTTTAGAATCCATAAACCATGACCATCTGACGTGACGCAGGTTTCCTTTATTGGTGGACGGTTCGAGGGGTCAATCCACCGCCTCTCCAGTTTAGCCAATTGATGCAGCATCCCGCGCCTTCCCGCAAAATAGTTGACCAAACCACATTGAATGTGCCAATCAAACCGAACTCAAATTTGTTTCACTTCGAAAGTGCTGCGCGAAAGAAAAGAGGCTTTAACGAATCTTACCCACATTCGACCAGCCTGCACCCGCCAGGGTGTTTTGTCAGTCTTAATACCCACTGATCGTTTTTCAATGCCATGGTTCATATTTTTAACCAAAGTTGTCGCTAGGACTATCTGTCTTCTGAATTGACTTGAATACCCGTTGCCAAGATGATAAACCCCGAGATCATTTTTCGCAATTGAGCAGTATTTTCCCCATTAATATTGGATACTTCCAATGAAGCAATGTGTCCTTTCCATGTAGGACGTATATTTCGTATAAGACTTGTCACATATTGAACGCCCGATTTGACCATCTCATCGGTTACCTCCCGTTTGTCAATTGCATCCAAATGAGTTCCAACCAAGATAAAGTTTGTTTTATCATTGATGATTCCGTTAACATTTTCTACCCAATATTCGATCTCATGATAGGTGTCAAGATCATTAATTTTGTAAGAAAGCAGAATTACATCTACACGCCGGATTATTGCACGATAAATCTCAATCACATCTTCAAAACTACGGCCTTTTTCGGCTACTTCAATAGCCTTTTGACCTGGTGGAACCAAGTATTGGTGCGTTACCTGAAACAGATGTCCTTTGATCTGGATCGGATCCACTACATAGTTGAACTCAAGGTTAAGCGTTTTTTGTACCTTCCGTATTGTGTCTTCCCAATCTAAGGGTATAGTTTGTTTCTCAAGGGTGAGGGCCAGGCTGGTTTTTCCAACCGCCCCACTCCCAATTGGCATGACAAATCCGGTGATCTTTTGAACATCCATATCAGACATAGGATTCAACCGCCCTGGCAGGTCGTTGAGACCGATATTCTAAATGATCATCCAGTTGAACCGGAATTTCCCAAATTTCTTTATTCTTGCAAGAATGGCGGATATATAGCCTGTAAACTCGTGAGCCCATTTTTTCCTCAACGATGATACCGCGATTTAATTGGGAAAATGTCCGAATGATGTTGACTATCGAATAATTTACCATCTCCATACAGTTATCACAACGAACGGCGTGACGTTTTAGGAACATATCCAAATTAAATTCGGGTCGATTTCCAACATATCTTATAAAACGCTTTATCGCTTCCTTATCCGAGATACTCAGTCCTGCATCCACCGTATATAAACGCTGGTTTTGAAGCTCAATTAATTGCTCACTTTGGGCAACAAAAAGGATCAGAGGGCTGATCAAACTATAGTCATGGTTGGCTTGTTCAACAATAATAGGCTGATAGATGGATTGCAAATCTCTTTTGAGCGCTTTTTGAGTAGCCATAGTGATTAACATATTCTCCGGCAAGATAAGGGGTTCATAGTGGCTTGTTTCGAGCATTTTAAGGATTGATCGGGTAAAAAATATTTCTTGCCCAAAGCCCTTGCCGACATTCTCGTAAAACGTTTCTCTGGAAATTACACCAAGCAAACTGTTATTTTCTACAATGAGTACTCCTGGCAAGTTTGAATCCGCTTCCAGAATTTCTGCCACGTTTTGACCAGTGGCATCAGGGGAAACGACCTTTTGATAAGAAGGCAAAGATTTTATTTCAGAGTCGATAGATAAATTTGTGGTTTTATCGATAAAGACTTGAAACGGGGATATGATCTCCATATTCAAACCTTGCGGAAGAGAGTTAAAGCATACCTTCCTACCGCTAATAAGATTTTTTCATTATATCCCCACATCGTCACCTGAATGTTATCGTTTGATTAATTTTTCGTTATTTTTTGAATTAATCAAGGTAGTAATTTTTAATATCATGATTTGTTTCTTGATAAACAACTACATCAGTTGATATTGATTTAAATGCTTCTTGTAGTACAACAGCCTTGGCTCCATAATTTTCTTATAAAGACATCTAGGCCAATCAAAGTATTGGATAACCCATCTGGAGAGGTGATCAGCGAGTGCCTATCCCTGCACCAGGCATTAGCCGAAAACCTCGAATATGATGAATGCATTTTCCTCACCCTTCAACAGCTTTTCTAAGGCAGAAAATCAGAGTGACCCGACATAGAGATTACTCTACGAATCCAAGGTTACCCCACAGGTTTGCTGACCACACTTCGATGACCTTCAATGGCATCAATCACGGCTTCACGAAGGGTCATCACAGCTAACTCAGCGCAATGCTCATGATCTTTTGGCAAGCCGCCCAAAGTTGTTAATAAATCCTCTGGCGTTATTTGCTTCGCCTGGTCCAGCGTCATCGCGCATGCGATTTTGGTGATCATGCTGCCACAGGCCACGGTAACCCCACAGCCATCCGCCATAAATCTGGCTTCTATGATCCTTCCGGCAATAATTTTTAAATCAATTTGCATTCGATCCCCACAACTGCCAAGGAATAACCCCTGAGCAAAAGGATGCTCTAAAACACCCATGTTCTCTTTACTGCGGATCAGATGCATAACAATCTCTGAATAAGGTTGAACGACAGGTTCTTCATTTGAAGCACCATCCAACTCTTCAGGAAGCAAACCATCTGAAAATTGAAGGTCATTTGGGTCATATTCAATTTCATCTTCCGCAGATTCTTCCATAAGGAAAGTTTTCTTTTCATCAAGAAGAGCAACCGCATTTATAAATGAATCACCCAGTGTTGAGCATGCTTCCAAGTTTACATCTTCAATTTGGCCAGAATCACACAAGGCTGCAATTCGCGGATCCAGAGGGAGCTGCGCCAAAAGCGGGGCTTCGGCAAGCGTTGTTAACAATTCACTATGGCTTGACCCAAACAGGTATTCCATTGTAGCCGTGGCAGAGCTCTGGTAATGAGCCATGTTTTCTACCACCCCAAGAACATGGGTATTCATATTAATGGCGGTTTTGATGGCCTTCAGAACGATCTTGGTGGTTAGTTCCTGGGGTGTGGTGACCACAAGGACGCCCTGAATGGGAATCGATTGCAATATAGCAATACTTACTTCGGATGTTGCAGGAGGCATATCGATAAACAAATAATCCAACATTCCCCATTCCACTTCCTTCCAAAGTTGCTTAATCACTTGACCCACCAACCCCTCTTTCCAAATAATCGGCTGACCTTCATCATCGAAAAGTAAATTGGTAGAAATTACCTTGATACCTTCACGGCTTTGATGGGGAATAAAACTATACTGTCCGGCTTTGGCAGGGCCTTGCAATCCAAACATCATGGGGATACTTGAACCCATAAAATCAGCATCCAGGATGCCTACTTTGTATCCTTTCTTCGCTAAATCGCTTGCCAGTAACCCAGTCACCAGGGATTTACCAACCCCGCCTTTTGCACTCATGATCCCAATCACCCGCATAATTTGATGAGGGGACTTCCCAATTTGTCCAATATCGATGGGTAAATGATCCATATGCGTTTTTTTTGACCCTGTGTTCATTTCTTGTAATCCTTTCTTCTAGATTTTGGAATGAAAGCGCATTTTATTGCAATTAGTATCCTATTACCTCATTGCAGATGACTCAATTTTTGTGAATCATCTCGATGATCCATGATGACATCTAGCCATGATGATTAGGATCGAACTCTTTTGTCATGGTGACCAACTTTACCCCTTTGATCTGAGGAAATGCCGCGCCTTGTTCGATATAGATCATGGCTTCTTTTTCATCGATAATCCGTAATCCGGAAAGCATTGAAACCCCATAGTCATACAGCAAAGGCGAGAGCGGCGTGGAAGAACCCAAGATCATAACCATTGCGTCAGCTCTGCAAAAGGACAAAAGAGTTGAAATTGTATGATTAATAAAAGCAGTGCCCGTGATAGCGACCACATCCGCCTGGGGAATTAATTCCTGGGCAACTTCTTCGGGAAAATCTTCCCCGAAAGGTTTTTTTTCTATAACCCAACTATTTTTTGTGATGCCTTTAAGTCGCTCAACAAAAGGAAAATGACCCACGATAGCCAAATTCTTATTCTTGCTTTCGCGTGCAATAACTTCGGCAGCATTGACTTCCACCAATTGATTTTCATCCACTTTAAGGAGGGAATTTATGGCAGCCATGCCAACACTGGCTTCCAATAAATTATCCGATTGGATCCATTCTGCCAGTTCTTGAGCACTTTTCTGATGTAATGCGCCAACATTTCTCATCTGAGAATGTCCATGCGGTCCGCAGGCAACCAGAGTAGAAGCCAGACCGCAGTGTTGACTGCAAACCATTGTCCAATGAACACCAACCAATACTTTTCGCACAGGGACGGGTTCAACAGGTAAGGATGATAAAAGCGAGGATAGTAGATCCATAAAATCTCCCAAAAATTACATGCCAAATAAACCGGACAACACAAAAACAAACATGGATCCCAGGATGATCCCAATGGCCGTATAGGGTTCATGACCATACTCACACGCCGTGGGGATTAATTCATCCAGAGTGATAAATACCTTAACACCGCCTAATCCTGTACCCAGGCTGGCCATTAAACTGAGAAGAACAATATTCCACACAGGAGATAAGTTCATTATCATTTTTATACTGGTTCCCTAAACTCAATGGGCCGGAAAACGTCGTAAATAAAATTTTTCATCCCGATATTGGATACAAGTGATTTTTCCTGATGCGATCAGACCTTCAATTACATGCCAATTCCCCCCAGCTTGATGAACCATCAAGGCCAGCGCTTTTTCCCGAATCGGATGGACTGCTGTAATCGAGAGAATGTCTTCCCCAAGATCACCGGTTGATACAAAATCAGCTTTCTCGGATTCAAAAATCACTTCCATGAAGGGGAGGTTTTCGTTGACAAAAGCTAGAATTCTCTCCAGGGAATCGATATCAGGAGATTTAACCCAGGTTTCTGCCGGCGGACGAATAGGGATGGAAAGATAGGATTTATCAGGTTTTAATTCCAAAAGGAAATCAGATAAACCTTGCATGGCAGATACGCTGTCATTAACATTGGAAATTAACATGGTTTCAGTAACAAACTCACCTTGAAATCGATTCCGAAAGCTTTGCATACCAGCCAAAATGGAGGGTAAGGAGAGCAATCGATGCGGGCGATTAACCCGGCGCCATTCTTCCTCAATAACGGCGTCGATTTTAAGAGATACCCAATCCGCCATGGTTAAATCATCACGTACTTTGGAGATGTCAATCAATGACGCATTGGATATCACAGCAACCGGTATGGAATAGGCTTGTAGACTTTGAATGAGATTTCCAAGATTTTTATCCAGGGTCGGCTCGCCATCTGGCACCAGGGTTAGATAATCTATCTTTTGTCCAGCTTTTTCACTTGCCTGGATTTTTATCTCAACCTCCTGGAGAATCTGATCCAACGGATAAAAATCCTGACGCATCGTCTCCATATGTTTGGTTCTACCCACCTGACAGTAGACACACGAATACGAACAGCGTTTAGGAGGAATATGATTTATCCCAAGACTAACCCCCAAACGCCGAGATGGAACCGGACCAAATACCAGCATCATTGCACCCTTAATTGTACGCTTTGCGTGTTAGTTCATCCACCATAGTGGGTAAAAGGCGGGCTGCCCAGCTCTCATCAGCCCAGGTTTCCAGTTGTGTGTGCATTTCCAGATACTTCTGAGGGATGGGATGCGTACCCAGCACAACCTCGACGGCATATCTTTTTTCAAGAAATTCCTTGAAGGTGTCTATATACGGACAGGGTGGGTACCCAACCAGAAGACCCGTGGCCAGGTGAATGACCTGCGCGCCATTCTTAACCATTTCTTCACCGGTATATTCAATGTTTCCACCCGGACAACCGTCGCAGGTTGTATAACCCACCAACTCAACTTCCAGGCCGGCATAACGGCTGAAAGCGCCCTCTCTATTTCTCATCGCCCGCAAACATTTTCCACCCGCACAAGTTCGATAGCGATCACAAATAATAATTCCGATTTTGGTTTTTTCGTTCATTGTATTCTCCCAATCACAAAAATATCGACCTGACGCATATTTTTGGTAGCCTATTTGATGTGAGAAATCAGGCCAGTTGATTTATCGGTGCTCAGGCTCAGTTTGAATTTATTTTTTCCGATGGACCATAAATAGAATTTAACATTTCAGTTAATTGATCTGCTTGAATATAATCAACCACCGTAACTCTTTGTGCTGAGATCCCCGGAACTTCCGCGATGGCCTGTAAGATATCGAGCGCCAGGGTAGCGGCCAACGGACACAACGGAGAGGATGGACGAAACGTATAGGTGATTTGATCAGGAGAGACAAAGCAAATGTCCTGCACCAGACGCATACGGACAACATCAACCCCGGTTTCCGGATCTATCACAGTGCTTAATTTCTCCAGAATCGCATTCTCAAGCTCACTTTGTGTACTCATGATGCCTCTTCACAGCCATTGAGCTGTTGTATAAGTTGTCCCCAAATTTTCCGGATGGACAATGATGCCGGAGAATCTGGATAACATTCCGTCACCGAAACACCTTGCAGCATGGCTTGGGGTATTTTTTCATCAAACGGGATCTCACCCAGTATTTTGAGCTCCTGTTCTGCGGCGAATGCCTTAATTTGCTGGACACCTTCCGGGTAAATATCGGCTTTGTTAATGCAAAGCATGGAGGGTACACGAAAATGATTTAGGGTACCCAATACTCGTTTCAAATCATGCAGTCCCGCCAGGCTCGGTTCCGTGACAATTAAAGCCAGATCAGCGCCTGCACAAGCTGCAATAACCGGACACCCAATCCCGGGAGGACCATCAAGCAGAATCAATGGGGTTTTTATATCCTCTGCCCATAAGCGTGCCTGCTGCTTCACCAGGGTAACAAGCTTTCCGCTGTTTTCTCTACCGGGGAATAGTTCTGCATGAAAAAGCGTGCCGTATGGCGTGGTGGATTGAAACCAATTCCCTTCTTGCTGTTGTACCATCTGGATCGCCTGTTCCGGGCAAACATAAACACAGGCAGCGCAGCCGTCACAAGCTACAGGGTCTATCCAATAGACCGATTTTTCGTCCTTGTCAGGTAAAACAGCGTCATAGCGGCAAACGGGTACACAGGCACCACAGCCAGTGCATAAATTTGGATTAATCCTGGCTAATGACCCACCCCAAAATTCTTGAGGAGAACCTAACACAGGGTTCAATACCAGGCTCAAATTAGCAGCATCCACATCGGCATCCACAAATACCGGCTGGATGCCATATTCCGGAAGATGACTCAACTGCGCGAAAGCAGCACTCAGGCTGGTTTTACCGGTGCCGCCTTTTCCACTTAACATAACAAGTTGTTTGGTTTTTCCAATAGAATTTAGCAAGAAACACCTCCAATCCCTTGTTCAAGAATTTGAGCATAAAGATGCTGAAGATGCTCCCGGTACTCGGGTAGGATATCAATCAAAGTTTTTCCGGAGGCAATCCCGGTGGCCAAAATGCGTAAGTAAGGAATGCGCAACAGGATTGGCAAATGATGCTCCTGTAAATACGCTTCCATCCTGGCATCCCCAATCCCATCCCGATTGATTACAATCCCCACAGGAATATTCATCTCTTGAGCGATACCCAACATTTGTTTTAAGTCATGTAATCCAAAGGGGGTTGGCTCGGTGACCAAAAGGGCATAATCAACCCCGCGCAAAGTTTCCACTACCGAACAAGAAGCACCAGGCGGCGCATCATATATTACAATGTCATCTTTCGAAATCAGTTCACTTTTCTTTAACTGCCGGATAATTGGCGTTGGCATGGGTTCACTAATGGTCAGTAAGCCGCGGGCAAAGCGGATCCCTTCCTGAGTCAACCCGCTTTCAAGCATGCCAATAGGGTTTGGAACTTCGCTAATTGCGCCTTGTGGACAATTCCAGGTACAGCTTCCACACCCATGACATAATTGTGGAAAAACCAGAATACTCTTCCCGATTTTTGCCAATGCATGAAACTGGCAAACCTCAACGCATTTACCACAAACCGTACATTGTTCTTCTTGAATTTCCGGAATTCGGATGATGGCTTCTACTTGGGTGGAAAAATCCGGTTTTAGAAACAAATGTCCGTTTGGCGCTTCAACATCGCAATCCACATAGCATACATTTCCCCAATCAATCAGACTGAGAGCTAGGCTGGCAGCAACAGTTGTCTTACCGGTTCCCCCTTTCCCACTGGCAATAGCGATTTTCATTTTTTTCCTCTGAGGATTTGCTGAATGAGACCTTTAAAGAAGTTAATCTGCGGTATGCGCTTCATGTATTCTCGATAGGCCTCACCAAATTTTTCAATCCCCTCCTGGTCAGCATCCTGAATATCCCAATAAATGAGACAACCAGAAAGAATGCCAGGCAACAATACCAACCACTTTTTTGCTAACAAAACCATAGAAAGGTTGAATAAAATGCCTGCCAGATATTGTGGATGTCTCACGATGGCATAAAGCTGGGTATCAACCAGCTTTGTTGTTTGCACATAACTTTTCCCCCTGGCAACCCCACCAAGCTTACGAAAAATAAAAATGGGGGCAAATCCAAAATAGACTGACAATAACCAGAAAGCCCAACCCAGCCATTGCAAAAAGAGAATACCAGACAGTTCATAATCCCAAAAAGTTAAAATATACTGAAAAACTGTCAGCAAACTGGCTGCAATGATCTTCCAGGAGGATTTCAGGTTTTTCATGATCAGATTTGTAGTTCACCCTGCTGGATGAGCTGCAAGATATCGGAACCTGTTTTTGCTCCATCAGGGAACCGAATCATTTTGACGCCGGCAGCGTCCAGGGCTCTTACTGCATTCGGGCCAAATTCTCCACTAATCACTGCCTGGGCTTTTTGATCAATGACAAATTGAGCCGCAGCAATACCAGCGCCGCCGGACTGACCAACACCAGGATTTTCAAAAGCTTCCCATTGGTTGGTTTCAGTTTCCACCTTCACCAGATATGGGGAACGGCCAAAGCGATGTTCAATCGCGTCATCAATCTTTGCTTGCTGTAAGGTTATTATGATAATCATAGGGTTTCCTTTTTCTAATCAACATCCTTAAATTCAGTGCCCAAGCGAATGCCAAGGTGTGGCAAAATTACCCGATGAATCAAAAGAATCAATAGAGTCGCCAAAAATGCGGCAGCAAAAATCAGAATTGAATTGACCAGTGAATTCATCAGCGCTGGGTTAAAGATCATTACCGCTGAGAGCGAGGCCATGAGCATCCCTCCCATGAGTTTTAACACCCGTCCGTTTTTTTCCTCTAAACGGGTGGCTTTTAACGTAATTACAGCCGAGAAGAAAATTACCAGTTCATCCAATTGGTAAATCAGCATATACAGAATTAAGAGCAAAATAAATTGTGCAGGTTCGACAGCTTGCGTGGTCAGCAAATTCGTCCACAAAACCGGGAGCCCCGCAGTACAGGAAAATTCCACCAAAGATACCCCAGCAGCCAACACCACAGTAGCACCAATCAATCCCCCAATTGATTGGCTGGCGTCAGTTACCCGGCGCATCATTTTATAGATGCCCGGTTTTTTATCATCCGAAACCGTAAAGGAGATGCCCTCTTTGTACCAGAAATAATCTTTGATGTTGATGATCCCAAAAAACAGCGCGATCATAGCAACCAGTCCTTGTATCCAGCCGATGAAACTGGCGATTTTTAGTACACTGAATAAACCTGCAATAAAAAGAGCGTAGATGAATGCGGTAACCGATACAAATACCAGGCCGATGAGCAGCATTTTTTTTCGCGACCCGGTATGAAGCGTCACGGCCAGGAGCATGGAAAGCACCCAAAGGGAGCAAGGATTAAACCCATCGACAAAGGCTATCAGAATCGTCGAGAGAATGACGGAGTGCTTGGCCAAATCAATTTTTCCAATCCAAGGAAGTTCAAGGCTTTGCCCACCCAACATGGGAACTTGGGATTCTGCAGAAACATCCTCGGACAGTTGAACAAAGGGGGTTTCAGTGGAAAGCAAATCAGGTGTTGGGGTTAGCGTGCTTTGGGATTGAATAGCAACCTGATTTCCTGAACCGATCAAGACGCCTTCTGCGGCATCCTCACAGCCATTTAGGATACAATACGTCACCATCGTTTCGATATCGGATTGCAGCGCTTCTGAATAGCCTAAAACATCGTATGGACCAATAAACAACGCGGGTACGGCTAATTGCTCCAATTCAAATTTATCTGCCATTTGCATATAAATTTGCTGATTTCCTTCATCATAGTAGACTTCATAAGAGAATAACGTTACTTCTGGAAAACGTGTTTGCAAACTCTCAAGATATGGCTTTGCTGCAGCGCAGTGTGGACAACCATCCCCCCAAAAAAAATAAATTGGCACAGGATGATTGGGTGTTGGTGTTTGAGCCTGGACGCCAGTAGAAAAAACGAGACTGAAACCTAGCAACAACAAAAATAGACGGACAACCTGCATCAAAGATTTCATCATTTTGTTCATCACAAACCCTTACCCATTTCCCATTCAAGCTTATTGAAGAGAAATGGGTTTATTATTTTTAATACGTTAGCGGTAGAACATTCCCTAATGACGGATTTATTGTTCTCGTAACCAGGATATCGCCTCTGCTTCACTTTCAAAATAGCGAACTTCTTTTTCATAGTAACTTTGCGGCAGATCCAATATTTGTTGCCCTATCGGAGCACCAAATATTGCCGTTGTAGGCATCATTGGCCGAAAATTCTTAATGTTTCGCATGCAATCTTCCACTGTGGTTTCGGTAAGGTCAACCAGTAACTTTCCATTGTAATCTTCAAGAAATTTTTCTAAAGACTGAACATCTTCAGGTAAGAAAGCTCCGGTATGTCTACAACGCATAATCCCTTTCCCTGCAGGGGTAAGTGTAAATGCTGTCATTCCAACCTCCTCATGAATCATTGCCTATTGCTTAACAAAATCATTTTTCGGTATCTCGATGAACCTATTACCTTATTGCCGCCTCCTTGATCATTTATGCACTTTATTAATGCAATAATTCGATATGATCAACCAGTTTTCCATCGATGTAGGCTTGAACAGCAGAATCAATATCGCTCAGGTCTGTAACAACAGGCTGAATATTCAGTTTCCGCATACTCTCATAGGCTCCCCTGCCCATACCACCACATAACAGCGCTTGGCAATCCGCAATAGTCTCTGCCATGCTGACATGTTTGTTATGAGATGATGAATCCATGCCATGACCTGCCCCATGGGATTCCTCTGCGTGGGCAAGGAGTTCAAATTGAGAATGGCCCATCTTATTGCGCGTTTCACGATTAACAATTTTCCCCTCTTCAATGGTTAATACTAAATAATACGGTGCACGGCCAAAATGTTGGCTGATGGTTTTACCATCGTCTGTAATTGCTGCGATTTTCATATTAATTTCCTTTTTCATAATTTCTGGTGAAAAATGTCTCCCTCCAATTTCTTCACGCCCGTCAGATGGGTAAAGGATAAGAAGAACTTGAGAGGATTCATCACTTTTATTTTCCCAACAATGAGGCAAATGGGCTTCAAAGAGCAGGCTGTCACCTGTCGTTAAAAAATAATCACTTTGTTCGATACGATAATGAATGCTTCCGGTTAGGCAAAAGACAAACTCATGTCCTGTGTGGACAATCATTTTATCTCCACTGCCCATCCCCGGTTCCAAAGTGATAACAAATGGCTGCACAATATTGCCTGCCAAATTCTTACCCAAATTCTGCATTGTCGTACTGCCAAACTCAGCCTGAGGACGTTGATTTACAGGCGTAAAAACAACCCGATTCTCAATCAATTCTGACTCAAAAAATGTCGATATGGATACATCCAAAGCCTGCGCTAATTGTTGTAGTGTACTGACTGAGGGAGATGACTTGCCATTTTCAACCAAACTGAGGGTGTTAACATTTAAACCACTGCGATCAGCCAAAACTCGCAGAGAATATCCTTGCCTTGTACGGATTTCCCGAAGTTTTCGTCCAACCAATACTTCAGCAGGAGTAAGGTTCTTTAGGTTGGCTGATTCAATAGCGGTTTTTTCCATATTTTTACTCTACAACAAATTCAATGGGGGTTAGGTTGTGAATGTTATCAGAGATAGGACAGCGCGCATCCACATCCTTCAGAAAGGCTTCTTTTTCTTCCTGACTCATGTCCGCATCAATTTTGGTAATCACACGAATGGCCGAAAAGCCAGCTCGGTCTTCTGTGCTTTTCCCCATGAAAATATCAGGATTTACGTTCCCTTCAACATGAACTTCTATTTTGCGCACGGGCAATTGACGTTGTTTTGCGATGATGTGCCCAATGGTAATAATGCAACTGGCTAATGAGATGAACAAATATTCCAGGGGAGTTGGCCCCGAATCTGTTCCACCACCCGCAGGGGGTTGGTCAATAAAAGAACTGTGTTGTCGTGATTTGGCTTCAATTTTGAAACCGTCGATTTGAACTGCATCAATGCTAACAAGTTTGTTTGCCATAATTTTTATATCTCCTTAATTTTTATACTAATATTATAGTACTAAATAAGGATTTGACAATGTATTCGTACCATAATAACTAGATGATTTCAAAATTGGAAAGTATTTAAAGATAATATTCTTTATTTGACTATTGACATATAGAGAGTAGCCATGTATGCTAAATATTGAGACTTGTCAGGAGGTAAAGGACATGCCAAGACATCACAGAGGTTGGGCAATGGGTCATAATCCAACCAATGAAATCCGCCATTCTCCATTGGCCATATCCATGCTGGAACCCGCTTTGCTCTATTTACTTAATGAACAACCACGACATGGGTATACCCTCCTGGCTGATTTAGGCAACCTGGGGATGGGTACATTGCATCCCAGTGTGGTTTACCGAACATTGCGAGAATTGGAAGGATTGGGATGGATTGAATCTGCTTGGGAAACCAATCAGACGCAAGGCCCGCCCAGAAGAATCTATTGTTTAACCACCCAAGGCAAGAGTGCGTTATACAATTGGCAGCAGGAACTGGATAAGATTCAAAACATCATTGACCTGCTGCAAAAAAAGAATGAGCCAAAAGGAGTTTGAAATGCCCGCAAAAGATAGAACCGGCCCCATGGGTCATGGTCCTCGCAGTGGTCGAGGATTAGGGAATTGCAATCCAATCCGTTCAGACTTGGATCAAGCCTCAACCGCAGGAAGTAAGAGACCCTTCCAATGGGGTGTCCATTTTTGGAAGGCACCTCTGGAAAAGTTCATCAGACGCAGACGCGTCAATCGTTTCTAGAAATTAATTAACACAAAAAAGGAGAGATAATATGCCAGGAATGGACAGAACAGGACCTATGGGAACCGGCCCAATGGGCAGAGGCATGGGACTCTGTGGTGGTGGACCAGCAGGCAGGGGGTTGGGCCGCGGTCGGGCAGGCTTTGGCCGAGGCATTGGACGAAATTTGGGATTTACGGAGGCAAATCCTACTTCAACCAATGAGACGAATTCACTAAAGCAACAAGAAGCCTTGCTGAAAAATCGACTCGAATCCATCCAAATCAGATTGGATCAACTAGAGGAAATCGAGAAAGAATAACATAGAGAAAATGTAAGCATCACACAAGTCATTTCTCTTGTTCATTACAATTAAATAATACCGCTGACATATGGCGGAATAAATCCATTAAGAAATATCAACAGGAGATTAAAGTTAAAGACTTTAACCAATCTTCAAAATTCGTCACAACACCAAGTAAGAGTGACAAACTACACTAAACCTTTCTCTTCAAAGACGTTTTGCATCTGCTCGCATACCCTCATCCCTCAGACTTTGACAGAACCAAACTGCCACGAATGTCAGGTGGTTTTTCTAATCCATAAAAGTTTTTTAAGAAAATAGGATGTTCATTCATCAAAACTCAACCATCGTCCTCCGGGTCAAGAAAAAAAAACTACTTGACCCTGTAACCAAAAATCGCTATCATACGACTAAAAACTCGTAACCAAAGATCCTCCGGCTTTGTCAGAATGGCGTCCCTCAGGCTAGGCTAAAATGCGGGGCCTGAGTGAAAAACGTTCCGAAACCAGGAAAACCTCTCATAACCTTGTGGTCATTGATTCGAATCTTCTCTTCGGTACGATCTGTGTATGGATTAACCACTTCAGTTATTGGTGTCCTTATAGTTGTATCAAGTGTTATTTACTCTTCAATCTCAATCCGATCAATCTGGACTTGTGAACCGTTGTAGTCAGGGACGTTACTGAACAATGTTCCATAAAGATGCACGAACTTACAGCTGTCGCGTAGAGCTTGGATCTGAGCTTCTACCTCCGGGCCCAAGGAATCAATCCCAAAGTAAATTGATCCACCGAGATCCTGTCTTTCAAAATAATCATCATATTGTGAGCCGGGTGGTATACTCTTAATGACGCCCCGCCAATCAGATATCGCCTCTGAAGTACCAGGTGGCATATAGCCACCACTGGTATTTGCGGTTTCATCAGCAGCTGCGATAAGCTCGGGGGTTACAATAGCTGCTACGCCACACTCTCCCCGAAAATACGCCCACTCGTCACAGGTGCTGCCATCAGGAAATACACATACCCCGGATTGGCTGCCATCGTCAGCAGTGCGAATTTCGAGAGTGTTGCCGTTCTGCTCGCAATAGACCAAGGCAGGATTGGGCATATTTACCTGGGATATTTCCGTCGGGTCAGGGTTGGATGTCTGGACCCGAAGTGACGTACAAGCCGTCAGTGTCATGAGAACTATTGTGAATGTAAAGATCCTTATTATTTTTCCCTTCTTTCTTTTGTTCAGAGAGAGTCACCAGTCTTGGTGGTTTATGGAGATATTTTTCTTGCACCAGTTCACACAGACGATGAAGAATCAAATATGTTCCGGTTTCCAATGATTATTTAGAGAATCAATCCTGGCGTTGGGTAGTCAACCATACTGCGGTAGGGGTCCTCCTGGCCGGTCCAGTTTTTGTGCATTCTCACACCCTCATTTTGGAGCAAGAATGGAATGCGGAACCGCTATCTGGCGTCGGTGCCAGATTTGCGCCATTTCCCCGATACCGCAGACAACATCAGCCACGGTTCAATAACAATATTGATCAGTACGTGGGTAAATATACACGGTCCCAAATTGCGCCCACCCGCGAGATAAATGATAGCCAGAAAGATCCCTAGAATTGACGTCGCTAGGATCGCCGGAAGCGTAGCCTTGAAGTTGCGCTTCGCGAGGAGTGTCCAACTGGCATGTACCAGCCCAAATGCGACACCGGAAATGATGACCTGGAGGATGAGACCTACACTTCTTGCCATCAGCATATCCATGAGCCAACGACGGAAGAAAACTTCTTCAACAATTCCGCCGATTACCACCGAGAGGATCCCCAGAAGTTTAAATAGGGAGATCTCACGCTGCATGTTTGCAACAAAAGGGATGGCTTTCATTGTATATAAACCATAGGCGATTGCTGTGATCGTGGCGAGTATCCAGGCCAATGGAGGAGCCATTGATCCCCTCTCGAAGCCGAGATCTTGAAAAAGGGGGATCGGATGCCAAAAAAGACTCATCGCCAGCGGGCTGAGCATAATTAATGAGGTCATACCTAAAATCAATGCGGTTTTGCTTCGATCAGTCATTGCTTTTACGTTCTCTCTCTAATACATTTATAAGGCAATGCGCCCCATGTGTTCCATTAAACTGCACAAAGGGTGCAGTTCAATGGAAAAATGCAGTGAATGAATAAAGATCGTCATTTGTTACTATGTTCCACCGTGATGACGACATTTCCCTTTTTGTGTCCTTTTTCGACATACCTGTGCGCCTCGACGATTTGTTCCAACGGATAGACTCTATCAATGACCGGTTTTATCTTTCCCGCTTCAACCAACTCCTTGATTAAGAATAAATCTTCCAGATATAACTTTGGTGTCCCCTCATCGACTGATATGAATTTCCCGGTCGGAGTTAGCGCTTTTTTGTACTGTAGTTTTGAGCTATATCTTTTTCCAACGGCATCAAAGATAAAATCATAAGATTCTCCTCTATTCGTAAAATCCTCTTTTGTGTAATCAACTACCGTATCGGCTCCCAGAGATTTTACCAATTCTAAATTTGTAGTACTGCATACCCCGGTAACTTCCGCCCCAAAGTGCCTGGCAAGCTGTACCGCAAAAGTACCTACCCCTCCAGAAGCTCCATAGATGAGAACTTTTTGTCCTTTCAGGATATTTCCTTTCTTGAGAAAATACAATGCTAAAGTTCCTCGGGAAGGAACAGCAGCGGCTTCCTCATAGGTTACATTGGACGGTTTTAATGCCATAATACTGTCTTGTGGCATGCACACTCCGTCTTCAGGCAGACAAGCGTACTCGGCATAAGCACCAAAATGCTTGCCGGTAGATGCAAAAATCTGGTCACCTTTTTTAAATCGTTTTACATCTTTGCCTATTGCTTCAATTTCTCCGGCTAACTCTAAACCTAGTACAGGTTTTCTTGGTCTTTTGAAACCGATAAATATGCGCATGGGGATCCATAGCAAGATATTTACTTTACCACTTCGAACTATACAGTCCGAAACTGTCACTGCTGACGTATGAATCTTTATCAGTACTTCATTATCTTTTGGAGTAGGCTTTTCTACTTCCTTGATTTGCAGGACTTCCGGTAGTCCGTATTTAGTACACACAATGGCTTTCATTTACTCACCTCACTGATGTGTTCATTGTATAGATACCCAACCACAATTCCAAGGGCAAGAATCCGGATAATGTTAAAACTTGTGCCAATTGTAAAATAACGCCAAATATCGTTGGTCTCAAAATAAGCTGATGGCCCACCAATCAAAAATGTTACAAGGATCAGAATGATGAAGCTGAGAAATGCAGATTTTAGAATTGGACCGTTTCCTGGAATTTTATCAAAGAAACGAAGCAGGCAATAACTGACACACAGTCCTATGATCAAGCCGCCTATCAAGGACTCAAGTAGCATTGGATAATATGAGATTGAAAGTGCAGCCCTATATTCCGCTGCGATGGGAGTCCGAGAAATGGCGAAGTTGGTTGCCCAAAATGCTAACCCACCCGCGAGTGCCAGGGTGAATGCTCTTTTCCAAATTCCTTTTGAACCAGCCATCTTCTGGTCTCCTTTTGTATTTTGCATGACAGTAGTCATTTTTTTCTGATCGAATTTTAGTGCTGGTTTCGGTTCCCTTGCGCCCATGATTCCAAGCCATAAGGAAAGTTTACCTCTTAGGTCAATAGGTGTGGTTGAGAACCTTGTACCATTGAGGCATCTTTTATTTGTATCCATTTTTTTCCTGATTCCTATCAACCATGCCAGACCCGGCAGCACTTACAGACGGATTGTATCCCTTGACGATCAGCCAGACGGCCAGCACCATCTCCTGCAACATGATAGGAAACATAAGAAGCATCTGAGTCGGAGAAAATGCGTGAATCAATCCAAACATCCCGCATAAGGCGCCTACCAACATCAACAGAAGACCCAATAGACCCCATACAGAAAGCCAGCGGGGCAGAAGCCTGGTTCTGTAAAATACGGTATAGTAGATGGCAGCCCCAGTACACCAGGGAAAAAGGTAGAATCCGTTATTCATCCATTCCCTAACCGATTTGATTACTGCTGCCGCAGGCTGATAAAAGGAATCGGCTGGGCTGCCGGAATTAACAAATTCCTGGCTCAAAGCCAACAAAACCGCCAGGCTGACGGCACTTATGACCTGGAGGGTCCCTTCCATAACACGGAAACCAACCACTCCCAAAGCCAGTGTCTCGTCATAGGGTTTGAGGATCGGGTACATCGAGATACCGATACCAGCACAGGCCAAACCCATGAAAATGGTGCTAAGTGCAAGAAGCAAGACCTCATACCTGTGTGCTGCCATCAGAGACAGGTAGTCCGGGGATGAGACGGACTGGCCCCACAAGGCCATCGCGACCATCACCGGTACAGTTCCCAGAATGAACAGGATCCCTGTGATTCGAGCGCTTTTTCTTGAATTACTTATACTGTACGTGTTCATTTTGTTCTCCTATTTGTTTTTTTCTGGAAGCCATCATTTCTCCTATTGATTAAGAGCAATCGCTGGTTTGGGTTCCCTGGCGCCCATGATTACAAGCCATAAGGAAAGTCCAAATTCCGAAATAAATCCAATCGGATAACTCACATAATGAATTGCATCGAAATCCGGGAAAAAGAAGAACATCAAAAAATTCGTCAGCCAGACAACACAATGAACCATCAACACAATTCCAAAAATTTTAGGAAACATGCCCGACTTGTAAACCACGTAACCAAGCGGGAATAGCCAGGCACCATAAAATAGCTGGGCGATCATGAACCCGTTTTCTCTTATATTCAAGAATATCATTGCCATTGCCTGCAATTGATCGATCGGGAATGCTTTTAAAAGTTCAGCGTCATTCAGAAGCAGTTGGCTGGCAATCATAAAAAGATCGCTGGAACATTGAATGGCAACTCCACCCAGGTTCAATAACAAGAAAAGTAAGGCTATGTTTTTATTAGCAGGCTTTAATAACACATATAAAGACCAGGCCGTCAACAGAAACAACACAGCCGCGAGTAGATCAGCCATAAAGCCAATCCGAAACAGCCCTCCAAAGGCCGTAATGTTTTGGGCGGTTGTCGCGGCATCTCCGTACACCACCAATTTCGAACTACCAATAATGTCTGGCAGGACTTGAAAGACTATATAGCTTAAATAGAGAAATCCTGCTGTTCTTGCTGTTTTCTTGATCGAATTCATTTTAAAATCTCCTTTATTGAACTTGATAACCCTTTATCATCTGATTGATCTGAACAAACCGAGATCAATGGCATTCCTAAATCACGCACTTTTTTGAGCAAGCCATGCAACGCAGCCTGATCAATCACCTGTCCGGATAAAAGCGTTTCGCCGTTCTCTTCCAACGTAATGGTCATGCCCTCAAACCAGTCTGTCCACTGAGAACCCAAATGGCCCTTGAGCCTGATCTGGTAAACCCTGGGAAGATTTGTATTATTTGCTGGGCCAGAATTGATTGACATCGCTTTGTACCTTTTGCGTCCTTGAATTACAGTCCATGCCGCTTGATCTATGCACATGAATAATAGGCCATGCGCAGTGTTAACGAACAGACACTTTAGTGTTGTTATTGAGTGTTGGTTATTGGGATTATTGCGAAGAAGTGTTGGGGGGAATTTAAACTTTACAACAAATCCATTTCACGGGCGCGGGCTATGGCTTCAGTGCGGTTTTGCACTTGCAGTTTATCAAAAATTCTGCGGTTATGCCCTTTGATCGTGTCCAGGGCGAGGAAAAGCCGCTCGCCTATCTCACGATTCGAGAGTCCCCTCGCAATCAGTTTCAGTATTTCTAACTCACGGTGGCTCAATGGCCCGATAGGATATTGGGCAGGGAATGACACAGGTTTATCTTCACTTTTCTGATTCTCCGCTTCAAATGCGGACAGTAACTTCCTGATATAGTCCGGCCTTATTCCTTCAGAGGCTGCATCCAGTAAAAGTGAAACCATCGGGGTACCTTCGTCGACAAAGATACGGATAAAGCCGCCCGGCTCTGCCAGTCTCAGCGCCTTGCCCAGCCATTGCAGCGCCTTGTCCTTTTCCCCATTCGCATGGAGCACAAGCGACTGGAGAATCATGACCTTGAGATATTCGTCTACCCAACCCTGCGCTTCCATCTGCGGAAGCAACGGCTCCAGGTTCGCCAATGCCGCAGACGGATTTCCCTCCGCCAGATAAACCCTGGCTTGACTAAGGTGAAGATTATGTGCCGTTGCGAGATGTGCCGCTGCTGATAAATCTCCCTGTCGAATCAGAACAAGCACTTTCGCAGCAGCCAGATCAGGCATGCGCTCCACAAAATTTAATCGGCGAACCGATTCCTCCGCTCCGGTGATCAAGGCAGCCGCACCAGCCACATCTCCCTGGGCTAATTTCAGACGGGCGAGAAACACATCAGACATTATGGATCGATCAATGACCCTGTCATACTGCCGCGCCAGTTTAAGGCTTTGTTGACCGTGCAGTTCAGCGGCACTCAGGTCATTCCATTCATAATAGATCCGAGCAAGGCCCAATTCTGCTACACAGGCATTTGGCAGGGGAAGCTCACCAACCAATTGCAGGACTTGCCTGTAAGCCTCCTCAGCCGAATACAGCTGATTTTCCAATTCCTGCACTTGGGCCAGACCGCTAAGTGCTAATATTATGGAGATAGGTTCCCCAGATATCCGGCTGATTTCTACAGCTTTTATAAAGGTTTCACCAGCCTCTGTACGGTTTCCCTGAATAAGATAGGCATTAGCCAATGTCCAGATAGCAGTAAAGCGATAAGCAAGGTTATCGGGCGCCAGGTACTCCATGGCGCGCTGCGATTGGGAAATAATTTCTCCTACCTGATACAGAGAAAGCGCCAAAGTTGCCCTGGCCGCAGCAATTTGTCCGATCAGATCGCGGTATTTTTCATCTGGCTCGGCGCCATTCAAGCAGGCCGTTATCGCTTTCTCTCCCGCTTGAAGCTTTTCTTCAACACCTGTGGATTGTCCGTTAATCAACAGCATCGTTGCAGATCTCACCCACAGCAACGGCCTGGCATCCTTCGTCGATGTCGGCAGGGATGCCAACCAATTCAGGATCGTGGTTATTGTACTGCTCAAGTGAAGAGGGATTCCTTTTCCCTCCATAAGACGCTCAGCACGATCCATATCCTTGGCCACAGCAGCATGATGAAATGCCTCAATGCCCAGGCCATTCTCCTCAAACCATTGGCTGGCACGGATATTTAATTCAGCGATGTCAGCGCTTCCATCCAACGGAGATTTTCCTGCGCTCTGCTGGTATCGTTGCCGCAGCAAATCACCAAAGAGATGGTGATAACGGTACCAACGCCGTTCGCTATCCAGCGGTACGATGAAAAGGTTGGCCCGTTCAAGCATCTCTAGGGTTTCTTGCCCTGAAATGGAAGGATGCCCTAAAACAGCATCACACAACGGGCCGCACATACGGTCAAGAATGGATGTCCTTAACAGGAAAGTTTGAACATCTTCGGGCTGCTGCTGCAGGACTTCTTCAATCAAATAGTCCAGGATGAAATGATGGCTGCCAGTAAAAGCCTGGATAAAGTTGGTGGGTTCTTCCGAGCCCTGCATCGCGAGGGCAGCCAATTGCAGACCCGCGATCCAACCTTCCGTGCGCGTTTCCAGGGCGGTAATATCCTCTATTGAGAGGTTCAAGTGCATCACCTGATTGAGAAAATCAGTAGCTTCGGCAGGCGTAAAACGCAAGTCGGCGACACGCAATTCGGTCAACTGACCGCGGGCACGCAGACGGGCCAGAGGCAGGGGTGGATCCTCACGCGTGGCGATCAGCACATGCATCCGGGCAGGCAGATGATCCACCAGGAAGGTCAGTATCTCATCAACTGGCCTGGAATCCATGGCATGGTAGTCGTCCAGCACCAGGACAAAATGCTCCGTCACGCTGCTGATTTCGTTAAGCAGGCTGGTCAGAATCGATTCGATGGCAGGCGGCTGAGAGGATTGCAGCAGTACTGAAACTCCTTCCCCTACCTTCGGCAAAATCGTCTGCAAGGCAGCCACGAGGTAGGTTAAAAAACGGGAAGGGTCATGATCCCCCTCGTCCAGGGACAGCCAGGCGACCGGCAGCCCACAAGTCGCAACCCACTCAGCCACCAGAGTGGTTTTACCGAAGCCTGCGGGAGCAGAGACAAGGCAAAGCTTGCCGTGGATGCCATCGTTCAATCGCAAAATCAAGCGCGGGCGCAGGATCACCTTTAATCGGGGTGGAGGAATATAAAGTTTCGTGAGCAGCAGGGATTCAGACATTGTAAAAATAATTATACATCACGGTTAAAAACAAAGAAAATGAAAGCAGGGGGGTGTCTGATGTGCAGTCGACGTATGGGGGTCATCTCCAGGCAGTTACACAGTCCATCGCCCTTCGTCTTGGATTGGATCTCCCATTCGGTTGTGTGGTTCTCGCCTTTCTTTAAATATCTGGCAGTTTTGTAGTAGAAGCCAAAGACGATGCCAGTAGAGTATTCAGATTTGGACAATCAATTTCACTCAAAAAAGTTGTTTGCAATCCTTTTCAAATTACTCATGATTCCAGTCTTTCTTTGGTACGCGAACACATTCATGATTATTCGGATCTAATATCATGTTCACAAAATCTTCAACAGTCATAGAATTTTCGATATTTTTATAGAGAAATTTAAAGCTGTCAATATCCATTTGACGCCAATAATCACGATCAAATTCTGAAATTATATCTTCAATTGATTTATCTTTTTGAGGATTCCAAGTAATAATTGTAATATCATCTGTATCATGTAGACAACCAGCAATATAGGTCTCATCATCCAGCAACAATGATGAGTATTCTACTAAAAATCCAACATCTGGATAAAATAGAATCAAATCAAATAATCTAGGAATTGGTTCTGGATAATTTGATGGATATACACCAATAAATATATCTGATGGATTTCCAAACATCTCTATTATTGAATGTATTTGATAATCATCAAAATAATTTTCGTAAATCGATTCATTCGAGATAATATCTATTGATATAAATTCGCCTGTTGGTAAAAGCAGATCACTTAACCGATATTGAAATGAAATATTATCTGCATAATATCCAACCATAATATCATTTACATTTTTCATGTAATTACAATCAATATCAATGTTGTTTTCGTCATTTGGTCCAATTTCCTTCATTAATTTAGCAATATCTGCCATATTCCTATCTACAGGTGTAAATCCCCATACACAAGGGAATCTACAGTCAGAAGAAATAATCGAATTCTCTTTAATCATAGTAAATATCTCATTAGCAGTTATGGTTGGCACCATTGTAGCAACTTCCAGTTCACCAGACTCTAAAGTAGCTGACTCTACCTCCAAACTAGGTGTCTGAGTTGATACTGTATTTACTTGTGCAGGTGTTTGACTTTCGGTAACATTTTCAGTCGAAGTCTTTGTCTGTTTTGTAGTTATAGTATTCGTACATCCAAATAAAAATAACAGACTAAATAGAATCAATAATACGAAAATAATTCTGCCAAAAATAATTTTCATCTCTTCAGCCTCATAATAAACTTTTTCATGGATAAAAGGGATCTGTCATGAGGGAAACTAACCCGAGACAAGATATTTATTAGTCCGCCTGATACATTGTAATTGTAAGGCCCAATTCTCCCATTATTTCATTGCCTACTTCAATCACAATATTTCTGTCCGGGAATATTTCTTTTACTCTTCTTTTCCAAAATGATATTAAAGTTGAAGAAAATTCATTTAATATTCTGTCATTATCCAATGATTTTGTATACTTTCCAATGAAAAAATCACCTACACTTCTACTATTAACCCACATCTCAACTAGTTTCTTATCATTATTAAACTGTTCCTCAAGAATTTTTAGATTTGATTTAGCATTTTCGCCGTTTACATCAAATAAATCTGACACGAAGATATATCCATTGATTTCAACAAAGTCCGGGCATAAAGTATATGCAACAGATAAAAAATCATCAACATTGCAACTATTTGCCGAATGATGTAATAGATTTAAACCATGTTTTTCTTCAAATTCTTCAAAAATATTTTTATTCACAATCCCTTTATATAGCTTGTAATTATCCATTTCATTACCATCCAAACATTATCATAATTAATTCCGGCACAGGACCAATCAGCATATATTCTGAGGAAAATTCTTGCCTTGTTGGTTGGTATGACATTCCCTCTGTAATTTGAAGAACTATTGTCCACAGGTTTAAGAATAAATTAGTCACCTTATTTTTAATATTTATTCAAAAGATTTTTCATAACTCTTCATTGTTAAATTACCAAAGTATTTTTTTAGTTCTTCTTTAATTATTTCATCTTTTTCGCAAAATAAACTTTCTATGACTGCAACTTTTATCATAGTTTGGGTTTCTTCGTCTCCATTTACTAACATATCTTCGATAAAGGTGAAAATATACTGTAATTCCTTTTTATTCCTTTGATTAGCCACATTCATAATATATTTAACAAATTCAGATTCAAAAAAAATATATTGTAGATCTTTATAATAGTCCTCATCCTCTTTGTAAACACTTCTAAGCATTGGACACTTACCAATTAGTAAAATAATTGCATCTTTAAACTTATGCATTTACCACCTCGCATTTTTCCTATATTGCACTTCTTATATCAGCTAGGTACTCCTTCTTGTGATTTTATTCAATCGAATTTTCTATAAGCAGTTTTCTGGTTGACAGCTCATTTCATACCCCATCTACAGCGCTTCGATTTCACATCGAATTGGTATTTTTAACATCCCCACCGATAACCCTGTTACAACCAGTATAGCAAAAACATTCAGTATCGTTCTTTTTTTCGTGTCCCCAAATTCCAACCCCTTAACCCAAACCGCGCACAATGCCTGGGCATCGTGCGCGGTTACTCTTTCAACTGCTTCCTCTATCCTGCTGACGCAGCCGCCAGCCGTTCCTCTTTTTGCGCCTGGTCTCCTGCCAGCAAAGCCAGCACAACACCGATGATGAACAAGACAATATTCAACACAAACGGCAATGCCTTGGCTTGTTCAGATAGCAAACCGGCTACCCAGCCAAAAGGCATGGTGATCAGGATGATCCCCACATACAACATGGATTGTATTCTAGCCCGCTCGCTGGCGTCGATGGTCATCACCGTGAGGCGGTCCACCAGCGGACTTAAGGCTGCCAGACTCCCGGCTTCCAGGACCATACTGACCATCAATAAGCCGTACTGATTTGCCGGTACGAGGATCAAAATGAATTGGCTCAGGCCAAAGGCTGCAAAGGCCGCGGCCATCGGGATGCGGAAGGGAATATGGCGTAATCGGGGTACCACCACAAAGAAAAATATCAACATCACCACGGATTTTGCTAAGGGATAGATAACCAAATTTTCTGCCGGAATGCCGATTTTCTTGGTCACAATCACCGCCCAAAAGGAGCCATTAATCATAGTGGTGATGCTCATCACGGTCATGATGCCGGCAGTGAACAGCGTGGAAGGCATGTGCAGGACTGTCTTTAGCACCCCTTTATAGGCCTTGAAATCGGCAAACAGGCTGGTTTTTTGCGTGGCCTGCATACGGATCACGCCCTGGCGGGTTTCTTTAGTCATGCGATAGGTCAGAATGGCTTTCAGGGTATAGGAAATGGAAGCCGCCATTAGGAGGATGCGCATGGCCGGTATCAGATCATAGGCTTTGATCATCAAGCCCGCCAAAGGCACAAAATACCCTGAGAACAGGCATATGATTTGAATCCAGGCGAAGATGTCCATCAGTTCATCCGGTTCGGCATCCTCAATCATTAAACAGGTCCAGGAGTTCTGGGTGATGCGGATGAAGGAGCCAATCACAGCGGCGGCCAGGAAATACCAGAAGTTTAGGGCCACGGCATAAATCAAGGTCTGGACACTGGATGCCAGAATATCGAAAATCAAGGTGGTCTTGCGCCGGCCCAATTTGTCCGTGATCACCCCGCTGAAGAGGGCCATGATCAACTGAAATCCCCAGCTAATACTCAATAAAAGGCCGATTTGAGGCTCACTGATCCCCAAGGCCAGCATATAAACCGTCACATAAGGTGCCACCAGATTGGCCGGAATACCATTTAAAGCCTCTGTATATACGCAACCGCGTGCATTGCCCTTGAATTCAATCAAGGACTTAATCATAGGATGTACTTTCATGAAGCTGCAATTCCTCAATTATGACTGCCCGGACACAGCCGTGCCAGGGCAGGTGTTTGACCATAATTATTGGATTTTGATCGTCTTCATGGCTCCCGGTTCCGGAAAATGAAGGGTGATTTCCGCCCGTTCAGCCTGCCAACGCCAGACCGCCTGGGATCCAAACGACAGGTCATCGGCAAGTCGGGGCAGCGGCTGATCATCAACCGTCACCTGGCCAGGTTCCTTGGCAAAGAGAATCAGATCTACTCCAATATTCAACGCAGGAAGCTGTATTTCGATGCTGCCTTCCTTTGCATTCTGATTCACCTCAATCATCGCAAGTTCATCCTTCTCTGGCAGGGTGATGCTTTTATGAATCGTTCCGCCAGGGAAAATGCGCAAGGTGAGGTGGGTGAATGCGTCAGTACGATTGCCAACAGGGCTGCCTAAAGCCCCTGTACTATCCGTGTGCAGGGCAACCATACTGCTTTTCCGTTGATATACCGGAATAAAATCTCGGGGTACTTCCACTTCTTTGGTGATCGGACCGTGAATTCTCTCGCCTGTCCAGAAATCGCTCCACTCCCCCTCTGGCAGGTAGACCTTCCAGGTTTTTGCATTTTCCTCAATCACCGGAGCAACCAGCAGCGCATCGCCAAACATATACTGCCAGGGGTAATCCCGGCAGGCTGTATCCTTGGGAAACACTAGAGCCAGGGCACGGGTCATCGGCAAGCCGCTCAGGCTGCTCATCTTGGCTTCATTTAAGATATACGGCAGCAAATTCATACGCAGGTTGGCAAAGCGCCGGAAAATCGGAATCACCGATTCATCGCCGGTTTGTTCCTGGATATTCCAGGGGGTGCGGTCGCGGCTGGGGGTACGCCGGTGATTAACATCGGAATGGTACTGCATAATCGGGCAAAAGATGGAAAAGGCCGCGGCACGCAGATATAATTCGCTGCCAGGCAGCGGACCGGCAAAACCGGCGATATCCCAGCCAAAGAAGGGTACGCCGCAGATGCCCACATTTAACATGGCGTTGATCGATGCCCGGAAGGCCTCCCAGGTGGAGTTTTCATCTCCGGCCCAATGACAGGGATTTTGCTGAGCGCCGGTGTAACCCGCCCGGCTGAATAACACATAATCATTGTCGCGGTATTTCTCCATGAAATGGCGGTACGCTTCTTCATAATCCACCGGGTAGCGGTTGATCGCCCGCGATCCGCGCAGGCCATTGTGGAAAGTCGTGTTGACATCCCAGACATGTTCCCCGCCGTCTGATTTAAAACCGTCCACACCCATCTCATCCACCAGGTAGGCCCGCTTCTGTACCCACCAGTCGGCTGCCTGCGGATTGGTGAAATCCAGCACCAGACTGTCACCGAACCAGGGCATGTGCCCCTCAACCCGGTGCGGGCTGCCGTCGGCTTTCTTGACCACGAAATTCTGCGCGATGGCATACTCCTGATCGATCTGATTCAAGCGGGTATCCAGGTGTTCATCCTCTCGGGCTTGTTTTATACATGGGTTCTGCCACAAAACCAGGCGCACACCGGCCTCATGCAGTTCGTCGATCATGGCTTTCGGATTCGGCCAACGTCCCTCTGCCGGGAAAATGTAATCCTTTATGGCATACACTTCCGAGCCAGCTTTTAATTCGTATTGGCTATCGTTCCAAATGTAAAAATTAATTTCATCGCTCCAGGCTTCAATCACCAGCACCGAAGCGGGAATCTCGTATTCATGGGTCAAATTCAATTGGTGCAGGACTTCCGCCTGACTGTTCCAATCGTTGCTGCTCATCCACAAGCCAAACACCCAGGTGGGCGGCAAGCGGGTTGGGCCGGTCATCCGGCTGAAAGTTTCGATGATCTTCAAAGGTTCAGGCTGACAGAAGAGGGTCAATTCGAGCATCTCCTGCTCTTCTTCAACCTCACCGGCCACCCACCAACTATTGGCATTTTCTTCCGCCATATTGAATTGCGCCTGGCGGTCCGTTTGCAGCCATAGGCCGTAGCTGCGCGAAGAGAGAAAGAAGGGAATGGGAATGTAAGATCGTTTTCCCTGACTGGTATATTGACCGTAAACACGGTTATCCAAATTGTTGCCGCGTTGATCCAGCGCGTTGAACCGTTCTCCGAACCCATAAAAGGCCTCGTCCAGCGGGCTGACAAAGCGCAGGCGGTATTGCAGCACTTCTCCCTTTGCACCAATCAGCACTTGCAGCGGTGCGGCAGTTTGCAGGCACAAGCCGTCACTGGCGCGGGTAAAGGAGATCAGTGAATCAGGCGTGCAATCCACCGTGATCGTATTTAACGTGTGTACGACTCGCTCTTTTTGCACCGGAATGTTTTGCTCTTTGTGATTCGCGGTCAGTTGCATCTGTATGGTTTCGTCCTGTCCGGCTTTCATCAGCATGGAAATTGATAATTCAGGATGTTCCGTTGCCAGGATGAGGTGCAGTCCGGCTTCTTTGTCTTCGCTTTGAATTAAGGTTGTACAGTTAACCCAGGTGGCAACGGAAAAGGTGAAGGGCTCACTTTCCGCCTGCTGGTCCCCGGCCTGGGCAAAGATGCGGTAGGTAATTACCTCGCCTCCTTTGAAGGACGGCAGGTTAATCTGCCACGGATCGGCTGTTGCATTGGCTGGCAGTTTCTCCGCCTGAGCATGTTCCACACCTGATTTTCCAGCCAGTGACCATTCACACCACACTTTTTCGGCGGTCGAAATAGGCATGGTCTCCACGCCAATCCGGACCGCTTCCCCGGTGGAAGGATCATGCGGCAGGCGTTCACACGCCAGGGGAATGTAAGGATGCTGCTCACCGTATGGGTTATGGGTAATGGATAAGGAAATACGGGATAAATGCGTCATTGGATTTTTCCTTCTTCAATGGCTTTGACTAACAAAATATACATGGCATGCGACCATAACAAGGGGCTGGCAATGGGTCCCCATTTATCAACCCAGGGCTGGGTATGCTCAGGGAACAAAACATGTCCACTGACCTGCTCCGGGAAATTTCCTTGCTCATCCGCACAGGATTCTAACCAGCGGCATAGTTTCTGTGCATCATCCATCCGGCCGATTTTGGCAAAATACCAACCCAACCAGGCCGTCAGCAGCAGCCACTCCCCCCCGCCGTAATATACATCCAGGAGATAGCGATACACACCGCCCTGCGGACGCAATAGTTCCATCTCTATGGCTGCCATGGTCGAACGGGCAATGGGATCATCGAACGCGAAGAGGCCGTAGGGAAGCACGGCTGCCATCAAACTGGCATCCACCCCATAGGTGGCTACCGGTTGCGGCGAGTTTTTTATAGTCGCCGGAGTAATCATCTTCACCAGTTTTCCATCCGAGAGACCGTACTTCAGCACAAAAGTTTTAATTTTTACAGCGAGTTGAGCCACGGCTACTAAAGAGGAAGGATATAACCCATCCACTATCAAAGCAGAAATCGCCTGAACGCCGCCGTAAACCGCGGCCAACGAATAGGGATGCAAATAATCAGGATGCTCCTCCCAACAATCATAGTTGGGCAGCTCCCAGACCAGTTCCAAATATTGCAGGGTCAGTTCAATCGATGGTGACAGTTCCTGCAGCAAAGCAGTGTTTTCCGTCATGCGCACATGCTCAGCCAATGCCCACAACCAGGTACCATACCCATCCACCTGAAAATTTCCCCAGGTGTCATCGGCATAGTCTTCCTTACCATCCAGCGAGAAGCGTGTATGCAGTACTTCGTCTTTGCCCAGGGTCTGATCCTTGGCTAATTTTTGGCGAATTTCTGCAATCTTCCCGCCATACGACAAGATGGTGTGATTTACCCAGCGAAAGTAAGCTGCTGAACTTTCATGCTCACCGGCTTTGTCCATGGCATGCGCAATAAAACTGCTGTCCCGAAGCCAGCAAAAATGGTAGGTTGGAAAGGAGGGTGAGGCAATATAAGAACCCCATTGACTCTGGTTTTCTCGGATAACATTAATTGATCGGGTATAGTAATAATGATTCATTCAGGAATGCAACCTTTAGCCTTTCAGCCCAGTTAATTTTATACTCTGTACAAAATATTTTTGTAAAATGAAGAAAAGGACCAGAATCGGTAGTACGGTCAAGACGGAGCCGGCCATTTGCAGGTCCCAGCGGGTGGTGTACTGCCCAACCAGGTAGGAAAGACCGACGGCCAGCGTTCGTTTTGCTGGACTGGTGAGCATAACCAACGGCCAGAGAAAATCGTTCCAGACGCCCTGGAAAGTCATCACGGCCAGCGTGGCCAGGATGGGTTTGGAACTGGGCAGCAGGATGCGCAGATAAAACATCAACGGATCACAGCCATCCAGTTTGGCGGCATCTTCCAGGTCGTGCGGGAAGGTCAGGAAAAACTGGCGCATCAAGAAGATACTAAACCCGTCCGCGACTTGCGGCAGGATGACCCCCAAATGGGTATCCGTTAGATGTAAATAGCGCATGATAATAAAGTTGGGAATGATGGTAATCTGCGCAGAAATCATCATGGTCGCCAGAGTGAGCATGAAAAGAATATCCCTGCCAGGGAACTTCATTCTGGCAAACGCATACCCGGCCATGGAGCAAATGATCAGGCGCACAACCGTCACTGCCAGCGTGATTTTCATCGTATTTAGCCCGTACAAACCGAAATTGATGCGGCTGAAGACCTCGCTGTAGTTACTCCACACAAAGGGGTTCGGCCACCAGATCGGCGGCCAGGCAAAAAGCTGCTGCTGATCTTTAAGTGATGTGGAGACCATCCAAATGAAGGGCACAATCATGATTAAGGCACCCAGGGTCAGCAAGAGATAGGCCACGAATCTTCCGAAGGAAAGTTTTGGTTTGTGAGAATCGGCAGAAACATTGTTTATTTTTGTCATTTTTTACTCCTCACCATAGACCCATTTACGGCGCATCTGCCATTGGATGATGGTCAGGATCATTAAGATGGCCATCAGAGCAAAGGATAAAGACGCGGCATAACCCATCTTGGAATATTTGAAAGCATTCTGCCAGATGTAAAAACCAACCGTGCTGGTGGCCCGGGCAGGTCCGCCCTCGTGTTTCATGGACATGTTGAAAACCAGGTCAAAGGTCTGCAAGGAGCCTATGATGCCCATTACCGCAGTAAAGAAAATGGCCGGGCTGATCAGAGGAAGGGTGATGTGTTTAAAGATGCTGACCCCATTGGCGCCGTCCACTTTAGCCGCATCCCTCAAATCCTCGGGAACATCCTGAAGGGCAGCTAGAAAGATAACCACATTGAAACCCAGGTTTTTCCAAACATCCACCAGCGCAATGGAGGTCAGGGCATATTTTGTATCATGCAGAAAGTTGACGGATTGCAATCCCAGGTTGTTTAGCGTGGTATTGATCATGCCAAAGTCGGAGAGCATCCAGACCCAAATTGCGCTAACGGCAACCGAGGCGGCCACGACCGGTATGTAATAGGCTGTACGAAAGAAGGAGAGCCCCTTGATTTTTTGATTGAGCGCAAGCGCCAGCCCCAGGGAGATCAACAGGTTGAGCGGTACACTCAGGAAGGCATAGTAGAAGGTGTTGCCAAATACTTTTGCAGTAACCGGGTCAGAAAATAAACGGACATAGTTTTGAAGTCCGATGAATTCAGGGGAGGAGAGAAGATTCCAATCGGTGAATGAAATAATAAAGCCGATGATTAAAGGGATTAATTTAAATAGTAGGATGATCAGCATACTGGGGAAAATAAATATATATCCCCAGATGTATTTTTTATAAACTTTTTTGAATCTTTGAAAAAAAGTTGTCTTGCTTTCAAGCATCTGGGAGTTTTCCATGGTGCTCTCCATTATTTACTGGAAAAATTGAGGTTGAGGAGGACGAGACATCGCCCTCCTCATTGTAAAGCGAAAGGTTTTATTTAGATTCGGCTAAAATCGGGTTGATTTGATCACAAGCAGCCTGCATGGCTTCGGGGACGGTGATATCGCCCAATAATGCAGAATCCAACTCTCCGGAGATGATATCGGCAATTTCTGACCAGCGAGCGTGAGTAGGAACACTCTTGGCGAAAGCGGCTGAATCAAGGAATACTGCGGAGTTGGCGGGTTTCTTGCCTTCCATGGCTTTCAGGAACGAGCTTTCTGCCACGGATTTGATCGGAGCAATTTCGAAGCCGGCATCCTGGCGAATTTGATCGCCTTCGGCACCGGTGACGAATTTCATGAATTCAAAAGCGGCTTCTTGCTGAGTGGAGCTGGAAAGAACAGAATAAGCATTGGCGAACAGGAAGGTAGCTTTCTCGCCGGTGGGTCCGAATGGTAAGGTGGTGGCGTCCCAATCAAACTCGGTGATAACATCATTAAATTCAGAGATGGACCATGGGCCGATCGGGTACATGGCGATGCGTCCGCCTTCGAACATATGCCAGTCATCCTGGGCAGCCAGATCATTGACGGAAGGGGCGACTTTGTCGGTCAGGGTCAGATCAACCATGGCCTGGAAGCCGTCAATGGCCTTTTGATCGGTCAAGGTACATGCGGTGGCATCAGCATTGAAGGGGGTAGCACCGGTCATCAGCATGTAGTACGGCCACCATAAGCGGGAGGTACCAAAGATGTCAATGGTGCCATCTCCGTTGGTATCCTGGGTAAGTTGTTTGTTGTAGCTCATGAAGGTATCCCAATCCATGGTTGCATCGGGGTAAGGCAGGCCGGCGGCATCAAAGAGGTTTTTATTGTAATACAAGACGACATTGGAATAAGAAGCGGGTAAACCAAACTGGCCGCCATTATTCTGGAACATATCCAGGGTGCTTTGATAGTAAGCGCTCAAATCATAGCTGTCGGCTTCGATCATGGGATTGAGATCGGCGAGGGAACCACTGGCAGCCATTTCCTGCAGCATGGCAAGATCAAGGGAAGCGACATCAGGCGCAGTACCACCAGCAATCCAGGTTTTCAGAGAAGTGAAATAGTCGGCATAGGGCAGAAGCTGGAAATCCACCGTGATTTCGGGATGGGCTGCCTGGAAGGCTGCCACAACTGCGGCTTCAGCGCCTTCTTTATTCTCATCATAAGTCAAAAAGCTGACTACTTTAATGGTGACAGGTTTCGCTGCGGGGGCTTCCTCAGCCACAACTTCATTGCTCTCTTGAGCATCATTGGCAGCCACGGGTTCGGCTGTTTGAACGGCTGGGGCGCACGCGCCCAACAAAACACTCAAAACAATCAAAATGGATACTACAAAAATCGTTACACGCGTCTTCATTTTATACTCCTTAGATATATTGGTTTGATGTTGGTGTCATTAGAACCAAGAACTTGATTACTTTGTACGGTGAACAAACTAACTTTTAGTAAATTTTTTTTAGCTTGCCATTATACTTCCTTCTTCTTTTTGAATGGGTGAGGTGAAAATCTCTGCAATGACTAAACTAGCTGCGCCAAGCGCCCAAATATCATCTCCCCAGGAATCAATCCGTATTTCCGTGTCTTCTGCCAAACCAGGCATGACATGATCACGGAATGTTTTATGCAACGCGGAAAAGAAGATCTCACCCATGCGAATTCCTTCACCGCTGATAATGATTAGGTTTGGATCATACAAATTAACCAGATTGGCGATTTGGCCACCCATGATCGATCCAGCCCGCACAAGAATATTGGCAGCATCAGCCTGTGTTTCAGCGCGTTCGATCAAATCATCCAAATCACGGATATCGCTGGAAACCATTCGTCTGGCTTCGCCCACCAATGCCCGATCACTAATCAGGCTTTCCAAACAGCCGTGCCGGCCGCAATCACATAAGGGTCCATCGGGGTCCACCATCACATGACCCAATTCACCGGCGCCCCCGCCCTTACCCCGGTAGATCTGCCCGTTGAACACAATCCCCATGCCGATACCGCGCCCAATGGTGATGACGATAAAGTGGTCCTCAGGCCGACCAGGTTCCAGCCATTTCTCACTGAGGGTTAACGTATTGACATCATTATCGATATACACCGGAACGCGCAGCCGCGAAACTAACAGGTCCCTTAATGGAATGTTATGCCACCCTAAAAATGGATTTTGTTTTACAATTCCATTATTAAAATCAATTACGCCCGCCAGTCCAATGCCCACACCCATCAACTGCTTCTTGCGGATATCACTTCCTTTAATCAGGCGCGCAACCAGTGTAGTGATCATATCCAAAGCAGTTTCCACCTGGTTGTCTTCCATAGCAATGGTGTCTTTAGCCAGGATGGTGGCATTCAGGTCCGTCAAGGCACCCACTGCCTGCCCCTCCATTAATTTGATCCCAATAACAAATCCACCGCGCGGATTCAAGGCCAACAAAATTGGCGGTCTGCCCCCGGTTGAATCTCCGGTGGTTTTCTCAAAAACCAGATTTTCTTTGATCAACTGTCCCGTGATGGCAGTCACCGTTGCGGGGCTGAGTCCGGTCATATGGACCAATGCCACGCGCGAAACTTCTCCCTCTGATTTGATGGCATTCAGTAAAAGGGAGCGGTTCATTCCGCGGATTAATTCTTTATTAGCTCTTGGCATAGGACTCATGGTATAATTACTTTATTCGTTGAACAAACTATGTTATAACCCTATTATAGATCGCTTTTGAAAATTGTCAATACTTACTTTCGGAGTTCTGTATGACGAATACCCCATTCTTTATTCCCTCCCCCAAGCAAGCCGCTGCCAATCCCCGGGCCGTATTCACATTTCCACAAGTGCGCTTTACCTTACTCAGCGGTCAAATGCTCCGCGTTGAGGTCAGCCCCACTGGTCAATTCGAGGATCGCCCCACTCAGGCGTTCTGGGTTCGCAACCAACCTGTACCCAAAGCAGACATTATCCTTACTTCCAACTCTCTTACCATTAATACCGATTGGTTTAGCTTAACGTATCAGGATTCATCCACAGGAATCACACCCCAAACCCTGCAACTTACCCTCACCCATAACCATCAAATTCTTCACCTGGATGATCCCAATCCGGGCTTGCTCCCCGGTACCACGCGAACCCTCGATATGACCAATGGGTCAATTCCTTTACAACCCGGCTTCCTCTCCCGAGAGGGTTGGACACAAATTGAGGATACCACCAGCCTGGTTTTCAATGCCCAGGGTTGGCTGGAAGCTCGCCCACCTATAACAGGCTATCGGGATAGCTACCTGCTGGTTTACGGCCAGGATTATCCTGCCGGATTGGCAGCTTATCAAACCATCGCCGGGCGCCCTCCCCTGCTGCCGCGGGCCTTTCTGGGGAATTGGTGGTCGCGCTATTGGGCGTATTCACAAGACGACCTTTTGAAGCTGGTACAACAATTTCAAGACAAGCAGATCCCCCTCTCAGTCTTAATCATTGACATGGATTGGCATATCACCCAACCAGGCAACGCTTGCAGCGGCTGGACGGGGTTTAGCTGGAATCGCGACCTGTTTCCAAACCCGCCGGCAGTCCTGCAATGGCTGCACCAACAAAACCTGCTCACGTCGCTCAACCTGCATCCCGCCGAAGGCATTCATCCGCATGAAGATCACTATACGCAAGCCGCCCTGGCTATGGGTCAGGACCCGCAGCAAAAGCAGCCCATCCCCTTCAACATTGCCGATCCTAAATTTACCAAAACCTACTTCGAAGAGCTTATCCACCCCTTGGAAGAAGACGGCGTGGATTTCTGGTGGCTGGATTGGCAGCAAGGCAAGCGCACAAAGCTCCAGGGGCTGGACCCGTTGTGGGCATTAAATCATCTGCACTTTTATGATCTGGCAAGAAAGAACAACAAGCGCCCGGTGATTTTTTCGCGCTGGGGCGGCGCTGGCAATCATCGCTACCCGATCGGTTTTTCCGGAGACACCTACATCAGTTGGAAATCACTGGCCTTCCAGCCCTATTTCACCGCCAGTGCTGCTAATGCTGCTTATGGCTGGTGGAGCCATGATATCGGCGGACACATGCACGGCATCGAGGATGCGGATCTCTATACGCGCTGGGTCCAGTTCGGCGTACTCAGTCCGATTTTCCGTCTGCATTGCGCCAAAGACACCCTGATTGATCATGCTCCCTGGGCTTTTGATGCCCAGGTGGAAGAAAATGTACGCCAAGCCATGCAGTTCCGCCATGCCCTGGTTCCTTATCTTTACTGCATGGCCCGCCGCAACGAGCAAAGCGGTCTGCCGCTTATCACCCCGCTGTACTACGATTGGCCGCAAGAAGAAATGGCTTATCTGGCGAGCGGTCAGTATCTGTTCGGCAGCCAGTTGATGGCAGTCCCGGTCACCACGCCCCTGTTACCCGCCCTCCAGCACAGCCGCCAGGCGATCTGGTTTCCACAGGGTCAGTGGTTTGATTTCTTTACTGGAGAATGCCATGATGGTTCCCAATGGAAAATTGCTTATCAACGCCAGGAAGACATACCCCTCTTCGCACGTGCCGGTGCCATCCTTCCCTTACAAAGTGGCGTGACGACCAACGGCTGCGCCAATCCGCAGAACATTGACCTATTGGTCTTCCCAGGGGCAGACGGCCAGTTCGACCTGTACGAAGATGACGGCGTCACTCAGGACTACCGACAAACCGGCGGATGCATCACCCGTTTTAGCTCCACCTGGCAGACAACCAGCATGCAGGTTTGCATTCATCCTACACTCGGAGAAACAAGCGCCATCCCTTCCTCAAGAACCTACCGAATTCTGCTGCGCGGTATTCGTCAGGCAGAGCATTTACTGCTCATGCTAGATGGAAAACCAATCACTGCTGATTCTTCGTATCACACCGATACACTAACTCTAGAAATCGGGCCGCTTCGTATCCATCATTCACAACAACTTGATCTGCAAATCAGTATCCATGAATCCACTTTGCTCGCCCCAACCACCCCATCGGCAGATAAAATCCGCCGTTTCCTTTTGAGTTGCAAGATGTCCACTGATAGCAAACATCTGATCTTGAAAGATATGGAAACCTTACAAAAAGACCCGGGCGCTCTTGCTGCATCAAAATACAAAATAAATGCGGTCCAAAAACTGGCCTTAATGGAACTGATCAGCGGCTGCGGAGCCATATCCCTGCAATCCCCCCTCAGCGGAGCCCATACATTGCTCATCAATCCACAACTGCTGGATGGATTCACCTATCAGTCAGAAGGAAAAATATTCAAAGTACCTGAAACTCACCTCCTGCCGAAAACAAAACAGTCATTAATGGTGAATTGTTTTGATGTGCTTAAGAAGAAATTATAACTATTGTACCAATCCTTGAGCGACCAGACCCAATCCCTCAAACGTTCGCCGCTTGCCTCATCCCAGCGATAGGATAGGGTGCAAGATTGATCGTAAATTCTTATTATTCATAGTCAGGGATTCCTATATAATAAAAAAAGAAAATCAGGATTTGGTGATCAAGCATGTCCTCCAGAAACCAAATCACGGATGGATCAACTCATGCCAACGATGCCTCCCTACCATTATGAAAGGGGTCATGTACGTGGGCTATTCTTGGCAAAAAATACATAACGTCATTTCTCAGTTTTTTTTCAAATCGATTAAAGTCAATCCACAAATCTCGTTAATCTCGAATCAAACAATAGGGAGACATTCATGAACCCAAAGAGCGTAATCCAAAGGATCATCGTCATTGGTTTGGTGCTCATATTTTTAGTTAGCTGCACACCAGCCGCAACACCCACACCCAGTCTAACTTCCACGGCCATCCCCATAAGTTACCCTGGTTGGACGACCTATACCCCTGCCGACGGGCTGGCAAGCTGTGTGGTTCCCTCTGACGGCTCAGCTTGCGGTGCTGTTTCTTCCATCGCCAGCACCCAGGACGGGGAGCTGTGGTTTGGCACCTGGGGTGGAGGCGTATCGCACTTTGATGGAAAGAAATGGAAAAACTACACCGCCGATGACGGCCTGGCGAATAACCAGATCTTGTCCATTGCCGAAGCCCCAGACGGAGCCCTATGGTTCGGCAGTGATAATCGTCAGAATGACGGAGACGTGGCACGTTTTGATGGAACTACATGGACACGCTACACCCCAACAGAAGGGCTGGCAGGCAAGCGAGTCAGCTCCATCGCCAAAGCCCCGTATGATGTGCTGTGGTTTGGCACAAGCAACGGTGTCTCCAGCTTTAATGGAACAACCTGGACGAGTTACACCACCAAAGATGGATTGGCGGGCAATTATGTTTACTCCACCGCCGCGGCATCCGATGGGGCGTTATGGTTTGGCACCGATAACGCCGGCGTATCTCACTTCGATGGAACGACGTGGAAGAGCTACACCACAAAAGACGGTCTGGCGGGTGACACCATCTTCGCCATCGTCGAAGCGCCGGACGGTGCGCTCTGGTTTGGCAGCAAAGACAGCGGCGTTTCCCGTTTCAACGGTTTGGAGTGGAAGAACTACACCACTGCCGATGGCCTGGTAAGCAACAGTGTCTTCTCTATCGCCGTGGCGCAGGACGGAGCAATGTGGTTTGGTACAGACAATGGCGTGTCGCGCTTTGATGGGGCGGTGTGGAAGAATTACACCACCGCCGACGGACTGGCGGATAACAATGTCCTGGCCATCCTGGCAACACCTGATGGCGCACTATGGTTCGGTACCTTTGCCGGCGGAGTGTCTCGTTATCAACCAAATGAGTGATCGGTTTGCGAAAAGTTTTTACAAGCTTAATGTTATATTAATCAAAAACCTCATATAATTAATAAAGTTGGGATCAGTCTACCCTTAAGACGTGATGCCAACTTTTTTATTAATCCACTAGATACATGTATACTCATTTGTCAGGTCAGAATATAACAGTTACAAGACCCTTTACCACTGGTGTCGATGAAATTTACACAACCGCTAACCATCTCATCTGGGAAAGCATACATTCTGTCAGCAAGTGAGTTCAAATCTTAGACAAGATAAAGGGACACCGGTAAGAGTATACATAACTGCCTGACAGATCAAAAATCTGTGAGGGACCCTGATTCCGCTGTAAAGGGGGATTTCTTCCATTGGATAAGGACAATGCAAAAATGCTCTCCGCAGAAGATAAGTCTAGGAATAGATTAATAACCAAGGTATACTTCGTTTTACCGGATGAGCCGCTCAAGCACCGCTTTGGATTTTTCCCTGACAGACGTATGCAAGCTTGCGCCATGAGCGTCCATGGTGACAATCACTGGCAGGTCTTTAACCTTGATCACCCAAATCGCCTCAGGGACGCCAAACTCCAGCTTATGCACACCAATCACTTCAGTCACGGATTCGGCGATTAACGCCGCTGCACCACCAATGGCATGGAAGTAAACGGCTGGCGCTTCCTGACAGGCTTTCAAGGTTTTCGCGCCCATGCCGCCCTTGCCGATCACACCCCGCAGATTCAGAAAACGAATCACATCCCTTTGGTAGGCTTCTTCGCGGATGCTTGTGGTTGGGCCGGCGGCCACAAACCGATACTCTTTTGTATCCAAGCCTGCTACCACCGGGCCGCAATGGTAAATCAGTCCCCCGGACAAGATCGGCTTTAAGTCATTGAGAACATCCAAATCCTCTTGTGTGGCCTGTTGGGTCTGGCTGATAAAGGTATCATGAATCCACTTATGAACCGCATCCCTGCCGGTAATCATTACGCCCGATAAAAGAACCGACTCCCCTACTTTCAGATCCTTGATTTCCTCTTCATTGATGGGTATCTTGAGTTTTTTTAACATGGTTTCTCCGCTCTACAGGTAGGTGATCTCATCGTTTTTGATGACCATTTTATGATGGCGGTAAGCCCAGCACATATAAGAAACACTCACAAAAAAGGAAGCGGGCAGGCGATAGGTGGAGGTTACCTTGGCGCCAAGCAGGGTTGTTTTGCCGCCGAATCCCATCGGGCCAATCCCCAATTCGTTTGCCTCAGTCAATATTCTGTCTTCCAGTTGATCCAGCTCAGCATCCGCATTATGGTCATCCGGCTCGCGCAGCATGACTTGCTTGGAAGCTGCATAGGAAGTCCCCCGATCCCCGCCAATGCCTATACCAAGAAAACCCGGAGCACAACCTTCCCCCTGAGCGCGGAAAACCGCATCCAAAGCTGCTTTTCGTACCCCTTCCAGATCACGACCCGCCTGCAACTCATCATTCGGCAGAGCGTATTGCGCACCCACATTTTCACACCCGCCGCCCTTTAGGATCAAGTCAATAGAAAAATCTCCCTCAGCGCTTTGTTGGAAATGAATGGACGGGAAGTACTCATCCCCAAGGTTATTCCCTGTATTCTTCCCGGTAATCGAATCAACTGCATTCGGGCGCAAATAGGATTTTTGGGTGGCCAACGCAATGGCTTCCCGAATCTGCCTGGTTAAGGCTGCGGTGTCAATGGAATCGGTCGAATGCACAAAGAAGATGGGTGTGCCCGTATCCTGACAAATGGGCGTGGAATTCTTCCTCGTCATTTTTATGTTCTTCAGGATGGTTTCAAGGGCGGCACGTGCTGCAGAACCCGCGTTCTCATTTTCCATGGCTTTGTTCAGGCGTTCTTCAACCTGGGAAGGGAGATCGGTGGATGTAAGCCGAATCAATTCAAGAATTTCTTGGGTATAATCACGCATTTTTCCTCTTTCGTCCATCTTCATCCTGACTTTGTGTTGACACTGATATTTTTAATTAACGTGATTTACGTTTTCGCCTAATCATTTCAGAAGGGTCAGTATTGTCAGCAGATAGGCAGTAAACAGTTCCGTTCCTCGGGATAAACGAAAGCGACAAGGAACGGTCCCCTTGAGCCATGGATCCTTTCATGGAGACCACGCTTTCCTTCCTTTTATTATAAATCAGCCCTAGCGTATCACACATTCAGATCTTCTTTTTGGGTTCATCCATTTTTTTTGTGGTTGATGGAAACGATGGCACCGAACCAGGACCCAAAATTACTATCCTTTTCCCTCAGATTTTCTTTCGGGTGATCTCTGTTTGTCTATTACGGCACCGAAACAGTAGGAGTCAGGGTAAGTGACAGAACTGGCGTACTGCTGGGAGTCTGGGTTTGTGTGACGGTCGACTGAGTGGAATTCTAATCGGATGTTGGCGTCAATGTCGTCGGTGGTTTACCTGATTCCACCGCCGAGATTTCTGCTACATACTCAATCGCGGCCTGACAAACCGGATCAAGATTAGCAGATACGTGCTCCCAATCCATGGGAGATTTTGCCTGCCAGGTCTTGGTTAAGGCGCTGCCCAGGCATCCCGAACCGGCATTATAGTTGACCAGGGTAAAGCGCCACAGGTCGGAATACGTGCTTATCCCCCGTACGGGTTTATCCGTCACATTTTGAATAATTTGATTGACTTGATTGCAATTTGCTTTTAAGGCTTCCGAAAATACATGAATACTGTATTTAGCTTTATCAAGGTTGACCCCATTTTCACATTCCGGGCAGGTTGCATCAATTTTATTTAGTAATGCCCCTTGCAGCATCCTTTGCCTTTCCTTGCTCAAGTTCGCATACCCCTGGGAACAAACCGCAGCATCCAGGACCAGTGGACAAAATCCCTGGTAAAAAGTTGGATTCCATAAAAGAACCGTGTCAGCGCCATTTTGTGTGAGCTGATTCAACCCGACTTCTTCATCAGCGGAATAATCTCCCGGCCAAAGTTGACTTTCACGGATCAGGGTGTTTTTTACCAAAGCTGCCGGGACACCGTCTGATTTCGCGAATGCAAGAATATCCGAGTCAAATTGATTTTGCCATCTGATCATATCCGCCATGGCCAAAGCCACGCCGCATTCATTGGCAACGGTGTCATTAACCAGACCACCTCGATCACAGACATCGGCATCCACAATACCATTTTTTATCAGGGAAGCAGCCAGATAATAAAGTTTCGTCGAGCGCTGAAGCTCAGCCGCGTCTCCAGGTGTTTTCAACCAGTCCGGGGGGGTAACATTTTCAGGAAAAACTTCCCAGGCAGATGAGCAACTCGGCGGTTTCTTTCCCCTAAATTGGGTACTGATAACATCGATACTATAGCTGCCCTTCAATGGGGTATCAGGAATGACTCGGATGTAACCGATAAACTCTTGTGTTGAATCCCCAAAACTCGAATCCCCCTGGAACGTAAATTCCTCCCCTTGCAGGTCAGTCTCCCTTAATGGAACTGAACAAACATTGCTCTCGCATTTAAAAATATAACTCCCGATTTTTCCATAAATCTGGGAAATCCTGTGACCCTGGATGGGTTCTTCCCCTGTAAATGTCATGCTGGGGTTGCCCACGCAAGGAGCGTCACTCTCTATTGCATTACATCCATCCAGTGAAATCCAAATCACAGGCGGAGCAGCATGAACCGTGATCACCTCATCCTGCACGAGCGGATTAACCGCATATAAATAAAGCCCTTTACAGGAAGGCGTGCCAGATATTCCGGAAGAATTACAAGTTATGCTTGACTTCCAAAGAGTATAAAGGTCGGATGAACATTTGGATTGAATCTCCTGGTCACTGGGTTGGCCCTCATGATTAATTGAGAAATCACAAGCCAGAGAATGATCTGCCCAATAAACCAACCACCATTGGTACTGAGCATTGGAGGTTCTGGTTGAAGCTATTCTTCCAGGGGGGTTTTCACCTTCATCCGCGCTTACAGCAATAGGCTGACCCATGGTAAAGCAGATTCCAACGAGCATGGATAAAAAAAGGATTAACCTCCATTTCGTGAATCCGTAATTTGCCAAGAAGTCGACGAACCACAGTCTTTTCATATAAACCATTTATGTGTGGTTTTTGACTATTCAATTTCAGCATCTTGATCTGTTGGATCAAAATGCTTTTTGCTCAACTAATCAAGTTCACACACAGTAAGGTTATAAACAATAAGAAATCATGTTCAGACCCCATTCCAATGCTGAGCGGATATCTGCCCGCGAGCCGGTCCCGCCAAGCACTTTGCCGCTCCATGCGATACTATATTTCGCATTAGAATAGATCACTTTTTTACCCAATAAAACACGGCTGCCCTGATTCCCTTCAGGGGGAGCATTAAAAAGATAGGGTGACTTGAGAATTGAATCATATTCTGCTACTGGTTTCAGATTCAACCCCAATTTTCCAAAGAAGGTATTAAAGGAATCGTCGGCCGTATCATCCAGGGCTTCCGCGATCAGGCCTTTGCCTTGTTCAAGATAGGCTGATATTGCTTTCGTGATAGTGCTTTCTACTTTGAAAGCTCCTGTCCCTGCCAGATAAAGAATAGAAAAATTTGACAGATCCGTGGACAGGGATAGTGCATTGTTGATGACCAATTCGTTCTGGGTGGAACGGCTGCTGTCGCGGGCCAAATAATCCCAACCCGTAAGCACACCGGCGGGGGCTTCCGTACCCAAATAGGCCACTCCCACCTGGACTATTTTTCTCTCATCCAACTTTACCGCGGCACGAAAACGCATATCAATTTCATCCACGCCCGGATGGAATGGATTGGCGGCATTATGAACGGCATTGCCACGATGAGAAAGAAACACTCTTGCCAGCTCAACAGCAGGTCGTTTAGGCATCGTGGGACGGGCAGCAATGACAAATTCATTCTGAATATAACGCATCCCCTTCTGATCCCCGGCCACTTCTCGTTCGCCATGCCCCAGCATAATGTAGAGCTCGCCTTCCATGGTACCGCCAAAATCATAGGCAACCGGCTCAGTCAAGACGATGACATTCCCAACAGGGTCTACCGCCAGGCCCGGCAAGATAAATACATACTGGTCTGCGGGATCATTGGCCACGACCTCCAAGCCGGTGATAATTCCAACCCCATGAAAAAATAAATCATGTGCCTGAAGTTTTTTGCGGTGTTCTTCATGTGCCTGTGCCCATGTTTCAGCCGTGACAGACATGCCGTCGAATGGTTTGATCTGAAGCTTTGGATAATCACTTAATGCTTTTTTGTCTTTCATGGTCAAATCCCTTATCATTTTCCGACGTTATTGGTTTACCTAAATTCACAATGCACATCAAAGATGGTATGCGCGGGAACCAGCGAACGGACGATATCATTGATCTTTCGTTGGTACATATCGTTTGATAACTTCAACGCAATAATTTCTTCAGGGGGGACGGCAACCTCAATGAGAAGAGAATTGGGCTGATTCTCTTTGCCAAGGGCTATCTCCACACCCAGATTGCATTGTTTGCCAAGGATAAAGTTCCTGGCCCGCCGTTCAAGAACATGCACTTCTCCACCCGTAAACGTTTCGAGATAGGCGACAAGGGCTTGAAGTGTTCCGCGCTGTTGATAAAATATCATCGCGGATTTGAGCAAGGCCCGCACACGTTCCAATGGCAAAGACTTGTCAACAGATAACCCCACCCAGGATGCCAGCCAGGGAAGAACAACAGGAGATGTCAGCACAGGATCGAAATAGGCATTCATCTGCTCAATTTGTTGACTGATCGGTTTCCAGAAACTTTCGATCAACATTAAGAAATGACTGACAAAGTCGTCCCTTTCATAGATTTCAGGGAGGTGCTTGAGGTATTTTGCCTTGCTAAGCACGGCGATTTGCACCGCTTCATAGGCCAATGAGATGGACTCCCCATAAAACAACTCAGCTTCACTTAATAAATACTGATCCATTTGAAATGTTTTTACACGCACACTGACGCTCATTTCATAGATTTCATCAACCATGAAAGAATCTGCAAGTGGGACGTGCAAGATGGATTCCTGATTTAGTTGACTCAAGGACAGGATGGAGGAAGATACACCCTCAGGCATTTGATAAGATTCAACCTGCATCACATTCGGAAAACTTAGTTGTACAAACCCTTGCAGTTCTTTTGGAACCTTGAATCGTAAAAACAATGTCACCAATTCACCGGCGTAGCAGTTGTACCTATCCACAGCCAGTGAAAGCAAATTGGAGGATAAACCATCGTTTGGGGATATATCCATAACCGTTATCCTTTTTTATAGACATCCTGGATGTTGACGATCTCAATCTCATGATCCAGGGAACAAAGCAGACCGTCATCCGGAACCATAAGCACATTCTCCACAGGGGAAAGGTCAGGAGTCGGTGTTTCATCATATAGCCAGGTCTCTTCGATGGGAACGATGGTACGATAGAGAACTTTAACTTCCAATACATATTTAACCAGCGGAATCTGCTGAATGAGAGATATGATTTCCGCGACGAACAGATCCCTGCCAAATGGCCAACCGTCCCATTTATCATCCGTTTTTAGTAAAAGTGTTTGGTCATCCATCACGAGAGGGGTAATATAGCGTTTCAGTTCATCCAGCACGCGCTGCTGAACTTCAGCCGGTTGGAAGTAATCCTGCGGTACGATTTTCGCTATGACCTTTACTCCCAAATAATTGGGTTCGCGTACATGCAGAGAGGTCGTCAAAAGACGGTATTGATCAAGATAGGTATGAATCTCAGTCTGCAAGGAATCATCCAAGCGCAGAGAGGATAGATCACCAGCCTGAAGAGCGTCTGTTACAGCAGGCACAACCAGAATTGTTACCGTCCCGGCAGAACCTTCGGGAAGATCGTTGGGGGTCAGGCATCGAGCACGAGCAACGGATCGAGTACAACTCATGGTAAATTGTTCATAATCCTGGGCCGTGACTGCGCGGTGCTGAGCTTGCAGCTCACGCTGAGCGCGCAACTTCAATTCTTCAAGGGTCTCCTGGTCGCGTCCACCCGCTGCCCTTACCAGGTTGGTAACCCGGGAAACATAAGCCAGGGAGAGGGTCAAGGTATTCAAACTGTGAACCGGTAAATTTCCTGCCACCCCCCCGCCAAAGCGGTAATGAGAGAAGCGGATTTTCCGCCCACTTTCAGGGATTCTTCCGTATTGGCGTACAGTACCATCCTGCTGCCGCACTGAGGGGCCGAATTGCACTAACCCCGATGCCATATCCAGGACAAAATGGCGGTCAAAGCGGGTTGAATTTCCAAAGTTTTCTACAGCTGCCCAGGGAACAAAGACTGTCTCCCCATTACGGATTTCTTCTACCTCAAGGGTTTCCCCCTCTTGTAAACTAAGAACCGGCGCAGACTGTAAATTAAAGGACTGACCAGGTTCCCCGTTACTCACACCTATTTGCTCTCCTTTAAGGTTAATGGAATGCATGGCAGGTATGGTTGCTCCAAGGCTATAGGCCTGTATCTTTTTTATGCGTGGCGTTTCAGAGTACATACCCTGCAGCGCATTGCGCTGTTCTATCCTGCAACGAAGCCAGATGGCATTCAACCCATACAACATTCCAGGTGCTGTTTCCAAAGGCAGGTATAAAACCAGGCTGCCCTGTTCATTGTTTAAACCGCCGGTCGTATCTTTCTCGCCTTCCTGGGTACTGAGGGCCAGGGGTATCCAATTCCCTCCCATAGTCATACATTCCCAAATCCAGGGTGGATCCTCCCGACGAATACCCACAGCTTCGGTTGGGTCGCATGTGAAATCCAATTTCAGGATATGGCCGCTGATATTGTTGCTTGTGTCAAAGCCCAGGTAGAAGGTATCCCCCAATTGCGGTGTGTGGCTGAAGGGATGGAAAATCTCCAAGCCCAGGCGCGCAAAATGATTTTTATTAAATTCCGCCTCTTTTCGAACTTGGGTAAGAATAGGTGGAACTATTTCCTTTTCATAATTCGTGGTAAAAAGAACCTCTGTATCCGTCAGCTCCGAACGCACTTCCATTCCCTGGGGTACCAGCACGCTTTGATCACTGTCCGGTGTGATTGGAAGCGGGACAGACAACCAGAAAGTCAATTCTGTCCGGGCGCTGTTTGCTGGTTTGCGCTGCAAGCCAAGCATTTCGAGAAACTTAATATAATTCTTTTCCGGGACACGGTTCAGGCGATACACCATCAATTCAGTCATCCAGGCAAATAACTCAATCAGGGTGATACCAGGATCGCTCAAGTTATATTCCGTCCACTCCGGGCAATAATGGATAATCTTCTTGCGAGCCTCATCCACCAAATCTCTTTGAAAACGGAGGTCATCCAGGTTGGGTGCGGGTAAAGTCATAATTCACTCCTGTCTCTTCTTTGCATCACACGATTTCTTCTTCCGCTTCAATGTAGAACGGATAAACAATGCTGCGGGTATCATGAGTGGCTTTAATTTCATATTCCACTTCCACCAGTAGAGCGCTATCGTTCGTATCTTCAGCTGTAACATCCACACTGAGGACATCAATCCGCGGTTCCCACATGCGCAGTGCATCAAAAACATATTCCTGTAATAAGCTGATGGTTGTAGCAGAGCGAGGATCAAACATCAATTCATATGCCCGGCACCCAAACGTGGGGCGCATTACACGCTCTCCAGGTCGCGTACCGAGAATAATACGGATGGACTGTTCAATATCCTCATTTCCAGACACCAACAATACTTCACCTCGCCCATTCATCCTGAGCGGGAAACTTAATCCGTTTCCCAAAAAAGTTCTGGCATCACGCTGCATGGAATCTCTCCTATCAAGCGATCAAAGTTTTAATGGCGCCTTTAGCAATGGTGGTGCTCACCGGTACGCCGCTGGCCGGGTTGACACCTGCCACCACACTGGTAACCCTTGCAGCGGGTCTGCCGCCAATTAAAACCGTCGGACTGCCCTGGGTAATTGATCCCTGGCAGGCAGCGCCGCTGACCAGATCACCCATGACTGATGCAGGCATATTCTCGATCAAGACCGTAGGTACACCCGGCCCTGTGATGGGATCTCCTGTGGCTGTCATATCCGTTAATCGTGCCGCTGGGAATGGCATACTGCTTGCGCTCCTAATTGATCTTGACCAATCCACCTTGAATCTGAACCATGGCATTGCCTTGAACAGAAACTTGGGTGGTTGCCTGGACATCCACTTTTGTACCTTTTAAAGTTGCCCCTGCTGCTTGTAAATCTATTTGGGACGTACCCACCTTTAAATTGGTTGACTGATTAGCTTCGATGGCACCCTTGGTATCTGATTTGATACTGAAATCCCCCTTGCTTTTAATAATCAACTTACCGCCCGCCTCAATCGTCAGATCACCCTCAGATTTAAACGTCATGGCATTGGTTTTCGAATCAATCACAATGCTGTTCTTATCCGTTTTATCCTTGATAATGATCTGTTCTTTCCCTTGGGTATCATCCAGAATGATCGTATGCCCGCTGCTTGATCGCACGATCCGTTGATTTACTTTTCCATCATCACTTACGATCTTATCGTTACCTTTCGGAGGCTTATCCACCTTGCTCCACAGGGCGCCGACAATATAAGGGAAATTCATATCACCATGCTCAAACGCCACCAGCACCTCATCATTAACCTCAGGGGTAAAGTAAATGCCTCGCTCCTTTCCGGCGCTGGGTACAGCGAGACGTGCCCAATAACTCTCCAACTCTGAAGTGGTTTTGGGCATCCATGGAAAGGCAACTTTCACTCTGCCGAGATTGTCTGGATCTTTAATATTGGTGACCTTTGCAACCACCACCCCGCTAATTTGATTTCCTTTGGACGAATCATCAGCGCCTAATAAGTGACGAATGGTGTTGGGATTTCTGCCGGATGCCTGGAAATAGACAGTATACTCACCACGGCGCCATACATGCCGGGCCTCCGTAATATAATACGTGCCGCTAAAACGTTTGCCCACCCCTTTGACCAGAGCTTTTGCCCCTGCCATCAAGTTGGGATTCCCCGGGGATAACTCTCCACTGGCCTTAATGAACTGGCTCTGATTATCATCAAATCGAGCTTCAGCCATTGCCCTGGCCTCACCCTGGGATCTGATAACTCGATCGGGAATGAAGACATCTTCAGCCTGACCAAAGGCTTTCATAGCCGTAGCACTACCCGTCAGCATTTCTCCTGTTTGTGTAGTTGGCTTGCTGGCTATAGAAAATGACTTTATCTCACCCTTCTTTTCCGAATCCCATCCAATGACAGTGGATTTCGTTACCTGTCCCATGGATACCAGACGCGGCTCAAATCGTTTGAGATCCATTCCCCAACTCATCTCAATAATAGAATAAGAGCGAGTACTATCCCCTGCCGCAACTTTTAATTTCTTATCATCTGCATAAAACTGATAGCCGTACAGTCTGGCGCGTTCAGACAAAAAATCCCAATCCGTCTGGTTATATTGCAGAACATAATCATAGGTCTCACTGGGGACACCCGAGACAGTTGCAGATAAACGAGCTTCGCCGGCTAGTTTGTTAATCAAATCTCGTTCATTGGTTTTCAAAAAAGCACGCGTTCTCTGTCCGCGCATCAGGCGATGCGTTCGATCGTATCCCCGAATACACAATTTCGCCCGTCCATCTAAAAATATAGGTTCAATGGAAGTGATTTCTCCGCTGATAATGGTGTTTAATACTGGGATCGTGCCCGTTGTTTTATCGGGAACTTCAAACCCAACCGTCACAGGCTGCCCAATTTGAAACCTGGGGTCACTATCCAGATACTTCAAAATGCCCAGATTCGGGTCAGGAGTATCCTCAATGACAATCATAAACATGGCAGGCAGAAAGATATTGGTATCCACAACAACCTCTACCACGTCAGCCGAGAGCATTTTATCTTCAATCATTAATATTTTTATTTTAAATTTTTCTATCGCAAAGTCACTCATAGCACTCCATCATCGTCTTAGCGGAAATCCTGCGGAATTGCCAATAATTGACCGTCCTGCAAGTGAAAAGGATCATCGATTTTATTTGCCTCGGCTAAAACACGCCATAAACGGGCATCTCCGTATTCTTCAAATGCAATTTGATCTAGTCGCTGCTGGGAATTTACGATGCGGGTTTTCCTTGAGTCCGTACGGCTGGTCGGATTTAGCGCAGGCAGCATATCATCGCCGAAGAGAAATTCACACTGTTTGAACTCCACCTCTGCCTTCGCCCGGATGGGCGTCCCGTCCGGAGAAAACATGATGAAAGAAATAGCTACCTTGGTAACCACAGCCGAAAACAGGGTAATTTTTCCCCAAACAAATTTCACCGATGGCGGATTTGCGTATGGAATTTTGTACATGGCCAATCCGCCGCCGCGCATGGTTAATTTAAGCAGCTTATTGGTATAGTCCCGGACATCAATGGGATCCTTCCCAGGGCAGGGTGCATAGGAATCGAAAAACAAATCCAATTTATAAGTAGCCGGCTCACCTCCGCCGAATTTCAGATTCGGTGAGTTGAAATTGGGCATTTTTTCCGATGTCCAATTGGTCTCTTTGGTAATCACGAAATTCTGAGGGTTAAACTGGCACTCAATTTCCCCAAAATTAGGCGGGATGATGGTGGACCATTTTAGTTTCGCTTTTTCAAGTTTCACATCTAAAGGCATGTTGACTCCTTTCAATCTTTCTAGCGTAGATTGCCGCGGGACCTTTCGTTTTCAATTTCCAATAACCGTTTTACAAAGGGATATACATCCTCTGCTAATTTTTTATAGTCTGTTTTCGGGGCTACCTGCATTTCAGGATTTTCATCTGGCTGTTCAATTTCTCGTTGAACAGCAATTCCTGAGGTAGATCGGACAGGAGTCTCTTTTCCGGCGATAGCTGCGGGTTTGAACGGCTGTAGAACTGGGGGATCTGTCCTCAGGATGGCTGGCTGGGGTTTGGGTGTCTTCTCTGTGGTCTGGTAAACAGAGTCCAGTATCCTTTCTGAATGAACTCGGGGCAAGAAGGTCTCCGCCAAATCCAACGGTAGGGAAGTACCTGAAGACAGGATTTGTTCATTCGCCGGGATTGGCTGATCATAATTTTTAACCTCGGCTTCATAGCGGTATTTCTGAGGTGAAAATAAAGGCCGCTGAGGGTTGCGAATCAAAGGGGTCTGTGCTGGTGCTTGAGTATGGATTGGCATGGGACTATTGAAAATGCCCCTTGCAAACTGCCGACGTTGATCGACAACCAACCGTATGGGCATCTCCATGGATTCTGATTCAGCTTGTGGAATAATATCTGCAGGCTGTTCATAGGTCATGGAAGGTTTGAAATGAGTGGGCATCTCTGCCGGAATCGGTTTAGGGTTATCAGAGTGTTCAGGGGCACGTTGTACTACTTTGCTGGCCAGAATATTTTGCCTGATCGGCAGAGGTTTCCTTTCCTGGTTAAGTGCGGATGGAAGTGCTTTTGGAACTTCTCTCTTGGTGGGAATTGCTTTTGGAATTTCAGCCTTGGGAGGGATCACCTTTTTAACCGGCAATGCCTCTGGCTGTTGATTTCGTATTGGAGGGATGATCGGTTTTGCCTTCTCCGAGACACCAGCATCTTCCGCTTCAGGTTTTATGTTTTTCTGCGAAATTCCTGATTCAACCGATTTTGATGGAACGGCCAATGGTAGTTTTGAGGGGACATCTTTTTTTTCAAGAGAAGAAGGCAACTCCTGAAAATCAGGCTTGGATACATCGGATTCACTATTAATCGGTATCAGCGTTTCTGATCGCAACTCAGTTGGGAGTAGCGGCGCCGGCATTTCCATGGGGTCAAGTTCGGGTAGTGCATGATCTTCATTTTGATGAAGGTTGGGTTCAAAGAATTCAGCCGCCTCCTCAGGTTGGCCGGCGGATAGATCAAGGGGGGGGCTGTTGGAGGGTATCTCAGTTATCTTGGAAAATAAACGCTGTCCTGACTCAACAAGGGTTTTCTTGTGAGTGACATCTTTATGACGTGGCTGTTCTCGAACAGGCTCAACGCGGCGTTTGAAATCATCCAGTGATTGTCCAGGTTTTGGAAACATATTAAATTTTTGGATTACTGTTCCGCTTCTCATTTCACCTGGCTGTAGTGGTTCCTCAGGTTTACCAGCGCTGGCACGACCTGGAAAAATGCGTTCCAATACCCCCCAGGAACCTTCCTCAAACCTGGAATTTAGGGCAAGAGGCACCATTTCTTTTACAGCCTGGTATTTTTGGGTGACACTTTTCATTAATGAAACGTATTTCTCTCGATGGACAATATCCGATTTTTGGGGATCAAGAACCGGGTTTCGCTGCACAGTAAGACGAAAGCGGGACTTGGAAAGCAAGTCTGGTTGTTGGGATTGTTCAGCAGGATGCAGTTTTCTTCCATGCGGCCATGTCGTCAGCATGCTGCCCAGATGCTTCCTTTGCTCCTTCAATCGTTCAACGATCGGATTTAGTGCCGCCAACCTACAGCTCCTTGTTGATTAAATCTTGCCTGCTTCAAAATAATCAAATGAAATTTCAAGACTTTCAATCGCGATCTTGTCTGAATTTGTTACACTGAGATCAGAGATTTTCCATTTGACAGGATAAGCATTAAAGAAGTCCCATTTTCGAACGATCTTATATGAATTCGGTGCGGGTCGGCGTTGGACAAGAGAAAAATCCTTGGGTTGAATCCAGCCATCCAACTGTCCGTCCATCATCCATTTCCAAAAAAAATCAGATGAGGACATGCCTGTTTCAAAAGTTACATGACCAAATGAAACTTGACCAGGCAATTCATAGGAGTAGGCATTCAACCCGCCTTCAACAACGGCCTGCGTCTCCCTTTTTACCTCGATCCCAGTGCAGGATTGGAAGAGCGCAACCGTGACATCAGCCACTTCAATGGTGAATTGATAGGTTGGAATAGGCACTTCCTCATAATCACTCAATGGGGCAATTTTTGCATCATATTTTGGCTTCCCGGGTTTATCTTTTTTTAGGAGTAACCCTCCCATAGAAACCTCCTTATACGAGAATTTCATTTCTTATTCACAAAGTATTCCGGCTCTTTTTTTTCGTCAAAAACTCACGAAAAGGGAACACGTTATGGCTGCGGTATTTTACGAATGCCCTGTGCGTTCATTCTCAATCTCAAGTTCTTTACGTAATTTCTCGATTAGACTCTCAGCCAGCTTATACAAATCAATCTCAGGCGGATTGGGAGCTGTCTCCATCAGGTTCTGATCTTCTTCCTCTGATTGCACAATATTGAATCGTTGGTCTTTCATCCAATCAGGCTCCTAGATTTAACCGATTATTGATGTCTGCGATTTCCTTCACCCAACGTCGTCGGAAACGATGATCAAACGACAAGATGGATTCCGGCGGCCAATGAAAATAATAAGCAATGTAGGCTATTTCCTGGTGCAGTTGATCCAGTGGATAGCCTATCAATCCCCCCCCAATGTTGCTAAGTCCAATTCGAAGGATTCATTGCAATGGGGGCAGGTAAATTCCTTGCGGGTATGGCCGCTCTCATTGATCTGTCGGTAAAAAGCCTGAAGATAACTTAAATCCGCTGTAAATAGATTTTCAATCACATTGGTGTTGATGGCAGGCAGCGTTCCCAGACGGGTGATGACCCTGACCAAAAGAACAATGACGATATAAGCCTCATTGCTTTGGACACGCATATCACTCAGAATTGTTATCTCGTCAATGGCCGTAGCCAGACGCATCGTCCCTTTTTTATGAAGGTTACCATCTTTATCAACGTAGCCCATTGGGAGTTCAAAATCAAATTCGGTTTGTAAACTCATACCATCACCTTTGTTGTCTAGAGAAATTGCATTTCTATTCGTTCAGCCTGAATGGTTAATTCATGGCAGACATAATAAAGGCCGCCTTTTGTATGCTGGTTAAAGGAAAAACCACCAATATTGGTGGGAATGGCATTGGAAATATCCCATTTCACAATCAATTTTCCGGTCATATCGACCATGACAATATTGATGTTTTTTCTTGCATCTTTCAGTTTGCCATCCATTGCCTTCTTAAGCCACTCATTTAGGGCCTGACCCTCAATATTAAGCGCGTGAACGAGTGTAATGGGTGAGTAGGTGGTGATGCCGGGAATATATTTTGTTTCTGCTATCCCATTTTTATCCACACTGGTGTAGGGCATCATCGAAACCTTCATTTCGCCGCCGGTTAATTCCTCAAACTCAGCCATTTTGGCCATTTTTGGAACATCGTATACAGCATATAAATATGAAGGGTTTACTTCATCACTCATAGAATACTCCTTTCCGGAGTGATCCAAAAATACGACGGTTGGAACCTTTCAGATCACTCCGGATTTTCACCGATGGGCAGCTCGCCTAACTGACACGCTCAACGCCCTCATGAACAATGGTTACGTCCTCAATCATGTAGTTCGTTGAACCTGCATCCATCTCGGGACCCACCACTTTGCTTGGCCAGGCATTCTCAAGATTCCAGCGGGCTATTTCTTTATTTTCCTGGGAATAGGCGATGATGGAACAATTAGTCCGCGCATCTCCGATCTTTCCTTCAACAACAGACTGCCGCCACTTCCAGATATCCATATTGCTGGTCACGCCGCGTTTCATGGTGATTGGGGTCCAGGTTAAGCGGCCAGGCATTTGGCGCACAATGGTCTCGCCAGTATCGGAGTTGACGACTTTTTGCGAAACGACTTCCGTCTCCGAACCAATCCCGCTCACTGAATTAAACATCCCGGATAATTTACCCTCAATTTCCAGTCCAAACTTAAAGGCAACCAGCGGATCTTCTCGCTCAGGCATAATTTAACCTCCTTCGTTGATTGTTGCTGCTCAAATTACTCTGCACCCGGGCCAGCCCACTGACTGATACGGAAGATAACAAACTCAGCCGGCTTAACGGGAGCCATGCCAATCTCGATAATCAATCGGCCCATATCGCGGGATTCAGGTGGGTTCAACTCATCATCGCATTTAACATAAAATGCTTCAGCAGGTGAAGAACCAAACAAGGCCCCGTCACGCCAGACGGTCCTCAAGAATGACGAAACATCACGGGAGACACGTGCCCACAATTTTCGGTCATTAGGTTCAAAAACCACCCACTGGGTGCCGTTTTCAATGGATTTCTCGACATAGTTAAATAAACGCCGCACATTGATATAGCGCCAGGCAGGGTCGCTGGAAAGAGTTCGTGCACCCCAAACGCGAATACCGCGTCCCGGAAATGCGCGCAAGCAGTTCACGCCTACCGGGTTGAGTGTATCCTGTTCCCCTTTTGTCGTCTGATAGGACAGCCCGACTGCACCCAGAATTATTTCATTGGCAGGTGCTTTATGTACGCCGCGTGTGTTATCACTGCGTGCCCAAAGGCCGGCCACATGGCCGGATGGAGGGATATTAATGACCATATCCGTCGCAGGATCCATGATTTTGATCCATGGATAATACATGGCAGCATAGCTTGAATCAAATCCGGTTACATCCATACGCCATTTCTTTACTTCTTGCGGCATTAAATCCGGAGGAGTATCCAGAATGGCGACGCGGTCGCCCATATGTTCACAGTGAGCAATCATCATGGTCTGCACGGATTTGACCATCTGTAAGTCCAGTTTCTCACCAGGCATGGTTGTCATCAGATCAGGAACACAAACCATGGTGATGTCCTCTAACACCTCCAGCCCTTCAACGCCAGAACGCTTACTGACATCCCCACGAAATTCATTGGCTGCTGGGGCTTCAAGTAATTTCTTTTCAATCATCAAGGGCTGTTCCTGCTCTCGCGGCATGGCTTTTTCGAGCATGGACTCCATGACAAACATTTCAACAAATTTAGGCAAGCGATTATTTTTGTATGCCACAGCAACTTGTTTCTTGCCATCGACTACTGCTGTCTGTAATTTGATGTCTCCAAGTGCTTCAAGGGGTTTCCATCCTCCAGCAGCTGCCTCTTTTTCAACGTGCAGGGTAAATGTATGCTGAGACCCGCCTTCCGGTGCTTCTGGTTCACCTTCTTCAGTCCCTTCTTTACCTGGACTCTTTTTGGGCGCTGTTTCAGTGGATGTCACATCACTGATCCGTACCCGCATCTTCATCCCTTCCACACCAGACTGGCGTGCTCGTACCGTCAAGGCGGGTTTCCCCTGTGAGTTCAATAATACTGCTTCGGCTTTCGGATAGGTGCGCACACTGACCACATAACAGCGCGATCCACCATTTGAGAAATAGCCGTAGACAGCATTTGGCAGTTGGATTCCAGGCACAAATCCACCAAAACGCTCAAGATATTGGGTCCAATTGGTTACCAACTGAGGTTTGTTGAGTAAATTTTCCACGACCAGTTCATTGTCAATTTCACGGATAAGCTCAGCTTTTTCAGTGAAACCTACAAAGGCTGCCATCGCCGTTCCAACGCCCTCAATTGGTTTTGGCCCCCGGTCGACTTCCTCCACATACACACCGGGTGATAAATATTCTGCCATGATCTTCCTCCACTTAAACGATTGAATTACCTGATCTTCATAGGTATAGTATCCAATTTAGATATCAAATAATTTCTCCTTGCGCCACTCCTTTCTGGGTCAATGAACCTTGACCAGAGACAGGCAGCTTACACCTGGATGTCGTAATTGGGTGCAGGCACCGTAATTTTCTGCCGTTTCAATACTTTTTGATTGAAATAAATATCCAAATGATGTTCACCTTCGATGATGTTGTGTAGCGAGTAGCGTCCTTCGTTATCCAGAGCTACGTTTGTATTGTTTTCCACCAGAACCATGGAAAGAGTAGAGGGATCATATTTGTCACTTTTCACCACTCCGGCCACGGATAAATAGGTTTTATCCAACGAATTTCCGGTGTTGATCTCCGTAGTTTGGGTAAGCCCGGTTTTTTGGAGAATACGTGCCTCCCGGCTGCGAACCGGTGGGAAGACTTGAGGTTTGTATGGGTCTACGGATAAAGTTATCGTCACTAAGATCCCTGGGCGCATTTCATTATCAAGCACGCCCCATAGCTCAGTAAATTTATCCACTGGGCCGACTTCGGGTGGAAAGTTGGCTACATCCACGGGCACGGGTACGGGTTGGGTTTTAAGCCCCCCGGTAATTAAATCCGCGGGAATAAAGGGATTACGGAGTAAACCCATCAAAGCGGAGGAAAGCAGCAAATGTTCATCTGCAGCATCTTTGACCCAGGCAGTCATTAAGTAGCGCAAATCCAAACGCACAGGATTTCGGCGTACCTCGGTATTGCCATCACCTCGAGTGATGGTTAAGTACTGTTCTGCCATTCGTAAACGCAAGTTTTCCCGGATATCAAACAGAAACAAGTTGATAGTCGGTTTACTCAGACGAGAGGACCATTCCCGCTTGGGTTGGTCAAACTGAATATCTACCTCACTTCGTTTGATAGCCATCTCACGAATCAGAAGTTTGCGCAGGACTTCATCCAAATCAGCTATCACAGATCACAGGCTCCTTGTTCCACTCAGGTTTAACTTGACCGCATTGACTGAATTACTTTTGACCCAGTTTCTCTTTCAACATTTTGTTTTCCTGCATCAATTGGGAAATAATGACTGCATAACCGCCATCACCGCCTTTACCTTTATCCTCGCCCTTATCCTTATCCTTTTCTTTATCACCACCGCCAATCCCCAAACCCTTCCCAAGAAAACCCATTACTTTCCCAATTGTCCCTTTATGCTTGCCATAAAAACCTTTGGCCTTGGTCATAAAAGAGGGATTTTCTTTGGAATATAAAGCTGCGGCTTTATCATCGCCCAGACGTGCCGCTTTCTTCAATGATTTTTTACGTTCTGCCATGGCGATGGTGGCCGGATTTTTCTTAAAAGCACCGCTTTTGTGGAATGTACGTAATTGGTCTTCTGCTGCTTTGATATCTTCAGGAGAAGAGCTTGGATTCTTGATGGTTTTCATTAACTTTTCCCGCTGAGAGGCTCGTTTAAACTTGTCGGAATCAACACCTTTGGCTGTAGCTTGTTTAAACCGATCTTTCTGCGCAGTTTCCAACTTGCCAATATTTTCTGTGTGCGTGTCTTTGGATTTTTGTGAACTACCTGGATCCAGGCCCATAGCTTTTCTTTTTGTGTTTAGTTCTTGCTCTAAACCTTCGCCGCTGGGTTTGGTAGATTTAATCTTACTAAGGACCTTTTGTCCTTTTGCAGTTAATGGCTTGCCGCGTGGTTTGACGGGTCCAAAAACGGGTCTATATTCCGGCGCTGAAGGAGGCTGGGGAGATTTTTTCTTTTTTAACAGCTCGGAAAGTGTACTGCGTTGAACAACACCTCCCAATTCCGGCTGCATCTGAAGTTCCTCTTCTTCCCCTTGCATCTGGATTTCTTCTTCATCCTCCGGCTGCATCTGGAGCTCTTCTTCTTCTCCTTGCATCTGGATTTCTTCCTCTTCCTCCGGCTGCATTTGAAGTTCCTCTTCTTCCCCTTGCATCTGGATTTCTTCCTCTTCTTCCGACTGCATTTGAAGTTCTTCTTCCTCTTCAACTCTCTGTACTGAACCTACGGCAGCGGGAGTAGCTGCCTGGCTCCCCTGTTTTCCCTTCCGGTCCGCTTCCTGTTCCATCGCGCTATCGGGCGAACCCAGCTTTAACTTTCCAGCAGTCGATTTGCTGCCCGATTGCTGGACCACATGCGTTAGCTCATGGATCAAGGTTTCGCGGCCCTTTTGGGAAGCAGGCGCAAAGGCACCACTTTTGAAAAATATATCCGTGCCGATGGTAAAAGCGCGGGCGTTAATCTTGCGGCTGAGTTTATCCGCCTTGGCATCATTATGCAGGCGTACATTGCTGAAATCACGCCCGAGTTTATGGCTCATCTCAGTTTGCAGCTCCTTAGGCATAGAAGAGCCACCACCGCGGGCTTGCTGAATAGTGGATGAAATATCTTCACGCAGATTCCCCTGTTGATCGGTCAACGATTGGCGCTTGTGTTTATCCTCCAGAGCTCGTTGTACAACCTGATTTCCAAATTGCTGCTGTGCTGCCAATACATCCTCTGGCTGTAGACTATCCGGAGCCGTCAGCATTTGCTGTGGATTCATTTTCTGGCTGGCAGCTTTCTCGGGCTTATTTGTTTTTACCTGATTTACTCCTTCAGGTTTTTGTTTAGCGCGCTGATAAGCGGACATGGTCACTCTCCCTTCTGGTCATGCGAAAGAACAAAATCTGTCTCTTGAATCAGTTTTCCCATTTTCTGCATTTCACGTTCCACCCCGTGCATCAAGTGTTTCATCTCAACACAACAACTTTCTTTGCCATTATCCGCTGCAATAAATGCAGCACTGACAATGCTGTTGCGAATACTCCCTCCCGCAAGTTTGAAGCGTTTTGCCATTAACGAAAAATCCAGATCGGCAGCACGGGGTAATCCTGGCGGCATAAGCACCTCCCAGATCCGCTGGCGATATTCCTCTTCCGGAAATGGAAAGTTAATAATGAACTGCAACCTGCGAGTAAAGGCTTCATCCAGGTTAGCCCGCAGGTTGGTTGCCAGGATGGCAACCCCATCATAGGCTTCCATGCGCTGTAACAGATAACCCACTTCTATGTTTGCATAACGATCATGCGCATCCTTTACTTCGGAGCGTTTGCCAAAAATCGCATCAGCTTCATCAAAGAGCAGGATAGCATTACTGGTTTGAGCCTCATTGAATATCCTCTCAAGGTTCTTTTCCGTTTCACCGATATATTTGCTAACCACGGTGGAGAGATCGATCCGGTACAGATCAATTCCCAATTCGTGGGCAATAATTTGGGCGGCAAGTGTTTTTCCGGTTCCGGGCGGTCCGGTAAAGAGGGCGGCAATCCCCATACTTGAAGTTAATTTACGGCCCAACCCCCACTCTTCCAGCACACGGGGACGCGATTTCACCATACTGACTAATTCGTGCAGCATGGTAATCGGGGTTTCAGGCAACACCAAATCTCCCCAGTTGTATCGAGGTTCTATTTTTCTAGCCAGACCGGCAAGATGATTCCCGGAATGGAAGCGCGCTGCTTCGAACAGATCAGCGCTTTGCAAGGAACGTCCTTTCTGTAAAGCCTGAGACAAAGCTGTACTGGCAGAGGCAACAATTTGACCGGTGGTAAGGTTAAACTGACCGGCCAGGGACTCAATCGTTTTGACCGGTAAATCATCCTCCGGTGCCCCTTCCAACAGCTCGGTCCAAAGATCGGCACGTTCACTGCTGGAAAGTCTGTCAATAAACAGTCTCATCAGGGGGTAATCATTGCCCGGCATCTCATCCGCAAGCTTGAAGGATTGCGTGCTGCTCATCAAAACAGCTTTATCCAATAAACGTAAAATAGTAAAGACAGCCGGCAGCAGACATTTGTCATGATCAATAAAAAGATCGACTCCCTGAAGATAAAGTAAAGCGCCCAGCATGCGGGCATCCCGAACGGCATGGGTAAGCTGTTCAATGGCCATTTCAATGGAACTGTCTGCTGGAATTGTTAATTTATATAATGGTTTGCTGATTGCCGAAGATAGGCGCCTCACAACCATATCCTGTAAGAGGACATCCTCCCCATAAAGAGAAACAAACGGACAAATGGTTTCGATCACATCAGCGGAAGGTAGTTCCTCATCCTCAAAAATTGAGGTAGCCCATTCATCCGGGGTGTCTTGGGTCAAGGGTATGAATTCCGACCATGGGTTTTCGGATTGCGGAGTATAGGCTCCCAATACCCATGAAACAACTTGCGGGGCCGCCTGGAACGCCTGCCGTAAAAGATTCGGGTGCCTTCCATTTTCTTCCACCAGACGCACAAGACGGAAACGTCGCAGCGACGAACTGGGCTCAAAATGAGAAAGATAATCCAAGCGGCCAAGCCCAACAGGCAGGAGTAAGTTGAGAATTAGATCCACAGAAGCCTGATTCCGGGTTACATCATCCTGCAGATATCCGTAAATGCGTTCAAAACGCAGATCCAGTGCCGGTGCCAAACAGAGAATAAAAGCCCACCATTCAAATTCACTCAATTCAAAAATTTCAGCCAGTGCTTTCAGCCGCAGGCTAATGCCCAGTTTTTGAGCCTCTTCTTCCAGGGAAAGAATCGTCTGGTTTGCTTTTTTGCTGGCTGCTTCCAAGCGGCGAGTCTCTGCTTCCGGGATTTTTACCTGGCTGCCCCAATGCTCACCAGGTGCTTGGCGCGTGAGGGCAAGCGCGTCCGCGTCCGATACACGCAAACCGCGAAAACGATCCGATGGATCCTGCCCGGCTTGCTGCCAGCGAACCACATCACGTTCCAGAAGCAAATTCAGCCATATCAGCACTGCTTCTAGATATTTTCGCTGCAACTCCTCTGTCTTTTCAGTTTCCATAATCAACGTCACTATTGAATCGGCTGATAATCTCTTGCCACAATTTCATCCATTGTCGCGCGAAAATTTTGTGGATTGATCCCATACGTCTTGCCATCCTTGATGAGCAGGATTTCAAACTGGTATTGTTTCATTTGGCCGTTGGTATTAAAGGTAACCTGACCCATGCAAGGAACCGTGAGATCAATCTGTTTTAGAATATCGCGAATTTTTTCACGCTTTGCAGACAATACATTGGCTTGTGGATTTAGTACGGACGACAACCACGCCTGCCTAGGCATTGCCTCATCTGCCTGCTGGATGGCCTCCTCCATCAAATAAATCGCAGCATAGGTCTGCGCTTTGTAAATCGAATCCACTTCCTGTGGACAGATGGTTTTATCCAATGCCTGACGGATAACATACACCCCCTCGGCCTCAGGAGATTCTAAAAATTCCTGGCTTGTAAATCCACCACCCTGTCCCAAAATAATAGGAACGAGACCAGACCCAAAAGCTTTCTTCAACGTGGAGACCAAAGTAATGGCTTTCTGAGGATCATTGCTGATTACATATACAAGATGCGCGCGGCTCTCCTTTATAGCCTCTGATTGAACCTGGAACCGATCCGCTTCATTTTCTCCCAAGGGGTAAAGTCCATAGAAAACAATGCTGGTTGATTGTTTCATCGCAGCAGTGGCCGTGGCAACCGCTGCACTTTCTCCAAAAGTATTGGGTTCATAAAGAATTGCCAGCTTGGGGATTTTGGCCGTTTCGGTGGATCCAGGGTTTTCACCGGAGGAAGCTAGAACAGGTGTTAATAAAAGCGTTCCGAAAATATAATTGGCATAGGAAGAACTGGGTGCACTTAATCGAAAAACCCACAGATTATTTGAAGGTAATAACTCTTCTCCACTGGCACTGGGAACAACCATGGGGATATTAAAGAAATTTACTAAAGAGGCAGCCCGCATGGTGGCTTCATTACTGGTTCCGCCAACGATGGCCATCACCCGTTCCTTTTCAACCAGAGATCGAATAGCCAACTGTACATCATCTTTCTTATCCCCTTCACCAGCCTGAATCAATTGGACTTCTTCAGTCTCGTTTTTTATGCCAAGGTCATAACCAATTTGCTGCTCGGATGCCAGGGAATTTATATCCCCAAGGATCTGGCCAGTAGGATTACTGGACAGGATACCGATCAAATTTTTATCGGAGTTGGTTTTTGAGCAGCCTGAAATTCCGCATAGGATCAGCAGCCCAAATAATAACCATGAACTGTAATGCTGCTTATTAAACAAAGCTTTCTCCCTACAACTGGTTTTCTATAACACCATCAGTCCAACCCAAGAATTACTGTACATTAAACGGGACCGTCTCCGAGACACTTGTGGATGCAGCAAAAATTGGGGAACCTGTATAATCATATTGCAGCGTTATGCCAGTAGCAGCTGCGCTGAAATTAATCCTAAACACAGCATAGCCCTCTGCATCCAACGTGATATGATAATAGCCATCCGCATTGACGGTTACCAAGACATTATTACTGTCTCTCACGGTATACGTACCACTGCTGGCCTTTACCCTGATAATACCGGTAGGAATGTTGGTATGGCCCAGAGCATCACCATCCACAGCCCTGACACGGAATGTATAAGCAGTCCCGGTGCTTGCTTGATTGGTGGTACTGAATGGAAAAGCAACCCAGTTGGTTCCGTTGGAATACTGTAGGCTTGTTGCCGGAGTATGTTTTGCGAAAGTAAAAGCGTACACCTGATTAGTGAGCGGATTAAAATAAGTATTCTGGATATAGCTTACAGTGAGTTGTCCATTGATACATTCCGTATTGGATGAAAGGGTTAACTCCACCTGGCTGGTTGAATTGATTTTTTTATCAGCGATGGAACCACAACTGGTGCTGACGGTAAATTGAGTATCGAAGTTGGTCACCGCCGGTTCAATTTTTGGCAAAGTGGTATCCGTATTGGTTGTGGAGGCCAAATCAATGGTTATTTTTTGTGGAATGCTGACATACCCGCTATAGGGGCTGACCGGGGTAAATGTCATACTGACATTCTGCTTGGCTATTCCAGGCGTTGAATAAGATGAGGAGGTCGTATATATCCCATTATGGGATGTGTAGCTAAAAGTGGTATTCTGATTAACCGTAACATCCGGTTTGAATACCAGATAACAAGGATCATGCGTCAGATCAAATTCTGTATATCCCCAATAGTAGTAATTCCAATGGACTCCCCAAAAGTCCCAGGAGCGATCCCAATAATCTTGACTGATAACATTGGTGGTTCTATTAAGCCGAATACGTAAGTTGTTCTGAGAACCACAGGTGCTTTGGCTCCAATCAATGGCATTTTCGATAGCAGGTGGGAAGGTAATCACGATTGAATTGTCATTCGCGATGAAATCTGTAATAATCGCACTGTTGGATGAATATTTCCAACCCCAGGAGTTATAGAATTCCCGTATTCGCGATATTCGGAATTGTACTGCATATTTTTCACCCACATGAAACGTGTCTATCGTATTAGGAGCTGTATGCACCATATTGACGTGTCCGGGGGAGGTATCCGGCATCCGGATAATGGATGCAAACATGGTTGTCGTGCTGTTCTGCTGAACGGTCAAATCTTCGATGGTGGTAGTACTGGCAGAAAAAGCCAGATCATCGCCGGTTTTGTCTTCACCTATATTCACAAAGTCCAATTCCATGGAAATATCAAAGGGAAGGGTTCCGCTTGTGCTGCCGCAAGAAAGAGTGAAATCTGCCACAGGGTTGCTGGTTGCGGCATCCCATTTGATTGTCACAAGGTATTCCCCTTCTGTCGCGCCGCTGGGTGCTCCGATGGTGCAATTCGATATCCCGGAAGTTCCTAAAAACCGAACCACCATGATTCGATCAACCAGGGATTTATCATTAAATCCCGCAGTTGGGATATCCAAGACGATTCTAGAATTCAATTGTGAATTGACAATGATGCCAGTTGGCCAGGCACTGCCGCCGTAATTCGAATACCAAGCCGCTGTAATCCCCGTTTGTTTTAATACCGTAAAAGCTTTATTTGCACGGCTCGGTAAATATGTAGTAGTATTCCCAGCATATGCTGCACTGATTTCTGTGGCTCCTGCCTTTTTGAAGATCACCGTACTGTCAGCCATAGCATCCACAATGGTAATCTCACCCGTGCTGGAATTCTGTTGACAATTGGTATCCGAGGAACAAGTAAAAGTACCGGCGTTATTACCGTCTTTTTCTGTCAGGGTAATGCTTCCGGAAAGATGGGTACCGGCTGCATCCTGAATACTAACTTTTCCACTTGGACCCGTAAGATTAACAATCTGACCAACCGTGACGCTGCTCATATCTTCATAGACTATTTTTGTATTCTGCAGAGCATCCAATTGGAATGTGCCGGTCTTGATATCCGGTGCATTTTCGTTCTGCATATAGTAGGATTCCCCGGCAGCATTATCAAAAGTATAGGTCACCGTCCATGGATTATAAGTTGAATCCAAACCGAGAATTCTGCAAACTAACTTGTACACGCCGCTGACAATTTTAACAGTACAAGTCCACGTGGTTGTCCCCGCACCGGTTTGCCCAACAGCGGAAAAAGTAAAAGCGCTGGCGGGCGGCAATGGCAGTGAGGATTGAAGGTCAGCGGCAGGATTCAAGGTGCGGAAGCCAAAGGTCATCTCTGCATCGGCGGTGTCTGCTGATCCCAATTTACAGCCCGTCAGGCTGTCCGGATCCGTCGTACAAATAGCCGAATTAAGGAAGAACTTTATTTTGCCGATATTCACATCCGGCTGCTCAACACTGGTCGGATCAATACTGCTGTCATCATGGAAGTAATCAAACAAAAGCAATTTCGTTCCGGTAGCAGTAAAACGATAAATAGAAACATCCGCATACATTAAACCAATTACCCTACCGAAGGTTGCATCGGTTGCCACCTGTGCAGTGCCTCCTCCCACAAACTGGCAAGTTCCAGCAATCATTAATCCATTGACATCTTGATCACAGACGCTGACATTGACCTTGCTCTTGCCATCATCCGGAATATTAATATTGATCGGACGGACTTCCACCATGATGCGCAAGCCCTTATCCAAATCCAGCTCAAGATCAGGATCGGTGATATTGGTGATGTCTTCCCCAGTATCCCGGGTGAAATACCGGGGCACAATTTCTACGGCTGCACTTTGCACTAAAATGCTTTGTGCATAAGGGGGAGAATCTGCCTGCAGGTAAATAGTGTCCCCTTCATAGCTGGCGGTTAGCTGCTTGGTTCCAGGAGTATTAAACAACAAATCACACGAAAAAGCTGGCAGAGTAATGGAGCAACTGGAGAACCCGTCAGTTACGGTAACTTTTCCAGTGGGTTTGGGTTTGCCGGTTGGAATATCACTGAACCCGACAGTAACCGTTACTTTCTGCCCAACCATAAACCTGCCGGCATCCGTGTAAACATTATTGATACTGAGTCCCAGTTGAATCAAGGCCGGATCAACGGTCACATCCACCGGGGAAGCCGTGGAAAGAGAGCCATTCCATGCCTTTAGCAAGAACGTTGAACTTTTCTTCACCTCAACAGTTTTAAATCCCTGGGGGTAAATCCAATCCGCCACAACCACTTCACCGGTATCATCCCCCCTGGCGAGTTGAATATGCGTCCATTCGCCAGAGACAGACCAGGAAAACTGCACATCCCCGCTCCCTATCATCTTGACAGGAACGGCCTTGAAAAAATCAATCTTTGGTGCAGTCGGGGGGATGCCGTCAAAAACTTTTACCGGCAGCATATATATCTCTTCCAATTCACCGCTTTTAGCCGTCATCACGAAATTCATGGATTCCTGTGGGAAAAAAGGCTGACTTCCACTGGCAGGCAGCATTTCAGTAAAGGGGGTGATCATAATTTTCTCAACCCCGTCAACCTCCCATTCCAACATGACCTGTTCGCCTTTGGCTAATTCACGATCAGGCTGGTAAAACTCAACCCGATAACCCATCTCGCTAGACGGGTCCTCAATCAACTCCACAAATTTATAGGGGAATTCCGACTGCGGTCCAGTCGCACTTTTTGGTTTGTTGATGGGCCGAATAGCGGCCATATGCACTGAGCCGGTATCCTGGAGAAATGCCACGGTGGGATTGCTTGCAGTTGTTGTCGCTGCAACCGAGGATGTAGTTGAACCACCATCTGTCCTGACCCAAACTGTAAATTTATTCACAATAATTTCCGGGGGTACAACATTGACAAAGAAACTCCGCAGCTCACTGCCGCTCAAATTACTTGCTTCAAGGGTTACAATTGCATCTTTTTCCAGTGTAACGGTCTGTTGACCGCTAAATTGATCCGCAGGAAGTTCATAAACCACCCGATCAATAGTCAAGAAGACCTGATCAGCTTTGGTCACCGACCAGCGAATATTGACTGGTACACCTTTATCCACGGTAGTGGTATCAACATCAAAAACGGTGATTTCAGGGGTGGGCGGCACAACCAAAACCGTCCGTGAAACCTTGCGGTCCATACCCAGCAATCCGGAAATCCAATTGCCGGCAACCATTTCATAGGTTGTGGATTGCTTGGGTGCAACGGTAAGCTGCTTCATACTGCGGGTGACTTCTTTATCTACATTGGAGATACTTACCCGACTGGCAAATGGTGATACCGACCATTCCAGACTGGTGGTGTCCCCTAACTCAATTACATCTTTCCCTGCGGCAACCTGGAAGCTGTTGATCCGAGGCTGAATGAGGAAAAAGATCCCAATAACCGTTAGCAGGGTAGCCAATAAAATAGCCCACCACCCAAGCAAGGGATGGTTGATCACGGATCCGCTTACTGTTTGCTGCGCAATTGCCTGCCCGGCTACCTGAACGGAGGTAGTGTAATGGTATCGCCTGCTTCGCATGGCAATGACAGGTTGGCGGGTAGGGGTGACTTCAATTGGAAGAATGACAGATTCACCGGCATCAATAGCAACAACCGCCTGGCGGGTCAGTCGAAAATCTTCATCCATAACAAAATCAAAGGAACATCCATTTTCCTCATCCATGGCAATAGCGCTGAAATCTGCCGCGCTGTTGCCCAGATTGGTTACCGGTAGACTGACATTGCCTTTATGTGCCCGCCAGTGAATATGCTGCTGCCGGGGAGAGAGGTTGCCAACCATAAATTCGTAATAAGGATGGATGGTCAATTCAAACTGAGTAACGCTGCGGTATCGGGGATAATTTGGAGAAGAAACCACCAAATTGATGGCATGCTTTCCAGCCGTACTGCTGGAAGCCCGTGGGGGCGTAATACTGGCACGTACAATGGTACGCTGACCTTCATTTAAGTTAACCAGCCGCGGCGTGATTTTCACCCAATCACCGGGGACTCCCTGGATAGACAAATGAAAGCCGGCAACAATTTGCCCGGCGTTGATAATTTCGAACTCGTATAGGGCACTCTGATCCACATCCACTTCGGCTTGGAGGGAAAGCACATTAACAAGGATATACTCCTCGCCATCGGCAGTGCTTATAGGCATGGATGTTTCAGTAAGCGGCATGCTCTTGAAAACGGTCAGATGCAGGCTGCTGGGGAGGACTCCTTGTTGAACGAAAAGGGAATATTCCCCCATATCGATGCGTTGATTTTCAGTTAATCTGGCCGAAGTCTCCCGCAACAGGTTTCCTTCCAGGAGTATTTCTGCATTTTGAGTTAGCGGCATGATGTTGAACATCCCATGCTGCCCCAGGATGGAGGCATGAAATGGCAAAACCCCATCACCAGACAAGATAACATCATTGTCCGGATGGCTGCCAATATTTATAACCGGCTGGTCAAACTCAAATTCTCTTATCGCAGGCGTCTGTGATTGCATAGGAGGGTTTTTGATTTGTACAGCCATAATCATGCTCCTTCATAACCAGATCAAGGAAATCGAATAAACAATGGCCAATATTCCTCCCAGAACCAATAATACCGAGAGCAAATCATGGAACCGATAATGCCATTTGGAAAAATGATCGAAATGAACGATACCCTGTTTTGTTACAGGGCTGATCTCTTTATCAAATTTATCAAGGGGTACCTGTAGTGATTTTATAGTGTAGAGATAACTATTTTCTGTCGGTATCCGTTTTTTTCCGTTAATGCGCAGGGTCATGGTAAACATATCACCGGGATCCATAGCTGGTGTGCAAGAATAATTAACAGTCTGGACTGTGGAGGATTGAGCGGGAGTTGTCTGAATTAAGGCGGCCGGCTTATTTGAGTCTACTTTTTCAATCTCCGGGACAAATACCTGTTTTTCAGGTTGCAATTGAGGCATACTGGACTTAACCCCCAATTTTCCGGAGTCTTTTTGCACCTGATCCATCTTCCGCTGAATACCCTGCGGCTGCTCCATAACCTTTTTTGTTTTGGACTGTACCCCGCGAACCGCAGTACTCTGCTCTTTTAGGGATTTTCCCAGGCTGCCTGGTAAAATACTGCCAAGCATTCCCATCAAACTGGCTGCTGCCCCCGTTTTGGCAACTACCTTTTCCGATGCTTTACCTGTGCCAGCCAATACCGATCCAGTTTTCATGTTACTTTGTACAGGATTGGGCTTGTTTATCGGTGAATCTCCCGCACTAACTTGCCCTGCTGTGGGATTCATTAAGGATGGGCGGTTATTCTCAACAGGTGGTTTAACCTGAACCGCTACGATGGGCAGCGGGATATTGTTTTGTGTAAATCGAAATTTCAATCGGGGTTCAACAGAATCAGCCAGTAAGTGGTAAACACTGGGTACATTGCCCTGGTTCACCAGGGTTATGGAGTGTTCTTTTTTTAACTTGTTTTGGAAAAGTCGCCGCAAACCAACCAGGAGCAGCATACAGATTCCGCCTCCACCCAGCAGGATCAAACCACTGAAGAGTATTTTCAAGGCGGGTTGGAACCAGGTGGAATTAAAAATGAAAGGCATGGTTTATTCTCCCCAGTATTTATCAGTTTGTGTGCGGACTACCTTGACCTTTGATAGGTTAAGATCCTGGGAGATGGGAGTTTTTGCTACTTCAGGATGTGCTTCATCCGCCCATATTTCTGGATGCGGTGCGGCTTGTTCGGAGTTTTTATCTTCATTGTTCCCCTCAATTTGCGGCAATTTGGATTCAATGATTGGTACCTGAACATCCAGCAAAGTGGGTTCACTTATGATCCCCTCATTATCCGGCACGGGTGCCAATGGTACCATTGGATTCTGATTTAATACTACGGGAGTAGAATCTGCCTGCCCTGTGGATGCAGGCTGTGATTTTGCCCTTTTTTTCTTTTTAACCTTACCATTGCCCTGTTCAGGCAATCCCTTTGGAGGCTCTTCATCAACTTCTATCCTGCTTAATGGTTCATCCTGCGTGAGAACTGACTCAACCTTCCCCTGCTCCACAGATAGTTCCGGTTGTACATCCTCAACAATGGAGGGCGCTTCGACCAGCGAGACGAGCTCCGATATAGGTTCGGGTGCCGAGGTGGAGGATAAGTCATCCATAATCCTGAGAGATTGACGAAAAATTGGGGCAACATAAATACCCTGCCTAATAACAACCGTTTCACCCGGATAAGCATTGAGGGCATTAATGGTTAGCAGAATTTCCAACGGCCCAGCCTGTGGGTACAAAACCTTATGCAGAAGCTGAACGCGGACTTCTTCCTGGGCTCCAGGATAGAGCAGTGGAATTGGGTCTATATGGAAGCAATCTTCAGGCAAGCCGCTGAGGACGACTTGAAATTGACAGGCATCCTTGCCGCCTTTATTTTTAATAATCAGCAGACCTTCCAAACCCAGTTCAGGATGTAAGGTAGTATCCATAAAAGTTAACGAAGCTTCAATGTTTACTGCTGTTCTTAAAGTTGTGGTTGTATTCGGAAGAGAAAAAGATAAAAGATATTCCCCTAGTTGGATTTCATCGCCGTTCGATAGATCATAGGCTGAGTAAGGTGCGAGGGGCTGGTGGTTCTCCTGATTTTTAACTTCAAGCTGGGTAGCCATATTAACCACCCGGCAGCCGGTTGGCAAATCTGGATTGGAAAATATTTGCAAATGATGAGGGGCAACAGAAGTAGAGGGCAGGCGGACATCAATATTTGGCGCGCTGCCAATTTGTGTAATCGCTTTGTTAACGCTGATTAGTTTAGACCAGCCATTTGCTTCCGTAATTTTTATTTCCATTTTCAGCTTCTTCACTGAGAGAAAATAATACGATCAACAATGACGGAACTATTAATAAAGTACCAATATACCTTTAGTTATCAATATTATATGGTTTTTTTGTGTATAGGATCAAGTCAATTCAGGTAATGAATTATAGCAATATTTTTTTAATGTTACACAAATGTTTAAATTTGAGCCGGAAACAATTCATCAGCCTTGATCAGTTTAGAATGCGATAGGGCAAACTCCAACTGTAGAAAGATGGAATTTGAGATAAATCATCCATGATAGATATTCCTTGGTGTGTTTCAGGAGATAATAAGATTGATTTTGATCCCGGAATTAATAAATTGGCTGAATTCAACTAACAAGTGCAACTGAACATGAATTGTAAACCTCATTAGGGGGCATTTGCCTGTACCTTCAGAAGTGATTCCACTTGTTATTGTCTTTTGCTTAATTATGAACAATGGTTCCCCCAACCCATCCAATTCCCACGCCTTGGATTAACAATAATTCAAGAATCCTGATTCAGCAAAACAGACAACCTGTTGGAAATACCAAACACGATCATCCAAATCTTCTGTCATCATTCAGCTACACCTAAATTTGATGTAAAAAATCCAAAATGGGTGCATCCTGCATTCCTTTGATTTATGTGAATTCGCTACAATATATAGCAATACATTAAACATTCCACGCGAGGACTAATACTATGGGACGAAATCCAATTTCTTACATCGCACTGACTGCTGTGTGTCTGGTTCTCTTGACAGGCTGCAACAAGAGTCCTTCACCTGAGCCAACCCAGGCCCCCGTACCGCCAACAGAGGTGGCTGCCACCCTGCCCCCTCCTAAACCCACTGCCCTTCCCACGCCCACTGAAACGCCCCCCATCGCCTGTACCATTGCTTTCGATTCCGATCGCGAAGGCAATTTTGATATTTTCACCATGGCACCGGATGGCAGCGACTTGATCAATCTCAGTAACAATCCGGGCGAAGATTCAAATCCATCCTGGTCACCGGACGGCAGCCAGATTGCTTTCGTCTCCAATCGTGATGCCGGTGAGGAGGGAGGGCAGGCGATTTATGTGATGAATGCCGACGGCAGCGGCGTGCGTCAATTAACCTTTAATCATTGGAGTAATTCGCCAGACTGGTCTCATGACGGCAGTCAGATCACATACTCAAGTGACGATGATATTTTCATCATCCATGCAGATGGCAGCGGCCAACCGGTTAACCTGACCAATAGTCCAGAAAAAGATGATCAGCCCGCGTGGTCACCGGATGGCAGCAAAATAGCCTGGATATCAGGAGGGCAGGATAACCAAAATCTTTTCGTCATGAATTCGGATGGCACAAACCAACAAAAATTGACCCACAATGGCAAAGTAATCCATGTCCAATGGACCGTCGACGGTCAGATTTTTAGTAATTGGGAGCATCCGGATGGTGTTTGCACGAAATGTGTGATGAATGCAGATGGTTCGAACATCATGGAAGCGGGTGGCAAAGGAGAATTGCAGCGCTACCTACCCTTTAAAACGCTGGATGGGAATCGCGTCGAATGTATCTCGGGGAATTATAATTCACCCGATGAAGAAATTTTATTGGTCGGGGAAATCTTCCCCGATATTTTCTTCAATCTGACCAACAACCCCGCCAATGACCGCAACCCGGACTGGCCGGCTAACTGCCTGTCAGGGTTTAAAGAAGTCAGCCTAGAAGCATCGATTGTTCAAGGAACCGAGCCTGCACCTCTCGAGGAGCTGGTCTTTGGGTATACAGGCGGTCAGGATGGCATTGATAAGTTTTATGAAAAAGAATTACTTTCAGCTTGTGAAGAATTAAGAATCAACTGCCTAAAAGGTGAAAACATTCATCAATTGACGGGTCAGGACCTGGACGTCATTTTGGCATTTTTTGACCCATGGAAGGTTGATCAGAATTATGATCAAATTCACGAAGCAGTCTCTAAAGGGATACTCACAATAATTCTGAATGCTGAAACTGCTGAAACCGGAGCTTACAACTTGTCCATTGACACAGACGCAACAAAACAGACCATCGAATTGATGATCAAGGAAATAGAAGGCAAAGGGAAGATCATTCTATTCAATTTTGACGATAACAAAACCCAACAAGAAATCATTTCTTCTATCTTAAAGGAAAACACAGCAATTGAAAGTCAGATCATATCAGGAAGTTTTGATGGCAGTTCGACATCTGAAGAAAAATTGAAAGGGTTAGTCAATGCAAACCCCAATTTGAAAGCCATTTGGACAAACAATCGAGTATCAGATTTCTTTTGGCCGGTCAAGGACGTCCCTAATAACCCAATACCGATGATGTTGGTTGAACCCAAGCTCGAAATGTGGGATTTTTGGCGCGATTTGATTAGTCAAGATCGTGGTTTCAAGGGATTTGCGGCGATCAAACCCGGCGGAACCGGTTACGAAGGGGTATATGCGGCTTACTATATTCTGAATGGCGAAAAAGTCAGACCAGACGCTTTAGGTGGTTTGCATGGGAATACCTTAATTTACGACTATCCGCTCATTACCAATGAAAACCTGAATGCTTGGATTGGTAAAAGTGGAAATCTGCGCGAAAATGCGTGGGGCGAGCTCGAAATACCCCCCATGACCCCGAAGCAAATCAAAGAACAATGGTTCGCAGATTGATCAGGTAGCAACGAGAAGGTTAACTTACGCTGTAAAAATATGATCTAGAATTCAAAAACGGTCAGCAACTGACCGTTTTTGAATTAATTGTATGATTACATCGCAATATCCCCATATGGTTTTGAAAGATGATCAGTTCTTCGTAATTCGTGCGCTGAGGCTAATACTCAACCTCATCCTCTCAGCTCTCCACCAGTAAGAGCGGGGCTGACATATCAAAATCAGCCTCAGTCTACTCTTCGTACACTAAGCAAGGTCAAATTCAGATCACGCAGGATGTTAAGCAAGCCATAGAGGGCAGTCTGATCAATGATTCTCCCGGTTAATTGGGTCACTCCCTCTTCAGTCCGCTGGATTTTGATATCATTCAACCAGTCCGACCAACAGGGGGTTATGGGTTCCTGAACAAGGATTTGATAAAGATTTCCTGATGTTTGTTCCATGGTATAATCTCCTGCAATCAATATAGCCGATTCCGGCGATTCAAATATCTGGCAAAAGTCATAGAAGGGTTGATTTTTAACCCTGCCCCTATTTCTGCCCTCCATAAATTATTCAGCATTGCCATAATAAAAGAAACCATGGATCCAATCCTGAGCACGAAATTGCATATTCCCGCTGCCCATCCAGGCTGTATTCTGCGTCCGCAGGTTATCCAAAAACTAAACCGGGATTTATGGTTTGTGCAGAATAAGTACTTTTTACGCCGCCTGACACTGATTGCAGCACCCGCGGGATATGGAAAAAGCACATTGCTCAATGAGTGGGTTCACCATCTCGATTTACCGGTTGCCTGGATTACGTTCGATGATGCCGATAACCACCTGGTGCGTTTTCTTCAATATGTGATTGCCTCTTTACAAACCATTCAACCCGATCTGGGACAAATGGATCTAGAGGTAATAAAGTCCCGTGAAAGCACCCCAACCCCTGAGTTTATTTCAAACCTGGTCATTTCACTGGTTAATGACCTGGCAGAGATAAAACATCCGTTTCTATTGATTTTTGACGACTATCATACCTTGCAAGCCCGGGAAATTCATCAGGCTGTCGCACTGTTGCTGGAACACCTGCCGCAGAATCTATCCCTGGTCATCGCCACACGGGCTGATCCTCCCCTGCCGCTCAGCCGGCTGCGTGCCTCGCGGCAGATGACAGAAGTGCGCGCCAATGATCTGCGTTTCTCCGATGAAGAAGCCTGCAAGTTTTTCCAAAATGTCATGAATCTTGATCTCAAGAATCATGAAGTACAGGCTCTGACGGAAATCACCGAAGGCTGGATAACCGGACTACAAATGGCTGCGTTGGCCTTACAAGGACGCAGCGACAGTGACAGCTTTATTCGCGGATTCAGCGGACGCGAACGCTTTGTGATCGATTATCTTTTTGAAGAAGTTCTGTCCCGACAAAGCGTAGACATTCAAAACTTTTTGGTACAAACTTCCATTCTGGACCGTTTGTCCGGTTCCCTATGTGATGCCGTCTGTGTAAATCTAAATGCAGTTGACCCAAACCCGCTGACAAATGCAGAACTTCCCTTAAAAACTAGTCAATCCATTTTGGAATTCCTGGAAAGTGCTAATCTTTTTTTGGTGCCTCTGGATAATGAACGCCATTATTACCGCTACCATCACTTGTTTTCGGATCTACTACGTCACCGGCTGAATCGCAATTTTCCGTCTCTCATCCCCCTTTTGCATACCCATGCTGCTGCTTGGTCTGAAGAGCAAGGCAATGATATAGAGGCCTTTGATCATTGGATTGCCGCCGGTGACCTTGAAAAAGCCTCACAAGTGGTTAATCGCTTCGGATATCACCGGTTTGAACAAGCGGACTTTCATCAGTTGTCCAACTGGCTGAAACAAATCCCTGAAGCGTTGATCCATTCCCTGCCCTGGTTGTGCATTTTCCATAGTTGGGGGCTCATTTTCACAGGTCAATTTGGAGAGGTTGAACCGTATCTCAATTCGGCTGAAAGAGTGCTAGGGACGATTACAGAAATGAGTCAACCCGATGAACGCGATCAATATGGCCACATTGCAGCCACGCGTGCATTTCTAGCCACTCGCAGTCAGGATGCTGAAGGCATCCTTCGTTATGTTGACCTGGCATCTAAAAACGTCCCCGCTGATAAACGCGCGCTGCATAGTTATCTCGCATTCTTCCTTGGTACCGGTCTATACAAAAAAGATCAATACAACCAGGCTCAAAAATCCTGGAGAGAAGCAGCCCGTCTAGGCCATGAAGTCGGCAATATCTTAATTGCGGTCAACAGCCTAGTCACCTTGGCTGAACTGAACCGAATTCAGGGGAAACTGCATGAATCCTTGGGGATCTTCCAGGAAGCTGCCAGGCTGGCGGTTGATAAGTGGAATAAACCTATGCCCGTTTTCGCGGAAGTGCTTGTGAGTAGAGCACGCTTACATTATGAGTGGTATGATCTCGCTTCTGCCGAAGTAGATTTCGCTGAAGCTGAAAGACTGAGTAAGCTCTACACAAGTTTTGATTTGAAAGTCGAACACCATACTGCCCTCGCAAGCTTACGAATAGCCCAGGGCAAGCTCTCCCAGGCAGCAGACCTCATCCACGAAATTGAGGGCAGTGACAGGCAGCCGTTTTACAAGGCTGCCGCTGCGTTTCTTGCCTGCCGCATTAACTACTATCTGTCGGCGGAAAATTTGGCAACGGTAGAACACATTCTCAGCCAACAGGATTGGAATCTGGAAGATAAAAACATTTTTACCTGGGCTGAGGCTTTCATCGCTTATGCCCGTGTCCTTGTTTATCAAAAAAAATTCCAACCCGCCAACCAGCTCCTGGATATATGCCGTGTACGACTTGAAGATTGTGGGTTATGGACCCCAGCATTGAAAGCGTTGGTTGTCCAGGCTTGTATCTCAAAACAACAAGGCCAAAACAACATCGCTCAGGAACAGATTCAACGCGCAATGACCCTGGCTGAACCAGAAGGATTTGTACGGATTTTTGTTGAGGAAGGAGAACTGGTCAGAAACCTAATTTCCGATATCCGGCACACCCTGGTAAGGATGGTAAACCCTGGCGAAAAGAGGCAGCACTTGCTGCCCTATCTTGACCGATTACTCGCCGCATTCCCCTCTCCAGCATCAGCAAGCGCTTCAAAACCAATCGCCATCCGGCACCCCGATACCGATCTGATTGATGCACTAACCGACCGCGAAATGGAAGTCCTGCAACTGATTTCTGATGGTTTCTCGAACAAGGAAATTGCAGAGAAATTGGTGGTAACTGTCGGTACCGTTAAAACCCACACCTCCAATATCTACCGAAAATTAAACGTCATAGGCCGCACCAAAGCCCTGGCAAAAGCCCGTGAGCTCAACCTAATCTAGTCCCTTCCAGCCCACCCCCAATCAAATTCTCAACCCTAACCTCTGACCTTTAGCAGATACCCCTCTGCTTTCTTGCCGTTAAACTACAACTACCAAATCAAACCACTCGGTATATTGGTGGAATCCAAATGTTCAGCAAATAAGCAAGCTGCAAAAAAAGGTACTGAAGTATCAAAAAGAAGGACTTTAAAAGAAAAAAACTATCGCCATTTTTATACATCAATCTAGCCACCTAAAATTTTGTGTTTATTTAAAGGAATTATTATGATGACAAATCAGCATACCAAGAATACGTTCGGAAAATTTCTTCTCCTATGGTCAGGACAGTTAATTTCAGCAATTGGAAGCGGCCTCACCTCATTCGGTCTCGGGATCTATATCTTTGAGCAAACAGGAAAAGCATCGGCAATGGCCCTGATCATCCTGCTCGCGTTCCTGCCTGCGCTTCTTCTATCTCCCGTAGCCGGGGTGCTGGCTGATCGCTATGATCGCAGATTGCTCATGGTGCTGGGCGATAGTCTCTCAGTGGTTGGGCTTCTATACATTCTTTTTTGTTTGCTTCAAGGTGAGGCACAGCTTTGGCAAATTGGCCTGGGCGTAACTCTCAGTTCGATATTCTCGTCTTTGATGGAGCCTGCTTACAAAGCAACGGTTACAGATTTACTGGATGAAGATCAGTACACGAAGGCAAGCGGTCTGGTTCAGGTGGCCGGCTCGGCAAAGTATCTAATTTCACCGGTCATCGCGGGATATTTGCTTTCAGTCTCGGATATCAAATTACTATTGATGATTGACATCTTCACTTTCTTTGTGACAGTTGTGACAACACTGGTGGTGCGCAGCGGCCTTGCTTCAAAGAAATACGAGCAGGAAAAATCTTTTTTTAGGGAGTTTAAAGCGGGTTGGAGCGCAGTCTCAGGAAACCGTGGGGTGCTAATTCTCGTGATGATGGCCTCCCTGTTAACTTTTTTCCTCGGTTTTGTCCAAACGCTTTCCTTGCCGATGATCCTGTCTTTTTCGGATAGTGCAGTTGCAGGTACCCTGGAAACAGTCATGGCATCGGGTATGCTGGTTACGAGTCTACTGATTGGGTTTCTTTCGATAAAAAAAGGCTATGTGAAAATGCTGTCCCTTTCACTATTTTTTGCAGGAATTTTTATGATGATATTTGGTTTGCGAGAAAACATTCTCCTTATCGGGATTTCCGGATTTCTTTTATTTGCAATGATGCCGTTTGCAAATACCAGCCTGGATTTTCTGATTCGCACCAATATTGAAAATTCTGTTCAAGGCAGAGCCTGGGCTATTATCGGTTTTATTTCTCAACTTGGATATGTCATCGCATATGCAATTTCTGGCGTGTTGGCAGATTTCGTTTTCACACCCATGCTCATTAAGCATGGCGTACTTGCAGACAGTGTGGGCAAGATCCTTGGTACCGGCAGCGGCAGAGGCACCGGATTCCTCATTCTCATTGCGGGCATACTCTTGTCAGTTACTGCAGGATTTATCTATCAGATTGATTGTATTAAAAAGCTTGAGAACAGAGGTAAATTATGTATTACAGAACTATCCGCAACGACGTTATAAAAAATAAAGCCATAACCCTGACAACCATGCTTTTTGTCGCAGCCGCAGCAATGCTGGTATCACTGGCAGCAATTCTTGTCGTAAATCTTGCTGGCGCCATAGATACGTTGATGGAACAAGCCAAGACGCCGCACTTTATGCAGATGCATTCAGGTAAATTGGATTTAGAGCAATTTAACACCTTTGTCGGGCAGCAAGACAATATTGATCAATTCCAGGTATTGGAATTTCTGAATGTAGACGGCGCACAAATGGTTTTTGATGATCGCTCGCTCGCGGACAGTGTACAGGATAACGGTTTCTCGGTTCAGAGTGATAAATTTGATTTTCTCCTGGACCTGGACGGGAATGTCATCCGAAGTTCCGATGGCGAAATGTATGTTCCGATCTGCTACATGCAGGATGGCACCGCCGCCATTGGCGACAAGGTAGATGTTTACGGAAGGGAATTTACCGTGGCAGGGTTTCTCCGTGATTCTCAGATGAATTCGTTACTTGCATCATCAAAGAGATTCTTGATCAGCGAATCTGATTATGCAGACCTAAAAAAATTCGGAAACACGGAATATCTTATTGAGTTTAGATTAAAAGATTTATCCAAACTTGGTGCATTTGAAACTGCCTATACTGCAGCTGGGCTAAATGCCAATGGACCAACAATTACATTCCCCTTGTTCAAGACCATTAATGCGATTTCTGATGGATTAATGATAGCGGTAATTCTGTTGGTAAGCGCGCTTGTGGTTGCCGTTGCGTTTCTGTGTATTCGATTCACCCTGCTTGCGAAAATCGAAGAGGATTACCGTGAAATCGGTGTCATGAAAGCCATCGGGCTGCGTGTTGCCGACATCCAGAAATTTTACCTTGCAAAATATGCAGCGATTGCTGCAACAGGTTCTTTGCTCGGATTCGCGCTTTCATTTCTATTCCGGGGAATGCTGCTAGAAAATATCCGTCTTTATATGGGTGAAAGCAATAATCAAGCCCCAGCCTTGCTTTTGGGGATCGGTGGTGTCCTGCTGGTGTTCCTTACCATTACAGGCTATGTTAACGGCGTGCTGAAACGCTTTCGGAAAATCTCCCCCGCAGAAGCGATCCGCTTTGGAACAGCTCAGGAAAAACCTGGGAATTCAAAACAATTTTGTTTGAGCAAAAACAAGTTTTGGAATGTAAATGTTTTTTTGGGGATCAAGGATGTACTGACTCGAAAGAAAATCTACGCGACAATGCTTGCTGTGCTGGTAATTTTGGTTTTTATCATCATCGTCCCCCAAAATTTATACAATACAATTTCTTCTAATAGTTTTATTACCTATATGGGCATCGGAAAAAGCGACATCCGCTTTGATATTCAGCAAACCGATCACATCGTCGAAAGAGCGGACGAAATATCAACTACATTGAAATATGATCCCTCCATCGCAAAGCATGTCCTGCTAACCACTAAAACATTTAATGCAAACCTAACTGCTGGCTCTCAGGAACGCATAAAAATTGAGCTTGGTGATCATTCTGTATTTCCCTTAACCTATGCCGAAGGTAGAGCGCCCACAGCCGAAAATGAAATTGCCCTATCCGTGATGCTGGCCAATGATCTTGAAAAAAAGGTCGGCAGTGTCCTTACCGTTGTCATAGAGGGTGAAGAAAAAGATCTCACCGTATGTGGATTATTTTCCGACATCACCAACGGCGGTAAAACCGCCAAGGCAGTTTTCAAAGACAATACGGCAGAGGTTATGTGGAGTGTGATCAGCGCGGAGCTGTCCGATCAATCGCTCCTTCAAAAGAAAACTGCCGAGTATGCCAAAAGATTTGATTATGCAAAGATTTCGGAAATTGATGAGTATATTATCCAAACATTTGGCTCGACAATTCGCGCCATCGAAAAGGCATCTTACGCTGCAATCGCTGTTGCGTTGTTGATCGCCACATTGGTCACTGTATTATTCATGAAAATGCTTGTCGCTAAGGACCGGTATGCTATTGCCGTCATGAAAACCTTCGGCTTTACCAATTCGGACATCAAGACACAATTTATTTCGCGAACCCTATTCGTTTTGATTGTGGGATTGTTACTTGGCACGCTGCTGGCCAACACACTTGGTGAAGTACTGGCGGGTGCGGTAATCTCCTCGTTTGGTGCATCGGCGTTTCGGTTTGTGGTCAACCCAATTTCGGCGTATTTTTTTTGCCCACTCATGATGGGCTGCGCTGTAGTCATTGCTACAATGCTGGGTACATTGGATGCGGGTCAAATCAAGTTAGCGGAAAATATTAAGGAATAAGAGATGAAAAAGATGATTAGCTGTGAAAATATCGTTAAATCTTACGGAGAGGATGATGAAAAGCATAATGTTCTCGACGGCGTATCAGTTGAGATTAACGAGGGTGAATTTGTTTCGGTAATGGGACCATCCGGTTCGGGAAAATCAACGCTGATGTATGCGCTGAGCGGAATGGATTTTGTTGATACTGGCGAGGTCAAATTTGACGATCAGATTTTATCAACCCTCAAAGAAAATGAGCTTGCCGACATCCGCAGAACAAAAATGGGGTTCATTTTTCAACAGCCAACGCTGCTGAAGAATCTTAATATCCTGGATAACATCATTCTGCCATCCATGCACAAGAATAGAAAAAGTGCCGCGATGATTACTGAGAAAGCACGAGCTTTGATGATAAAAACAGGCATACCAGAACTGGAAGAACGCACGATCACCCAAGCCTCGGGTGGACAGCTTCAACGTGTGGGGATTTGCCGTGCCCTGATGAGCGATCCGAAAATAATTTTTGGAGATGAGCCAACAGGGGCATTGAACTCAAAAGCCGCCAACGAAATCATGCGCCTGTTAGCAGAAATTCATCGTACCGGAACAACAATCCTTCTGGTGACACACGATATCAAAGTAGCCGCCAAAACCGAACGGGTGTTATTCATGATCGATGGCAAAATAGCTGGGGAGCATGTGATTGGACCCTACGACGAAACCCAAGATAACCTGACTGCTCGAGAAGAACAGCTCAGCGCTTTGTTGACAAAATTGAAATTCTGATCAAGCCTCTGATAAAGCGCAATGAATAAATCCAAGAGCAAACCCAATTCGGATCATTCTATTTGAATTGGGTTTGCATAAATTCGCCCATCAACCCAGGCATGGATCCCTATAACACTACCAAATTTCCTGTGCTAGAATAGGAGTAGATTTCTTACCTAATATTTCGATCATCGCAGTTCCATCGCTTTATCCGACTTGCCATTCATTTTTTTCCAAGGGAGGGTGGTAATCTCATGAAAAAATTTACGCATGCCTGGATCGCATTTAAAGCTATTGAACGGCTAAAAACTGTTGAGCTGAACACGACAGACCGCGACTACGCGGATTTCCTGATCAACTGGTTTGAGAATCACAAAGACGGGGTCATCCGGGGCGCCTGGTACCCCGATACTGTGATCGTGGACAATGGCATAAGCCATATCATGAAATATGCTCCAACAGATGGAACTCCAACCATACCCTACGGCAGCCTGCCTAAATCCTCCCTGCTTTATAAAAATGGAAAAACCTCAGCACTGATCAAACGAGGGCTGTCTATCGACAAAAAATATAATCTACCCGAGCGCTGCGAAGCGCTCTCGCACGCCATCATTGATGACTTCAAAATCCAGCAGAGCGAAGAAAAAGGCTCCTCCCTCACCCCCACGGACCATCACATCGCTCTGATCATCTTCATGCTCAGCCACTACATCGCCGATGCGCATATGCCCCTGCACTGTGATGACCGCCCTGGCAAGCTGGAGCGTTTCGACCTGCACGATGCCATCGAACGAGCCTGGGAGGAAGAGGTCGTGCGCTTTTATGATATCGACCGTCCAAACCAGCGTTTTCTTTACAATCCATCAGGCCTCCCCAAACAAACAGATCAGGTCGATTTTTCCGGGTCCATTCTAAAAAGTGTCGAGGATGAGTTAACCCAGCGCGAATTTCAGGTAGGCTACGGCACCGGTAATAACAATGTACTGGATTACATGCATACGGTCTGCCGTTATTCCTGTTTGTTGTCCTATACTTATCTGCCGGAGGGTTTTACCCCGGACCAATTCGACCCGCAAACCTTGCAGCTCAAGGAGAACGCGGGGCTCTCCTTCCGGGCCATGAGCCTCATCTCCCTTGCCGATGCCGTGGACGCGGTCGCCAGAATCTGGCTGCATGACGTGCGCCGGTATATCAAATGGGAGAGGAGTATGTAAGGCAGGGTCACTTGACTGGCATTGTAAGTTGCATGGTGAAATCACGTCAAACTACCTCTGCAATGATTCAACCAGGGGTTTACAGAATTCCAAGATCAAACCCGGATTGCGGATATGCAATTAATTCTCACCTACCCTATAATCAATACAGAAGATTAACAATTCCTTGTAACCTGGTTTGGGAGGCAGAAATGTCACGATTTAAGTTTTCGGTTGGACCGTGGAATGTATCAGAAGGGGCGGATGCTTTTGGACCTGAAGTACGCAAGACCATTCCTTTTGAAAAAAAAGTGGAGACGTTTAAAAAACTCGGATTTGATGCTGTCCAGTTTCATGATGATGACGCTGTACCTGAAATGAACGACCTTACGGATTCTCAAATTCGAGCCAGAGCCCGCGAAACAAAAAAGATTCTGGAGAACAACGGCATGGCCGCTGAATTTGTGGCGCCCCGCTTATGGATGGATCCCCGCACCATAGACGGGGGCTTTACATCCAACAGTAAAACGGACCGTGAGTTTGCCCTCTGGCGGGCGTACCGTTCGATTGACATCGCCAATGAATTGGGCTGCGATAAAATTGTCCTCTGGCTGGCTCGCGAAGGCACCCTGTGCGCTGAAAGTAAAAACTCCGTCGAAGGGGTTAAACAGCTCATTGACGCCATCAACAAGATGTTGGAATATGATCCCAACATCAAAGTTCTAATTGAATCCAAACCCAATGAACCCATTGACCGCAGTTTTTGCGGGACGATGGGGCACGTCATGGCCGTCTCCTCGGCAACCATTGACCCTTCTCGGGTGGGCGGGTTGCTTGAATCGGCGCATGCCATACTGGCCGGGCTGGACCCAGCCAACGAAATCGCCTTTGGCTTGGCCTTTGGGAAACTTTGGGGCGTCCATCTGAATGATCAGAACGGCATGAAATATGACCAGGATAAGGCCTTCGGCGTTGAAAACCTGCGCCAGGCTTTCAACCAGATTAAGATTTTGATTGAAAATAACTATGGCCAGCATGGAGAATATATCGGGTTGGATGTAAAAGCCATGCGCACCCAAAAAGATGAGGTCTGTTACCGCCATCTGGAGAACAGCTTAAAGATTGCCAAAATGCTGGAAGAAAAAGCCTTGAAGTTTGATTATGCTTTCCAGCAAAAATGCGTCGAGTCCCGCGATTATGAAGCCCTGGAAATGTACGTTCTGGAATTGTTGATGCATGGGTAACCCAAAGAGCGGAGAAGCTAAACCATTAAGCGCCGTGGCCGCCGGGCATCTATGTTTGGATATTCTGCCAAATTTTGAACAGCTTGCGCAGGGTCAATTTGAAACGCTCTTCAAACCCGGAAGGCTGATCCAGGTGGGGGCGGCTCAATTTTCCACTGGCGGTCCGGTCTCCAATACCGGACTGGCGCTGCATCGCCTAGGGGTGCCCACCCGCCTGGTAGCGAAAGTGGGCGCCGACCCTTTCGGTAAAATTGTGCAGGACCTGATCGCTCAACAGGGAGCGGATTTAATCCAGGGTGTTGCGGTGGATGCGGCAGCAGTGACTTCTTACTCCGTGATTATCAGCCCCAAAGACACGGATCGGATCTTCCTGCATTGTCCAGGCGCCAACGATACCTTCACTGCTGAAGATATTCCCTTTGAGATGGTCGAAGAGGCCGCTCTTTTTCATTTTGGCTATCCACCCATCATGCGCCAGCTATATATCAATAACGGTCAGGCGCTGGTTGAAGTGATGCGGCGGGCTAAAGAAACAGGTGTTACCACCTCCCTGGATATGGCTTATCCGGATCCCTCCAGTGAAAGCGGACAAGCCGATTGGCCGTTGATTTTGAAATCGGTGTTACCCTATGTGGATATTTTTTTACCCAGTTTTGAAGAATTGTTGTTTACCTTGCGCCGGGACTTGTTCGAGCAAATGAACGCCCGGGGGTCTCTTTTAGATCAGGTAACCCCTGCCCTGTTGCAGGATCTCAGTGCAGAACTGCTGCAGATGGGCGTCAAGATCGTGGTAATCAAACTGGGCTCCAAAGGCCTGTACCTGCGTACCGGCACAGCATCCGCCCTGAAAACCATGGGCCGTGCGCATCCGCTGAATTGCGAGTCATGGGGCGACCGCGAACTTTGGGCGCCCTGTTTCAAAGTGAATGTGGCGGGGACCACCGGTTCCGGGGACAGCACCATTGCCGGATTTCTAAGCGCCCTGTTGCGCCAGACGACCTCGGAACAAGCCGTCACCATGGCGGTTGCGGTGGGGGCATGCAACGTGGAAAGGCCGGATGCCTTGAGCGGATTGCGCTCCTGGGAAGATACCCTTGCTCGAGTGAATGCCGGTTGGGATCGTCTGATGGTCGACCCGGAAGATTCCGGATGGCATTGGGATGCAAGCAGACAGCTATGGCAAGGCTCCCTGGATGGATCGCCCAAAATATAACCAATCAGGAGAAATAATGTTTCGTAAACCCGAAAACATCGTTACTTTAAAGTACATGCTGCAAACAGCAGAAAAAGGCGGATTCGCCGTGGGCGCATTTTCACCGCGCTACAGCCCCATCATCCGTGCCGTGTTCCGCGCGGGTCAAAAGATGCACAGCCCCATCCTCGTGCAAATCGCGCAGATCGAATTGCAATGGTACCAATACACGCTGGCGGAATTTGCCCAGGCCTTTTGGGATCAATTTGCAATCGAACGCCCCACAGTACCCGTTGGCCTGCATCTCGACCATACCCAGGATTTTAAGTTGATCAAAGAGGCTATCGCCTGTGGATTTACTTCCGTGATGATCGATGCCTCCGCCAAACCGCTGGCGGAAAACATCGCCATCACCCGCCAGGTGGTTGAATACGCCCATGCCCGCGGCGTCTCCGTTGAGGCGGAACTGGGACGGATTGGCACCGCCGATTTTATGGAATCAGAAACCGACGAAGAATTATTTACCGATCCCGATGAAGCGGAAGAGTTTGTACTTGCAACTGGCGTGGATGCCCTGGCCGTATCCGTGGGCACCGCCCATGGCGTTTACACCGTACGTCAGCCGCGGGTGGATGTGGAACGGATTAAAGCCATCCGGGCACGCACCCCGGTTCACCTGGTACTGCACGGGGGTTCCGGCACACCCAAAGAATTAATCGAGCCAGCCATTCATCTAGCAGGGGGAGGCATCAGTAAAATCAACGTGGCCACCGATCTGGAACTGGCCCTCTTGCAAGCCCTGGGCCGGGTAAGCCGCCTAACCAATGAAGCAATGAAGGCCGTTTCCGAGAAAGACTTGGCACCCGGCCTGGCCGCGGTGCAGGCAGTTGTGGAAGATAAAATCAGCCGTTTCCTCGGCAGCCAGAATCATGCGGATGATTATTTGGACTGATATAAATTTCAGCAATCGTGGTGGGCACCGACTCAAGCTAACGCAATGGAGGATGTAGTATGCCAGATTTATTCCTGTTAGGTGCAGGTGCATCGGTTGAAGCAGGTATTCCTGATTCCTATCGCATGACAAATAAGATGCTTGAAAATTTTTCTGAAGACTTTCAAGCAACAGATCAACAATACGATAAAGTACTACAATTTGTAATTGGTGGGCTCTCATTTCAACAAGGAATCAAAGGCGAAAACCCATTAGCTGGTGTGAATATAGAAGACCTATTCAACGCTTTAATACAATTAAGTAATCGACATAACTCCGAATTGAGTCCATTTATAAATACTTGGCATCCACATTTAATAGGATTGGAAAATGGAAAGATGGACTTTTTTATGAGTCGGGAATTATTAGAAACGATCAACAACCCGATTGAGAAATTCATTGGAGAAAATAATGAGAAATTGCTTGAGCAAGTCGCAGATTTAGTCGCTCATAGAAGTAGTTCATCTTTTCGGAAAAGAAAAATAGATACATTTATCGCATCAAATGATTTTGAAACCATATTTACAGACGCAGTTCGGAAAATTGTATTTGGAAGCGAAGGAAAATTACTCAAAGACACCGCAGATGCTATGATACAACATCTAGTGAAAATGGTTTGGATAAAGGAGCCCGAAAGAATTAACTATCTTATTCCGCTAATTAATTATGCTAATACTAATAAAGCATTCGTTGTTACTTTGAACTATGACAATACTATTGAATTAGCATGTAAAAATCATGGGATAGAAATTGATATAGGATTCGATTCTTGGTCAAATTCTGGAGAATTTAAATTCATTGATGGTAAAATTCCACTTCTTAAGTTACATGGGTCTATTGATTGGGCTCTATCTATTGGAAAAATAGGACAAGAAAAACCCCTACCATATCAAATTATTAATAAGGTAGATCCTAACTTAGAAAATCAACGTCACTTTAAACCAGCAATCATATTTGGCGGCAAAAATAAATTAACTGCAAAGGGTCCGTTCCTTAGTCTATTGCATTCCTTTGAAGAACAGCTATCAAAATCAAGTAATTTAATCATCATTGGCTATTCTTTTGGAGATGAGCATGTCAATGAATATATCACCAACTGGTTTAACGGGGATGTTACCCGTAAAATTTCCATCATCAATCCCAACTTCAAATCGTTGAAAAACGAATTTACACGACTAATAAGTAATAATTCGGTAAAAGAAAGAGTAAACATTATTGAAGAAAAAACATCAAATGGAATTCTGAAAATCGGGGAAATAAATTAGTTATTCAATCTGCACATTAGCCAGTGTGTAGGCTGGGATCGCTTTTGATCCCACCATTTTCCATGTATGATTAGCCAAGTTTGATGCCAATCAATTATAGTAGGGCAGCGACTCACCCAATATTATCGTTTTGGTGCATTGAAAGAAATAAATAAAAAAAATGATATAATAGAGGAACAGACGTTCTAAAAAGGAGATTTACATAGCCTATAAGATATTTGTATTGGATTGAAACCAGATCAGTGGATCAGGCATCGAGTGGAAAATTCAAAGGAGAAATGCAAATGAGATGAAAAATATTAGGATAATAAAAAATGGAACAATTTATTTTAGGTGTAATTTTCGGCTTAATGCTGAATCGTGATAATCCACTCATTACAACTGGAAACATAAACATTTTGTCGTGGATAAAAAAAATTTCCCATTCAGATCGTCGAAATCCGAATGAGAAAAGCAAAAAGTAAAATATTTATCTTGATTAGATTTTAACCTGCTATCACAATGGAGTCAATAGGCAAAAAACCTATTGGCTCCGTTTGATTTAATCAGCAAATATGTTTTTTTTTCCTTGTTAAAACCAGTAGATGTAATTGCTTGTATGTCCCACCATTTTTTAATATATTAATCGCTAACCAACCTAACACTTACAAAAATAATGCGGCTCCAGAAAATCCTGAAGCCGCTCTTTTACCTAGGTATGCAATTCCTCGAGCTTGCCCATTTTCTTGCATACTTCACGGAATACTTCCAGATAGGGTTTGCTATATAACACCCACATAATGTCAATTTATACGAAGAATTCATGGCAAAGGGATGTGAGATTTGCTACAATGTCAAAAGCTTTTGTCAACCTCTTAATCAATTAAACATAACCAGCAGGGATATGGTTTAATATGGGATTCAAGCAGAGAATTCTTGCATCCCAAGAAGGCGAGGTTTCATGCCTCTTTTTGGACTCGTCGCCGTAACTGTTCCGTTGGATTGGAGTTATCTCATGGTTAACCCGGACGAACATTTCAGCCCCCCCTCCTCGCCACCCCAAAGCATTATACAACCTCCCCTGCGTGTTCTTTTTGTCGAAGACTCAGCCAACGATGCTGAGCTGATCAGTTACAAATTAAAAAAAGCTGGTTATTTCGTTCACGCTGAACGGGTTGAAACCGCTGACACCATGAAAGCAGCACTGGAAGAGCAATCATGGGATTTGATCATCGCGGATTATCACCTGCCGGAGTTCAGTGCCACAGCCGCGCTGGGCGTCATGCAAGCCATGGAATTGGATCTACCCTTTATTGTGATTTCCGGAACCATTCCCGAAGAGATCGCTCTCACCTTGATGCGGGCAGGTGCTCACGATTACTTGATGAAAGACCACCTGGCACGTTTGGGACCAGCCGTTAAGCGGGAACTGGCTGAAGCTCAGATTAGACAGGAACGCAGGCAAATGGAAGAAGCATTGGAAGAATCCAGACAGCTTTTTCATTTGTTGATTGAAAGCCTGCCACAAAATATCTATGCGAAAGATTTGGACGGCCGTTTCGTCTTTGCCAACCAAAACTACTGCACGATACAAAACAAAAAATTGGATGAAATCGTTGGAAAAACAGATCTGGAACTTCATCCTCGTGAGATGGCTGAAAAGTACCAAAAAGATGATCGCTGGGTGATCGAAACGGGTCAAACCATTGAGATTGAAGAAGAACACCAACCCCTGAACCAGGACAAGACATATGTTCAGGTGATTAAGTCTCCGCTCTTTGATGCAAAAAAACAAATCGCCGGCACGCTTGGCATCTTCTGGGATATCACCAGTCGCAAACGAATGGAAGAAGCACTGGTGACGGAGCGTAACCTTCTACGCACACTGATTGATAATCTACCCGATCGCATTTACGTGAAAGATCTAGAGGGCCGAAAAACCCTGGCCAACATCGCCGACAGGCAGGTTTCTGGCGGAAAAACGATGGATGATGTGATTGGGAAACTGGATTCAGCCATGTATCCCCCCGAATTGGCAGCCCAATATGCAGCCGATGATAAATCCGTCATGGAGTTAGGTATATCCATTATCAATCGGGAAGAACCTGGGTTGGATGAACATGGAAACCCGGCCTGGGTTCTATCCACCAAGGTGGCATTACGGGACGGTCTGGGAAAAATATCAGGCATGGTCGGCATTGGCCGGGATATCACCGAGCGCAAACAACACGAACTGGAATCGATGGTCATCGCCTCTGTGAGTTCTGCTTTGCGCCTGGCAGCAACGCGCGCCGAGATGCTGCCCATCATTCTCGATCAAGCTTCTGTCCTCCTTGGAACATCACAAGCCTCCTTAATTCTCTTTGAAGACATGACAAATACGTACGTGGTTGAGATGGCACGTGGTGATTGGGCTGATTCACAGGGTGTGCGCTTGTCCGTTCCTGAGAGTATAAGTGGTCCGCTCCTAAAAAAAGGACAACCCTACATCTGTGAGGATACCGATGTAGAATTTCCTCTGGCAAATACTTTTTCATTCCACCGCCCGCAAATGATTGCAGCCGTATCGTTAATGGCCAATCAACAGATCATTGGCATCTTGTGTGTTGGGCGATATAAAGATGATCCTGCAAGTCATCTTTTCACAGAAGGAGAAATGCGGCTGCTCAGCGCCATAGCCGATATTGCCGCCAATGCCATCAACCGCACAAGTTTATACGAAGAATCGCAGCGGGTGGCAATTGATCTCAAGCATGCCTATGACAGTACCCTGGAAGGTTGGGCGCACGCGCTGGAATTGCGCGATCAGGAAACGGAGGGGCATACCCGCCGCGTTGCACAGACAACAGTCGAGTTAGCGCGGGAGTTGGGCTTTGACGATGGGATTTTGGAACAGGTCCGACGCGGTGCGTTGCTGCACGACATCGGCAAAATGGGTATTCCGGATTCCGTACTGCTCAAACCGGGGACATTAAACGAACGTGAATGGGAAATAATGCGGCGGCATCCGGAGTATGCCAACGACTTGCTTATGCCGATCGAATATTTACGCCCTGCTTTGGATATTCCCTATTGTCACCATGAAAAATGGGACGGCAGCGGTTACCCACGCGGTCTGAAATCAGAAGATATTCCGTTGATGGCACGCATCTTCGCGGTGGTGGATGTATGGGATGCCCTCACCAGTGACCGCCCATATCGCAAGGCCTGGTCAAGAGACAAAACCCTTGAGTACATCCGCGAGCAAAGCGGTAAACATTTTGATCCCCAAGTTGCCGCCACTTTCCTGGCAATGGTGGAAAAGCAATCCATCTAGGTAAAGGATTTCTTGTCTCTGTAAAAATAAGGGGATTAAAATTCATTTCAGCAAATAATATCAGGAAGAATTTTTTAAGGGATACTCTTTACTCTTTCTTGAATGGACCCATGGCAGGCCTTGAATCAAGGAATGGGCGCAATGATCAATGGTGGTTCCTTGATAGACCGGCCAATTGGAAATAAATCCGAGTGTGGGATATTGTGTCATTGGACTATTGTAGCATTCTTGGAAATTAATAATTTCCCGTTTGGAACATTCCGAAATCAATTGGATCGTTTGGCAATCCTTTGACTGAACCAGCGCCCCAGGTTCAAATAAAACAAATACATCAAGCTGAGGATGATGATAACCAGAAGGTTTAAGCCCATACCTGCCAGTGCTTGAGTAAAAAACAAGTTCCATGCGGAGTCGGATAAAGGCTGCATCATTACAACCTGAATCGACACACTGCGCAGATAAATCAACACTGACAATACTGAAACATAAATCGGAAGCACCATTGCCAGGCCGCAGCCCACACACAACACCACCAGGCGTGAACCGCGTGAATTGGCGATGGAGCCAAACAAGTTTGCTTCCGCTTTTTGCCATTCCACCTTGGGTATGGGAAAAGAATCACGTGTAGGTATAACCAGCTTGCGCAATGTATGGAATGACATAACGCTCATTCCCAACCCCGCCAGACAGGCCAGAAGAATCCACGGATTTACGATGAACATATTATCGATGAAGAGCAAGGACAGGTTCAATAGAGGTGCGGCAGCAATCCCAACATAAGCTGCCATCTTGACCTCGTTCATCCCGCTGCGGTGTTCTGCCTGCCGCGTTTCATGCGGAACAACCAACGTCAAAGCAGCCTGGGAGACCAGAAATAGGCTCAAGGCCACTTCCAGAGGAAACTGCACAATCGATTCATCCAATGAACCTTGGCTCGTTTGACTAGCAAGCAGCGTGCCTAACCGTGGAAAGACAACCGCCGCTAAGAGGACAGCCACCAAGGAAGCACACACCGCAGTGATCGAGGCATTCATGGCCATTTGCGGAGCTTGCATGTCAAAAACATCCTTCTTGTTTGTCCGCCGCGGAGCAGCCAGCCAGCCGCCTACAGCACCCAGCCCGCTGCCGCCCAGAAAGAGGATCAAAAACATGCCCAGCGTTTGACGAATAATCAAGCTAATCAGTTCTATCTGCGAGGTGGGCAATAAACTTCTTAAAGACATTGAAATAAATGGGTTTACCCACTGGACCAAGCCAGCCGCAGCAGCGCCCCATAAGCTAAAAACCAGCATACCAGCCAGTCCCCCGGACAGGGCGCCTAAAACGGCACAGCGTCCAGCTTGAACTGAGCCGCTCCATTTGGCTGCAACAAATCCCCCGCCCAAAAGAACAGAGAGCATTAACGCTATGGCAATCCAGCCAAACCGTATGGAAACCACCTGTGTTCCAGCCAGAACCGCAGAATACCAGGCAGTGAACAGGGGAAAAAGGATCAAGGTTGTACTTAGGCCGGTAACAATACCAACCCTTCCAGCTCGTGTGGTCATACTTGTGATTTTACGCGCTTAATAAATCGAAATGCAAGGATTGTTGTAGACTCAAATCAATAGCAAACAATCGAATAAATGAAAAGAATTGCCTTTCAAAAACAAGGCAACCCTTTTCAATCTTGATCCAAACCAATAGATGAACCTTTAAGGATTCTGAAACACTCAGAGATTATTGAGAATAAACAAAATCAAGGCAATAACGAGTAGAACATGAATCCAATTACCGGTTTTTGGGAATCGAGGACTGATATTCGATCCGAAAAAGCCTAACAGCCACAAAACAACTAAAACGATGATGATGGTATACATAGATAAACTCCTTATCTTTTCTAGTTTGTGAATCTAAAGTTAATACCGCTGCGAATCTAACGGTCCAACAAAATAAATACTCCGGAAACAATAGCCAGGATGGCCAAAACCGGACTCAAACCACCTAATCCGGGAATGAGCGTTGCAAGACCCCAGGCAATCAACAAAATTGCCAGTAAAAAGAATCCTTTATTATTTGAAAATGATCTCATTTTCATGCTCCTTATCGAAGAAACTGATCCCGGACTTTCGCAGAGATCTGTGGATCGGTCATTTTTCCAACCGTTTCAACACTCACAATTTTTTCTCCGAGATTCTTCTGTTTCATTCGTGTTTCAAGTTCAACTTTTGCTTCGCCTGGGCCAAAAATCATAATAGAATCGGCATCTTGGACAAAAGAAATTACACCATCATAATAGTCATTAAGATGATTTTCGTACCGGCGATCAATCATATCTTCGGCACGTGACATGGCACTGATGTTCGGGTCCTTCTCTTTTGAGCTGCCCTTCTCACTTCCGTGTTTCTCAACATTCGATTTAATTTTTCGGGTTACTTCCACTTCATTTTCAATGCTCACCATCACGGTTTCGCGACGATCAATCCATAATCCAACTTCCCTTTTCATGAGTTCTCCTTTGAAACCTGCTATTCCAAGAAAGGAAATTTAATCCACGCAGTAGAACTTCTCACTCACGAGCGGCTTGCTTCATGCGACGAATATGCTTGCGTACCCCTCTCGCGAGGCGTTTCTTATTCTTTACTTTTTTTTCTGCCATGGGTTTACCTCCTCTTTCTCAACTTCATACCAACTTATTGGTTTCAATAAAAATGGGTTCATTCAGAGCCCAAACCGAATTCCAGTAAGGATCAAACGTACCTTAATAACCCATAAGTCCATCAGGCTTGGGAATGTGAGAGAGAATGAAACCATACTTTGAACTTATGAGAGAACGTGTTTTGCTCCCTTAATTGCGCTGTGATTTGCCAGTACGTCATCCGTTCTCCACATTCACAGATAATGAACTGCATCGCGGAGCCTTTACCTGCTGCTGCATCCTCAATGACAGGATTATCCGCATATTTTTTATTGCAATTTGGACATGTAATCTGGTTTTCCATTTTTTCTTCTCCTGAAATGCCGGCATCATTTTTTCTTTACCTATGCAGATAGATTAGTTATGTGGGTTCCAATCAAAATTATTCCTGATAAATCAATATTTTTTCATCCAAAAGAGGCTCAGCACTCTCTTTCATGGTTAACATTTTTCCCATTTTTTCGTGGGAACAGAGGATGTCTAACAGAATGTTCCTTGTAACTTTATCCTTGCACTCTTCAGAACATAGTCTCGCATCCTTTTGTAGGAATTGAATCATCGCTCTATGATCAGCGATCAGATTCTGAAGCTGAGAACCACACATGGATTGACCACTCAACCGGGTATAAACAGAGGTTCCTTCATCAATATCCTCTGCTCTTCCACCCAAACTGATCGTGCGTTTTACAATCTCATCTGATATCCGATCGAGTTGTTTGTACTGGATATCATAGAAGACGTGCATACCGAGGAAATTTGTACTGCGTCCAATCCATTGCGCATTAAAGGTTTTCACACTTAAAACAGCTTCATCCACCAATAATTGATTTAGAATCTTGATCACTGCAAACCGTAAATCATGATCTAATCTTAAGTCTGGCTGATTGAGTATATTCATTTTTTCATTAAGGTCGTAGTTGGTAAAGTGTCTCATCTAGGTCCTTCTGATCCGGAACAGGTATCTGTAGTACCATACTATGCGAAATTAGCTGTCGAAGTCCCGAAAACTACCTATTAAATTCCTCAAAAATAATCAGGAATTAATGAGCTAATCATCAAAATCCATTTGGATTAATAAAAATAGTGCATAAATCTTCAACCCGAGACGATCTTCTGCATGTCGTCCAGCTATTGATGTTTCAACATTTCCATGAAAACCTCAATAACCTTCGGGTCAAAATGGGTACCTGAAGATGAGATTAGGTATTCATTTACTTTTTCTTTCGACCAGGCTTCCCTGTATGGACGATCCGAGGATAAAGCATCCCATACATCAACAACCGCGAATATGCGTGCAACCATTGGAATTTGAGTACCCTTTAATCCGCGAGGGTAGCCGCTGCCATCCCATTTTTCATGGTGACAGTATGGAATATCTAGCGCCTCACGCAAATAACGAATAGGGAATAACAATTCATAGGCAAACCTGGGATGACATTTCATCACAACCCATTCTTCATCGCTCAATGGCCCAGGTTTATGCAGAATGTGATCTGGAATTCCCATTTTGCCAATGTCGTGCAGCAAGGCACCCCAACGAATTTGTATCGATTCCATCTCTGTAAAGCCGAAAGCATGCACAAGTTTAAGCGTCATCTCCATCACGCGTTGCGTGTGCCCTTCTGTTTCTTTGTCTCGTAAATCCAGTGCGCGGGACCAGCCCTCAATTGTGGCGTCATAAGCTCGGGTGAGCTCCAAATTTGATCGTTGTAAACGATCAAACAGGGTGGAATTATCGATAGCAATGGCTGCCTGTCCGGCAAGTGAGTTGAGGAATTCATACCACTGAATGTCTGGTTTAAGCGCTGACCTGTGAAAAACCTCCAATACTCCCACTAATTGTCCTTTGGCAATTAACGGTACACCAAAATAACAATGGAAATGATCATCATTAAAACTTGTGTTAAATGTGATATCCTGGGGTTCTTCATGTAAATTCTGTATTTCAATAAGTTGGCGCTCCAAAACAATCAAGCCCGCATAACTCTCATCCAGATTTATTTTCGTATTCCGATCATTTTGTGTGCGGAACCCACGTTCGGCGCCATATTCCAACATCTGTGACTTTGGGTTTAATAACAAAATATCTGCTGCATCAACATGCAATTCATGCAGTACATGCGACAATATTTCAGCAAGGCTAAGTTTTAAATCAAAGTTTCCTGCGATGAAACGATCAATGGCTCTTAACGCAGTTAGATGTTCCAACTGCTGTTCGATCCTTTGTTCAGCCAATTTTCGTTCATGAATATCTGAAAAAATAGCATCCAGATAAATAATTCTCCCTTTCTCATCCAAAGTGGGCCTTATAATGCTTTCAATCCAGCGGATATCCCCATCCGGGCGAAGGATACGGAATTGCATTTTCAAAGTTTTGACCGTCGGGAATGTGGCTATGGCTTCATCCACATTTCCTTTGTCCTCTGCGATTACCATTTCGTACCATAATTGCGGATTCTTGATGAATTCCTCGCAGGGATAACCAAATATTGCTTCATGTGCGGGGGAAGCATGAAGAACTTTGTTGTGTACTAGATCAACTTTGTAGATCGCCTCTGGTAAATTGTTATATATATTGGATAAGGTAATGTATGCGAGTTTCAACTCGTCGTTCACCTGTTTTCGCCTGGTGATATCATGGTTTACGCTGGAGTAACCCGAAATTTTTCCTTTATTATCTCGATGTACTAAGGAGGACACTTCAACAGCAATCTGGCTTCCATTTTTGTGCACCTGAATTGCCTCACCACGCCATCGACCGGTTTTATCGATGGAGCGTTTCATACGGGGCACATCCACAGCAGGCCATTCAGTATTGAGAATTTCGTAATCTTTTATTCCCAGCAGCTCTTTTGCCTTCCAGCCATAGAGAGTCTCAGCGGCGGTATTCCAAGCCGTAAATTTGTGTTGATCATTCCAGGCCATAATGGCATCATTGACACTTTCCAGCAGGTTAGCCTGGTAATTTACTTTCTTTTCGGCCATCTTCCTTTCAGTGATATCCCGAATATTGCATTGAATCACTTTTCTCTCACCCACCTGATACACGTTACTCACAAATTCTACTTGGACTAATGTTCCATTCTTTGCTTTTAACGGTAAATCTTCATACCGAATATATTCATTTTCTTGCAATGTTTCAAAGGCAATTTTGCTGGCTTCAATATCCTTAAAAGCGCCAACTTCCCATAACTTCTTATTGACAAATTCTTCCCGCGAATAACCCAATCTATCGATTAAATAGGGATTGACATCATCGATCAATCCTGTCTGGGCATCCAAAATTAATATTCCATCCTGGGCTGCTTCAAACAAACGACGATAGCGAAGTTCAGATTCTTTTAGGGTTAGTTCAACATAATTAATCATGGTGACTCAGTTATCTCTAATACTTTTTCAGAATAAATATTACTTATCAGAACACTTCTCTCAACAAGGACAAGAAATCTGATTTCTATTTCTTGCTGCTCAAAAAGGAACAACTCTCCTTTCTTCTGCGTTGTGTTCAACCCCTGGATTGATTACAATCCGGGGGTAATATATGCAACATGACTGGTGCTCCTAATAATCAGCAGTCGGAATTTGAAATTTAATTCGTTTTTGGGAGGTCAGTGTGTAGTGAAGGAATAAAATAAGGTATGTAATGGACCCCTCTCAAACAAAAGCTTTCGGGCTTACTTCAACGTGCAAGTAAGCCCGATTTGAAAACGAAGAAATTATCGGCGACGGCGAAAGAAACGAACGATGGCCAACAAAATCACGGAGCCCAGCAAAGTGACCAACATCGTAGGGATGGTGATGGCATCATTGATGGTTCCGACTTTGAAGATTGGGCTGAGGAAATATCCAGCCAGGAAAGCACCCACAACTGCCACGACAATATTAATAACAAGATTCGATCGGTCATGCATGATTTCCGTAGCAATATAGCCGATCACAGCAGCGACAATTAAGTAAACAAGTAAATTCATTTTATTTCTCCTAAGATATGTTTTATTTTTACGGCAAGCCGTATCATGATTTGTTCCAAATTCCCTTTCCCTTGAAAGAGAATCATGTCACCATTTTTTCTACTCCATGGAATCCTAGTGCATATATGTAAGCACAAGTCCATAAATGGAAGGCCATGAGTTCAGTTTTTATTGATGATTTCAGGCAAAACGGCTTCATCAACAATATGAGAACGAAGCATCCAGGCCATCCTTTCGTGCAGGCGCATCACACCCACCAGCAATTCAAAGGTCCCTTCATCCTCGTATTCCTCTGTACACTTTCTGGCATCCTCACGCAAAAAGCGAATCGAGGCTTCGTGGTCTGCCAACAGAGAAAGGATATTGGGTAAAGTCCCAGCATATTCATTCAGGCGGGAGTATTGGATAAATTCTTGTAAGCTGCCAATCGTAATCCCCCCCACCATGCGGGTCCGTTCAGCGATTTCATCGCAAATTTTGTTCAATTGTTCATATTGTGATTCAAATAGAAGGTGCATTTCAAAAAAACCAGCCCCACTCATATTCCAATGAGCGTTGCGTGTTTTCATACACAATACCGCTTCATTTGCCAGCAAATTGTTCAATATTTCTGCAATGGAATGACGGGCATCGCTGTCCAATCCGATGTTTGGCTGGAAAACTGATTGAAGTTTTTTATTGTGACCATCATCATTAGTGTTTCCCATGAGGGTTTCTTTCTCCATAATTTCTGTTATTCTGTATTTCAATACTAAAGGATTCGAGCTATCGATGTCCCTAACACAACCTGTACAAAACCTATAAATAACAAAATAAATCGGACAACCTGTCAAGGCTGTCCGATAAAATTGAATTCTTGATTTGGATGGATTTACAAATTATCTAAACACAAAGGGATTGATTATCATCATTAACAAACCCCAAACACTGCCCATAATAGCGCCTGCCAGCACATCCCGCGGATAATGTGCCCCCACATACATGCGGGTTATACCTACCAATAATGCGCTGCTATACAAGCCAATGATGATCCAGCCATTCGAATGGAAAGTTTGCGCAAATAACGTAGCCGTAAAAAAAACCTGGCTGGTATGCCCGCTCGGGAAAGACTGTCCATTCATTTGAAGTCCTACAATCCGAGTTTGGGTTAATCGAATATACGGCCTGGATCGGTGGATTAAGAATTTCATTGTTTCAACCACCAGCCATAAGGAAATACTGCCAAGGAGAAATTGGTATAACAGCAGTCGAGGGCTAAACACCAGGATGAGGATGGCGATCGCAAAAGCACCTAGTCCGCTGCCAAGCTGAGTAAAAGCGGACATTATCTTGTCCAGCCAGTTTGGACGAGATCCGCGAAGATTAAAGAGGAGGAACAATCTGGCATCCAACTTTTGGCCAGCAGACCATACCAGTGAAATGGCCGTAAGGCATAGCCCCAGCAGCATTCCGGCAAGTACCCTATGAGCCAAAAGGCCGTGCCAAAAGTATTTACGCAGATAGGAAGGAAGAAGGCATAAAAATAAAACCAACCCTGCCGTAAGGATGATCAAGCGCCCCAGTGGATGATTAATCCCTTCCTTGAGCATAATCTGTTTTTTGTTTTTATCTGTTTCTTTTTCAACTTGCACTTGTGTCATAGAATTTCCGCTCTCAGTCCAACCGATTCAATCACCGGGTTTGCCACCATCACTGTTAACGCACGCCGTAAAACTTTTATCTTTACGGGTACTTCTCCAAGCGCATTGCCATCTGCCATAACCGGCATGGACGGACTGGTTGCAATATCCACTCGGCGAACCTTGTAATGCTGAATGCGGTCATCTTCCGAATATCCAACGCCAACCCCCTGAATCACATAAGTTAGTAAGTCCATCTTGGTTAAATCCGCGAAAAAAAGCACATCCAAAAAACCATCATGATAAGCAGCGGCATCTGCCAATTGAAAATGAGCCCCAATAATTGGCATATTGGAAACCAGAACAATGTGGCCAAGGTTGGTAATTCTTTTCTTATTATCCAGAACAAGGGTAATTTCTGCAGGCGGGGTTGCTGCCAGAATGGTAAAAAATTCCCCTATTTTCCCGAGGTTCCCGTGGTTAATATCATCCGCCGCAGGGAAAAGGGTGGATGCTAATCCAACGGAACAAACCTCAAGAAACGGAGTGACCACCTTTCCGCAAGTAGCTTCCCCCATATCTACTTTGATTCGCTTTCCGCTACGCAGGATGGCAATGGCAGCGGGAATATCATTCGGGATACCCAGGCTTAATGCGGTATTATTCTGTGTGCCGATGGGAATAATCCCCAGGATTCCTTTGGTTCCCGCCAATGAACTGGCTACCGATGAAATGGTCCCATCTCCACCGCAAACCACAAACATACGGATGCCGTGCTTAAGGGCATCACGGATTGCTTTTGGCAAATCACATCCGGGTTCAATTAGGAAGACTTCCGGAATCAGATTCCATGCCTGCATCTCATGAATGACTTCCAAAATACCAATAGGCTTCCCTCGGGCAGCACCGGCACTTGGATTAAAAATCAATTTGGCTGGCATATGACGATAATTCTTCAGTTGAGTATTTTCCATATCTTTCTCAATTTAGAGGCGTACCCAGGGTACCATGCTTGAGTGATTCATCCATACATCGTATCATAATTTCATCTACATCATCCGAGTTCATCTATAATGAACCCGGCCAAGGTTCAGGTAATAAAAATCCACGTCGAACAAAAATTTGATCGGATCGTGGAGTTTTCATTTAGTTTGATTTGTGGAATGTGGCTGAAATAAGGTTCAACCACATTCCACACGGGTCACAGCATAATTTATGTTCAATAAAAACCTTTTTCCACTAATATAGCTCATCAGAAAATATTTGGTGAATTCTGGTAAGCGTTGCGCTCCATCCTTTTGACGTTCCTAAGTAGAACAAACCAAGTCAACCGGTTGGTATTCAAATTAGCTGTGATCCGTAAAACTACCAATAAAACCCTTCCCCTTAGCCTTTTGCTCCTCACGAAAAAATCTCATGAGAAAAGGTTCACCAATGTTGGCAGCCCCCCTTATTTACCTACTTTTTTGAAGATTTCTTGCCATCTGGAAATCCGCCACCTTTTACAGGTGTAATTTTTGCCGGTTCAGTGGATTTACCAGGCAAATTCTCCGCTGCCTGTCCTAAAGCTGAAACACTGCCGGCTGCCGGCCCATGTGACTTCGCCTTGGATTTTCCTTTACTTTCTTTACGAATGCTATTACCTTGTTTTCCCATACTGTTTTCCTTGTTCCTTAATTATTTTATGCTTCATTTTTGATGAATGATTCGGCCTTCAGTCAGAGAAGATCATGATTCTTTCTTTGTGCCAATCTGAGCGCCAGAAGGATTTGCTACTTCCGGGTATTTCTTAAACGTATGTTTGACGTGGATGATGATAAGGGGTATTTATACTATGTTCATCCATCAATCAGATCGCGGAGGTTGGTTTCTCATACTTTCGGTTGTAGTTGTGGAGCTGGAACCGGTCGGTGTTTGGGTGGTGGTGGTGCGGCTGTTGCCCAGGGATTGTGGAGAACTTTCATCCACAATGGTTTGTCGGGTACTGACAGGTCCACGGGGGCGGTAGAAAGCTACATATATAATCCGTTCAAGCGCCCATGCAAGGAGTAAATATACGATCATGGCGATGAAAGTTGAAATTTCCAAAATCATTCCACCGGCTGCTGGGGCCCCAATCAGGGTTGCAAACGGGGCCACAAAAATATGGGTCACTCCATAAAGGAAGGCAGCGAAAGGATTTTCCGGATTTACACCGATTAATTTGAACAACACCCGTAAAGCCAGTACCGATTCGAAAATACCTAATAACAGCCAGATTAATTGGGTCACTTTAAAAGTGACTAAACGCTGTTGTCGTCCTTCTTCATGTTGAGTGGTTTGAACATCTCGATAATTTGTCATTTTGTCCTCTTTTTATATTCTTCTTCTGCCTGCTCCAGGGTATAACCATATTTTTCCTGAAGCGTGCCAATCAATTTATCGTACTTACCATCAATTTTTTCCAAATCATCATCAGTAAGTTTGCCCCACCATTCTTTTGCTTGTCCGCGAATTTTTTTCCATTTGCCTTCTAAAATAATATTATTCATCAGATTTTCCTCTTCAGTTTCTAGCGTACATCTGAACGATGTGTAGGTTTCAAGATAAATCCCATCAGAATTCCGGATAGAACACCTAGTGAGATGGCTATCCAGGGATAACTGACAGCTTTCTTACCAAGATCACCCGGAACCCGATCGACAATATCTTGGATTTTGGTATTGTATTGACGCAACTGAAGCTCAACATCTGTTGAAACACTGGCTGCTGTATTTGCCAAGGATTTCTTCGCTTCATCCGTCATTTTTTCAAATTCCAGTTTGATCTGAGAGACTCCCTCTTCTACCCAGGTTGTGAGGTCTGCTTTTGCCTGAATTGCTGCCTGGCTTAAATCATCTTCGATTTTGCCCAGTTGAGCGGTGGTATCGCCAACCAGGATATTCACGTCTTTCTTGATTTGTTTGATTTCATTCATTAGTTTTAATTCCTCATTTGATTTTCGTCATAAACGGGGTCATGATCGATATAGGCTCTCAGAATCCACGCCATTTTTTCATGCAGGCGCATCACACTGATCAAAAGATCAAAAGTTCCTTCATCTTGATATTCTTCCGTGCATTTTCTGGCATCTTCTCTTAAGAAACGGATGGAAGCTTCATGGTCAGCAATTAGACGAAGAATCGTCGGAAAAACTCGAGGCTGTTCATCTAATCGGGAAAATTTCAAGTATTCCTGCAGGCTGCCAATGGCAATTCCACCAAGCATGCGCGCACGTTCTGCGATCTCATTACAGATGGAATTCAGCTGATCATATTGTGAATCAAATAAAATGTATTGTTCGAAGAAACCTGCGCCACTGACGTTCCAATGGGCATTTCTGGTTTTTACCGCCAGTACAGATTCATTGGCCAGGGTGTCGTTCAGTACTTCCACAACCGCGTGGCGCACATCACTATCCAAACCAATATTGGGTTGGATGAATCCTTTTGATAAAATGATGGCTTCAGGTTTTCGATTGTGGTTCATTAAAGCTACCTCACAATAAGATTGTCCTTTCTAACAATATCATCCTACTTAAAATCAGCTATCGATGTCCCTAATACAACCTGAATAAAACCTATACGTAAGGCTTGCGCTGATATTCCACGATATTGGTTATTAAAGAAAACAACCTGGCTGTAAAAGTCAGGTTGTTTTTATGCAATACTTGGTTATTTGATTAAAACATCTTTTTTGAATGCAGGTTGTATCCCATCCCTGGAACCGTTTCCAATAAATCGCCATAGGCATCCAATTTTTTGCGCAGGCGGCCGAGATAGGTGTGTAGATAATGGTTGGAGCCCCTATACTCCGGCCCCCACACCTGAGTCAACAATTCATTATGGGAAACAATGGCATCCAATCGCAGGGCAAGAATTGCCAGGATAGAATATTCCGTACGAGTCAGATGTAAATCATTTTCACCAATCAGCACACGGCGAGCTTCCAGGTCAATACTCAGGTCACCAATTTGAATTTTGGATTCATTAGTAACGGCTGCGGTATAAGAACGGCGCAGGAAAGCCCTCACTCTGGCCAGCAGTTCTTCCTGTCCAAACGGTTTGGTAACATAGTCATCTGCGCCAGCGTCCAGGGCAGCGACTTTAAGATCTTCTTCCAAACGGGCACTTAAGATGATGATGGGAACATCCGAGCGATCCCTGATCCATTTACAAATATCCACCCCGGAAAGGCCGGGCAGGACTAAATCTAAAAGAACCAGATCAAACGGCACTTCTTGAAAAAGGGAGATGGCTTTGTGGCTATCTTCTGCTTCGCTAACAGTGTATCCCCGTTTTACCAGGTTTACCCGTACCAACTTGCGAATATTTGGATCATCCTCTACGATTAGTATGTTACCCATTTTTATACTTCCTCTCTAACCGGGGGAACTGATACAGGTTCAGGAAAAAGTGGAACAGTAAACGAGATGGTCGTTCCCAGTACACTTTTCTTCTTGATCCAAATTCGACCACCATGAGCCACAATCAATCCTTTACAAATAGCCAACCCTAATCCAGCACCTTTGATTGATCCGTTGTCACTGCTAACCCCTCGTGAAAAAGCTTTGAAAACCTTTTTGTGTTCAGCAGGAGGAATACCTGGGCCAAGATCATTCACATTGATTTGAACAAATCCTCCTCGGACTGAAGCCGATATATTGATCTCTGTCCCCTTGGGAGCATAGGTGGCGGCATTGCGGACCAAATTTACCAAGACCTGTGCAATACGCTTCTCATCTGCATTGATCAGGGATAGTTGGGCAGGAATGCGCAGCGTAAAGGAATACTCTTTGGTCAGTATTTGAAATTGCGGTAAAGCATCTTTAATAATATCATGAAGATCACTTGGTTTTATGGTAATCGGTAACATACCGGCTTCCAAGCGGGAAAGATCCAGAAGATGATCTATCAACTCATGGAGACGATCCGCTTCTTGTTGAATGGTCAGAATGAAATCACGCGTTTCATCCGCATCCCAGGTGACATCATCCGCCAATAAAGTAGTTGTAAACCCAATAATGGAGGTCAGCGGAGTCCTCAGCTCGTGAGAAATCATGGCCAAGAATTCGGTCTTAATCTCATTGGCTCGTTCTGCTTCATGACGGGATTCCGCTTCAATCTCAAGTAACTGCAAATTAAAAAGAGTAATGGTGGCCTGATCAACCAAAACTTTTAGTTGACGCAGCTCAACGGTATCAAATTGATGCTGTTGTTCATAATATATCAATAAACATCCAATCCATTTCCCAGAGGCGAGCAAAGGGAAGACGATAATGGAATGTATTTGACCGTCGAGCAATAGATCCTTTAGCGCAGGTGTCAATCGAGGATCCGACTCTGTATCTGTGATCACAACAATGCGGTGCTGCTGAAATAATTCCACCAACCCGGGTTCTTCATAAAAAGTAGGTTCGCTCGTCCATGAAGTCATTGTTTGTTTGGAAAGCCAGGAAGCAGCTACTTCCATACCACGGATAGTGCTGCCATCCGTATGATCAAAAAAGAGCAAAGTTGCTCGCTGAGCAGAACGCAGCACAAAGGCGGACATCAGTGTTCTGAGCACTGCATCAGGTTTCCGTGTCAGGCTCATCTTATGGCTAAGATCAAACTGTTCACGGCTGCGATCAAGTGTTCGATGCAGGGCAAGTTCAATATCTTTTTGATTGGTAATATCCTGGGCAATACAAAAAAGATAGGCTGGCTCATTGGCAGCGTTGTTAATCAAGAACGTACGATTAAAAATCCAACGCACACTTCCATCCGGACGAAGGATGCGGTAAGCCTGATTAAATGGGTTGCTATTTTGCGGCCGAGCCACCAACACCTGAATACGATCCTCAGGATGAACACTATCAATCAGAATCGCAGGATTGGAATACAGCTCTTCACAGGTCCGTCCCCAGATCAATTCAAATATGGGGCTGGCATACAAAACACGCTCGGTTCTTAAATCCCGCAGCCAAAACACCTGTTCAATCTTGCTGGCAATCTGACGCAGGTGGATTTCATTTTCAAGAATGGTCCTTATATCTTGTGGAATTAAAACCTGATCGCTAGGGTATTGAATCGGATTCTGGACTTTCCCGGAAGAGCCTTCCTGGTCCGGTAACAGCATCTGCATTGCATCAGGAAAGTTTAATTGCTCAGCTTGTTGTTTAGACCAAGCCAAACATTGGACTAGCAGGTTCTCTTTTTCTTCCTGACTACCCTGTTGATAAGACGATTTAAATAACTCAAAACTGGTTTCGATAGCAATTTCCATTCTACTCATTTAGGCTTTTCTTGAAATATCCAATACTCCACAATTTCTATCCTGCGAAAAATGCGGCCGGATAAGTAAATCCAATAATGATGCTATGTTAACTAGAACTATACCAGACAATTCCGATTGAAATACGTTCGATACTTATCTTCAGAACTGCCCCGAACTCTTATGAGTGTATTGGTATCGTCCCGAATGGTTTCAAAACAAGGTGTGCAGTTCCAGGAATTTGAGAGTTACGGCAGATATCAAGACTTATTTGCTTGATTATTATTTTGGGTCTGACCTATTTCATTGATATTCAATACCCTCGTTTTTATTATACAACGGTGTTAACGAAATTAAATCATACTTTTTGTGCCCATTCTTTAACATTCTCATTACCGTTAAGAAGGATAAGCCTGCGATATCTTTTGGGGCCAAATAATTTCCCTTTTTTTATTAGTAGATGAATAATAGGATTTATTTAGTTTTTATTAGGGACGGTTATAGCCGCATTTGCATAGGATAAAAGTGAAATCCTCGATGATGTGACGGATTATCCGACAATGTCATTAAAGTTCGGTTACCTGTATATTGCCCATTTCAATTGGCAATCTGGATGCTTTATTAGTGTTTAAAGTGAAGTGAAGAATGGCCATAGAAGTTCGTATCCCCCCGAAGCCCATCCCCGATGCTGGATCAGTAGAAGAAGGTCTGCAATTCTATCCTCAAAAACCCTTATTGAAAACTGGTCGTCTACAGCAGGCGATATTCAACAGCGCCAACTTCTCGAGCATCGCCACAGATGAGAAGGGCGTCATTCAAATTTTTAATGTCGGGGCTGAGCGAATGCTGGGGTATACTGCTCCCGAAGTAATAAATAAAATTACACCGGCTGATATTTCTGATTCCCAGGAATTAATCACTCGCGCTAAGAAACTGAGCCTTGAATTCTCAATGACCATAAAGCCAGGATTTGAAGCTCTGGTTTATAAAGCATCACGCGGAATTGAAGACATCTATGAATTAACGTATATCCGCAAGGACGGCAGCCGTTTTCCTGCTGTCGTATCGGTAACAGCGCTGCGTGATGATCAGGACAACATTATCGGTTACCTGCTGATCGGCACCGATAATACAGCCCGAAAGCAGGCCGAAGAGGCGCTGATCAAAGCCGGTGCATTGCAAAATGCAATTTTCAACAGCGCCAACTTCTCCAGCATCGCCACGGATGAGAAGGGTGTCATTCAAATTTTTAATGTCGGGGCTGAGCGTATGCTGGGTTATACGGCTACCGAAGTCATGAATAAAATTACCCCGGCTGATATTTCCGATCCACAGGAATTAATCACCCGGGCAAAAACCTTAAGCCTTGAGCTATCCACCACCATTACACCAGGATTCGAAGCATTGGTTTTCAAGGCATCCCGTGGCATTGAAGACATCTATGAATTAACGTATATCCGCAAGGACGGAAGCCGTTTTCCGGCTGTGGTGTCGGTCACGGCACTGCGAGATGATCAGAATACCATTATCGGTTACCTGCTGATCGGCACCGATAATACCGCTCGTAAACAAATTGAGGCGGAACAAGAGCTTCTGGGTCAGCGTCTGCGGGACCAACAGTTTTACACTCGCTCTTTATTCGAATCCAATACGGATGCATTAATGACCACCGATCCTTCAGGCATTATTACCGATGTAAACAAACAAATGGAGGCTTTAACGGATTGCACCCGCGATGAATTAATTGGTGCTCCCTTCAAGAACTACTTTACCGACCCGGAACGGGCTGAAAATAGTATTAAATTGGTCTTAAGTGAAAAAAAGATAACCGACTACGAACTTACTGCGCGGGCCAGAGATGGCAGGGAAACCGTGGTCTCTTACAATGCAACCACCTTTTATGATCGGGATCGAAAGTTACAGGGCATGTTTGCCGCCGCTCGGGATGTAACCGAAAGAAACCGCCTGGATAAGGTGCTGCAGGAAAAAAATATCGAGTTGGAAAATGCATGGGCTGGGGCAGAAAAAGCCAATCTCGCCAAATCGGATTTTCTTTCCAGCATGAGCCATGAGCTGCGCAGCCCCCTCAATGCCATTCTCGGTTTCGCCCAATTGATGGAATCAGACTCCCCACCCCCATCCCCAGTCCAGATGCAAAGCCTCAGCCAAATTCTGCAGGCTGGATGGCATCTTTTAAAACTGATCGATGAAATTCTTGACCTTGCCAAGATCGAATCTGGTCAGGTAGCTATCTCCCCTGAACCTGTATGGTTGTCTGAAGTAATGCTTGAATGTGAGAGCATCGTTGAATCTCAGGCACAGCAAAACGGAATAACCATGCTCTACCCCAAGTCCGATATTCCTTTCTTTGTCAAGGCAGATCGCACAAGGGTTAAGCAGGTGATCATCAATCTGCTTACTAATGCCATTAAATACAACTCTGCTCAAGGCACGGTCATGGTGGAATGCACAAAAAGATTGTCCGGACGTGTTCGCGTAAGCATTATGGATACAGGAGCCGGATTGTCCCAGTCCCAGATCAATCAATTATTTCAGTCCTTTAATCGACTCGGACAGGAAGTAGGCAATGTGGAAGGCACAGGTATCGGTCTGGTGGTGGCCAAACGCCTGGTTGAATTAATGGGGGGGGAGATTGGCGTGGAAAGCACGTTGGGTAAAGGCAGCATGTTTTGGTTCGAATTGAACTCAGTTGCTGAGCCATATATAGTCTTTAAACCAGGCGAGGACAATGATTCGACTCAGCCTTTTGTGGATCCTGGTGAGAAATTTTTCACGCTACTCTATGTTGAAGACAATCCAGCAAATTTGGTGCTTGTTCAACAAATAATTGAGCGGCACCAAGATATGCAGCTCTTAACCGCAATGAACGGAAACAGCGGAATTGAAATCGCTTGCGCATCCCTGCCAGATGTGATCATGATGGACATCAACCTCCCGGATATCAATGGGTATGAAGCCCTGAAGATCTTGCATTCAGACCCGGATACAGCTCATATTCCGGTGATTGCCATCAGCGCCAATGCCATGCCGCGTGATGTTAAGAAAGGTCTGGAGGCGGGTTTCTTTCGCTATATCACCAAACCGATCAAGATTGATGAGTTCATGGAGGCTTTGCATGTCGCCTTGAAATTTTCAGATAAGTATTCTGAAAGAGGTATATAAGAAACAGGAATTGTCATGATAAGTTCATCTCAAATTCTTAATGGCAAAATATTAATCGTCGATGATCAAGAGGTAAATATCCTGTTACTGGAGCGCATGCTGCGTGGTGCTGGTTATGCTTCTGTTGCATCCACAACCAATTCCAGTGAGGTGTGCAAGCTACACCTGAAATTTCACTACGACTTAATTCTCCTTGATCTTCAGATGCCTGTTATGGATGGATTTCAAGTCATCGATGGCCTCAAAAATATTGACTCAGATGGTTATCTTCCTGTTTTGGTAATCACTGCCCAACCCGGCCATAAACTGCGTGCCCTGCAGGCTGGAGCCACTGATTTTATCAGCAAACCCTTTGAACTCGCCGAGGTACTTGTACGAGTACGCAACATGCTGGAGGGTTGTCTTCTCCATAAAAGACTCCAGCATTACAACCAAGCTTTGGAACAAGAAGTTATAGAACGAACAGTTGAACTTAAGAAAAGTTATCTGGAAACTATTTTTACCATGACGCGTGCTGCAGAACACAAAGATCTTGATCTTGGAACTCATGTACAGCGCATCGGCTATTTCTGTCTTGAACTTAGTAAAATCCTCGGACTGGATGAAGAGTTTATTGACAATATCTTTTTCTCCAGCCCGATGCATGACATCGGAAAAATCGGTATACCGGATCATATTCTTCTCAAACCTGCCAGTTTGACACCCTCTGAGTGGAAGGTGATGCAGGGACACACCTTGATGGGCTCCAAGATTCTTGGCAATAGCAAATCAACCTACCTCAGGATGGGCGCTGAAATTGCGCTCAATCACCATGAACAATGGGATGGCGGCGGTTATCCGAATGGAAAGCTTGGGGATGAGATTCCGTTGGCAGCCCGTGTGATGAGTATTTGCGACGTCTATGACGCCCTTCGCAGTAAACGGCCTTATAAACCCGCATTTGAGCATCAAAGAGCGATGGATATCATTGCAAATGGCGATGGGCGCACTTTGCCAGAGCATTTTGACCCAAAGATTCTTTCGGCTTTCAACCAAAACAATCAATTGTTCAATACTATTTTCGAAAAATATGCAACTTAATTAAAATTCCATTTTTATCAGCTCATTAATCGCCTAACCATTCCATACCCTGGACTCCGGTAAATTAAGATATTTTATAGATTCTGTCAGGGATATTAATAGCCCCTTCCTCATAGAATAAAAGTACTGAAGAAGTGCAGGGTTTATCTACCTAACCAGGTTTTTCCAGCTTGCACAGTTCTCAGTATATTTGTTATTCAAAATACAACCACTTCGCATTGATTGGAGTCTCCCATGTTTTACCGAATTCTTGTCCCTCTGGATGGTTCAACGCTTGCCGAGCGAGCGATCCCTCATGCTGAACAGTTTGCCCGCATCTTTGGCTCAACGATCATTCTTCTTCAGGTTCTGGACCCTACTTCTTATCATGAAAATCCAAATCCGGTAAATCCATTAAATTGGCAAATCCGCAAGGCTAAAGCGGATATGTATTTAAATGGGATTGCCAAAAGGATTCGCGAGAATCTGGGTGAAAAAGCACCTTCCCCCAGGATCAGCATTACGAGACCCAGGGATGAGAAAAAATCCAGAGTGGAATATGCCATCCGCGAGGGTAAACCCGCAGAAAATATTGTCAACTATGCTCAAACCGAGAACATCGATTTGCTGATCACCAGCACGCATGGCTCAGGCGGATTGAGCCGTTGGAATATTAGCAGTGTCACCCAAAAGGTATTGGACCTGGTTTATATGCCCGTCTTAATTATTCGGGCCTATAACCAGCCCGAGAAGGAAGAAGGCAGAATTCATTACCGCCATGTTTTACTGCCAATTGACTGCTCAAGGCGGGCAGAATGCGCCTTACCGGCAGGAATCGCGCTAGTAAGAGGTGAAAGTTCAACTCAATTGGACATGCAAAGTCATCCAAACGCCCTTCAACCCAGTGATCCCCTTCCTGATGATTCCCAAACAAAATTAATTCTGGCCGCCGTTCTTAAGCCGCCAGAATTACCCATTCCTGAACCCTACCCCCTTGAAATAGAACAACTTACAGATCAGCTCATGCAGATTAGCCGGCAGGCAGTCCGGAATTACCTGAATGAGATGAAAGTACGTGTGCCCGTGAATTGTGAAGTCCGTACCCAGGAAAATAATAGCGTTTCAGCCGCCATCCAGGAAATGGCCAATCAAGATGAAAATATTGACCTGGTTGTATTATGTGCCCACGGCAATACCGGCCAAACCAATTGGCCGTATGGAAGTATCTCGCGCAACTATATGGAACATGGCACTAAACCAGTTCTGGTTATTCAGGATGTTAAACGCTCCCAGGTTCAGCCAACTGCGGCTGAAATTGCAGCCGAAAAATCCGGGGGAAGATAGTTATGCAAGGCGAACCCTTTGAGCTGACGCCAAAACTGGATTTTGTCACCATTGAAAACACACTTGGCTCGAAAACAGAACAAACGCTGGATCTGGTTAATGCATTGGTCGCTAATTATAGAGAAGCCAGAACCATAAAAACCAAACATGGGTTGAATTTAACCCCTGCCAAGTACAGCTTGCCAGGTCGCGATCTGGCGTTATATGAATCGTGGTTGGATAAAGCTCATAGCTACTTTAGTGAAGCATCCAAACACGAAGTTACATTGACCTATGCCTCCGAATGGGTCCTGGATAACTATTACATTATCCGGCAGGCACTGATTCAGATTGAAGAAGATTTACCTCCTGGTTATTACCGACAACTTCCAAAACTCACCATGGATGGCTTGAACGATTATTCGCGGATCTATGCCATTGCACACACTATACTCATTCACCAACATTTGTTGCTGGATCCCATTGATCTGCAAACCATTCTGCTCCAATTCCAGGAACAAGCACCCCTCACTATGGGTGAGTTGTGGGCTTTGCCTACTTTTTTGCGTTACTGTCTGATTGAATTCCTGGCGGATGCCCTTGTTTTCGTCATCACGCCAACCAACCCGCCTAAATTTCCACCAACCCACATGAAATTACCAGGTTCCCCCAGTGTTTCACCCAATCAGATAAGTGACCTGGATGAGACCGCTAACAATGACAGGATTGCCAATAGCATCCTCAGTCTGAGAACGATCTCTGAACAAAATTGGAGCATTTTTTTTGAATCCGTAAGCTGTCTGGAACGTACCTTACGGGAAGATCCAGCAGGAATATATGTCCAGATGGATTTTAAAACCCGCGATCATTACCGAAAGGAAATTGAAACGCTTGCCTTTGCCACCGACCATGATGAAAACGAAATAGCCGGGATGTTAATCAACCTCGCAAGCACCTCGCTTTCAGAGCATATCGGGGTGAGTCGTCCAATTACCCATGTGGGTGAATACCTGATCGGGAAAGGCCGGTCCGTGTTGGAAGGACGGATTGGTTATAAACCGGATTTTAAAACTAAAGTTAAACGTTGGATCATGCTGCATGCCAGTGGTTTTTATCTTTCTGTGACAACAGGCCTGGCGGCGTTGATTTATATTTTAATCTTCTCTGCCGCCCGGGTACCCGAATGGATTGAAGGTATTATCCAGTCCACTTCCATTTCAATCTGGCATATTGCCGGCATTACCTGGGGAGCGCCCCTGCTTTCAGTCGTTGCCTTTTTCCTCGCATTGGCAGCCTTGATCCCGGTGTTAACTATGACTACCAGCCTGGTTAACTGGTTAATCACCCTGCTAATCCAGCCTCATGGTCTGCCTAAATTAGATTTCAGAGAAGAGATTCCGGATCCCTTTCGTACGCTGATTGTAATTCCATCCATGATAACCAGTCATGAAGAGATTGAATCCCTCGCGAATCAATTGGAATTGCATTATCTGCGGAATCCTGAACCGGGACTGCACTTTGCCATGTTGACCGATTTTCGCGACGCATATACCGAGACCCTGCCTGAAGATGAAGAACTGGTGGCCTATGCCACCCGAATGATCGCAGAACTAAATGCTAAATATGATTGTCCGCCTTTACCGAAGGATCCCGAGGTCAGCCCGGGGTTAGGCCAACCTGGAGATGCGCTCTTCTATTTCCTTCACCGGAAGCGCTTGTGGAACCCATCCGAAGAGCGCTGGATGGGTTGGGAACGCAAGCGCGGAAAACTGCATGAGTTGAATAAACTCCTGCGCGGGGCGACAAAGTTGACCTTTACCTCCCTGACAGAGGAACTCATCGCTGGAACATCTCCCCTGCAAAAAGTTCGCTATGTGATCACCCTGGATACCGATACTATTTTGCCGCGCAGCGGAGCCTGCCGTTTGGCTGGCACCATGGCCCATCCATTGAATCAAGCTCGCTTTGATGAGAAAACGGGGCACGTAATTTCCGGGTACACCGTCCTGCAGCCGCGGATGGAAATCCACCCGAGAAGTGCAAATCATTCCTGGTTCACCCGATTCTTCGCTGGAGATACCGGATTGGATCTATACACACTGGCTGTTTCCGATGCCTATCAAGATCTTTTTGGGGAAGGTATCTTCGTCGGCAAAGGCATTTATGATGTAGATGCTTTCGAACGTGCCATCCACGGACGCATACCGGAAAACACGGTCCTCAGCCACGATCTGCTCGAAGGCTTGATGGGGCGCGCCGGGTTGGTCTCAGATATCACCATGATTGAAGATTACCCGCAAAATTATTTCATCCAGGTCATCCGTCAGCGGCGTTGGATTCGCGGGGATTGGCAGCTCCTGCCCTGGTTGTTTCAGCCCAACCGAAAAAATCTGTCCTTTACCACCATCGGCCGCTGGAAGATGTTTGATAACTTACGCCGTTCCATGCTGGCACCTGCCCTCATGATGATTTTTATTTTGGGCATGATTTTTCTGCCCTCTCTCGCCGGTCTGTGGACAGGGATTGTTCTTCTAGCGCTTGGGATTCCCCTCCTCACCAGCCTGGCGCACAGCGCGATGCAAATTGTCGGCGGAGAATATATACGGATTGCGCTGCGGCCCTTGTGGTGGAACACCCTGCGATGGGTTCTGGCAATTGCATTCATCCCCTATGAAGCCTATATCTGCCTGGATGCGGCGTTCACCACCCTATATCGTTTGTTAATCAGCCACAAGAATCTTTTACAATGGACAACAGCCGCTCAAACCGCAAAAGTATTTGGTTTACAGTCCCGCCGTTTTGATGCATGGCAAAAAATGGGGGCTTCGACCATCCTCGGGCTGCTCCTAGCTACTGGATTGTATTTCGGGACCGGTATTGCGGGAAGTTCATTTAGCCTTGTGCTCCTGATCGCTTCTCCTGTTTTGTTCTTATGGATATTATCCCCTATCATTGTTTGGTGGATTAACCGCACCATCAGAATCCATCCGGTTATTTTAAAGGAAGAACAAATCAATCTTTTGCGTCAGGTTACCCGGCGTACCTGGGGATTCTTTGAACGCTTTGTCGGTCCGGAAGATCATTGGCTGCCGCCAGATCACTACCAGGAATCTCCGGTGGGAACCATAGCTCATCGTACTTCCCCCACCAATATTGGATTATTACTTACCTCCACCCTGGCTGCTTACGATCTGGGATATCTGGATCAGCTCGGGTTGGCGACCCGCCTGGGTACAACCATGGATACGCTCGTCCAATTGGAACGCTATCGCGGGCATTTTATGAATTGGTATGGCACACTTACGCTCCAACCGCTTTACCCTCGATATATCTCCACGGTGGATAGTGGAAATTTAGCCGCCAGTTTCATTATCACGGCTCAAGCATGTAAAACCATGTCGGATGAGCCGGTATTCCGCTGGAACCTTTGGCAAGGATACCTGGATACCGTTTCTAACCTGACAGAAACACTATCAGGAATGCGCAAGCCAGAATTTGACCAACAAGTTGAAAAGATCAATCAACAAATTTTTGCCATACGCGCGGATATTTTAGCTGTGCAATGGCTGCCTGATCAATGGCACGCCCTCTTTCTGAAAATCAGCGGACCTTCTTGGAAAGAATTATCCAATCGTCTGATGGAACTCGTCATGGTGGGAAGCTCCGCTTTTGACCTGCAAACCTTGAGTAAGCTCCAAGAAGTAGCTTCACAGGTGGAACGGCACCATACAGCGGTTGAACGCACCATTACCGAACTGGTTTCCTGGATTCCACTGTTTGAGAAGATTCCCGCATGGTTCAATCAATCACAATTTATTCAACCCATGGCAGAGCTCAGAACGATTTTGTCCTCGAACCTGTCTCTGGGCCAAATCCGTGGGCGGGTCGATGAAGCTTTAGGAGTCATTCATCAATTACAAAGCAATTTGGGTAAAGGAAGCGTACTGGTGAATTCAATCCAGGTTCCCGCTTCATGGTCCGACGATGCAGCGAAAAATTGGTTGAATGAGCTGGAACAAGCCGTTCATTACGCAGATGAAAATTCGAGCGCCTTATTGACCACCTATGCCAGGATCATGAACCGTGCCGATCAGTTTGTGAATGAGATGGAATTTGGTTTTCTTTATCATCAGCGCAGGCGCGTTTTCCATATTGGTCTCAATCTGGATGCAGGGCAGCTCGATCACAATTATTATGATCTTCTAGCGTCTGAAGCCCGCATTGCTTCCATCATCGCCATTGCCAAGGGAGAAGTTCCCCAAAAACATTGGCTGCACCTCGGTCGGCCTGTAACCAGGGTTGAGGATTCCTATGTACTCCTCTCCTGGAGCGGCACGATGTTCGAATATCTGATGCCGCCTTTATTTTTACGTTCTTATCCTGGCACTTTGCTTTCTGACAGTACCGATGGGGCAGTTCAGCACCAAATCGCTTATGGAAAATCGAAGGACATTCCTTGGGGCATCTCCGAATCCGGTTTTTATCGCTTTGACGCCAGTCAAAATTATCAATACCGGGCATTTGGTGTTCCCGGTTTGGGTTTCAAACGCGGGTTGGCAGATGACTTGGTGATTGCCCCGTATGCGTCCTTGATGGCAATCAGTTATGCACCCCGTGAAGTGGTTCGTAATCTTGCCAGCTTGATCGATCTAAATGGCCTGGGCTTGTACGGCGTGTACGAATCCATTGATTTCACATTGGAACGATTGACGCTTAATGAGACATCCGTAGTCGTTGGGGAATACATGGCGCATCACCAAGGGATGATCCTGATGGCCATGGCGAATTACTTCCACAATGACATCATGGTTCGCCGAATGCATAGCGACACCCGCATTCAAAGCGTTGAACTACTCCTGCAAGAGCAAATCCCTCACGCTGCCCCTGCCCAGGATCCTTACGCAGAGGATGTCAAAGGAGTAAAACGCCTGACCGCGGCTCCGATAGAAATTATTCCCTGGAGAGTACCGGTGCGAACCCCCATTCCTCAGGTTCATCTGCTTTCCAACGGCAGCTACAACGTGCTCATCTCAAATATGGGGGGCGGGTATTCCTCCTGGAAGGACCTGGACTTAACCCGATGGCAGCCTGATGGGGTACTTGATCCGTGGGGAACTTGGATTTATATTCAAGAATTAAACAACCCATCTAAACTTTGGTCAGCCAGCCACCAACCCATCCCCGGCGCACCGGAAGAGATGCAAATCACTTATTTTGCTCATATGGCCGTCTTTCGACGCACAGAAAATGATATCACCTCCACCATGGAGGTGACGATTGCCCCGGATGACCCAGTTGAGATTCGGCGTGTCCATCTGCATAATAATCGAGATTCCCGGCGTACACTGCGCCTGACTTCCTATGGAGAGGTCATCCTGACTCCTCAAATTGCCGATGAACGGCACCCGGCGTTTAATAAGTTATTCATTGAAAGCGAGTTTATCCCGGAGCTAACTTTACAGATCTTCACTCGCCGTCCGCGTACTCCACAAGAAGCACCCATCTTTATGGGTCATATGCTAGTGGTGGAAGGCATCCAGGGACAAGCAAGGCACGAAGCAGATCGATATCGTTTCATCGGTAGGAATCAGACGATGCGCACACCAGATGCGTTAACCTCCTCTGCATACCTCAGCGGTACAACCGGCGCAACACTTGATCCTATCTTTGCCCTTGGGAAAGAGATAGAACTTGCCCCGCATGAAAGTGCGGATTTGGCCTACCTGACTTTTGCTGCGGATAGCCGGGAAGGATTAATGGCCTTGGCCTATCGATACAACAGTTGGAATCTGGTTGTGCGTTCTTTCCACCAATCCAATATCGCTGCCCAAACCTGGTTGAGTAAACAAGTTATTGATACGCAGGCATTTCAAAACACCCTTAAGCTCCTATCTGCACTGGTCTACTCCTTAAAAACCATGCGGGCAGCTCCGGAAATCATAGCCACCAATCTTCTGGGCCAGCATGACCTATGGCGTTTTGGTATCTCCGGGGATGATCCTATTTTGTTGATAGAGTTGGAAAATCCCAAACAGCTTGATCTAGTGCATGAAGCCTTGCAAGTACATAAATTTCTGCGAAGCCGTAAATTTTCATTGGACATCGTTATCCTCAATCTTCAGCGGACCAATTATGGTGCCGAGCTGAATGGCATGCTTTACCGTATGGTCAGCAGATTTAATGGGGGCGAACAATTGAACCAGCGCGGAGGGATCTACATCCTTTATGCGGATCAGATGGGTGTTGATGAAAAAAATCTACTGCAGACTGCGGCACGGGTGATCCTGCGTGGAGAGAAGGGCTCCCTGAATGATCAGATGCCGAGTTATTCCATGCCGGTTCATCATTTACCTTCGTTAACCTATACTCGGGAGGCAGAACAGAACCTTGCTGCGGCCAGTACTCCCCAAACTGAGCCCCTGGCGGAAATAAGCGGCCTTCAATTCTTTAATGGGTATGGTGGTTTCAGTGCCACTGGGCGTGAATATGTGATTGACCTTCTCCCCGGCAGAACAACCCCGGCACCCTGGGTGAATGTCATTGGCTATCCTGGCTTTGGTTTTATGGTTAGCGAAGCTGGCAGCCAATGCACATGGTCAGTAAATAGTGGGCAAAACCGCCTGACGCCCTGGTCAAACGACCCGGTATCCGATCCAAGCGGTGAAGCCCTTTACTTACGCGATGAAGAAACCGGCGAGGTGTGGACGCCTACTCCCCTGCCGTCAGGTGCAGATCAGGCGTACCGCGTCACACATGGCGCTGGCTATACCATCTTTGATCACATCTCCCATGGGTTGCGCCAGAACTTGACACTTTTCGCCAGCCCGGAAGACCCGGTAAAAATCATCCACTTGAAGGTGGAAAATACTCTGAACTATACCCGCCGCATAACGGTGACCCAGTATGTGGAATGGGTACTGGGAACCACTCATGCCGCAAACATGGCTTATATTATTCCGGAATATGATTCGACCCTGGAATGTTTGTTAGCCACCAATCCATACAATGCGGATTTCAGTTCTAGGGTGGCCTTTTTAATGGCCAGTAAACCCGTTCATGGGCTAACGGCTGATCGAACGGAGTTCTTGGGACGCAGCGGAAGTCCTGCATCCCCCATCGCCTTACACCGCCTAGGGCTGGAAGCCCGCATCACCCCCGGTGAAGATCCCTGCGCGGTTTTACAACTTCATTTGGATTTACTTCCGGGAGCCAGTGATGAAATTTACTTCGTGCTGGGACAGGGAAACAATAAGGAACACGCTCTGGAACTGGTCAGGAAATATCACAATCCGGCTTATGTTGGGGCTGCCTATGAACGCACCCATGTCTTCTGGGATCATCTTTTAGACGCTGTTCAAGTGCAAACCCCGGAACCAGCCACTGATTTAATGCTCAATCGTTGGATGCTATATCAGACCCTCTCCTGTCGTATTTGGGGACGCACGGGATTTTATCAATCCAGCGGCGCTTTTGGCTTCCGTGACCAGCTTCAGGATGTCCTGGCCCTGCTGCCCATTGATCCGGCCATTACCCGCAGTCAAATCCTTAATGCAGCCCAGCACCAATTTGAAGAAGGGGACGTCATGCATTGGTGGCATCCGCCAGTCGGACGGGGGGTGAGAACCCGTTTTTCGGATGATTTGCTCTGGCTGCCCTACGTAACTGCCAGATATATCGAAGTGACCGGGGATACAGCTTTTCTGGATGAACAAATTCCTTTTCGCACTGCTCCACATCTCGAAATTGGTGAAGCCGAACGCAGCAACGAGTTCCATTTTGGCATGCAAACTCAATCCTTAATGGAACACTGTTTACGCGCCATTAAGAAAGGAACAACCAGCGGACCACACGGCTTGCCCTTAATGGGCGGCGGGGATTGGAACGATGGCATGAATCGCGTTGGTGAAAATGGACAGGGTGAGAGTGTGTGGTTGGCCTGGTTCCTTTGCGATGTGTTGAAACGGTTCGCGGTGGTTTGTGAAAAGACTGGCGACACCCTCACCGCACAGCAATATCGCGAAAGCGCCAGGAAATATGCGCTGGCGGTGGAACAATCAGCCTGGGATGGGGCGTGGTACCGGCGTGCTTATTACGATGACGGGGACACCATGGGGTCGAGTCAAGATTTGGAATGTCAGATTGATACGATAGCCCAATCTTGGGCAGTATTGAGTGGATCTGGCGATCCTGAGCGTTCAAAACTGGCCATGCAATCTGTGTTGGAAAAGACGATCCGCTCCGAGGATCGCCTGATGCTGCTCTTTACGCCGCCATTCGATCAAACGGCTCATGATCCAGGCTATATCAAAGGATACCTGCCTGGCATTCGCGAGAATGGGGGTCAGTACACCCATGGGGCTACCTGGACTGCCTGGGCGTTTGCAGCCATGGGAGACGGAAAACAAGCGGGCGCACTGTTTAATTTATTGAATCCAATTTATCAATCCGACAGCACTGAGAAAGTCACTGTTTACCGCGTTGAGCCGTATGTAGTTTGCGCCGACATTTACAGCAAGCCGCCTTTTGTGCGCCGCGGTGGGTGGACATGGTATACCGGATCGGCTGCCTGGATGTACCGTTTGGGTCTGGAAGCCATCCTCGGTTTCAAGAAAATCGGGGATCGCCTGCAGATGAATCCGGTCATTCCACCAGCCTGGAATGGGTTCACCATTCGGTATCGCTACAAAGAATCAGTATATGTGATCCAGGTATTCAACCCGGAGCATGTCAGCTGCCATGTCCAACAAATGCAACTGGATGGAAACTCTTTGGAAGGGGATTTCATCCCCTTGCTGAATGATAAAAAAGAACATCAAGTGGTGGTTATTCTTGGTACATGAGTTGGTTTTTTTGGGGTACGGAAAAATTCAAAGGTAAAAGACTTGATACGACTGCATAACAAAGATTAATCGTCCTCCCCTATTTTCGCTTTTTAGAAAATGGGAGAGGATAAGCCGTGGGGGTGATTCTATCTACGTTTTTCAGCTATTATGGATTCGCTTCGACTTCCAGGGGCTTCTGTTCCAATAGTTTTCTTCGATCGCCCAGACGATTCGATACTAAGAAAAGCACGTACAGGGTGACAAATAAAATGAAAAGACAGGCAGGAATGGCTTCAAGGGAAATATAGCGGGCTGCCACGCCTACCAGGGGAGGAATAGTCGCTGCGCCGATACCGCCGGAACTAATCTGCATGCCAATCGTGTTGGCTGCAAAACGAGGTTCAACCCTATCCGGTGTGCCGGATACCAGGGCTGCGAAAATGGGGGCGATGGAAAATCCGACCATGGCAACCCCAATCACACTGACCACATCCGAAATATTGATCCAGAGTAAAACAACACCCAGCAATGCACCCAAAATGCTGCCCTGCACCAGAGTTTTCACACCAATCTTCTTGGCATAGAAACCAGCCAGGATCCTGCCAATGGCAAAGGTGGCATAATAGCTGCCGGAAAGATAACCAGCAATGCGGGTTGAAATCCCGCGTGATTCTGTTAGCAGCGTGTAGGCCCAGGTCCCTAAGGAAATCTCTGCCCCAACATAAATGACAAAAAGCAAAATACTCAACCAAACTGCGGGTTGCTGGAAAGTCTCCGCATAGGAAGTCTTATACTCACTGATTCGTTTCTTCTCACCAGCCCCAGATTTCGCTTTTTTCTGATTCCACATGCGAATCGTAAAAACGAAACTAAGCCCAAGCAGGAGCTGGAACACCCCAACTGCAAAATAACCCGCCCGCCAGGTATTGAGTTGATTTAAACCGATGGTCATCAAGATCGGGCCCAGAGTAATGCCAATACCGTAACTGGCATGCAGCCATTGCATCAAGCCTTCATGGAAATTATCAACCACGTAAGTATTCAGCCCCGCATCAATACCCCCTGCACCTACCCCCGAGACAATTCCCAGCATCACCAACATCCACCATTCCGGTACCAGGGTATACCCAATGAGCGCCAACCCGGTTAGCCCGCACGAGGCGATTAACAGCCCGCCCACACCCAACAAGCTGATCAGTTTGCCGCTAAAGAAACTGGAGGCAAAATACCCAATCGCAGAGATAAACATGAGGGCGCCCAAGGCGTCCAGGGGAATTTGGAAGCCAGCACGCATGGAAGGCCAGCCAACCCCTATTAGTCCATCCGGTAGCCCCAGAGCAATGAAGGCAATATAGGTTAGGACAATCAGTCCAATACGGGAAGTGGTGCGCTTTTTTGAAGTCATTTCAATCTCTTTTCTTTAATGTGAATTGGTCAGGATTGTACCACGCATACCGATCCAACCTATAGATAACTCAAAATCCTGTTGCAATTTATGACAAGAAGGTCGAAATAAATTCGGTAAATTGTTTTTGTGTTAAAATCCAAACGGAAAACTAAATCGCAAAGGGAAGATAGCAAATAACCCATGAATAAAACTAACAATGAAAAACCCGCGATCGTCTTTGATCTTGGGGGGGTTTTAATCGATTGGAATCCCTATTATCTCTACTGTGACAAGCTGGGGATGAAACCACAGGATGTGGACCGATTTTTAAAAGAAGTGAAATTTTCAGAATGGAACAAGCAGAATGACCGTGGACGCGCCTTCGCTGAATCAACTGTGGAACTTTCTTCTGAATTTCCTCAATACCGTGAGCTAATTCATGCCTATGATGATCGTTACCTGGAAACCATCGGTGGATCAATCCAGCCGGTTGTGGAACTTCTCAGTAAACTAAAAAGTGCTGGGCTACCTCTTTATGTATTGAGCAATTGGCCAACCGAAAAATTTGCCCTGGTTCGCCCCCTCTATGAGTTCTTTGACTGGTTTGATGATCTGATTATCTCAGGTGATGTGGGCATGATTAAACCAGATCGTGATATCTTCGAATTGTTGCTACAGCGCATCGGGCGTTCGGCTGAAGAGTGTGTGTTCATCGACGACCACACCCCCAATATTACTGCCGCCAGAGAGTTGGGATTTAAAACCATTCTCTTTAAGTCCGCCCCGCAACTAGAAACGGACTTAAAGCAGGTGCAACTCATTTAATTCAAACACATCCTCGATTAAACCCATGCTTTTCGAGATGACGATATCAGGATAGCACAATGAATTTTTATGTCGGCTTGATCACAGGCGCGGTCAATTTTGTAGAAAGCAATATACAGGAACCCCTGTCGCTTGAGGATATTGCCCAGGAATTCAATTTTTCTGCTTTTCACTTTAATCGTATTTTTAGCACCGTTACCGGTAAAACCTTGAAGCAGTACGTATTAGGAAGAAAGTTATCCCTGGCCATGGCAAGGCTGAAAGTAAACAACGAACCCATCATTAGTATTGCTTACGATTTTGGCTTTCATTCTCCTGAAGTCTTCAGCAGAGCCTTTAAGAAACAGTTTGGTGTCTCACCCAATGAATTTCGGCAGGATCGTCCCTGTATTGAGCCAATCGAAAAGGTCACGATTGTTGAGAGAGACATAATCAATTTTCAAGGGAAACTGGCACTCAAAGGAAGTGTCCATCATCTTGAAGCCTTTGAATTGAAGGGAATTGAAACCCGGATTGATGTTAATCAGCCGGGATTTGAAAAGGTTCTTCAAAACATCAGTGACACATACACTCTTGAAGCCAGGAAAACGGGACGGTATCATACGGATCAACTCTACGCATTGGTAAATTGCCTTGGAGAGGATAATGGCGAGTATGAGGTCTTTTATGGCATGAAACCCATCTCACCTGATCCATGTGGAACAAGCCTGACCCGGATGGTTCCACAAGGGTGGTATGAAAAGTTTGTATACACCGGCGACATGTTTGATATACGTAGTAGTTTCGTCAATGACCTTTACCGCTGGGTGATGATCCATGAAATTGAGCTTGAGTCTAATGGAATTGGCATGATAAACATTTTTAAAGACGACTATCCCGATACCCATGATGTAGAAATTCTGGTGCCTATAAAATCCCCAAAATAAGTTAGCAATAAACATCATGCTCAACATAAACCTGGCTGCTAAGATTGATTTCAATCAGATGAACACTAGGAGATATTGATCCATGAAAGCATTGTTGGGGAAGATAGCATTGGTTACCGGTGCCAGCCGGGGTGTTGGCAAAGGAATCGCCAAGGGATTGGGAGAAGCCGGGGCAACCGTTTACATCACTGGACGTACAGAAAACAGCGCAGGATTACCCGAATTTTTACAGGGAAGCAGCATTCATCAAACCGCTGACGAGGTCACCCAGTTGGGCGGCAAGGGCATTGCCTACAAATGTGATCATGCCAGGGATGAAGAAGTGGACGCTCTTTTCCAAAGAATTATTCAAGAACAAGGAAAACTGGATATTCTGGTTAATAACGCCTGGGGCGGCAGTTTGCACGCAACTAAGCCTTATTTCTTCAATACCCCATTCTGGGAACAACCCATGGCGTTGTGGGACGATAATTATTTAGTTGGCTTACGCTCGGATTACTATGCCAGTAAGCTGGCTGCACCCATCATGGTAAAACAGAAAAATGGATTGATCGTCAATATATCCTATTATGGCGGCCGGCATTATTTTAACAATGTCGCTTATGGGGTCAGCAAAGCGGCCATTGACCGGCTCTCCTCAGATATGGCTCACGAGTTGGAACCGCACGGGGTTACTGCTGTCTCCCTCTATCCAGGACAGGTTAGCACAGAAGGCATGCTCGCTTACGCTAAAATGGACCCATCCGTGGATCTCCACAAAATGGAAACGCCACAATTTATCGGGCGGTGTGTCGCGGCTTTAGCATTGGATGAGAGACTCGTTGAAAAAAACGGGCAGATTCTGATCTCGGCTGAACTTGGGGAAACCTATGGGATTAGCGATGTCAACGGCAATCATCCGCAATCCCAGAGAGCAGATTTATGGTAAAGGATAATGTGTCATTGATTCAATATGATGAAAGAAAATATGACAAACTTTTTCAGTTAGAGATTGTCCATACAATCCCTATTGACAATTTACCAACCTCAGACTACTATTGAGCATAATTAAAGATAAAAGAGAAAAACAATGAAATTTACCGCTTCTTCCCGCTATTTTAGCTATTTTTATTTTTATGGCTTCGTTCACTCGAATGCCAATGGCGGCGCTTAGACAGTTGGGAAGAAGGTAAGAAAACGAACAACAAAGAGCGAGGTCAAAGGCCTCGCTCTTTTTATTTTTCGAATGGGAGTGTGTCAAATGATGATTATTATGAATATGGAAGCAACAAGTAAACAAATCGAAGCCGTAGTTGGGCGCGTTCATTCGCTTGGATTTGAGTCCCACACTTCCCAAGGGGAAGAACGGACCATTATTGGCATTGTGGGCAATAATCCGCTTGCCGCCCGGGATCAGTTTGTTCTGATGGATGGCGTGGATCGGATCGTCCCCATCTCAAGGCCCTACAAACTGGCCTCGCGTGAATTTATCCAGGAGAATTCTACTGTTCCATTGGATGGGGTGCAGATTGGGGGAGATGGGGTGGTCATCATCGCCGGTCCATGCGCAGTGGAAGATCGCTCGTTGCTGCTTGAAAATGCACTAGCTATCAAGGAAGCCGGTGGACATGCCTTAAGGGGAGGCGCCTTTAAACCGCGCTCCAGCCCATACGCATTTCAGGGTTTGGGTGAAAAAGGATTAGAGATGCTGGCTGAAGTTCGTGAAATAACCGGCCTGCCGGTAGTCACTGAAGCCATGTCCCCCGAACAGGTGCCCATCATCGCCCGCTATGCGGACATGATCCAGATTGGTGCCCGCAACATGCAAAATTTCTACCTGCTGCATGCCGTAGGCGAGAGTCAGCATCCTGTGCTGCTTAAACGCGGATTGTCCTCTACCATAGAAGATTTACTCATGGCCGCGGAATATATCCTCTCCCACGGCAATCGTCATGTTGTGCTGTGCGAACGCGGTATCCGCACCTTTGAAACCTCCACCCGTAATACCACGGACATCAATGCCATCCCGGTATTGAAATCCCTGACCCATTTACCGGTCATTCTGGACCCAAGCCACAGTACCGGACAATGGCAGTATGTCACCGCCGTCGCCAGAGCAGGTATCGCAGCGGGTGCGGACGGCTTGATCATTGAAGTTCATCCCAGACCGGAAGAAGCGTTGTCGGATGGAGCCCAATCCCTGAAGCCGGAACGTTTTGCCGAACTTGTGCGGCAGGTTCGCGGCATTGCAGAAGCAGTGGGTCGGACTTTACCGCCTAATAAGGATGCGTAGAACCACTTATTCCCCAGTTGTGTTTCATGGTTGAGGCAGGAACAATCCTGCCCAACCCAGGCTCCTGCCGCCGAAACCCGACATTCTCGGTAATTCTTGCCTTTGATTGGGATAATAATTCAATTTGTTTTCCATCACTAAAAGGTCGTTGGCAACGTACCCAACTGCCCGCTCCCTGAGCTCCGTCGAAGGGCAAAATTACACAAATCTAACTTCAACTACAGTTTTAGCTGGTCGGGTTGAGGCAGGAACAAACCCGCCCAACTAAAACTCCTGTCGCCGAATCACAACATTCTTGATAATTAGTCCATTGGATTGGGAAAAACAAGCATATACATTTTCCATCACAATAAGGCGAGTTGGCAACGCACCCTTGTATCCATTCCCTCAGTTCTTTCAATGAAATTATGATTTCTATTGACCGTTAATTTCAGCCAGGACTTGCAAAACCATTTCTTTGGTAATTCCGGCTTGTTTGGCTTGCGGTAAAGCGAGCAGGGTTTCCAACGACATTCCCTTTGTTAACCCAAGCATCGGATTTTTTGAGATTCCCGGAACATGCTGTTCCAATATTTTTACTGCATTGCCATCTTTTAATAATTCACCAACTTTCGAAGCTAATGAGTATGCCATATGACTCTCCTTAAGGTGCTTCTTTAAAATTTTTTTATGCAAACTCAAGATTGATTAATTATATGACACATCTACTGAAACCAAACAATCATCCTTAAAACCATAGCCAAGTGGAAAGGTTTTTTCTTTAAGATTTTTTCTCCTTATAAGTGCTCATCAGAACAAGCAAAATTTTTAAACGATAGTTCTCAATACAGCTTACTCTATCCACTGTACTCATCGAATCTTTTTTTGACTATCCTTAAATGGCTGGCTAACATAGGTATATAAGCTGTTTACCATCCATGTTTATTCTTAATCATGGTTTAGGATTATGTCATAATTACCCGGAAAACAAAACCAGGAGCTAGAAGCAGTAGAAGGTAATCAACAACCCTGCCATTTGAATTTCATCTATCCTGTTCAAAAGACCAGGTAAAAACTAAACTTATTATCATGTGAGGTTTTTAGGACGGCAAGTAAAATTACCCTATCGTATAACAAACCTGATTATATTCAACCTCAGAGTTGGGGAAATGAGTGCAAACAACTCAAAACAGCAGATACCAAGCAAGGAATGATCTCATGAGCTTAATTCATATCCAAGATCTAAACAAGCATTTCAAAGTACTGAACCGCCGGGAAGGATTGGGCGGTGCGATGCGTGATCTTTTTTCAGGCAGTTACCGCACAGTCAAAGCTGTAGATGGCATCTCTTACGATATTCAAGCAGGTGAAATTGTCGGCTACATCGGACCCAACGGTGCCGGGAAATCCACCACTATCAAGATGATGACCGGAATCCTTAAACCAACCAGCGGCACCATTCAGATAAACGGCCGGGCGCCTTACGAGAACCGTATCCATCAAGCGCAAATCATGGGCGTGGTCTTTGGGCAACGCACGCAATTATGGTGGGACTTACCGGTCATTGAATCCTTTAAAATCCTCAAAGAAATATACAAGGTGGATCAGAAAACATATGATGACCATTTGGGATTATTCAATGAGCTGGTTGGGCTCAAAGCCCTTTACAGTCAACAGGTGCGCACCCTCTCGCTAGGTCAGCGTATGTTATGCGATATCACCGCTTCCTTCCTGCATAATCCCCAGATTGTATTTCTGGATGAACCTACCATTGGGTTGGATATCTCTGTCAAAGCCAAGATGCGTTCTGTGATCAAGGAACTGAATCAAACCCGTAAGACTACCATCATCCTCACTACACATGACCTGGGTGACGTAGAAGCCCTCTGCCACCGCATCATTATCATTGATAAGGGTAAAATCCTCTATGATGGGGATATCAAGCGTGTTAATGCCCTTTTTGGGGCTTACAGAACCATTAAAGTACAGATTAATGGCTTTAACGGCTCCACAGAACAAATCCTGCGCGATCAGTTAACCCATCGATTTGGCCCTGAAAGCGGTATAACCATTGCAGAAAACGAAGAGTACTGGACGGATGTTACCATCGACCAGGCCCGTACCCCGCTCTCGGACGTATTGAGTTATATTATGACCGGCTTCCAACTCTCTGATGTTCGCATTGTCGAAATTTCGATGGAAAAGGTGGTGCAAAAAGTTTACGATGGAGCGCTGCAATGAGTATGCTGCGCGGATATTGGGCCGTCTTACGCGGCTCCTTCATGGTTGGGGTCATCTACCGCTTCGGTTTCATCTTCACCATTCTGGGCAACATCTTTTACATGGCGGTGACCTATTATTTGTGGCGCAGCATCTATGCTAACACAACCACACTGCGTGGGATGACCTTTAATCAAACCTATCTCTACGTAGCTCTGGGCAGTGCCATTTTCGTTCTCTTTAAAACCTATGCGGATTGGTTTATTTCCTATGAGATTCGTGAGGGCGCCATTGCCACCTATCTTATCAAGCCCATCGATTATCAACTGTATTCGCTGGCGGTCAGTCTGGGCAGCATGCTGATGAATCTGGCAGCCATTACCCTGCCTGCTGCGATCCTGCTCATTTTTGTCTATCGTATTCCTATTCAATGGGGTCCGGGATTGATGGTTTTCCCGCTGAGTTTACTGCTGGCCTATCTGATAAACTTCAGCTTCGATTATTTCATCGGGATCACTGGTTTTTACAGTGAATCTATTTGGGGCATCAGCATCACCAAAGACGTCATTATCAGCGTACTCTCCGGTGCATTGATTCCCTTGCAGTTCTTCCCGCAAGCAGCCCAGAAAATCCTGATGCTGCTGCCATTTCAAGCCATGTACCATACGCCCTTGATGATGATCACCAATCCCAACCAGGGCTGGGATGCAATTTTCTCCATGCTGGCTATTCAGGCAATATGGGTGGTGGTGATTTTTGTTCTGACGCGCCTGTTCTACAATCAGGCCATCAAAGTTTTGCGTGTGGCAGGGGGGTAAGATGCAATCGCTTAAAGACTACATTCGCTTATACTTCATTATTGAAGCGCAATACATCAAAGCGCGTATGCAATACCGCGCCGATTTCATTATCAGCTCGTTGGGTATGTTTTTCACCAGCCTGGCCAGCCTGGCAGTTTTCTGGGTACTGTTTAATTCCATAACCGATCTGGCAGGCTGGAGTTTCATGGAGATGGTATTTATTTATGCCTTCTACATGCTCGCCATTTCCCCCATGCAGATTCTATTTGACCACACCTGGCAGCTGCGATTCCACGTTCAGGAGGGCACTTTCCTGAAATATTATTTTCGCCCCTTGAACATGATGTTTTACTACATGTCCGAGATGTTTGATATCAAGGGTATCACGCAGCTTGTGCTTGGGATTGTGCTTTTAATCTATGCCTCAATCAAACTCAGCATTACCTGGACATTGTTTAAGATACTATTATTGTTGCTTTCTTTGTTTTCTGCCGGGCTAGTATTGATCGCCATTATCATACTCGCCGGATGTGCCTGCTTCTGGGTGATCAATTCCTATCCGATCCTGGGTCTTGCTGTAAAATTGCGTGACTTCGCGCCCTACCCGATGAATATCTTCGATGGTGCTTTTCGGTTTGCCTTCACGTATGTTTTGCCCATCGGCTTTATTGCTTTTTACCCATCCCAATTGTTTCTTCGTCCCGAGGAAGTCTCCCCTCTGATGTTTTTCTCGCCCATCATTGGTATCGGATTATTCCTCATTTCATACCGGGTCTGGCTGCTGGGGGTAAACAGTTATACCGGAACCGGTTCCTAAAATATTTTTTGTACCATTGTCCATTTCATCCCCTTGGATGGCTTACATCCAGGGGGATTTTTCTTACCTCAGGTTATTCTTTCATAAAAATGGATGTCGACTTATACCCTCAGAAAAAGGAAAAAACTCCTAACCTCAAAATAAATCATCCTAACAACTTAAAAATAACCTTCAAATTTCGAAAAATGATTAATTTATTGGATTGTCTACCCCAGAAGTAAGTAGTAAATCATGCCTTCTTTGTGGTATCATTGCAATAAGTAGAATGTTGTTCAAATAAAAACAATCAAGAGGTGGATACTATGGCTTTTAAACACACAAATTCAAAGGGCGTAACCTATATTTTGCACGGAAAAGATCGTGTGACAAGCACAGGCAAAACAACAACCCTTTACTTTTTTGCCAAAGAAGAAAAGGAAGGCGCGTTGAATGATGTGCCAGCTGGATATCAGGTCTCCGAGACCGCGAATGGTTTACTGGTGTTGAAGAAAAAATAACCGTAATCAGGTTTAGAAATAAAAACGTCCCCGGTTTTCTAGATTGGAAACCGGGGACGTTTTTTATGGATAGCTAATTCCCTTACATATTCTTCTTGCGTAAAGCTTCTTGCTGTATTCCCCGATGCCTGCCATCACAAAGGGGTTTCTGATTGGAATGACCACAGTTACACAAAGTAACCCGGTTACGAGTCTCAAAGGGTTCACCATCCGAACGCTCGATAGGAATATTTCCCGTCACCCAGAATGGGCCATCTATCGGTCCATCCGATGTAATTTCAGTGGTGACGGCAATCTGTACAGGTAAATCCGGTTCAATATCTGGTCCATCAGGCGTCATTGAATATGCATAAGCACCAGAGGGACAGCGCTCAATCATACTAATAATCTCTGCACGTACCCGTGGTTCCGCAGTTTCACTGACCATCTTGTCGATATTGGTCAACCGGTTTCCGCAATACCCGGAAAGCATACACAAATAACCATCTAATTTCACAACCAGGCCCGTGCCGCCATCATCCACGAACTGACGTTCAGCAGTCGGACGAATATCGGCAGTTTCTTTCCCGTCAAATCCAATATCCTTGTGGATGCCGTCACAAAATGGCATCGTCTTGGAAGCGCCACAACGGCACAGACTATAATAATCTTTGCCCTTTTTCTTTATTACTTCGTATTCTTTATTTTTCACCCAAGTTAATGGTTCACCAAATTCTGAAACTATCTGGGTTTTATGCACCAGGGGAACATTTCCATAAACATGATACGAGCCATTTGGCATGATTATAATCTTTGGATCATTTTGTCTCAATTCAGAATTCGCTGTCATCATTCCTCCAGATACTTTCGTATTATAAATCTATTTCATCATTCGCGGAGAAATAACAAAAGATTTCTGAATTCTTCTAGTTAATATTCAAAAAAAGGCTGCCGGGTTCGGCAGCCAGACCAACCAATCTATTGTTTTAATCCTAACGCTTTCCGCCATCCCACACGATAAAGGGCATATTGACCACCACACCGGAGATAGTGGTAGTAATTTTTCCATCAATTTCAGCCTGGTTAATCTCCGCTTCCGATTTCAATTCAACGGCTTTAAAACCCTCTACCCACTGAGTCAGGATAATTTGACGCAGGGGACTATAGCCATCCGTTCCGGGGGGATTATTAAATACGTCCGGTTGAAATCCCAGCGGACCCTTACCCTTCAGACCGTTTTCAAAAACAAAAACTTTGGCCAGAGCTTCTTCTGGAACCAGTGCCAGAGAAGGGACATAAAGGACTGGTGATTTCATCATGTTGGTAAGCTTTTCAGCAATTGCTGGGTCCGAGGCTTCCGTGTGGGTGAAATAGATTTCACTTCCCTCAGCATATGCCAAACCCGCCGGTATTTGAGCAAAACTGCCGGTGCTCTGTTGTGTATTGCAAGCCGTGAGAAGAATTGCCGCAGTCATTAGGGTTAAGCTGAGACTGATCAATGGTTTAATTTTCATCATTCTAAACATGGTAAACTCCTTTATTAATAAGGGGAAAAGAAATCTTTTTAACTGCACATTAAGAAAAATCCTTGCATCTACTGAGCTTTCTGAGGCGTTGTACCGTTCCCAAGTGGACCCAGTAGACTTACAACAAAACTCCTGCAATGAATCCTACCTTTATATTCTTTTCTCTTCAATAGGCGATCCCCGTCATCAGAAGCAGGCCATTCTGCCTATAGAACAACGTGGACCAAAATGGTAAACTCAACCAAAATGGAAGTAGTGTTCCTGATTGGTGGAAAATCGGTATGGAAAACAATTCAGCTAACTTATTAATTGCATTTATTACTGGCCTGACCACGGGAGGGTTGAGTTGTCTGGCTGTCCAGGGCGGACTTTTAGCCAGCTCCCTGGCAACCCAAATTGAAAAGGAAACACTCAATACCGGCCTGCGGGATAAGAGAACAGGGAAACTGCCTCAACCAAAACCGAAACTGGCTTTCTCTATCCTGGTTTTTTTATTAGCCAAACTACTCGCTTACACTTTGCTTGGTTTCCTGCTTGGTCTGGCAGGACAGGCATTTCAGCTCTCACCTATCACCCGGGCTGCTTTACAAATCGCCATCGGAATTTTTATGCTGGGGTCCGCTCTGCGCATGCTCAATATCCACCCCATTTTTCGATATTTTGTATTCGAACCTCCTGCCTTCATTCGCAGGCATTTACGCAAAACAGCCAAAGGAGCCGATGAATCATCGCTATTCACCCATGCTTTCTTGGGTTTTATGACTGTTTTAATTCCCTGTGGGATTGCTCAAGCCATGATGGCCGTGGCGTTAGGTACGGCTGATCCTTTTCAAGGGGCGACTTTGATGTTTGCCTTCACCCTGGGTACCAGCCCGGTATTTTTCGCTGTGGCTTACTTTACCACCCAATTGGGTTCAAAACTTGAAAAACATTTCATGCGCTTCGTGGCCATCTTGGTGCTGGTATTAGCCATCGTCACCATTGATAGTGGAATTACTCTGGCAGGCTCGCCGATATCCCTCTCCCATTTTATTGGCAAATTATCCGCCCCGCCCGCTCAAGCCTCAGTGCTCCCGGTCGGTACCGAAGCACCTGGCGAAGCCAATACAGTAACTTTCACTAACGATCAGGCGGTTATCTCCCAAGCATCCGCAGCATGGAATGATAATTCTATCATCATCAATGTTCAAAATTCCGGATATTATCCCAATGAAGTTCATGCAAAAGCTGGGGTTCCCATTCAATTGAGATTGATAACCGATAACGTACGCTCCTGTTCCCGTGCCTTTATTATCCCAAGTTTAGGTGTACAGCAAATCCTGGAGGCTACCGGTGAAGCAGGTATTGATATTCCAGCCCAGACAAGTGGAACCCAAATCCCCTTCTCCTGTTCGATGGGCATGTATAGTGGAACGATCATTATTGATTGATTGGAGATTCTCATGAGCAGGAAAATTATGTTAAAGATAGAAGGTATGCATTGTCCCAATTGTCCCATGCTGCTGGAGCGCATCGAAGACAAATTGGTGGGAATAATACAAGCCGAAGCCAGTTATCGTAAAGCTCAAATGGTGGTGGAATTTGATGAAACTCAGGTGACGGAAGAACAAATCAACGCCGAGATCATGAAAATGGGATACGAAATCAAAGCGATTACTCAGCAATAAATCCCTGCACCATCCTGAGGAGTTCATTATAAATAGTTTATATAGCGGAACCCAATCAAACATGAGTATAGGGAAGCTGGATTGTTATCGTCGTACCTTCACCTAGTTTACTGACAAAGCTTAACCCAGCTTGGATTAAGTCAGCCCGTTCATATAATCCCACCAGACCAAAATGACCATGCGCTGGGAATTCGGATGGATTAGACGGCATCACAAATCCCTTTCCATCATCTCCAATCTGAACGATGACTTTGCTTACAGAAAACTCAATCGTTACCCAGGCATGCTTTGCATCGGCATGATGAATAATATTGTTAAGGGATTCTTGAACCATACGGTAGATGGATATTTCGCTCTGGGTATCCAGACGAACCTCCAATCCAGTAAAAGAGAAGCTTAACGGAAGATTGGAGGACTCCTGCATTTCATGCACCAGCATTTTTAAGGCAGCAACCAACCCCAAATCCTCCAGATAAATGGGGCGCAAACCGCGGATCATGCGGCGTAGACTTTCCATCGCCTGCCTTACAAGGTATTGTAGCTCTGTTAAACCTTTTTTCTGTTCCGCCGGCGAATCCATCAGAACCAATTGTATTCTTTGATTGAGCGCAATGAGCAACTGAATCGTATCATCATGTAATTCACGCGCCAGATTGAGCCTTTCATTTTCCACTCCGGCGGTAATGGCACCAATGTACCCGTGCAAGTTTTGTTGTGCGGTTTGTAATTTTTCCGCCATATCTATCAACTCAAATTGCAGGTTGCGAATGTCCTCAATACCGCCCACAGGCCGCCGTATGGCTTCAAAATCGCCTTGCGCTAATCTGGCTGCTTGTTTCTCCAATTTTTGCAGGGGGTTGACAATCCTACGTGCCCCAAACCAGATCACCAACAAAGCCAACAAAAAAACAGGCACAATCACCAGTGGTGCAAATTGAGTACTAATCAAAGAAGGACTGGCGATATCCTCCCAGGCTTCCTCGATAATCAATCCCCAACCCGTCCGCGAAATCGGACTGAAAGCGACCACATGCTCGCCTTCACTGCTTTGAAAATAAACAATCCCGCTTTCGCCGTTCAATACTTCCTGAATTCCCGGATGGGAAGGCAGATTCTCATCTGCTTTAACCGGCCCGCCATGATATAAAATATCGACCTTTCCAACCTGGTTTGCTGAACTGATCACCAGAACGGTACTTTGTCCGCTGCTGACCAGGCTGCCAATTGATTCTCCAATCAACTGATCCGGTGAAAAAGCCCCAAGTAGAAGTTCATTCTGGTCGGTTACAGCCCGGGTAAAAACGTAAGCTGTGTTGGACAGAGCCGACGAAACCAGGGGAGAGGTTTCTGACTGTGAATTTACACCTTGATCCATCTTGAAAAATTCAGGGAGCTGGTGGGGTATGGATTGCCAATCCAACAGGGAAGTAGTGGATTGGATGAGTTGACCATCAGAAGAATATAATGCAATACCGCCATCAAATGTAGAGGAGATTTCTCCTGGCTCCAAAATCAACGCATTGAGATCGGATTTTCCATGGATGCTGCGCGATAATATCTGGATCGAATTGTTCAGATGGAGAACTTCGCGTTGCAAAGAGTCTGCCGCAGCCCGAACAGTTTTCAAGTCCCGGTCCCCCACCAAACTGCGCATGGCTTCATGATGCAGTTCCTGGCTGCCGAACACCACCAATAAAAGCAGCACAGATATTGGAAGAATAATGACAAAGAACAATTGCAGGGAAAAAACCCTCCACTTATTTTTTTTTATCGGTAATGATAGTTTTTCTGTCAATGCTTCCCTATTTCCAAAGTCGGAAATCAAACCTTGAGCACTTGCAATACGTCATTAATTAATTTCAGCACTGTGTACCGAGATAAGCCCCAGTGAAACTGCCCGCATCACTGCTTCTGTGCGACTTTCCGCATTCAACTTTTGAAAAACGTTGGCTAGATGATTTTGAACTGTACGATCGCTGATGGATAATTGAGCGCCAATGGCTTTATTAGTGTAGCCTTTTGCAGTCAGAGCCACGATCTGCAATTCACGGTCTGTAAGTGGATCAATGACCCTTGTCTCCGGTTGTTCGGATAATTTGGCGATCAACTTCTGTGTGAGGGTGGCATCCAAAACGGATTTTCCATGAAAAACATCCCGTACGCCATCGATAATCTCCTGTGGTTCGGCTGTTTTTAAAACATATCCATTGGCACCTGCCTGAAGGACTGCCTGAACATACGGCTCATCATCATAGGCGGTTAAAATCAGGATTCCAACGGCAATATGCTTTGCTCGAATCCAGCGAGTTACCTCAATTCCACTCATCAACGGCATTTGAATATCCAGAACAATGACATCCGTCATATCCTGTTTTAACAGTTCACAAGCCTCCTGACCATTTGAGGCTTCAGCGATGACCTGAATATCTGAGCTTTGTTCCAGGAACTTACGAATACCAGCCCGAACGACTACATGGTCATCCGCTAATAACACACGAATTCGAGAGGAAGATTGATCCATCATAGTGGTTTAATTATACATGCTTCCGATGTCAATTCTTTGACCTTGACTTGACTTATAGAAAGAAATTTGCCAGCATAAGTCCAATAATTATTTCACCCAACCAAAACAAGGGATCTGGCTTCAAATAATGATAACTTGATTTGGGTTTTGAGATGGTTCACTTTAAATCAGCCATGTGATGTTACTTTCACTCTTGGATGCGTTATAATCACAGGTATAAAAGCAACGAGTTGATTTTCGCATAAAATCTTGAGGGAATTAATTTGAAATTAGCTATTGTACATGATGCATTATGCGTCCCAGGGGGTGCAGAAAGATTTGTCTTATGGTTAACCAAAGCATTTCCAGATGCCCCGATTTTCACATCCATTTATCTAGCGGACGCTACATTTCCTGAGTATAAAAAATTGAATGTAATTCCCCTGCAATTTGGTGCTTCCATTCAAACAGAGCGGCAATTTAAATTATTATACCCCTTATGGCTTTGGAAAATTCAACATGTGGATTTTTCAGACTTCGACGTCGTGCTTTCCTCATCAACCTATCTTGCAAAGTTCATCAAAACAGCTGGCAGTACCAAACATTTCGGATATCTATATGCGCCATTTCGCTTATTATGGAGACCCAAATCATATACTCCGCAGAGTTTACCCACACCAGGGTTTACTGCACCCTTCATAAAAAATTTAGTTCCACTTTTTCGGAAATGGGACATCAAGAATACGCAAAAAATTGATAAGATTGCGACTTCCTGTCAAAATATTGCACATCAAATTGAAAAGATCTATGAGATCAAACCAACTGTGATAAATCCACCGGTGTCAGTGGCCGATTTCTCCTTATCGGATTCCAAAGGCCAGTATTACCTGACAGTCTCGAGATTAGTCTCCCATAAAAGAATTGACATCGCAATCGAAGCATGTAACAGACTCCACAGGCCATTAATTGTCGCAGGAGATGGCCCCGAACGGGAAGCACTTGAAAGAATAGCTGGAGAAACGGTGAAATTTGTTGGTCGTGTTGATGATACACAATTACGCGACCTATATAAAAATGCAAAAGCCTTACTCTTTCCTAGTTATGAAGATTATGGAATCGTTCCCCTGGAAGCACAAGCCAGCGGCGTTCCGGTTTTGGCCTATGGAAATGGCGGAGCTTTAGAGACTATCCTAGAGAATGAAACGGGGCTGTTCTTTCCCGATCAAAATGTAAATTCGTTGATAGATTGTATTCGCACCTTTGAAACACGGATTTTTGATCCAGTACACATTCGGGAATGGGCAAAAAAATTCGATGGTGCTAAGTTCATTGAAAAAATCCGAGCCTTTGTAGATAGTTAGGAAACACCTCAATGGTAAGAACTTTCTTGAAGGAAACATTTATTAATGAATGAAGTCATAATCAATGGTCGCTTTTTAACCCAAGAAATTACTGGAGTTCAAAGATACGCCCATGAATTGATGCGGCACTTGGACCAGTTGTTGATTGATGGTCAAATTGATTCAGACCAATATTCGATTATACTAGCAGTTCCACCCAATACCCGGGACATTCCAAAGTATCAACGAATCAAGGTGAAGTGTATTGGTTATTTACAAAACAATTTGTGGGAACAAATTTCCCTCCCCCTTTTTGCAAGAAAAAAAATCCTTTTTAGTCCATGTAACATTGCGCCGATATTTGGTGGAGACAGGCAACTATTAACCATTCATGATGCATCGGTGTTTGGCTATCCAAAGACATATACCCCGATGTTCCTCTTAAAATACCGATTCATCCTAAAAACAATGGGGGAGATTGCTCGTATTATTTTCACCGATTCAGATTTCTCAAAGAAAGAATTGATGAAGTACTGTAGTATACCAACAGAGAAAATAGTAGTTGTTCCGCTTGGGCATGAACATATCCTGGAAATTGCAGCGGATGAACGAATTCTAAAAAAATACAATCTCAGTCAGCGTCCATACTTATTTACTGTTGGAAGCCAGAGTGCACATAAAAATTATAAGGGTGTTATGCTTGCGACGAACAGTATTGAAAAAAAAGATTTTGATCTCATTGTTGCCGGGGGAACCTTTTCAAAGGTTTTTAAGAATATGGATGCCTCCCCTGATCCAACTTATGTAAATTTGGGTTATGTCAATGATCAGGAATTGCGGGCGCTCTATGAACATGCGGCATGCTTCATTTACGCTTCATTTTACGAGGGATTTGGATTGCCACCCCTCGAAGCAATGGCCTGTGGTTGTCCGGTGATTGCGTCAGATATTCCCGCACTTAGGGAAGTTTGCGGAGATGTCGCAGTTTATTGTGATCCAAATAATCCGGATGATATTAAAAAAATTATCCAGGCAGTACTGTCGAATGCAGACCTAATGAATAAGATGAAATGTGCAGGAATCAAGCAAGCACAAAAATTTAATTGGGAATATACAACAATTCAAATTTGGGATAAGATTACTTCAATGATAGATTGAATATTGGAGTACTTATTAATTTTTCACAATGTCAAATGGGGCGGAAAAAAATCGGGTCTGGGGAAAATTCTATGACAGAAAAGGCATTAATCACTGGAATATCAGGGCAAGATGGATCCTATCTTGCTGAATTATTATTATCCAAGGGATATGAAGTTCACGGGATTGTAATGCGAAGTGAGCTGGAAAATCCAACTCAAAGTTTGTGGCGCTTGGCTGGCATCATCAACCAAATTACCCTCCACCCAGCCTCGATCGAATCCTATCCATCCATGTTAAATATTGTAAAACAAGTACGGCCTGATGAGTGTTACCATCTGGCTGCTACATCTTATGTATCCTATTCGATTGAAGATGAATTCTCGATCTTTAATTCCAATGTGAACGGAACCCATTATATCCTCTCGGTATTAAAAGAAGCTGCCCCCAAGTGTAAGTTTTACTTTGCGGGATCCTCTGAAATGTTTGGAAAAGCAGAGCACTCCCCACAAAATGAAAAGACTGCGTTCCATCCCCGTTCTGCGTATGGAATAACAAAGGTCACAGGATACCATCTGACATGCAATTATAGGGATAACTATAATATGTTTGCATGTAATGGAATTTTGTACAATCATGAATCAATCCGGAGGGGTACTGAATTTGTAACCAGTAAAATAATACTTGGAGCGGTGAAGATTAAGTTAGGCCTGACTAATGAACTTTTTCTTGGGAATTTAGAGGCAAAACGAGATTGGGGTTATGCACCTGATTATGTAAAAGCAATGTGGTTAATGCTGCAACAAGACAAACCAGATGACTTTGTCGTTGCAACTGGTCAACTTACCTCAGTGGACGAATTTTGTAATTTGGCTTTTTCATATTTGGGATTAAATTATCTGGATTATGTCAAGCAGGATCCAACCTTATATAGACAAGCAGAAGATGTACCCCTTGTTGGAGATGCATCCAAAGCTCATGAAGTATTAAATTGGAAGTCGGAAAAATCTTTGTCAGATATGATAAAAGAAATGGTAGATTACCATATTGGTAAACTGAAAAAATCAGATATTAGCTGTTAAATTTACAAGATAACAATAGATACTATGGATCCAATAATTGTTACACCACCAAATAATCTTGAATTGCCAGATTTTAAAGAAGTTTGGGAATTTAAAGACCTCCTTTTTTTTCTTGTTAAACGTGATTTAAAAGTGAGATTCCAACAGACCTTCATCGGTATCCTGTGGATTATCTTACAACCTTTGATTCAAATGTTAATTTTTTTTGTAATTCTAGGTATACTTGTTCGAGTACCAACCGATGGGGTCCCCTATCCTGTTTTTTACCTGTCTGGCTATGTCGTCTGGCAGTTATTTCTTCAGATTGTAAATTCAAGTGCATTTAGCTTACTTGGAAATATTGGATTAATAACGAAAGCATATTTTCCCAGACTTGCATTGCCCCTTTCAACAATGATTGGTGCTGTAATTGACTTCTTAATTTCATTTTCTGTTTTATTGGTTTTTCTACTAGCAAACCATTACCCAATTACATCACGTTTCTTGTTCCTTCCTTTCCTGGTTATATTAACCCTGTTTTTTTCTCTCGGAATTGGATTACATTTCGGGGCACTGATGGTTGTGTTCCGTGATACTAAAAACCTGCTTGGATTTATTCTTCAAATTTGGATGTTTATAAGTCCGATTATATATCCAGTTTCTATTGCACCAGAAAAATACCGAATTTTGTTTTATCTCAATCCATTGACAGGATTAATTGACGCTTACCGTTGGGTGTTCTTAAATAACAATACTCTTCCATCTTTAAGATATTTCTTAGTGTCTATTCTTGTGGCTGTAATTTGCCTATTTACAGGCTTGATATCTTTCCGTTCAATGGAAAATCGTATAGCGGATGTGATGTAATATGTCTCAAATGGCAATTAAAGCAGAAAACATATGGAAAGAATATCAAATACGGCATCATTTTGATGCTCAAGCCAGTTCATTAAAAGAAATATTGAACAGTCCCTTAAAACGGATGATCAATAATATTAAGGGTATTAGTTCACATAATATAAATGAACCATTTTGGGCATTACAAAATATTTCTTTTGAGATTGAACATGGGGAGTCAGTTGGAATTATCGGAAGAAATGGAGCAGGTAAAAGTACTCTTTTAAAGATTCTTTCCCGAATTACCCGTCCCACACGAGGCCAATTAACACTATTTGAAAAAGTAAATTCTTTACTTGAGATAGGAACTGGATTTAATGCTGAGCTTTCTGGTAGAGATAATATATATTTGAACGGAAGTTTTTTGGGGATGAAACAAAAAGAAATTAAAAATCAATTTGATGAAATTGTGGCTTTTTCTGAAATTGAACAATTTATTGATACTCCCGTCAAGTACTATTCCAGTGGAATGTATTTGCGGTTAGCTTTTTCGGTTGCTGTTCACCTGACCCCAGAACTTCTACTACTAGATGAAGTACTTGCAGTTGGTGACGCAAGCTTTCGGCAAAAATCAATGGAAAAGATGAAAGAATTGTTACATAGCGGGGCGACGATAATTTTTGTATCACATAGTGATGCAGCAATCGAGGAAATCTGTAATCGCGTAATTTATTTAGATCATGGGAAAATTCTTTCAGACGGTCCAACTTCCCAAGTCTTGGGTTTATATCAAAAATCAATTAACTTGGAATAAATTGATAGCTTGACCTATTACATTTTTGAGTCTTAATTTTATTCGCTTGGAGAGTAATGTTGCAATTGCCAATTAAAGCCAGATATAGAACTTATTTTTTTATCAAAAAGATTATTAAGAAATTGTTACCCATAAAAATGTGGCTTGTCATCAAGAAATATTTACCAAAGTCTGAACTTAACCATCAAGTTGAAGAAATAAATTTAGCGGAATGGAATAATTACAGAAAACACGCTAAATATTCCTTTCAACCTAATACTCTTGAAAAAGGGATCAACTTAATTGGTTACCTTCAGGCCTCAACCGGTTTAGGTGAAGCTGCAAGATCTTCTCATACTGCACTAACAACTACCAATCTCCCATGTGAGTTAATTGATTTTGAAGAAAATATCCCCAATAATCAAAAAGTATCTCAAGCTTACATCCAAGCAGAACCACCTACTTTTAAATACCGGTTCAATCTATTCCATATTAATCCTCCCCAACTATCTTCTCTCTGGAATGTTTTTTCCCCAGCACAATTATCATCACATTACAATATTGGTGTTTGGTACTGGGAAATGCCTGAATTTCCCAACGAGTGGAATAAATATTTTAATTTGGTTGACGAGATTTGGGTTGCATCGCAATTTGTAAAAGAAAGCATAGAGAAAAATTCACAAATTCCAGTAATCATCATTCCCCCCTGTATTCAGGTTCAAACCCAACCGGATTTAAAACGAGCTGACTTTGGATTGCCAGAAGAGCCATACCTTTTCCTATGTGCTTACGATGTTTTAAGCTCACAACAGAGAAAGAATCCCCAAGGTGCGATTGATGCCTTCAAAATGGCGTTTGAGAATACCAATACTTCTGTGGGGCTTGTGATTAAGATCAATAATGCAATTGAGAATTTTTCGGCGGTGGCAAAATTAAAAGAAGCAACCAGAGACTATCCTAATTGCTATTTCTTGGAAGATACTTATAGTAGACATAAATTCAATTCCCTTATATCCTTGATGGATACATATATTTCCTTACATCGAGCAGAGGGGTTTGGCTTAATCGCTGCCGAATCAATGTACCTGGGTAAACCAGTCATCATGACACGTTGGTCAGGAAATGTTGATTTCATGACCGAAGATAATTGTTGCGGTGTGGATTATGAGCTCATAAAGGTTGGTCCAAATGATTCGGTTTATGATGCGAATCAACAATGGGCAGATCCAAACCTTGAGCAAGCTGCAGAGTATATGAAACGATTAACAAAAGAAAAAGCGTATAATAGGGTTATTGGAAAAAATGCAAAAAAAACAATGACCAGTCAGTTTTCTCCAGAGAGACTTGGTCAATTAATTCTATTAAGAATCGATGACATTGTACATATTTAAACTTTCTCTTGGATAGAAAAACCTTATGACATTTATTTCATATGCCCAAAATTTTGAAGATGTCATTTTGTGGCGTGCCTTTAAAAATCTACAAAACGGCTTCTATGTTGATGTAGGAGCAAATGATCCTATTAATGACTCAGTTACCCAAGCTTTTTATGAAAAGGGGTGGCGAGGTATAAATATTGAACCGATGGAATTTTATTATGAACGGCTCATTAATCTTCGGATAAATGATATTAATATTCGAACTGCAGTTGGTAACAATCCGGGTTTAATTCCTTTTTATGAAATTCCTAATACAGGAATTTCAACAGTATCGAAAGAAATTGCACAAAAACAAATGAATGCGGGTTGGAGTATCGTTGAAAAAACGATTCCTGTCATTACATTAAATGAAATTCTTATCAAATATGCCCCTCCAGAAATTCATTTTTTAAAAATTGATGTAGAAGGTTCTGAGTATGAAGTAATTGAAGGGTTGGATCTTAAATTCTGGCGTCCTTGGATATTGATTGTTGAAGCTATCAACCCTTTATTATCTCAAGGTTTTGTTGACACCTGGGAGCCAATAGTATTAGCTGCATCATATGAGTTGGTTTATTTTGATGGTTTAAATAAATTTTACCTTGCTGAAGAACATGCCGATCTTAGAGAGATAATCAACACTCCCCCAAATATTTTTGATGGTTTTATAACTTCCCAACACAGAGATTCGATTAATGAGAAAACAATAATTCAAGAACAAATAAATAAATATCAATCTGAGCGTGATTCACTTCATGATCAGTTCATTCAAGCTCAAGCCGTAAATTCTGATTTGCAAAGAAAACTAAGTCAGATTAATGATGTGGTAGAGGAATTAAAAACACACAATTATCAATCTCAGGTAGATTATAATAAAATCCAATCAGCATTACAGCAAACAGAAAGTGATAAAAATAGTTTACATACTCAATTAAAAAAAACTCAAACCGAGTTAGATGTGCTAAAAGCTCAATTATGTCTTGCTGAAAGTGAAATTGGGGAAATTTCAACGCAATTAAGGAATGTATACCAAAGCCGATCCTTTCGTATTACGGCCCCCTTGAGAACAATTTTTGAGTTTGTACGGGTTCAAAAGAAAAAATGGCACATGTAATTGAACAGATTTACAGAAATCACTTAGGTTGGTAATCTTTTATAATTAATGCCTAATTGATTCAATTAGGTAGACAGTATTGGGGTAATTAATAAAAATTGTCTATGTAGGGAAAAAATGAAAATTGGAATTGATTACAGTTTCATATGCAATGGTAAACAAAGTGTGAATCGTGGGGTTGGCCGGTACACTCAACAACAAATTAGAGAAGTAATCCACATAGATCAAAACAATGAATATATTATCTATGTTCCCCCAATTACTAATCATGATCTGATTTTGGCGGAAATACGCACGGCCAGAAATGTTCAAATCAAACCTTATCTATTTAATCAATACTCTCAAGATTTTAATGATGATAAGTTCTTAATTGAATATTCTTCGTATTTCCAGGATTATATTTATTCGGAAAAAATCAACTTATTTCATTTTACAGTCCCATATTTTCTTGGATCTTTACCATTACAATTTCAAGTTTGTCCGATGGTAATAAATTATTATGATGCGATTCCTTTGGTTTTTCCATCAATTTACTTATCAAATAATAGCATCAAAAATAAATATCTTCATAATTCTTTGTTATGTAAAGATGCAAATCGCTTTATCGCTATTTCGCAGTCCGCAAAAAAGGATGCCATTGTTTATCTTGGATATCCAGCTGATCAAATTGATATTGCCTATCCAATTCCTGATCCAAATTTTAAAATTTTACCAAAAGAAAAACTACAATCCAGGTTGAGAATTCTGAGAAAGCGCATTAGTCTACCTGAAAGTTTTTTCTTAAATGTGACTGGTTTTCACTATACAAAAAATCATTCAACTTTACTTCGAGCCTATAAGAATTTGCCGATAGCTATCCGAGAAAAGATAGGTTTGGTTTTTGTTTGTGATCTAAGTGCTGCTCAAATTTTATTGCTCCAAAATGAGTTATCTGAACTAGGAATTGATCAAAATGTCGCCTTCACTGGGTTTGTGAGTGATGATGATTTGGTAACTTTATATAATTCTGCCGTTGCCCTTATCCATCCATCAATTTATGAAGGTTTTGGTTTGCCTGTCATTGAAGCTATGTGTTGTGGTACACCAGTTATTACTACTACAACTTCATCTTTACCAGAAGTTGGAGGAAATGCCGCAATTTTAGTGGATCCCTTTGATATTGCTGGGTTTACTGATGCGATGATCAAAGTTGCTTCAAATAATGACTTAAGGAATGAGATGGCTACTAAAGGTTTGGAACACTGTCAAATCTTTTCTCCCGAACAATTAGGGAATTCCACTTTGACATGTTATCAAAATGCAGTAAAAACTAAAGAAATTGATGAAAAAATAAAAATTGCAATGTGGACTCCACTTCCCCCATTAGAAACTGGTATTGCAACATTTAGTACACAATTGTTAGATGAATTAGGAAAAAAGACGGAAGTTGAGTTATTTATTGATGGTGGCTACTTACCACAACTTGATCTTCTTGAAAATTTTTCTATTCATCATTCAAAATCATTTCATTGGAGAAATGAACAAAAGAAATTTGATATCATAATTTATCAAACTGGAGCATCAGAATATCACAGGTATATGTTTAATAATATGACAAATTACCCTGGAATTCTCGATTTACACGACTTGACCTTTGCTGATTTTTATATGATTCAGTTCATGGATGATTTGGAAGATAAAGGACTGAAATTAATTGCTGAGATTGAAGGGTATAACATATTTATTGAATATGAAGAATATCTGCGTAATAACATTAATGGAAATGTTTTACTTTTTTTCCAGAATTACCAAATGATCAAATCAATAGTAAACATAAGTAAAGCGATTATTGTTCATTACCCACTTGCAGCTGACAATATTTTAGAAAACTCGCCGGGTGCAAAAATTTTCACCGAAATATTATCGGTTACAGATCCATGGATCAATAATCCACCTTCTCTACAAAAATTCCACAGGGTTCAATCCGGGTTTACTTATAATGATTTCATAATTGGTGTTTTCGGAATTATTAATGAGAACAAAAGAAACAAAGAAATAATAAAGGCATTCTCGAAGATAGTTGCTGATTATCCTTGTGCAAAACTATTGGTTGTAGGAAGAACTCTATCGCCATATTATGATGGTATTTTAAAAAGTCTGGTGAATGAACTTGGTCTCGAAGGGGATGTCATATTTACAGGGGATGTTTCTGATGAACTTTATCATCGATATATGTCCGTTTGTAATTTGGTGATAAATCTGAGAGATCCATCTAGAAAACAAATGTCACTTTCCCTAATCCAAGCTCTTGCCAATGGGATTCCAGTTATTATTAGCAATATACCTGCGTGGGATTTTATACCGTCCAATTGTTGTGTTCGGTTTAAACCAGATGAGCAGGAAATTGAACAACTCTGCATTTCAATAAATAAATTTATTACCCAACCTGATTTTTGCCAAGAAATGGGACATCAAGCCCGAGAGTATTATTTAAAGTATTGTAGTACTAGAAAAATAGCTGACCACTATTTAGAAATAGTTAAAGATGTAATCGCCGATGGAGAAAACAAATGAATAAACTGCCATATAGTAAAATTTGTGAAATTGAAGATTTCTCAGATCAGGGAATTGTGGAAATAATTCGTGACGCGTACAAACATCACATAAAAGTACACGACGATTCATTCCCGATCGGTGCTGAATATCGAAAATATTGGGAAATAGCAATGAGTATTCGCTCATTCAAAGATTTGGGTATTCTAAATCGACAATCAAAAATACTAGGGGTCGGTGCGGGAACCGAGGTGATGAATTATTTTCTAACGAATCATATAAGTCAGGTTTTCGCTACAGATTTGTATTTATTATCGGGGGAATGGGATTTAGATGCACCTCAAATAATGCTTTATTCACCAGATCTGGTTGCACCCTATCCATATGAAAAAGATCGTCTGGTTGTTCAACATATGGATGGAAGAAAATTAAATTATCCAGATGAAACTTTCGATGGTATTTTTTCATCATCATCTATTGAGCATTTTGGGAATTTAAACCTTATTGCAAATACTGCATTCGAAATGGGTAGGGTACTTAAACCAGGAGGGGTATTAACTCTTTCCACTGAATATCTTGTATCCGATTTTTCTAATAACAATGATTATCCGAGTCTGCATATTTTCAATAAAAGTGAAATTCTACATTCAATCATTGAAGCTAGTGGACTAGAAATAGTTGGCGACATTTCCTGGAATGTATCAAATAAAACGTTGGAAACAAAACGCGATCTGGCTTTATTTGTTAATGACAGGTTAGCCGCAAAATCAATCATTCGCAGTGATGATGTTTTATGGTCAAAATATCCCCATATCATATTAAATTTTGATGGTAATATTTTCACATCGATTCATTTAACTCTTCAAAAACCAAAGAATGGATATCCAATCATACAGAATGATTGGGCAAAACCCAATAATAAAACGCAAGAAGCAATTAATGAGTTTGAAGACCAAATAACCAGTCGCTTAACCACAAAACACCAACATGTTGAGGTTGTTTCTGAAGGTATTAAAACAAACGACTCTCTTTTGCAAGAAATAATTGAACATATGCAGCGCAGTCTTGTAAATTACGATCGGCTTTCACCAAGTCTTGTTGAAGGTTTACATCATACCAATAAGTTTAAAGCAGCTTTTGTTTTTGCTAAAAGAACTTTACACAGGATTAGAATTATTGGGAAAATATGGGCAATACAAAGAGAAATTTTTGAAGATTTATTGAATGCATTGAAGTCAATAGGAGATAAAGTCAACTAATCACTTTATAATCACTTTTCCTTTGGTAATCAGATATATGTGTCATTGGATACTTCACTCTGACAATCTAAATATTCCTCTAGACGGTTTAGTATTATGAATAATTGAGCAAATAAGAATTGGTAATAAGAATTAATCCAACTTGAATTCGGATGATTTCAGATATTTTTTTAATTTCCATCAGGAACTCATTGATGAAAATATATTCCAAAAATCAATTTGCAAAAATTTCATCATGGCTAGTCATTATCATTATGCCATTTATAAATTTCTTTTTATGTCAAGATTATAGTAGCGGGCCTGCTTACCTTGCTGATGAGATTGGTTATTTGGCCAAAGCTTCATTTATTGCAGGCTACACAATTGATGGTTCGAGCAGCTATTACCCAGGATATTCACTTATTTTAGCACCACTTTTTGCCTTTTTCTCGAATACAAACCAAATATGGCAAGGTGTATTATTAATCAATGCAGTGCTTTGGGGCCTTTCATTATTCACACTTTCAAATTTGTTAAGGATTTTTGCTCCGCAAAGTACTTCAATGGAACGCTTTTTTGCCTTGCTTTTCACATCACTTTATCCTTCGTTTTTTACTATGGCTGGATATGCCTTTCCATCAAATTTTCAAGTATTCATTTTTACCTGCAGTTTATTCACGCTTTCAAAGTGGAAGTCTAATAAAACACCGAGTGTATTACCATTTTCGTTTTGCGTTGGTTTTTATTTTTGGATACATCCAACTGGCTTAGCATTAATTCTATCTTCGATCATAGTAATTGCTTTAGTGAGTTTTCATAGACGATCTTTTTGGCCGTTAGCACTGCATATAATAGTAGTATTTTGTTTGTCCCTTTCTTGTAACTTATTTCTGAATTGGATAAATATATCTATGACTCCTGAAAATTGGAGTTTACAAACCCATTACCCAAGCATTGTTACAATTGTTGAGTATTTAAGATATAGTGGATTTTGGACCAAATTTATTGGGTTATGCGTGGGACAACTCTCATATTTACTAATTGGCAGTTTTGGTCTAATTGCCACACTCCTACCAGCTGTATTGCATTCGAGATCAACAATATTTTCTGCAAAAACACAGGATTTATCTCAAAATTATCAAGTCGTACTTGTATTCAATATTTTATCAATTCTATTTACTATTGGAATTGGTTCATTGATATTTACTTCTCCAAGAAATGTGAATTTATTAAGCTATTGGTTATATGGCCGCTATTCAGACTGTCAAATTCCTTTTTTATTGGCTTTTGGATTTATCTCCCTATGTCATTATTCCTATAAGTTAAGGCTTAAATATAGTGCGATTTGTGCAATAGTGGTACTAATTGCTGGTTTATTTATTGATCTTTCTTCAAGATATAATGTTATCCACATCGAAAATACGAGCAATCTCATCAATATTCCTTCATTTTGGCCTCAATACTTAATTCCATATTCAACTTTTCTTTTATGGATGATGATTGGAATTTTCGGTATTTTAGCTGCCGCGATATTCGGTAAATATGCAGCAATAATCCTAATGATATTTTCTTTTTTTGTGAGTTATCCCAGTCAAGTAAAATGGCACCGGGATATCCTTAATAATTATAGTAAACCTTCATCTTTGATTGAATTAATTCACGCAAATTATAGTCCGGGTTCATGTGTGGGTGTCGATTACCAGTCAACAATTAATATGTCTTCTTACACCCAAGAAAGATTTTCCTTATATAGTTTTTATCTTTTTAACTACAATTTTCGTAGGATGACTTTTTACGAATGGAGAAATGGATGTAATGGACCATTTCTCTCTTATAATGGACTACAATTCATTGAAGATGATCAATCTCAAGTAACTGCACGTGAAAAATCCACTGGACTTCTCTTTATCACTAGAGAAGTTGGTAATCCTATCAAAATTCCTAATACTATAACAAATATTAGTGATATTTATATCACGCAAGAAATAGGAGAAAAATGCTTGGTTTTCGGCTGTTTCAAGATGACAGCCTCAGAACTTACTTCAGCGAGTCTAGTTGGTGCTTTGACAAATAATACTCTGGTTACAACAAATCATGCCGGTTTTTTGTTTTACGGTCCATATTATCCACTGAAGAAAGGTCAATATTATCTAATTCTGAATGGTAAGTTTGACACAATACCAGATGCCAATCTTGATATCGTTTCGGATTCTGGTAGTATAGTTCATTACAAAACTTACCTTTCCTGGCATAAACCTGAAGATGGACAACCGGTAATTTTGCCTTTTGAGATTAGGTCGGACGTACAAGACTTACAAATTCGCCTGGCGGTATCAGAATATGATGAAATATCGATCAGTAGTTATGAAGTTGTTCTAGCGGAAGAATCCGATATTCAACTTTCAAAATGCGAAATATTCGGCTGTTTCGAGATGACAGCCTCAGAACTTACTTCAGCAAGTCTAGTTGGTGCTTTGACAAATAATACTCTGGTCACAACAAATCATGCCGGTTTTTTGTTTTACGGTCCATATTATCCACTGAAGAAAGGTCAATATTATCTAATTCTGAATGGTAAGTTCGATACAATACCAGATGCCAATCTTGATATCGTTTCGGATTCGGGTAGTATGGTTCATTACAAAACTTACCTTTCCAGGCATAAACCTGAAGATGGACAACCGGTAATTTTGCCTTTTGAGATTAGGTCGGACGTACAAGACTTACAAATTCGCCTGGCGGTATCAAGATCAGATAACTTAGTGATCAATAGTTATGAGATTGTTCTAGCGGAAGAATCCGATATTCAACTTTCAAAATGCGAAATATTCGGCTGTTTCGAGATGACAGCCTCAGAACTTACTTCAGCAAGTCTAGTTGGTGCTTTGACAAATAATACTCTGGTTACAACAAATCATGCCGGTTTTTTGTTTTACGGTCCATATTATCCACTGAAGAAAGGTCAATATTATCTAATTCTGAATGGTAAGTTTGACACAATACCAGATGCCAATCTTGATATCGTTTCGGATTTTGGTAGTATGGTTCATTACAAAACTTACCTTTCCTGGCATAAACCTGAAGATGGACAACCGGTAATTTTGCCTTTTGAGATTAGGTCGGACGTACAAGACTTACAAATTCGCCTGGCGGTATCAGAATATGATGAAATATCGATCAGTAGTTATGAAGTTGTTCTAGCAGAAGAATCCGATATTCAACTTTCGATACCCCTATATATTATTCAATCAAAGGATAAAATATTCAGGACGGATTTAAATAGTACAACTTTGAGTTTACCTTATTGATAATAAACACATAGTTATAATTAAATCCATAAGATATCAACTATTTATAAATTATCCATACAAAGTCAATTTAACTTTTTCTACAACTTTTCAGTATGAGCGTGATAACTAAATTGAGCAATGATTTTTACAAATTTGACTTGTTGAATACTAATGAAATTTGGATGAACTAATTGGTAATTAAATCATCAAAATTGAAAGGATATTTACTGATATTTATTTTTCTTATCAATTTCATCTGCCAAGGAAGTGGATACAGGTGAATTAATGATGAGGAACTAAAATATTTCCAAATGAATTTATTGAATGATAGTGGTGTCCAATGATTCATATGCCCTGGAGTATTACCAAAGCTATGGAGATATTTTCCACGCAACATGTTTAATGCACTCCATAATGGTTCAATTGGAACAGATAGGAGTAAATTGTTTGAAGAAATTCGAGATAGCTCTTGTAACCCTTGTTCAGGAATTTGTAAATGTTCAAGGACTTCACAACAAACAACAAGGTCAAACTGGTTATCAACATAACTGGATAATTTCTGTGCATTTTGAGTTGAGAAGGTAACAGCAAAATCTGAACAATTTCGTTTTGCTTTATCAATCACCTCAGGTGAAATATCACATGCATAAAGTTGAGCATCTGGAAACACATTATGTACTAGTTTTAATAATTCTCCTTCACCACATCCAATTTCGCAAATTGTATGAATTTGACTTCTTTCAAGCAAATCCAACTGTTTTAAAAATGTTTTTATAAAATTCTTCATCAACAATTGCGAGATGGGATTTTTTGTATGATATTTATCCTCAAGATTCCCCTGAATAAATACTTTTTCCAAAGGATACTCCTATCATTCAACTGGGTATTCTGATTTTTGATTGAAGGCAATCCTTAAATTCCGGAAATAAATGATAACCTGTAGTATTGCCGTGATCAAAAATACAATATCGTTCCGAGCAAAGGCATAAATAAATAACATACAAGCGCCAATCATACCTAACCACCAGAAACTTATTGGTACAATCGTCTTTTGGGCTTTTTCAGAACTATACCATTGGATGACTAATCTAAAAAAGAAAAAACCTTGGGCTACAATTCCCCACAAGGTCCAAAAATCTAATTTAAAATTTTCAAAAATGGAGAATATATTCACTAGCTATTCCTATGCTTTTTTTTTCAGTATAAAAATTTGGTTTAATAAAAATAAAAACTTTCTGTGCTCAATAATTTCCAATGGCGTATTGTCAAGTAGTGCGGAAAACTTCGGATAGTCGAATAATTCCTGGTGCTGATCATGTGCTTCCTGGCTGAATAATTTTAATTTACTACCCAGACTATGAATCCAATCTGAGTTGGGAGAGGGAGTTGTGATGATTATTTTGCCATCATCTTTCAGCAAGAACATCAATTTTGTTAAAATCATAATCGGGTCTGTGATATGTTCAATAACTGCTAGCATAATAATACGATCAAATTCTTTGCCAGTGGGAAGTTCTGAAGTGAAAGTATACAATGGATGCAAATTAGTAGCAATCTGAAGAACCTCAGCACTAATATCAAATCCCAAGTAATTTTTCGGGTTGCAATGATCAGCAAGAGCACCATTACCACAACCAATATCTAGAATAGATCCATGTAAATATGGAAGTGCTTTTTGTATTCTTTGTCTTTGAAGAAAAGGAGATAATTTTCCTTCTATACTCTGGTCTTTCATCAGTTTACTCCCCATAACATTTTCCTCTAATAGAAATTCTAACATATAATCTATTTTAGAATTTTACTTGGTGTAGATTTACCTTAATCTATTTTTTATTTGAGCAATTACTTAAGATTGTTAATGTGAGTATGATATGATTTCTTTAGTAAGCGGTAATTTTGTTGGAGAAGAACAATGAAATTAATTATTCAAATCCCTTGTTATAACGAAGAAAAGACCATTCCAGAAACCTTACATGATATTCCAAAACAAATCCCCGGCATTGATGAAGTGAAGATTTTGTTAATTGATGATGGTTCCTCCGATGAAACAGTCCGGGTAGGGTTGGAGAATGGCGCTGATTACGTGGTCAGGCATCCTGCAAATCAGGGGCTGGCAAAGGCATTCATCACCGGCATTCAAACCTCACTGGCCCTTGGCGCGGATGTTATTGTGAATACGGATGCGGATAATCAATACCCCGGGAAGTATATTCCCGAATTAATTCAACCAATTATAGAGAAAAAAGCGGATATATCCATTGGTGATCGCCAGGTTGCCCACAACCAATATTTTCCACCACTGAAACAGGTTCTGGAAGTGCTTGGCACATGGGTGATGCGTAAAATATCGAGAACCGATGTTCAGGATGCCGCCAGTGGATTCCGTGCCTATTCCCGTTATGCGGCATTACGATTAAAGGTCTACAGCAGTTATTCCTATACCCTTGAAACGCTGATTCAGGCCGGCAACGAGCGCATGAGAATTGCTCATTTCTCTATTATTACCAACGCAGCTACCAGAGAATCCCGTTTACATAAGGGGATCCTTCATTTTATATGGCGCCAGGCTGAAACGATTATCCGTTCGTATGTGCTTTACCAACCCTTAAGCACCTTTACAATGATCAGTCTTCCATTTTTATTATCTTTTGTCATTCTGATAAGCCGGTTTTTCTATTATTATTTTACGGAACAATCGGGTATTGGCAGACATGTACAATCTGTTTCCATTGGTGGTACTTTAGGGGTGTTGGGGTTGATACTATTGATGCTGGGGCTGCTGGGTGATGCGATCCGAGCAAATCGGCAAATCAGTGATGAAATCTTGATTTCTCAGCGTGCGAGATTTACCATGAGTGAAACCGATAGAGAAATTATGGGTTATCCTTTTATTTCTAAATCAAAATAGTCATGGGAGTTCTATTGTCAAACTCTCTAAAACTCAACCATCTACAAGTAGCCATTTAGGTTTGCTATTGGGCAGCAGGGAAGGTTGCGATGCATCCTCCGGACTAGATACCTTCATGATAAGTCATATTTTCCATTAATCGAAAACTAATCAAGTTCTACCCTGCAAAATAGTCAATATTAACCTTAACCCACCCACCAGAAAAGGGCTTGGTACATGGGAGCTGTCCAGTTACTATTATTTTTACTCAAACTTACGCAAAATTTCTGCAATCCACATTGAGTAATTAACCAAAAGTTAGCATAATTATAGTCAAAGGAGAAAAATTATGGAGTCTTTGTCTGGCTTTCTTGGTGTGTTAGGTGGTTAGGAAGCGTTTTGATGCTTTTCCGATTCTTTCTGAAAAAGGTATTTTTCACGGATTACTTGGAATAATCTTCCCCATCTATCCATTTTTCTGGGGCATTAAACATTTAGGAAATTCGGAATATAAGGTTATAACGGGATGATATTATGGTTGATTATCGGTGCAGGTGCAGCGATATTCAACATCATCATTACCTCTGCAGCAGGAGATAAATAATGCCAAATCTCACTTTTAAAATGCACTGTCAAAAGATGAGGTTGGGCGTTTTTTATTTGGGTTATATCTCATTTATTAGCGAATCCAAATATGAAAATTGGTTTTGAAAAGTGAATCTGGAACCGCTTCCTGGAAACGCAGTCGCGATTCTCATCGCAGTTGTAGTTGCCATTGGGGCATTGGTTAGTTAGCGCGCCTCGGTCATTGATGACGGTGCTATGGATGCCGATTATCTCCCTCTTACTGGCAACCGCATCATCACCTTTGGCGGCCAGCTCCGTGCAAATAATATCCCAGTGGATGATATTTTAGACGGGGTATTAGGTAAATTGGTTGTAAATTCAAAAGTAATTGAAGTCAATGAAAAGGGTGAGGTCATTTTTTCTGTGTCAGTATTGGATAATAATTATTCAGTTTCAGCTGAAACCTATCAGGTTGAACGTATACCGCTTTACTCCCCTGCGAGTTTTGAGTATGGGTTAGGTGAGATTCATGGTGAACGATTGGGCAAGAGTTATACCTGTCCAACTACAGATTTGATATCAGCGCCCCCACTTTACACAAAGAACCTGGAAGTCATCTTTGATCGCAAGGTGATGGAAGGTAAGCGCCTGGTTGTGGACGGAAGATTCTTGATAAATGGGCAATCCTATTTCCTTGGGCGTGCATTCTTCATTTTGCGAAGCAAAGAGAATAGCTATGTCTATAGCTCAAACAATGCACTGAATAGTCGATTTTTCATGAGTCTGGATACTTCAGAACTTGCGCCAGGAACGTATCAATTATCTATTGCTGCAGCAGCCCGCGAAGGAAATGATCAACTAAATGGAAAACTGTTTCAAGGTCATGTAAAAACGCCTTACAAAATCATTGTCGAATAACATAACCAAGCATATCATTTTAAGAAAATAATAAAATAGCTTTTCCAGTAAACTTGTAACTAATTTGGGATTAAAACTCAACCTGTTTTCATTAACTTTTTTTTTAAAACAGCTATAATCATATAAACTGATGCAATACCTGGCTCGCATTTTCCACCTGACCAGGCATACCCCCTAAAAGGAGACGTACGATGGGAGAAAAAGGTAGCAAGAAGGACAAAAATAAAGCTGACAAGCAAAAACAAGAAAAGCAAGGGAAGAAGCAAGAACAACAAAAAGCAAAACTGCCAGCTAAAAAACCTTAGGAGTCGTTCTCCGTAAGGAAAAAAGTTTCTGTCGGCATTTTCAAGGAAATGAACCGGCAAATGAGCCTATGAATACCAAGGCGTACTTGAATTCAAGTGCGCCTTTTTGGTAGGCAAATCAGTCTGTAAAATATTAACCAGTAGATTGAGATAGATGGTGATGGCATGATTTTTCGGCATTGCCTCGGATCCCATCATCTCACCCAGATCAAATAGAACATACTGTTTGTAGTTATTTTGATTTTTCATCCGCCAGTGTAATTTTTGGAAGGAAAATAACCATGCCATTAACATTTGATATGCCATTTGAGCAGTTACACACCTACCAAGGTATTAATCCGCGCCCCGCCGATTTTGACTCCTTCTGGGATAAAAGTCTGGCAGAAATGCACTCCATCCAACCCCAAGTAGAATTGATCCCGGCCGATTTCCAGGTTCCGGGTGTTGAATGTATGCACCTCTATTTCACAGGAATGAATGGCTCACGTATACACGCCAAATTTTTGCGTCCTAAACATATTTCTTCCCCCTGCCCTGCCATTTTATTCTTCCATGGCTATGCCTGTGACTCCGGCGATTGGTCCGAAAAACTGGCTTATGTAGCCCAGGGATTTGTTGTGGCCGCTATGGACTGCCGCGGTCAGGGAGGAGACTCTGAAGACCGAGGCAGTGTACAAGGTAACACTTTGCATGGGCATATCATCCGCGGCCTGGAGGATGCGTTATCCGGTCATCCCGAGAAACTCCTTTACCGGCAAATCTTTCTGGATACAGCTCAATTGGCGAAGATCATCATGGGGATGCCGGAAGTGGATTCAGCCCGGGTGTATGCCACAGGCTGGAGCCAGGGTGGCGCATTGACCGTTGCCTGTGCAGCCCTGGAACCGCGAATAAAACGTGCAGCACCGGTCTATCCTTTCCTCAGTGAATACAAACGCGTTTGGAATATGGATTATGCGAAAGACGCATATCTGGAACTAAAGGAGTATTTCCGCCGCTTTGATCCTCAGCACAAGCGCGAGGACGCAATTTTTGAACAATTGGGATATATTGATATCCAGCATCTTGCATCCCGTATCCGTTCAGAAGTGCTTTGGGGCATCGGATTGATGGATACCATCTGTCCGCCATCCAGTCAATTTGCTGCCTATAATAAAATTAGTTCACCCAAATCCATGGTGGTTTTTCCAGATTTTTCCCATGAAGGCCTGCCCGGACTGAATGATCAAATCATGCAATTTTTTCTGAACTGAATGCAGTGCTGAAACAATTCAATACATGACCCTGACGAATCATCCCTTCGGATTGTTCACAATATCGTTAATCAGCACATAATCAGGACCCGAAAAAGGTAACTAATCCATGACAATACCTAATACTACATCACTTCCGAACATTCCCTGGGAAGACCGACCCGCCAAAAACAGGGATGTAATCTGGCGTTATAGTGGAAACCCAATCATTCCACGCGATCTTTTACCCACCTCTAACAGTATTTTTAACAGTGCAGTGGTGCCATACCAAAGGGGTTTTGCAGGCGTATTCCGCTGTGACAGCCGCACACGTCATATGAATATCCATGCCGGGCATAGCAAAGACGGGGTCCATTGGCAATTAGAACCCAATCCAATTGAATGGATCTATGGCAATTCTGATATAGCATTCTCTGAATATTGTTACGATCCACGGGTGGTCTGGCTGGAAGACCGATACTATATCACCTGGTGCAATGGCATGCACGGCCCTACCATTGGCCTTGGATACACCTTTGATTTTGTAAAATTTCATTTTCTGGAAAACGCCTTGTTACCCTACAACCGCAACGGGGTTTTATTTCCGCGAAAAATAAATGGCAAGTATATCATGCTCAGCCGTCCTTCGGATAACGGACATACAACCTTTGGAGATATTTTCATCAGCCAAAGTCCTGATCTCATCCATTGGGGAGAGCATCGCTGGGTGATGGCCCCCACCTCGGGTTGGCAAAGTACAAAAATCGGCGCCGGACCCATTCCCATTGAAACACCGGAAGGTTGGTTATTGTTTTACCACGGTGTACTTACCTCCTGCAATGGGTTTGTCTATAGTTTTGGGGCCGCATTATTAGACCTCGAAAAACCCTGGAAGGTAATTTATCGAACAGCGCCTTATCTATTATCCCCACAAACCGTGTATGAATGTATCGGTGATGTTCCAAATGTTGTGTTCCCCTGTGCAGCACTACACGATCCAGATACTGACCGGATCGCGATTTATTATGGCGGGGGAGATACAGTGACTGCACTAGCATTTACCCGCCTGGATGAGGTTTTGGTTTATCTTAAAACTAATTCCAGTTTATAACTATTGGTTCAAGAATCATCCGAATTTCATTTTGAATTAGGACAAGATAAAAGAAAATGCAGCGACCACACATAGAAGATGAACTAGCAAGACAATTTGAAGCGGAATTGAGGGAGAACATCCTTCCCTTCTGGATGAATCACACCCTGGATCGTGAAAATAAGGGTTTTTTCGGTGCGGTCACCAATAAACAACAGCCCTGCAATCAAGTGGAACGCAGTGCAGTACTCTGTGGCCGAATCCTTTGGACGTTCTCAACCGCTGCGCGAATTTATTCAGATCCATCCTATCTACAAGTTGCGGATTGGGCATTTGATTATCTTTCCACCCGGTTTTGGGATCAACAATACCAGGGGATGTATTGGTCACTTGATCTCAATGGACAACCGATAACGGACCGAAAACACACCTATGCGCAAGTCTTTTCGATCTATGGCCTGTCCGCATACTATCAAGCCAGACAAAATCCAAAAAGCCTGGCGCTTGCACAAAATTTGTTTGCCTTAATTGAACAACATACTCACGACCCAATCCATGGCGGTTATATTGAATGCCGCGCCCGTGATTGGGCCAATCTGGATGATATGCGCTTGAGTACCAAGGACATCAACTCATCAAAATCCATGAATACCTTGCTACACCTGATGGAAGCTTATTCCTCTTTGGCAAAAATATGGGCGAATGAACAATTGAATCAAAGACTTGAGTCTCTGGTCCAGATTTTCCTAAACCAGGTGATTGATCCAAGCACAGGACATCAACGATTATTCTTTGATGATAGCTGGAAATCCCTTTCGGATCATATCTCTTACGGACATGATATTGAAACGAGTTGGCTCCTGGTAGAGACCGCCGAGTGTCTCGGCAACCCAGAGTTATTGAGCCAAACACAGGCTGTTGGAATTCAATTAGCAAAAGTCGTGATGGATCAGGCACTTGGCTCTGATGGAAGCATTTTATACGAGGCTGATTTGAAAGGCCCGCTGGTTTTAACACGCGAATGGTGGGCTCATGCTGAAGCTGTAGTCGGCTTCTATAATGCCTATCAACTTTCGGGTGATATCCGCTTCGAAAAGGCATCCAGGCAGGTTTGGAACTATATCCAGAACCACTTTGTAGATCGCCAAAATGGAGATTGGTTTAAGGTGCTCAAAGAAAATGGAACACCGATTCTCACCCATCACAAAGTGGGTCCATGGGAATGTCCATACCACCATTCCCGGATGTGTTTTGAGATGATTCAGCGGATAAAAGAGGGGTGTAAATAAACATTCTTCTCAATCTGGATTACAATGCAGCTATCGATTGACGCCATAACATCATGACAGGATTTCGACAATAATAATGATATCGGAATCCGACCAACCCCCTAGTGTTAGTAGAATGGATAGAAACAATATTCTTTTTAATTTCTTCCTAATCCTGATACTTTCCACTGAAATGCACTCAACAAAAGCCACTGATTGCTTCAACCGTTGTATAGTTGGATATTAGCAACCATTGCATTAAGCACTCAAACCCGCAGAGAAAAACGTGGCCAAATATGTAGGCTCCATATTAGGCAAGCTGCACCTTACCAACTTCACACAGGCAGCTGCCTTGTTCGACAGTCGAAAAGAATTCGCCTCCTTCGAAGTAGATCCCCCCATCACAAACTAAAAAGGGACAGCACCTAAAGAAAACTTGGCCCTGTCCCTTTTAGTAAATGGATAATCTTTAATTTGTTGTCGTGGAGGTCGGAACCTGAGGAATGATCCAATTGATCAAGGCCTGAGGGGAGCGGGTTTGAATATAAATTCGCCCCGCGCCAGTTAATTGCACAACCAATCCTTCACCAGAAAGCAGTGTGGATTTAAGTCCACCAACAGCTTTAGCCTGCACATCCATACTGGCATCAAAAGCCACTAAATGGGATGAATCGACAGTGTATTTTTCCCCTGGTGCCAATGTTTTTTCAAAAATCGCACCATAAGAAGACACCAGAAGTTTTCCATTGCCGGTGGCTTCCAACATGGAGACACCTTCACCGGCTTTAAAGGCTTTGCTGCTGAATTTGCTGTTAAGTTCAATACCAGCTTCTGAAGCCAGATAAGAACCGGATTGAATCATTAAGGTCTGACCCGTCATCTGAATCATGACCACATCCCCTGGCAAGTCAGGGGCAAGTGCAACTTCTCCTCCCTGAGATCCGGCTTTCCAGAAGTTCTGGAAGAAGGATTCGCCGCCCAAGAATGAACGTCCTAATGATTTTAATAAACCACCTTCCGCTTTGGTTTCTATTTCCACATTTTCTGAATGACTGACCATGGATCCTGAATCCGCGCGAATCCGCTCATTGGGAGCCAATTTTACGATTGCTAATGAATAAGATGGCCGAAATTGAATATCGATTTCCATACTGATCTCCTCGCCTCTACATCTTACTGAGGTCAATCCTTCCGGACTGGCCTCAGTAATTATCCTCTAAATATAATCAAAAAATGGTTTTCATGCAAATCGCCATTATTCTTCAGTAATGAAGAACCATCCCCGCTGTGCCAAATGATTATCCACATACATTTCAATCACATACTGACCCGCATCAAAGACGAACGTGTCGCTATAGGCATAACTGACTGGAATTTCAGCATTGCCATCTACACCTAAATCCCAGGGTTGTAAAATTCGCCAGGATGGATCCTCTTCGCCATTAATATATAGTTTGAAGAGAATATCCTTACCCTCCGGCATGCCGGTGTAATCAAACAGAACGCTGAACTCATCAATCCCATAGGCGAACTCATCCGCAGGTTCTGAATAAGAAACAAATTCTCCGTTCTCATCATATTCAGGCACCACAATGGAGAAAGGTGATATGGTAGCTGTCAACTCACCTTCAGGAGCAGCACCGGTGTATTCCAGGGCCGCAGCAGTACTCTTGAGTCGAATCAACATTTCTTCACCGGCAGCATATACTTCGTCCGGATTGGTGATACTTTCGACTGGTGGTTCACCGTCACCGTTTTCAATCGTAATCATCACGCTATCCAACATATCAGCGCCATCATTCATACCGTACCACACATAAGAAGGCGCTTCACTACCGGCAGCCTTGGCTTCCGTAACTTTGGCAACTGCAGCATCGATACCTTCCTGGTATACAGCACGAGCTTCTTCAATCTGATCATTTAACATCAGATTCAAACCAAGGTCAAATTTAAGCCATAATTCATCCGGAGCAATTTCCAATGCTCTGCGATCCATGGCAATGGCATTCTCAAAATCGCCAATCAAGTGATATTGATACGCCAACATGCCCATCGTATTGGGATTCTTATCACCAGCAGCAATGGCATTTTCATAATCAGCAATAGCCAGCTCATATTCACCCAGTGCGTATTGGGCATTGGCACGTTCAGTCAGAGCATTGGCATACTTGGGATAAGCCGTCAGGGCATTATCAAACGCAGTGATGGCTTCATCATAGCGATCCTGATAAGCCAAACCAACACCTGCTGCATACTGATCAATCGCGTCCCCCTGCTCACGAACATCGAACACGGGTTTTGCATAGATACTAATTGCCCAAATCATGGCGATCAATGCAATCAAGGAACCGCCGCCAGCAAATATCCAGCGCGTTCGCTCATTGGAAATGGCCGTGGATAGGCCAAACAAGAACAAGGAAACAGCCAACAAGGTCAGGTGAACAATATAAGTATTGGCTTTAAAATCCCAGGCGTCCTTCACGGCTGCTGCAGCAATGAATTTTTCAAACAAGGAGGTGATTTTTACCAGATAGACATCCGATTCATACAACGAAACATTCGGGCCATCATCCACTGAGGGATCATAATAAGGAGCCTGCAGCATTGGGCTGAGTTGAGTCATCTCATCAGCCAATTGGCTGTAATTTTCAAATAACAGATCATCGCCGCGGTTTTCAGCAGAACTTGCCAGTAAACCATATTCATAATAAGCTTGGTAGGCAACATTGTAATCAAAATTAACGCGAGAATCTCCGCTGATCTGGCTGCCAAAGGATTCGAGCATATAACGCATGCCGTCCCGGTTAGCCTGATCATCCCGTCCGCTGGCATCGCTTTGAACGTAGGCCACCAAAGCAGCCATCAAAGTAACTAACGCGATCAATACCGCAATGATATTGTTAAAATTATATTTTTCGGGTTGTTGTGTATTTTCTGTCATGGGAGTACTCCTACCAAACACCAAACTGCACAAGCACAGCCATAACGACACCGGCTATAGCGATCACGGATCCTGCAGCTACCATAATCGTTTTTGCACGACCTTCAAAGGATTCCACCAGGGCATAAAAGACCGTAGCAATGGTTAAGATCATAACTGATATCAAGAGTAGTCTTGTACGGGCCCTGCCTTTATCGGCTTCATCGAATTGATTTTGATAATTCAAATCATTCTCTTTGGCTGCATCCGCCCACAATACACCCATCTGCCGCTTAACCGAATAAGAACCGTCACGATTGAGATATTGGGTCTCAAACATATCGCGATTAGCATCTGCCATATCGGTAGCAATCTTCATCTGTTGATAGTAAGCATCCTGTTCGTCTTCAGGAAGAGTCTCTAAATCTTCAGAGAGCAACTCAGCCATACGGTTGTTACGCAAATAATTAACATAATTTCCATAGGACTCGTAAGCATTGACCGAGTTTAATGCCTCAGCACGGACTGAATAAACAGCCGAATGCAGACCAGCGTAATCGGCATCCCCAGCACCATCATCAATGACCGAGGCGCGCCAACTAACCAATGCCCCAATGGCAACCACAACCGCAATGAGAATCGCGACTGCCGTTTCCAGGAAGCGGTTTCCAGATTCATTTTCCATAATTCATTTTCCTCATTAATTATCAATTATTAAAGAAAGACACATTTAATCAAAAAAACCGAACCTCACCATTAAGCAGTGCATTTTGAAAGTGAGATTGGGCGTTATCGAAATTCAAGCTGCTGAGTTAAGAATGAAGTTGAGAATGGCAGCAACTGCACCAATAATCAACCACAAGATCATCCCGTTTTTTACTTTATATTCAGGATTTCCCCAGTGTTTAATGCCCCAGAAAAATGGATAGATGGGGAAGATCAAACCAAGGAATCCGTGAAATAATCCTTTTCGTTGAAACAAGCGAAATAAGACCAGAACACTTCCCAACCAAGCTAACGCGCCAAGAAGGCCAGATAATGACTCCATAATTTTTCTCCTTTGACTATATTATGCTGATTTATGTTTGTTAACACAATGTGGATTGCATTAATTTTGTGTAAGTTTGAGTAAAAATAATCTAAACTGAAAAACCCCCATTTACCAAACTCATTTTTGGTGGGTGAGTATTGTTAACATCGACTAGATTTATTAAATTCTTCACTTATATGCGGGTAGCTTATTGCAAGATATTTATTATGTAAAATGAAAAATAGAAGACAAATTTCTGAAAACTATAATAATTTTTTCAGTCTCATACCATAAATCAAAAAAGGTGAGTCAGAAGAGATGTTTGGGTTTGATTACCGCCCAAAAAAATCTTAGACTCACCCAATATCAAAACAAGGTTTTCTGCTATATTGTTTACCTTCAAGTTCCATGTAACAACTCAGGACATCTTTTTCCTATTTCAGAATCAACACATACGTACCACCCTGATCTGTGAAAGCCTTTAAGTTCTCCTCAGAGCAGATGGAGTTATCAACTTCGAACCAATTATCAAGACCTTCAGGCTGGTACATAATTCTGTACTCATCCATTCCTGATCCACCGGTGACCGGGAATAAGTATTTCAATTCTTCTTCACCGGCAGCAGGTACATCCGTCTGGGTTGGCTCGCTGGCATGAACTGTGAATGCCGCAATGGCTTCTCCTTCAAGGGACAGATTATCCAAATTGCCTAATGCCTGGGGTGTAGCGATCAAGGATCCAGCGCCGCTGCATGCCATGTGTACAACCTCACCGTTGGCCAGGGTCAAGGAGACAAATAAATCGTTACTGTCCATTTTTTGATGATCTGATCGCAAGGCCAAAATGTAGCGCCCTGTACGGAAGACTCTGGCCGACAGACGATTCTTCTCATCTGTGCTGCTGGCTGCCGTATAGTACGACGGAATCTCCACCCAGGTCTGCAAGGCTTCGTCCCAGAAGGCGATCATCAAATCATGATAGTCAAAACCGAATGGCACAACAAAGGAAATCAACATGCCATCGCTGGTTTGTTCCACGTTCTGACCACCGCGCATCAATTGGATGCTCAGCCCATAAATGAGCTTGGTACCCGTAGGATAGGACACGGGGAAGTCCTGCATACTGTACATGCTCAAGGTTGCAGTGGTTCCATCCAGGAAGGAGAAGAAGACCTGGTTGCCTTCCGGTAAGCGTAGGATCATGGCATCATATCCGGCGGCCAATAAGGTGACATTTTCGCCGCTCTCGACAGGGACAATCAGGACCCTGTACGGTTTGGGCAACTCAGGTGAAGTACCACCACCATGCTGAGTCCCATCATCGGGTGTCACCGGCGGTACATAAACCAGCAGGCTTTCAATGTCATTCAAAGGTACGGAATAATCACTGCCGATGATAATATAACCAATATCGTATCCATCACCGCCATATAATATATTGGTTCCGTTTCCGCTGAAGATAATGTCATCGCCATCGCCACCTGAGACACTGTTGTTGCCAGTGCCGCTGCGCAATGTGTCATTCCCGCCTAACCCTTCGATGTTGTCATCCCCGGCGCCCCCATCCAACTGGTTGTCACCATTATTGCCAGTCAGGCTGTCATTTCCGCTACCGCCGATGATGTTTTCGATACTGGTTACACCGGCCAGAATCACATTAACGTCGCCATTCAACAGAGTTGCCACAATGCCGGTGGTGTACTGAGTGAAGTTCAAGGTATCGCTGCCGCCACGTCCGTCAATGGAGCCGCTGACCACTGCACCATCGGTGAAGGTGAAAGTGTCATCATATCCGGAGCCGTTCAGGGTTTCAACACTACTGAAGGTCATTGTGCGATTGTTCGCCAGATAGGAACCACCGGTCGTATTGATCGTCCACTGACCCGGATCATCGGTGCCGCTCAAGGCATCATTCTCACTACCGCCAATGACGTTATTGATATTGGTGAAGCTGCCAATGATGCTGAACTCAATACCACTGAATCCTGTTACACTGCCGTAACCGGTCAAATTAATATCGCGGCTGGTGGTGTAATTTGAGTAATCCAGTGTGTTTGTACCGCTCTGGCCGTTCAGGATCCCTGTTAGGACAGCATTATCAGCGAAGGCAAAGGTGTCATTCCCGCTGCCGCCGTTGAGTGCATAGCTGCGGTTGCCAATAATCTCAAAGAGATCATTGCCGCTGCCGCCATTCAAGGTCTCAAAGCCAGTGATGGCAACGCTATGTCCGCCGGATTGATATTGATCGGATCCGTCCAACTCAAAGGTGGCGGTCAGATTGGCACCCGTGAAGGTATCACCCACTCCGGAGGATGCAAGGATCGCATCCACATTGCTAAAGGTGCCGGTGAGCGCACTTTCTGACCCGTTGAATCCGTCGACTGAGCCTAATCCGTTGAGGACTACATTGCGCGGTGTGCTGAAGGTACTAAAGTTGATTGTATCCGTGCCGGCCTGTCCATTGATACTGCCGTTCAGGGTGATGCCATCCGAATAGACATACTGGTCATTTCCGGCGCCGCCATTCAAGGAGATGGTGCGGTTTGCGTTGATATTGAACAGGTCATTTCCACTGCCGCTTTGCAAGGCTTCAATAGCTGCGACAAAATTCACCTGGTTGCCACCGTTTACAACAGTCAGAGCATTCAAATCAACAGTCAGGTTGACAGTCACTACACTGAAGTCCAGCGTATCGCTGCCCTCGCCGGCTGTTTCGTGGATATCGTCCACACCCCAGCCATTGCTGAAGCCATAGGTATCATTTCCAGCACCGCCGTAAAGTTGGTCATTGCCATTGCCGCCGATCAGGGTGTCATTTCCACCCAAGCCGTAGATCGTATCGTTGCCGGCGTAACCGTTCAAGACATTATCCACGCCATTTCCGGTCAAGCTGTCGTCCGCAGAACCGCCGTTGACATTCTCCATATTGCTGACGGTTCCGCTCACGCCGGTAGCCGTACCAGCGAAGAGATCCACTGTCACACTGCTGGTATAAGCCTGGTAATCCAACAGATCTGTGCCAGCGCCGCCGTTGATGCTGCCGTCGTGCGTCGCACCATTTGCAAAGATGAAGGTGTCGGCCGCATTGCCGCCGGTCAGGCGCTCAATGGCTGAATAGGTCAGGTTGCGTCCGCCGCTGCTGTACAGGTCATCCACACCTGTGGTTATGTTCCAGCTGGCATCAGCATTCCGGCCAGTCAAACCATCCGTCGCGTAACTGGTACCCATCAGTTCATCCATATTATTAAAGCCGCCCAAGATACTGGCTTCCGTTCCCTGGAAACCATTCACACTACCCAGTGCGGTGATGACAAAGTTGCGGGCACTGTTGTAATTCGTGTAATCTAGCGTGTCATGTCCGGCTGCGCCATCCACCCGACCTGTAACAACAGCTCCGTTTCTGAAGGTAAAGGTATCATCCTGACCCGTTCCAAGATAATTTTCAACATAATTGTTGGTAGTGGCGGTGCTTGTTCCACCCGTTATGGTAAACGTTGTTCCATCGAAATTGAAGGTTATTCCGGTTCCCGTTACCGCAGAGAAGTCCAGCGTGTCGTTGCCCTGGTTGGCGTACTCAACGATGGTATCGATACCCCAGCCATTGCCAAGGATGTAAGTATCATTCCCGCCCAGGCCGTAGAAGGTATCATTGCTCGCGCCGCCGACCAGAATGTTGTCATTGTCGTCACCATAAATGGTGTTGCTGGCCGTGGCGGAACCGAGGAAGTTCTCGATGCCACTGATGCCTGCACTGACAGCCGTAGCGGTTCCCGCAGCAAAACTGACCGTTACGGCTTCGGTATAAGCCTGGTAATTCAAGGTATCGGAACCCAGGCCGCCGTTGATCCAGCCGTTTAGTTGATTATTACTGTTGAAGACAAACGCGTCATTCCCGGCGCCGCCGTTCAGGTTATGGGTGGTATTTCCATTGATCAGGAAGGTATCGGCTGCACTGCCGCCGACCAGCGTCTCCACACCCACAAACTGCAATGTTCGCGCACTGATTGTGTCAGTGTAGGTGCCGGCTGCCAAATCAAAGACTGAGGCGGTATGGAGACCCGTCAGAGAGTCTGCGTTGCTGGATGTGCTGCCCAGAATGATATTGACGTTGCTGAATCCACCGCTGACGGCGCTGGTGGTACCGTTGAAGCCATCCACTGATCCGGTACCTGTCAATACGAAGGCACGCGGGGTTGTGTATGCGGAGAAGTCCAGGGTGTCTAATCCACTGCTGGCATCGATTGCGCCTGTCAGAATGGCATTATTGGCAAAGATAAAGATATCCGCGCCGCCATTCCCGTACAAATTGGCTGTGCGCGCCCCATTAACCGTGAAGGTATCCACACCCGAGCCGCCGTAGAGATTCTCAATACCGGCAAAGCCCAGAGTGTTGCCACCCAGTGTGTAGGTATTGATGGTATCTAGGGCAAAGCTGGCCGGGCTGTTCACGCCGTGCAGGCTGTCGCTGACTGTGCTGCCAATCACCTGATCGATATGCACAAAGCCGCCGCCAATGCTGGCATCCGTGCCGCTGAAGCCGCTGGCATCCGCGCCGATGATGGTAATATCGCGGGCAATGCTGTTTACGCTGAAGGATAGCGTATCGCTGCCGCCCAATCCGTCGATGATGCCGCTAATGGATCCAGCCGTGGCTATATTAATGGTGTCAGCACCGCTCCCGCCATTCAGGTTTTCAACACTGCTGAAAGCCAACAGACTGTTGACATTCCCGCTGTTTATGCCGGTTACATTGAAGATAGAGCCGCTGTCGTATCCAATCAGGGTATCGTTCAGCGCACTACCAACAAAGGTTTGTATATTGCTCATTGTGCCGCTCAAGCCCGTTACAGCGCCAGTTTGCAGGTTATAAGTCACAGGGGCAGCATAAGCACTGTAATCCAACGTATTGGCGCCTGTATTGCCATTGATGCTGCCTGTCAGGCTGCCGCCGCTGTTGAAGGCAAAGATATCATTCCCTGCCCCGCCATCCAGATTGAGACTGGCTGATGCGTTGATATTGAATTCGTCCGCGCCGGAACCGGTGATCAGATACTCCACGTCGTAACTATTGGTAACAGTGTTGACGCCGGAAGTAACCGAGAAGGAACCTGCGTTAAGGTTGACGATCAATGCACTGCTGATCCCGGCAAAGGTCATCGTATCCGTACCGCTCAAATCACTGACCAAATCCCCGCTGCCCCAGTTAGTATTGAAGATATAGGTGTCATTACCCGCACCGCCGTCAAAGGTATCCGTGCCACCCACGTCCGTGATGACGTTATCCCCGGCATCCCCCACGATGGTATCGTTCCCCAAACTTGAGACGATATTCTCGATACCATACACCGTCATACTGATGCTGTTGGCTGTGGCTGTGTTGCTAGCCAGGTTGACGTTCACACCCGTGGTGTAGGCCTGATAATCCAGTGTATCGATGCCAGCCAGCCCCTGGATACCGCCATTGAGGGTGGCACCATTGGAGAAGATAAAGTTGTCCGCGCCTGCACCGCCGCTCAAATTGCCGACATGGTCAAAGGCAAAGCTGCCATTCAGGGTGCCGCTGTTGGCGCCAGTGATATTGAAAGTATTGGCGGTGTTCAAGCCAACCAGGGTTGTCTGCATGGTATTCGAACCGCTCAAGGCACTAATGCCGCTGAAAGTGCCGCCCAAACCGGTGGCAATAGCCGTTTGCAGATTTACGCTGACAGGTCCAGCCGTGTACAGGCTGTAATTCAAGTTGTTGCTGCCGCTGCCGCCGCTGATATTGCCAGCCAGGCTGCCTGTACCACTGAAGTTAAAGGTATCGGCTGCACTTCCTCCGTTCAGGTTTTCCACACTGCTGAAATTCAAGGTGCGTCCGCTGGCATTGTAGGTGTTGCCGCTGTCACTGACTGTCCAGGAAGAAACCTGGTTGAGGCCGTTGAGCGTATCACTGGCGGTTGAACCAGTGAGGATGGAGATGTTATCAAATCCAGCTGCCATGGTACTTGTTACGGTTCCAGCAAAGCCGTTCAGGGTGCCGGTACCGCTCAGATTGATGGAGCGGGCGGTGGTGTATGCTGAAAGGTCCAGGCTGTTGTTTCCAGCACCGCCGTTCAGCGTACCGCCCAGGGCTGCGTTATTGGCGAAGCGGAAGGTATCGTCTCCGCTGCCGCCAATCAGATTTTCAATTCCGGCACCATTGACAGTCAGGCTGTTGATGTCTTCTGTAATCAACATGCCTGTTGTCTGGATCAAGGCATTGATGCCTTCAGTTTGACTGGCGAAAGTGATCGTATCCGTTCCGGCGCTGTCGCTTAGGGTGTCCACACCCCAATCATTACCGAAGACATAAGTATCATTGCCTG
>DHVR01000022.1:40187-40389 GCA_002412765.1 Leptolinea sp. UBA5203 | reverse complement strand
ATGCCACAATTTTCCAGCCCGTTGATGAAATGCTTGGCCCCTACAGTTCTCATTCTAATTATTAATAATTTGGCAACAACTGCCTGGTCATCAAAACCCATCACACGATTGGCAATCCGCGCTTGTCCAAATTCCGTAGGGGCCAAGCATTCGTACGATTTTTGTAAGGAAAATCCATTATCGAATGCTTTGCCCTCCACGC
>DHVR01000022.1:0-40165 GCA_002412765.1 Leptolinea sp. UBA5203 | reverse complement strand
CGTTGATGAAATGCTTGGCCCCTACGGTTTTCGATTCCATTAAACCAAGATTTAGCAACAATGCGGTTAACATACCGATCAAACATCTATTTGGATGTACGAATTATTTGGAAAAGACTATAATGAATCAGGCGTTAAAGGACGCAGGGGCAGAAGCTAACTATGAAGAATTGCGCGGATAATCGACATTTCCACTGGTAAACATTGTCTTTCCTACTCAGTCCCTGTTCGTTTATGAATTATGTGGAGACTATTTACCTTGGAAAATGGGTGATCCATCACGTTCCTGGTTGTAATTTCATCTCGATCACATCCAAACCATATTTAGCCTTTACCTTGCTAAAAGGATTCGCTGCAAAGCGAAGGTATAGGAATTCGTTTGACGAAAAAGGATAAGTACCATGGATTTCATTTTGGGCATTTTTAAGTATTTATGGGTGATTATTCCTGTGTGGCTGATTTTAGCCTCCATTATTTTCATCCCTAACAACAGTGTGGGTATCGTTGAAAAACGATTCGGCGGAAAACGCATGAAAAAAGGGTTTATCGCCCTGGAAGGGGAAGCCGGATTCCAACCTGATTTACTGCGCGGCGGACTCCATTTTCTTATTACCATCATGTATGTGGTGCATCGCGTTCCCCTGGTTACCATTTCTCAGGGAAAAATCGGCTATGTCTTCGCCCGGGATGGTGAAAACCTGCCTGCTGATCAGACCCTGGCCTGCAACGTAACCGCCAATAACTTCCAGGATGTGCGTAATTTCCTGACCAACGGCGGTCAACGCGGCCCACAACGTCTCATCCTTCGTGAAGGTACCTATGCCATCAACTTGGTGCAGTTTATCGTTTTTACCGAAGAACAGGTTTACAGCTTGAGCTTGAGCCGGGATGATGAAAGTGTCATCGCCAACATGGGTGCTGTGATTAATGACCGCAAGGGCTATACCCCCGTGGTGATTCGGGATGACGAGGATCTGGTCGGTATTGTCACCGTCCATGATGGCGCTTCCCTGCCGACAGATGAAATCATCGCGCCCATCGTTGGAAACGAACCCGGCGAAGCGGATAAATACCACAATAGTTTCCAAAACCCGGACAAGTTTTTGCTGGCCAAGGGTATGCGCGGACGCCAGTTACAGGTACTGGTTGAAGGTACCTATTACATCAATCGCCTCTTTGCCACCATTGATTTTATCAACAAGACCATCATCGAAGTCGGTTTTGTGGGCGTGGTGGTCAGTTATACCGGTAAAAAAGGCGAAGATACCTCCGGCGCTGACTACAAGCATGGCGAATTGGTCGCCAAGGACAGCCGCGGTGTGTGGGCAGAGCCTTTACTTCCGGGCAAGTATGCCTTCAATACCTATGCCGGCAAGGTGGTCGCCGTGCCAACGACCAACATCATCCTGAAATGGATTCAGAATGAAAAAGGTTCCCATAATTTGGATGAAAATCTGGCAGAAGTCTCCCTGATCACCAAGGATGCCTTCGAGCCATCGTTACCCCTCTCTGTGGTTATCCATATTGACTACAAGAAAGCGCCGCTGGTGGTTCAGCGCTTCGGGGATGTTAAGAAACTGGTCGAACAAACCCTCGACCCGATGGTTGCCGCCTATTTCAAGAATGTGGGCCAGACCCGTACTTTGATTCAACTGATTCAAGGCCGCAGCGAAATCCAGAATCTGGCCAGTTCAGAAATGAAAGCCAAGTTTGAACATTACAATCTGGAAATGGAAGAAGTTCTGATTGGAACGCCCTCTGCCATTGCAGGGGACAAACAGATTGAAACCATTTTGAATCAGCTTCGTGATCGTCAGATTGCGCAGGAAAAGGTGGAAACTTACGGCAAACAACAAATTGCTTCCACCAAGGAACGCGAGCTTAAGGAAGCCCAGGCGAGAGCAGAGCAGCAGACTACCCTGACCGCCTCCGAGATCGACATTACCGTCCAGGCCAACAAAGGTAAGGCAGCTTATCAGAATGCTATTCAACAGGCTGCAACCGTCAAGACCCTTGCCGAAGCCGATGCCGAAAGAATCGCTCGTACCGGTATTGCCCAGGCTATCGCCACCGAAGAACAGGTTCGTGCCTACGGCGGGGCAAGATATCAGGTTACTTCACAGGTACTTACCCGCTTCTCGGAAGCTGTTGAAAAATCCGGGGTTGCAGTGGTTCCGCGTACAGTCATATCTGGCGGCGGCAATGCAGAGGAAGGCGGCGTGAGTTCCAACATCATGCAAGGTTTGTTGGCCATGCTCCTTTCCGACAAGATGGATATTGAGGACAGTGGCCCCAAGGCCACGGTTAACCCATTGGTTGCCAAACTGCGCAAAGATATTACCGATAAAATGACCAGTGAAAAAGCCGTCGAAAGCGAACCTGCCAAACCGGTGAAACCCGCTGGATCAGAACCAGAAATAAATGCATAAGGCAGACTAAAACTAGAATTTTCAGCTAAAGGTTTAAGTATTCGTTGGTTGAAAATATGGTTGAGTGAATGACATTTTTATCGTAAACAAAAACGCCCTTCATTGGGCGTTTTTTATTGATATCATCTGATTTTTATAGCTGAAGTGAAGAATGATTTTGAGGCTTACTTCATCGGCTTTGTTGCTACTATTTAATCATTTTTCATTAATAAAGTGATAGCTATCGATAAAAAGTAGTTTTTGGAACACTAATAACATAGTTCTAATGCACATTACTTCGATAATTTATTTTTCCTTTTATAGCCTTATTCTTCATTTTGACAAAATCAAGAATACAAATATCACGATCTCCAACATGACCACACCTACAAACCCGATATTGCCTTCCCATAATCTGACAAAGTAGGTTTCTCGAGAATTTCTCTATTAATACTAAATTTAAATAGCGCATTTTCGGCAAATAGACTAAGTTTTCGACTATCATGTCAAAGATCGTTATCTGGCAATCATCCTATCCAGCCATCGAACCTAAGAGGTTCAACTGATTTCATATGCCAATCGCATTTACGGCTTAAGATCATAACAAATCCAGGCAGTATACATCACCCCAAACACATTATCACCCACAAATTTCTCCTCACAACTGGGATATTGCTTTTTCACAGCCAGCAGGTCGTCTTCCCGCTGATCCAGAAAAATAAACAGGTCATCGCCTGGTTCCACCACCGGATTCTTTTCGCTGCCCCAGGGTTCAATCATCTCATACCCGGTAGCAAATGGTGCCAGATATTGGATATTACGGATGGAATAATAGCCCATCCTGTGGCCAAAGAAATATACATTCCAATCCCGTGGGTTGGCCAGCAGCCAGTCCGCCAGGCGCTGTGCCAGCAGGGTGTTGTGATCCTTGTGATAGCTATCTGGTGTATATTGGCTGTAATAGAAATTTAAATTCATCAGCATGGCAGCCAGCACGATCAACCAGGCGATTCCGTTAAACACCAGGTGTGGAATTTTCTTCCACATCAACGCCAGGCGATTCAAAACCCAATCCAGCGCAAAGGCGGCTACCAACATGGCTGCCGGAGCACTGGCTGTAAAGCGCTGAGCTGCGGGCACCGACTCACTCAGCGCACCCATCACGGAAAAAGCGGCCAGCCAGGAAAACAGCATCCAGCTTTTTGGGCTGCGCCACTGGGCCACAAACAATAGGATCCCAAGCATAAAGAAACTGCCTTCAATATACAACATCATGGGTACACCCGGGGTATACCAGTGCCGTAGGTCCACCAGGTTGTAGGCTCCAAACCCCTTGGCCAACTGCTGCATATAAATTAGCAGCTTATCCGTAAAACCGATGGTTAGCGGCTTAATGGCTACCCTTGAAAGAGGGGCCATAAACTGATCCATTCTGCCAACGGTGTATATGAATAACGGAGCATAAACCAGAATCGACAGCCAGAGAAGATACCCAAAATTACCGAGCTGCGTTTTAAACTTGCGCCAATCACTGATGGCGAAAATAACCAGCCAGATCAGCAGCAAACCCGGCAGCATGCGCGCACTGGCATAGAAATACTGGGATAGCCCCAGTACCAGACCAGCGAACAAATACAGATTGCGGCTTTGCTTTTGCCAGGCGCGCCAAAACAAACCGGTGAACGACACAAAAAAGATGCCGTCCCAGATATTATTTAAACCGATGCGGCTGAAATGAATATGGAAATGCGAGGCTGAAAGCAATGCTGCCGCTATCACCCCCGTGCGGTGGTTATACAGTACGCGCCCCAACAGATACAGCAATCCGACAATGATGCTGCCTGCGATCGCAGAAGGCAGGCGCAGCCCCAGGATGGTCCTTCCAAAGATGGAGATGCTTGTAGCCGGTATGAGAAAGTACAGGGACGGGAATTCAAACCAGCCGGTTCGGAAAATATTGTTCCATTTGCCGTCGATGATCTCCACGCTAAACAAACCGGCCGAGGCTTCATCGCCTGTCAGGTTCACTGGGATATTTGTCAGGTTGAACGCCCGCAACTGGAAAGCCAGCGCTATGAAGCCCAACATCCATGCTGCGGTAGTCATCAGGTTGCGCCTGTCCCAAACGATCTTTTCCCGTTTCCAGCCCGCCAGTATGCCAAAGGTGATCGCTAGCAACCAGGTTGATACCGCCAGCCAGGGCGTACGCATCATCATATCGTTTCCCGCTGCAACGTGAGTTACTGCCAGCAGAACCGAAGGACACACTAACAGCGCCCGATGCCATGCAGTAAGTCTCGATTTTATATAGACAAAATTCAGCCCTTTTTCAAGGAACTTGATGAAAGCAAGTTTATCAAGTGAAACCCACGTCAGCAACAATAATACTAGTCCGACCAAAAGCAAATACCAGGGCAGAAACCTGGCTTGGAAAATATCACTCTTGCTCACTTTGAAACCGGCTACGACTAATACAATATCGTTAATCGCCAATTTCAGCCAAACCGATTTGGATCGTCCGATCGAGGGATCCCCTGTGAAAGCCGCAGCGGATTGTTCTTGTTGCAGGTCATTCATTTCAGATGAATCTTGCATAGCACCAATCCCTTCCATTTTCAGAAGAATGCATAAGATATGAGAAGCTATCAATAAAAAAGGATTGTTTCCTGTTGATACCCCTAACTAATTATACGGAACTTAACGCCTGAGCATATTTTTTTTATGGCATGAAAATCAGTATTTATTTAAAAATTACCCCAAATTTGATTGTTGAGAGAACCTGGTTGGAAAATACCATTGATCGGATGTTTGTTACGGCAGAATGAACATACATTATTTTGTGTGTTTCTTCTTTGCTTGGTGTCCCTTATAAATAAATCCGTCTACCTGGCCTATGGATGGGGATCGTTACCCCCGGCAGACCAGGGCAAAGACTGCTCCCTTGCCTGAGGGCAGGCATTGGATTTCGGGATATGATGAATCAACCAAATCGAGGTCAATATGAAAATTTTTATTGCAGATGATGAGAAAAAAGTTCGCAATGCCATCCGGGTATTGGTTGAATTGGATGATCAAAACCATATTTGTGCTGAAGCCGCCAACGGTCAGGAATTGTTCAGCTATTTAAATTTCTGTAAACCGGATTTGTTATTACTGGATACCAGTTTGCCGGGAATAAACCTCTCCGCGCAAACTTTGCAATCCATTCGGGCAGCGGTACCGGGGATTCAAATTATTTTGATGAGTGTGGATGTCAATAAAAAGTTGCAGCAATTACCTGCGGATGCAATTATCTGCAAGTGTGCTTCTCCGCAGTCCTTCCTAGCCACGCTCCAGCAATTTGCACAAACCTACCATACCTTTTCTATTTCCTCAGCCCGATCCGTTTTTTGTTGATCGCGCCGGTGTTTTTCGAAAATCATGCCATTTCCATGAGGTTGGCTATTGCCTGACGGAAATTTGGGGGGATTTTTAATAGATAAACTACTTGCATTCAGACAATTCAGAATATGGAACAAGATGAAAGAATATATAGGAAAATCCACGCCCAGCGTGCCATAAATTTTTCACTCTTGAATAATGGGTTCAATCAAGGTTGGGTCATTAGGACAGCTTTGCCAATAACAGGCAGATCAAGAAACCCAAATCCACTTCCTACAATGGCCATTTTTACATAATTGAATAAGCATGAACTGGGTCATTCTCTGCCGATCCAGAAAGAAAGCTGGTGAGAAGCTAATCCCCCTACCGGTAAAGGGTAGGGGGATAAAGGCCATCTATTGTCACGTTTATCTTGCCAGCCTTTGCATCATCCAATCCATCAAAAGCATTGGCTTACCATGCCAGAGAATTGCCAAAAAGGTCAGATTATTGATCCCGGAAAATATCCCTGATAAATGTATTTACAAAGTAGGGAGAATCTTCTAATGGTTCAAACGTATATTGAGGGATTCTTTCCGGATCTGTATACAGCAGGCTCTGAGGGCCGACTAGTTCCGCATGAACCCAACCTACGCCGTCTTTCTGAATGCCATCCATTGTCATGGATAAATAGCCCTCCAGAACATCGGGAGGTAATCCGTCATCGCCAAACGGCCCGAATTCACCCACCAGGAAGCCCACGTTGTATTTATCTGCAAATGCTTTAATGGATTCATAGGAAATATCGCCGCCCATGCTTTTCAGGTCTTCCCAGGTAATGAAGCGGTTTTTGCTCAGGCTTCCGTCAGATCCGATTTGTATTGTTACGCTTTCAGGCTCCCAGTTGATATTGAATGTATCATGGGGATACAGGATGATGTCTTGTTTCCCGGTCTGTACGATCTTCAGGCGGTTGTAGACTACTACGCCACTATTGATCGCATCATAGATCTCAATTTCCTCCGCTCCTTCAGGTACGGCAACGGTGTACTCCTTATTAACCTTGAGCATATTCCAGTGGTTCCTCTCCTCAGTTGAAGCGATAGGCTCTGCTAATGCCTCCTTGCCGTCTATGCGGACGCCTAAAACCTCATTTCCGTCTGCCACCTGATTCACCCCAATGATTAGACTTCCGTTCGTAAAGGGACCTTTCAGCGTGATTTTGTTCTCATTTCCGTGTAACATGGAGGGCAGGTACAACTGCGGCCAGGTTAATTCATCCTCATACTCTGGATATAGATCCATAAGGTGATTGCCATCCTCGCCGTCCAGGGGATAGTCAAAAAGCGGCATGACATACTGGTGGCGGCTGAGGGCGACCCCCTTTTTCGCCATGCTCTCGCCGGTGAGACCCTCTGAGTGAACATCGGCGACAATCAGTCTGTCAGGGGTTTCCTCCCATATCGCATCAATGGCCGGACCGCATACTCGGAGATATTCTTCATCGCTCGGTGCTCCAACCTCATTAATAAGACCAAAGCCCAGATATTTATTAGGAATATCGCTATACCGGTGAGCAAGCATGCGCCAATAATCGGTGACCATTTTCGCCTTTTCAGTATCGCTGAAAAGCGAGCTCCAGTTAAAAGTTTCACCGAAGTCATTGTAGGGTGCACCAGGGACGCCGTTCAGGACAAGCTGTACATGAAGGTCATTCTCGAAAGCCCAGGCAAGCGCCTGATCAAGGAGTTCCAATTCCACCAGATTGACCTTGCTGATGTCCTCGTCACCATATGGAAAACCGAGGCGTGTTGGGCTGATATATATGGCGACCATGTTAAGCCCTGCGTCATGCATGGCTATAAAATCACTCTCGCGATAGTTAGTATCATGATATTTTCCGCCTGCCTGTGGTTCAGCCCAGCACTTCGGAAAAAATGCCACGCCGCGCCAGGCTGGAAGTTTTTGATTGCTAGCTTCGGGCAGTGGGCTATCTCCGCTATAAAGCACCTTAGGAATGGCATGGGCAGGCACCGCCTCCAGACTGATATACTCCGGCTTGGGATCAAAAGACCGGTAAAGCCGAAGAGCTGCCTGAATCGCTTCCAATTGGGTCATTGGCGCACTAGGATTAAAATTTAAATCTGCATCAAGAGGAATTAGCGGCCTTCCTGTGATTCTGTCTGTTTGTCGGATAGCAAAAAGGACAGAAACCACAGGAAGCGGCCATGTTACAGACCATAACCGGATGGAAGCCTTAATGGAAGATGGAGCGCCCCAAATTCTACTATCATCCGCACTGATACGATCCGGCAGTTTAGCGGGTGAGCTGGGTCTGCTGGGCCATGGATATTCGCCCCAAGCCGCTCTTGTGGCTTCTGTCAAAATAATCGCGGCCTGCATCCGTGTGACTGAAGAAGCGTCCTCAGAAACGTTCAACCCAGACAGATCTGGTACGACTGTTTCTCCATAAAAACGATTCACCGCGTTCGTTGCAAGGTCAAGCATGTTTTGATAATTGACGGGATCATTGTAGGAGCCTGAGAGCGTATCGGGTGACAAGCCGAGTTCCACCGCAAGGTGTACTTCTTCCATCTCGTCTTCCGTAAGTTCTCCGGATAAACCGCTTGCCTCGGGTGATAGCGCAGTTTCACTTATCTGCGTTGGTTCGGTTGTTGTTGTTCCATTTGTAATGGATGGATTTGCATTGCAAGCCGATAGTATAAATATCGTCGCAAGAAGAATAAACAAAATACGTTTCATATGGACACATCCTCCTGAATGCATCAAGCAAGTATTCGACAATGAGCAAGGGGTGTAAAGCCCCTTAAGGGGTGCATTTTATCACACACAGGATGCGTTTTGATGGATAAAGCAGATCCTCCCTGAGGTAATCCTTATTGCCCCATATATGGATCTTCAATAAACCGAAATACCACATCTGATGATCATTGCCACCCTTTTCAAACTAAAAGGGTGATGATTGTGCTAGAACTCACATAAGTTTAGCATTTTTTCCTTCATTGTACAGGTTAGTTTTTCGGCTTTGCGTAAATTCAAACAACGGATTGGGACAAAAAAGAATTTTTTCCAGGAAAGACTTTTTGCATGGATATTATCATAAGAGGTCAGGCACTAGCTCGCAGACGATTCCGAATTAACCACCCCATGGAAATGTATTCGTAAAATATCGTGCAGCATCCCGTCTAGGGTGATTTTATCCTTTTTAGAATCCAGAAACGGATATAAAACCTCCCGTAAGTTCCAGGTTGCGATGCGTGGATTGAGGCCGTCTATTCCTGCTCATGAATCAGTCTGCTAGCAATTATAATGTTCCACTTTGGGCAGGTAGCTGGCTTCGGTGGTTTCCCCTATAAAAACGAGAGAAAACCCAATGGGGCTTCCATTTTCGGATTTGCCCACCCATAATTTATCGCTGTTTTTCATGTTTATGCTACAATCTACTTAATCACAATGAGAAATACTCCATGAATTTTGATATTCCGCTAAGAAGAATTACACTGCATTACACCGGCACCTACGTCACATTTAACCCTCTTTTTTGGCTGGAACTCTCCCAAAAAACTATGGTTTTATTTCGTGTTGGTGTTTTAATTCCCATCCTGATTTGCGTTTTTTCCTATTTTGTAAATTTTCCCATTGATCACATCAATGAATTTACGGAATCCCTCAATATCTTGCGATTTGGCTTTCTAATCCCACTCCTGTTAATTGCCTTCGGGCTCTCTTTCTTGCCTCGTTTTAGAAAAATCATGCTGCAAACGCAAGTAGCAGTGGGCTTGATTACGGGCATTTACATCATGATTATCGATTTACTGCTGCACTCGGAAAACACCGCCCTCTATTTCACCATGCTGCTTCTGTCGGTGATGGGCTTTACCACCATCATGAAGATACGCTTCGTTGGAACCTTGTCTTATTCTGGTATCATTTTTACCCTTTTTACCCTCGGCATGATTTTTCTCGGAAAAAACATTCCTCAACCCATCCTTGCCATGCGGTATTGCATGCTGGCAGTGACTTGTTTATTCGCTATTTTTTTGTCCTACCAAGAAGAGACAAAAGCCCGGTACTTATTTATCCTTGACCACCTGTTCGATAATGAACAACAAAAAACCAAATTTGCACAAATCGAGCTTGAACGCATGACTATGCGTCACACCTCGGAAATGATTGCCACCAATCAGCAACTCTACTCGCGGTTTTCGGAACTGCTCAATTCAGAACGCGAACTACAGGAAGCCATCGCGCATGATACCCTGACTGTTTTGCCGCATCGTTTTCTGTTTATGGACCGCTTAAAACATGCCTGTGATATCTCAAAACTCAATGTAACCAATTTATCGGTAATGGTCATTAACATTGATCATTTCAGGGCGATCAATGATGCTTATGGGATTGATTTCGGGGATAAAGTCCTGCAGGAAGTGGCCAACCGCTTGAAAACCAGTGTCCATGAAGGCAACACCATCGCCAGATTGGGCGGCGATGAATTTGGCATCATCATCGAGGATATGCACAATGAAACGGATGCCATCTATGCTGCCGAAAAAATCCTTACCCTGATCAAGCAGGCCATTACCATTCAAAAACAGAGCATTTATATCACCGCCTGTATCGGTGTGGCAATTTTTCCATTTGACGGCGAAGACGATGACTCCCTGTTTAAAAATGCCATGACCGCGCTTGAGAAGGCAAAGTCCCAGCAGATTAACTCCCTGCAGCGCTTCCGCACCACCATGGATAACCATGCCTTTGAACGCATGACCCTGGGAAATCAACTGCGTTCCGCACTCGACCATGGGGAATACGTGCTCGAGTACCAACCCCAGTATCACGCACTGACCCGCCAAATTGTTGGCCTGGAAGCCCTCATTCGCTGGATCCATCCCAAACTTGGCCTGATCCCCCCCTCGCACTTCATCCCTCTGGCTGAAGAAATCGGCATCATCGCGTCCATTGGGGAGTGGGTTATCCGCAGCGCCTGTCAACAGATTAAAGCCTGGGGGAATGCAGGTTATGCACCGGTTACTGTCGCAGTGAATGTTTCCGGGGTGCAATTAAAACAAAGGGATTTTGTAGGACTGGTAAAATCCATTTTGGATGAAAGCGGGGTTGACCCATCCCTGCTGGAATTGGAATTGACCGAGAATATTGTTTTCCAGAATATTGATAATAATCTATCCCTGTTGAAACAATTTCGAGAGCTGGGGGTAAAGCTGGCTATTGATGATTTCGGCGCCGGTTATTCCACCCTCTCCCATCTTGCACGTCTACCAATCAATACCATCAAAATCGACCAGTTGTTCGCGGCCAATATCATCCAAAATCCTCAAGATGCAGCCATCGTCAGCGGCATTATTGCCATAGCCGACAAATTAAAACTAAATTTAATTGCTGAAGGAATTGAAACCCAGGAACAATTGAACTTTTACATTCAACAGGGCTGCTACAATATTCAGGGCTGGTTTTTTAATACCTCCTTACCTCCAGAACAAATCTCCTTGTTGTTGAAAAAGAAAGAATTAGATCCCGAACTCTTGAACATGCGGGATTCTGAGACGACACCGGTCTAGTCCCTGAGTTTTTAGAACATTCTTCTACTAAACAGACATCGAAATATACTGACAGAGAAATCCGGAAATCAATGAGCGTCTGCCCCTGTTCCCATAGGGGATAGAATGCCGAAGCGGTGCGGTCTCAACTTCCTGTCAAAAACCATCCCCTCCTGCACCTCGCCTATGAATACATATAGTTTGGGCTTCCCTCTGCAGCCGGATGGGATTTTTTTCATTTGCCATAAAAAAACCAGAATTTCTCTCGACAAATCACATTTAGCAGGAAACCGAAACTCCCGTTCAGAATGATCTGAGCGGGAGTTTTGATTTCTAAAATTCAGCCAGCGGTTTATTGGTATTTTTCATTAATATCATGGATGGCTTCATACAGGGGATGCAGCTGGGTGTACATCTTCTGATAAATTTTGTTATACAGTTCGTTATAAATTTCCTGATGTTTGGGGATGGGTTCAAAAACCGTGCCCATATGGGTCATGGATTGCACGGCAGTTTCAAAATCAGGATGAATGCCCATACCCACGGTGGCGTTGATGGCTGCACCCAATCCGGAGGCTTCATAGACATGCGGGCGGGCGGTGGGCAGACCAAAAATATCGGCAGTTAATTGCATCGAGGCATCACTCTGACTGCCGCCACCAGCCACACGCAGTTCAGTGATTTTTACATGGCTGCGTTTGGAGGTGCGTTCGGCGCCGTCCCTTAAAGCATAGGCAACACCCTCAAGAATGGAACGATATAAATGTGCCCGGGTGTGCGTATCGCCAAAGCCGATGATGGCTCCTCTGGCCTCCGGGCCGGGCAGGCGCAATCCTGGTGTCCAGTAGGGCTGCAATACCAAGCCGTGAGATCCGGGAGGGGCAGCGAAGGCCAGCTCATCAAATAATTCTTCAGGATCAACACCCTGCATTTTTGCCAACTGCTGTTCCTGCAAGCCGAATTCTTCCTTAAACCAGCTAACCATCCAGTATCCGCGATAGATTTGCAGTTCCAAATTATAGGAACCCGGCACCGCCGAGGGATAGGGGGGGATCATGGGGATGATCTCCACATATTTTTTGTGCGTGGTGTTTATGGTGGCCGTAGTACCGTAGCTTAAACAGCCGATATGGGAATCCAAACAGCCGGAGCCGATCACTTCACAGGCTTTGTCGGCTGCAGCGGCAATTAATGGCAGACCCAGCGGAATGCCGGTTTTTTCGCTGGCCTCACGGGTGATTTCTCCCAAATATTGGCTGGGCTGCACCAATTCAGGCAAAACGTCCGGGGACATGGGCACGGCAATCCATTTCCAATCCGAGGAGGCGGCCCAGGTTTGTTTTTTATAATCAAAGGGCACATACCCAACCTGGCAGCCTACGGAATCGACAAATTTTCCGACAAGGAGATAGGTAAGGTAACCGGATAAGAATAAATATTTATGCGTATCCCGCCAGACATCGGGTTGATGGGTGCGAATCCAGTTACATTCCGCTTCGGATTGTAAATATTTGATGGTATCGGAAACGCCGGCCAATCCAAAAGCCAGACCCCACAGCCCGCCGACGGGTTTGAGTCCCTTGGTGCGGCGTTGATCGCTCCATAAAATGGCTGGGCGCAGGGGTTTGCCCTGTTTATCCACGTTCACCAGGGTGGAACGCTGTGCAGTGAGCGCTACCGCCGCAATGCTGGATTTTTCCACACCCGGAAGGTGCCAAAGCTGCTGGCAGGCGGAACTCAAGGCGTTCCAAAATACATCAGGATCCTGTTCAATGAAACCGGACGGGGGAAGTTCGGGTGCAGGGATGGGAACTCTGGCTTTGGCCAATAAATTCCCTTGCGGATCAACCAATAAAGCACGCACGCTTTGTGAACCAACATCGATTGCTAGAATGTTTTCTGCACCCATTTGAATCTCCTGAGAGGGGGAAGTATCTTTTCTCCATTATATCAATAAGCCATCCATAGGGGGGATAACCCTATCATTGGGTTTTGTGAAATCATCGGCACCGGCGTAGGGTGCGGTGGAGCCGGGGAACGTTCAACACGCCAACCCATAAACCAACCCCGGCGAAACCCAACAGGAAACATCTATGCCTACCCAGCGTTAGGGCGCGAGCCTCGCGCCCCTACAGTTCCTTCGTTATTCATCCTCCATAAAAGTGATCAATTTATCCGATATGTGTGATGACACAATCCGGGTATCTCTATAAAATCATCGGCACCGGCGTAGGGTGCGGTTGAGTCGGGGTTAATTAAGCACGCCAATTAACCAACCAATCCCGGCGAAACCCACCAGTAGATGCCTTTACCCAACCGGTGTGAGGGCGCGAGCCTCGCGCCCCTACGGTTCCTTCGTTATTCATCCTCCACAATAGTGATCAATTTATCCGATATGTGTGATGACACAATCCGGGTATCTCTGTAAAATCATCGGCACCGGCGTAGGGTGTGGTTGAGCCGGGGTTAATTAAGCACGCCAATTAACCAACCAACCCCGGCGATACCCACCAGCAGACATCTGTACCAACCCAATGTGAGGGCGCGAGCCTCGTGCCCATACGGTTAATCCGGCTTTTCATACGATGACTCAATCATTATGTTTTTTAAATATCATCGGCACCGGCGTAGGGTGCGGTTGAGCTGGGGTTATTTAAGCGCGCCAGGTAACCAACCAACCCCGGCGATACCCACCAGTAGATGCCTTTACCCAACCAGCATGAGGGCGCGAGTCTCGCGCCCCTACATCTACCTGTCATCCAACCTCTATCGAAAACACTGGGATTGGCAAAAACATTTTCTTTGTGGTTCTTCTCGTAGTGAAACAGGTAAAAAACTGGTGCTTTGTTGAAAAAAGAAAATTTATACGCGGAATTAATGAGGTAACTGCGAAACTGCTCGGATTTGAGCTTTTATTGATCCGTTTTTTCTATACAATATAAATACGAACTTTTTTTGTCATCATATAAATAGGGTAGCCAATGAGAATATTATATGTAGAGGATAACCCACTGGATGCTGACCTGACCTCTCGGGCTTTAACCAGGGAGATAGAGAATCTCGAGTTACAAATAACCGACCGCATAGAAAATGGCTGGAAGTTCATCAATCAGAGCAATTCACCTTTTGATGTGATCCTGATTGATTTGATCCTTCCAGATGGCAGTGGTGTGGATCTATTAGCACGTCTGAGGGGCCATCAAATTACGACACCGATCGTGATGATGGCTGGTTCCAGTGATGAAGAGATCGCCATCGCGGCGCTCAAATCCGGGGCGAATCACTATATTGTAAAAAGCGGCGATTACCTGAATCAAATCGGCAGCGTCATTACAAATCTCATATCCAGTTCACATGAAGAAAAAAAAGAGTCCTATCGTTCCATCCGGTTGCTCTATGCTGAACGCAATCCAATGGATATTGACCTGACGCTCCGGCATTTGAACCGTTTTGCGCCTTATATCCGTATGGATGCCGTGCAATCCGCGAATGATGCTATGTCCCGAATATACCCTTTATCCGCCGAAAATCCATATGATGTGGTGATGCTGGATTTCCGCCTGCCTGGTAAAAATGGTTTGGAATTGCTGGAAGAACTTCGCAAAGATAAAGAATTTACCCTGCCGGTCATTATTGTCACGGGTCAAGGGGATCAGGATACGGTGTTAAAAGCTCACCAGTTAGGAGCCATTGATTACTTAATTAAAACGCCCGGATATTTATTTCAATTACCAATCATCATTGAAAACGCTTATCATCAGGCACAATTGCAGCAAGAACATCTCGCTTTGCAGCGCAGCGAGAATTTGTTCCGCTTGTTAGCCGAAAATGCGGGGGACATGATTTATCGCATCGGTATTTATCCTGAACTGAAATTTGAATACATCAGTCCGGCTGTTTTTCAGATATTGGGGTTTAGTGCGGAAGAAATTTACTCGGATCCTGAACTGATAAGCCGGATCGTGGATGCAGAGGATCTACATGTTTTTCAATCCATGTTGGACGGCAAAGAAAATGACACCATCATTATTCGTATGTATCATAAAGACGGTACATTGATTTGGGTGGAAGAACGCAATGTTTATCTGCGGAATGCGGAAGGAACAATCCTTGCCATTGAAGGGATTGCACGAGATATAACCGGCCAACGTAAAGCCGATGCGGAACGCAGGAAATTGCTGGAGGAAACCAGGAGAAGGGTTGAGGAATTGGAATCCGTTAATCAAGTGCTGATTGCTTCCCGATCCGCGAATTCACTGGAAGATATCCTTACTAAATTGCTCTACGAAACCCTGACTTTTCTTGCCCTGGATTCTGGTATTGTGTGGAGTTTTTCGGCGGAAAGTCAATCTGTTCAATGGAGCACCGTTCACGGCTGGTTGTCAAAATATGAGCATGAGCTGTGTACAAACGGGGATTTTTATTTTGATGAGGTGATCAATGAAGGAAAAGCTGTTCGATTAAGAAGTTTACCTGAGAAGATCTTAAGTTTGTTAATTAATGGTCACCATGAGAAGGAAATTCAATCCGGAGGGATCTGGTTTCCCATTCGTGCGAATGACACCTTAATCGGGGCGATCTTTGTTATCGTTCCGGATCGCATTAGTTTGCCCGAGGATGATTTTCATTTATTGGAAACGCTGACCAATATCACTGGGACGGCTGCCCACCGCATTCAATTATTTGAACAAACCGAAAACCAGCTCAAGCGCTTAACGGCCCTACGTGTAGTTGATGCAGCAATTTCAAGCAGCCTGGATCTGAAGGTGATCTTCAATGTTCTCATCGAACATGTGATTTCCCAATTAAAAATAGATGCGGCCGCTGTGCTGCTGTTCAATCCTGCCACAAAAACGCTGGATTTTGCCGCTGGGGCTGGCTTCCAAGTCCCGAATTTAACCGGCACCCGCATCCGCATCAGTGATTCCATTGCAGGCCTGGCGGTAATTGAGCAGCGGGTGATAGCGATCAAAAACCCCAATGATCATCCGCTGCTGGTTAAGAACAAGCTTTTTATGGATCAGGGTTTCACCTCCTTTATCGCAGTTCCTTTGATTTCCAAAGGGAATGTGAAGGGGGTTTTGGAGCTGTACCATTCCCAATCCCTGCCTGCGGATGTGGAGTGGATGAATTTTTTGAAAACGCTTTCGAATCAGGTCGCCATTGCACTGGACAATGCGGAATTATTTGATAGTCTGCAGCGCTCCAATATCGAGCTTTCCATGGCTTATGATGCCACCATTGTGGGCTGGTCCCGCGCGCTGGAATTGCGCGATCGCGAAACGAAAGGTCACTCCACGCGGGTCACGGATATGACCATCGCGCTGGCTCGAAAGATGAACATCTCTTCGGAAGAGTTGATTCACATACGCCGGGGTGCTTTACTGCATGATATTGGAAAAATGGGTATTCCGGACGGCATTTTAAATAAACCAGGTCCATTGACGGATGAAGAATGGGAGATCATGCGCATGCATCCCGTGTATGCCTTTAATTTACTCTCCCCGATTGAGTTTCTGAAACAGGCTTTGGATATTCCATATTCTCATCACGAACGCTTTAATGGCAGCGGATATCCGCGCGGGTTGAAAGGGAAATCCATCCCACTGGCAGCGAGAATATTTGCTGTGATTGATGTATGGGATGCGCTGGGGTCGGACCGGCCTTACCGGCTAGCCTGGCCGGAAGAGAAAGTGATGCAATATATTCTGGATGAACGCAATATCCAATTTGATCCTGAAGTGGTGGCAATTTTCCTGGAATTGCGAATGTCCGAGAAGCCGGAATTGAGTAATCAATTGATTTATTAAAGACCCAATAAGGATGTTTCAATGAGATCATCGGCATCGGCGTAGGTTGGTGTTGAGCCGGGGAGTGTTCAACATGCCAGCCCGTAAACCAACCCCGGCGAAACCCAACAGCAGACACTCATACCAACCCGGCATTTTGGTGCAATTTGGAGGGCAGAGGTGGATCAAAGGCATTGAACAACAATAAAATCATCCCCAGCAACCCACCAAATTCTTGCACATCCCATTACCCACCCTGCAAGATTCATTTTTAGGACACTAAAATGAGAATTCCTTTTATTTTGTCTGAAGCAACTGGCTTCTAATATGCCAGGGATCCCTCGAAAATCGCTATTCGCATAGCCCTGGTATGTTTCGCAAAGACCACAACCGCTCACATGCCAATTCCAACCTTGTCCCTAACACCTCCCCGCCCTGCGTGGTAACGTCATCGGCGTTATCCAACACCACATACGGCACTCGGATGCCCCTCACCTCGATGAACTTATTTTCAATCTTGGGCAGCTCCTCCCAATCCACATCATGATAGAGCCGCTCCATCTTCTCGTCCGACAATCCGTGCTCCAGAATGCTGTCCGGGCGTTCGGGATTATAGCGTTTGCGGTTTTTACGCAGGGATTCCTCATAGCTGACATCCAGATACAGGATGGCCATGCGTTTGAGAATGTCGTCCGGCAAATGGGGATAAGCCGCCTGGTAACCGCCGTGCTCACTGCCGCGCGAGAACTCCAGCAGCGTGGTGATTTCATCGTGATAGGATGGAATGCGGGTCAGTCGTTTGTTGTATTCCAAAGCCATACGCTCAATTAACAAATGCCACAGATGTTCCCCCAAAAAGTACCCCTCGGCATCACTGTGTAATCGTGCATGCCCCATCTTTTCCAAAAGCTCGTCTTCTTCAAACCAGGTCCACAACATGGGAAAATCATCAATCTCCTCAATTTTCCCAATGTGAAAGCGGCGCTGGCGTTCCGCAAGATCGGTCTTCTTGAGGTAATCAATCACCTCGCTTTTGCCGGCCGCCGGACGGGCATTCAAGACAATCAAATCAAATGTATTTTTCATAGCGCCTCCAGACAACCCCATTTTTTTCCTGAGTTTACAAATTCAGTGAAGCTTATTTTTGAAATCGATTAACCAGAAAATAAACAAAAAACGCAAAGAGATTTGTAGAATAGTGTGTCATTGCGAGCCCCATATGGCGCCGTCCCGTGTTCATCTTGGCGGGGCGTGGCAATCTCCATGCCGGATCGGTATAGGTGCCTACTATTACCAGTTACTTTCAATACCTACCGGGAGATTGCCACGGCCCCATCATATGAACCCAGAATAATACCTGATGGGCCTCGCAATGACACTCAATCTTGTCATGTCGTTGCGAATAAATCTCCAGCGCCAGCGTACTTCATATGAAATTTAACAGGGCAAATGCGCGAAACATACCATCAATCTTCTTTGTTTCTGAGGAAGGCTCTTTTTGCCCTTTATCTATGCCGAAAGGATGGTTTCTCCATGCAGAATTTATATGATTAAAAATCCTAACATAACTAATCTTAATTATTATAGCTTAAGCTGAGTTCTTTGCCAGCACACCTGAGTGCTTGTCCCCTTCTAACAGGCTCCGTACAATACCAGAATGGAAAATCAAAATGGCCTTCAACAACGCATGACCCGTAGGGAATGTCTAAAACGCCTGGGGTTCAGCAGTGCCGGCCTGCTCCTCGCCGGTTATCCCGTCATGATAGAACCTTGCTTGCTGGAAATCAACCACTATAAAATACCTCTACCCAACTTACCCCCAGCCTTTGAGGGTTTTCGCATCCTGCAGATCACGGATACTCACCTGGGAAACATAACCCCGGCCTGGTTCATTCAATCCGTGATTCAAACCGCCAACCGTATTCCCTGTGATCTGATGGTCTTTACCGGGGATGCCGTTCAAAGCGACCACTCTGCTGAGTATTTACAAACAATCTGGAGCCTGTTGGGGGAGCTGCAAGCCCCGTTGGGGGTGTTTGCGGTATTTGGCAATCATGACCACTGGATTGGGTTTGATCAATCCCTGCATTGGGCTGGAAAAATGGGCCTGTCTTTGCGCCATCAGGGTAAACGCCTGACCCGCCAAAACCAGCATCTTTGGCTGGGCGGATTGGGAGACTGCTGGGAGGACAGCCCTGGGGATGAACTTTGCTTTGCCAACGCCGATGCCAAAGATTGCAAGATCGCCCTGGCCCATAACCCGGATACAGCCGACTTGCCGCTCTCCGTGCCGATTGATTTGTTTATCAGCGGACACACCCACGGGGGACAGGTCAATTTGCCTTTTCTGCGTGAAATGGCAGCGCCGATCAATAATAAAGCGTATCTTCACGGCCTGGTGAAAACCCCAAGCAGTCAGGTATTTATTTCCCGCGGGATCGGCTGCACAGGCATTCCGCTTCGTTTTCGCTGCACGCCCGAAATAGCCATCCTGACGTTAACCTGCGCCTAATTTTGATATTCCTGGGGTTTATCCCAAATTTGCAGGTTAATGTCCGCAACTCGACCGCTTTTGGACAACAAATTCTTCCAAAATGATTTTATAATGAAGTACGCCATTAACTTACGAAGGATGCCCTATGTTCGATGCGCCCCACCGACGATATAACCCATTAAGCGGAGATTGGGTTTTGGTCTCCCCTCATCGTGCCAAACGCCCATGGCAGGGCGAGATCAGTAAAACGCCCATGGAGAAGTTGCCATCCCATGATCCAACCTGTTACCTCTGCCCGGGGAATGAACGTGTAGGCGGCATCATGAATCCGCCCTATAGCGGAACCTTTGTCTTCGAGAATGATTTTGCGGCCTTGCTGCCGGAATCCCCCGCCGTTCCCGTCGAGACGCATCCCCTCTTCACCGCCAAAGCCGAAACCGGCATCTGCAAAGTAATTTGTTTTTCGCCGCGCCATGATCTCACTCTGCCCCAGCTCAGCCTGGACGAGGCCGAAGAAGTGGTTAACGCCTGGAGCGATCATACCGCTGAGCTGTACCAACGACCGGATATTGCTTATGTGCAGGTTTTTGAGAACAAGGGCGCCGTGATGGGCTGCTCCAATCCTCACCCTCACAGCCAGATTTGGTCCCAATCCCTGGTGCCCAATGAACCTGCCAAGGAATTGCTTACCCAAAACGCCTATCTTGCCAAGTTTGGCAACCCCCTTTTACTCGATTACCTGAGCGAGGAAAACCAACGCCAGGAACGCATCATCGCATCGAATGAACACTTCACTGCCCTGGTTCCCTATTGGGCCATCTGGCCGTTTGAAGTTCTGGTAGTGGCTCACCGGGCCGTTGCTACCCTGCCGGCTTTAAGCCCAGCCGAGCGCCGCTCTCTGGCGCACATCTTCCAGCAGGTGACCATCCGCTACGACAATCTCTTTGAGATCTCCTTCCCCTATTCCATGGGCTTTCACCAGGCACCCAACGATGGTCAGGAACACCCTGAATGGGTATTGCATGCTCACTTTTACCCCCCGCTGCTTCGTTCCGCCACAGTCAAGAAATTCATGGTCGGGTATGAACTGCTGGCCATGCCTCAGCGCGATATCACCCCGGAAAGCGCCGCCGCCCGCCTGCGGGATCAATCGGACCTTCATTATTCCAAGAGAGCCTTATGAATCCAAGAACCTTCGTCTTGCAAACCTATCAGCAGCAATTTGGTAAACCGCCTGAGTTTTTAGCCATGGCACCGGGCAGAGTCAATATTCTCGGTGAACATGTGGATTACAATGACGGTTTTGTCCTGCCGGCCGCCATTGACCGTGCTACCTGGGTGGCTTTTTCTCCGGCGGATACGGATGTCATCACCCTGATCGCAGCTGATTTTAAAGAAGAAAGTTCATTCACAGCAGATGGAATTACCCATAAAACCGATACCCATGGCACCCCCCTTTCCGAGTGGGCGCGCTATCCCGCCGGAATGGCCTGGGCGCTCACCCAGGCCGGCCTGAGGTCCCCCGCCATGAAGGCAGTCTTCGCCTCCGATATTCCCCGCGGTTCAGGGCTAAGCTCCTCTGCTTCCATTGAAATGGCTTTCGCCGTCGCCTGGTCAACCTTGGGCGGCTGGACCCTGCCCCCCATGCAGCGCGCTCTGCTTGGGCAAAAAGCTGAAAATAACTATGTCGGGGTAAGCTGCGGCATCATGGATCAGTTCGCTTCCGCCTGCGGAGTCGAGGATAAATTATTACTGCTGGATTGCCGTTCCCTGGATTGGCAGGTATTGCCCATCCCGGAGGATATTGTCCTGGTGATTGCCGATACCACCGTTCGGCGCAAGCTGACCACCAGCGGCTACAATGAACGCCGCCAGGCCTGCGAGGAAGCCGTACGCATCCTTTCCACAGATCTACCTGGCATCACTGCCCTGCGGGATGTTACTGTGGCTGATTTTAACCGCCTGAGCAATAACCTGACTGGCCTGGTCGAAAAACGCGCCCGGCATGTGGTGGAGGAAATTGACCGTTCCCAACAAGCCATCCCCCTGCTGCAAGCAGGCGATATTCGGGAGTTCGGCCAGATCATGAACGCCTGCCATGTCAGTCTGCGCGATCTGTACGAGGTGTCCATCCCGGAACTAAACACCATGGTGGAAATCGCCCAGGGATTGCCCGGCTGTTTGGGTGCCCGCCTGACAGGCGCCGGCTTCGGCGGCTGCACCATCAACCTGGTGAAGAAAGACGCCGCGCCAACTTTTTCAATTAACCTGGCTGATGCCTACCAACAAAAAACCGGCCTTAAGCCGGAGATCACCATCTGCCGCGCTTCCCAGGGCGCACGGTTGATGGCAATGGAATAATTATTTTTATCCCTGAACTAGGGCTAAGCAGACACCTCCCATCAATTTGAAAAACAAAAGCCTGGCTGCTTTTCCAGGCTTTTCTGTTTTCTACTTTTCCTATTCCAGGTATGGAGACCAAGTTCTTACTTTGGGGTTATCACCGGAACCGCATCTGCAATTTTTACACAATCCCGTCCGGCATTTTTGGCTGCATAAAGAGCCGTGTCCACGGAACGCATCAGCTCATCCACCGATTGCCCATGATTCGGGTAGGCTGCCACGCCAACCGAGATCGTGACAGGGTCCAACGACAAATCATAACGGCCCACATGAATACTTTTTATGGTTTCTCTCCACTGCAAAGCCCTTTTGTAGGTGTCTTCCAGGGAGGCATCCGGAAGGATGATAATGAACTCTTCGCCGCCAAAGCGGCAAACCACATCCTCCGCCCGCAAGTTTTGCTGCAAATAAATACCGATCTCTTTCAAAACAAGATCGCCGGTTTCATGCCCGAATTTATCATTGAACTTTTTAAAAAAGTCCACATCGATCATCACAACCCCAAGTTTAAATTCATGGCGCATCGCCCTGCGGATTTCACGATGGAGGGTTTCTTCCATGTATCGGCGGTTAAACAATCCAGTTAATGGATCACGGATGGATTGTTCATGCAGTTTGTAGCGCAAGCGTTGATTGGCAAAATCCAGGGCAGCCCGCTCAGCAATAGAGATCCCCAACTGCTTCCAGTGATCCATGGATTGACCAGGTTGTAATTGTAAATAGAGCGAACCCAGTGTATCCCCCTGGGCGATCAAGGGAATACAAATATTTTGGATAAAACTGTTTTCTGTGATCCGGTTTTGTATGTGATTACAAAGCAACGGATTTTTACTTCCGGTCATCTCATGAGCATGTCCCCGTCGGATTCCCCAACAGTCTTCAGGTTCAAATTCATCCGTGCTATAAACCATATCCCCCCAGGATACCTTTTTCTGGAGTGATTTTCTTTCTTGATGATAGACATACAAAGCGCCGGCTTGATCGGCGAAGAGCAGCTCGGCATATTTTCCAACCACTTTGTAGGCTTCTTCCAGGGAAAGGCAGCTCTGCAGCATGTCTCCCATTTCATTCAATAAACTGGTTTCCTTATTGCGAATTTCCAGTTCATCAATCCACAGGGATAGTTTATCATTGGCCTTTTGCAGGGCTTTTTCTGAGTTTTTGTACTGGGAAATATCCCGGACAATCGACAACGCGCTCAGTTGATTATCAAACTCAATCGTCCGAGCAGAGATATTGACTGGCATCACCCAGCCATCCTTGGTCACCAGGAAGGTTTCATAGTCCATGCACTCCCCAGTGGTTTTCAATCTGCGCGCATACTCTTCCCGGTCGGCGAGGTCAGACCAGATATGCAGATCCATAGCCGTGCGTTGATAAACTTCATGGGGTTGATATCCAAATAAGCGCATAAATCCTTGGTTAAACTCAATAATCCGGCCGCTTTCCAGATGGCTCAGAATGACGCAATCCGGATTGGCTTGAAATAATTTCGAGAATTTTTCCTGGTTCTCCCGCGACTCAATTTGCGATTGTTTTTTGCTGGTGATGTCTGTCAAGGTTAGCAAAAAGGATTTTTCTTCTTGCCAGGTGATTTCCACTGAGCGAATCTCATAAGTGCGGGGTTGTTGGTTGATTTGCTGGACTTCAATCTCGGTGGCAGACTCCAGGGATGTATTATATCCAAAGGGCTGTCCCAATAAATTGACACAGCCAGCCTGAATAAATTCACGCGCCTTATCATTATGAAACACGATAATGCCGCATGCATCCATAATAATCACACCATCAGGCAAGGCCCGGATGATCGCTTCGTATTCCCCGGTAGTTTTATCGACAAATTCCATATTTTTTCTTTATTCTTAAGCCAAATTTTAATATAATCTTAAACGACTTGTGGATTTACTGCCGTATGGGAAAAGTTAATTCGGAATAAATACACGGTAAATAAAGTGTACCTTCACTATATTCAATTTTGATGTGGATGATATTTGGTTTCGATTAAATCCTTTGAATTTTAACGGCAATTTTACTAACAGAATCCCCCTTAGGGAATGATGCCTAACCCATCCAGATCAGATTGCAATGCTCGGGCCAAATCCGCAGCACCCTGGGGGGAAGGATGAATGGCAGAGTTGGTAAATTGTTCGGGTTTGAGCAGATCCCAGGTATCAAAACAGATCCAACCCTGGCTGGTGCATTGATCCTCAAACATCTGCCGATATTGATCATATGCCCAGCGGGGATAATAAAAATTATAGCGCAGCTCGTGATTCTCCCCGCCGCTGATCAGAATGGGTTCATTGATAAAGATTAACCGGGTGTCGCCGGCAATTTTCTTGCCCAGGTCCAGCAGATGAAAGGCCATTTTGTCCGCCGGCAGCACGGGGGGAGAAAAGCCCTCAAAGGACTCATCCGCCTCCAAGTCAACCTGGGCGGGTACATAATCCGCAAAGTATTCCTGATCAATGCCTGTTGCCCCCCACATAAAACCGTACAACTGCAAGCGCAGTAAATCCGCCAAATTGCGGCGCTGGGAAACCAGGTTCGCCTGCCATTGGGTTGGCAGCTCAGGAAGCTGACCAAGCCGCAGATTATTTTTTTGCTCCAGCTCTAACACCCTGGCTGCATTTTGCTGCACCAGGGGGGAATCCATCTGCCGGTCTATGGGGAAAGATTCCAGGGTAGTCAGCCAGAGGATCAAATCCGGTTGATAATCCATGGCTTGATCCATAATCAGCAAGTCTTTCACCAGGGACAAGGTTGGATAGCCCAGATTATAGACTTGAATATTCTCTTGCGGATAGGCGCTTTGCAATCCAGCCTGCAGTTGGCCTGCCAGGGTTTCCTGCGGCTTTAGCAGGGTCCCCCAGGTGGCAGAATCACCAATCAGTACGATGCGAAACTCATCCTGTGCTTTGGGTTGGGCAATGGCGTGGGAGGCAAACATGGCATCCAGATTGGACAGGCTCAAATTGTAGGACTTCTCCGGATTCTCGCCAAAGGGGAACCGTTCGCGTCCCGGAAAAAGGTGATTGTAGAGGCTCAGTTTCCCGCCAAACCCGGTTGGAAATACACCCATGTAGAGCAAATTGGCAGCCAAAAAGAGCAGGAGGGCCTTTCCCAGAACATTGAACAGAAAACGCCATTCTTTCATACGGCTACTCCACCCCATCCATCAGGAAGCGGTGCAAGGCATCCAGAACTCTCAAAGCCGTAAAGGAGCGTACACCCCAGGCTTCCGTGGTCAGGTAAATATTGTCCCGGCCATCATCCAGGCCGTGATTCTCCAGTTTATCGGCTGTACGCCAAAAATTCCACAGGGGAATCTGGTATTCGCTGGCCAATTGTGCGGTCAGGGCATTGATACGGTGCCCCCCTTCCACATTGTCTGCCTTGGTGGATAATATGGGGATCACACCTTCCGCTAAAGTGGACTCAATGATCTGGCGCATGTACTTTTCATAGGAGGTTAGCGAGGCGTCCATTTTCCAATTGCTGCCCAGGTTGATCCAGAGGAGGCTGGGCTGATTCACCCGCAGCTCACATTCCAGCGGGGATTCGGTCGAGCCACACACGGATGGATCGCTCCACATGGCGGATAAGGCCGTGGGCGGGCTCAAGCCGTCAATCACGGTCAGGCTTTGGTGAGAAAACGATCCTTGATAATAGTCGATCGTTTCATACAAACCGGCCTCTGCATCCGAAAAGGACATTTCCCGGGTATCAAACATGCCCATAAATACATCGGGTAAACTCTGGCAATCCCCCAAAACGGAGAATCGGGTGGCTTGCTTGCCCTGCTCCAACCCTCTTTGATAAACTTGTATGAGGTAGGGATTGAAGGCAGGAATAATTGGCCATGAAGTCCACTGGGTTGGATCCAGGGTGTCGCGGTTTAGTTCCCGCGTGCTTAATTCCGTGGAAGTTAGGAATCCATTTTCCAGGATAACAGGTATTTTGGTTGAATCGGGTGTCTGTGGAGTGGCTTCTGAAATAAGAATTGGAGCGGTGGAGGCTTCCGTTTGTGTGGCGGATAGTGCAGGGGTCTTACCGAGTTGGGGACTCTCCCCTTCCGGGACTGGTTGACAACCGGCTACCAACAAAAATAATACTACCCAGGATTGACACATGGTCTTCCAAACCAGTTTATTCCTCAATTTTACCTCCCTGCCAAAACACTGAATACTTGGAACGCTGATGAAAGATTTTGAGTTAAAAAGAAAATCCAGCCCAAGCTCACGAAATTGAACGTCAGAAAAACATTGAGCCATTTCAATCCCGGGACTGGATTTTTAATGCGCGGTTGAACCCATGCAGACCAACGATTTTGCACAAACAAACCTAACCCATGCCAGATACCCCATAGCGCGAAGTTCCAGGTGATCCCGTGCCACAAGCCAATCAAGGTCATGGTTAAAAGTTGGGGAATCAGCAGCGCCAGCCAGACAGGCAGGGATTTTGCCTTGCGCCGGAGCCCGCGGGTGAGTGGATTAAAGAAATAAGCCCTGAACCATTGCGTCAGGGTAATATGCCAGTTATTCCAAAAGAGGGTCAGGTTTTCCTGCCGGTAAGGATGACTGAAATTCTCCGGTGTTTTCACGCCCAGCAGCCGAGCCAGCCCGATGGCGATATCGGTATAGCCGCTGAAATCAAAATAGATCATAAAGCTATACGCATACAAGGAAAGTCCCATCCAGCCCGCCCCGTGAATCTGATGGACACTCGTCTCGGATAAGGCAATCACCGCCATACTGTTGGCCAAAACAAATTTCTTCAGCAAACCCATGGCCAGGCGCTGGCCGGCGATCTGAAAATCCTCACTATTAAGCGCCAACCGATCAGATAAATCACTCTGGAAGCGCTGGATGCGGTCTATCGGGCCGGCTTGCAGGGTTGGAAAGAAGATGACGTAGAGCAGGTAATCCCGCAGAGGCAGCGCGGGCAGGTGCCCGGTTTGCTTATCCCGCAGGGTATGCAGCAGACGAAAGGCAATATAGGAATAGCCCAGCCAACTGAGCTCGTTGGGCGCAGCCAGCGCCGGATTTTGATGATTGAGGCTGCGCAGCCACCCGCTCCATTGGGTGGAGAGAAAAGGTTCTTTTAAGAAAATGAATAAAATGAGCAGGAGAATGACCAATAAGGAAATCGGCAGCTTTATCCTACGCAGAAGGTGTACCAAAATGACATAGATCGCGCCTAAACCTGACAGGCCGATCAAGACGGTTAAAATACTGGGGGGAACCGAAGCGGTAATAATCCCCTGCCAGCCCAGCGCCTTGCTGCCCGCCAGAGCCAAACACAAGCCAGCCATGGCAAGGAGCGTCCATAAATTTTGGGGTTCTTTCCGGGTTTCCTGCGGTGTGACAAACAGCCAGCAGAGAATGACCAGAAATAAGCTGGCTATTGGGAACCAGAAATCCAAATTGCGGATACCCAATTCGGGCTGCAGCCAAAAAACGGCCAGCACACTGGCCGCCAGCATCCATTCCCGGCGATGACCTAAGGACATCAGCAGGCGCAGGAGCAATGCAGCAGCCAATAAAATTAGCAGAATGGAAAAACTCATTAAAAGCCTTGATAAATCCAGAGGGGAGATGAGTCAGTGGTACAAATTAATAACAAAATAATTAAGATGCAAAGAAATAATGCCCACAAATTTTCTTTAGAAGCTAATTTCCGAAAAAGCCTCATTCCTGAATTCCACACACCAACCAGTTGCCCTGGTCTTGAATCACTTTGTACCCCCGCCCTTCCAGAGGAAGCTGGCGTTGCTCATTATTATACGTGGCCTCAATGGAGCCGCTGCAGTGGACGATGGCCGTATCCCCTTCGCTGGCGGTTTGTTCACAGGAAACATCCTTCAACGATGCACTGACCCCTTTGAAGGAGTCCAACTCTAAAATGGCAGATTCTTCCCATTCGGCACAAGAAGTGGTTAATAAGCGTTCCTGGTTTTCATCCACTAACGCCTGTAAATACGTCTCAACCGCTTGCCCAGCTCCGTTGGTGTTTGCCTGACAGGCACTTGAGAGCAATGCTAACCCAATTATAAGAACCAATAATGCTATATTTTTCATATCCAATCCTTATCGCTGCACATTACCCATTTAATCTGGCAGTCACCATTAAGGAATACACCAGAAAATAAATAACGGCTGAACCGGTGTTAACCGCAAAGATCATCAGGTTTTTTTCCAGGGAGCCCAGTTGAAAACGAAGAATCCAAAAATTCAAATAGGCTGCGATCAAACTAATGCCTGCCGTCCAGATCTCGGAAAGTCCCAGAATTGTAAACCACAAAACAATCGGCAGCAGAGCCCAAAGGTAATTCCAAAAGGTCAAATTCGGGACGACAAAATGAGTCTCCTCATCCATCCTCAGAGTAGGGACCGGGTCGGGAAATTGATTGACAATGGACACCATGGAAGTGAGTCCATCATCCCGGCGTAAGGCAACTTCATTCCATTTACCTGGACTTTTAACCACCTTCCGGTTGATAAGAATCCTCGGCCGTAAGAGAAATCGAACATCAAGATGAAGAGATTGTTGTTCAAACCCTGGTAAGGAAAATTCGTATTTCATGGTACCTTCCCCGTACTGTAGAATAGTTAATAGCTTTATTTTAATCGAAAATGAATTCTTAATTGTGCATCTCTATCATTTTATCGCATAATAGCTGTAAGCCTATGGTTCAAATGGCAGAATAAGGTAAAATGGATAAATCAGGGTCAAAGGATAAAAATGGACGCTCAGCAGCCTACTCCCACAATTGAAGATTACTTAAGCCTGATTTTTTCCATCTCATTCGATCAGGAGAAAATCACCGGGGCCAAACTGGCGGATTATTTAGGCGTCTCCGCCCCGACGGTCACCGCCACCCTGCAGCGCATGGAAAGAGACGGCTGGATCTCAACGGGGGATAAGAAACAAATCACCCTGACGGAAAAAGGCCAAACAGCCGCCCTGGCAGTGGTTCGCCGCCATAATCTGGTGGAATGTCTGCTTTTTGAAGTTCTGGGGATGCCCTTATCCAGTATCCATGACGAAGCCCACCGCATCGAGCACGCCATCTCCCAAGAAACGGAATCGTACCTGAACAAGAAATTCAAAAATGTTCAATTCTCCCCGTTTGGCATGCCCCTGCTGGGGGATACGCCACCAACCAGGGGATGGAAACCGTTGATCCAGGCCAGCACCGGCAGGAATCTATTGATCCGGCGTATCATTCACTATCACAGCACACGCGAAGCACTGCAATTTCTGGAACAACTGGAGTTGATTCCAGGTACCCAAATTCAGGTGCTGGAACATCAAGTGTATAACCAGACGTTGATCCTCCAATCTGCTGCCCAGCCTGAGAAGATTACTCTCGGAAACCCCATGGCGCAGATGATTCTGGTGGAAGAAATTTAAAGCGCCAGCTCTTCCTCCCCTAAAAATCCAAGGACAAATAAATTGGGAAACCAAATTTATGGATTTTTGGGGGAGGTGCAGGAGGGGGTGGTTTGTGGCAGGTAGTTAATTTCGCTAAATTCCTTGGAAACAAGAGTGTCAGACCATGTCTGGGATTCAATACATCATCATCGGCAAGACCAGACGCCGGTTCCATCCAGCATCAAGGCGACCAGATGGGCGTCCCATAGGCATCAACCTAGGGGAAAATATTTCAAAATAACCATTGTTTCCAGATAATAGCCTGTAGGGGTAGGTTTTATAAGCCGAGCCCATCATAGCTGCTTTCAAAAACCTACCCCAACATTTGCTGGGCAATACGCTGGTTCACGGAATACAAATAAATAATTTGACTTGAATGATTCGTCACATATTTCATAAATTGATTGCTGTAGAGGCAAACGGCCGTTCGCCCTACGGTTATATCTTTGATACCGAAATGAATTTGATACTATTTTTATCCAATTATCGTTAGCAATGCGATGTTTTTTCCATCACAAAATGGGGCGTAGCAAACGCACCCTACGTGTCTTCCTCCCCTAAAAATCCAGCAGCAACCATGATGGAACTCAAATCTGCGGATTTTGGGGGGAGGTGCAGGAGTGGGTGGTTTGTGGCAGGAGAATAAGATCTCCATATTCTAAAGGAACAAGAGCGCAATACCAGACGCCGGTTCCCCCCCATCATCAGGGCGAACGGCCGGACAATGCGCATCAACTCAAGAAATAATTAACGAATATTCCGAGTCAATCAAATTAAGCCAATTATTTGCGATCCATGAACCAGCGTATAGTTCAGTAAATGTGAGGGTTCCTCTACTGACATTTATCGTGTATCAGTGGATTTTCATATCATATTCTTCTTGTTCTAAGGCAATTCCAGGATCAGATTTAAATTCTCTATCATTCGCCGTAGGGGCCAAGCATTCGGAACGGCTTCAGATATCAGTCCCTTCTGTCGAATGCTTTGCCCTGCCCGCCAAACAGGATTTTCCACTTTCCTGTGAAAATTCCATCCGAGCTAGGGCAAAGCATTTCAAAAATGCCGTGATTTTCCAGCCTCTTTTTGAAATGCTTGGCCCCTACAGGTAATTATTGGGTGACGATGTCAATTTATTTCCTTAACTTGATACCCATGGTTCGACCGGCCGGTCGCCCCTACGGTGCCCCCTATCCTATGATTTGCCATTAGCCACCGAGAGCGCCTTTTTGACTGCCTTCAGCTCACTGCTGGATAGTTTTTCCTCCAATAAATGCAGCTCCGTTCCCGCCAGGATTTGTTTTCCCAAATTGCTGTGCCGCCACATCTTCAAGTCCTCTTCATCCGGGGAGCCGATGATATCTTCGCGCACGATTTTGCCGTCCTGCATGACCAGCACGCGTTTGGTTTGACGGGCAACCGCCGGATCATGCGTCACGACCACAAAGGTGGTGCCCTGCTCCTCATTCAAGTCCCGCAGCAGACGCATCAATTCCTGACCGTTGGCGGTATCCAGCGAGCCGGTGGGTTCATCCGCCAACACCAGTGGCGGGTTATTGGCCAGAGCCCGCGCAATGGCAACCCGCTGGCGCTGCCCGCCGGAAAGCTGCCCGGGCAGGTGATTCATGCGGTCGGCCATGCCCACCAGATCCAGCAGCTCTTTGGCGCGTTTTCCGCGCTCCGCTGCGGGAACATGCCCCGTCATGGGGATTTCCACATTCTCACGGGCCGTCAAGGTGGGTAACAGATTATGCAACTGAAAAATAAACCCCACCGAGCGAGCGCGGAAATTATCCAGATCGGTGATCGTGGCCAGGTTTTCGCCGTTGACAAAGATATCCCCGCCTGTAGGTCTGTCCAGCGCGCCAATGACGTTTAACAGGGTACTCTTTCCGCTGCCGCTCGGCCCCATCACGGAGACCAGCTCGCCGGCGGCGATCCGAATATTCACCTTATCCAGCGCCCGGATCAAATCCCCATCGCCATAAACACGATCCAGGTCGTGAGTTTCAATGACCCATGCTTTGTTTTCACTCATACGACTTCTCCTGAGATCCATCCGGATTTAGGGCTTGATCTCAATATCCACAAAAGCGGTCATGTCCCATTTCAAGCCAGCCGGAATTTCATCCAGTTCTAGGCGCACTACATAATTCACCCCGGAACCCTGTTCCGCTTTGGAGGCAATAAAAACCACCTTGGCCGTGGTAACCACATCCGGTAAGGCATCATAAGTGATTTTGGCGGGCGCTCCAAGCTGTATCTGAGCCACATCAATCTCACTTAAATCCGTGGTTTCCACCAGGAAGGAATCCAAATTGGCAAACATCACCACTGGTGAGCCTGGGGTGACCCATTCGTTAACCCGATAATAAAGTTTCCCGACCGTCCCACTGAAGGGAGCGCGCAATTCCAGGTTAGCCAGGTTAGCTTGCGCCGCAGTCAATTGCGCTTTGGCATTATCCTGCTGGGCTTTTAAGAGGGCTTCCATTTCAGGATCAGGTCCGGCATTCAGTTTGGCTAATTCTTGCTGATAAAAAGCCAGGTTGGCTTCTGCCATCATCACCCTGGCGTCCGCCTCAGCCAGTTCTTCCGCATCCGGATAACCCAGGGCGTAGTTCAGGTTATACATGGCTTTGTCACGGGCTTTTTTAACCGCCACCAGGGCGCTTAAAGCCCGGGCCCGATCCGGATCATCTGCATTTTTGTGGTTTTCAAAATACGAATAGTACTCTTCCGCATCCTTTACCGCCTGTTCCGCAACCACCAAATCCGCACGGATACCATCCAGGGTATTATCACTGGTGCGGCGATAATCTTTTCGGCCCCTATTTTTTTCGGCTTCTTCCAATTCAGTTTGCGCCTTGGCAACCGCCATGTTCGCTTCTGCAAGCACAACATCCTGGCGATCATAAAAGTCATTTAATTGCTGGGTGGCGGATAAATAATTCACTTCGGCGTTCTTTACCACGGCCATCATCTGATCATAACCATCCAGGCGCACAATGACGGCATCCTTTTTCGCGACCTCACCCTCTGTCACCTTGATCTCATCCAGAATGCCAGCCACCGGCAGGCTCATCATCGCCCATTCCTTGGGCAATACTTTTCCAGTGGCACTGACCATGGGAATAAAGGTCTCTTGTACATCTGCTGCCAGCGTGGGTTCCGTTTCTGATCCCTTTGCCTGGCAGCCATAGCCCAGTACGGCCACCAGTAAAACAACCCCAGCCGCTAATATCCATTTATTTTTAAGTTTCATCGCCAATCCTCCTAAACTACCCGTCCCCTTATTCATAACGCAGCGCCTCAACGGGCTGCATTTTGGTCGCCCGATATGCAGGGTAAAGCCCCCCCACCAGACCCAGTACGAGAGCCACCAAAATCGCCCGGATAAATATCCCTGCCGTCCATTGGAAGGCTACCAAATCGGCAATTGCGGGCGTGGAGACCATCAATTGAGTTAATCCTAAGGCAATCAGAATACCGCCCAGAGCGCCCAAACCTGACAGAATGAGAGACTCCGTGATGATCATCTCCAGCACCTGACGGCGGCGCCAACCCAGTGCCCGCAGAACCCCGATTTCACGGGTTCTTTCCAAAACAGACATCAACATGGTATTCATCACACCCAAACCTCCAACCAGAATGGCGAGAAACGAAATCCCGCCCATCATGCCATCCATGCTTTCCATATCCGGCATCTGGTCCGCAAATTCACCCGAGAGAGCCGCATACACATCCGGAATGTTCGTATTGATCTTATCAACCACTTTCTCTGCCTGCTTGGGATCAACCAACTTGACGGAGTACATGGTCACTTTTCGCGGACGGCCTAAAAAGTTCTGCGCATCCCGTAAAGAAATCACCGCCCCGGAATCTTCCCAACCCACATCGCTTTCGTAAACCCCTTTGATGCGAAAGCGCATCCCGTTTACGTCTATCGAATCGCCAACTCCCTTTTTTAGGGATTCAGCCAGCCTTCTGCCCAACATGATTTGATGATTGCCGTTGATTCGCTCCCCTTCGACGACATTGAAGCGTTGAATGGCATATTCATTAGGCGCATAACCCAGCAGGATCATGAAACTCGCGCCGTTATTGGTCATCACAGCCGTAAAAACCATACCGCTGATATGTTCAACTTCCGGCATGGCGCTGATTTTGGCACCATCCCGGGCATCAATAGCACTTAAACTGGTATCGGCAATATTCGCCTGCCGAATCATGATCTGTGCATCCGCGCCAACTGCAAATTCAGTAAGCTGGTTGGACATACCCTTGATGATCGATTCCAGCGCCATGATGGAACCCACCGTAACCGCAATGACCAGCAAGGTCAGGAAGGTACGCCCCGCCCTTTGCCATAAATTTTGTACCGGCAAGCCGCCAAAGGGCAGCCGCTTGACCTTTTTACCCGTCGTGCCGCCTTCATAACGCAGCGCCTCGATCGGCTGTAGTTTGGATGCCCGATACGCTGGATACAGCCCCCCCACGATACCCATCAATAAAACGGTCATAAAAGCATTAAAAATCAAATTCGGGCGAATACTCGAAGTGCCCATACCCATCATGACGGTGTTCTTTTCAATCAGCCACAAAATACCCCAGGCCAGGGCCAACCCAATCACGCCGCCCAGCATACACACAATGATGGATTCCTGCAAAATCATCCACAGCACGCGCCGGCTCTTCCAGCCGACAGCCCGCAGCACACCAATCTCACGGGTCCTGTCCACCACTGACATCAACTGGGCGTTCATCATGCCGATTCCCCCCAGCAGAATAGCCAATCCGGCGATCATCCAGACAAAGACATACATCATATCGCCCATCATTTGGGTATCGGCAAAGTCATTGGTTCCTGAGACGACATACTTCGGCCAAATTTTAGATGCCCGCTCGATCAGGGCTTCTTTCAATTCCGGGTTTTTGAGTTTGATATAAAACAGGCTCACCTGCCGATTTTTCCCAAGTAATGTCTGCGCTTCCAGTAACTCCAGCACAGCCCCGCCATCCTCGAACGCATCTCCGGTTTGATAAATCCCGATGATGCGATAAACACTGCTTCCCATTCGGATGGTATCGCCAACATCTTTCTTGAAAGATTCTGCCGCCGCGGAACCCAATAGGACAGGTTTTCCGCTGACCCGTTTAGATAATGGGTCTGAAAAACCGACTCCCTCGATCAATTGAAAACGATCCAACAAAAAGGAATCCGCTGGATAGCCAAACAAGAACACGTAGGGCGATGCATCGGTTTTTACATACCCTTCCACCATGCCGCTGATTTGCTCGACTTCGGGCATGGATAACAGGCGCTCGCCAATCTCTTCATCCACCCCACTTAAGCTGACATCCATGGTATTGGGTTGATGCAATATCAAATCCGCCTTGCTGCCGGAAAGCATGGAGCCATAGCCTTCATCAATCCCCACCGCCATGGAGCCCAACGCAATAATCGCCATCACCCCCATGCTGATGGCAAGGATGGTTAAGATCGTTCGTGCTTTTCTGCGTAGTAAATTCTTTAAAACCATGTGATCCTTCGGCGCTCATATCCCTGTAATCGCACACATTGTATCATTGTATCACCACAATTTCCCAAATTCAAGATGCAATTTGTAAAATTCGGGGATGAATTTATTCATTTCCAGGGTACAAAAGGATGATCCCCATCGGTAACAAATGCCTCCCCGCAGACAGAGGATGTGCTTGTGACTCAACTTGTCATCAAATCGTTTGGATTGACGTTGTGGGCGGGTCAACAAGACAAACGTAGGATGGGTGGCGGAGAAAGGCTGGTATGGAATGCATTATTGCCACCCATCAAAATTCAATCTGTTGGGTTACGAAACGAGGGGTTATTAACCTGTAGGGGCAGGTCTGATACCAGGCGCCAATCCGAAAGACCTATTGTAGACCTGCCCTATCCGCATGATGGGAATATATTTAATCCTAGGCAATATTCTTTTGCCTTAATCTATCATCATGCCGTTATCGATTGCCGCTCCGGGCAGGTTTAATTCCACACGCCAATCCAGAGGCCATCTTGTAAACCTGCCTTTCAGGTATGCCCAAAATATAATTGTTCCTGGCAATTTCCCTGTGCCTTTACCTGTCATAAACCATTTGGATTGGCGCTCAGGGCGGGTTTACAAGGCACGGGAAGGATCGGCAGGGTCGCTCAACCCCGCCCCTACAATGTTTCGCAATTTATTAATGCCTGTGATTCATCGTTTTGGTAACCTGCCATTCCCGTTAGCATACAAATTTTCCATCCTCCTTTCGTGTGTTTGGTGTGTTTCGTGGTTCCATTTTCCCATCCTGTCCTATCCGTTAGCCTCAATTTCAAAAACCTTGACATAAAAGGTATAATTAAAGGATACCAGCAGGGTCAGAAAGGACAGCTATGGATACCACCACATTGTTTTACCGCTTCGGTGCTTCTCTCATCATCGGCTTCTTGGTCGGATTACAAAGAGAATATGCCTACGGCGACCCGGATCGAAAATTGACGGCTGGCATTCGCACCTTCTCTCTGATGGGGTTGATTGGCTGTTCGGCTGCCTTCACCACCGAAATTTTGGATTCCGCCCTTGCCTTCGGTGCCATCATTCTGGTGACAGGGGCATTTCTGGTGGCCAGTTATTACGTGACCGCCTCCAAAAAACATGTCGGGCTGACCACCGAATTTGCCGCCATGGTGACCATTATGGCGGGTGCCTTGTGTTATTGGAATTACCTGGCTCTGGCAGTGGCCATTGCCGTGGTAACCACCGGGCTGTTATCCCTGAAAATTGAGATGCATCAATTTGTGCGTACCCTGACGCAGGAAGACATTTTCGCGACATTGAAATTTGCCGTGATCACCGCCATTGTCCTGCCGGTGCTTCCCAATACCACCTACGGCATAGCGCCTTTCAATGTGCTCAACCCCTACTCCATCTGGTTACTGGTGGTCTTTATTTCCGGGATCAGTTTTCTGGGTTATGTGCTGATCAAAGTCCTCGGCCCTAATCAAGGCATCGGCCTGACCGGCCTTTTAGGCGGTATGGTTTCCAGTATGGCCGTTACCCTGGGGTTTTCGGAACGCAGCAGGCAAGCCAATACCCTGGCCCAGCCGCTGGGATTAGCCATCATGATCTCCTGGGCGACCATGTTTTTCAGGGTAGCCGTGATCATCGCCGTTCTAAATCTAAAGCTGCTGCAGGTCATTTGGCTCCCTATGCTGATCACCGCGCTGGTTTGTCTGGCTTACAGTTACTATTTGTATCGCTTTCAAAAATCTGAGTCGTTGGAAAATATTGCCTTCTCCAACCCCTTCAATTTGGGCCCGGCTATTAAATTTGGTCTTGTCTTCGCACTGATTTTGTTGATATCCCGCACAGCTCAGCTTTATTTTGGCGAGGCAGGTGTTTATCTTTCCAGTATTCTGGCAGGCCTGGCCGATTTAAATGCCATCTCCCTATCGCTGGCTAACTTAAGTCTGGACCCCACTTCTGTTTCACTGGCCGTAGCTGGCCGCAGTATTGTATTCGCCAGCGTTGCCAATACCATCGTCAAAGGCGTCATTGTGATGACCAACGGCAGCCGCACTCTGGGGAAACTCATTCTGCCGGGGACCATCCTGACCTCCGTGGCAGGTATCCTGACAGCGCTCTATTTCATCCGCTAATCTACAAAAGGATTCGACTGATAACTTTCCCTTCCCGATCCCTCTTAAGGTCATTAATAATCATGAGGGACTCAATACCGCTGAGAATAGAATATAATCACACTGCTAGACCAACCCTACAATGAACCATTTATCATGGAAAACAACTATGTTATCAACCCATCCTTCAACGAATTTCTCAACCAGTTACCCAGAAAAAGAAACACCCCTGGGTTTGTTTTTTTCCACCAATGATCCCCACACCAAGCACTCCGCCGTCAGCCTGCGCCTGTCCCCTGCCCTGCGGGAAGATTCTCTGTTTCTCAAGCAAGTCAATGACACGCAGCTGGTAGATGATCAACTGACCGCCGCCAACATCTTCTTTCCCAGGAGCAGCCCTCTCCAACAGGATGCTGTCAGTTGGCCGGTGGATCGTGAACACTCTCTCTCTTTTGAAGAATTCTGTCATGACCAGCAGACCAATGCCCACCAGGAGCTGCAGCAATCCATCCTGCTTAAACTTTGTCATATGCTGCATCTGGTGCATTACCACAACCTGGCCGCCTACCCCATCTCCTCAGATATGATCCGGTTCTCGGATCAGGGCGAGCCGCTGATGCTGCTCTTGCCGGCTTCCCATCTGGAAGAGATGAGCACGCCTGTTAAACAAGCCTTCTTCGGCTCCCAATTCAGCGCGCCGGAAACCCTGTCCTCATACGCCATGGAACCCCAGGCTTTTACCTACAACCTGGGGGTATTATCCGCGCTTTTAAGTGGTTTTACCGGGGAACCTGTAAAGGAAGGCGAACAACTCAATCAAATCAAGAGTTTTTACACCCAATTGCTGGCCTGGCTCCAGCAGTCCGAAAACGCACAGGAATCCGGGGCGTTAAAATCCCTGATCCAGCAATCCTTGCAGGATGATCCATCCAGCCGGCCGCATTGCCCCATGCAGATATTCAAAGCACTGGGCGGCACGGCCTGCGTGGATTGTCGCGAGAACCCGAAACAAGGCTGAGGATTTAGTCCACGGTTTTCCACCAGATTCCTGTCCATTCCGGCACCTGCCGCCATTGATAGCGCTCGATTTTCTCGCTTAACGCTTCCCCAAAGAAGAAGCCCATCTGTTCCCTGGCTTCCTGGGGAGAGCTGAAGAGATAATCGGTAGAGATCACTTGCTGCTTAAAACCCCATTCCCCAGTATACCATTGATATAACGCCGCCAATCCGGGGGTCGGCGGTACGGGGTCCAACGCCCCCGTGGAGTAGGTTTCCATGATCATCACCAGGCCGCCGGGGTTGACGGTGCGCTGCATCTCTTCCAGCACCCGGCTGACCTCCTGCCTCCAGGTCTGCGGGCACCAGCCGCAAAGGTGACCTATCGCCCAGCCTGCGCTGACCACGTCAAAGGATGCGGAGGGGATGGGCAATTGACGCATGTCCCCCTCGATCAATTGTAAATTCGCTTCCCCTTGCTGCCGCAGGAGCATGGCGCGGTGCAAATCCAGTGCGACGATTTGTTCAAATTCGGCCTTTAAGATGCGCGGAAGTCGTCCGGTGCCGGAACCCAGGTCCAGCAGACGGGCTCGCTGATGGGGTAAGAGGGCCGTTAAGGTCTGTTTGAGATGCTGCTGAAAATCCTCTGCCATGATCATGGTGTGGTAAGGTCCAGCCTGCTGCCGGTAAATTTCCAGGAAGTCAACCATAAGGAATCCTTTTTGATTCATTATAGTGAATTATATAGGTTTTGTTATAAATACCCTTCGACGAGCTAAGGGAACAGACGGCCCCGGTGGGTGAGCTTGTCGAACCCCGGTGGCTAAGTCCCCGTTAGGGGAGAGCTTGGCGAGGTGTCGAGGCCAAAAAAGCCTCCCCTAAAATCCGCTTTCCAGGATTTTGGGGGAGGTTGGAGGGGGTTATTGTGCAATTCGAGATGTCATCTGCGATATCGAATTTGTTTCTGCCAGTTGAAATTTAAATAAAAATCCATCTTGTTCAATTTCACCCTTCGACGAGCTCAGGGAACGAATTCGCCATTGGCCGAGCCTCCCCTGCGGGGACTTTGTCGAGGCCTAGTTTCTTGATCCTTTCGTTATAGGGGCAAAGTATTCGTGCGATCTTTGGTTGGATTTCCCATTATCGAATGCTTGGCCCTCAACATCAAACGGGATTATAAAAATTCATATAGTAATCCATTCCGTCAAAGGGCAAAGCATTCCAACCATACCGCATTTTTCCGGCTATTTTATGAAATGCTTTGCCCCTATACTTTATTTCATTTATGCCAACTGTTTCATCACCCCTTCCGTAATCGCATCCGTGCCCAACTTACCCGCCAGCACATCCAACCCTGACCGTTCCAAAAACACCTCCACCGCCCCCTCAATCCGAACAGCATTTTCATCATCCTTCCAGGCATGACGCACCAGCAGCGCGGCACTCAGGATCGCCGCGATCGGATTGGCAATGCCCTGACCGACAATATCCGGCGCGGAGCCGTGTACCGGCTCGGCCAGCACGGCATCTCGCCCAATATTAATAGAAGGAGCATAGCCCATCCCACCTGCCCAATACGAGGCCACATCCGAAAGGATGTCCCCAAACAGGTTGGTGGTGACAATCACCTCAAGGCGTTTTGGCTCACTGACCACTTTCAAGCAGGCGATATCCACCAGCAGCTCATCCACCTGCACCCCCGGATAAGCCGCGGCCACTTCCCGCACCGTATCCCGAAACAGACCATCCGTCACGGGCAAAATATTGGCTTTGTGCACGATGGTCAGTTTGGCCTGCGCCCGCCGGGCGGCCAGCTCCAGCGCCGCCTGCCCGATGCGTGCCGATGCGGCTTTGGTGATCACTCGTTCCGCGATGGCCGTATCGCCTTCCCTGCGTTCGCGCTGCACATACAGACCCTCGGTGTTCTCCCGCACCACCACAAAATCAATCCCCTGCGCTGGGGAAATATGCGGCAGGCTGCGCACGGGGCGCAAATTGGCATACAGGTCCAAAGCCTGCCGCAGGGTTAAGATCGCCGATCGGTACCC